>CAWKFV010000008.1:0-99289 GCA_963848865.1 uncultured Flavobacteriaceae bacterium | reverse complement strand
AAATCACATATTTTAATTTATCGAAAAGTTCAATAGCTAATTTTAGAAATAGAGTAGACAAAAAATTTACAGGAGGTTTATCGTAACAAGATTTTACTACTCAAAACGCTTTACAATCTTCAATATTCCTGAGATTTATCAAAATTTGAATGTTTGAAGACTACGACTACCGATTAGATTTTATAAAATGACATAATGCTAGCAATCCGATATCTTTTAAAAGGATGCGAATATGTCAAGTTTTTAAGCAAATGATTTAATCTTTCGATGACCTAGACACTACATTTGATGAGATTTAAATTACCGAAATGATAGTTAGAAAATCCTCAGAAGGTTTACATATTATATATCAAGCCGCCCATGGCTTATTGGCGGGCAAAATCGCAGAGCAACTAAAGCATAAGTTTAGACCAGCGAATTGGCTTGAAACTATCATAGCCGTTATCGAACATGACGACCAACAACTTAATTTTGAGGAAAAAAAATATCTGTCGGCCCTCGGAGTGCCATTGGATTTTACAGAGGATAATGCAACGGTCAAGCAAGTACTCCTCCGCTGTGAACGTGTAATCAGACACGCGCGGAGTAAATCGTTATGGAGTGCCATGTTAGTGTCAAATCATCTTGAATTTCTTTACGGAGATTTAAGGGATAAACATGCTAAGGCCAAAAAATTTCTAGATTCTCAAGATGAATTTCGTAAGGACTGTCGGAAACACTTTGGTTTAACAAAATCCAAAGCGGAATCGTTTTATGAGATTTTGCGGTTCTGCGACCGTTGCTCATTAATTCTAGCTAAGGATGAAGTGCCTACTGTAGGGCGTAAGCTCGAAATAAATAAATCTTTAGAAAATAAGACTTACTTTATATTTTGCAATGAGAATGCAACAATTAATGTCAGCCCTTGGTGTTTCGAGGAGGAGAATTTCATAATTTCAATAGAAGAAACGGTTATCGAAAGAACTCAGTTCAAAGATCAATCGGAGTTTAGGGATTATTTATACGACAAGAATCCTGTAACTAGAAATTTTCATTTTCAAAAATTGTAGCCATCCATCAATTATGGGAGCGATATAAGGACTCTCTAAAATTATTTATAAAAGTACTTGGGCATTTAATGTTATTGGAATAATTCCATATATTTGGATATTTTCCAATTTTATGAATAATGCAATCTTACATCTTGACTTAGATACCTTCTTCGTTTCCTGCGAACGTTTGAGGGACAGCAGTTTACTAAAAAAACCTTTGCTAGTTGGAGGGTTAAGCGATAGAGGCGTGGTCGCCGCTTGCAGTTACGAGACCAGGGCCTATGGTATCCGTTCGGGTATGTCGATGAAAATGGCCAAGTTTCTTTGTCCAGAGGCTGTTTGTATTCGTGGAGATTCCGGTGTCTATAGTGGCTATTCGAATTTGGTCACTGATATTATCAGAAGTGAAGTGCCGCTCTTCGAAAAGACGAGCATTGATGAATTTTACGTAGACCTGACCGGAATGGATAAATTCTTCGGTACCTATAAATTTTCAAAAGAGCTAAGAGCCAAGATTATTACTGAGACAGGTTTGCCCATTTCCTTTGGTCTCTCCCAAAATAAAGTGGTATCGAAAGTCGCTACGGGAGAGGCAAAACCAAATAACCAGATTAAAATCGACTTCGGATTAGAAAAATCCTTCTTAGCCCCGTTGTCCATCCAGAAAATTCCAATGGTCGGAAAAGCATCCGCACAGAGTCTTCGGAATTTAGGAATTTTCGAGGTGCGCACTATCCAACAAATGCCCGTTGAAGCAATAACCTCGGTGTTGGGTAAAAATGGAACCACAATTTGGCAACGTGCTCAAGGCATTGATTTTTCCCGCGTTATACCGTATAACGAGCGGAAATCAACATCCACGGAGAGAACTTACGAAAGGGACACTATCGACTTGCAATTGATGAAGGAGTCTTTAATAGCAATGAGCGAAAAAGTAGCCTACCAACTACGGATGGATAATCGCCAAACGGCATGCATATCACTGCGTATCAGATATTCGGATATGAAAACATATTCAAAGCAAAAACGCATTCCATACACCAACTCCGACCACAAGATTATAGCTACCGTACAGGAGCTTTTCAAATCATTGTACAATCGTAGAATCTTGGTTCGTCTTTTAGGGATAAAGGTTTCACATCTAGTTCAGGGTAACCATCAAATGGATATGTTCGATGAGGAAGAGTACTTGCAGAACCTCTATAGTTCTATGGATCACATACGAAATCGATTTGGGGCAAGCAGCATTATGAGGGCCTCAACCATCGACGCCAAAAGTATTCGCAGTAACAGAAATCCTTTCAATGGGGAGCCTCCAATAGTTCTAGCACACCGAAGGCAGTAGTGTATTTAAATTGTCATACATATTATTCGCTCCGTTATGGAACCATCGATGTTTCCGGACTCTTGCAACTGGGCAAGACGAATGGCGTTGATTTCCTTGCGCTAACTGATATCAATAGCACTTCGGCCTGTATGGAATTTGTCCGGGAGGCAGCTGATTATGAAATAAGACCACTGATTGGAGCGGATGTTCGCAATGGTATTGACCAGCAGTTTATACTTTTGGCGAAGACCAACCAAGGATTTTCTAATATAAATGAGTTTCTTTCCCGGCATCTTCATGAGGAAAGAGTTTTTGCCAATAAAGCCCCTTATCTCGAAGATGTCTTCGTGATTTATCCTTTTGAGAAGGTGCTAGAGTTCCAAATGACAGACTTTAATAAGAACGAATTCATTGGCCTTTCCTTGGAAAACATTAAGAGACTGCCTTTTTCCAATTATAGGGATTATCAAGAAAATATGGTCGTTCAGCAGGCTGTTTCATTTCGTAACCAAGCCGATTTCAACACCCATCGGCTGTTACGTGCTATTGACCTGAACATTGTTCTGAGTAAACTTCATCAGCAAGAGCAAGGTTCCAAGAGCGAACGAATGGTCCAAATTTTCGAACTTTTAGATGCTTTTCGAGATTTCCCCAAAATAATTGACAATACCAATGAATTAGTATCGAAATGCTCTGTCAAGTTCACTTTTGATGAACAAAGCGAAAATCAAAATCAAAAGTTTTTTTTTAGTTCCTTGGATGAAGATTACGAATTTTTGAGAAAGGAAACGTTTCGTAAGCTTCCAGAACGTTTTTCTCAACCTAACAGAGAATTAAGGGTCAGGCTTGAAAAAGAATTAGCGGTTATTTACAAGAAGAAGTTTGTGTCTTATTTTTTGATTAATTACCACTATATCAACTTCGCCAAGAAAATGAATTTTCCACATATTGGTCGAGGTAGTGGTGTGAATAGCGTGGTGGCCTACATATTAGGTATTACAAACGTCGACCCGCTGGAACTTGATTTATATTTTGAGCGTTTTATTAATGAATTTAGGGATTCGCCACCTGACTTTGATATCGATTTCTCATGGGAAGACAGGGAGGAGGTAACTAAATTCATATTTAAGGAGTTTAAGAATGTGGCGCTGATGGGTACATATGTCACATTTCAGTACAAAGCCGTTGTTCGGGAATTGGGCAAGGTATTCGGTTTGCCGAAAGATGAGATCGATTCATTCTTGCTAGGTACAAACTGGAATTCCAAGAACGATGAATATTTCAAATTGATTCTTAAATATGGCAAGCTGATTCATGGTTTCCCTAATTACCTAAGCGTTCATGCCGGTGGTATCTTAATTACTGAGAAGCCAATTACGCACTTTTCGGCGACCTTCATGCCCCCTAAAGGATATCCGACAGTGCAATTTGACATGAATATTGCAGAGAGTGTGGGCATTCACAAATATGATGTGCTCAGCCAAACCGGCCTGCCAAAAATTAAGCATACCCTCGAAATCATAGCGGATAACCAGCCCAATGCCAATGTAGAGGATATAGAAGATTACAAGCAATTCACAAGAGATCCTGAGATAAATAATTTATTGAAAACGGGCAACTGCATCGGTGTTTTCTATGTTGAAAGTCCGGCTATGAGAGTATTGATGACCAAGTTAAAAACTCAGGACTACTTAGGTCTGGTGGCAGCAAGTTCTATAATAAGACCGGGGGTATCAAATGGCGGCATGAAGAACGAGTACATCCTGCGCCACCGTGACCCGAACCGATGCAAAGATGCCCACCCAGTAATGTTGCAAATACTACACGACACCTATGGAGTAATGGTCTATCAGGAGGATGTGCTTAAAGTGGCCCATAAATTCGCAGGTCTAACCCTGTCCGAGGCTGATATATTGCGCCGTGGTATGCGTGGCAAAGTGCGTTCCAAGGGAGAGTTCGTTCGGATAGAAGAAAAATTCAAATCCAATTGTAAGGAAAAAGGGTATTCTGATAATCTCACTGAAGAAGTATGGTCACAAATTAGGGCATTTGCCGGTTATGCTTTTGCTAAGGGACATTCTGCCTCTTACGCTGTGGAAAGCTATCAAAGCCTATATTTGAAGCGTTACTTCCCACTTGAATTTATGACAGCAGTGCTGAATAATGGAGGTGGATTCTATAACGTTCAGACCTACATCAATGAAATAAAAAAATGCGGGGGCATTGTTGAACCGCCTTGTATGAATAACAGCGATTATCAAAATATAATCAAAGGTCGAGTGGTTTATCTTGGATATGGAATGATAAAATCGCTGGAAAAGTTAACCGTTCAGAGATTGCTCTCGGAAAGACAGGTGTATGGAGCCTTCAAGTCGTTAAACGATTTTTTGGACCGTGTCAAAATCAGTTTGGAGCAATTGATGTTACTAATTCGTTTGGACGCCTTCCGATTCACAAGTATGAATAAACATGAAGTAGCTTGGCAGGCACATTTAAGGCTAACAAAAGCCAATAAAAATACTATTCAGCCTCTGCTCTTTAAACAAGAGCAAAAGGCATTCGTACTACCCCGCATTCCGACGAATCTAGTTATCGACGCCTATGACCAAATAGAACTGCTGGGATACCCGTTGATATCACAATTCGAATTACTGGATACCGAGATGGACTCTGAATTATTGGCTAGCGACATTCCAAATTTCAACGATCGTAAGATTATTATTTTTGGGAATTTGGTCACGGCTAAAGGAACACCAACCAACGACAAGCGGTTAATGCATTTTGGCACCTTTCTGGATAAGGTTGGGGATATCTTTGATACGGTTCATTTTCCAAATGTCTCGGAGAAATATCCCATTATAAACAAAGGGATTTACAAGGTAACGGGCAAGGTTGTAGAAGAACTTGGATATTACAGTATTATAGCCGAAAAAATTGAACATCAGTGTATGCTTTCCGACCCAAGAATGGATAATTCGAATAATAAGCTAGGCGCAGGGTTCATTAAACTATCAAAGGAAAACACCAGCACACCTAACAAAGTTTTATAATTTTTCCGCATGGAAAGCCATTTAATTAGCAAGCGGTCGTAATTATTATTCATAGTGAAAATAAAATTTTTAGCGCTAATTAAATTTATTACCTTCTCACAAATGCAAAAGCTATGATATCTATTGAAGTTAAATCGTTACCACTTGAGGAAGTTATCCGGGATATTGCGGATGCTTTTGACACTGATTACACAGAAAGCTGTGAGGAGTACTATCTCGATATACCTCCGCACATGGGTGCCGGGAGTATTAGGGGAATCAATTTCGAGAGTGGCATGGGAATATTGCAATACGATTGTGTTTTTACTGAAGATGTAGAACTTCAATTTGTAATAAATAAAGTCCACCCCCTAAAATTCTTGTATTGTCTTGAAGGGCATTTATACCATAGATTTGAAAATTCCTCGGAGGTCCACGATATAGAACAATATCAAGAGGCAATCGTGGCAAGCGACTCTTTTCACGGACATATTTTAAGATTTAAAAAGGGTGTGCACACTATTGTAAATAGTGTAGAAATTGCTAGGAAGGACTTTCAAAAAAAGATTAAGTGCGACTTAGTTACTATGGATGATAAGCTTCAAGATCTTTTCAATGATGTGCGTGCGCAAGCAGCTTTTTACCACGATGGATTCTATAGTTTAAAGTTGGCGGACGTATTTCGAGAAATGCAAGAATTCGAAGGAAAGGATTTTTTAAAAAAATTATTTCTTGAAGGTAAGGCTTATCAGATGTTGACGGAACAAATCATACAATATGAGGATGACATTCGAGATGTCTCGGATAGAAGTGTGTTGAGAATTACGGAATTAAAACAAATTGAAGCAGCAGCGCAAATCATTAAAGAACGTATTTCAGAGCTCAATACCATTCAATCCCTTGCAAGAGAAGTTGGATTAAATACGAACAAATTACAAGAGGGTTTTCAAAAGCTTTATGGTCTAACCGTAAATAATTATGTACAAAAAGTAAGATTGGACTTGATAAAAGAGCTGGTATTAAATACGGAATATAGTCTATCCGAAATTGTACACCAAGTTGGGCTGACAAGCAATAGTTATCTCTCTAAAATCTTTAAAGACGAATTTGGCACCACTCCTTCGGAGTATCGTAAAAATTATATCGAGAATTTTTTAAAGAAAAAAAGGGCATAAAAAAGGCATCAAGTCGATAAAGATGATGCCTTCATTTTTAAAGTTCCATAATCTAGATTGCAATTGCACTACCCCCAATAGCCGCACAAGCTGCTAGAATCGCAGTTATTACCAACCACCAAGCAGCGGAGGCAGCGGTTCTGCGCGTCTGTTCCGCCTTGATAACCGCTTTCCTCTTGATATTTTCGACACTCCTATCAATTTCTGATTGAATAGTACTCACTCTCTCAGAGACAGTGGTCTTCGCCGATTCAAATTGGCTTACAATTTGGTCTAGATTATCTTCTGAGATATATTGGTTATTTGTCAATAAAGCCTTGACAGTTCCCGAATCCATTTTGGACAATCTGTTCTTAATGATGGACAAACTTTCCTTCGGATTATCCAGAGCCTGACTAAAATCATCCTTTAAAGCATTATATCGAATCTCTGGTTTTCCTGTGGAATTGAAAAAGCGTTCAATACTTGTTTCAACGCTCCCTACGATGTCCCCGTTATACTTTTTATAATAAGCTGACTTTAAGTTGTTGATTTGCTCTTCTACTTTATCAGCATATTCATTGATGCGACTGCGCTCTAGAGAAGAGTTCTTATCTAAGAGGTCAACTATGGACTCTCGATTAATTTCCTTGATATTATTTTCAAACATCGTTTTCAGGATGGTGGGGTCTTTAAATAATTTTTCCAAAGTCTCCTTAATCGATTTAGTATCCAAACCTTTATCGGAGGTTGTAGAGAAGTAATCCTTAAAATCACTGTAGTAACCATCGATTTGCTCCCTTTCTGCAGGAGTAAGTGCTTCCGCAACATTGGCCAAACTATCATAAGTGTTAGCACCCGCAGCATATTTAGATTGAACAGTTGAGAGAAGGGATTTAAGTTGTCGCGTTTTACCACTATCAGAACTATTCTTGTCAATTAATTTAGAAATAACCTGCTGTATTGCAATCCATTTACCCGCATTACTTTTCTTTCCTGATTTTTTCGCGATACCTTCTAAATCATTAACAAGGGTATCATAATCTGGGATTTTGCGCTCGGCTGTCTCAAAAAATCGGTTTACCGTATCATTAATTTGAGAAGTATCTATGGCATCACTAAATTCATTTCTAATACGCGAGACTGTACTATCAATTACCTTATTCATTTTCGAGGTGTCTGATGGAGCCAAAGCATCCTTAATAGCGTTGGTAGTTCCACGAAGACCCGATAGCGCAGTATTTATTAGTCCTCCAATAACGGTGTTGGCTATTCGTATTTCCAGATAAAAGAGAATAATGAAAAATAAGGCCCAAATTACAAGTCCGGTCGCTATATCCGTCCCATCTATACTGACGATACTCATTCTTACGGCGATAGCAGTTGCCGCGAATAAAGAAAGGCATGTAGTAATAACACTCCAAATCCCAAAAGCAGATGTGATTTTGACACCCAAAGAAGTTCCAGAAGAATAATCCTGATCAAATTCATACTCATCCCTAACCCCATTTTCGTTTGCATCGTTTGATCCCACTTTATTTTTAACATATTTCTGTTTCATATCCCCGACGGCTGAGATTCCGATAGCTATGGACAAAGCGGTTAAGATTAGCTGAAAGGCCAATGCTAAAATAACTCCTGAAATTATGGCAACTACGTAATTAGGGCTCCAATTCGTAGTAGTTATCAAATCTACCTCTTGAATAATCGAGGTAGAAATTAAGAGACATTTTGAAAAGGTGGATAGTATCATGTGTTCCAAATATATGTTAAGTTTAATCTCAACCGACTTTCTGCCGGAAGGAAGTTAATGCTATTAGATTTCTGCGTCAAAGCTATAGACACTTGGGTAATACGACTAACACAAAGCAACTTTTTATTAGCTTAAGAACTTCTAAACCAAGTAGCTCCAAATTTTTTACAGTAAATTTAATAACGAAAACTTTTTTGTTTGGAAATACGAGGATTTACGAATATTTTAAAGCAAACGTTAATTTCCATTTGCTAACAATACTTTTATTTATTAAGAGTTTTTATTTAATACAGTGTTTTTAAATTCGGATTATGAAAATGAAGAAATCTACTACCAAGCGGTTTTATAAGCGCAAACGCTACTTAGTGCCCTTAACCATAATAGTAATGCTACTTCTTTTTCGTCTTTTTCTGCCTACAATCGTAAAACGATATGTTAATAAGGTTTTGGCTGATATTCCAGGATATTACGGTCAAGTAGAAGATATTGATATTGCACTGATACGAGGCGCATATGTCATTGATGGGCTTTACCTAAACAAAGTGAATGTCGGCTCAAATGTCCCATTCCTAGATTTTGAGAAGACCGATATTTCCGTGGAATGGAAATCGTTGTTCAATGGAAAAATCGTGAGCGAAATAATAATGACCCGCCCAAAAATAATTTACGTTTTTGAAGACCAACAGGATAGCACGGAAGTCGAAGTAGAAGATTGGTCAAAGGCGCTTACTGACCTTGTGCCCATCGATATAAACAGTTTTAAAGTAATTGACGGAACATTGGCTTTCGTCGAACTTCAAGCAGACCCGAATATAGACCTTAACCTTACCAATTTTAATTTGGATGCAACAAACCTAAGAAATATTGTTGAGCAGGAACTGACGTTACCATCGAATGTACATGCCACCGCAACTTCCATCGGCAATGGAAGAATGAAAATGGATGGAAAAATGAACCTCGTCAAGGAAATTCCGGATATGGATATAGCCGTTTCGTTAGAAGGTGCAAGTGCAACGGCGTTGAATGATTTCACTAACCACTATGCGGGAATAGATTTTGAGAGCGGTACTTTCGAAGTTTTTGCGGAGGTAGCAATTGCGGATGGATTTCTCAAGGGATCGATAAAGCCGATTTTAAAAGATTCGAAATTAAATAGTAAGGAAGATTCATTCGGAGAAAAACTTTGGGAAGGCTTCGTCGGTTTCTTTAAGTTCATACTCAAAAATCATAAGGAAAATACGTTGGCTACCAAGGTTCCTATCGAAGGTGATTTAAATTCGGTAGGCCCAAAAATTGTACCTACCGTAATGGGTATTTTTAAAAATGCTTGGATTCAAGCTTTTAAAGGCGTCTTTGACGACGATGTTGACTTTGAAGATGCCATTGAAGGGGCAGATAAGGGAAAAAGCAAAGAAGAGAGGAAGCAAGAACGGAAGGATTAGCGAGAGGCTAGGAAAGCGTAGAAAAAGAACGCCGACGGAGATTTGTCGAAACTGAACGTTTAAAATTTTTGTAATCGGTGAGTGGTAATAATATAGTGTAGGTTATTTCTGTTTTCTTAACACCTATCTTTATGTTATAGTAACGATTTTAATCTTAGTAGTTCCACTAATTCTTACTTTGAAAATTTACTACGATTTATATGAATTTAATCATTCTCTAAAAAGCACGACATAAGAGCGACAGTAAATAAAAGCGGGTTTCGATATAAAATGACATCCGGTATCTAAGGCTATTCCACTTGGGCTCGAACCAAGAACCCTCTGATTAATAGTTGTTCACTTTAGATGTGATTTGAACTACATCGCCTGAAAATAAATTTAGATTAAATGTTGTGTTTTTGTTGCGCCCAAACTAAAAGGTCTATTTTAAAAAATTTGGCTTTTTCTTGCAAAGGCTTAGATACTCGGACTTTCGCACCTATTGGCGTTAATTCTGAAGCTTTCATGGCCGGCCATTCCACCATATAATTGTTTATGTCAACGCATAAAATTTAAAATCCCAATTGCGTGCAATCTACGTGCAACCTAAAAATAAAAAAGCTTCCGATTTCTCGGAAGCCCTTTGTTTACTTGCGGTCTGGACGGGACTCGAACCCGCGACCCCCTGCGTGACAGGCAGGTATTCTAACCAACTGAACTACCAGACCGTGGCGTTTAGCGTGTGCAAATATACATTGCTTATTCAATTGCACAAACTATTTTATTTAAAAATAAGATTCAGCTATAAAAATTTCTGGCGTTCCGTCAAAAACGTGTTTAAAACGGTAGAGAAATCGGAATTAATATCCACATCAACATATTTAATGCGATATTGGGCGCACTTAAGTTTAATGTCTGTAGTGAACGAATTGAGTTCTTTCTCGTAAGCCTCCTTAATATTATCGGCATATAAATCCAAATGCTCACCCGTCTCTACATCCAGAAAGCGCTTCGGTGTGTTTTCGAAGTTGAAATGCAATTCCTTTTCCTTATCCAACAAATGAAAAAGTACCACTTCGTGCTTATTGTACTTTAAGTGACGTAGTGCCTCAAAGAGCTCCGCATCGGATTTTTCTGTCTGAAACATATCCGTAAATAAGAAAATAAGGCTTCTTCGCTTTATTTTCTCTGCAATTTGATGCAGATAGGTGTATGTTGCCGTTTCTTTTGGCGGGGAGTCTGCCGTGCTAATTTCATTAAGTTTGGCCAACAGCATCTGAAAGTGCCTTTCACTACCTTTTTCAGGGGAGTAATAATTATATGCGTCGGAATAAATGCTCAGGCCAACCGCATCTCGCTGTCTTTTCAATACGTTCATTAAAGCCGCTATGGCAAGCACCCCGAATCCGATTTTGTTCAAGTTGCCAATACTTAACTCTTTTACTTGCGGATAGTACATAGAGGCGGAATTGTCCAAAATCATGTGGCATCTTAGATTGGTTTCCTCCTCATATCTTTTTGTATAGAGCTTATCGGTCTTTGCAAAAAGTTTCCAATCTATGTGTTTGGTGCTTTCTCCGTTATTGTAAATTTTATGTTCCGCAAATTCTGCCGAAAATCCGTGAAATGGACTCTTATGGATGCCACTTATAAAGCCTTCCACCACTTGATTGGCCAAAAGCTCTAGGTTTTGAAAAAGGGTGGCGTTATTTAATTCGGACTGTAGGTTCATTCCAGTAAAGATAGGAAAGATGATTTTGAAGCGATTTGAAAACCTAAAAGATTTAACGAATACTTAGGTTCTAGTTAAGACATCAATTAAAACAAAAAGACCCGACATAAGTCGGGTCTCATATTTAAATAATCTTAATTTATTGTTTATAGTACTGCGTCGATTGCGTCAGTATAAGCTTTCTTAGGTGAAACACCAACTTGTCTGCTTACGATTTCGCCGCCTTTGAAAACCAGTACGGTTGGAATATTTCTTACCCCATACTTCGCAGCAAATTCTTGATTAGCATCAACATCCACTTTTCCTACAACTGCCTTGCCCTCGTAATCGTTGCTAACCTCGTCTATAATTGGACCAACCATTCTACAAGGACCGCACCAAGCTGCCCAAAAATCCACTACTACCGGTTTATCACTTTTTAATACTACCTCGTCAAAAGTAGCGTCTGTTATTTCTAATGCCATTTTATTTACTTTTATCGGTTACGCAAAGTTAGTCAAATAATTGGCTCTTTCCTTACCTCAATAATATTCGTTTTAACTATATAGCTATCAATGTTGCTTATATAAAGTTAATTGCTTCAACAAGTTATCAATAGACCTAGTTCAACTTATAATGTACTTGGTTTTCCTCAAGCAGCTGCAAGAGTTCACTCGAGATCTGAACTTTTTGTTTTCTGCTGGATAGATTCACTTTAATCTGTTCTTCCATTTCATAGACTACAAAGTTTAAAGGATGATTTCCTTTATGGGAAACCAAGGTGTCCTTTAGTTGATGTATACCCTCAGTTTTAAGTTCATCTATATTTAGTTTTATGGTCAGTTTTTTGGCATAGTTTTCCATTACTTCTTGAAGAAGCATAAAGCTGTTATATTGCAATCTAGGTTCACCTTTTTTGCCGGTTTCCCTGTTAGTCCATCCTTCCCGAACATACACCTTTAAATAGACAAATGAATTGATCATTAGAAAATGGCGGAACTTCAAATATTCCTCGCCAAAAATCCGAAACTCATAGGAATCCGTGTAATCCTCCATGGTGAAAGATGCCCAACCTTTACCGTTTTTGGAGACCCTATGCTGCACGTCTGTAATTACACCGGCAAATGAAAGCTCTCTATTTACATAGTTTTCCAATTCGTTTAAGGTAGAGACCCCGGCATTGCAGAATGCATTTATTTCAGTCTTAAAATCATCCAATGGATGTCCTGAAATATAAATGCCTACGACCTCTTTCTCCCTACGGAGCTTCTCCATGGTTCCCCATTCCTCGCATGGTGGTACTACAGGTTCAGGAATTTCTGCTTCGCTCATTCCTCCAAACATGTCCATTTGGGAAGAATTTTTGTTCTCTTGATATTTTGAGGCCGACTTAATTACCTTTTCCAAAAAAGTTATTCCGTCACCTTCATCATGGAAATACTGTGCCCTATGGGTTGTTCCGAAGGAATCAAAACCACCTGCAACTGCCAAATTTTCAAATGCCTTTTTGTTCGCAGATCGTAAATCTATTCGTTTTGCCAAATCGAAAACCGAGCGAAAGCTTCCATCTTTCTTCCGATGCTCTACGATGGTTTCCACTGCAGAACGTCCCACTCCTTTAATGGCGCCCATACCAAAACGAACCGCCCCTTCTTTGTTAACGGCGAATTTATAGTAAGATTCATTCACATCCGGACCTAATACTTCCAGACCCATGCGCTTGCATTCCTCCATAAAGAAGGTTACCTGTTTAATGTCGTTCATATTATTACTCAAAACCGCGGCCATATACTCGGCAGGGTAGTGGGCTTTTAAGTATGCCGTTTGATAGGCGATATAGGCGTAGCATGTGGAGTGGCTTTTATTAAAGGCATAAGCTGCAAATGCTTCCCAATCTTTCCAGATCTTTTCCAAAGTCTCTCTTGGATGTCCATTCTTTTCACCACCATCCAGAAATTGGGGCTTTAATTTTTGTAGTAAAGCAAAAATCTTTTTCCCCATTGCCTTCCTTAAAACATCGGCATCACCTTTGGAGAATCCTGCCAGCTTTTGGGAAAGAAGCATCACCTGCTCTTGATATACCGTAATACCATAGGTTTCTTTCAGGTACTCTTCCATATCGGGAAGGTCATAGCTAATCTTTTCCGTGCCGTGTTTACGGGCGATAAAGCTGGGTATATATTCCATTGGCCCCGGCCTATACAAAGCGTTCATGGCGATGAGGTCATCAAACACGGTAGGCTTCAGGTCCTTCATATGCTTTTGCATTCCCGGGGATTCATATTGGAAAACCCCAACCGTTTCTCCACGTTGAAAGAGTTCGTAAGTTTTCTCGTCGTCCAAAGGAAAATCATCTGGCACTAAATCGATACCATGTTTTGCCTTAACAATTTTTACGGTGTCCTTGATCAACGTAAGGGTTTTTAGCCCAAGGAAGTCCATCTTCAACAACCCGGCACTTTCTACCACAGAGTTGTCAAACTGAGTAACGTATAAATCGGAATCTTTTGCAGTGGCAACGGGCACAAAATCGGTAATATCACTAGGTGTGATGATTACGCCACAAGCATGAATACCCGTATTCCGCACAGAACCTTCCAAGGTCCTGGCCATTTTTAAGGTCTGCCCTTCTAGGTCATCACCGTCATGTATATTGAGTAGCTGATTTACCTTTTCATAGTCCTCGGCACGGAATTTCTTCTTTAAATCGGCATCGGACTGTCCAAAAATCTTTCCTAGTTTGGACATGGTGGGAATCAACTTCGCAATCCTGTCCGCATCACCTAAAGGAAGATCCAACACGCGCGCCGTATCCCTAATGGAAGACTTTGCGGCCATGGTACCGTAAGTGATGATTTGCGCTACTTGATTGGCTCCATATTTTTTTATAACATAATCCATCACTCGACCCCGTCCTTCATCATCAAAATCGATATCAATATCAGGCATGGATACCCTATCCGGATTTAAGAATCGCTCAAATAGCAAATCGTATTTAAGCGGGTCTATATTTGTAATCTTTAGACAGTAGGCCACAACGGAACCGGCTGCAGAACCGCGACCGGGACCTACGGAAACATCCATATTTCTGGCTTCGCGTATAAAATCCTCTACAATTAAAAAGTAACCAGGATAACCGGAATTTTTAATGGTGTCCAAGTTCAAAATCAATTCGCTCTTTAATTTCCGGAGTAATTTCTGAATATCGCTTTTTGGCACCTTCATAAGTGATGTGCCTCAAGTAGGCATTTTCACCTCGCTTGCCACCATCAGCCTCATCTTCGGGAACTTTGAACTCCGTTGGAATATTAAATTTTGGTAAGAGTACATCCCGCGCCAGTTCAAAAGGTTCAATTTTATCAATGATTTCAGTAAGGTTCAGAATGGCATCTGGAAGGTCCTTAAAGAGTTCCCGCATCTCGTCCTGGGACTTGAAATAGTATTCTTGATTGGGTAACCCGTACCTATAGCCACGTCCCCTTCCAATAGGGGTGGACTGTTTTTCCCCGTCCTTTACGCATAATAGAATATCGTGGGCGTCAGCGTCCTCTTTGGCGCAATAATAGGTATTGTTGGTCGCCACCATTTTTACCTGATGTTTGCGGGCAAAATCAATCAATACTTGGTTTACCCGGTCCTCATCCTCCTGTCCGTGCCGTATAATTTCCATATACAGGTCGTCTCCAAATTGTTCTTTCCACCACAATAATGCTTCTTCCGCTTGATTTTCTCCCACGTTCAAAACCTTCCCTGGAACTTCGCCATAGAGATTTCCAGTGAGTACTATAATGTCTTCCTTATATTGTTGGATTATTTTTTTATCGATACGGGGTACGTAGTAGAATCCGTCCGTATAGGCAATGGAGGACATTTTAGCCAAATTATGGTAGCCTTTTTTGTTCTTGGCCAATAACACGATTTGATAGCCGTAGTCCTTAACACTTTTATTGGTATGGTCCTCGCAAACAAAAAACTCGCAACCAATAATCGGTTTTATTTCTCTTGAGTTGGTTTCTTCGCCTTTTTCGGTCGCTTCCGCATTCTTTTGCGCTACCGTGGCATTATGCGCCTTTACCGCCTTTACAAAATGAAATGCTCCCATCATATTGGCATGATCCGTTATGGCAACGGCCGGCATTTGAAAATCGGCTGCGGCTTTTACCAAATCCGATACGGCAATGGTAGATTGTAGTACAGAAAACTGACTGTGATTATGGAGGTGTACAAAAGTGGCTTCCTCAAGCGTTTTTTCGTTCTCCTTAATTTCTTCTTTGGAAATCCCACCAGTATCTTTTTCCCAAAGAGCATCAGCAATTTTTTTAGAGACTTTTTTTAGGTTGATATGTTTAAGACCGATGAGTTGAATCTCCTGTGGGTTTGTCTCTGAGAAATTCTCAAAATAATCTGGTTGTACATCCAGTTGCTCCGCGGTATATTGCTTAAGCCGCACCAGCTCCAGAAAACATCGTGTGGTTGCCTCTACGTCTGCAGTTGCATTGTGTGCCTCTGCAAAAGGTTCCTTGAACAAATACTCGTGAAGCTCCGTTAGTGTGGGCAGTTTAAATTTTCCTCCACGGCCACCGGGAATTTGACATAACTGTGCCGTATGTTCGGTACAAGTATCCAGAACGGGCAATTCCTGTAATGGATTTTCGACACCCATACGGTGAAACTCGGCACCCATGATATTCAGATCAAATCCTACATTTTGTCCAACTATGAACTTGGTCTTGGACATGGCCGTATTGAATTTTTCCAAAACTTCGGGTAGCGGAACACCTTTCTTCTCGGCCAGCTCGGTAGAAATACCATGGATTTTCTCAGCATCAAACGGAATATTAAACCCCTCTGGTTTTACCAAATAATCCTGTTGATCCAAAAGATTCCCCATGTCATCGTGCAGTTGCCAGGCAATCTGGATACAACGGGGCCAATTGTCGGTGTCTGTTATTGGGGCATTCCAGTTTTTGGGAAGTCCAGTAGTTTCGGTGTCGAAAATGAGGTACATAGGCTAAATGACTATTGATTTTTGTGCTTTCCGCTTTATAAAAACACCTTTGAAAATAAAACAGATAAAATTACCCAAAAAGGGTGGTTAGCTAAAATTGAATTATTAGTATTTATCAACTACAAAAAAAAAGCCTTGACTAAATGCCAAGGCTTTCAAATTTATTATGTTACTGTATTAGGATACCGCTGTTTCAAAGAAATCTGCTCTTTCCAAGGCTTCCCTTATCATTTTACGCTGCTTCATTAGAAGGTTTCAGTTGATGGAGGTAATACAGAATCTTTATCGTTCAAGATATCACTGTATGTTTCAATTGCTTCTTTTTCACCTCTTTCAACTTCGTTTAACATAGCTTCTTCGTCGTTAGAATTGAAGAAGGATTTTAAATTCATCCAGTTTCTATGCAATGTTCCTTTAAAACTTCCGCCTTTATCGGGTTCTTGTCCAAAGGCCTTTATTTCCGTTTTAAGCTCATGTCCAAAATTATATCTTTCCTGAGCTCTTTCTTCAAAGAACTTTTTGATGGTGGGATTTTCTACCTTTTCGGCAGCTTCTTTATATCCCTTTTCAGCATCATATGTACGTGTTAATAATTCGTTTAATTTATTTGAAATTTTTTCTGAATACTTCATTTATCTCTTATCATTTTAAATTCATATGTATTATTGCCTTTCAATAACTACACTATTTAAGATATAAGAATATCTGGGAAACACAAGTATTTACGGGGGTTTAGCATGGTTTTAACGGTGGAGCAGACCAAAGGTTAAAGCTTTTAACAGCTAAAAGTTCAATATGGTTAAAAATACATTGCAGTATAAGATTTATTGATTTATATTTGCACCCGCTTTTGGATGGCCTACGGGTCTTTAGCGTAAACAAAAAGAATTAATAATCAGGGTCGGGCACCCTACAAATTAATGTGATATGCCAGTAAAAATTAGATTACAGAGACACGGAAAAAAAGGAAAACCATTTTATTGGGTAGTTGCAGCGGATGCACGGGCTAAAAGAGATGGTAAATTCTTGGAAAAATTAGGGATTTACAATCCTAATACAAATCCCGCAACAATAGAATTAAACGTGGACAGTTCCGTACAATGGCTACAGAACGGTGCGCAACCAACGGATACGGCAAAAGCAATTTTATCTTATAAAGGTGTATTGTTAAAACATCATTTATTAGGAGGTGTTCGTAAAGGGGCCTTTACAGAGGAGCAAGCAGAAGAAAAATTCAATGCTTGGTTGGAAGAGAAGGAAGCAGCCATAGCCGCGAAAGTGGGTGGTTTGGACAAAGCGAAGGAAGAGGCCAAAGCGCAAGCACTGGCTGCTGAAAAAGAGGTAAATGAAAAACGAGCTGCAGAAGCAGCAGCGGCTGCCTTACCAGAAACTCCTGAGGGAGAAAGTGCTGGAGAAGAGGTAGAAGCTTTGGAAGAGGCACCTGCTCCTGAAGCCGTTGTTGAAACACCTGAAACTCCTCAACCAGATGCAGAAAACGCAGATACAACTCCTGTTGCTCCAGTAGTAGAGGAAGAGGTTGTAGAAGCGAACGAGGAAATGAAAGAAGCTCCTTCTGTTGAAGAAGTTATAGAAAATAGTGATAAAGAAGTAAAACCTGCCAAGACCGGGGAGGAAGAATAATCATAAATTTGGAACGAATGCGTAAGGAAGATTGTTTCTACCTAGGTAAAATCGTTTCAAAATATAGTTTTAAGGGAGAGGTCCTTGTTAAGTTGGACACGGACGACCCGGAACTTTACGAAAATATGGAATCGGTTTTTGTTTCTTTAGGAAACAATCTGGTTCCATTTTTTATTGATAGATGTCGATTACATAAATCAAACTTACTTCGTATCGATTTTGAAGAAGTGAAAAGCGAATCTGACGCCGACCGGATTATGGGGTCTGCACTCTATTTGCCCTTATCCATGCTTCCAAAGCTATCAGGTAATAAATTTTATTTTCATGAAGTTATCGGCTTTACCATGATTGATAAAGTCCATGGAGATATTGGTATCATTCAAAGTATAAATGACACAACGGCACAGGCACTTTTTGAAGTTTTAAAAGGTGATAAACAGTTGTTGATTCCTATTAATGACAACATTATAGTTCAACTTGACCGGGATAAAAAAGTAATTGAAGTCGCTACACCAGAGGGTTTGGTCGATTTGTATCTTTCTTAACCTTCCAATGCTTCTTTGGCAAATGCCAAGCATTTCTTTACCTCCCCAATGGCATCGGAACCTTCAGGAATATCGTATTCCAATTCTATTGTGGCCGGAAAGGAATATCCATTATCGCGCATCAATTGAAGTGCTTCTGCCAGCGGAGTGTCTCCCTCGCCCCACACGACATTACCTTGGCCATGTTCCGGCGTTTGTCTATCCTTTACATACATACTCTTGATATGGTCATGTTTTTCCTTCATAATTTCAAGCGGAGCTTCATTACCTGCTGCTACAAAATGACCTAAATCCAAGTTGAGCGCGTTGTATTTGGATTGCTTCAGGACCGTACCCCAAAAAGTTGGCGTTTGTTGGGTGTGTCCGTGATAGGCAACATAGATATCATGTTTTCCAGCAATGGATTCGGCTGGATCTCCCATTAATTCAATGGCGTTAATGCCCGAATCCAATACATATTGCAGCGTAGCTTCTGCACTTTGGTCAGGCATACTTCTAAAGGAATACGTAATTACTCCAATTTGCACCCCTTTTATTTTAGAGTTTGGGACAGGTGAATTCGGCAACCTATTTCTGCCAAAAATATTTGGACCTATAAGTGTTGTCCCAATGGCTAAAGCGGCGGAACTCGATATGAAATTTCGTCTGTAAACTACATGTTTTATGTTATTTATAATACAGTTTTTTTTGATACTCCATAAATCTTCATTTGTCGCATGGACCATGGTATTTCACGGTCCTCTTGCGGACCAAAGTTTTTCGTTAAGCTCATACGAATAAACTTGGCCTCAACGGGGTCGAAAATCAGGGAAACATCTGCCTGTTCTCCTTCGCCTTTTTCGATTTCTTTCCAAGAACTTCCATCCATGGAGGTTTCTAATCTATAGCTACGCGGGAAGGTATGAAGTGGCGGTGGTGATCCTGGACGCCAACCCCTGGATATGGGGGTTGCGTTATAGTGAATTTCAGAGACGCTCATGGTTTCCGGGAACTCTATTTGAAACCACATACCCTCTTCCTGATTACCTCCAGTACTCCATCCCTCAAAATTAAACGCACTGGTAGGGGAGGCCCGGCCACCAATTCGTGTGGGTACGGAATGGCTTGCCGTAATAGTCCAATCTTCGCTTGGCACCAGGAGTTGCGGAACCGATGTCATTAACTCATCATATACATAAGGCATGTTGCGCTCCTCTGTTTTGGTCCTAACATTATGGACATCCTCCGCGGATACCAAGGTGGCTTCATTGGATAAATTGGTTCGGATGTAGGATACAATGGACGCAATCCAATCATCGGATTGTTCTTTGTTACCTACCATAATACCCGCTGGGTAGGTTTTTCCATCCAATGGGCCTTCCAGTCCGTGCATCACCGTTTTAATGACATATTCTGGGTGCGATTGTACCCGGTTAGAACCGCTCAAGGCCGGTGCCATGACCAAACCATTTCCAACCGGTGTTCCTGTGCCATCGTTTCCATGACATTGGACACAGAGTTCGTTGAAGATGACCTTTCCTTTTTCCAAGGAGTTTTTCTGCGCGTCAGTGAGCTGATTATTGCCAACTTCCCACCAATTTTTAGCTTCTTTTGGTTCTAATATCTGTGTACCAATGGTCTGTATTCCTTTGGCCGAATTCGACTTGAGTAATTTTTTGAGGGCAATGTCGAAGGATGGGACTTCAAGGATGTGTCCGGACAAAACGGCCTGTAAGGCCACATCCGCATTTTTATCCTCAAGTAACTTTAAATAATCGTCTCCAAGCGATCTTTTACCCGACTTATATAACGTTTCCCCCGCACGCATGGCCTGAATACGCATTCTGGGATTGGGGTCGTCCATTAATTTTTTAACCATATTCCCTTTCAACGAACCCAGACCCTCCAAGCACCACAAGGCATGGAAACGGGCCAATGTATTATCGCTTTTATTAACCATGGCTTCAAGTTCTGGAACGATACTCCTATCCTGTGACAATACGATCAACTGTTGTGCCTTGTCTCGCCACCAACCATTTGGGTGTTCCAAGTGCTTTACAACTTGGGCCGGTGTTTCATTGAGCATATTCGGTTTGGTCTTGTCCCGTTCCTTGCTATCGTGGGTAATACGCCAGATTCGGCCGAGTCCAATTACCTTATCCAGTTGATACTGCTCAATTTTGGTACGAAGATAGGTGCCTTTTTGCGCCCACTGGCCTTCCTGTATAATGCCATGGTACATATCGGTAATATACATGGTGCCATCGGGTGCAGTGGTCATATCCACCGGACGGAACAAGGGGTCCGTCGATCTCAAAAACTCCGACTTTTGATCTTGAAATACATTTTGCAAGGTCGTTATTCCTTCATTGACCACAGGATTTACCTGACGCACGATACGGGCTACAGGTTCCCCATAGAATAACTGTCCATATAGGTCCTTTGGCAATCGATCACCACGATAAATATCATTTCCAGCTGCTCCTGTAACCCGTTTGGGTCCTCCGTTATTTTCCCGTACACGGTCCATACCTTCTTGCAGGTCACCTATCAAAACAGGTGCACCCCACGGTTCTTCAAAACCTTCGGCATAATTGTCAGTATCCTCATAATCAAAATTACCATAATGTACGGGTTGTTGAAATTGGGATGGTAGGCCACTTGCGCCTCCCAAAAACCAAACCTTTCCATCATCATCGTGTGTTACGCCCCATTGTGCACGGTTATACCCCGTATTCTCGCGGATGACCCCTGTTGGTGTTTCCCTCACACGAAAAGCATTATAGGTACTGTAGAGCCAATTGTCCATATTGTAATACATAAAGGCCTGTTGGTGTTCCACATTGCCAGAACGTCCATAATTGGTAGTGAAAAGCTCTTTTTTATCAGCTTTGCCGTCTCCATCGGTATCGGTGAACTTATACACATTGTCTTCATCGGAATTCATGGTCAGTACGGCATCCTTGCCATAGGGTAGTACAAATCGTGGAAAAATAAGACTGTCTACGAAGACCGTTCCCTTTTCATAAACACCGTCATTATCGACGTCCTCCCATCTTGAGATCCTACTGGTTGGTTCCAAAGTTCCATCAGAATCGGCAGTGAGCATATAGGTGCGCAGTTCCAAGACGAACATACGACCATTGCCGTCGAATGAAATCGCCCCGGGTTGCTGTATTTGTGGTTCGGTGAGAATTGGTTCAATATGGTAGCCTTCCGGTAATAAAAACTTTTTAGCCTCTTCATCGGGATATAATGGGAGTACTGGTTCCTTGGGCTCCAAATCTGCTCCTTTCCAATCTTCATGCTCAGGGTCTGCATCTTCCGGTAGGGAAACAACCGGAAGCGAATCGGACATGGAAGAAATAACTTCAGCTACATTATCCTGTACCTTTTCTTTTTTTTCAGGTGAGCAGCTAATTAAAAAACAAACAATAAGGATGGGTAAAAAAAAGACAAAACCATTTTGGTTTTGTCGGCTAGTCTTTTTCTTAAAAAGTTTCATTATAGTCTAGTTCATTCAAATTTTGCTTTGGAAATTAACTATATTCATGGCATCCTACAAGGATTTTAACTATGACTTTACTTATAAGATATCAATGAAATATTTAAATTTTAATGGAATTGTTTTTTTTACGATATTTTTAATGCTGTCTTGCAAAGAAACCAGGGTAAAAACTAATTCGGAAGAAACCCAACCTCCCAATGTGGTTTTGATCTTTACGGACGACCAAGGCTATAATGATGTTGGGGTTTTTGGAGCTAAGGATATTGAAACTCCCAACTTAGATAAAATGGCCAAGGGGGGGAGTATTTTTAAAAGTTATTATGCCGCGCAGGCTGTTTGTTCTGCATCGCGGGCGGGAATATTGACAGGTTGTTATCCAAATAGAATCGGCATACATAATGCACTTGGACCGGATAATAAAAACGGTATTAACGCTTCCGAGCTCACTATGGCGGAAATGCTTAAAGCCAATGGCTATAAAACGGGAATTTTTGGGAAATGGCATTTAGGGCACCATAAAAAATTCCTACCCACTAGACATGGTTTTGATGAATGGTTTGGAATACCTTATTCCAACGATATGTGGCCCTATCATCCACAACAAGGCACAATTTTCAATTTTCCTGATTTACCGCTGTATGAAAATGAAACCATAATAGATACATTAATGGACCAATCTCAGTTAACAACTCAGATTACAGAGCGTAGTGTGGATTTCATTAATCGTAATAAGGACAATCCTTTTTTCTTATATGTGCCCCATCCCCAACCACATGTTCCTTTATTTGTATCTGATAAATTTAAAGGAAAATCCAATAGAGGGCTTTATGGTGACGTGATAATGGAATTGGATTGGTCCGTTGGAGAAATTATAGATGCTTTGGAAGTAAACGGATTAACGAAGAATACCATTGTTATTTTTACTTCGGATAACGGACCTTGGTTGTCCTACGGCAACCATGCTGGAAACGCTTATCCTTTGAGGGAGGGTAAAGGTACCGCATGGGAAGGAGGACAGCGAGAACCTTTTTTAATTAAGTATCCTGGAGTAATTCCAGAAAGTAAGGTCAGCAACACGCCACTTATGGCTATAGATATATTACCTACAATCGCGGAAGCTACAGGTTCACAACTTTCCTCGAATAAAATTGATGGTAAAAGTGCTTGGGAATTATTTAAAGGGAATAAAGAGGAAAGCCCACAGGAAGCGTACTTCTTTTATTATAGGGTTAATGAACTATTTGGAGTTAGGTATGGAAAGTGGAAGTTGTATTTTCCACATACCTATAGGACGATGGAAGGGCAGGAACCAGGTAAGGACGGTATTCCTGGTAATTACAAGATGGTTGACCTTGAAGAAATTGAACTATATAATGTTGAAGACGATATAAGCGAAACAAATAATGTCGCTAGTCAACATCCTGATGTGGTAGCTAAAATTAAAAAGTTGGCAGACCAAATGAGGTCAGAATTGGGCGATAGTCTTAGGGAGATGGAGGGGTCCGAAATTAGGGAGCCAGGTTTCGTTGATCAGTGAAAAGTTTAAAATGCTGCCGAAACTTTCTTGTTCTTTTTGATACTAAAGGATTGAAGGATATCATTATTATTACCCACTAAAATATGCCGTTGATTTCCCTGAGATATTTCAACTAATTTTTTGGCATCCCGCGCTGCGTAAAAACCTATTTCCGCACCTCGATTTATTAGAAAGCCGCCAACACCATCACCTAATAGTAGAAGGCCAGTCCCGGCATCGTTTCTAGGAGTTTCAATTTCGGATACAAAAAGATTACCAACAGCGAGTACATCCATAAATCCATCATCGTTGAAATCTCTTACAAGCATATCATTAATGTTGGACAATTGTGCTAACATTGGTAACTCTTTTACTTTAAAGTTGCCTCCACCAAGATTTTCGATATATACTGATGCAAAAGTATCTGTCTTGTAATGAAGTGCGTTTTTTAAGTTTTCTTCCCCATAGACTTCCGTGAGTTCCAAGGATGCAAAAACATCATATTTTCCAATTTTGTCTTTGAGGGATGGAATTTGTTGTGAGGAACATGAAAAGCCGCGCAGCGGAAAATGTTTTTCATTATTGTAATAGCCCAAAACAATGTCGCCATCACCATTGCCATCAAAATCATTATAGTAAATATCGAACGGTTTTTCCGGGCTGGTTTTGTATTTGTAATTAAGCCCAAGATTGCCGGCTATATAATCCATGTCCCCATCATTATCAAAATCCCCTTGTTCAATGCTAAACCACCAACCGCTTGTTTCTTTCAAGCCTTCGGTTTCATATTTACTTAATTGACCATTGTTATTTTGGAAAATGGTAATTGGCATCCATTCTCCAACAACAACTAGATCCAGATCATTGTCCTTATCATAATCTGACCAGATGGCATCCGTAACCATACCAATATTAATTAAATCGGGGGATAATTCATTAGTAAGGTTGTTTAACTGTCCATTTTCGTTCACCAGCAACATGCTTGAAGTAGGTGCAGGATACTTATGGGGGGTATGTCTTCCCCCTACAAAAAGGTCCATATCGCCATCTCCATCATAATCATTGGCTTTTACTACGGAGCCACTTGTTTTAAGAAGGTTGAGAATAGCACCTTTTTTAAAACTGCCATTACCTTGGTTAATATAGAGCCTATCCGTATAATGAAAATCCCCTTCTTTGTAGGCATTTCCACCGCTAACCACGTAAATGTCTTGAAATCCATCTTTATTGATGTCCACGAAAATAGCATCTACATCTTCATATGGTGCTTCTTTCTGCCAAAATGCTAAATTACTTTGTGCAAAATCACCACTTTTATTTTGAACAAAAAGAATAGGTGATTGGCCAGCGGCACCTCCAACATAAAAATCATCAAGACCATCGTTATTAACGTCTCCAGACAGTTAACGCCGGGCCAAATTGAGATAATTTGTGTGGTAGTAATATTTGCTTTTCGAAATCATCAAAATTATTTTCTTGGTGCTGAAATTTACAAGAAAAGTCTTTAGTACTCTTCTGCAAATAGTCTCCCTTCCAATTTCCTATTATCAATTTCACTATTTTCTTCTGAATCGCTAATAGCTATTTTTAAAACCTGATTGGTAGCAATATCGTGCTTAATGGTTTTGTTCCCGTTTGGCCATTGTATAACAAGGCTATCAACCAAAGCCAGGTCATTTAAGCCAAAGTGCACTGTAGGCTCACTTGTAGAATAAATTCCTCTAACATTTGTGGTCTCCTGGGTCTGAACGCCATTTTTTGTGTAAACATTAATTCTTGTCCCGAATAGCGGTTTATGTTGATTATCTACCAGCTCAATTCTTAAAAAGTTTTTCCCCTCTAGAATTTCTGAATTGTTTCGGTAAACAAAAGCTTCTTTATTAATGTTGTTGACCACCAGGTCCAGATCGCCGTCATTGTCCAAGTCCGCGTATGCAGACCCATTGGAAAAAGATTCTTCATCCAGTCCCCATTCGTCGGACATTTTGTTGAACTGAAGATCTCCAGTATTTTTAAATGAGTAGTTTTTTAGTGGCTGCGAGGGGAGCATATTTACCGCTTTGTCTAAGTCAACAATGTCCCAAATGGAGGAAAGATTACCTCCGTCTGGATTGTTTTGCAACCAATTGACTCTTGAGGTATTTATATAGTTGGCAATTTTTTTATCGGCGTCCGTATTGCGTATGTCTCTAAGAAGACCGTTGGTAACATACGTGTCTTTTAGGCCATCGTTGTCAAAATCAGCTATGAGGTTAGACCAGCTCCAATCCGTTGCGGCCATACCTGAGAATTGAGCAACATTACTAAAAGTGCCGTTACCGTTGTTGAGCTGTAGCGTATTGTACATATACTGATAACCTCCACCATCTTCCACCACTTTCCAAAAAGAGCTTATGTCCATGCCGCTCATGTTGGATTTAAGACGAAAATTATCTTCGGCAACCATGTCCAAAACAAAAACGTCCAAATTCTGGTCGTTGTTAATATCGGCAACATCCACGCCCATGCTATAGTACGAAGTTTGATTCAAAGCATTTTTCTCTATGCTAGAGAAGGTTCCGTCTTGATTGTTCATGAAAAGAAAATCCGGAGCGTAAAAATCATTGGCAACATAAAGATCTGTCCATCCATCATTGTTAAAGTCGCTAGCGGAAACTGCATTGGGAAATCCGGTACGCTGTATTCCGGATTTTGCGGTGACATCCTTAAAGGAATCTCCGTTGTTTTTGTAAAGCCTCAACGTATATTGGGGCTTAAGTAGGTTTTCTGAATCAAAATACTGTGATAAGCTTCCCGGATTTGGGGGTTGCGTAAGTAAGAACAAATCTAGTTGACCGTCTTTGTCGTAATCTAAAAAAGTGGCATGACGTGTACGTTCTGTATTTGCAATATTATATTTTTCTGCCTCCTCGGTAAAACTACCATCCCCTTTATTGATGTATAGCAAATTTTTACGCCATTCTGGATTCTCGTCGTACAATTCCCTACTCACATAAATATCCAAGTTGCCGTCATTGTTAACATCTGCAACAGTGACACCGGTAGACCATCCTTCAAAATCCTTAATTCCAGCAAGTTCCGTATAATCTTTGAACTTCAAGTTTCCCTGGTTCAGGTACAATTTATCAGGAACCATGTTTCCGGCAAAGAAAATATCTTGTAATCCATCATTATTAAAATCACCCAGACCCACACCTGCACCGCCGTAGAAATTGGCGTACAGAAAGATGTTTCGATCCTTATCGTCTTTGATAATATTATTGAAAGAAATCCCAGTTTCCTTTGGTTCGAGTAAAGTAAATAACTTTTGGCTTTTGATACTTTCCCTGTCTTTATTGGGATTGTTACAACAGATGAGCAGACCAAAACAGATGAATAAGTACTTTATTTTCATGATTACAAGATAGTATTTTAGATAAAAAAAGGAGAGTTTCCTCTCCTTTTTCAACTCAATTAAAACTAACTCAAACTTTATAGAAATTATATAAAGTATTGTACATGTTATTCAACATCCCACCAAACCCTTGTGGTCAAAATATCAGGACCTTGGGCGGCGATTGCTGCTTGGTAATTTTCTGGGTTAACACTGGCCTCGTTTACAGAATACGTAAGTCTTCTTGGAATAGTTCCACCGGTCTCGTTTCCTGGGAAATTTACCGGTACTAGGACCGGGAAACCAGTTCTTCTCCAGTTAGAGAAAGTCTCGTATTCATTTAAGAATGTAGCAGCCCAATATTGTGTATTTATTTGTTCAAGGGCATTAGCTGGGTCATACGGATTGGCTCCTAAATAAGCAGTGATATCAGCATCAGCGATATTAGCAGCGTCGCCATATAGGGATAGCTGTTTCATTGCGGCGGTAACACCATTGTTATAATGCGTTTCTGCATCGCCTGCTAGACCCCATCGTACGTTGGCTTCAGCCAACATGAATTCTACTTCGGCATAGGTCTGGAAAATCATAGGAGCATCAAACGGAGCTAATATAGCTCTATTTGGTTCGGCGTATGCATCAGTATTCTCTTCCCCGGTCATTTCTAATAACATGGCACTATTTAATCCGTTTGGAAAACCAATTAAATCCGCTGCTGCAGTACTTCCATCAGCTCTCCTAGCTGCAAGGATGGGAAGTCTTGGGTCGTTTCCATCTTGTAGGAAGTTAATAAAAGTATCACTCATACGTGGATTGCCATCCGCATCAAAAACTTCTGAAATTCCATTTCGATTGTTTTCATCATGCTGTAAATAAAAAATGTCATCATTTGAGGTCATTACTCCTCCCGCGATGGCCTTAGTTGCCCAGGCCTGGGAAGCCGCAGGATCAACTTTAATCAATCGAAGTCCCAAACGTAGCATTAAGGAGTTGGCTAATTTTTTCCATTTTGCTTGATCACCACCGTAGATAACGTCCGCCGCGCCAAATCCTGAGATGCCACTACCCAAAGCAGCTGCAGATTCCTCTAACTCATTTAGCATATCTGCATAAATCTCACTTTGCGCATCGTACTTAGGCAAGAATACACCTTCGATTACTGCTTTTCCCGCCTCACTATAGGGAACATCCCCATAAAGATCTGTTAATCTTGAATAAGCGAATACCCGAAGGATTCTTACGATAGCTTTCATTTCGTCCGGTGCTGCTTCCTCGTTTAATTGGAATAATAAATCTTCGATGGTTTTGATAGCGTTTTCATAGTATCTATCCATTAACGAAGAGGCATAACCTCTGTTCCAAGTATATTTGTCACCATCCCAATATCCCGCCGTTGTAGCGATATGCTGCATCATGGTGGATTGATAGATCATACCCGCTCTCCAGTTATCGTAACGCTCACTTGAGACAAACTTAATTGCCGCGGTTAGTTTATTGCCGGCAGCAATCTGTGATGGTTTGGTCGGATTTACATTTAGTTCTTCATACCCGTCATCGCACGCGCCTAAAACCAGCATCGTCATAAATAAACAAATCAATTTTTTCATATCTTATTTTTTAAAACTTTAAGTTGATAGTCATACCATAATTTCTTGAGGAAGGAACGCCAAAATATTCCAAACCTTGTGAGTTCCCAACATTGTAAGCACTTTCCGGGTCAATATTGTCTATGCTTCTAGAAATATAAAATAAATTGGAAGCAATAAAGGAAACATTTACGCTGGTAAGGAATACATTCTCCAATGCCCTTTGGGGTATTGAATACCCAATACTTAATTGTCTAAATTTAATGTAATCGGAATCCTCCACAAATTCTTCCGCTATATCGTTAATCTCTCCCCAATAGGTTTGTAGGTTTTCTGGTGCTACTGTGGTGGTAAAAGGTTGATTGGTTGCATTGTCGATACCGGAAACAGTCAGACCATTTTCCCTGCCTTCCAATGTTTTTTTATGCAGTCCATTACCATAAACCAACGTATTGGTTCCTGAGAACATTTGTCCTCCAAATTTACCGTCTATCAAGAAATTTAGATTAAAATTCTTATATCTAAACGAGTTGGTAAAACCTAATGTTAAAGGTGGGACACCTTCGCCCAGTATTTTACGTTCACCTTCAACAGCTCTTGGAACTCCTTGGTCATCAATATCATATTTGATTACGCCATTATCGTCCCTTTCATAAGAAACACCGACAATGGTACCGTATGGTTCTCCAACAATATGCGTTATTCTAACATTTTGGGTACGAGGTTCATCTAAATTCACATCGGAGTCAACGTCATCCGTTGCCACAACCAATCCTTCATTATAAGCTCCGTTTACTGACATGTTCCAATTAAAGTCTGCAGTTCTTACCGGGGTGCCACTCACCAAAAACTCAAAACCTTTATTGGTTATCCGACCAAGATTAGCCTTAGCGCCGTTAAAACCAGAGGTCGTTGAAGTGGCTACATCCACAATATCATTCGTAGTTTCATTGCTGTAATATGCCAAATCAAAAGATAGTCTGTTCTGAAACAGACGTAAATCTAAACCAACCTCAGTTTCACTCTTACTAAACGCTACAAGATTCGCATTGGGAACAGTGGATCCAAAGATTCTTCCAGTAGGTTGCCCACCTAGCGGATTACCGAAAATTTCATAAGTCAACGCCAATTCATAAGGATTTTGGGCGCCACCAGCAACTTCTGAATAACCTCCCCTTAATTTTAGGAAATCTATAAAGGATGGCATCTGGAAAGCATCCGATAAGACCAAACTAGCATTTACGGAGGGATAAAAATCATCATTTGGTGTTTCTTTACCCGGAAATGAGAGGGTAGAGAACCAGTCATTTCTTCCGGTAAAGGTAATGTAAGCCCAACGGTCATATGACAGCTCCAAAGAACCGTAGACAGAACCAATTTTACGTTCACTGTATTCCCTGCTTCTATTTATCCTTGCTGTATTTCCTATGTCTTCCAGTCCTGGCACAATAAAATCGTCACCACCCAAGAAAAGATTTTCAGATTTAAGATGGTTAGCGTTTACCCCCGCAATTACAGAAATTCCAAATTTGTCAGTAATATCCTTTTCTGCTGCCAAAATAATATCGGCGTCCACTTGGTTAGTTCTACGTTCTTGCTCTTGTATACTTCCTAGTGGTTTGTATGCAGTCCCAAATGGCTCTACCGAAGTTCTTCTGATAATATCATTGTCAATACCCATTCTACCGGTAAGGGAAAGCCAGTCAGTGAAGTCATATCTTAATGTTGTAGAGGCAATGATTCTATTTCTGTCATCTTCATTTCTAAAATTGAAAGCGGCGAAATAGGGATTTTGTGAAAAAGTATTATTTGAATATTGTCTTTCAGAACCGTCAGGATTGGTAGAAGGCTGCAATGTCAGCACATCAAAGTTACCTGGTAATAGTGCAACCGTAAAGTTAGCGTTACCCGGAGCATCTGATAACCGTGGTCTATTCTGAACTTTTTCAATAACGTATTTCGCGTTGATCGTACTTGTAAGTTTATCCGCTAAAACAGCAGAACCATTGAAAGAGAAAGATTTTCTGTTTAACCCAGCATTAGGAAGTATATCCTCATTAGTTAAATCAGAAGCTGATAATCTGTATGTTATTTTTTCAGTAGCATTTGTCAACGCCACGGTATTTATAAAAGTTGTACCTGTTCTGTAAAATTTGTCGATATTATTTCCGGCATAGGAATAGGGTCTTAAAACACCGTCGAATTGAACAGAGTTTACCCCATCAAAGCGCTCACCCCATGAAGAAGTTCCTGCGTCTAAAGCACCTTCTTGGGTAGTGGGTCGAGCTCCCAATAAACCTTGTCCATACTGGGTTTGAAAGTCCTGTATAGAAGTATCCACTCTATCAAAGGTAACTTGACTGCTTAGCTCTACGCCAAAACCTTGTTGCCCTTTTCCGGTTTTGGTAGTTACGATAATAACTCCACCAGCCGCACGGGAACCATATAGCGCGGATGCCGCACCACCTTTTAAAACTGATATGGATTCAATATCATCTGGGTTTAAACTGGAGATACCATCACCACCGTCTGAACCTCCCCATAAACTTGCTGAACCATTATTACTATTGTTGATGGGAATACCATCTACAACATAAAGTGGCTGGTTATTACCAGATAGTGAACTTGAACCCCTAATGATGACCCTACTAGAGCCTGCAGCACCGGTAGCATTTTGAGAAATGTTAACACCGGCAATTTTACCTTGCAAAGAGTTGATTGCGTTTGGAGTTTTAATCGTCGCAATTTCTTCTGCGTCTACTTCGGTCAAGGAATAACCAAGTGCTTTGGTTTCCTTTTTTATACCAAGTGCGGTTACTACCACTTCGTCTAGCTCGCTAGCGTCTTCCGCCAGAAAAGTATTAATAGTGGTTTGACCGTTAACAGCGACCTCCTTGGTTTCATAACCTAATGAGGAAAAGACCAAAGTTGCGGAACTGCCCGCAACAATGGTATAATTTCCATCAAAATCAGTTGATGTACCATTGGACGTGCCTTTTTCAATAACGTTGACACCGGGAAGCGGTGAGCCAGATTCATCTGACACCGTACCGGATACCGTGCTATTTTGCGCCATTATCCCTTGAAAAAAGAATAGTGATAATAGCATCAAAAAACTTAAGATTTTGTTGTTCATGAATTTTTGAGTTTAGTTAGGTGTATAAAATGTAATTAAAAATGCTAAGTAGTCTTGTAATAGTGGAATATATTCGACTAATAACGATTGTGAAAAGCTAAATAACACCTTTTCGAAAACGTTTTTGTCTTGTTCAGGACAACTTCATTAATAAGTGTTATTTCCTCACTTATTATGAGCTTAAAAAATACGCCCTTCCCTTACAAACATTATTAGAAGCGCCACTTGTGTTGACCACGAACTTGTAGGTTTTAAAAAAACAAGTGTATAGGAGTTTTTTGTACTACCGGAATTTGGTTCTAGATTTATTTATCCCCAATCTCCTTTATGATTTGCCATTGTTCCTCGGTAATAGCCGGGCCATCAAAAAAGGAAACGCCTTTTGCACCGTTATTTTTAGCTTGACGAATGGCTTCCTCCAATTCTTCCCCTGTCATCTCTGGAACATATATTCCAGTATGGAGTTCCGTATTTTTTCCTTTAAGGTCCTCAACACCTTGTTTGGTTGCATAACCTATCCAGTCTATTTCTTCATTATAAAATACATTGTAAATCATGGGCAGCACAATATCTATATCCCATTTGTCCCAACGCTGACGTACCATATGGTCCGCCATTTCTGGATAAGGGAACACCGCCGAGGTTAGTAACTTGCCATTGGCATGTGCAATTTTATAGGCGTCATCCACAATGGCCTTTACTTTGTTAAGTCTAAAATTTTTCCATTCCATATCTATGGCCGGGTGGTCAAAATCTTTCGGGTTCTTATGATGTATTTTTTCAAATTCTGACAAACAAACTTCACAATAACAAAAATCATATCTGGGGAGTTCTTCATTTTGAACCAAATCATATTTGGGAAGCAGTCCTATAGGCAAAAATATATCCGAATATCGAATGTAATCCAAATGAAAACTTGCTACACCTTCAACTTTGGATAACCCTTCAATTAAACTTAGTATATGTTCACGCGACTCCTTTCTTGTAGGGCATAGCCATTTGTAATAACCTACATACGGCGGATCGTCATAACAGGATTTACCATCCCTGCTAACCGCGTACCATTCCGGATGCTGTTCTGCAATTTTGTCGCCCGGCCTATTAATAGTGAACATCCAAGCATGGACTTCCAATTTAAATTTTTTGGCAATGGGGACCAATCTTGCTAAAAGTTTTGGGTCTCCGTATGTATTTATTAAAATGGCATCAATGCCATTATCGCTATATTTCTTGAACTCTTCTTCAAAAGAACTATCTGTTCTTTCCTTTTCAGCGGTAACCCATGTCCATAGCTTAAAGGATGTTTCTTCCAATGTTTCAACTTTGTCCATATTGTCATTGGTCACGTTTTTCTTATTCCCATTTTCAGTTATACAGGAGAAAAGTGATAGAAAGATGATAAGCAAAAGTGATCTAATAAATGTTGTCTTAGTCTTGGTCATAGGTGTTAAATTTTCCGTCATTTTGTATTACCAGCTTCTTGTTTGTAAATGGACTGGTTGCCCATATATTGATTCCAAATTTATTTTTTTCTAAAATAGCTATGACGGATTTTCCAAGAATGTTTTTTGCTTTACTCTGTAATTGCCCGTTTATGGGTTTCCAAACTATCTTTCCTCTATTTTCATTTCTAACATCCCTATACAGTTCGTATAAATACCATTTAATATATTCATCCTTCGGAATTTCAAAGCTGGAATCTGCTCCAACATTGTCAGTAGAGAAATAAACATATCCCCAATGTTCCGGTTCATGCATATTAATAACACCTTGTGGGGACCACACCCAATTATGTTCATGAAGGTACTTTTCTAAACTATCTTTTTTTCTTGAATACCTTCCATTTGTAAGCTCAAAATCCCAGTTGACCCGAGAAAAATTTATTCTCCAGAACTCATTTTCAGGAATATGGGTAATTCCACCCGGTTCAGTGTCAAAGGACCAGGGAATAGCGATTTCAACTACCCATCCCTTATCTTTATCTGTTGGATTATTTAAGGTCCCATTAATCGTTACATTAGATTTTAACCCCTTTATATCCCATCCTCCGAGTACTTTTCCATTATTTCTATAAGGTTTGGATAAAAATAGATCCCAAATTGTATTGAGCGCATTCATTTCATACTCATAATAATTATGGGTATCTCCGTCTGGATCAATAAATAGTTCAAAGTCATTGTTGTAAAATATGATAGTATCCCTTTGTTTTAAGGTAGCCCAAACATGAGGTTCTTCAATATCAGCAAGAAAATAGAGGTAACGCTGGTCCCATATCATTTTTACCCTTGTATGATAAGTTGCCTCTTTCTTTCCTTCAATATCCCTAAAAACATCGGTCCATTTTGCATTTTCCCAGGATTTTTCCAACATTTTACCGTCTATAGTGATTGTTTCGGAGGTTTTTTGGGCCACATAGGTCTTAGGTGTTTGCTGAGCAAGTAGGGACACGCTTCCCAAGTAAATTGCAAAGAGCACAAATGCCATTATCTTCTTATTCTTTAGTGAAGTTTTGCCCATAAAAAATGCTTAATATCTATTTCTAAATTGTAATCTGTGCTTAAGAGCACAATCGGTAAATATTCCCATTTAGTAATTTACCATTATTATTGTAAAGTTAAAATTAGGATTCACCACTATGTTTTGTAAACCGAGTGAATCTAATTTTTGCGTATTGGTGTGAATTAAATAAAGTTCGAACACCTAAGCCAACTAGTTTTATATTTGCTTAATTTTTTAAAGAACCAACGAGTAAATAGTTCCAACTGAGTTTTCCTTACTAATTGGAATGTTGACAATTTTCGTAGTATTGAAAATTAAATTAGACCAACAACTTTGTAGTGGGGCTTAACACCAGAATACCTGGAGTAATTTTTAAATTATGTATGCTAACAGTAATATAGGTAGCTTTCTTGGTAAGAACAGTGCTTCTACAAACTATACCATTAAATATTGGCACCATATTTTGTTCTGGGCAGCTTACTTTATATTCAATACGTTCCGATGGAGCAGCATTCACGATGATTTTCTATACTCCCTGAAAACTAACCTAATCGGGTTTCCAATCCACATGGCATTGGCCTATTTTAACGTATACTACTTAATGCCAAAATTCGTATACACCCAAAAATACTTGGCCTACACTTTTTATATTCTGGCATCCCTATTAATAATGCTCTTGGTAAAGTATAATTTGACCTACTATCTGGCAGGACCTAATGTTATGCCGGAAGGACCGGGAGAAACCACAAGTCTTACTCTTTCCTACGCGGTGACTACCATGATTGGCGAGGTATATGTTATTTCTTTTTTCACGGCCATAAAATTGACTATAGATTGGCTTAGGGAAAGTAGTAAGCTACATGAATTGGAAAAAAGGCAATTGAAAACGGAACTACGTTTTTTACGATCCCAGGTTTCTCCACATTTCTTTTTCAACACCCTGAATAACATTTATTCTTTAACCCTGGAAAAATCCGATAAAGCACCTGAAGTGGTTCTAAAGCTTTCTGAGTTAATGCGCTATTTGTTGTATGCCACTAAAAAGCAACGTCAGGATTTGACAAGTGAAGTAGAATGTATACGAAATTATATAGACCTGGAGCGCATACGTTTTGATAATACCTTAAAAATTGACATGAACATCTCGGGAAATTTGGACAATTATACTATTGCTCCTATGCTATTGATTCCATTGGTGGAAAATTGTTTTAAACATGGTGCCAGTAAGAGCATAGGAGAAATGAGAATTCAAATAGATTTAATGGTGTCCGACGGTTTTATGGACTTTAAAGTATCCAATACAATACCAAAAGAAAATCCAAAATCAGATTACCCAACTAGGTCTGGAGGGATAGGATTATCCAACGTAAAAAAACGTCTTGAATTGGGCTATGAGAAAAATGACTACCAATTGTCAATTTATGAAGAGAACAATTTGTTCATTGTAATCTTAAAACTTAAAGTGATATGATTTTAAAGGTAATAGTGGTGGACGATGAGCCTTTGGCAATTAATGTTCTGAAAAATTATATTCAAAGAGTTAAAGAATTACAATTAGTTGGAACTTTTTCCAATGCACTGGATGCATCCTCATACTTAAGGGAGAACGCTGTTGATTTAATGTTTCTGGATATTAATATGCCCTTTTTGGATGGGTTGGAATTTTTGAGCACATTACATGAAAAACCTTTTGTTATTATGACCACCGCTCACCAAGAACACGCCCTTAAAAGTTTTGAACTGGAGGCTATAGATTATTTGGTGAAGCCAGTTCCTTTGCCAAGATTTATAAAATCCGTGGACAGGATAATAAGTCTTAAACAAGGTGTTCAGAAATCTCCTCTCTCAATGGAGGAAAAGCCAAGTATATTTGTAAAAGTTGATAAAAAGAAGTTACAGAAGATTTTTCTCGATGAAATAATGGTAATTGAAAGTCTAAAGGACTATATTAGGATAATTACTCCAACGGCAAAGTACATCATACATCAAACGCTGAGTAGTTTTACGGATGAATTGCCGAGCGATAAATTTCAAAGAATCCATAGGTCTTACACCATTGCCCTAAATAAGGTAAACGTTGTTGAGGGAAACAGTGTGGAAGTTGGAGGAATACGATATACCATTGGCCGAAGTTATTTGAACGAGGCGAAAAGCAGAATTTTGAATACTCCAAAAGAATAATTCAAAGTAATGTTATTGGTTTTTTTGTAGTAAAACCAAAACTTGGGGCAAGTTTGAAATACCGGTTGCAGTTATTATTTTAAACATTTCATTGATATCATAAACAAATGCACCTAGAACCACATCAAGCAAACCATCTTCATTAAAATCCAACACTTCCATTGTTAACCAATTACCATGTGTTGGATTTGGAACGAATGATGCATCAAAGTTGAATTCTCCATTATTTTTAAGAAATACTATTGCATCCCTAACATCGCTATTTCCTTCATAATCAACAAAAAGGGAAGATGCGATAATATCCAAGTCTCCATCATTATCAAAATCCCTCGCTATCGCTTTATTACAATCGTACATTGGAAAGAAATACGTCTCTTCAAATTGGTTTTTGGTATTATTTAAATAGATACGCAAACCATGATATGGCTTATCTATGGGTGAAAAGTCCCTGTTGTCCCCATTCGTTACCAAAATATCCGGATAACCGTCAGAATTAAAGTCCGCTAGCTCAAAATAGCTCAAGCCATGAACGGGGTTAAATTCTAAAATCTGTTCCTCTTTGAACATATTTTTACCCTGATTGTAAAATATTTTTAAACCCTCATAGGACTGGGTCATCAGGGCCATTATATCCGGTTTTCCATCGCTATTAAAATCAAAGATTTCAACCTTACGTGTACCCGGTAACGTGCTTAGGATATGTTCTTTGGTCAAATCATAGTCATCAAACCAAGATAGTTTTCCAACGGTATGGCCAAAACTGGAGAGTAATAAGTCTTTTTTGCCGTCAAGATTTAAATCGACACTTTCAAAATGGACAGGTCTAAGCAAATTAGAAAGTATAGTTGATTTATGATTTGGGATTTCTTTTTTGTCCAGCCTATTCAACTGTCCCAATTTTTGATTGGATGGTGTTATTTTGCCAATAGAAAGGAGTAGCGGATTAATCTTATTTTCTGAAAATTCAATATCGGAGCCATAGCTGTCCAAGTCCCATTCGGCAGTTAGCCCCCCATTTTTATTTAGGGCATAGAGTTTTAAGTAATTTGCAATATACAATTCTGAATTATACTTGTCATACTCCAAAAGCGTTACCTGCGGAAGTTTTACGTTGTCGATATTGATAGTTTGAACCTCAAATGGGAATTCATTTTTTGATCGTTCGGAAGAACTACTTATTGACGCTAATTTTTTAGGTGCATTTTCAACATAGTACTTTTCTATTTCCGACCAATCTTCTTTTGAGATCATGGCATTTTCCGGATAGGTATTATATTTTTTTAAGAGATTGGCTTCAATGGAATCCTGATCAATAAAATTATATTTCCCTGCCATTTTTAGACCTAATCTTCGTGCCATATTGGGAAGCACACTAGTTGCCCACGTCTCTTTATCCAATAATTCCGGTTCTGGAAATTTATGGCACATACTACAGTAAACTTGTGATAATTCTCGTGCCCGAAGTTCTTTTGAATCGGTATTGGCATTGGTTTCTTGTTGGCTGTTTCCACAAATAAAGGATAGGCAACAAATAATATAGATTAATAATTGATGGTTACGCCGTTTCAAATTAATAGGTAGGTTCAGATTTTGGATATTGTAATTGGAAAATGTCAACTTAGTAAATATATAGAATTTGGTTGCAATAACTTTGGTAAGGAAAGTACGAAATAGCGATATTGAGATTTACTTTAGTAGGCTAGTTAAATCTAAATGCTAAAGTTTAACATAATTTGGAATAGGGAAGATATGGGGAGTAGATCATTCAATTTTAAACAGTTTAATATAAATCAAGACAAATGTGCCATGAAAATTGGTACCGATGGAGTATTGTTGGGAGCATGGACTGATTTGGGTAATAAACCGTATTCTATTTTGGATATCGGGGCGGGAACTGGACTCATTGCCTTAATGCTTGCCCAGCGTAGCGATGCTGAAATTATAGATGCTATAGAGGTTGATGAGGATGCCTACGAACAATGTGTTGAAAATTTTGAAGCTTCAGGTTGGTCCGATAGACTTTTCTGTTATCATGCAGGGTTGGATGAGTTTGTAGCTGAGACGGAGGAGCCCTATAATCTTATCGTATCCAATCCACCTTTTTATACAGAGGATGTTACCAGCGGAAACACGTCAAGGGATATTGCCAGACAAAATATGTCCTTACCTTTTGATGAGCTTCTAGAGGGTGTTTCAAAATTGCTAACTCCTGTTGGATTATTCGCTACTATCATTCCATATAAGGAGGAAGATTCCTTTATCGGTTTGGCAAAAGAAAACGGACTTTATCCAAAAAGGATACTTCGCGTTCGTGGAAACCCAACCGTGCCTCTAAAAAGAAGCCTTTTGGAATTTGGGTTTAATGAATCCAAATGTTCTGAGGAGGAATTGATAATAGAAACCAAAAGGCACGAATATACTATGGAATATCAAAAATTGACCAAAGCATTCTATATAAAAATGTAACAATAGGTTTGCTTAATGTTATATTTTCTTTATTTACCTTTGGTAAAATTTACTGCTTATGAAGCCTGATTTATTCGAAGCTCCGGATTACTATAATCTTGATGACTTGTTTTCCGAGGAACATTTGTTGGTTCGTGATGCGGCTCGACAGTGGGTCAAAAGAGATATTTCGCCAATTATTGAAGAGTATGCACAGAAAGCGGAATTTCCAGAGCAAATTTTAGGAGGTCTGGCTGAAATAGGTGCGTTTGGACCGTATATTCCCGTTGAATACGGTGGGGCTGGCTTGGACCAAATAAGTTATGGACTTATTATGCAGGAAATAGAACGCGGGGACAGTGGCGTGCGTTCTACGGCATCCGTTCAATCATCATTAGTGATGTACCCTATTTACACCTATGGTACGGAAGAGCAACGAAAAAAGTATTTGCCAAAACTTGCGACTGGTGAGATGATGGGCTGTTTTGGACTCACGGAACCTAACCATGGCTCCAACCCTGGTGGCATGGAAACAAAATACAAGGATATGGGCGACCATTATTTGTTGAACGGTGCCAAACTTTGGATTTCGAACTCTCCCTTTGCTGATATTGCTGTGGTATGGGCAAAAAATGAGGAAGGCAGAATACATGGATTAATTGTAGAGCGCGACATGGAAGGCTTCTCAACACCGGAAACCCATAATAAATGGTCACTACGTGCCTCAGCTACCGGGGAACTTATATTTGATAATGTTAAGGTGCCAAAGGAAAATTTGCTACCGAACAAATCTGGCCTTGGTGCGCCTCTAGGTTGTCTGGATTCGGCCAGATATGGTATTGCATGGGGTGCTATTGGAGCGGCTATGGATTGTTATGATACAGCATTGCGGTATGCAAAAGAGAGAATCCAGTTTGGGAAACCAATCGCTGCCTTTCAACTACAGCAAAAAAAATTGGCCGAAATGATTACCGAAATCACCAAGGCACAATTGCTGGCCTTCAGGTTGGGTCAATTGAAAAATGAAGGTAGGGCAAGTACCGCGCAAATATCCATGGCAAAAAGGAACAATGTGGATATGGCCATTAAAATAGCCCGAGAGGCACGTCAGGTTCTTGGTGGTATGGGAATTACCGGAGAATATAGTATTATGAGACACATGATGAACCTAGAGAGTGTTATCACTTATGAAGGTACACACGATATTCATCTGTTAATTACTGGTGCAGATATCACAGGACACCAAGCGTTCAAGTAATATAACCTATTCCTTAGATTAACTTAACACTACCGCAAAATAAGCGAAGTACTTTTGCAATGTTCATAAGGAGCAAACGTTCTTAGTTTTGAGTTAGTTAGTCTAAGCCGGCGGGAGCGTCGGCTTTTTCATTTTTTGTATTGAAATAAGGAATTTCTAGGTTTTTAAAAATTTGGAAAACCACTTTCCGGAATGTTTGAGAATCCTTTTTTGTGTATCGAAATCAACATATACCAACCCAAATCTAGGATAATAACCTTCCGCCCATTCAAAATTATCGGTAAAGGTCCAGACAAAATATCCCTTAATATTCGCACCTTGTTCCTTGGCCTTTAAAACCTGCTTGAGATATTTTTCCAGATATTCTTTTCTTTGAATATCGTTCACCTCATTGTTTCGTAACATATCCTTAAAAGCCGCTCCGTTCTCCGTAATGATAACTTTTTTGACACTGAGGTATGCGTCGTACTTTTTAATCATTTCATAAATGCTTGTCGGATAAACTTCCCAATCCATTAAGGTGATAGGCACATTTCTTTTACTCGCTTTTATAATTTTTGCGTTTATGTAGGGAATAAAATAGCTATGGGAGACCACCTCACGGGTGTAGTTCTGTATCCCGATAAAGTCAAAATCAAAAACACAGTTTTCCATATCCCCATCAAGAATAAAGGGTTTTACACGATCAGCTATAGGTAGGTTCTTTACGGGATAACCGAGTCCCAGTGAAGGTTCGATAAAAAGGCGATTCAAAAGTGCATCGACCCTTACCGCGGCTTTTTTGTCTCTTCGACTTTTCGTTTTTGGAGTGATTTGAGAACAGGAAAATGTTGTTCCTATTTCGGCATCCGGCACCAATTCCCTAAGTATTTTACCTCCTAATGCCTGACACATAACAGCGTGATGCACGGCAGGCAAGAAATTCCTTATTCCTTTTCTGCCCGGTGCATGTACGCCCAAAAAATAACCAGCTCCGGTAAAGACCATTGGCTCGTTCAATACCATCCAATGCTTAACTCGGTCTCCAAAATGCTGGGCGCATACCCTTGTAAACTCGGAAAACCATTCCAATATAGATCGGTTCGTCCACCCGCCTTTTTGTTCTAAGGCCAAAGGCAAATCCCAATGATAAAGGGTAACCCAAGGAGTTATTTTGCATTCAATACACAAATCTATAACCTGATTGTAAAAATCAATCCCCTCTTGGTTTACTGCACCTATTCCTTGTGGTAAAATCCGAGTCCAAGAAATGGAAAATCTAAAATGTTTTAGACCCATAGATTTCATTAAGAGAATATCTTCCCTGTATCGGTGATAAAAATCACAGGAAACAGTTGCATTTTGGTTTTGATAAATGGCTCCTTTTTTGCTGGTAAAAGTATCCCAAATGGAAGGGCCTTTGCCGGCCTTAGCGGATGCACCCTCAATTTGAAAAGCGGCTGTGGAAACTCCCCAAATGAAATCATTGCCAAAGTCGGATGCGGCAATTGGGTCATCCAGTTGTTCTTCCATATCGGTTTTGTCCAGGCGATTCAAACTAAACCAATACGATTTCTTGCAATAACCTATTTACAATATCATCTGTTATGTCCGGATAGTCTACCGGGATTATTTCGGAACTTTCCATCCATTCCAATACTTTCGGTAAATGCTTGGACTTTAAGGATTTTAACACGGGAATCCCCATTTCTTGTAAAGCTGCTGCATTGCATTGTTGTTCGTATTGCCCTTTCATGGGTATGACCATTAATTTTTTTCCCATAAACATTGATTCTGCCGGGGTTTCAAAACCTGCTCCGCAAAAGATACCCTTGGAAGCCGCCATGCTATTAACAAAAGCTTCGTTGGTAATCGGTTTTATACTAATCGTAGAAGTAATTGTTTCTTTTTTACTGTGTTTGGAAAATACCTCCCATGTAACCCCTTTTATTTGTGAAAGGAATTTTATGATTTTATCATCGCTATAGGAGGGAAGGTAAACCGTGTAATGCTCCCCATGAATCACGGGTGCATTTCTAATGTCATTTCTGATGATTGGTGTGAAAATACGTTCTTCATACGGTTTAAAATGCAGTCCATATTGATGACTTGTAGGTGCATAGTTCTTTAGGATAAGGCTTCCCATCAAGTCTCGTTTTTTGGGTTTTGGTGCTTTTGGGGATAATACTGCCGCCTGATGGCTAAAACTGAAACAAGGCTTGTTCTTTAATTTACAGGCCCAAGCGGTCACCGGTTCAAAATCGTTTATAATCAGGTCATAATCGTGAACTGGAATGCTTCTTATCTCTTTTTGAAGCCTAGCGGAATTGGATTTTATATACGTTCTCCACATGTCCACTCCACCCTTTTTCCCAAAAATGAAACTCAAGCCTTTTAACCTATATTTTACGGGATATGGAATCTGAATATCGGCTTGCGTACCGCTTATCAATATATCAAGCTCGATATTATTTTTTAACAGTGAGGGAATTACATCCCTTGCCCTGCTCAAATGGCCATTACCTGTTCCTTGAATTGCATAAAGAATTTTCATTGTTTTTCTTGGGAATTCAATAGTTGTCCGATTTACTATTTGGCCTTTACGCTATTTTTTAATTGAAATTCTGCCATCAAACTTTTAAAAAGCTCTCCCTTTTCCAAAACGTAAGATTCATCGTTTACATCCTCAATTTGATTTACGGTCCGGTGGTCGTCCAAATAACTATAAAGTGACCATTTCCCTTTGTGGTATTCTAGCGCTGTCAAATTTTCTATCCAATCCCCGGAATTCAAATAAACCACTTCTCCCTTTTCGGTTTTTATATTCCGTATTTCCGGCTGATGGATGTGTCCGCATACCACGTAGTCATATTCGTTTTCTATTGCTATGTCAGCCGCAACCTGCTCAAAGTCATTGATAAACTTGACTGCGGATTTTACCCCGTTCTTTATTTTTTTGGACATGGAAATGGGCCCCTTTCCCATTTTTTTGCTAATGAAGTTGATTCCCCTGTTGAGGATTATCAAAAAATCATATCCCTTGGCGCCTAATTTTGCAATCCATTTGGAATGTTGCATTGTCACATCAAAAACATCGCCGTGAAAAAACCATGCATTCTTACCGTCTAAAGGCAACACTACCTTATTTACAATGCTTAGTGAACCCATCTTAAAACCGGTAAATTTCCGCAACAACTCATCGTGATTGCCAGTAACGTAATGCACTTTTACACCTTTGGCAATCCATTCCATAATGTACTTTACAATTTTCATATGTGATTTAGGCCAGTATCGTTTGCTGAACTGCCAAATATCAATGATATCCCCATTTAGGACTACCTCTGTTGGTTTAATAGATTTGAGGTATTTTAAAAGCTCCTTGGCGTGGCAACCGTATGTTCCTAAATGAACATCCGATAGTACCACCAAATCAACAGGTCTTTTTTTCATAAAATGGAATGGCTACGTTTTTTCTTTATTTTTCTGAACTTTAGCGGGGAGTAAAGGCTTCCCAATCGGCTGATCAGGATTTCGACAAGTAAAGTTGAGCAGTTCAGTTGTATAATTTTCATTAAGAAAATATATAGCTACAAAGTTTCATCAATTTTAATGACTTACCGATTAGCTTTTTCTTAACCTTTGGTTATTAGATTGTTAAGAAGATTCTTAAGAAGTTATCCAAAAGAAGGAGATGCGAGCTATTTATAGCTTTAAAATATAATTTGAAAAATAGCTTTGCCTAACCAAAATGGACTATTTGACCCTGTTATTTTTTAGCATTTCGAAATGTTTTTTCGTTAATAAAACAGTATAACGGAGTTTCACAACAAAAACCGCTACGTTCACAACATTAAGTTTAAAAGGCTATGGTAAGCAGGTATATTTACAATGTAATTAATAACGAATCATAATTTTTCATTTTCATATAGTGTTCTCGTAAAAGAGTCTGGTCTTGATTGATCGGACTCTTTTTAGTTTGGAACACTAGCAATTTTTTACCACTATTATTTGGCTTTTGGATTTGGATAATTATCGGATTGGTCTTCCACTGTTTCGTCCATACAAACAAAATCTTTTTCCACCAATAGTGCTATAGATTTACCAGATTCCATTACATAGGAATGCGAGAAGCCCACTTTATCACTATTCGCCCAGTGAGCTAAATCCTTTTTTGGAAAGAATAGGGTTATCGAATTATTAAAGAAATCGGCCTCCAAATTTTCTATTCCTTCTTTAGCTTGTAAAATGTATAAGAAGATGTTGGTACTAAATTCGGTCTTTTCAATGTAGCTGCCCGTTTCCGAGAATATAGCAACCTCTGATTTGGTAAGCCTGTAACGTACGGAATTGCCCCTGATTCTAATTTTCATCACTATCTTTTTTGTTTACTAGGCCTTTGGTAAACTCGTTCAGCGTTTCTACTTTTTCCTCGAAATCTCCTTTTATCGTTTTTCTGAACTCGTTCAAATTTTGTACTAGATCATTTATATTCTCCGGGATGACATCCTCAAAAAACTGGCGCAAACGTTTGGCCGTTGTAGGCGATTTCCCATTGGTGGAGATGGCGACTTTTACATTGCCCTTGGTCACAATTCCGCCCATGTAAAAATCACAAAAAGGCGGATTGTCCGCCACGTTTACAAGAATATTCCTTTCCCTACATTCCTTATAGACCAATTCATTTACGGGAACATTATCTGTTGTGGCTATTACCATATGCTTTCCTTCCAAATATTTGCCACTATAGGTATCTTCCACCATTTCAATTTGGTATTGCTTTGCAAGCTTTATAGTCTCTTCCCTAAACATTGGCGAAACCATTTGAACTTGTGCGCCAGGGCTGGACTTCAATAAAAATGTCAATTTTTCCAATGCAACATTTCCGCCCCCAACAATCAATGTGTTTAGGTTGGATACTTTTAAGAAAATGGGATAAAGTTCATTACGTTCCATAGTGGTCTCTAAAGTATTTTAAATATAACTGATATTTCTAACTATTGGGAATCAGTAAAATTGAATTGTCAATATTTTTCTGGATAAAATTCCCCTATTATTCTTTCGATGAAATCTGTATTGTCCAGAGCTTTCTGGGTAAAGTTAAAAAGGCTGAGACAACGATTTAGATTTTGGTTGTCGTAAGTAACTTTATAATAAATGTTGTTGTTCAAATAATCGGTTAGCGCTCTAAGCCCATGAATAAAGGGCATAAAAACGACGCCTAAGGGCAAAGATTGTAATTCCTCTTTTGTTAAAAATGAACCGTTAGTGGCTAGACCCTTAACAAAGGAAGAAAAAAGTTTTTTGTCAAAGGTTATTTTACCGTAATCTTGCTCATCTTCTGGAGCTGTATTGGCAATTGTTCGTACGGCATCCCCAAAATCATAAAAGAAATACCCTTTCATTACGGTGTCCAAATCTATTAAGCAAAGACCCTTGTCCGAACTTTTTGAAAATAGGATATTGTTCAATTTGGTATCGTTATGACAAACGCGTAACGGTAAGTTGTCACTATCGATTTCTTTTAAAATCTCCAAAAGCTTTCTTGTAAAATTGACTGCTGAGTGGGCATTTTCCAATTTCCCGTGCTGTGCATTTGATATAGCTTCTTCAAATTCTTTTTCACGATAGGATAAGTCATGAAAATAGGGAATGGTATCCAAAAATTCAGATGGATTTTGATGCTGTAGAAGTAGGTGGAATTTTCCGATAATTCGTCCGGCCTCAAATGCGATTTTGGGATTTTTTGTATTGTCAAATGTTGTACTTCTCGGAATAAAACTCATAAGGCGCCAGTTACCCTTATCTCCATCGGTAAAATTAGAACCTTCTTTTGTGGGCACTAGTGTGATGGTAGCATAATCATCAGAAATCAAGCGTATTCAACGTTTTGGACATATTGGACATTAGTCCTTTTATATTCTTGAAAACAAGATGATTGATGCGCTGTAGAATATATAAGGGTTTGTCATTAACCGATACCAAAAATGTATCATTGATGTAGCCGGAGGTTAAAGGTTGAAGTTGAAATGAATCTTTAGCGATTGCAAAATACCCTAGAATATCGTAAAGTTCTTCTAGGGTATATTTGCTGTTCCCTAGTCCCATAAAGGTGAAACGTATTGACCTTTATTGGTTTTATTTTGAAGACTTTCCATCGCCTTTTCCTTGTCACTTGCGTAAGTAACTCCAAACCATTCACCTCCAGAAGGTATACATTTCACTTCTATTTCGCCCGCTTGGAGCATTTCTTGGATCGTAAATGGGAGATAAAGCTCACTATTTGCTATACGGTCTTCATCCTTTAGAAAAAGTCTAAATTCCGATTCTATCTTATCAAAAATAGACGGCCTGCAAACCCAGAAATTCATGCTTGCCTGTTCATCGCCGGTAAATTCGAGACCTGTGTCCTCATCCAATACCACTGCACCTTTTTGTACCAATTTTAGGCGCTCCTCAACGGAGACCAAATCCTCCCCTTTAACCTTACAAACGCCTCTGGAAACAGAACCATGTTCAGAAAGCGTATCCTTTAATGTATAGCCCAATAGTGCGTACGCATTATCATTTAGGTCGGAACTCATAAAAGTAGCGGCGTTTTCATAGGCGGATTGACCGTAAAAATCATCAGCATTAATGACTACAAAGGGACCGTTGATAACGTTTCTGGCAGTCCATACCGCATGAGCCGTTCCCCAAGGTTTTTTACGTTCTCCGGTAAAGCTGGCACCCTCTGGTAGATCAGTAAGTTCTTGCGCCAATACGTTTAACGTAATATGCTTTGGGAGCCTTTCCTTTAAATAGTCATGTAAGAAAGAGACATTTTCCGCTTTTGTAATGACCACGATTTGGTCAAAATTATTGTTGATGGCATCGTAGATGGCAAACTCCATTAAAAATTCACCGTTTGGTCCAAGTTCGTCAAACTGCTTTAGTTTTCCATATCTACTACCGCTTCCGGCAGCCATTAAAAGTAAAGTCATTGTTTTTTATTTTATGATGTAAAAATAAGGATTGTGATTAAAAGCCATTCGTAATCAAGATAATCATTACATATATTCGATATATTTTTAACTGTTAAATAACTTTTTCATAATTTCCTTTGGTTTTAAAAATTGATACATGGGCAATAGAAGAGATTTTATAAAACATACAACTATGGCAAGTGCTGGATTGTTCGCGATCCCCAGTTTCGCAACTAAATTATACAGTCCGGCAGATAAACTAAATGTGGCTGTGATAGGGGTAGGTTTACGGGGCACAAATCACTTGGAGAATTTACTTTTGCGTAAGGATGTAAACATTACTGCCATTTGCGATACGGACCCTGCAAGAATTACTATTGCTAAAGATTTAATTGCCAAAACAGGAGGCAAAGCACCTCAGGTCTTTGGTACCAATGAATATGACTACAGAAATCTATTGGAACTTAATGTAGTGGATGCCGTAGTAATCTCCACACCTTGGTTGTGGCATACAAGAATGGCAGTTGACGCCATGAAGGCAGGTAAATATGCAGGGGTAGAAGTTTCGGCTTCCAATACATTGGAAGAGTGTTGGGACTTGGTAAATACGCATGAAGCTACAGGAACCCATTTGATGATTATGGAAAATGTAAATTATCGCAGGGATATCTTGGCGGTATTGAATATGGTAAAACAGAATGTTTTTGGCGAACTTGTTCATTTTAGATGTGGTTATCAGCACGATTTACGGCATGTAAAATTCAATGACGGCAAAACAGCTTATGGCAAGGGAGCGGAGTTTGGTGAAAAAGGAATTTCTGAAGCTAAATGGAGAACGGAACATTCCGTTAAAAGAAATGCGGATGTGTACCCTACCCATGGTTTAGGACCTGTGGCGGTAATGGCGAATATCAATAGAGGAAACCGTTTCATGTCGTTAACCTCCCATGCCACAAAGGCAATTGGGTTGCATAACTATATAATGGAAGTTGGAGGAAAAGATCATCCTAATGCAAAGGTCAAATTTAAACAGGGAGATGTTATTACAACCACTATAGACACAGCAAATGGAGAAACCATAATCGTAACACATGACTGTAATTTACCACGACCTTATTCATTAGGGTTTAGGGTACAGGGAGCAAATGGTTTATGGGAGGTTGATGGAAATAGAATTTATGTTGAAGGACAATCCGAACCGCATAAATGGGACGAGGCAACCGCTTGGTTGGATAAATATGATCATCCACTTTGGAAAAAATATGGGGAGTATGCCTTAGATGCCGGTCATGGCGGAATGGATTTCTTTGTTATGAACTCCTTTGTTGAGTCCGCCAAATCAAATATAGCTCCACCCATGGATGCCTATGATGCAGCTGCTTGGAGCGCCGTAACACCATTATCCGAAGCCTCAATTGACAATAATGGCGAACCACAGGATTTTCCAGATTTCACAAGAGGGCTATGGATTAAAAGAACTTCTTATGAGTGGATGAAGGAGACGTATTAAGTAAGGTATTAACTAGCTTGGGCTTCTTTAATGGTCTCTTCAGTTTTTTCTTCAACCTTAGAATTAGAACTAGCGAGGGTAAGATTTGATTTTTTCTTTTTACTGGATTTCAGCCATTTCTCTTCCCTATCCCTCATAAAGCTTCTTGATTTAAAAATATGTGGCGCAAATGAAATGGCCAGTGCTCCCAGACCCATTCCTAGAAGAATATTTGGGTTAATGAAAAAATCGCTAAAGGAGAAAACACCTATAATTAAAAGTGTAGAGAAAGGAAGCGAACATGCTAAGATGTTTACCGCAAAATTCATATCAAAAGTTGGTTCCGGTTGCTTATCTTTTTCTTCCATGGAATTAATAGCACTTATATGTGCAAATGGCCAAAAACTGCAGGAGCTCTGAGGAAAAACCACCAATAACAAAATTAACGTTGGTGCCAATGTTGGAAATGCGTATACAAAAACTGCGGAAAGGCAAAAGGTTAAACCGGCCCTTCTAATTAACATTGAAAGGATTATTCCAAATTCACTGGACTTAATCCGTACCGCCATTCCTATAAAAAGTAGTACCAAGGGGGTCATTATAGCGGTCATGTTTACTACGGTGTTTTGCAGAAAGAGTGGTAGGGCCGCAAGGGTAAAACCAAACCCCAATAGAACCAGACCGGCGACCAAAACCAAGTTTATAGGTTCGTTAAAAAGGGAGATAAGCAATCCTTTTAGCTTGCTTTTTGAAGATTCGTGTAAACGATTTGTACTTCTGAAGCGATACCAATGCATTGCAACCATATAAAGTATGATAAGCACAAAAATTTTGTTGCCTACGTCTGCCAATGCAGCGAGTGCCAAGGAGTCATCACCTAGATAAGAAACTATAAAAGGGAAGCAGGATAGCCCGGGTGCCAATGATGGTAAAAGTAGAATTAATGTTCTTTTTTTGGCATTTTCTTTAAGCGGTAAGGTAACCGACAAAAAATATTTTGAAGCCGCTAGCATTACAAGATTAAAAGTCAATGCCAACAAAGGGAACACAAGAAGGGTTCCTTTGAGTTCTATTTTTAATAATGCCACAAATATTGTTGCGGGCAGGGCAACACATAGGATTATTTCCTTTACCCCCTTAAGATCTTGCTTGGCAATTTTCTTCTGTAAAAAGAAGCCAATTCCAATAATTATTAAGAGTTCTAAGGTTTTTTGAAGGGCAAAATTCATATAGCCTACTGTAGGGTTTTCATTATTTTAGATTAGCCCCTTGGAGTCGGATAAAGACGATTATCAAGGCAATTGTCCAACAAATCCAACTCCTGGGCTAATCAAACTTAAACTAGCACTTTTTCCAGGGCAGCTGTAAATAACTTCATCTCATCCATGGTTCCCATGCTCACACGACACCAGTTTTTATCATAGATTTGGAATGCCCTGACACCAACCCCTAGGGCGGTCATTTTTTCAAGGAAGGGTTGACCTTCCATTTCAATAGGAAATAATATGAAACTTGTTGAAGAGGGTACGTAATCAAAGCCCATTCGTTCAAGGTTTTCATAAACATACTCCCTACATTCCTTATTCAACTTTCTTGATTTATCCTTAAAGGCAATATCATCCATACTTGCCATAGCAGCATAAACGGATGGTAATGTTATTCCCATACCTCCTCTTGTGATTTTTTGGATAATCTCTAACGTTTCAGGAAGCGCTACAACATAACCTACACGCAGTCCTGCCATACCTTGTATTTTGGAAAATGTACGGGCGATAATTACATTTTTACCTTCATTAATCAAGGATACCATACTTTTTTTAGCACCATCTTCCAAGAATCCTAGATAGGCTTCGTCAACGAAAATTGGGGTTTTTTCCGATACCCTAGAACAGAAATCAATCAATTCATCGTGGTCGGTCATACTACCTGTAGGATTGTTAGGGTTGCAGATATACACCAATTTCGTATCGGCATCAATTGCAGCTTCCATAGCGGCAAGATCATGAGACCAATCTTTTTTCAAAGGGACGGGCTTCCATGTTGCTCCTGTAGCTTCTGCAACTTTAATTAAAGACATGTACGCAGGATCTGCGGAGACAATGTTTCCACCGTTTTGAAAGAATACCATTGCCGTTTTTTCCAATAGATCGGAAGAACCAGGCCCCATCATTATATTTTCTTGCTTTACACCTTCTTCCAAGGCAATTTTGTCCATCAATTCATATAATTCTTTCCATGCATACCTATTTCCTTTTGGAGCCCATTTTTGCATAGCCTCCACAGCCATTGGAGATGGCCCATAGGGATTTTCATTTGCATTAATTTTTGCTTCCAATTCTATAGGTGAAGTAGGTGCATAAGGTAAATACTCCTTGAAAAAGGGAGTGTAAGGAATATTTCCCTGTGCATCAACCCTTATAGGTTGAGACGGAAATGCTCCATAGGTCAAATAAGGTGCTGCCATTACTCCAGCAGCGGTGAGAACGCCTCTTTTGAGCCAATCTCGTCTGTTTACTTTTGTTTCCATTAAGTGCTATATTTAAGTTTATAATTAATGTTCTCTAATTTGTCTCTACCGGTTCGGCATTGATACCAATATCACCAACAGCAACTATGGTATCGTCTGTAGGGCTTAGACTTATGCTTACGTTGGCATCCAACGTTTCCAATGAATCATAGAAAGAAGTATCCGATATAACGAAAAACTTACTTGTCATAAACTCACCGGAACTTCCGTCAATATTATCTAATGCAACTAAAGTTGTAGTTCCAGTGCCGGCAGCTCCTTCTAAAATAAGGGCCGGATGCATTAAACCACTAATTGTGTTGTATAAAGATATTTGAACAAGCGTTTGGTCCAACGTAGTCTTGTAGAAAACAACCCGACCATAAACGTTTGATCCGGATGGATCCGTAGCATCAATCGAATAGGCTGTATATATATTTAATTTGCCTCCACCTTCAGCTGTTTCAAGTTCTGGTGCAAGTCTTTCTTGCTCACAAGATAGTAAAGTAACCACTGCTAAAAAGAGCACGATATTTTTGATATATTTTTTCATAATTGTCTATTCTTTATATAGTTTACTTTGATTATAGGCTAAAGGTTATTCTTCCAAAATAGTTGGCCCCTGCCGAACCTTGCTGATATTGGGAATACAAGCTGAACGTTCTATTCTCATATCTAATAATTTCAGGATATTCGTTGAAAATGTTATTGCCTCCAACCGTTAAACTGATAGCGTCAGAAACCTTATAAGTAACCCCAAGATCCACGGTGAATTCTGGAGTAAAATATTGATCGGCAAAACCTGTTCCTATAGGGGTCGCTGGAGAAGTAGAGGTGTCAAAAAGGGTGCGTTCCGCACTGTCCAAGGATTCAACAGAACCAAACCTCGTTCCTCTAATCATAGTTGAGAATTTGCCCACAGCATAGTTAATGGTGCCTATAATTTTGCCAGAAGGTGTACCGGTTTCAAATTGACCGATTAAACCTCTATTCACATATAGGTTTTCCAAGTCTTCATCGGACAAAGCAGTATTCAAGTTGGGTAAGTTAGCACCTTCAAACTTATTTTTTCTAAAGATTCCGGCAAGATCAAAGCCCAGTTTGCCCTCACCAATAAAAGTGTTGTAACTCAATACTGCTTCAATACCTTTAGTGCTAATGTCTCCACCGTTTATCCTGAAGCTTGCAAGTCCTGAACCTATAAGAGGTTCAAGTACTGGAGCACTGCTTGAATCGAATTCCCCGGTTTCAAAGATTCTATCGAAAATATCAATTTTATAAGCATCTATGGCAAAGTTGAATTTACCAAGTTTAGCAGTAAAACCTACACTGTAATTTCTTGACCGCTCTTCCTGCAATGGTCCAATTCCCAAGGTCTTTGCAGGAGAACTGCTATTTGGGTATAACGTACCGTCAAAAGGGACCAAATCAACAAAGAAGGTATAGCTATGGGAATAACCCAATTCTTGCAGCGAGGGTGCTCGGAATCCACTACTGTATGAACCTCTTATGGCAAAATTCTCGCCAAGGGAATATCTAGCAGCTACTTTACCTGTTAGTACATTTCCAAAATCAGAATAATTTTCAAAACGCAACGCACCTGAAACTAAAAAGTCCTCGGTAACATCCAATTCTAGATCTCCATAAGCTGCCATAACCGATCGAAATCGATTTCCTTCGTTTTCGGGAGCAAAGCCCCTGAAACATTGACAGTTAAGAGCATATCCTTTAACAGAGGATTGGCTAACTCCAGCATACTCTAATACAACAGGATCTCCATTCTCATCCACAATTTTATTTCCACCTAAATCTTCAAGCGGGAAACCATCCGGACCTATCAGAGAATAATTGTCTGTAGGAGCGGTAACGAAACCAGCTGTTCCAGAGGTCCAACTCTCTTCTTGTCCTGCAGAAATCTGATAATTTTCAACTCTTAATTCTGCACCAAAAGCGATATTTAAACCAGAAAGCACGTCTTCATAAAAATTGGTGGCATCAAAATTTACCGTGTTTTGTAAAAACCGGTGTGTACCTAAATTCATTTCTGTGGGAGAGGCATCTCCGATACTGGCGTTCCAAGTATTGAACATGCCATATTGAGCGGAATTCGTGCCAAAAATGTTACTTAAATCAAAATCAAAATCGCCTATTGCACCCGTTATGCCTGTAGCCAAGGATATGTTGAATTGATCGGTATATATTTGAGGTCTAAATCCGTTTGGATATAGGGCATAACTGAATCTGTCCGCTTGCGCGCTTCTTCTATAAAAGCAACTATATGCATCTGTGTATTTGTAACTTAAATCGCCAAAGGCATAAAAATTAGAAGTTTCACTTAGAGGTGTTTCCATATTGAAGGCAATTCCCATTCGCGTTTGCGCCGGAAGACCGGAATAAGTTGCAACATCGTATTGCTCAATTCCTCTGGCATCCATAAGACCTTGGTCCGTAGTTAAACTGGCAATGGCCGCTGCATCGCCACTTGCTTGTGCCGCGATTAGCTCTGGGTTCGTAATAATTGGAAGGCCGTTAACGGTTGTGTATTGATTATTCAAGTAGGCGTCTCCATATAACCTGGCTCTTGAAATATCTAGGACCGTAGGTCTTATGGTGCGCTCAGATGAGGCTACTAAGGCAGAAACATTTATATAACCCCCATTATCAAAGGCGAAACCATAGTTGCCGTCAAATTGAAAATTGTATCCGTCCCACCCATCTGAAGATCTGCTCAAACTCTGTTCACCAGGGGTTAAGTCTTCGCTAATGTCATTTTGTTTGTTTGTGTAAGCACCGCCTGTTAACGAGCCCGTAAACTTGCCAGTGCCTTTTTTCATTACCATGTTGATAACACCTGCGATGGCATCTGATCCGTACTGTGCAGAAGCTCCATCACGAAGAATTTCAATACGTTCTACTCCAACATTTGGGATGAAACTCATGTCCACTGCGGGGCCTGGTGTGCCTGTTTGGTTACCTGCCAAAATTGCCGACGTATGCCTTCTTTTGCCGTTTACCAATACCAGTACTTGACTGGCGGCAAGTCCCCTAAGGCTAGGTTGACTTACAAAAGAGGAAAGGTCGCCTCCGCCACTTGTGAACGCGGTAAACGAAGGTGCAGCAGCGGCCAACATTTGCGACAGGTCCTGTTGTGGCATATTAATGGCTTGTTCCGCTATATTAATAACATCTACCGGAACCGGGGTATCCAAGGCCGTCCTTGGTTTTCCTCTTGTGCCAAGAACAATAGTTTCAGTTAACTGTTCTGCGGCTTCGGTAAGAGTTACGTCTATTGTGGTTTTACTATCAATCGCAATTTCTCTGGTCGCATAGCCCAAATAAGAAAATAGTAAAGTTCCAGAACTAGATGCGTTAATGGAATAATTACCGTTAAAATCTGAAATTACTCCTTTTGTAGTTCCTTTTACTCTGACATTAACGCCTGGCAAAGGCCCGGTTGCATCAGAAATTTTGCCCGTAATCGTTATTTCCTGTGCAACCATTGTTAATACTGCACATAAAATAAAAAATGTAGTTAGAAAAACTTTCTTCATTAGTTTGAGGTTTAGTGGTTATTACTCAAAAATCCATAGTCTAGATTCAACTAAACCTTACTAAATTCCTTTAGTAAAGAATTGTTTGGAATATGGATTAAGAAAAGTTCCGGACACTTTATCTATGTATAAATCTTGAGTTTAAACTGTAGATTTATGCACCCCCAATATTAATTAGAGTTAACGATATAATAAAATTGGGTTTTCTTGGAAAACCTATGTTTTAAAGTGAATAGATAACAAAAAACTAAATAATCACCATTTTTATAGATGTATCATGGCGATATGATAGTATTTGGATTTTTTGACAATAATAAATTGAAAAATCATCAATAGTTTAAATTCAATTATTTTTATTAAAATGCTATTTTTCACAATTAATATTGATGTATTGTCATAATTTTGCTTTATGTATTGCAGTATAATTACGTAAAATTATAAATCGATGAATTATATTTACTTTGGAGCTATTCTGAATGAAAGAATCAGCAAATTGTAAGGCATTAAGTGGTTCTTGAAATAAGAATATTTTGCTATTTGCAAGGAAGTCAATAAGTAAGGCGTGAAGAACAAATTAGACCATGTTGATTTTAGAATTCTTACCATCTTGGCAGAAGATGCACAGACCCCATATACCGAAGTTGCCAAAAAGCTTATTATTTCTCCAGGAACCGTTCACCTTCGAATGCGGAAAATGCGGGAATTGGGACTTATTGTAGGTACTACCTTAAATTTGGATTACAGTAAAATAGGTTGGAATCTAACCGTGTTTTTAGGAATTTACCTGACAGAAAGCACCTTATATAAGGAAGTAATTACTAATCTCATGAAGATTGAGGAAGTAGTTAAAGTTCATCATGTGACAGGTAAATATGACATTTTTATTAAAATGCATGCAAAGGATAGTATACACTATCGCAAAGTTTACCAGGATTCCATATTAACAATTACTGGAATAAAGGCGGTGGAGTCCTTTATTTCAGTTCAGGAAAACCTCACAAGACATATTGAGTTTAAGGAATAGGACTTTTATTCATTTCTAATTGGATTTCACAATTAATTAATGTTCTTGAATTACAATCTCCTTCCGTTTTACTTACTACCAACTTAGGATATCAATTTGGGATTCATAGCTACTAATGTAGTCGTACTATTTGGATTTTATTATTGCCTCCTCAAATAGTAATATTATGATATTACTGTTTTAATATGTTAAAAATTATCAAATATTCAAATTTACTTGATAATTTTACCATATCTTTAATAGTATTTCCAATTTAAAAAAATAACGATGAAAAAAATAAGTTTACTTCTAATGCTAGCCGTTTTATTTACCAGTAGTGGGATCATGGCTAATGAAACTGTCGAACCAACGAAAAAGTTAACATTTCAAATTTCTAAAATGTTAAAGAAAAATTCATTGTCCTTCATAGGTGAAGGCGCTGTTGCTGAGGTGCGTTTGTCCGTTGATAGTTTTGGACAGATACATGTCTTATCTGTGGACTCATCGGATGAAAATCTTGAAAAGTTAATAATGAATACCATAGATAACAACACAGTACAGCGGGACAGCTATAAACTTGGAATCGTTTACAGAATTCCTATTGAAGTAGCTGGATAGAAGTATGTAAAACTGTGAAATTAAAAGAAAATGAAGGTCGGTGTGTAAATACCGACCTTTCTTATAGAATATATACTCTTTTGCTAAGAAGTTTTAAAGTGAAAATCATCATACTAACTTCATAAGCTCAGGGTCCCAATTCACTGGTTGCTTTTTGAAGTAACTTTCGTTAGCAAGTAATGCTGCTCCTGCTGCGCGTAGACCAAAAGTTGCGTCCTCAATTACCTTTCCGTTAGAGCGGATCGCAGTAAAAAAATTATTGAAATGGTCATGATGTCCACCTTTGTAGTCTCTTGGAGCTTCCCAAGTAGTGGTGCCGGTTTCTAAACTGGATAATCTTGACTCCAGATTTTGACTCGCATAGTCTTTTCTAATTTTTTCTTGGGTAGCTTCGGTAAAGGAAATCATGGAATAACCACCTGGAATCATCCCTAATTTAGACCTAGTAAGTTTCACCCTATTTTGACCTACCTCCATTTCACCTTCCGTACCTATTAACTTAAACCCTCCACCGCCGCCATTACCGGCAATGAAATTGATTCGAAACGCCGCATTAAATGCAGCGTGTGTAGCAGTTTTGGGATAGTCATATAGTGTTATGGTCACATCCGGAACATCGCGCCCGTCGTTCCAATATCTAAGTCCACCTGTTGATAACGCCCTATTTGGACCATGGGAACTGAGAATATAGTTTAGGGTAGAAAATGCATGTACAAATAAATCTCCTGCCACTCCTGTACCGTAATCCTGATAATTTCTCCATCTAAAAAATCGCTTTAATTCAAAAGGTGTTTTTGGGGCGCTACCTAGAAAGGTATCAAAGTCAATTGTATTAGGATTGGCATCTGGCGGAATGGGATATTGCCAAGCACCTTCTGCAGAATATCGGTCATTATACATGTCCAACATTACAATATCGCCAATGGCACCTTCTTCGTACAATTGTTTTGCTTTTTCATTTCCAAGGGATGACATTCCTTGGCTTCCAACCTGTAAAATTTTACCACTTTCTTTTTGCGCTTGAATAATGGCTTGGCCTTCCTCAAATTTTTGAACCATTGGTTTTTCGCAGTACACGTGCTTACCCGCCTTTAAAGCGTCAATCACAATTTTCTGATGCCAATGATCTGGGGTGGCAATAATTACGGCATCAATATCTTTCCGTTCTAAAATTTTTCGATAATCCCTCGTTACCATAAGGTCATTGCCCCAAAATTCTATGGCACGATCTAACCTACCCTGATAAAGGTCGCATACAGCAACTAGTTTTACTCCATCAACACTTAAAGCGGCCTGCGTATCATAAATGCCTTGAATGCCCGAACCTATTAATGCAATATTAATTTGATCATTATAGGAAAACTCGTTGATGACATAATTGCGCATAAGGAGAATTTTTTCCTCAAAAGGTGAAGCAAGTAAAAGTGGTCCCGAGGCCATTGCGGCGGAACCTAACGTAGCTTTCCTTAGGAAAGATCTTCTTGTGTTGTTCTTTTTCATAGTGATGAAATGGAATAGTTCAAATTAATATATGAAACTCTAAAATAGCGATTTTGAAAGTATTCGAATGTCAGAAATATTTTAATGATTTTTTATGATAATATAATGCCTTTATCAGCCCATGTAGCTTAGGTTTGCAGCTTCTTAAAATCGGACTATAAATTGATTAAGGATTTAGTAATAGCGATACTTTGGAGTGTTTCTCCTTTTGGAGAAGCCAAAGTAGGTATTCCGTATGGAATACTGAGCGGCGTAAATATCTACCTGGTGTTTGTGGCGTGCTTTTTAGCGAATCTTCTTGTATTTCCCATAATGATGTTCTTTTTAGAGCATATTAACACCTTGCTTTTAAGATGGGTGTTTTATAAAAAGTCCGCAATCTATGTTGCAAGGAAAGCAAAAATCGGGTCAGGCGATAAGATAAAAAAATATGGTTTTTATGGGCTTATTTTCTTTGTGATGTTGCCAATACCCGGAACAGGTGTTTATGCGGGCAGTATTGCCAGTTATCTTTTTAAGATTGAAAAGAAAAGAGCTTTTACGGCGAATACCATTGGAATATTTCTTTCTTCGGTAATCGTATGGTTTGCCACAATTCTTTCTATGAAGGGCCTAGGTTAGACATAAAGAAACTTAAAAGTTTTTTAAGTAAACTTTTAGATGTTGTTGTCAATAGTATTATTCGTTACCTAGGTGTCTATTGTAAAATTTCCAAGTTTCACTGGCAACGTCCCTACCAAGTTGTAGTCCGGCTATATTATCAGATTGTATATGATAACCGCCCATTACCCTTGAAATACCTGCCATTTCCGCTGCTTCTGTAAATGTCGGAAACTTAATGGTGACCGGCTCTCCGAAATATGTAGAATCAATCTCCGTCAAAGAACCTGGAACTAATTCAACTTCTTCCCCAAAATAGTCATCGCCTGTGAACAAGCGCAACACTTCTCCACAAGCTCCACTAATTGTACTATGGCCCGATGTGTAACTTGGAAATGGGGGACATAAAAATGTATCTGGTGAATAAGGCCTCCATTGTTCCCCTTTCATTTCTATCATTCCCTCTCCAGGACCGCCCCAGGCCTTGATTACTTCATCTTGATAATAATCATGCACAAGGGAATAGGGTCTGGCATAATCATAAAACATCTTGGAATCCCACGAGGCGATAAACGCATCCATTGCAGCCACCTCCGTTAAAAAGTACATTTTCACGTCATCGTCCAAAGTATGATTATCCCTTCTGGAAACATCTTGGGCAAATTTTAGCCAATGTCCGGCTTGTTGCACGGACTGTGGACCGTCGCGCATAAATTCAACCAACGCCTTATCTTCATCGGTAAGATTGGCCTGCAAGTCAATAACTTCCTTAACTTCTTTTTTCAATTGTTCCGAACCTAGCATTGGTGGAGGTCCCGGTCTAAATTGGTCAGCCGATTTTAAAGAAATGGGTTCTACGTGCTGCCAGTAGGGTGTTAGGCAACTCGGCGCAAACTGTCCACCTTTCCCATCTGAAAAGTATTTGGGTTGCCACCTGTTGCCATCAACATACTCATCAGGAGAGTTTACTGGACTATAGTTGGTATAGTCATAATAAGGCTCACCATTTGAACCTTCTTCATTGCCATATTGATTACTCCCATCATTTTTTCTAGCTTCTATTACAGCTTTGGCGGCTAAATTTCCAATGCCTTCTGGAGTAGATGGGTCTAAAGAACTGTTATCGGGGTCTAATCCTAATTCCTTCATGAAGTTTCGGAACAATTCTGTATCTGAATAATAGTATTCTTTCATTGCCCCAAAAGCAGCATAACTTATGGCAATTTCCTTATTTTTTAAATTCCTCTCGTTGGAAGGTCTCCGCTCTACATCAGATAAATATACAGGAATTGCATTTTCATCGTAACGGGACCAAGCATCAAAAATTGAGGTGAATATCAAACCCAAAAATCTAGATGTAATTGTAGGTCTTGGTTTAAATGTTTCTGTGTCATTTGCAGTGGCTTCCAAAGCCATTTCTCCCCATTTATATGCAAGGTTGTCTACCCCGGTTGGTTCCTGGGTTTCGGTTTTTTGTGAGGATCCTTTGCACCCAGAAAGCAATAGGACAAGGACGAAAATTATAATATTTTTCATGTTCAGATTAATACGTTATTGTAACGAGCATCCAAAAATAAAAAAAATGGGCTAGAAGCAAGTCCTGATACTACCAAAACTTGTTTTCTTCTGGAATATTAATTTTCCTTCCCAGATGAAGTGGGTTAAAATTTGCTTTTGCAAACGAATACCAAATAGTTGAGGAAAGAGCGGAAGTAATATCCGTATGGTCCCAGAGTAGCGTTGCTCCATAAGTTGTAGCATGGTTCGTAGTATAAGGAATTCCTTCCGCATTGTCAATTGCACTACTTTGCATAATTGTCTTCTCCAATTCCAATATTAATTTACTGGAGAGGTCGTACCTTGCTATGCTATTAAAGGCAACCGCCATTTGCGCAGTACCTTCTAACCAAACAACATCTTTGTCATCATCAAAGCAATACCCTAAAACTTCTTCTCCGGTAAGGGTATTTTCTTGGTTGTTTAAATACCTATTGGCTTGAAACAAAATGTCATCCGGCATATCTTCAAAAACACCAATGCCTAAAGGATGCAGATCCATAGCGTAAGTATAATCGGGATTTTCTGGCCAAGCCGTTAAAATGTGCAAATCGGCATCCCATCGGTTTGTTTTCAAAAATTCGAGAATACCTTCATGAAACCCATCAAAACCTTTTACCGCATTAAAAGCCATTAAAATACCTTCCGTTACTTTTGGTATCTCTGTTCCGTTACTGTTTATACCTCCTTTAATTCCTCCGTCGCTATCCTGCAGTGAGCGTAGCCAATGTTCCAATCCTTTGGACATTTCCTGATATTTGTTAGATTGATATTTAGCTTCGTAATGGTTCAATGCAATCAGGAGCCAAGCATTATCGCCCATCCAAATGCGTTCTCCTTCCTCACCCTTAGCGTTTCTAGATTGATAGAAGCCACCATTTTTTAGAAGCTCATCATCTAATTTGGTAACATAGAAGTCAAATATCCGCTCCGCTTTTTGTCGTGAATTTTCCTGGATAAAAAGAATAGCTGCTAGCGCATTGTCATAAAGGGAAACAAAATCTGTACTTTCTGTACTTTGTAGAAGCCCGGACGGCTGCTGCATTTTAAAAATCCAATTATTATAGGATTCAAGGTTAAAAGAGCTATTGTTATCGTCCTCCTCGGCTTTATCTCCGTAACCTTCCTCTAAAACTACTTGGATATTTTCTTCAAGGACCAAATCGTCTTTTTGACAAGAAGCCAATAAGGTAATGGAAATTATGGCAATAAAGATTTTGCACCTTTTTTGTAGGCTGGTCATAGGTTTGGATTTGGGACTTCAAATTACAGCCTAATACAAAACTTGTAGTCCAAATGCGTTAACTGACATGGTTTGTCGATAAAGGAAGGGGAGGGTGTAGTCTATCCAAAATACTGGTAGTTTGTCCGCTATTAAATGGGCTTACATTTTTCAGTTCATAGTACAATTGGGCCATTTTATCCAATAAGAAATTAAACCGCTATATTTTAAATTTAAAAACCTTTCCTATCTTTGTCAAGTTGTGTTGTGTCCTAGACATTGTTTGGGACAATCAGTGTGAATCGATTTTTAATCGATTTTACCAATGAAAGGCTTTCCATTTAGGGAGGCTTTTTTTGTTTTTGGGAATGTACGGTAGTTGAATTTTTATATTGAATGAATTACATGGTGCACCAAAGAAGCAGCTAACCTAGCGGTTTGACTGTCCACATCAAAGTCCGGGTTCATTTCGGCAATGTCCAAAGCACATAATTTACCTGTAGATGAGATGGTTTTGAGGGATTCTAAAACTACATCTGGCGTAAAACCCATAGGAGATGGAGCACTTACTCCAGGAGCATAAGCAGATGAAAATCCGTCAAGATCTATGGTTACATAAACCGCATCCACGTTTTTAATAAAAGCATTGATCCATTCATTTATCTCTGTGTGAAATTCGATTCTAAAGGTATCCCGCAGAATGTATTTTACCTCAAGGTCTTTTGCAGTATTAAATAGTACACGGTCATTGGCATCTTTTCGTATCCCTAAACACAAATAATTGAACCGTGTTTCGGAAGTTTTACAATCCTGCGCAATCTGATAAAATGGTGTTCCGGAATTATTGCCGTCTTCATTAGAACGTAAGTCAAAATGGGCATCAAAATTAATTATGCCTATGGTTTTTGTACTACCAAGATGTTTTCTCAATCCGTTATAGGTGCTATAGGCCATGTCATGTCCGCCGCCTAAAATAATCGGAAAAGCTTTAGCGGCTAAAATTTCCGATATGGTTTCTGTAAGTTCTGACTGTGCCGTCTCCAAATTAAAATCGATACAGTTTATAGTGCCGGTATCTACCAAATTCGTGGAAGGCGGAAGATGGTTGGGAAGCTTTCCCAATTGCCTTCTAATAGCATCCGGTCCTTGATCGGTGCCTGTACGACCATGATTTCTTTTCACGCCTTCTTCGCAAGAATAGCCTAGTATTGCAATGGTTTTTTCTGAGGCTTTTTCTTCTATTTTGGAAACAGGGGAACAACTAATTTTTTCATGTAAGTAGCGTTGCTGTTCGGATTTTCTTCCTACATAGACGGAAGAAGATGTTTCTTGGTACTGGGACATTTCTTTTAAAATAATTGATCTAACAATTCATCTTCCACTAAGTTAGGCAAAGTTATTTTGAGTTCGGGTGTTCTCTCCATCTCTCGCTGAATGGCAAATAGCGCTTCTTTGTTCCTAGCCCAGCTCCGGCGCGAAATACCGTTGTTAACATCATAGAACAACATATTTTTTAGTTTTCTGGATGTATCTTCCGTACCGTCCAGTACCATTCCAAAACCACCGTTCATGACCTCGCCCCAACCAACACCACCTCCATTATGTATTGATACCCAGGTGGCGCCCCTAAAACTATCCCCAATCACATTATGAATGGCCATATCAGCGGTAAACTTACTACCGTCGTAAATATTGCTGGTCTCCCTATAGGGAGAATCTGTACCGCTTACATCGTGGTGGTCCCTACCCAAAACCACGGGTGCAGTTATTTCGCCGGATTTAATCGCTTTGTTAAAACCTTCGGCTATTGCTGCACGCCCTTCTGCGTCTGCGTATAAAATCCTTGCTTGGGAACCAACGACCAAGTTGTTGCTGTCCGCCTCCTCGATCCATTTGATATTATCCTGCATCTGCTGCTGAATTTCTACGGGAGCGTTAGCCTTTATCTTTTCCATTGTTTCAAGCGCAATAGCATCGGTTTTAAGCAAATCCTCGTGTTTTCCTGAGGTGCATACCCACCTAAACGGTCCAAATCCGTAATCAAAACACATCGGTCCCAAAATATCCTGAACATAGGAAGGATACTTAAAATCGATTTTATTTTTAGCCATGATATCAGCACCGGCACGGGAAGATTCCAATAAAAATGCGTTACCATAATCAAAGAAATAAGTACCCTTTTCCGTATGCTTGTCTATCGCCTCCGCATGCCTGCGTAGGGACTGCTGCACTTTTTCCTTAAAAACATCCGGTTGGGAGCTCATTAATTCGTTCGATTCCTCAAAGGTCAGTCCCGCCGGATAATACCCTCCGGCCCAAGGATTGTGCAATGATGTTTGATCAGAGCCTAAATGGATAAATATTTCTTCTTCTGCAAGACGTTCCCAGACCTCCACCACATTGCCGACGTAGGCCAGGGAAACCACTTCTTCATTTTTAATTGCGGTCCTGGTTCTTTTGACGAGCTTCTCCAGATCGTCAATCAATTCATCTACCCAACCTTGTTCAAATCGTTTTTTGGCGGCGGAAGGGTTTATCTCTGCGCAAACTGTTATGCAACCTGCAATGTTGCCAGCTTTTGGTTGTGCTCCGCTCATGCCGCCCAATCCCGCGGTAAGGAAAATTTTACCTGCCGGGGATTCATTAGGTTGCAACACTTTTCTAAAAGCGTTCATGACCGTAATCGCCGTGCCATGAACAATACCTTGTGGCCCGATGTACATATAGGAGCCGGCCGTCATCTGACCGTACTGTGTTACGCCGAGGGCATTATATTTTTCCCAATCGTCCGGTTTGGAGTAATTGGGAATCATCATGCCGTTGGTGACCACAACTCTGGGTGCTTCCTTAGATGAAGGGAAGAGGCCCATCGGGTGACCCGAATAAACATGTAACGTCTGTTCTTCTGTCATAGTTGCCAAATACTGCATCGTCAACAGGTATTGCGCCCAGTTTTGAAATACCGCCCCATTTCCTCCATAGGTGATTAATTCCTCCGGATGCTGAGCAACGGCGGGGTCTAAGTTGTTCTGAATCATCAGCATAATTGCTGCCGCTTGCGGTGTTTTTGCAGGATATTCAGAAATTGGCCTGGCATACATTCTATATGATGGCATAAGGCGATACATATAAATGCGCCCATAACTATTCAGTTCCGATGCAAATTCCTTGGATAATTCCAGATGCCACTGCTTTGGAAAATAGCGCAATGCATTCCGGATTGCCAGCTTTTTTTCTTCATAGGAAAGTATTTGCTTTCGGTTTGGCGCATGGCTTACATGTAACGAACGTTCCCGTTTTGCAGGTAATTCCGTTGGTATTCCTTGAAGTATTTCCGATTTGAAATTCATATTTTATAGGGTTGCTTAGACCGTACTAGATTGCTTTTATTTGCCAACAGCCAAGAATTAATCATGTTTATTGTAAACCAATTCCCCGTTTTTCCATACCATACAAGGTTTTAGGTTTCCTTGATTATAAAGGATCTCCTGGTAATTTCCGGTATGGAACAAACTAAAATCGGCCAAAAGCCCTTCAGCTAATTTTCCTCTATCTTTTAAATTAAGTGCCGCAGCTCCTCTAAAAGTTATTCCGGCCAAAACTTCAGCGTTGGATAGTTTTTCAAAGGAACCTAGAATGGCCGCTTGGGTCAACAAATCCCCCATGGGAGCGGAACCAGGGTTATGGTCGCTGGCAATGGCCAAGGCGCCCCCTGCATCCAATAGTTTTCTGGCAGGGGTAAATCCGCAGCCCAATCCAATGGACGCTCCTGGCAAGGCGGTGGCAATTACATCACTATTTGCCAAAAGAGCAATTTCGTGATTTGTACTTGCCTCTAAATGGTCAGCACTAATCGCTTTAAAATCGACCGCAACTTGGCTCCCACCTGTAGAGAATTGGTCGGCATGAACGGTGATATCAAAACCCATTGCCTTGGCTTTTTTAAAGTACGGAGCAATATGCGTTGGGGAAAAAGCACTTTCTTCAATAAAGGCATCGATTCGGTTGGTGAGTTTTTCCTCTTTCAACATAGGAAATAATGCGGTTACTATCTCGTCCAAATATTCCTCGGCGGATCCGTTATAGTCCCTGGGAAGCATATGGGCGGCCAGACATGTTGTGATCAGGTCGGAAGCTGTGGTCTTATTTGCTTTTTGAATAGCACGCAGCATCTTCAATTCCTCCTCAACCGAAAGTCCATAGCCGCTCTTGACCTCCAATGTGGTTACACCGGTTTCTAGGTGCCGATTGGCAAGTTTTGTCGTTTTTTTTATCAATTCAGCCTCACTTGCTTTTCGTGTCTGGGTAACCGTATCCCATATGCCACCACCGGCTTTTGCAATCTCTAGATAGGTTTTTCCAGCATTTCGCATTGCATAATCATTGGCACGTGAACCGCCAAAACAAATATGGGAATGTGCATCTACGAAACCTGGTAGGCAAACATGGTCGCCTTTAAGCTCATGCAGGGTGACATTTTTGTTGTTTTTTGATAATTGATTAAAATTTCCAATAGAAACAATTCTTCCTTTATCCACTAAAATACCAGCGTCTTGAAAGATAACTAGTTGTTCATCGGAAACAGCTCCTTTTAGCGGTATCCCAGTCATGGGAAGTAGTTGTTTGAAAGGGCCGATAAGTGTTTTTTGGTTCATATTAAAAGGTCTCAAATAGTTCGGAATACTTTGTTTTTAAAGCTATTCCTTTTTTTGAACTTATGCCTTCAATTACCTTGATGATTGTTTTGTCCTGTATCATTTTTATCCCTTTTTCAATATCATCTGAGAAGACACGGTCTTTATCTGCAAAAGATACATTTTTACGCAATTCCTTATGTACTTCATCCAGAAATATACCTGATTTCATAGGTTTCCTGAACTCAAAGGCCTGTCCGGCGGTCAGTAATTCAATAGCCAGTATTTTTTCAACATTGCCAATAACTTGTAACGCTTTTCGCCCACTGATGGATCCCATACTTACATGGTCCTCTTGTCCCAGGGATGTGGGGATACTGTCCGCGCTAGAGGGAAAACATAGCCCTTTGTTTTCGCTTGCCAATGCTGCAGTTGTATACTGAAGAATCATGTATCCTGAGTTGATGCCCGTATCCTTCATCAATAATTTGGGTACTCCGGGACTGTTGCCCTCCAGGGCCAGATAAATTCTTCTATCCGAAATGTTTCCTATTTCTGAAGCTGCCAAACACGCATAATCCAATGCCATTGCCAAGGGCTGTCCATGAAAACTACCTCCGCTAATAGTCAGTTCTTCATCAATAATTACCGGGTTATCGGTTATCGAATTTAGTTCTACTTCAAGCAATTCCTTTAAATGGAGCCAAGCGTTACGGGAAGCACCATGAACTTGAGGAATGCAGCGTAATGAATAAGGGTCCTGCACACGTTCACAGTCTATATGGTCTTCCATGATTTCCGAACCTTTGAGCAGACGTTTTACCCTTTTCGCGACATGTACATTTCCTTTAAACGGCCTAAGCGCATGCAACTCGTTGTAAAATGGCTTTACGGAGCCTTGTAGGCCTTCTATCATCATGGCACCAATAATGTCCGCTTGAGAAAGTAGGGAATGCATTTTTTCGATGACCTTTACCGCATGTGCAGCAATAAACTGGGTTCCATTGATGAGGGCCAATCCTTCTTTTGGACCTAACGTAAGGGATTCGAGCCCAGTTTTTTCAAATAGTGCTGTAGTGCTGATGATTTTGTTTTTATATTTCACTTTCCCCAAACCTATTAACGGCAGGAATAAATGGGAAAGTGGTGCCAAGTCTCCTGATGCACCTACCGAACCCTGGCAGGGTACTAATGGAATTGCATCATTTTCAATATGCCAGAAAATCCTGTTCAAAGTTTTCTCCGCAATCCCCGAATATCCCTTGGCAAGGGAATGCGCCTTTAGGATAAGCATCAATTTGGCAATGTCATCAGGAATAGGCTCGCCCACACCTACGCTATGGCTTTTAAGGATATTGGTCTGCAGTATGCTTGTTTCGGATTTTGAGATTTTCGTGGTGCACAAAGGTCCAAATCCGGTATTGATGCCATACACGGGTTGTCCCTTGTCAACGATTTTTTGCACAATCTTCCAACTAGCAATAACCTTGCCCTTGGTTTCTGAAGTAATTTCTAGGTTAACTGCACCTTGCGCAATACGCAAAGCCTTACCTGCGGTTAGCCAATCTTCTCCTAACTTGAATGTCTTGTAAGGTTTTGTCATTTGATCTTAATATCTATAAAATTATCGATTAAGATTGATATGCCCTAACAGCTATCTAACGTAGTTTGATGAACCTGGGTTGTAAAAGGAAGGTTAAATTTACCGAATTAAGGCAGTGCAACCGGAAGACCAGGATATCTTTCATATGGAAAAATGAAAAAGCTAATCCTGTGTTAAAATATTGTAAAGGTTTATTTTTAAGTGGATCTTCAGTTTTATAAATAGTTACAAATATGATTTTTGATATAATAAAAAAGAGACGTTCCGTTTTTCCGGCACAATACAATGACAGGCCCATTGCAAGGAAGGACATTGAAAAAATAATAGCGGCAGCCAATTGGGCCCCTACCCATAAGAAAACGGAACCTTGGCGGTTTAAGGTCATTTTAGGGCAAAAGAAAGCTGAATTAGGGGAATTCTTATCGAACACCTATATTGATATTACACAGAAGCCCCAAAAATTTAAGGCAAAAAAGCTAAGGGAAAACCCTGAAAAATCAGGTGCAGTAATAGCAATTTGCATGCAAAGAGATCCACAAGAATCCATTCCCGAGTGGGAGGAAGTTGCTGCGGTGGCAATGGCCGTGCAAAATATGTGGCTTTGCTGTACGGAAATGGGTATAGGTTGCTATTGGAGCTCTCCTGGGCTAATTACCTATATGCATGAATTTTTGGAAATGAACGAAGGTGAAAAATGCCTTGGTTTTTTATATATGGGTCATTATGATGGAGAATTACCGGAACAAACAAGAACACCTATCCAAGAAAAAGTGATTTGGATGGAATAGGTTCTCCTAATTGAAATACGGAAACAAAGCCTGACGGTACTCCCAAACTTTAGATAGAAACAGTCCTAAGAAAATAACTGTTGTAACAAACTTCATAAAGGTACCGGTTAGAAATCCCAAGAAAGAGCCAAAGGCAGCCTTTAGAGCGGTTTTGTTATCTGCCTTATTGGAAAGCTCTCCTAAAAATGCGCCTACGAAAGGGCCCGATAATTATACCACCTGGAATTGGAGCTATCAAGCCTACTACTAATCCGATTGTAGTACCTATCATACCAGCTTTTGTGCCACCGAATCTTTTCGTTCCCATAACCGGAATAATATAATCCAAAACGAAAATGAGTAAAGCGACTGCTCCGGTAATTCCCAAGAACCACCAGTTGAGGGGTATCGCTTTTGTCAAATGAAGTAAGAGCAGACCTATCCAACTAAGAGGTGGTCCCGGTAACACGGGAAGAAAACTTCCCAATATCCCTATGAGCATAAAAATAAATCCAACAATAAGTAATGCTATATCCATAAATACTTAGACAAAAGTACATCTGTTTTGTTACAATTCCCGATTAAAATTGAACCTCTCGTCAAATACTACGTAAATAGTGTGGGCAAAAGAAATAAATCATAAAACAGGAATCCTGAAGACCTACAATTCAAATATGATAAAATGGATAACACATAGGATTTGTGTGCTTATCTCTGTATTGTATTTAATTGCGCCGCTTCAAACATCTCTTTTACAGGTATTTCACAAAGTTTCCCATAAGTTTTCATTACATGGACATCATCATGAACATGATACGTTGCATACACATGATTTTAAATCTAGTACAACAAACGATCATCATGAGGTTGAACATGGACATTCCCATGAAGTTCTAACATTATTCAAAAAATTATTTAATTCTAATAAGGATAATACGGATCAACAACAAAAAATACAGGAACTGCGACTAGACAAGCATCTAATCAAGAGGTTGTCCTGGACCCCAGTATGTCTATCCGAAGACTTAACGAATCATAATCTAGGTTATATACCAAATAAGTATCAACAAAATTGTAATGTACCTACTCCTCCTCCCAAATATTTAGGTTAACCAAGCATATTTATTACATAATCATTTGCTTATAATCTCTGCGTTTTATTAGTAGGACGGTTCTTTGTTCTAAGTGATAACTAATTATGCGCTTTTGGTGATATAGCTTTCCATTTTCGTGGAAAGAAATCAAATAAATATAATAATCACGTTGCCTTATACTTTCGGGTCTAGCTTGCTTTGCCAAGGATGATTCCATGATGCGAATGTTCTTAGGGTGCTTCATGAAGAAAGTACCTGTTGATACTCCATCGCGGTAGATGCATCGGTTTCAACTTTTATAAACTAATCGGAACGGGACGGGCAACGGACAAAATATAAAAAATGAAATATAAGATATTCGCACTTTTGATGCTCACAATGGGTATCATGAGTGCACAAAACCTAAAGGGAAAGGTCGTAGCTGATACAGGTATTCCCTTAGAGGATGTAGGGATTTTTAATAAGACCAGTGGTCAACACAGCCATTCCAACAGTGCTGGTTATTTTGTGCTCACGAACACCTCAGTCAATGATTCCATATATTTTTCTAGACTGGGTTACGCTACAAAGATCATTCAGGTTTCCGCACAAGATTTGCAGAACCAAGTAACAGTGGCTATGGAGGAATCTTCCATTTCTCTTGATCAGGTAGTGTTGGTGTCCAAAGTAGACGCATTGAGTCGAATAGTGGATATCGATGTAAAAACGAATCCGGTTAAGTCCTCTCAGGAAATACTGAGAAAAGTTCCGGGACTTATTATCGGTCAGCATGCCGGAGGGGGCAAAGCGGAGCAAATCTTCCTTAGAGGATTTGACATAGATCACGGTACGGACATTGCATTGAGTGTTGACGGCTTGCCGGTAAACATGGTGTCACATGCACATGGACAAGGCTATGCGGATTTACATTTTGTGATTCCGGAGACCATAGAAAATGTAAATTTTGGAAAAGGACCTTTTTATGCGGACAAAGGGAACTTTAATACGGCTGGATATGTAGATTTAAGACTTCGAAAGTCGTTAGATCAAAACTTGGTGTCCCTAGAATTAGGTCAATTTAATACGCAGCGACTTTTGGGAATGTTCAATTTATTGGACAAGGGAAATAGTAGTGCCTATGTGGCATCGGAACTATATCTTACGGATGGTCCGGTGGAGTCACCTCAGAATTTTAACCGTATCAATATTTTGGGTAGGTATCGGTATCAGTTGCCGGGCGACCAAGAAGTATTGCTTACGGCATCGCATTTTCAGAGCAAGTGGGATGCTTCCGGACAAATTCCGCAGAGGGCGGTGGATCAAGGTCTTATTTCTAGGTTTGGTTCCATAGATGATACGGAAGGTGGCCAAACCAGTAGGACAAATTTGCTTGTGAACCATAATAAACAGTTAAGTGCGGGAAGCTCAATAAAAACCAAGGCCTACCTCTCACAATACGATTTTGAACTTTTTTCAAATTTTACGTTTTTCTTGGAAGACCCTGTGAACGGAGATCAAATTCGTCAATTTGAAAATAGGATGATTTTAGGCGCTGAAAGTGTTTTTGAGGATTATAAGGAAAACTGGGGACAGGGATTGGAATATAGGGCAGGTATCGGTTTTAGATACGATAATGTGGATGACAATGAACTGGCCAGCACTTTGAACAGGCAGATCACACTCAATAGAATTGCATACGGAGATGTGGATGAGGTAAACACCTATGCTTTTTTGGATACCCGACTAAAATCTGGAGATTTTACGTTTAACCCATCCGTGCGATTGGATTATTTTAAGTTTGATTACGTAAACAAGTTAAGTGAACTATACGATAATAAAAGCGAGGACAAACTGGCTTTTAGTCCCAAGTTCAATACTATTTATAGTCCCAATATAAATACACAATTCTTTTTGAAAACGGGTATTGGTTTCCATTCCAATGATACACGCGTTGTGGTGGCTAATGGAGGTGAGGATATTTTGCCCGCTGCCTATGGTGTTGATTTGGGAACCATTATAAAGCCTGCCGATAAACTGGTGCTGAACGCCACGTTATGGACGTTGTTCCTAGAACAGGAGTTTGTTTATGTGGGTGATGCAGGAATCGTTGAGCCAAGTGGAAAAACAAGACGTTTGGGAGCTGAGATAGGGGCAAGGTATCAGGCAACGGATTGGTTATACCTATATGCCGATGCCAACTACACTCAAGGAAGAAGCACCGAGGAACCGGATGGAGCGGACTTTATCCCCTTAGCACCTGATTTTACATCTACGGGTGGATTTACCATTGATACCCAAAATGGTTTTTCCGGAGGTATCAATTACAGGTATGTGGATGCCCGTCCCGCAAATGAGGATAATTCCATAGTTGCCGAAGGTTATTTTGTCTCCGATGCGAATTTGAACTATAACATCAAAAATTGGACGTTTGGATTAATTGTCGAGAATTTGTTTGATACGGAATGGAACGAAACCCAATTTGCTACGGAAAGTCGATTGTTCAATGAGGCGAATTCCGTGGAGGAAATTCACTTTACACCTGGAACGCCTTTCTATCTTAGAGGAAAGGTTTCGGTCAAATTCTAGATGCTACATGTTTAAAGTGGCGTGACCAATAATCAATGAAACCCGAAGGGTTAAAAGCCTTTCGGGTTTTTCTTCAAAGTTTTTAACTAAAAAATTAGTTGGAACTAAATATTTAGTTATATTTGAACTAAGAAATTAGTTGAAATGAAAGTTGGATGACAAAATTAGGTCTCGACTGCGCTCGACCGGACAAAATAATTACATCAATAAAGGAACTAATATGAAACAACTTACAAAAGCGGAAGAAGAAGTAATGCAAGTGCTTTGGCAACTGGAAAAATGCAATGTTGCTGCTATAATAGATGAACTTCCAGAACCAAAACCGGCATATAATACGGTATCCACGATTGTTCGAATTTTGGAAAGCAAGGGTTTTGTGGATCATGAGCAAGAAGGGAAGGGCTATCTCTATTTTCCGTTGTTGAAGAAATCGGAATACAGCCATCAATCCATCAATAAGTTGGTGGACGGTTATTTTCAGGGCTCTTTTAAAAGTATGGTTTCCTTCTTTATGAAGAAGAATGACATGAGCCTTTCCGAATTGGAGTCCATCCTAAACGAAATAAAAAAGGATAAAAAATGATACAGTATATTTTAGAGTGTATCGCCTTTCAATTGGTGTTCCTCGTCATTTACGATTTTTTTCTAAAACAGGAGACCTTTTTTCAATGGAACCGGGTCTACCTGATTGGAACGTATGCATTGTCAATTATATTGCCATTGATAAAAATAGAAGCTTTTAGAACAAAGGTGCCAAGCAACTTTACGGGCTATTCCGAGTTTTTATGGAATCTAGATCAACAACCTATTCTGTTGAGTTCTCAAACTGTGGAAACTCCGTTACTTTCCAGTCAAGAGAAAGTTTTCCTGGTTGGGGCTATTATGGCAAGCATTTGGTTCGGGATAAAAATGTGGCGTTTATACCAACTAAGGAAACAGGGAGATGTGCATTATTTTAAGAATTTCACGCAAATCCTTATTCCTAAAAGTAGTATTGCCTTTTCTTTTTTTAAATCGATTTTCTTAGGGGAACGTCTGCCCAAAAAGGAGTATGAGGCTATCATTTCGCATGAATTGGTACATATTAAACAGCGGCACACATTGGATCTTTTATTCTTTGAGTTGATGCGCATAATAAACTGGTTTAATCCCCTGGTCTATGTGTATCAAAACAGGATATCCGAACTACACGAATTTATTGCCGACGCCCAAGTGCCTAAAACAGAACGGGAAGCACATTATGATTTGTTGTTGTCACAAGCTTTCCAAACGCAGAATATTTCCTTTGTAAACCAATTTTTTAAATCATCATTAACCCGCCTGAACGTACTTGGAAGAATTTTTAGCCTTGGCAGTCAGTACGGGCAGGTCAAAAAACGAATCGTCATGTTGAACAAAACAAAATCTAAAAAAGTCTGGCAGCTAAAGTATATTAATATTAGTTCCTCTGGTATTAGGAATGTTGGCTTATACTTCTTGTGAAGCGCTTGCTAAAAATTCTTTCGGATTAATGAAAAGTTAGGAGATGGTAATAGCCGTAACGAATTATATTGAAAATAATGACTATTGAAGAAGTTGAAAAAGACAGTTTTTACCAAACTAGTAAATCTGTCTGTTGACCAAAGGATTGGGTATTTGTGGTAATAGGATCAACATTCAGTAAACATTTTATTATCAAAAGAGGCCTAATAATGAAAGTTCGTTTATCTCTGGTCCTGGAGGTACCCCTATAAAAGCCAGTATGCAGATAGATTCTAAAATTTTGGACGAAGATTTTGCTATATTCGATACAGAAGAAGGAATTAAGGTCAAGTTAGAATCGATGGTACCATTTGCCGTAGTAGATGAGGTTCCTGTCTTTCCTGGGTGTGAAAATGAAGAGGATAAGCGAGTCTGTTTTCATCAAATGATTCAGAAGCACATAAGTAAGAATTTTAGATATCCGAAGAAAGCACAAGAACTGGGTATTCAAGGTCGGGTAAATACTATGTTTACCATAGATGAAAATGGAGCAATAACTAATTTAAGAATGCGAGGACCTGATTCTTTATTGGAAAATGAAGTTTCAAGAATTATTAGTAAATTACCAAAAATGATTCCAGGAAAACATTCTGGAGAAGCTATGAATGTCCCATTTTCCATTCCTATTACATTCAAATTGAATGGTAAAGAATCAGATAACGAAAATATTAAAGTAGTTTTTGATCACGGAAAAAATCGAGTATATATTATTGATGGAATAGAATCTTCTAAAGATAAGTTTGAATCTTTAAATGAAAATAACATTGAATCAATATTATTTTGAGCAAAGAGGCCTCAATAGAGAAATACGGAGATAAGGGTAAAAATGGAGTTATTTTAGTTAAAACAAAACAAAGATTAGGAGAAAACTTTATTTATTCCCATTATCTTTATTTTAACTTTCAAAGCCGAAGCCCAGTCTTCGGCTTCTGTGATTGCAGATAGTCTTTACCTAACAGGTAACTACACTACCGCAATAAATGAATACGCCAAAGTTGGGAATGCAAAGGCGTCGCTGCAGATTGCCCGCGCTTACAATGCCATCGGTAATTACGATAAATCCATAGCTCAGTATGAAGCTGTCTTAAGTTCCAGTCCTGATTTACAGATAGCACGTTTTGAACTGGGAAAGTTGTACCTCAAGTCGAACGAGTTTGATCGAAGCTAGAAAGCTGTTTTCGCAACTTGTTGCAAACGCTCCCAGTAATCCGGAATATCATTATTATTTGGGTGAGGCTTTTCGGGAATTAGGACAATCCGCCAGCGGTTTGGTTTCTTACAAGAATGCGGTTCGGCAGGACAGCACACATCTGCGCAGTCTTTTTCAATTAGGTAAGTATTTTACCATAAAACAACAGCGAGACCAAGCATTGGAGTACATAGATCAGGGGCTGGAATTCTATGAAAATGACGTGTCCTTGATTAACCTAAAAGCATTGGTCTATTTTAATGATTTCCAATACAAAAATGCCATTCCCTGGTTTGAAAGAGTACTGGAACTGGGAGAGCGTAAGGAATATGTCTATGAAAAATTGGCCTACTGTTATTATAAGGATTGGGAGTTTGATAAGGCTAGGGATACCTATTTGGAACTGTTGAAACTAAATGATGAGAACTCGGATACCTACTTTAGCCTGGCTGAGGTGTATAGGAAAAGCCAGCAGTTGGATAGTGCCGAAGTAGCTATTAAAAAAGGAATGGAAATCAAGAAACCAATATTTGCAAAAGGATATAACGCCTTGGCAGAGTTGGCTAGGGAGCGCGAGGATATGAATACGGCTTTTAAGTACTACAAAAAGGCGCATGAAGAGCAACCGAACGAGCCTATATATTACTATCAAATTTGTACCCTGTACGACCAGCTGAACGAAGACGCAGAAAAGAAGCTGGAATACTATCAAAACTTCATTAAAAGATACGGAAAGGATGAACGCTATGTATCCGACATAGTTTCCAGGCGTATTTCCGAATTGAAGCAACAAATACATTTTGCCAAAGAGTAAACTCCTCAAAAAATCGTAATTTCCACCATAGATTTGGTGTCATGTATCGCTTGTTCCTTTTACTACTTTTCCTTTTTTTGGCTTCCTGCAATTTCCTTGAATCCAAGGAAAAAAGAACCCAAGAATTCATAAATGCGGAACTACGTCAATTGGATTGGAACAGCATTGATTCCTATCCCTTGTTTCTGGATTGCGACGAAACGGCTTCAAAGGAAACGCAAAGACAATGTTTTGAACAAACCCTGACCACCCATTTTGAAAACACCCTAAATGAATTTGAGTTCATTATAGATTCGGATAGTAATCCGGTTGTCTTCGTTACCTTTGTAATCGATACTAAAGGACAGATTAATGTGATTGAAATAGATAAAGATGCCGCAATCCTGGAGCAAATGCCGGAATTTGATGGTATTGTCTCGCAAAGCCTAAAAAATATACCTGCAATTGCACCGGCCTTAAAAAGAGGAATTCCGGTAAGCACCAAATTTAGAATTCCCATTCAATTAAATACAAAATAAGAGTTTGGCTAACGAAAAAATTATATTGGGAATAGACCCGGGAACTACGATTATGGGTTTTGGGCTAATTAAAGTAGTTGGTAAAAAGATGGAGTTTATACAAATGAACGAACTTTTATTATCAAAGTACAAAGACCCATATACCAAGTTGAAGCTCATTTTTGAGCGTACCATTGAATTGATAGACACGTATCACCCGGATGAAATAGCCATTGAAGCACCTTTTTTTGGAAAAACGTACAATCCATGCTCAAACTAGGTCGCGCCCAAGGCGTTGCCATGGCGGCCGGACTTTCCAGACAAATTCCTATTACGGAATATTTGCCTAAAAAGATAAAGATGGCCATTACCGGAAATGGAAATGCGAGCAAGGAACAGGTCGCTAAAATGTTGCAGAGTGTACTGGGTCTAAAAACACTTCCAAAAAACCTAGACAGCACGGATGGTCTTGCCGCTGCCGTTTGTCATTTTTACAATGAAGGCAGGGTAGAGGTCGGAAAGAGTTATTCTGGGTGGAGTTCCTTTGTGAAGCAAAACAGCCCCCCACCCCCCAAAGGGGGAGTTAAAAACTCTTTGCAGGTGAATTTGCGGAAAAAGAAAAACTAAACCATAATTGGACAAGGATAAAGATTCAATCGGTTTGGAAAAAGTTCCCCCTTCGGGGGCGGAGGGGGCTGGAATCTACATCCACATTCCTTTTTGCAAGCAAGCGTGCCATTACTGTGACTTTCATTTTTCTACTTCGATGGGCAAGAAAGAAGCAATGCTATCTGCTTTGGCGAAAGAGTTGGAAATGCGGAAGACTGAATTTGAGGATGAGGTTGTTGAGAACCATTTATTTTGGTGGAGGAACACCTAGTGTTCTGAGAAGCAAAGGAACTTGAATTTCTGATAAAGACGGTTTATAAATATTATTCAGTTTCAGAAAATCCGGAAATCACATTAGAGGCGAATCCGGATGACCTGGTGTCTGCTCGAGAGGAGTCAAGCACTATTTTTGAGGACTATCGAGGGGTTGGCATTAATCGACTCAGCATTGGCATACAATCCTTCTTTGAAGAAGATTTAAAACTGATGAATAGGGCACATTAGCTAAAGAAGCTAAGAATCCTTAACCGTTGCAACTGGCTACTTTGATAATATTTCCATCGACCTTATTTACGGAATGCCCGGTATGACCAATGAACGGTGGATTCAAAATATTGAAAAGGCATTATCCTTTAATATTCCACATATATCTAGCTATGCATTAACAGTGGAACCCAACACTGCCTTGGCATCGTTCGTCAAAAAGGGATTGGTAAAACCTGCCGAAGATGAGGTGACGCAAGAACATTTTAATATTTTAAACGAAATATTGACCAAAGCGGGTTATGATTGTTATGAAATTTCCAATTTTGGAAGACCGGGTTATTTTTCAAAGAATAATTCGGCCTATTGGCAACAAAAAAAATACATGGGTATTGGTCCCTCGGCACATTCGTTTGATGGCGAGCGTAGGGGTTGGAACATCAATAACAACCCAAAATATATAAAGTCCATTGAAAACGGGGAACTCCCCATGGAAATTGAGTTACTTTCCAAAAAGGATAAATACAACGAATATGTAATGACCGGTTTACGGACAATTTGGGGCGTTTCGCTTTCCAAAATTGAATCGGAATTCGGAATTCGGTACCGAGATTATCTTCTTATGCAAGCCAAAAGACACATAGACGAGCACCTGTTATACCTAGATGGAGATGTTTTATTGACAACAAAAAAAGGTAAGTTTTTAGCAGATGGAATTGCAGCTGACTTATTTATCCTGAACTTGATTCAGGATATGTGATTTTAAAAACTAATGAACGATTTATTATCGTGATATGATATGATAAAGGGTTATTTTTATATTCTGAGTAATTCAACGAGAAACCTTTTATATGTCGGAGCGACAAAAAATTAATACAAGAGATTAAAATTGCATCAAAGAGGTCAAGGTGCTGCATTTACGAAGAAGTATCATTTAAAGATACTGATATACTATGAGGAGTATGAAGACCTTAAGGATGCCTTCAAAAGAGAGAAGCAAATAAAGAACTGGAGGAAGGAATGGAAATGGAATTTGATAAAGGAGAATAACCCTGATTTCATAGACTTGATAGAAACTTTAAATTAGATACTGAAACAAGTTCAGTATAAATGAAAACCAAAATCACATATAAGAAAAGGGATTATAAATCAACCTTGTCAAACCGTTGGACATTTCGATACCATTAAAGGGAGATGAATCCAATGTCAATGCTTGGTATTTGAGTCACCCAAGAATAGCGCCGCACGAAGAAGAGGATTTTGTTGGGAGTGTTGTGAAGGGAGCGAGTACAAACTTTAATGATATTTCGTTCAATCCGCATGCCCACGGGACCCACACGGAATGTGTTGGGCATATCACCAAGGACTTTCATTCCATCAACCAGAACCTAAACCAATTTTTTTATTTGGCCGAGGTCATTACTATTGCCCCAGGAAAATTTGAGGAAGATTTTGTGATATCAAGAAAGCAATTGGAAAATGCGTTAAAGGACAAAATAATGGACGCTCTGGTAATTCGAACATTACCCAATACAGCAGTGCAAAATTGTCCAGACAATATTCCAATACCAACCCTCCTTACCTGTTGGAAACTGCCATGGAATACTTGGTGGAACTGGGGATAGAACATTTATTGATAGATTTGCCATCAGTAGATAAGGAGAAGGATAATGGGGCTTTATTGGCCCATAAGACGTTTTGGAACTATGATGGGGAGTTGCGCAAATCGGCTACCATAACGGAGTTTATTTTTGTACCCAATCATATTTTGGATGGTACTTATTTTTTGAACTTGCAGGTTGCACCCTTTGAGAACGATGCCAGTCCTAGTAGACCAGTGCTTTATAAAATAAAAAACAATGAATAAGCTTTTAAAGTTAGAAGAGTTGGCTATGTTTGTTTTGGGCATATTTATGTTCGGGCTTTTGGGTTATAATTGGTGGTGGTTTCTGGCACTTATTTTGGTACCGGATATTGGCATGTTAGGGTATTTGATAAATGCTAAAATCGGGGGGTGGTGTTATAACCTGTTTCATCATAAAGGCGTTGCCATTGCTGTTTATTTTCTAGGAATGTACTTATCTTTTCCTGTACTGCAATTAGCCGGAGTCATATTATTTGCCCATGCATCAATGGACAGGATATTCGGGTATGGGCTCAAGTACGAAAAAGGATTTAAGTTCACCCATTTAGGGGAAATAGGAAGAGGAAATGGATAATATTTTTGATACAATTCTCGGCTTGCTTTTAGGAGCTATTGGCACCTATTGGATATTTACATTTTTTAGGGGTAAGAAATCGAAGGAAATCACAACACATCAATCCACGGTGTTGTTGGAAAAAATGAAGAGCGTTTGTAAGCTGATTTCAGTAGAGGGTGATTTTGCCGAGATTTATAAGTATGAAAACGTAAAGGATTTTATTAGCTTGGTAAGCAGCAAGAAAAAGGCCTTAATTGTTATTAAAGCAAAAGCACATATTGGATATGACTTAAGTAAATTGATGATGCATGCCGATGAGGATAGAAAACTCATTGTTTTGGATAATTTTCCGCAACCTGAGATTTTAAGCATTGAACCGGAATTGGAATTCTATGACATTAAAAGTGGTTTTTTCAACTTTTTTGTACCTGAGGATTTAACCAAATTAAATGCAGAAGCTAAAAAGCATATTCGTGAAAAAATTCCGGAAAGTGGTTTAATGGATTCTGCGCGAAAAGAAGCCCTCCAAACGGTTTTGATTATGGAAAAAATAGTGGAAACTATTGGATGGAAATTGGATTACACAGCGCTTAAAATTCCACAGCAACAAATAGAAAAATTAGAGCAATAAAACACAACCCTTAAATATTAAAATGAAAAACATAATTTGTATTCTTGCAGTAACCCTAATGACAAGTAGCCTTTTTGGCCAAAATGAAACTGATATGAAAGAATTTGATCCTACATTTACCCATACCGTATTTTTCTGGTTAAAGAATCCAGATAGTTCAGAAGACCGAGCGGCGTTCGAAAAATCATTACAAAAGTTTTTGGATAACTCAGGTTATGCAAAGACAAAATTTATCGGGAAACCGCCAAAAGCCAGCAGGGATGTTGTTGATGGTTCCTTCACATATTCATTGATTGTTACGTTTGATTCAGCCGAGTCACAACAGGCTTACCAAGACGAGGCCCCTCATAAATTATTTATAGAAGAATCCAGCTCACTTTGGACCAAGGTTATCGTTTACGATTCCACAGGTATTTAGTGCATGAACCTTGTAACCTTTAGAAACGCTTCCAAAAATGATGCGGAACGTATAGCGAAACTGCATGCGGAAAGTTGGCGTTTGAACTACAGGGGTCTATTGGATGACCAATTTCTGGATGATAAAGTTATTGAAAACAGAAAGCGGGTTTGGTTAGAACGAATGGATTCCACCAATTTAAACCGCAGGGTAATTCTTGCCGAGGTCCAGGATGAATTGATTGGTTTTGGCTGTTTGTTTCTGAACCATGATAAACAATATGGCGCATTGCTGGATAATTTACACGTAACTCAACCCTATAGCGGTAAAGGCATCGGTAGTGGCATTATTAAAAGACTGGCATCGGAAATTTATGGTGCTGGTGAGAGAAAGGATATGTATTTATGGGTGTTGAAGGGAAATGACGGTGCCATTAGATTGTATGAGAAACTTGGAGCCCTTCAGAAGGGGTTTGAAGTTGAAACCGAATTTGGCAATAAGCCTCTTGAAAAATATCGCTATTACTGGTCTAATGTGGACATATTGATTAAAGACACCTGATGCATGAACGTTGAGGAATTCAGGGAATATTGTTTATTGAAAAAGGGAGTTACCGAAGAGTTTCCATTTAATGAAACAACCTTAGTTTTTAAGGTGATGGGAAAAATGTTCGCCTTATGTGGGCTTGATAGGGTTCCTTCACAAATAAACCTAAAATGTGATCCCGAGAGGGCAATTGAGCTACGAGATGAATTTGACGGGATAATTGAAGGTTGGCATATGAGCAAAGTCCACTGGAACACACTATTTATTAATAACCTACCCCACGCGCTTATTCATGAACTGATCGACCATTCCTATGATTTGGTCGTTTCCAAGTTTACAAGGAAATTGAAGTCGGAGTTGGATGCACTCTAAAGCATATTGAATAGTATCTTTGTGTTTCCTTGAAAATAAGAAACCTTTGAAAGCTACCCCAGAAAATTTCTACACAGCTCAGATAGAAAAAAATCAGATTGTACTTGAAAAGATAAAAAAGCAGCTATTTACTTTTAGCATGTTGCGCCTATTGGTTTTTTGCATCGCTTTGGCCGCAATATATTTTGCTTTTGGCAGTACAAAATTAGTGGTGGCCATTATCATAAGTACCATTATCTTATTCCTGCTGTTGGTTTCTAGATTTACGGATCTGCAGTACAAAAAAAATAAATTGGAAGCTGTAGTAGGCATCAATAAAACTGAATTGGAAGTTTTAAAAAGAAATTTCCATCATCTTCCTACGGGGAATACCTATAAAGACCCACAACACTATTTTAGTCAGGATATAGACCTTTTTGGCAAAGGCTCTTTTTATCAGTATGCCAATAGGACCGCGCTTCCCGAAGGCAGTAACGCTTTGGCTGCACTATTTAAGGCGAATACTATTGAGAATATAAAAGGAAAGCAGCAGGCAATCAGGGAACTTTCTGAAAAGCCGGAATGGCGACAAAATTTCCAAGCCATTGCATTACTTTCAAAGTCGGAGACCAATGTGAATGTCATTATAAAATGGCTCAAAGAGTACACCTCTTTTGTTCCGAGTGTGATGCGGTATTTACCGCTGGTTTTTTCTGGATTGTCCATTGCAATGATTGCCTTGTATTTTGTGGATATTATTTCGGAATCTTTTTTAGTTTACTGGACGCTTCTAGGCTTATTGACTACGGGGGTTTTTGTAAAGAAAATAACCAAACTGGGATTAAACGCTTCCAAGACTCAGTCCATATTTGAACAGTATACCAAGTTACTATTGCTCATTGAGGATACCCAATTTGAATCAGCAATGTTAAACTCCAAAAAGGAGCGGATACTTAGTCAGGGAAAAAGGACTTCCGCTGTTTTAAGGGATTTTTCGAAATTGTTGAGCAGTCTGGAACAAAATAATAACATTGTTTTTCTGATATTGGGGAACGGACTTTTTTTAAGGGGATTGGCAATTTCTTACAAGATTGAAAAGTGGATTCAAGAGCATGGTAAATCTGTTGAGAATTGGTTTGAGGTCACCGCCTTTTTTGATGCTTATAATAGTCTGGGGAACTTCGCCTTTAACCATCCCAACTATGTTTTTCCCACAATTTTGGAGCAGGGTAGTACACTTAAATCTAGAGGAGCTGGACATCCATTGCTGGACCCTGCCAAAAGTGTCTTGAACGATTTTGAAATCGATAAGGACGAATTCTTCATCATTACCGGGGCGAATATGGCGGGGAAAAGTACCTTCTTAAGAACTGTTTCTCTACAAATCGTAATGGCGAATGTGGGGTTGCCTGTATGCGCAACTTCGGTTTCTTACGTTCCCATTAAACTGATTACCAGTATGCGTACTACGGATTCCTTGACGGATGACGAGTCGTATTTCTTTTCGGAGTTGAAGAGATTAAAATTCATTGTGGATGAAATACAAAAAGACCGGTATTTTATAGTTTTGGACGAAATCCTAAAGGGTACCAATAGCACCGATAAGGCCAAAGGTTCCCGAAAGTTTTTAGAGCGATTGGTAGCTGCGAAATCCACCGGAATTATTGCCACCCATGATTTAAGCCTTTGTGAAGTGGCCAAAACCCTCCCCCAGGTTAAAAATCATTATTTTGATGCCGAAATTATCGATGATGAGCTTCATTTCGACTATAAATTCAAAGATGGAATCTGTCAAAATATGAATGCTTCATTTCTGTTGAAGAAAATGGAGATTGTAAATTAAGTTAGGCTATCTTGAAAAAACAATTTGCTTTCTGGTTCGGTTTTATGGGTGCTCTCCTTTTCGCTGTTGCGAGTGTCTTGGGTGGTCTTGGAATTAAAGGGTATAACCCAGTAAGCCAATATATTAGCGAAAGCTATGCTACGGGAACGCCAAATGCTATTGTATGGCAATCTCTTTTTATCATAAGTGGGACCTTGCTATTTTTCTTTGGAGTATTTGCAGGGAAATGTTTTCCAAAACGTTCAGGCACAAGAGTTTGGTTTTTCAATTTTGCTATCTTTTACGGGATAGGAACGTTGCTAACAGGAATTTTCCCATGTGATATTGGTTGTGTTTTGGACCCTGAAAGACCCAGTCTATCGCAGTTTATTCATAATACTACAGGTACTTTCACTTATGCCGTGGTTCCATTCTGCATTTTGCTTTTAGCTTTTGCTTTTTGGAAAATGAAAAACGCAAGAAAACTATCAGTCATTAGTGTAATATGCGGAGCATTAAGTCTCTTGTTCGTCGTACTTTTATTTAATGACCCAGAAGGAGCTTACAAGGGATTGTTTCAACGGGTAATAGAAACTTCCATACTTTCTTGGATAATTTATCTCTCTTTCTATATAAAATCAACCAAAATAAATGGGGATTAAACAGTATCTTATGGAGTTGGGTATATTATTTTTTCCATATCAGCATTGGGTTGTGCTTGCTAAGGAAATTAAATATCTTAATTAAAACGGATATCCAATAGCAAAATTTAGCACAAATTGATTACCATTATTTCCAAAGAAAGGTACGTTCCATCGGTTATTTTCCGGTAAGTAGGGGACGCGCAGGGGAGAGGCCAGATCCAGCCGGATTACAAAATTCTGCACATCTACCCTGAGCCCAAACCCTACTCCCGCAGCTACCTCCTTTAACCAGTCCGACTCAAACTTTCCATCGGTAAATAAGGTATTGGAAAAGCTGCTGGTTTCCTGTTCATTTTCTAGGTCTGAGTAATCTCCGGTCAACCAAACATTCCCTGCATCAACAAATAATGCACCTTTTAGGTACGAAAATAAAGGAAACCGATATTCCAAATTGGCCTCCAACTTCAGGTTACCGGACCGGTCAAAAAACGTGGTTGTCGTTTCCTCATTTTCCGCATTAAAGCTACCCGGTCCTAGCGATCTTATGTTGAAGGCACGCACGCTGTAAGGGCCTCCGGAAAAAAACTGCTTTACAAAGGGTAATGTTTGGCTATTCCCATAAGGTACTCCCCAACCGGCATAGACCCTTGAAATTAAGGATTGCTCTTTACCCCATCGCATATAAAACCTTAAATCGGCATCAGCTTTTGCATATTGGGCGTATTCCGAACCAAAAATAGTACCGGAATTACCGCTAACAAGGCTTAGCATATTTCCCGCTAAATCTATGTTCGTAGAAAAAAAGAAAGGATAATCTTTTCCTAAATCAGAAACTTCATCATAGGTAAACCCATAAAGGAGTCCGGCAATAAAACGCTGATCAAAACTTCTGCTCAGGAAAGGATTGTCGTCCAAAATTTGTTGAAATTCATCCGTAACATTGGATAATCTGGAGTAATTAATATTGATGGGGTCTAACTGGTGGTATACGTATTGATTTTCTTTCCAAGTATAGCCAAAGGAGGTATTGATAGAACTTAGCGTAAATAGCTGACTGCGTTGAAGAAAATCCAACCCTAAGGAAATCTTTGTTTTTGGAACCGTATAATTAAACTTACTCGGTGATAATGGTACTAGCCGTGGGATGACCAAATCGGTTTTTATACCGCCGGCAATACTGCTAAGACTGGAATTTTGTCCACTACTGATTTGCGATTCGTATGAAAAATTGCCGGAAATGCTTAACGTTTCCCCTCCCTTGAACAAATTTCGGTTGCTATAGGTAATCGCAATGCCGGGCCCAGTAAAACCGTTACTTTTTGTCACTGCCTGTACTTCTGCCCTTAGCGAACGTTTTGTGAGCGGTGCCAAATAAATACTTGCCGCCAAAGAGCCGTTATCACCGTCAGTAAGTGTGGTGTCCAATTCCGAATATTGGATATTAACGTACTTGTAACTACCAAGGTCAGCTAATCGGTTACTCGTTAGTTTGGAAGTGTTGGCGTTATACAGGTCGCCTTCGTTGAACAATATATAAGACTCCAAAAGTTTTGGTTTAAAATAAGGCTCTTCCTGTATAAAATCGATGCCTTTTATGGTTTCGGTATTCTCCGAAGTTAACGGAAGGGTGTCTTTTTCAATGGTAAAGTTTGGATATACGGTAATGGAATCAACGGTATAAGGAATTGAAGCTCGGTCTGGAACTTCTTTTTTCAGTCTTAGAAATAGGTCGAACTTTCTATTCTTATATTGATTGGTGTCTGCCTCAAAAATTAAAAAATTGGGCTGACTATTATAATATCCTCGTTGCTTGAGACCATTGTTCAGTCGTTCCCTTTCCAGATTCAATAAATCCAAATCAAACCTGTTTCCTTTGGTCAATGGAGTTTCTTTTATCATTTCTTCAATTTCCCTATAAATGGGAAGTGAATCCGATTCTAGACGATACTCTTCTAGGACATAAGGTTCGGGAAGTGTTGCCGAGTAGGAAACTGATGCAAATTTTTCTTCTAACTGTTCATCGGAATCTACCTTGCTGTAAAAGAAACCATTATTATCCAATCTGTTCACTATCAATTCTTCTATCCTTTCGGTATTTACCTCTGAGAAATAAACAGGTTCTTCCCCAAAGGACTTGTTCAAAAACCTGTATAAAAAGCCAGGTTTTTCTCTCTGTGCCTTATAGTGAAAGTATAGAGCGGGTTTCATTCCCAAAAAAGTCGTGTTGGGGTTGGGTTGAATGAGGTTTGTGAGTTCGGTCTCTACCTGTTTAAGGTCTTTAACCGTGCCATCAACAGCACTGTCCAGTTGCATGTTTAGACTTGCGCCGGTGTACAGGCGTTCCCCTTCTGGAATAAATTTCTTAATGCTACAGGAATATAATAGCAAAAACACCAGCCCTAGCGAGATTCCGTATGTAAAGATTAGTTTCTTCAAAAGATGTTATTAAGCACTATTCTTCTTGTTTTTTGTTTTCTTCGGACGAACCATTTTCATCATCCGATTTTTTCACGGGACTGAACAATTGACTGAATTTGTTGAATTCCCTGTTAAAAATAAACGCGATTCCTGTTACTATCAGTTGACCATCAATTATATTTTGATATTCTTGGCGCCTGAAGCCCTTCAACCTGTAAATTCCCTGTTCATTAAGCAAGTACTCCAACGTTACATTCCCTATAATTGGGGAGGCACTATCAGCGTTTGAGGCACTTCCCTCCACATCCAATGCACTACCTGCCGTAACGATGAGCCGATCATTGAATAATTTTTTGCTGGCATTGATGTTCAGTTGGGTACGATTTTGAGCTGTACCACTTTGATAATCTTCAAAGCTATCCAAATCAAACCCCAGTTCGAATCCGCTATTGCCCAGAATTTTATTGGATATGGCGTTCAACTCGCTAGAGAGTACCTTGTTTACGTTATTCCTTGCCAATGTCATGGCGCCGCCGTTACTACCATCGCTACCCGTAGTTGGGTAAAATCGATTTAAAGCCAATAGGGAAAATACTTGTTTGTTCAATTCCGATTCCTGCTCGTTCAATTGAAGTATACGTCCATACACCGCACCTCCAAAATTGCCTTGTTCATTTTCCGGCATGTCCAGCGCAAAGGACAGTTCGGGTTCCGTTAACTGCCCTTCTACATTCAGATAGACCAAAAATTCGGCAGCCTGCTGGTAGGTTCCGGTAGCAGTACCATTAGCGCTAATGGAGGACATCAAAGGAGCGGCAGAGGTTTCAATCTCATAAATAGCGGTAACATCCAATTTGGCATCATAAGGGTCGCCACTCCAAACAACACTGCTACCTTTGCGTATTTGAAATTCCCTGCTTACAAGATTATAAAGACTAGTGCGATAAGAACCCGATGTTAATTCCAATCTGCCGGACAGTCGTATATCTTGATTTGGGTCGATATTCAGATTGAGCGTCGCATCACCGGAAGCTTGCAATTTGTCCTGTGTTTTTTCATCCAGAATTACCGTAAATTGGGCATCATTGGAAATTTCCAAAGTTGTATTGATGTCCATCCCGGAGAAGAATGAAGTCGTATTTTCTTCGTCGTTACGCGTTAGAATGGCATCGGGATTTTCCCTATTGACAAAAATTACAACACCGTCCCGTTCTTGGATAGCTAGCTGATCTTGCGGAACTACATAATTTAAATCGGTAATGTCCCTGACGCTCAAATCCCCGTTGACGATAGGAGAATTCAGAGTACCGGTGAGGTTCAAATCCGCATTTATGCTTGCAATGCCGTAGACCAGTTCATTATCTCCTTTTTTGGAGTCCAGTACCCTAAAACGGTTTGCTTCTACGGAAAGGTCAAAACCGGGATTCAATAGGTCTGGCGTAAGAATACTCCCGTTCAGGACTAGAGTGCCCTTGTTTTTATCCTCGATTCTAAAATTGGATAGGCTTATTTCATCCTGATCTAAATCTAAGGTTTCATCGCCAATCATTAAAGAGGTATTGAAGGAAGTCAAGGTTATCCCGGCATCATTAAAATTGATTCTTCCCGAGTAGGTTGGTTCACTAAACGTACCACCAACCAACATGCTTCCCGAAATGGAACCTTCGGGATTGGAAAGTTCATCTTTGAAAAACCCTTGTACAATACTAGTTTTTATCTCTTGGATATCCAGTTCCATATTCAATTGTGCGTCGTTTTCCTTGGCAACGTAATCTCCTGTAAGCTTTAGCTTGGCATCACCATCTTTTAATGCTAGATCAAAATCATAATTGGTAAATGATTTAGAGGAAGCATCAAGGGTTAGGGTTCCCAATGGATTCTCCATAATCTGGAAATTCCCTATTTCCACATCTGATATTAGCCCGGATGCCCCATAAGGATTCAATAGCACAAAGTCACCTCGAACTCTACCCTTGGCAAGTGCCTCATCCGGATTTAACAAACTTAAAAAGGTTTGCAATTCAAAATTCTCAAACAAAATACCAATATGATCTTGCTCCATTTTTGGAACCTTTGTTGACACCTGCAGACTTTGGTTGTTCCTACTAAGTGTTAGGTTTTTTAAGTTGATGTAGGAATCGGCCAAGATAATGGAATTATCGTTTGGAAGATTCCATTGCTTTTTATTAAGAATAATTTCTTCCGGGTCTATGTGAAGCCTTACAGTGTCTTTTTGAAATACCAGTTCAGATGTGATATGCATAACTTGAACCGTATCGTTCTCGGCATTAAAATCGAGAACCAATTCCTTATTTTTAAGATTACCTGTTAAATAGGTCTTTTTTAGGTGGATGGGTTCGTACAAAAGGTCGCCCAGTCCGGCCGAGAAGTTTAAATCTGTCGCATTACCGTTGAGGAGCACGTTCAAGCTATCTACCGAACTTCCCGAATAGGAGATTTTGGGGACTTTTACCTCTGCATACAAACTTTGTTTTTTGGAATCGAAGTCGGCATCAATGTTCAGGGAATCCAAATCCTTAAAACCTTCAAAAAATACTTTGGTCAGGATAGGAGTGGGTCTGACGGACAACCTTAGTTTAGCGGTTACGGAATCTATGGCGGCAACCGTACTATCGTTGCTAAAATAACTTTCCAGTTGTTCTTTAAGGGCTTTATTGATCCTATTAGGGGAGGCGTTGGAGTAGAGTTCCCCATTAAGAAAGCCACTATTTATGGAGACATCCGTGATGGAATCCTCAATATGTCCACGCAATAAAATGGGATCAACTTGGTACTGCTCGTTATCCGAAACGGCAATCAGATTGTTGATAGCGGTATTGATGTTATAATTGGACGGAGTTCCGGTATATGTTCCATCGATATTGGCAGCAAGCTTGATGTCATTTGTAGTAAAACCTAGTTTTTTAAGGTCCGCGCCAATAATATTGGAGTTAAAAGTGATGTTGTTGCTTTCCGCCAATAAATCTATATTAGCGTTTGCCTTTAGATTTAAATTAGGGTCCTTAATACTAACGGAAATGGTTCCGGACCCATTCACTAAATTTCCGTCCATTACAATGGTTTTATAGTTGTAGCCATTAAGCTTTAATTGAGAAATAGTGCCATCAATGTTGGCATTCATGTCTGCCAACTCGGTCCCTGAACCTGACCCTTTCAGTTTTAAAGAGATCAATCCCAATTGCTCATTTTGCAATAGTTTTCCTAACTGTAGGCTATCCGTTTCAATCGCTGCCTGAAACGCTATGTTTGTCCTGAAGTTTGCAGACCCGTCCACTTTTGCCAATCCTTCCGGAATTTGAACGGTTGAATTTGTTGCTATGCTGGTGGTTGTTCCGGAAAGGGAACCCTTTATCGACAATTGCTCTGGAATTGAAATTCCCAACTCTTTTTCTGAAACAAATTTGGCGATGTCCGGTTTTGTACTTGATATATTAATACTGTTTAAAGTCATAGCTGAAAGCATCCAGGTTTGGTTAAATTGCTTAAACTACCCGATGCTAAAATATTAGTTTCCGAACCCCATTGGAATTTCGCGTTAAAATCATCCACTTTTTGCAGGTTACCATTTGCCTTTAACGAGCCTGTAATCGGTTTTGCAGCTAAAGAATCCAAATAAGCATTGGCAGAAAGTTCTGGTAGTAATTGCTGCACATCCTCAATTTCCAATGTGAGATTTTCCAAGTTTGCAGAAATCGTACTTTTTTCGGGATTTTGAAGGACATCGTCAAACGAATTAAAGGCTAAAGAAATGTTCGCATTAGCGGAACTTTGATTGAATTGAAGCTGCAAACCCGATAGTTTGGCGTTGGTATCCGTCAGGTTTGCGGTAAAGGCAAGTTGGTCCAATCGGATTCCATTAGGTTGCTGAAATGAAAAATCGTCAACTTTAATCTTAAACTTTTTAGGTTGATAGACGAAATCTTCAGCATCAAGTTTCAATTTGTTGATTTGAACAGCGTTGGAATCCAATTCGTTTGTCCGGTTTTCAATAGCGTTTTGAGTGTAAAGAATGGAATTGTTTTCAAGTTCAATGGTATTGGCGGCTAAGAAATATTCTGGCCAGATGAAGGTATCGGGTTCTCCCGTGCTGGGTGCCTTGGTATTTGATTGCTGTAGGTTTAATTGAATATCCGAATTTTTGAAAACAAGATTATCGGTTTCGTATTGATTTGATCCTACATCGGCGAGTACATCGGTAAGTTGAATTTGCCCAAGTTTTAAATCCGTCAAAGTTCCATCAATCTTTGATTCATATTTTACTTTTAAGGAAGCAAGTTCAAAATCCTCAATTTTAATGATTGGAAGCGGTACGCTGGTGGTATCCTCGGGAACTGGGAATTCGTGATTTTGAATGTAAGTGATTTGAGTATCGTCCAGATTGAAATCCGAAATGGTATATTTCATTTCGTCTAGATTAAAAAGCTCTAGCGAAGTATCAAGTTTTCCTATTTTTAAATTCAGGTTCGTACCCAGATAGTCATCGGCATAGTTGACTTTCCAATCTTTAAGCAAAAAATCGCCTAAATCAATGTTCATAGGTTCCGTCGCAATGGTAGTATCGGCAGGTGTTGAAAATGCATCCAATAAGAAAGTAAAATTAAATTGCTCCGGGTCCATCCCTCTGATAATATTTGCCACCAAGCCTTCCGAATCCACATCATCCACCGATATTTCATTCTTGAACAATAGCGGATATATGGGAAGATCAAGCTGTAAACTTTTGGAATAGATAAGTGTATCCCCAGCCTTGTCTTCCAAATAGAGTTCTTCTAACTGAATATCACCGGAAAAGGTTATAAAAAGCTTACCTACGGAGACTTTTGTATTCGTTTTGTTGGAAATATAATCGGTAAGTTTGGATACAATAATATCCTGTCCCCAAGGGCTGCGCACAACCAATACAATCACAACAAAAAGCAGAATGATGGAAAGGAATATTCTTCCAATTATCTTCAATATTTTTTTTCTGTTGACGGTTCTCATTCTAAGGGGTAATCATGAAATTCATTAGGTCTTTTTAAGAATAAACTAATAACCTACGAATTTACCATGAAAGCGGTAGCGATTATTATGATAATAACAATTACCATAACTAGGTTGTAAAACCTTCTCTTCTTACGCTTAGCTTGTTTCATTGAAGCCATGGCATAAAGATAACCTACGGTCAAGAAAGGATTAACTTTTTTGCCAATAATGTTATCTGTTTCAAAATACCCTTGAATTTTTTAAAACTTATGGACAATTCAAAGTGTGGTCCCTTTATTTAAGGCCTTTTACCTGAATATCGTGAAAACTATCGGCCTGTAATCGCAGCAATTCTTCGGCCTTTTTCTTTTTGTAGCCATAGAGTTCTTCCTCGCCTTTTAAATCCTCGTAAATCTGCTGGTTGATTTCACCATCCGTAGAAACGATAAGCTTCCGTTGTGCCACTTTTTGTGCGACCCAAGAGGATAATATACTTTCCTCTTCTTCCAGCTTTACATCGTATTCTCCTTTTGGGGCAAGTAGTTTAGCTATAATTGGAGAAGTTTCTATGGCTAAAAACAATAGAAAGATGAAAAACGATGGGAACCATGGCAATTCTCCCAAAGCAGTAATCCGTGCCATGAGTCCATCAAAGCCATCTATAATGGGCTGGGTAGTTTTTAACCACCTCCGCGTACTCGGTATTTAGGGCGGTAATCTGGGATTCTATTCCTGATATTTTTTCGGCGTTAGTGGTTTTAAGTGTTTGAAGTTCTGCCAAGGCCGCATCATGCTTTTCTCGTTTTTCGGCGTAAACAGGTCCCTTGCCCAACAATTTTGTGCCGGCGGTACCTTCAGCTTCGGAAATGTAGATGTCATAAAGTGCATTGGTCTCCGCTTCTTTTGTAGCAATTTCCGACTTTAACGCCGCAATATCCTGATTCAATTTTTCTACCGTAGGAGTATATTGTAAAGCTAGTTGTTCCTTGTTGGCTAAGGTCAATTCATTTTTTTGCTCCAGTAAAACCTGATTGATTTCCTTTTCAAAGATTTTCATTTCCAAAGGTTTGGAGATGACAACTGCAATAATGATTGCCAAAAGTATTCGTGGAGTCGCTTGAAGTAGTTCGCGGCCAAAATTATCTCGTTTTTTTATAGTGGAAACAATAAAACGGTCCAAATTAAAAATCAATAGCCCCCAAATAAGTCCGAAGAATACGGCCGCATAAACACTATCAAAAACGGTATATAAGGCATAGCTACTGGCAATAAAGGCCATTACCGCTGTAAAAAAAACCGTAGCACCAATACCGGCATATTTGTTTTGCTCCCCTTTGGAACATGTTTTTAAAATTTCGGAATCCGCTCCTGAGCAGAGAATAAAAAAGTCTTGTAACATATTGATTTGTTTTTTGATTGACCCTTCGACTTCGCTAAGGGAAAGCCGTAAATAGAAATTGGCTTACCTGTTAGAACGCTATTTATGGGATATTGTTACACAAAAAGCCTTCAATTTGAAGGCTTTTATTAAATATTGAATGGAAGAAAGATTTTAAAGGTATTTAGAAATTTTAACAACAGGCGTACCGTCGTTAGTTTGTTTGGTACTTATGCTTAGCTCGCTACTGTTTTTAATCAGGTCTATTGCCTTGTCCGATGATATTTCCTTGCCCTTATAGATAAATGTAGCTCCTTTTTTCGCCATATCTATAATATGGTCCAATGGGGATTGGGGTTCAGGTGGAGGTGGCGGGCTAGTCGGTTCAATATCCCTAACATAAGTTGGGGCTAAAGGTTGCTCTACTAGTGGTGGTTGATTTACTTTAATCCCACCCCCGACTACATCATAGGGGTCTTGCTCCTCTACGATATTTTCTATTTGGTTAGCGGCATATTCCACATCCGAAACGTTCTTTGGAGGTTTTGGAGGAGGAACGTCTTTAATTTCGTTCAATTCCGGCGCATCGGGAGCTGGAGGCGGTGGAGGGAAATTTGGAAAAGGTTCCGCATCTGCTTTTTGTTTGTCGGACATTTTGCCATAGATTTCTTTTAACCGAGTCACTTCTTTCTGCTTAATGTACATCTGGTTACGGTCCATCTCATTATATTTCTTTGCCAATGCGTTATATGCTGCCATTTCATCTCGGGTAGCGCTCTGTTGTTGACGTGATTGGGTTGAATTCTCCGGGCCAACAATGTTGATAGTTGAGGTGCCATATTCGGTTAAGATTTTGTCCACTTTTTGAATTACATCTTTTGGAGTCTTTGTGTCTACATTTATAATGGAGCGTATTAGTTTTTTCCGTTGTTCAAAAGATAAATGGTCATTGATTTTAGATAGGAAACTTTTTAAATCTTCCAAAGGGACCAAAGCATCTTGAACCAGTAATTGACCTTTGTTGTTGATATTGATTTCTATGAGCTCGACCGTTTTTTGATTTTGGGGTAGACATTCTGGAAATGGTTGAGCATTTTGCTTTTGCTCATCGGTCATCTCTTGATAAATGCTTTCCAATACCCTTAAATCCTCCATAGGAATTATCCTTTTTTCAATGGGAACTGCATTGTGTTTTGTTGCTAGGGCGTTGTATTTTTCAATTTCTTCCTTACCGGGGTAACCATTTTCAACGGCAAAAGGGGTATTTCCTTTTTCCCTTATAATCTCTTGGTTTGGTGTGACTATTCGGTAAAATCCATATTCCCAAAGAGAATTGTATATAAACCAAACTTCACTATTTGGAATATCCTGTGAAGAACTCAAATGAATATTCAAAATTTTGTTTCTTATTTCGGGGTTAATATCTGTATTGAATTGATTGAGAACATCAACTAGATTATCCTTGTTGACTTTTATTCCCTCTAATACGTAGTTGCCATTCTGTAGAATTTCTATACTCAAACTTCTTGCAGAATGTTCCTCGATATGCTCGGAGGTATCTTTTGGGATATACATCTCTTTACTCGTGCTAAATGCAAACAGGAGGAAAAGTGTAAGTGGGAGTAAAAGAATACTCCTCATTGCGATCGATTTTTTTGATGTTCTTTTTTTCATGATTGTAAAACGTTTTTTGACCTGCCCGACTGTACTGCCAAACGTAATTTTTCTGCCAAATACGGTCAGGCGGGTTGATGAATAATTAATGGCATTTGCAATGCCGGTCGACTGATATTTTTCCAGGCTTTCCTTTGATAAGTAGGAAAGTAAGGTGTTTTGATAATCGGAAGTATTGGTTTCTTTTTTTAGTACCGCACTATCCGCTAAAAATTCATGATTTAATTTGATGCTCTTTTTAAAGAAATAAATAAGTGGGTTGAACCAGAATATAACTTGCAAAAACTCTATAAAAAGCACGTCCAGACTATGGTATTCTTTGGCGTGTGTTTCTTCATGGGTGAGTACCGCTTGTGGAATGGAGTTTGATTCAAACTTGTTTTTGTTCAGGAATATATAGCTGAAAAAGGTATGAGGAGGTAATTTTTCCTCTAGTAACACTTTTATGCTGAAATGCTCCCTAAACTTGGGATTTGCCTTTATCCTATTAAATATTTGAAATAGGTGCCTGAAGAATCTAAACCCAAAACCGATGAGTCCCAAACAATAGATTGTCCAAAAAAGCATAGGCCAGTTAACTACATCCATGTCCGTTGGTTTTGTGATGGATACCGATTCCGGGCCGTTTCCGGATAATTCAGTTGCCGCGGGAATTTGTAGGTTAGATTGTACAGTAGGTTCTACATAATCTACAAAAACGATAGCGGGAATTATGAAGGAGACAACTATGGCGCCGAGCAGAAAAAAACGTTTAAACGTGTGCATATTCTCGCGCTCCAGTACCAATTTGTAAAATAGGAGCAGAATTGCCATACAGGCCCCGGATTTTAAGAGATAAACTAGCATGATTATTTTTTTTGGATTTCCTGGTCAATCAGTTTTTTTAGTTCCTCCAATTCCAATTTGGTTAGATTGGTTTCTTGTGTAAAGAAGGAGGCGAATTGTCCCGGACTATCATTAAAAAAGTTCTTTATGAGTCCGTTTACGTGTTTGGAGAAATAATCTTTCTTTTTTACCAAGGGGAAGTATTCCCGGGACCGTCCTAAACTTTTATAACCAACAAAACCTTTGTCTGTCATTCGCTTTAATAGAGTGGCAACAGTGGTAGTCGCTGGTTTGGGTTCAGGGTAGGCGTCCAACAAATCTTTCATGAAAGCCTTCTTTTGCTTCCAGATAATGTTCATGAGTTCTTCCTCGGTTTTTGATAGTTGCATTTCTACATTCTTAGAATTAACTCTACAAACATAGAATAAATATTTTAATTCTACAAGTGTAGAGTATTTTATTTTTTGCGTTAGGGATAGCAATGTAAAGCGCGCATTCGCCTTTTGGCGGAGCGTACTTGTAATGGATAGCCCGGCCCCAATGAATTGGGGCAACGCCCTGCAAATATTATAAATGCTTGAAAAGGAGTAGATTTGTGCCTTAAATAATCAAGAATGAGTGTATTATCCGACTTGGAGGAACGAAGTGGGGGAGTCTGCGAGCTCTGCGGAGCCACTAACAACTTAGAAGTTTATGAAGTGCCACCTGTTTCTACTGGCGGTGTGGACGGAAGTATTCTGGCCTGCGAAACATGCCGTACCCAAATAGAAAATCCAGATAAAACGGACCCCAACCACTGGCGCTGCCTAAACGACAGTATGTGGAACGAACACGATGCGGTGAAAGTGGTTGTGTGGCGCATGCTACACCGACTTAAAGCTGAAGGTTGGCCTAAAGATTTGTTGGATATGATGTATTTGGAGGATGCCACTTTAGAATTGGCAAAGGCTACAGGGGAAGGATTATCCGATAGCGAAAAGGTAATTCACCGCGATGCCAATGGCGTTATCCTAGAAAACGGGGATAGTGTGGTTTTGATAAAGGATTTAAAAGTAAAAGGTTCTAGCATGGTTGCCAAACAAGGGACCGCGGTGCGCAGAATATCCTTAGATCGGGAAAATGCTGAATATATTGAAGGAAGGGTGGACGGTCAGCAGATTGTGATTATTACCAAATATGTAAAGAAGGTTTGATTTAGTATTGGGTTAAATTAATCCTTCCATAACCATCTTAACGCTTCCGGAAGTATGGCTCCGCCATGCTTTCCATTGTGTGCTCCGGTGCCTTTTACGAAAGTATAGTCATACTTGCGGAATTCCAGCGAAGAGGCCATTTGCTGATTGGCCAACCACCAATTGCCATACTGATTGTTCAAATCCCCGGCTCCATCCTGTAAGTACACTTTGATGTCCCTTTTTGCATGCCTTCTAACCATGGATGAATATTCATGCCCTCCGCGTATGTTGGTGAAACTTCCTATATGGCTCAACACCCTATAAAAATAATCGGGTCGTTCCCAAGCTGCGGTAAATGCGCAAATACCGCCTGAGGAAAGCCCGGAAATGGCACGCATTTTTGGGTCGGTCGTCAAATTATAGTTCTTCCTTACTTCCGGAATTAGTTCTTCTATAAGGAACCGTGCATAGAGATCGCTCAATTCATCATATTCCCAACTTCTATTGCTCGCCCTGAACGGATTTTCAGGTAATTCCGATGAATTATGTCCTGGATTAACAAAAATTCCGATAGTTATCGGCATTTCTTTTTTATGAATAAGGTTGTCAAAAACAATAGGAACTTTAAAATCCCCGTCTTCCTTTACGTAGGCATGGCCATCTTGGAAAACCATTAGTGCGGCTGGATTCTCTTTTTGATATTGTTGAGGAACATACACGTAGTATTCTCGATAGGTTCCATCAAAAATGTTACTTTGGAAAACATGTTTGGTCACGGTTCCTTTTGGAACCCCTTCTTGTCGCTCCGAGTCTGTGCCATATTCGTAATTCTCTTCTTGGCTTAAACAGAGGTTTAAACTGAAAAAGATTAAGAAAATAAGTAATGGTTTGGCCATTGTTTAGGTGATTTTAGCTTATTATTTTGATGGATATTTGCAAAGGGCTTCGTTAACGCTCAGCCAACCTCTTCAATTTTCTTCATTTCCGTAAAATACTGGTAAAAATAAGGAATGGTTTCAATCCCCTTTAAGTAGTTCCAAACCCCAAAATGTTCGTTAGGGGAGTGGATGGCATCGCTATCCAAACCAAAACCCATTAGAATGGTTTTACTATCCAATTCTTTTTCAAACAATGAAACAATGGGGATGCTGCCACCGCTACGCTGCGGAACCGGTTTTTTACCAAAAGTAGTTTCGTATGCTTTTGATGCTGCCTGGTAGGCTAAGGTGTCAATCGGGGTGACGTAACCTTGTCCACCATGGTGCGGGGTAACTTTCACTTTTACACCTTTAGGGGCGATGGATTCAAAATGGCTTTTAAACAGTTCGGTAATTTCCTTCCAATCCTGATGGGGAACCAACCGCATGGATATTTTGGCGTAGGCCTTACTGGTAATGACCGTTTTGGCACCTTCGCCCGTATAGCCTCCCCAAATTCCATTGACATCCAATGTGGGTCTAATTGAATTCCGCTCATTGGTAGAATATCCTTTTTCCCCATAAACCGATTCAATAGCCAAAGCCTTTTGGTAGGCTTCCAAATTAAAGGGTGCTTTGGCCATTTCTGCTCTTTCCTCATCGGAAAGCTCTTCTACTTTATTATAAAAACCAGGAATGGTAATGTGGTTGTTTTCATCATGCAGGCTGGCTATCATCTTTGCCAATATATTGATTGGATTGGCCACGGCTCCACCGTAAAGTCCCGAGTGCAGATCTCGATTAGGCCCCGTAACCTCCACCTGAACATAACTCAGTCCACGGAGTCCGGTCGTGATGGAAGGTACATCGCGGGCAATCATGCCCGTATCGGAAATGAGAATAATATCATTCTTAAGTTTTTCCCGGTTCTGGGCAACATACGTAGCAAGGTTGTTACTACCCACTTCTTCTTCGCCTTCGATCATAAATTTGACATTGCAGGGTAATTGGTCGGTTTTAACCATAAATTCCAATGCCTTTACATGCATATACATCTGACCTTTATCATCGCATGCCCCACGGGCGAAAATTGCCCCTTCCGGATGGAGTTCCGTTTCTTGGATAACGGGTTCAAAGGGAGGGGAATTCCACAAATCCATAGGATCCGGTGGTTGCACGTCATAATGGCCATAAACAAGTACCGTGGGAAGATTTGAGTCAATTATTTTTTCACCGTAGACGATGGGATAACCATCGGTTTCGTGTATTTCTACAACGTCACACCCAGCATTTTCTAGTGCCAACTTTACGGCATCTGCAGTATCCAGTACATACTGTGAGAAGGCGGAATCAGCACTAATGGAGGGAATCTTTAAGAGTTCAATGAGTTCGTTTATAAATCTGTCCTTGTTCTTGGCAATGTATTCTTTTATGTTTTGCATATATAAATTTTGGATAAACTAATTAAAAATACAAAAAGGTCGAATTTAAAGATTGAAACATCCATTGTAAATTTTTAGTTACATAGTGGAATATTAGATATGGATGTTACATGTGACCTTGGAAAAACCATAAATATAAACACATGAAAATTTAGAGAATTGAATTTTTGCTTTATATTTGCACCCCGAATATTTGGGAAATGCAGGCGTGGTGGTCCCGATAGCTATCGGGAGATAGACACGAAAGCCTAGGATCTTAAATTTATAGATCAAAAATTTATTGAAATGCAGGCGTGGTGGAATTGGTAGACACGCTAGACTTAGGATCTAGTGCCGCAAGGTGTGAGAGTTCGAGTCTCTCCGCCTGTACAAAGGGAAAGCCGACTTTTTATAAGTCGGCTTTTTTTATTCGGGTACAACATAGGTACAACATTTGATTTTTTGGATTTTCAACTTGAAATAGAGACTGATTAAGGTCTAAACCCTTACCAACTGATACTTCACAACGAATTAATACGTGGATGGTCGAAATTAAACACCCTTCATAAGGGAAAAACATATTTTTTTTTGGATTTTAATTATAAGTGAAGCGATGGAAGTTGTATGTCTACAAGAGGAAGCATTCTATGCCTTATTTGACAAGGTGGTCGAACACGTAGAATCAAAACGAAAGGATGTCCCTGCAAAATGGATCGATGGAGAAGAGGCCATGCTCCAATTAAAGATAAAATCTACTACTACCTTACAGAAATTAAGAGATGAAGGTAAAATCAGATTCTCACAACCTCAGAAGAAGATAATACTATACAATCGAGATTCAATTATAGAATACATAGAACAGCATGTTCGAGAAACATTTTAAAATGGAGGAAAGCGTAAAAGTTGACGAGAAATTTAAGAGAGCGTTCAATTTAGGTTATGAAGTGGCCAAAGAATTGGGTTTAAAAACGCCTATGTTCCAAAACGAAGGCTCGGATATTACCCTAAAAAGCCCGATGCAGGCCGGAATGTTTCAATT
>CAWKFV010000007.1:0-138123 GCA_963848865.1 uncultured Flavobacteriaceae bacterium | reverse complement strand
CTTAGGATCTAGTGCCGCAAGGTGTGAGAGTTCGAGTCTCTCCGCCTGTACAAAGGGAAAGCCGACTTTTTATAAGTCGGCTTTTTTATTTTCGTCAAACAACAAGATAACATTTTAGCTTTATAAGATATTAGGCTTAATTGTTTTGCGGAGTATTTGAAAAATATATGGATACGGTGAGAAAAGGATTTCTAGGTTTGCAATATGTTCCCAACATTGATTAGTTAAATTTAATTAATGTGAAACTTTGAAAATTATTTAAACGGGACTATAAAGATTAGTGAACAAGACATTTTAAACTAAAAAACCCCTCAAAAGAGGGGTTTTTTCCTAAAGTAATTTTTAATCGAATAAACTATCGCTTAAATTAATTTTAGATTAGTCCAATCAAGGACATTAAAGTTCCAACCGCAACAACCGCCAAAAAGGCATTCATTGCGATAATAAGTACGGATAGATAGGAATCTACCGCTGATTTAAATGATAAATGGTTCATAACGTTACCTACTTTAAAGTTATATCCTATTAAAATTAAGGTTAACCCCATAGGTTTTTATAAAGAATGTTGTAAAACCCTACATAGGTGTAGTGAGCACCGGATTTTCTGTAGTCTCCTTAACGTAAAAAACGTATTTCATCGAAGAAAAGTGACATATGTCTAAAATCTTAAGCATAATTAAGAAGGGTTGAAAATTAAAAAGCGACACCTACTTTAGCGGAATCCCTTTTTTGTTGTGTTAGTTTGGTTGTGGAGTGCCAGGTATTAAATTATTCCAAGAACATCCAAGATTAAGGCTATTGGAATTGCGATTAAAATGCCTATCAGACAAGCAATCATTATTTTTAAAAATCCATTAAGAAGTTTTACCCCTTGCGTAAGTTCCTGTTCCATAATCATATAGTGTTGTTTCCTCTAATATATGGAGAAAGTGATAAAGATTGGAAAAAAACGGAACATTAATCGTCCAAAAGTAAAAAAGCTCCCTCTAAATGTTATTGTTTTAGAACGCAATTGATTAGCTTCTGGCAAGCGTAAATTAGCTTTTATTATGTTCTAAAAGCTTTTGCCGTAATCTCAAATCAGAGGCAATCCTTGGCTTTAACGTATCCAAATCTCTTTTGCTTTTTGGTGTATTTTCTTTGTAATTATCTTTAAAACGGTGTGTAGTGTCCTTTACTTTTCTAATAGAATCTTGATTATTTTCTGCTGGAATTCTCTCGTTGGTTTTAACCCAAGACTCCCTACAGGAAAATAGGGTAAAAATTAGTAATGTGGACAAAATGATATGGGACAGTTTCATATGCGCCGTTGGATACTACAATAATGTACGGATGTATTCCATGATTTGGACGCTTGCACCTTTGTTCTTAGCTATAAATTCAGAATTGATTCTTCCCGTTTTCAATCTAAGGTCTTGATTCTCAATAAGTGATTTCAGGCTATCGGAAAATTCTTGTTCATTGTTTATAGGAATGATTCCTCCCAAATAAACCAGCTGTTCGGCTTCAATAAATCCTTCATAATTCGGGCCAATTAATACCGGGATACCAAAAACGGCTGGTTCCAGCGTATTATGCAATCCAGTAGCGAAAGCGCCGCCCACATAGGCTGCATCGGCATAGCTGTATACTTTGGTTAACAGTCCGATGGTGTCAAGAATCAACACATCGATATCCGCTAAATTTGGCTCTGAAATACTTGAAAATAACACACTGCTTTTGATAATGCTATTTTTCAAATTAGCAATATGGTCCGGTTTTATATTGTGGGGTGCGATAACAAATTTTTCTCCCGAAGATGAATTGTTGATATAAGGTATTATTATTTTCTCATCATCAGGCCATGTACTTCCAGCAACGAAAAGTAAAGCATCATTCTTAAAATTCTCCATAAAATCCAATCGGTTATCACCTTTTAATATTTCATAAACCCTGTCAAATCGGGTGTCCCCTGTTACCTTTACATTAGTAAAGTTTAAGGAATTAAGGAGTGACTTGGAATTCTCATCCTGTACATAAAATTGGGTAAACGTATCAAGTGCCCTTCTCATGAACCCTCCGAAAGTTTTGAAATAGACCTGATTTTTTTTGAATAAAGCGGATATTAGGAGCGTTGAAATATTGCGTTTCTTTAGTTCGGACAAATAGTTGGGCCAAATTTCGTATTTGATAAAAATGGCCAGTTCTGGATGGGCCAAATCCAAAAATTTTCGCGTGTTCCTTTTAATGTCCATTGGAAGGTAGCAAACTACATCGGCTATTTTGGTATTTTTCTTTACTTCATAACCTGATGGGGAAAAGAACGTCAACAAGATTTTATACATTGGATATTCGGCCTTTATTTTTTCCATTATCGGTAATCCTTGTTCGTATTCTCCAAGGGAAGCTGCGTGAACCCAAATAACTTTATCCTCTTTGGATATTGTTTTTCCGATAGTTGGAAAAGAATGCTTTCTACCGTTTACAAATAGTGACAGTTTTGGGTTCAGAAAGGATGCCAGCTTTAGAAACAGCCAAGTTACGGATACAACAAAATTGTAGATTATGGACAAACCGATTGATTTGTGGCTAAATTACGGTTCTTTCCAGAAACTCATTGTTGCGCGTTTCGTATTTTTGTTCAACTATTACGTAATCCTTACAGATGAAAAAAATCCAAATGGTAGACCTTGGCGGTCAATACCATGCAATAAAGGAGCAAGTAAATGCATCCATCTCACAAATTCTGGAAACTTCAACCTTTATTAACGGGCCTGAGGTTCATGCTTTTCAAAAAGATTTAGAAGACTACTTGGGTGTTAAACACGTTATACCCTGTGCCAATGGAACGGATGCTTTACAGATTGCCATGATGGGCTTGGGGCTTAAGCCGGGTGATGAGGTCATTACGGCGGATTTTACTTTTGCGGCTACCGTGGAGGTCATCGCTTTGTTGCAGCTAACCCCAGTTCTGGTAGACGTGGACGCGGAAACTTTTAATATTGATGTGGACGCAGTTAAGAAGGCTATAACTCCAAAAACCAAAGCGATTGTTCCTGTCCATTTATTCGGTCAATGCGCCGATATGGACGCTATCTTGGAATTGGCTGAGGAACATAATCTTTTTGTAATTGAAGACAATGCCCAAGCAATAGGGGCCAAGTACTTATCCAAAACAGGAAAGAAAAGTATGGCGGGGACCATGGGGCATGTTGGAGCAACCTCCTTCTTTCCTTCTAAAAACCTTGGCTGTTATGGCGATGGAGGGGCGATTTTTACAAACGATGATGCCTTGGCACATACCATTAGAGGGATAGTAAACCATGGAATGTACGAAAGGTACCATCATGATGTTGTAGGCGTCAATTCCAGATTGGATTCCATTCAAGCGGCCGTTCTAAGAGCTAAATTACCAAAATTGGACGCGTATTGTGAAGCTAGGAGAAATGCGGCAAGAAAGTATTCATTGGCCTTTAAGGACCAGCCCAATATTTTGGTTCCCAAAACGGTAAACGAATGTAACGGAATTTGTGATGTGTGTGATTGTCATGTTTTTCATCAATACACACTCAGAATCACAAATGGGAAAAGAGACGAGCTGGTGAAATTCTTAAATGCGAACGATATCCCTTGCGGTGTTTATTACCCTATTCCTTTGCATAGTCAGAAAGCCTATTTGGATGATCGATACAATGAAGCGGATTTTCCGGTAACCAATCAACTGGTCAAAGAGGTGGTTTCCTTACCCATGCATACGGAGTTGGACGATGAGCAGATAGACCATATTACTTCAAAGGTTATCGAATTTGTTAACGGCTAATTATGGGATAGGTTTAGATTTACGGTTATATTTAATACATCACAATGAAAATATTGGTTACGGGAGGTTTAGGATTTATAGGTTCACACACAGTAGTGGAACTTCAGAATAAGGGTTTTGATGTTGTGATTATTGATGACTGCTCCAATTCTGAAGAAACGGTGTTAGAAGGAATCGAAACTATTACTGGGAAAAAAACCTGGTTATGAAAAATTAGATTTAAAGGAAAAGGACAGGGTGGAGGATTTTTTTCAAAGACATGAAGATGTTCAGGGGGTCATTCACTTTGCGGCTTCGAAAGCAGTAGGGGAAAGCGTGGAGAAACCCCTTTTATACTATGAAAATAATATTGGCACATTAGTATATATTTTGAAGGAGCTTTGTAAAAAGAACAAAGCAAGTTTTATTTTTAGTTCTTCCTGCACGGTGTATGGCCAAGCGGATAAAATGCCCATTACGGAGAATGCGACAGTGAAGGTGGCAGAATCGCCTTATGGTAATACAAAACAAATGGGTGAGGAAATCATTGCGGACACCTGCAAGGTTACCCCTGGCCTAAGTGCGATAGCGCTGCGTTATTTTAATCCCATGGGAGCACACCCTACGGCAGAGATTGGTGAACTTCCCAAAGGAGTACCTCAGAACTTGGTGCCTTTTATTACCCAGACAGGAATAGGGATGAGGGCGGAACTTTCAGTTTTTGGTGATGATTATCATACTCCGGACGGTACCTGTATCCGGGATTATATTCATGTGGTGGATTTGGCAAAGGCACATGTAGTTGCATTGGAGCGACTGCTGAAGGGTAAGAACAAAGAAAACTATGAGGTATTTAACGTGGGTACGGGAAAAGGTAGTTCAGTCCTAGAGGTGATAGAAAGTTTTGAAAGGGTGTCCGGAAAAAAATTGAACTATAAAATTGTGGATAGAAGGCCTGGGGATATTACATCTGCGTATGCCGATACTACAAAAGCGAACGAGGTTCTTGGCTGGAAAGCCGAATCTACGTTGGACGAGGCCATGAAAAGCGCATGGATTTGGGAGCAGAAAATTCGGGATTGATTCGTTAATTTTTTGAAGCTTACTTAGTTAGAGAATTGAGGATAAGAAAATAAAAACGTATAAAGTATAGATGACGACCCACTTCTTAAATACTGCAGAACTACTTCAACATGTAGAGGAAAAAGTGTTGTTTAGTAAGCTTGTTCGGCAGTTGCAAAAGGATTTTGTGCTAGCCAATATTTCTTTTGATATCATGGAAGGCATTGGGGCAGACGAGCTAAAAAATTTGCTTCGCGAAAAGGTGTATTGGCTGCTGATGGAGCGTTTTTCGGAATATTTAAACCTTCTTTATATTGTTGATGTTCCTGAGAGTTTGTTCAAAGAACTTATAGTGACTGATGCTGTGGAGGTCTCCGAACAAGTAAGTTTCCTGATTCTTAAAAGAGAGTTTCAAAAAATCTGCCTAAAAGAAAAATACAGTTCCTAAATCAAAAATACACCCGCACAAAAGGAAGCCAAGCATCTAGATAGATACTTCGATTTTCGTCGTAAAGCACATCATATCTTATGCCCACAGTAAAATTGCTATTGGTATAGCCTACTCCTAAAAAGAGACCAGGTGACCAATAGTTGTCTTCAAAGGTTCCACCAACCAACTCTTGGCTTAAATTCACCCGTAATTGCTCATATTCGGCGGATAATTGTAGAAAAGGCAAAGGATTATAGAGTGTTAGCAAACTTGCGCCATAAGCCAATCGTTTGTCATTATTATATTTGGCGTAGTTAAAAGTCAAGGCTGTACCTGCTGCAAACTGTTGGTTAAACTGATATATGGCACTTGGGGAGATAGATGCGTTGAAACCACCATTATTCAGTCCAAAACCAAGACCTCCCCCAAAGCGGACCCTACTCCAAAAATCATTGGTCCCCAATGGGTTTTGAGCTTGAACGACCGCCGTGAAAGCTATAAATGCCAATGCAAAAATGTGTTTTTTAAAGGTCATAATAACTCATTAAGTTACAAACGCCCATTTTTTTTAATAATAGGCTACAACTTTCTTTTAGATATCGTAAATGTTGTATTTTTGATGAAATTTATTCTAAAGATACAGAAAGTAATTCATGGATAAATATTCCTTTTTGAATACGGCGCACACCTCCTTTTTTGCAGAGATGTATGACAAGTATTTAACAAATCCAGATAGTGTAGAACCAAGTTGGCGAGCTTTTTTTCAAGGCTTTGATTTTGGTATGGAAAGTTCCTTGGAGGAACTGGATTTAAGTTCCGATGATCGGGTGGTTTCCATGGTAAATGGAAACCAAATAGAGATGCCTCAATCTTTACAAAAGGAGTTTCAGGTCATCCGATTAATAGATGGTTATAGGAGTCGTGGACATCTTTTTACAAAGACCAATCCTGTAAGGGAAAGAAGAAAATACCTCCCATCGTTAGAAATTGAAAATTTTGGTTTAGATCAATCCGATTTGGAAACCGTTTTCAATGCGGGGGACATTATAGGTATAGGGCCAAGTCCGTTGAGGGAAATAATTAGGCACCTTACCAGTATTTATTGTGATTCCATCGGGGTCGAATATATGTACATTCGAAAGCCCGAGAGAATTAAGTGGATACAGAATTGGATCAATGTTAACGACAATCATCCCGATTACAACCCGGAACGCAAAAAACACATTCTTAAAAAATTAAACGATGCCGTTTCCTTTGAAGGATTTTTGCACACCAAATATGTGGGTCAAAAGCGATTTTCACTGGAAGGCAACGAGTCCCTTATTCCTGCCTTGGATGTAATTGTAGAACGTGCCGCGGAATTAGGCGTAAAGCAATTTGTTATGGGTATGGCCCATAGAGGCCGCCTTAACGTATTGACGAATATATTTGGTAAGCCGGCAAAGGATATCTTTAGCGAGTTTGATGGAAAGGATTACGAACAGGAAATATTTGATGGGGACGTAAAATATCATTTGGGCTGGACCTCGGATAGAATGTCCGATAACGGTAACAAAATTAAAATGAATATTGCTCCCAATCCCTCCCACTTGGAGACGGTGGGTGCAGTAGTTGAAGGTATTGCTAGGGCAAAACAGGACGCACATTTTACGGACGATTTTTCAAAAGTGTTACCAATTGTGGTTCATGGTGATGCCGCCATAGCCGGTCAAGGTTTGGTTTATGAAGTGGTGCAAATGGCCAATTTGGATGGCTATAAAACTGCGGGAACTATTCATATTGTCGTAAACAATCAAATTGGATTTACTACCAATTATTTGGATGCGCGGTCCTCTACGTATTGTACTGATGTAGGGAAGGTAACTTTAAGCCCGGTATTGCATGTAAATGCGGATGATGCGGAAGCTGTTGTACATGCCTCTTTGTTCGCCTTGGAATATAGGATGAAGTTTAAGGGAGATGTTTTTATCGATTTGTTGGGGTATCGAAAATATGGGCATAACGAAGGTGATGAACCCAGGTTTACGCAGCCAAAATTATATAAGGCAATAGCTAAACATAAAAATCCACGGGATATTTATGCGGAACGTTTAATCAAAGAAGGTGTCATAGACGATAGCTATGTTGCCCAGTTGGAAAACAAGTATAAAGAAGCGCTGGAGGAGAAACTGGAAGATTCCAGAAAAGAGGATAAGACGGTTATTACGCCTTTTATGGCGGATGAGTGGAAAGGGTTTGAAAATGTCCGGGAATGGGAGATGATGGATGCTGTGGATACGACATATGATAAAAAGAAACTTTCGGAAATTGCCAAAGTCATTACGGAACTACCAAAAGGAAAGAAATTTCTCCGAAAAGTGGAAAAATTGGTCAATGACCGCCAGAAGATGTTCTTTGAAACAGATAACTTGGATTGGGCAATGGGTGAATTATTAGCCTATGGAACGTTGTTGGAAGAAGGTTTTGGGGTGCGCATGTCCGGTCAAGATGTAGAACGAGGTACGTTTTCGCATCGTCATGCGGTTATGAAAGTTGAGGAGAGTGAAGAGGAGGTACTGCTGTTGAACCATATTTCGGAAGATCAAGGAAAATTTCAGATATACAATTCGCTTTTATCCGAATATGGGGTCGTAGGTTTTGACTATGGTTATGCCATGGCTAGTCCAAATACCTTAACGATTTGGGAAGCCCAGTTTGGGGATTTTAGTAATGGGGCTCAAATTATGATAGACCAGTACATTTCCGCAGCGGAAGATAAATGGAAGTTGCAGAATGGTCTGGTGATGCTATTGCCCCACGGATATGAAGGTCAAGGAGCGGAGCACTCCTCAGCCAGGATGGAGCGTTACCTGCAACTTTGTGCAAAGGATAATATGTATATAGCGGATGTCACTACGCCCGCGCAAATGTTCCATATTCTTAGAAGACAAATGAAAGTCAACTTCAGGAAGCCATTGATCATATTTACGCCAAAAAGTCTTTTGAGGCATCCAAAAGCTGTTTCTACAGCGGATGATTTGGCGAACGGAAGTTTTCAAGAAGTTATAGATGATGCTTCCGCCGATGTGAATAAGATAAAAAGTTTGGTTTTTTGTACAGGTAAGTTTTATTATGACCTGTTGGCGGTCAAGGAAGAACTTAATAGGGATGATGTAGCACTGGTTAGGGTGGAACAATTATTTCCGCTTCCAGAGCAAAAAATGAAAGATGTTATTAAGAAATATAAAAATGCAAGCGATTTAGTGTGGGCTCAAGAAGAACCTAGGAACATGGGGGCTTGGAGTCACTTGATGATGCATTTTAGCGAAGCTCAAAAATTCAGGGTATGTTCCAGACGTTTTTATGCGGCTCCGGCGGCAGGAAGTTCCGTGCGTTCAAAAATGCGCCATCAACAGGTAATTGATTATGTTTTTGATAAGACCAAGGACAATATGTCCAAACCAAAAGAGTAGAAAGTAAAATATCAAATTATAATAGAATGGTTTTAGAAATGAAAGTTCCCTCACCAGGGGAGTCCATCACAGAAGTTGAGATTGCCGAATGGTTGGTTGCTGATGGTGATTATGTTGAAAAGGACCAAGCAATCGCTGAGGTGGATTCGGACAAGGCTACATTGGAACTGCCTGCCGAGGCCAGTGGTGTAATAACCTTAAAAGCTGAGGTTGGTGATGCGGTTGAAGTTGGTGCCGTAGTTTGTCTTATAGATACAAGTGCCGATAAACCTGATGGTGCTAGTAAAGCCGCTACCTCTACCGGGGGTGGGGACGAAGGTTCTGGATCTGATGCGGAGAAGGACTTATCAAAACAACAAGAAAGTACGTCCAATAAAGAAAATAGTAAAAAAGCACCACAGCCCGCGCAAGCGAAAGAGACTTATGCTTCGGGTGTTCCTTCCCCTGCAGCCAAAAAGATTTTGGATGAAAAGGGTGTGGATTCATCATCGGTATCAGGTACTGGTCGCGATGGTAGAATCACAAAAGATGATGCGGTCAAGGCAGTTCCCTCTATGGGGTCTCCCGTAACTGGTGGTAATAGGGGAGAAAGTCGTTCCAAGCTATCCATGCTGCGAAGAAAGGTGGCGGAACGTTTAGTGGCCGCTAAAAATGAAACGGCTATGTTGACTACCTTCAATGAGGTGGATATGTCCGCTATTTTTCGAACTGCGTAACCAGTTTAAAGAAGATTTTAAAGAGAGACATGGAGTAGGACTAGGCTTTATGTCATTTTTCACAAAAGCTGTAGTGCGTGCCTTGGAAATGTATCCTTCGGTGAATTCAATGATTGATGGCAAGGAAATGATTTCTTACGATTTTTGCGATATAAGCATTGCCGTTTCTGGTCCTAAAGGATTGATGGTTCCGGTAATCAGAAATGCAGAAAATCTAACTTTCAGAGGTATTGAAGCCGAAGTAAAAAGATTGGCCATCAGGGCTAGGGAAGGTGAAATAACCGTAGACGAAATGACCGGAGGTACTTTTACGATTACTAATGGTGGTGTATTTGGATCTATGTTATCCACTCCTATTATCAATCCACCTCAGAGTGCTATTTTAGGAATGCACAACATAGTGGAAAGACCTATTGCAAAGGATGGCGCTATAGCGGTTGCTCCAATAATGTATGTTGCACTTTCCTATGATCATAGGATTATTGACGGTAAGGAATCCGTTGGTTTCCTAGTAGCGGTAAAAGAAGCTTTAGAAAGTCCTGAAGAATTGTTGATGGATGGAAATGTAAAAAAGGCATTGGAAATGTAAAGTGTCAATGATTTAAAATATTTAGAAATGCTCGAAGATAACCTTCGGGCATTTTTTTTAGCTTCCCGCTATTTGTTAAGTTTCAGGTAAACACGTTTTTTATCGTAATCGATTAATGCCTTGGCCTTTTTTAAAATATCCGCTCCAATAATGCCATCTACAGGTAGGGCCTTATGCGTTGTTAAAGCTTCGTTCACATGAACAAGGTCAAACAATACTATTTTAAGTTTCTTCTTCGTCCAGTCGCCAATTTCAATGGTATTGTTTTTGGAAATCAATGTTTCCATGTTTGTCGCACCAGCGCCAGCAGCCTTAATTTTTGAAGTTTTGGATATCAGTTTAAAATGTTCAATCTTATCAATACCTATACAGGTATTTGAAGCGCCCGTATCCAGTATAAATCTACCTTTGACTCCATTGATCTTGGCCCTAATTTCAAAGTGGTCCGTAGCGGTGAGTACCAACGGAATAGCAACGTATTTTTTCTGCTTCAAAAACTTTTTAAGGGACGTCATTGCTAAATTTTGATAAAGATAAGCCTATTTTTGCTGCGTTAATGTGCCTTGCTAAGTAGCATAAAGATGTTGATCAAATAGAATTGTACCTAAGGTAAGCCAAAACAAACAGCCCGAATGACTATTACCGATACCCATACCCATTTATATAGCGAAGCTTTTGATGATGACCGGTCGCAAATAATACAAAACGCAATCGACCAAAATGTGAAGAGATTTTTCATCCCCGCAATCGATTCTACATATACCCAACGTATGCTAGATTTGGAAAGTGCTTATCCAGATAATGTCTATTTGATGATGGGTCTTCATCCAACACATGTAAAGGAAAATTATAAGGAGGAGCTGGCGCACGTAGCGGATATGCTTTCCCAACATACATTTTATGCGGTAGGGGAAATTGGAATCGATTTGTACTGGGACAGCACTTTTTTAAAAGAACAACAGGATGCTTTTAGGCGTCAGATTCAACTGGCGAAAAAATTCAATCTACCAATTGTAATTCACTGCCGGGATGCTTTTGATGAGATTTTTGAAATCTTGGAAGAGCAAAAGGGAGAAAAACTTAGGGGTATTTTTCATTGTTTTACGGGAACCTTGGAGCAGGCAAAAATGGCTATTTCCTATAATATGAAATTGGGAATAGGCGGCGTAGTAACCTTTAAAAATGGTAAAATAGATACTTTTTTAAATCAAATTGATTTAAGACATATTGTTTTGGAGACGGATGCACCCTATTTGGCTCCTGTACCTTTTAGGGGCAGGCGAAACGAAAGTTCCTATGTTGTAAATGTTTTGGAAAAACTTGCACAGATTTATGATATGGAGGAATTTGAAATCGCTGAAATAACTACTTCAAATTCAAAGGAAGTTTTTGGAGTTTAACGTATAAATCTAATTTCATTGAATTCAGATAAGAGTAAAATATTATTAATTTACACTGGCGGGACCATTGGAATGGTGAAGGATTATGATTCTGGGGCCTTGAAGTCCTTCGACTTTAACCAACTTCTAAAGAATATCCCTGAACTGAAACAGTTGGATTGCAGTATTGACACCATTTCTTTTGAGGAGCCAATAGATTCTTCTGATATGAATCCAGACCATTGGATAGCCATTGCCAAAATAATTGCCGATAGTTATGATAGCCATGACGGATTTGTTGTTTTGCACGGGAGCGATACCATGAGTTACACCGCTTCTGCCCTTAGTTTTTTACTTGAAAATCTTGCTAAACCTGTAATTCTCACGGGATCGCAATTGCCAATTGGGGATTTAAGGACGGATGCAAAGGAAAATTTGATTACCTCTATTCAAATCGCAGCATTAAAGAAAAAGGGTAAACCGGTTTTGAGGGAAGTGGGACTTTATTTTGAATACAAGTTATACAGGGGCAACAGGACCACGAAAATCAATGCCGAACAATTTCAGGCATTTGCCTCATTAAATTATCCGGCCTTGATAGAATCTGGAGTGCATCTGAATGTTTTTGAAGAATATCTGTTGCATCAGCATAGATCAAGAAAATTCATGGCTCATTTGAAAATGGATAGAAATGTCGCCATTTTGAAACTTTTTCCAGGACTTAATGAGCAGGTTTTGACAAGTATTTTAAATACACCTGAGTTGAAAGTGGTTATTTTGGAAACGTATGGTTCGGGAAATGCACCAACAAAAGAATGGTTTTTGGACGCCTTGAAGACAGCCATAAAAAATGGAATACATATTATTAATGTAACCCAATGTTCTGGAGGGGGTGTAAATATGGGTCAGTATGATACAAGTGCTCAGCTAAAAAAACTACAAGTAATTAGTGGTAAGGACATTACCACGGAAGCTGCCGTTACCAAGGCTATGTACATGTTGGGCAGTGGTGTATCCCATAAACTCTTCAAAACAATTTTTGAGACTTCGTTACGCGGAGAAATGCAATAAAATTAAGATGTTTAATTTCTTAAACTAATATTTTTTTTGTTATTTGCCCAACCTTTAAAAAGGCTAGAATAGAGAGGTGGCCGAGTGGTCGAAGGCGCACGCCTGGAAAGTGTGTATACCCCACAAGGGTATCGAGGGTTCGAATCCCTTCCTCTCTGCAAAAGTCTTTGTGAGCTATAAAAAGAAGAGGAGAGTTGTTTCCTTGATTTTTAGAAACTTACAGATTTTAGCAGCATAACTGTTGTTAGGAAGACTTTTAATTTTAATTGTGTGAGTTAGGAACTACATCGTTAATTCGTTTGTCACTGCAATTAAGTTTTACTTTTTTTGTATTGTTTTTTTTTTATCTTTAACCCTATTAACTAACTAATTTAAGTTTGAAAAAATGAAAAAATTATTCCCAAGCCTAGCAGTTGCTGGCGCGTTTGTAGCAGGTACAAATATGGTAAGTGCAAAGGTTGCTGCAGTAGCCTTGCTAGTTCAAGATGCGGCTCCAGAGGCTGAGAAAGGATTTACCCAAGTTTTAAAAGAAATGTTTATCACAGGTGGTGCCGGATTCATGGGTATCGTTCTTTTATGTTTAATTCTGGGATTAGCGGTAGCTATTGAAAGGATTATTTATTTGAACATGGCAAGCACGAATACAACAAAATTAAAGCAACAGGTTGAAGATGCTTTGGCTTCCGGTGGAGTTGAGGCAGCTAAAGAGGTTTGTAGAAATACAAAAGGTCCAGTTGCATCTATATACTATCAAGGATTGGATAGAGCCGGAGATAGTATTGAATCTGCTGAAAAAGCTGTTGTAGCCTATGGTGGCGTTCAAATGGGTCAGTTAGAGAAGAATGTATCTTGGTTATCCTTATTCATCGCCATTGCACCAATGCTTGGTTTCATGGGTACGGTAATCGGTATGATTCAGGCGTTCCAGAAGATTGCTGCTGTTGGTAACTTGAGTGCATCACTTATTGCAGGTGATATTCAGGTAGCATTATTAACAACAGTATTCGGTCTTATTACGGCAATTATACTACAGATTTTCTATAACTATATCATTGCAAAAATCGATAGTATCGTTAACGATATGGAAGATTCATCGATTATTTTGATTGATATGTTGGTAGATCACAAAAAATAAGTTACACCTTTTAACACCTAAAATATTATGCACAAAATTGTAAAAATAGCATTGATAGCAATAGGCTTAATTGGTGCCGTCCTATGGTTCATGCTTCCTCCAAAGGAGATGCCAGTGGCGGAGGCAGCGGAGAATGGAGCTATGAATGCCATGTTTATCATAACGTATTTACTTTTGGGAATTGCGATTGTGGTAAGTTTAGTATTCACCTTGAAAAATTTATTTTCCAATCCTCAAGGACTTAAGAAAACGTTGTTCGTTGTTGGTGGATTTTTGTTAGTCGTGGCAGTTTCTTATGTTTTTGCTAGCGGAACTGATGTAGATCCAGAATACATGGCAATGTCAGACGAAAGCACTGTTAAGAAAATTGGAATGGGGTTGAATGTATTTTTCATCCTTACCATTATAGCCGTGATTTCACTGATTATTCCAGCGGTTAAAAACATGTTTAGTAAATAAAAAAAATAGATAACTATGGCTAGAAGAGCAGGAGCACCAGAAGTAAGCGCTGGTTCTATGGCGGACATAGCTTTCCTACTGTTAATCTTTTTCTTGGTAACTACTACTATAGAAACTGATGCAGGGTTGGATCGTATGTTACCTCCAATTGAACCGCCCGATACGGACGTTGTTATTAAGGAGAAGAATATTTTTCAGGTTAATATCAACAGACAAGGGCAATTGTTGGCGGATGATCAATTGATTGAATTAAAAGACCTCAGGGAAAAGGCGATAGCTTTTTTGGATAATGGGGGAGCACCTTCAGGAAGTCCAGACTATTGTAGTTATTGTAAAGGTAAGAGAGATCCGGCCTCTTCGGATAATCCTTCAAAAGCCATTATATCTCTTAAGAATGACAGGGAGACTAAATACAGTACCTACATCACCGTTCAGAATGAATTGGTGGGGGCGTATAATGACCTTAGGAATAGGGAAGCACAGCGTTTGTTCAAAACAAACTTTGTGGAGATGGAAGCAAGATATCTGAATCCGGAAACATCTGACGAGGTGAAGGAGGAATTGAAAGAAAAGGTAAAGCGTATTCAGGATTTATATCCTCAAAAGCTTTCCGAAGCAGAAACGGCTACAAACTAGAAAAATCATAAATAGAATACTATGTCAAAATTTGCAAAGAAGAAAGATGGAGATGTGCCAGCGGTGTCAACGGCCTCGCTTCCGGATATTGTGTTTATGCTTTTGTTTTTCTTTATGACAGTTACCGTTATGAAGGACAGTTCTTTAAAGGTGGAGAATGTACTTCCTAATGCCAGTGAAATCAAAAAATTGGAGAAAAAGGACCGAGTTATTTATATCTATGTTGGGAAACCAACTAGGGAATACGAAAAGGTTTTTGGTACTGAACCTAAGATTCAACTGAACGATAAATTTGCTAGTCCTTCGGAAGTTGGGGATTATATTTTGATGGAAAGGGCAAAGAAGCCACAAGAACTTCAAAACGTTCTTACTACTGCTTTAAAGGTTGACAAGAATGCCAATATGGGTCTTATATCCGATATCAAACAGGAATTAAGAAAGGTAAATGCCTTAAAGGTCAATTACACTACTTATGAAGGTGATGCCTTCAGAAACTTAGAATAGTTAGTAATTAATTCAAACGTACAGAACGCTCCAAATTTATTTGGAGCGTTTTTTATTTGATTAACTTTATGGTCATGAAATGGATATTGATACCCATATGTCTAATAAGTTCTTATTTGGGTTCCGCTCAAGTAGCTACAGAAGACGATGATACGAGAGCTGCTTATTTTGAAGATCAGTTTTACCTGGGTATTACCTATAATTTTGTTCGCAACAAACCAGAAGGTTTACAACAGCGTAATCTTTCCTACGGGCTAAACGCCGGATTCATTAAGGATATTCCAATCAATGCTTCAGGCACAAGAGCATTCGGGGTAGGCGCGGGTCTAGCTATCAATACTTATTATTCCAATTTGGTCGCAACTGAGACAGGTTCGGAATTTTCTTATGAGTTGGTAGCGGATGACCCAAATTTTAAACGTAGCAAGTTAGAGACCCATGCGGTGGAGTTTCCGTTAGAGTTTCGCTGGCGTAACTCAACACCGGAAGAGTATAAGTTCTGGAGGATTTATGCAGGGGTAAAAGCGGCTTACGTAATTGGAGCACGCTCTAAGCTTGTGACTGATGATAGAAAGGATGGATTCTTTAATACAGCCGTAAAGGACTTCCAGTACGGCCTAACCTTTAATTTGGGATACAATACCTTTAATATTCATGCGTATTATGCGCTTAGCGACCTTTTTCAAGATTCTCAAACGGTAAATGGAGAAGCTATTGGTTTTAGACCATTAAGAGTCGGTCTTATTTTTTATATCCTATAACCAAAACTTAACGGTCAACAATTGGCATAAAAGTCCAATGAACAGGCCGACAATCAATTCCGATTTAGAGTGGGCTTTTAGATAGATTCTAGAAGTTGCGACAAGACCCAAAATTAGTGTGCATAAGCTTATCGCTATAATTATATTTATTTCAAAATGAATGCTGAGGGCAATCAGGTACATCAAAATAGAACCCATTCCCATTAGATGCATGCTCACTTTCAAATTGAAAAAAAGCAATAATAGACAAGCGAAAGCCGCTCCTAAAAGTCCAACAAAGAAGAAGTAAAGTTCCGCGATGTAATTATTGGGAATCACCTTATATAATATCAGAAATAAGAGGATGATATGTATATAAAGCGGGTATTTTCTTTCGGCTAATGATGGCATATGAACGGAGCTTGCCATTCCCAAATTTTTAAGTATTAAATAGCTAACGATTGGGATTATTACCGTCAAGATAAAAATGGGGAGGATGTTACCGCTCTGTACTTCTAATGGACTGTATTTAGGCGTAATTAAAAAATAAGCCATAGTACCACCAAGGGGAATAAAAAGTGGGTGGAATAGGTAGGAGATGGCGTTAAGGAAGAATCTCATTACATTTCTTTTCGTAACCGGGCAACTGGGATTCCCAGTTGTTCCCTGTACTTGGCAACGGTACGTCTTGCGATGGGATACCCTTTTTTCTTAAGAATGGCCGCGAGCTTGTCATCCGTAAGCGGTTTCCGCTTTGCTTCTTCCTTTATAACGGTTTCTAGAATTTTTTTAATTTCTTTAGTGGAAACATCTTCCCCTTGTTCATTTTTCATGGACTCGGAAAAATACTCCTTTATTAGTTTAGTGCCATAAGGGGTGTCCACATATTTGCTGTTTGCAACCCTGGAAACCGTAGAGACATCCATATCTATCTCATCCGCAATATCTTTTAAAATCATTGGTCTGAGATTGCGTTCGTCTCCTGATAGAAAATATTCTTCTTGGTAACGCATAATGGCGTTCATGGTGATAAACAATGTTTGTTGCCGTTGTCGTATGGCATCTATGAACCATTTTGCCGCATCCAGTTTTTGCTTTATAAACAGCACGGTATCCTTTTGGGATTTGGACTTCTCCTTGGATTCCTTGTAACCCTTGAGCATATTGCTATACTCCCTAGAAACATGAAGCTCGGGTGCATTTCGTCCATTTAAGGTAAGTTCCAGTTCACCGTCAACGATTCTTATGGAAAAATCTGGAACTACATGTTCAATAATCCTATTGTTCCCTGCATAGGAGCCACCGGGTTTGGGATTCAATTTTTCAATCTCGGATATTGCTGCTTTAAGTTCGTTTTCTGTAATATTATGCTTTTGTAAAAGCTTCCGATAATGCTTTTTGGTAAATTGTTCAAAGGACTTCTTCAGAATTGTTATGGCCAATTCCACGCTAGGGGTAAGTTCTTTCCGCTCCAATTGAATGATCAAGCATTCTTCTAGAGACCTTGCGGCTACTCCTGGCGGATCTAATTCCTGAACGATAGAAAGTACACGCTGTATCGTTTTTTCGTCCGTGTAGACGTTTTGTGTGAAAGCTAAATCGTCTAGAATATCTGAAATTGGTCTTCTGATATAGCCACTTTCATCAACACTTCCTACAAGAAATTCTGCGATTGCCCATTCCTCATCATTTAAATAAACAGTATTTAACTGATTCAGCAGATATTGATTGAATGAAACACCCGCGGCATATGGTACGTTTTTTTCCTCATCATCGGAACTATAATTATTGGCTTGTGTACGATATTCCGGTATTTCATCATCACTTAAATAATCGTCAATATTAATATCTTCCGCAGCAATAGTCTCACTGTCAGATTCGTCTTCGTAAACGTCATCAAAATCATCGTTTGCATTCTCCAATTCCTCCTTCCCGGTTTCCAAGGCAGGATTTTCCTCCAATTCTTGTTTTAATCGTTGTTCAAATGCTTGGGTAGGCAATTGGATCAACTTCATCAACTGGATTTGTTGAGGAGATAGCTTCTGCGATAACTTAAATTGTAGATGTTGTTTTAGCATTGCTTTTTACTCGATAATCGAGATTTGTAAGTTTCGACACTTGGGTCAAAATCTAACCTAATATTCTTTTTTAACATCTTGGGGATTTGGCCCAAGATGGTTTTCTGCCGGATATAAAAATACGAAATACCTTTAGAAATCTGCATTTTGCGGCGTTCTTGGAAACGGAATCACATCTCGTATATTTCCCATTCCCGTGGCAAAGAGGACCAGTCTTTCAAAGCCAAGTCCAAAACCGCTATGCACTGCGGTCCCAAATTTTCTTAGGTCAAGGTACCACCAAAGTTCTTCTTCAGGAATATTTAGGGCAGCCATTTTTTCCTTTAAAACATCTAACCGTTCTTCTCGCTGTGATCCGCCTACAATTTCTCCAATTCCTGGAAAAAGGATATCCATGGCACGTACGGTTTTGCCATCTTCATTTAAACGCATATAGAAAGCTTTTATTTTTGCCGGATAATCAAAAAGGATTACAGGACATTTAAAATGCTTTTCTACCAAAAAGCGTTCGTGTTCACTTTGAAGGTCAGCACCCCATTCATCTATGGGATATTGAAATTTCTTCTTTTTATTGGGGGTGCTGTTTTTTAAAATATCAATTGCTTCGGTATAGGTAACGCGCTTAAAATTATTATCCGTAATAAACCGAAGTTTTTCCATTAAGGCCATTTCACTTCGCTCTGCCTGTGGTTTGGACTTTTCTTCATTTAACAATCGCTGCTCTAAAAACTGAAGATCTTCCGCACAATGCTCCAAAATATATCCTATAACACTTTTGATAAAGTCTTCGGCCAAATCCATATTCGCATCCAGGTCAAAGAAAGCCATTTCGGGTTCTATCATCCAGAATTCTGCCAAGTGCCTTGTCGTGTTTGAATTTTCCGCTCTAAAGGTTGGCCCAAAAGTATATACTTTACCAAGGCCCATAGCGTAAGCCTCAGCTTCAAGTTGTCCGGAAACGGTCAAATTGGTCTCTTTCCCGAAAAAATCTTCCTTATAGTCAACGTCTTTATTTTCATTTAAGGGAGGGTTTTTATCGTCCAAAGTGGTTACTCTAAACATTTCTCCTGCACCTTCGGCGTCGGACCCGGTTATGATTGGCGCATGAAAATAGTAGAAACCATTTTCCCTAAAATAGTTGTGTATTGCAAAAGCAAGAGCGGAACGTACACGCATTACTGCGGAGAATGTATTTGTACGAATACGTAAATGCGCCTTTTCCCTTAGGAATTCCAACGAATGTTTTTTGGGTTGAATTGGATACGTATCAGGGTCAGCAGCTCCATGAACAGTTATGTCATTGACCTGAATTTCAACCGACTGTCCGCGTCCTTGACTTTCTACTAAGGTACCCATGACTTTAATCGCGGCGCCTGTACTTATCTTTTTCAAAAGACTTTCATCAAAATTTTCGAACTCTACAACGCATTGGATATTGTTAATTGTAGAACCATCGTTTAGTGCAATAAATCGATTGCTTCTAAAGGTTCTTACCCACCCGTTCACGGTTACTTCTTGTAGTAATTGCTTTCCCGAGAGTACTTCTTTTATGGTTGCTGAACGCATTTTAAATGAATTGTAAATTAAATGTCAAAGATAGCTTTTTGATAAAAAACAATGTATGAATACACTGGCTAAATGGAAAAGGATATTATGATCGGTTTGTCTAATCGTTTTCCTCGTCTTGGGGAAGGATGTCAATTTGAGGTTTTTTAAGCGTCTCTTTGTTAGCAATACTTCTTTCCAAGGAAATCAATAAGGAAGGCAAAAGAATAAGATTTGCCAGCATGGCAAAAAGCAATGTTGCTGAAACAAGAGCCCCCAAAGCTACTGTTCCTCCAAAATTGGAGATGACGAAAACTGAAAAACCGAAGAACAATACAATGGAGGTGTAAAACATACTCACTCCTGTTTCCCTAAGCGCCGCATAAACCGATTTTTCTATTTTCCATTTGCTAGCTGTAAGTTCCTGCCTATACTTTGCCAAAAAGTGGATGGTATCATCAACCGAAATACCAAACGCAATACTAAATACCAAAATGGTGGAAGGCTTAATAGGTACGCCGACAAAACCCATAATTCCTGCAGTTACTAAAAGCGGTAGAAGATTGGGAATTAAAGAAATAATGATCATTCTGAACGAACGAAACAAATAGGCCATAAACAGTGCAATGAGTCCAATGGCCAAGGCCAATGAAAGAATAAGGTTTTTAACTAGATATTTGGTGCCTTTTAGAAACAATAAGGCACTACCGGTCATATAAACCGTATAGCGTTCTTCGGGAAAGATTTTGGCTATATTTTCCAAGAGCCGTTCCTCTATCTGTTCCATACGATCCGTTTTGACATCGCGCATAAAAGTGGTCATTCTAGCAGTTTGACCGGTACTGTCTACAAAGCTTTCTAGAAGATTACCATTGTTAGATGACTTTCTGGCAACATCCATAATAAAGTTGTTCTCTTGGCTAGTAGGTAACTGGTAATATTTTGGAATACCATTATAAAATGCCTGTTTGGAATATTTGACCAGGTTGACTACAGATACGGGTTTTGAAAGTTCCGGAATTTCATCGATTACTTCTCCAAGACGGTCCATTCGTTTTAAGGTGGCCGGTTTCATGACACCCTTTGGAGTTTTGGTATCTATCACAATTTCTACAGGCATAATACCGTCGAATTCTTCTTCAAAAAACCTTATATCCTTAAAGAATTCTGCATTTTTAGGCATATCCTCTATAGGGCTCCCGGAAATATTAATCTGGTAAATTCCAATAATACTTATGACCAAAAGTGCTATGGATACTATATAGACCGTAATTCTTTGCCCCCTGACAATGCGCTCCATCCAATTGACAAATGCGTCTATCCATTTTTTGTTGAGATGTTTTAGGTGGCGTGTTTTTGGAAGTGATAAAAAGCTGTATACAATAGGGATAATTAAAAGTGATAAAATAAAAATCCCAATAATATTTATGGATGCTACAATACCAAATTCTTTCAACAATTTACTATCTGTAATAATAAAAGTTGCAAAACCCGATGCCGTTGTCATGTTGGTCATTAACGTGGCGTTTCCAATTTTGGAGATGACACGTTGAAGGGACAAGGCTTGGTTGCCATGTTTTTTTACTTCCTGTTGATATTTATTGATGAGAAAAATGCAATTGGGAATTCCGATAACGATAATAAGAGGGGGAATCAATGCCGTCAGTACCGTAATTTCGTATTGAAGTAATCCTAATATACCAAAGGCCCACATAACCCCGATAATCACAACGCACATAGATATAAAAGTAGCCCTGACACTTCTGAAAAAGAAAAAGAAGATCAGCGATGTTATGCCCAACGCGGCTAAAATAAATTTTCCAATTTCATCGATTATGTTTTGGGAATTCATGGTGCGCACATAGGGCATACCGGAAATATGAACGTCCAGACCTGTCTCCTCTTCAAAGGTCTCTACCAAATGATTCAAGTCCTTCAAAATAAAATCTTTACGGACACTTGTGTTGACTAAATCCTTATCCAGATATAGAATAGTTCTAATCGTACCACTATTTTTATTGAACAGAAGGTTGTCGTAAAAAGGCAGGTCCTTAAATAAGTGATTTTTAATACTGTCAATTTCCTTTCTTGTTTCAGGTGTTTTTTTAATGAGTGGAATCAAAACAAATTCCTGCTTTACCGTATCCTTTACCAGTTCTTGAAGATTGTCAGTGGAAAGAACAAAGTCTACCTCTGGGAATGCACCTAACTGTTTACTGAACTTGTTCCAGCGATTAAAATTAACGGGGTTGAAAAGTGAACTATCCTGAACGGCAAAGACAACTTCGTTTCCCTCTTCACCAAACTGCGCTTTAAAGTCATTATATTCTTGGTTAATAGGATGGTCGTCCGGCAAAAGGTTGGCCTGTGAACTTGAAAAGCGCATGTATTGCCATTGCATGGCCAAAAAAATAGTGACCCCGGCAATAAGTAATAATATCAGGATTCTATTTCTAAGAATTACTTGCGCCGTTTTTGGCCAAAATCCTCGTGTAAGTTTAGCAACCATAGGTGTTATTAGCGGAGAACAAAGGTAACTAATGTGTCATAGTGTTCCTAAATAGAAGTACTAAAAAAGGCGGCCAATAGGTCCGCCTTTTAACTTTAAAAATTCAGTAAATTATACTTTCATGATTTCCGCCTCTTTTAGGCTTAGGAAAGCATCAATTTTATTCACATATTTATCCGTAAGTTCTTGAACGTCTGCTGTTGCATTTTTTTCAAGGTCTTCGGAAACTTCAAGATCTTTAATTTCCTTGTTCGCATCTTGCCTTGCACTTCTAACGCCTACTTTGGCATGTTCAGCCTCGGCCTTGGCCTGTTTTGTCAATTGTATTCTTCGCTCTTCGGTCAAAGGAGGTACGTTAATAATAACATAATCCCCGTTGTTCATTGGGTTAAAACCAAGGTTGGCATTCATAATGGCCTTTTCAATTTCTTGAAGCATACTTTTTTCCCATGGCTGTACGGAAATAGTTCTCCCGTCAGGGGTATTGATGTTAGCTACCTGTGATAAAGGTGTCTGCGACCCGTAATATTCCACTAGTACGGAGGAAAGCATCGCCGGACTTGCCTTGCCTGCCCTGATTTTCAAAAACTCACGTTCCAAATGAGAGATTGCCGCATCCATACTTTCCTTGGTGGAATCCAGTATAAACTGTATATCTTCGTTCATAGTTTAATTTTTCAAAAACTTACGCATTAATTATACCAAAACTACATATTCACTGTAGTTCCTATAGTCTGCCCATCAACTATTTTTAATAAATTTCCTTTTTTATTCATGTCAAAAACAACGATAGGCAATTCGTTTTCCTGACTTAATGTAAATGCAGTAGTATCCATCACTTTTAAGCCCTTACTAAGCACTTCTTTAAAGGAAATAGTATCAAATTTTGTGGCATCCTTGTTTTTCTCCGGATCGGAGGTGTAAATACCATCTACACGTGTACCCTTTAAAATTACGTCTGCCTCAATTTCAATAGCTCTGAGCACTGCGGCAGAGTCTGTAGTGAAATAAGGATTTCCCGTTCCGCCCCCAAAAATAACTACTCGTCCTTTTTCCAAATGCCTAATGGCCCTTCGTCTTATAAAGGGTTCTGCCACCTCGTTAATTTTTATTGCAGATTGTAACCTTGTTTCAACTTGTTGCATTTCCAAAGCGCTTTGCAAAGCCAAACCATTGATTACTGTTGCCAGCATACCCATGTGATCCCCCTGAACGCGATCCATTCCTGTAGCTGCACCGGAAAGACCTCTAAAAATATTTCCTCCGCCAATAACGATCGCTACTTGTATACCTTTTTCAACAACCGCCTTTATCTCCGTAGCATATTCGTTTAGGCGATTGGGGTCTATCCCATACTGTTTTTCGCCCATTAGGGCTTCTCCGCTTAGCTTCAGAAGTATTCTTTTGTAGTGCATTTTTGTTTTCTTTCGAAGCAAAAATAATGAAAAAAAGTTATGCCTGTTATGAGTAAATTATAACTCGTAAAACATAATTATTTCCTAATAACTTGGTTCCAAATATTTATTTTTGATATTCTTGTAGCTAGTTGACCAATCAACTTCCTAATTGGTACTGTATTTAAAAATCGTATGAAAAATAAATTTCTTTTTTTACTACTTCTTAGCTTGATTTATGGTTGTGGAGCTAATAAATCTTTGCTAACTATTGACAAAGTTCCTATCCAAGTAGCTTTGGATTTGATTAATGTAACGGACGATAAGGTAAATGTGAGTATAGATCCAGGTGTTTTTACCGATGATACAGTATCGTTCAGAATACCAAAAACTGTTCCGGGAACCTACAGTTCGGATGATTATGGACAGTACATAGAGAATCTAGTTGCCTTTGATTATAAAGGCAGTGTGATGCAGGTAACTAAGGTAGATGTAAATACCTGGAATATTTCAAACGGAAAAAATCTAGATAAAATAACCTATCAAGTAAATGATACGTATGACACGGAGAGTGAAGTTTCCGATGCCGTTTTTTCACCTGCCGGAACAAACATACTTGCAGGACAGAATTTTATGCTTAATCTACACGGATTCGTAGGTTATTTTGATGGATATAAAGAAGTGCCTTATCAATTGAAAATTGCAATACCTGATAATTTAGAGGGTACAACTTCTCTCGCAAAAGTTGATTCTAAGGAAACGACTAACAAAACGGAAACTTTTCTTGCTTCTAGGTATTTTGAGGTAATCGATAACCCCATCTTTTACGCCAAACCCAACAAGGAAGTATTTCAGATAAATGATATTACGGTTACGTTAAGCCTTTATTCTCCTAATGGGGTTTACAAAGCATCGGACTTAAAGGATAGGATGGAGAGAATGATGGCTGCCCAAAAGGCATTTCTTGGGGATATAGACGGTACTAAAGAATACAACATTTTACTTTATTTGTCTACTTTGGAAAATAATGATGCAAGTGGTTTTGGCGCCTTGGAACATCATACCTCTACGGTTGTGGTGCTTCCGGAGGCAATACCAAAGGAACGCTTGGAGCAGGCTATGGTGGATGTGGTCTCCCACGAGTTTTTTCATATAGTTACTCCCTTGACCGTGCACTCTAAGGAGATTCAGTTTTTCGATTTTAATGAACCTAAGATGTCCAAACACTTATGGATGTACGAGGGGACAACCGAATATTTTGCCAATCTTTTTCAGGTACACGAAGGACTTATAAATGAAGAAGAATTTTATAAACGAATAATGCAGAAAATTGCGAATGCCAAAAGTTATGATGATAATATGTCATTTACGGTAATGAGCAGTAATATCCTAAAGGAACCTTATGAGGCTAATTACGCGAATGTGTATGAAAAGGGGGCCTTAATAAATATGTGTTTGGATATATTATTGAGGGAGAAAAGTAATGGGCAAAAAGGGGTTTTATGGTTGATGAAAGAATTATCAAAGAAGTATGGTACCGATGTGCCTTTTGAAGATGACAAGCTTATAGATGAGATTGTAGCATTAACTTATCCTGAAGTAGGTGGATTTTTTAATGACCATGTGATTGGAGATACACCAATAGATTACGGCAAGTATTTGGCAAAGGTTGGTCTGGTAACTACCGATGTTAAAAAACAAACTGGATATTTTTTAGACGGGGAAGTGCCTTTTATTGATGTTGACCAAGAAAACGGCAACAGTGTTTTTGTTAGAAATGGAATAGATTTGAGTTCTTTTTATAAAGACCTGGAAGTACAAGGTGGGGATGTTATTAAAAGCATAAACGGTACGCCTATTAACCTGGAATCCATCAGGCCAATAATAGGTGAAAGTTTTGGTTGGAATGCGGAAACGGAGATAAAAATGGAAGTGATGCGAGATGGGGAGTTAATAACCGTTGAAGGGCCGGTTGGAACGCCAACTTTGGAAGTGGAGCAAATAATTCCATTGGAGGGTGTTTCTGATGATTTTTCAGAATTAAGAGAGGCTTGGTTGAGAGGTTAAGTTCAGTTTGAACTTTTAGTGGATTATTTTGATTGTCCTAAAAATAAAAAGCCGCTATGTTTTACACATTGCGGCTTTTGTATTTGAGTTAGTTTGAATTTACTTAACCTAGAGCTATCCTTTTAAATCCAACAACTTTTAGGTTGGAATCAACGGACTTTAAATATTGGGCAACACTTTGTTTGCTGTCCTTGATAAAATCTTGGTTAACCAAGGTGTTGTCCTTAAAGAAACGCTTTAATTTACCCTTAGCGATGTTGTCCAACATTTCTTCTGGTTTACCTTCTTGGCGCAATTGATCTTTTGCAATTTCTATCTCCTTGTCAATAACGGACTGGTCCACACCAGCTTCGTCAAGAGCTACCGGATTCATTGCGGCAGCCTGCATGGCAACATCCTTTGCAGCTTCTGCAGCCCCGTCTACAGACTCGGAAAGTCCGGTAAGAACGGCAATTTTGTTACCTGCATGGATATAAGAACCAACAAAAGGGGCACTTAACTTCTCAAAGCCTCCAATTTCTATTTTTTCACCGATTACACCGGTTTGTTCCGTCAATTTATCCTGAACTGTCATTCCTTTGTAATCAGCACCTAAAAAAGCTTCTTTGGAATCATAGCCCAAGGCTAAATCTGCCAATTCGTTGGCCAAAGTAACGAAGCTATCGTTTTTAGCTACGAAATCAGTTTCGCAGTTCAGGGAAATAACAACCCCACTGGTGTTGTCGTCATTAACTTTGGCTATTGCGGCACCTTCGGAAGAATCCCTATCCGCCCTTTTAGCAGCTACTTTTTGCCCTTTCTTACGAAGAATTTCGATTGCTTTTTCAAAATCGCCATCAGCCTCGACCAATGCATTTTTACAATCCATCATTCCGGCTCCTGTAGTCTGTCTTAATTTATTTACTTCTGCGGCTGTAATCTTTGCCATTTTCTATAGTATTTTTCGATTTGCCAATGAGCAAAACGTTTTGTTATTATTTAATTTGTGAGGAAGGTTTTATTTACTCAACTCCTCCTTTAGCGTTATCCTGCCATTCTTTTAATTCGTCCCAATTGCCGTCAGCAGCCATCTTGGCTTGCTTGGGCCAGGAAGTAGGATCCAAATGCGCCATTCTGGAGCTTGCTTCGGTTAATACTTCTTTGATTTTTTCGGCATCGCCCTTAGCAATTTTGGCGAAAGTATCCATTCCTGCATTTACTAGAGCCTCTGCAGCTTTTGGCCCAACACCTTCAATTTTGGTCAAGTCGTCTGCTTCTGATTTTTTAGCTTTCTTTTCTTTCTTAGGAGCTTTTTCCTCTGCATCGGTGTCATCGGCTACAGCTTTCTTCGTCGCCTTAACATCTACTTCAACTTCAGTAGCTCTTTGCAAAACTGGCGGTGCTTCTGTTTCTACCGTTTCTGGAGTCGGTTTCAATTTTGGAGCTTTTTCCTCTTTTTCTGCTTTTTCTTTTTTACTGCCTTTTTCCTTCTTGGTTTCACCCTCACCTTTTTCAGACTTACGCTCTGCCAGACCTTCCGCAACCGCATTGGCTACTTGAGTCATGATAATGTCTATGGACTTGGAAGCATCGTCATTGGAAGGAATTAAATAATCTACATCCCTAGGGTCAGAATTAGTGTCCACCATGGCGAATATTGGAATATTCAATTTTTGGGCTTCTTTAACCGCAATGTGCTCACGCATCGTATCAACTATGAACAAAGCACCGGGTAAACGGGTCATTTCAGAAATAGAACCAAGGTTCTTTTCCAATTTGGCACGTAAACGGTCTACTTGTAAGCGTTCTTTCTTGGATAGAGTAAGAAAAGTACCATCTTTTTTCATTCTATCGATAGAAGCCATTTTCTTGACCGCTTTACGAATAGTTACAAAGTTGGTCAACATACCACCTGGCCATCTTTCTGTAATATATGGCATATTTACATTTGCCGCTTTTTCAGCAACAATGTCCTTGGCCTGTTTTTTTGTAGCTACAAAAAGGATTTTACGACCGGATGCAGCAATTTTGCTCAAGGCTTCATTGGCCTCGTCCATTTTTGCAACGGTTTTGTAAAGATTGATAACGTGTATGCCGTTACGCTCCATGTAGATGTAAGGAGCCATGTTCGGATTCCACTTTCTGGTAAGGTGCCCAAAATGCACACCAGCTTCTAATAATTGTTTTACTTCGACTTTCGCCATTTTTAATTTAGTTTACGTTCTTTTGAATTAGCAATGATCAAGTGGTAGTTGTATATACAACAGCCTTCACCATTTAGATGCTAAACTAACTTATCCTGAATCTGGTTCAGGATATACCCAAATATCCTTCCTGAGAAGTGATTATAGGATTTTAATTGTCTTTTTTTAAAAAGACTTTCAATGAACTTGGTTAATACTGATCCGACGTTTCGGAGATTTCAGCATATAATAATTGAACTTGATTATATAAAAGCGCAACATCTGATTGAAACAGATGCTGCGTTGAATAACAAATTAACGTTTAGAGAACTGGAATTTCTTACGAGCTTTCTTCTGACCGAATTTCTTACGCTCTACCATTCTTGGATCTCTTGTCAACAAACCTTCAGGCTTTAAAGTAGCCCTGTTTTCAACATCAACATCACACATGGCTCTGGAAATTGCCAAACGTATTGCTTCTGCCTGCCCGGTGATTCCTCCGCCAAAAACATTGATTTTTACATCGTAGTTGTCATCCGTACCGGTAAGCATAAAAGGTTGCTTTACTTTGTACTGCAATGTTGCAGTTGGGAAGTACGTGTTAAGGTCCTTATTGTTAATGGTAATTGAACCTTTACCCTCGGAAAGATAAACTCTGGCAACCGCTGTTTTTCTTCTTCCTATTTTATGAATTATTTCCATTATTTAAGATCTTTTAAATTAACAGCTTTAGGTTTTTGAGCTTCCTGACCATGTTCTGTACCCGCATAAACTTTTAAGTTTCTGAAAAGTTCAGCTCCCAATCTATTCTTTGGCAACATTCCTTTTACGGCTTTTTCAACAATCGCAGCAGGATTTTTTTCCAATAGTTCTTTAACGGAAGTAGTGCGCTGTCCACCTGGGTATCCAGTATACCTTAAATATGACTTGTCCGACCATTTATTTCCTGAAAGGGAAATTTTCTCGGCGTTGATAATCACAACGTTGTCGCCACAATCAACGTGGGGAGTAAAACTTGGTTTGTGCTTTCCCCTTAGTAAAACCGCTACTTTGGAAGCTAACCGTCCTAGTGTCTCTCCTTCGGCATCAACTAGCAACCACTCTTTGTTTACCGTTGTTCTATTGGCCGAAATGGTTTTATAACTTAATGTATCCACTACTGCTATTTTTAACTATTAATCTATTCAATCCCGTCAAACGGGCTGCAAATGTACAATTATAAAGTTGAATTGCAAATACTTGTTTCTCATTATTTTTTAGTTTTTTTCTCTTTGGATAAAGAACTTTTAGTCGTGCTTTAGTTAAAGCTGTTATGGGCAGTATCAGTACTGTTAAAATTTTAATAAATCCAGGCCATTATTGTAACAACGCCATTAGTTTTAGGTCTTTCAATCAAATCAAAAAGCGGCCAACTATGATATCTCGTCTATTCCCGACGCTACCCTTACTATTTTTTAATTTAGGATTATTTGCGCAAACGGATACAACATCAGTAGCAAAAAGAATATATACTACTAAGCTTTTGCCCATTGAAAATGCCATCACAATTGATGGTGTTCTTAATGAGGAGGGATGGAATACGGTTTCTTGGGATGGTGACTTTACTGTTTTTGACCCAAATAATGGCGAAACTCCAAGCCAAAGAACATTATTTAAAATAACCTATGATGCCAAGTTCTTGTACGTTGGTGTTAGGTGTTATGACAGCATTCCCGATAAAATTGAAAGGCGTTTGGCGCGGCGGGATAACTTTTCAGGTGATTGGATTGAAATTAATATTGATAGCTATAATGACAAGCGAACAGGTTTCTCCTTTAATGTATCTGCTGCCGGGGTAAAAGGGGATGAATTTATTTCCCAAAACGGAAATAATTGGGACTCTAGTTGGAATCCCATTTGGTATACTGCTACCAATATTGATGACGAGGGATGGACGGCTGAGATGAAAATTCCTTTTAGTCAATTAAAATTTGGAAAGGAAGCGGAACAAAGTTGGGGATTGCAATTAAACAGAAGATTTTTTCGCGCGGAGGAACGCTCGTTGTGGCAGCCAATCCTCAGGGATGCTCCAGGTTGGGTGAGCGAATTTGGGATTTTGAAGGGACTTATCAATATACAACCTCAAAAGCAATTGGAAATTCAGCCATTTGTGGTGAATCAATTGGATACTTACCCTGCAGAGGTCGGAAATCCGTTTAGGGATGGAAACGACTTTATTTTAAATGGTGGGCTGGATGCGAAAATCGGTATTACTAACGACCTCACTCTGGATTTAACCGTAAATCCAGATTTTGGTCAAGTAGATGCGGATCCAGGGGCCATTGCACTGGATGGTTTTCAAATTTTCTTTGAGGAGCGAAGACCTTTCTTTATAGAAAACAAAAATATTTTTGATTTCGAGTTTGCCAATGGAAACAACAATGTTTTTTATAGTAGGAGAATAGGTAGGAATCCACAAGGCGCGGTTAATAGTCCAGATGCTGCATTCGTTGATATCCCCACAAACTCCACGATTTTGGGTGCCGCAAAATTTTCTGGTAAGACCAAAAACGGTTGGTCTCTAGGCTTGTTGGAAAGTGTTACGGGCAATATGTACGCAGAAATTGAAAATAGCAACGGTGAACGCAGTAAAGAATTGGTAGAGCCTTTGACCAACTACATTGTTGGTAGGGCCCAAAAGGATTTTAACAAGCGTAACTCTTACATTGGAGGAATAGTTACCGCTACTAATAGAAACCTTCCGGATAATCTGGACTTTTTACGGCAATCCGCATATTCGCGAGGATTGGATTTTAAGCATAATTGGAAAGATCGTGATTACTATGTGGAAGGAAATATTGTAGGTAGTCATGTAATCGGTAGTGCCGAAGCTATTGAACAGACCCAGAGAAGTATAACACATCTCTTTCAAAGAGTGGATGCAGGACATGTTTCCGTAGACCCTAAAGAACATCCCTAAGCGGTACGGGAGGAAGAATGGAAGCCGGCAAGGCCGGTGGAGGAAACTGGCGTTATAGCGGTGGGGTAAACTGGAAATCACCTGAACTGGAATTGAATGATGTTGGTTTCTTGCAGCAGGCCGATGAAATAAGGCAATATGCGCAAATTCAGCGTTTATTTCTAAAACCTACAGGATTTTACAGACAAGCACAAATAGGGGTAGAGCAATTTACCACATATGATTTTGATGGAAACTACAATAGGATACAGTATGAACTGGGTGGCTTTATCAATTATAAGAATAACTGGTGGACAGAAGGGGGTGCTGCCCACAAGCCAAGAATTTTTTCAAATACCGTTCTTAGGGGAGGTCCAAGATGGCGATGGTCCGACGAGAATTTTGCGTATTTGTTTTTTGGCTCGGACCGTAGAAAGAAATTCAACTTTACGCTCGGGTATGTAAGGAGTGAAGCAGCACAGGATAATTTTTCACTTACACGATATGTATTGCGGTTCAATTACCAACCGTTTGATGCTTTTAGTCTTTCCGTTGTATCGGAATACGAGGAAAATCCAAATAAGACCCAGTATGTGACCGAGTCCACTTTTAATGATACACCAAGGTATATAACGGCAAACATAGACCAACGTACTTTTAATACCTCAATACGGTTTAATTATAGTCTCAATCCCAATTTATCCATTCAATATTATGGGGAGCCATTTATTTCTAGGGGTACTTACACGGATTTTAATTTTGTGAATAATTCTATGGCAACCGATTTAAATGAAAGGATAACGCTCTATTCTGACAATCAAATTGCTCCTAGTTCGGAAAGTACTTCATATTTGATTGATGAAAACCGGGACGGAACTACCGACTATGAATTTGAGTAATCCGGATTTTTCATTTGTTCAATTCAGATCTAATTTGGTACTGCGATGGGAGTACATTCCTGGATCTGAAATATTCTTGGTTTGGTCTCAGGGGGTGGTAGGTTTTGGGGACCCAACAGACACTTTGGGAAGAAGCTTGGATAATCAAATTCTTAATCAAAAAAAGGACAATACTTTTCTATTAAAAGCCACATACCGATTTATTCTCTAGCAAAATCAGGAAAACTAGTTGTGTAACCCTGATATGCACGACGTTTGAACCTGATTAAAAATTAAGAAACTAAAATATAAGGCCAGTTTTTTCGTTTGGTAGTTTGTAAACTAAACTTAATACGATGAAAAAGTCACTACTTTTTTTATGCCTAGGCGCTTTTGCCCTATTTTCCTGTAGTTCCGATAAAGACGAGAGTAATGAAGAAAGCACTTCCAATAACATCGTTGGTACTTGGGATGCTACCGAATTACGAATTGATAATGATACTGCCAGTGATGAAGCGAAATTTGGCAAACAAATTCTAAATGTTCTTGACAGAGAAGATTGTGTAATTAATCACGTTACAATTTAATCAGGATTTAACGGCAGTAGCTACCAATGCCGCTAATTATGTAGAAGTGAATGCCACGGCCACGGGCTTGGACGTTCCTTGTCCTGCAGAGTCTGATTCTGAATCGAGCACCTACACGTATGACGGTAGTGTTGTGACCTTTTTGGATGGAAATGGACAAGAGGTGGAAGTTCAAGTAACGGTTCAGGGAGATGTAATGACGGTAAACGCCGCCGATTTGGAAATACCCAATTTTGATGATAGTGGAGAACTTATCTTCCAAAGACGCTAGGTTTCTAACATACTGATAAAAAAGCCCTCTTGGAATTCCAAGAGGGCTTTTTATTATTGTTTGTAAAACTTTGTTTGGATTGTTCTTTCGTTGGCGCGAATACTTATCAGATAAATTCCCTTTTCGAGATTTGCGATAGGAATATTAACGGCATTGTTTTTTATGGCCCAGCGATGCTCCAGTACCGTATTGCCGTACACATCTAAAACTTTAATCAATGAACTGCTTGAATTTTGTAGCCCCAGTACATTGATAATATTCGTAGCCGGATTTGGAAATACCTTAATTTTCTCATTCGAATTCAATTCATTTGTATCGTTGGATTGTGCCATACTTGTTAGGCACAAAAGCAAAATAAAAAATGATACAAACCTTTTCATAACCTTAAGCTAATTAGTGCAGCCAGTTTATAATCAACGTGTAGAATTGGGCAATAGTGTATTTTTTGTAAATGTTTAACAGTTGATTTTATTTAAGTTAGGGACGTTGAATCATTAGGTTTTAAAATCATTAAATGTCAAATATTAACCTAAGAAGTGTTAAATATTCTTAATAAGGGTAATGTAGCATATAAACTGGATAATTAAGCTGTTGTGCTTACACCTACATTCCATATAATTTTGTAGACGTATAATTAAATACAAGTATTATGGAAAAGACAAGATTTTATCCAGCAATTTGGGCAGTGTCTCCATCAGGTTCTAATGTAGTAGGAGATTGGTATGCTAATGATAGGGAAGTAAAGGAATTAATTCTAAAAAATTCAGCAGCAAAGGAATTAGGGGTTTCCGAAATGGAATTGAACATTACAGCTTTTGCTGCTATCGATAAGTCAGGAGAAGAACATCATATTTTAGATTTCCCTGGTCAAAATTCAGTGAATATTAAAGGAATGGGTTCAGGATTTTTCTTGAGGTCTAAAAGCATGGTTAATTTAAAACCAGGAACATATAAGGCTATCCGTTTTTATATTGAAAAGAGAAATAGCAAGTTCATTTATAGCGACGGGACTTCGGGAAAAAAGAACAATTCGGATTTCATTGATTTTAAAATGGAAAAAAGCCTTAAACTGAAAAAAGGCGATAAGACCGAAATCAAACTTTGGTTCGACCTTGCTCCGTATCAATTCAGTCGCCACTACAAACCGCTAACGGATTGGTTTAAAAGCAAAATTGAACAGTTGCCAAGATTAATAAGTCATCAGGGCTAAAACATTAAAATTCATACGACTTAAAAAAGGCACGCTATTGGGTGCCTTTCGTATTTTATAATTTCAATTTATTTGCTAATGCGCCACCAACCAGTTTTCGCCCACACCGATTTCCACATCCAAAGGAACTGCTAGTTTATAAGCGTTTTCCATTTCGGATTTGATTAAGGTTTTCATCTCCTCCAGTTCAGGTTTGTAGCAGTCAAAGACCAATTCATCGTGCACCTGCAAAAGCATTTTGGTTTTGTAATTACCTTCCTTGAGTTTTTTGTGGATATTGATCATCGCAATCTTTATAATGTCAGCGGCACTACCTTGAATAGGGGCATTAACCGCGTTCCGTTCCGCTGCACCCCGTACCACCTGATTACTGCCATTGATATCCTTTAAGTAACGCGTCTTCCCAAAACAGTTTGCACGTAACCATTATCGCGTGCAAAATCGATTAACTCGCTCATGTAATTACGGAGCTTAGGGTAAGTTTTGTAGTAAGTGTCTATCAACTCTTTGGATTCTGCTCTTGACAAATCCGTTTGGTTGCTCAATCCAAAAGCGGAAACCCCGTAAATAATACCGAAGTTTACCGTTTTGGCATTGCTTCGTTGCTCCCTGGTAACTTTATCAATAGGAACATTAAAAACCTTTGATGCAGTGGAAGCATGAATATCCTCACCGTTCTTAAAGGCTTCTATCATAGTGTCCTCTTCGCTCAACGCGGCTATGATACGCAATTCTATTTGTGAATAATCGGCAGCTAATAACGTGTAATTTTCATCCCTTGGAATAAATGCCTTACGGACCTGTCTGCCTCTTTCGGTCCTAATAGGGATATTCTGTAGATTTGGATTGTTACTGCTTAACCTACCCGTGGCGGCGACGGTTTGCATATAATCTGTATGAACACGTCCAGTAGAAGGTTCTACCTGTTCCGGCAATGCATCAACATACGTGCTTTTTAGTTTAGACAGCCCTCTATAATCTAAAACATTTTGAATGATTTCATGGTCCTTTGCCAAATAGGACAACACATCCTCTGCTGTGGAATACTGTCCTGTTTTGGTTTTTTTCGGTTTATCGACCAATTTCAACTTGTCAAAAAGAATTTCGCCCAATTGTTTAGGGGAACCGATGTTAAATTCTTCCCCCGCATCCTCGTAAATCTTCTTTTCAAGCGATGCGATGTCATTGTTCAAATCCTCTGAAAGTGAATTCAAGAAAGCTTCATCCAAATTGATGCCTTCCAATTCCATATCGGCCAATACGTGGAGCAACGGAATTTCAATATCATTAAAGAGTCCGTCAGTTTTTGCTTCCACCAATTCAGGCCTAAAGTGTTGTGCTAGCTGAAACGTAATATCGGCATCCTCAACGGCATATTCCGTTTGCTTTTCCAAAGGAACATCACGCATGTTGAGTTGGTTCTTTCCTTTTTTACCGATTAATTCGGTAATCGAAACAGGGGTATAGTTGAGGTAGGTTTCGGAAAGTACGTCCATATTATGACGCATATCCGGATTGATGAGGTAGTGCGCCAGCATGGTGTCAAAGAATTTACCTTTTACCGTAATTCCGTATTTATGTAATACTTTGATGTCATACTTTAAATTCTGACCAATTTTTTCAATGGACTCCGATTCAAAAAAAGGACGTAGTTCTTCTATCAGTTGTTGAGCTTCTTCTTTATCCTCTGGAAACGGAATATAAAATCCTTTGGTCGGCTCCCAAGAAAAGGCAATCCCTACTAATTTTGCAGTCAACGGATTTAAACCCGTCGTCTCCGTGTCAAAGCAGACCGAAGTCTGTTTCATCAGATTCTGAAGAAACAGTTTCATAGCCATTCCAGGAGCCACACTTTGGTAAACGTGAGGCACATCGTCTATAGTGTTTCTGCTGTTCACGTCTTTAATGGTGGCAGGTGAAGCCCCGTCCCCTCCAAAAAGGGAGAATTGCCCACTTCCAGCCGCTGCGGATTGCTTTTTGGCGGTTTCCGTGCTTGTAACTTGAGTCTGGGTCTCTTCGACTTCTCCGGAAAAAATCTTAATAAATTGGTCTTTTAATCTTCGGAATTCCAGCTCTTCAAAAAGTTCTTGGACTTTTTCACTATCTGGTACGGAAAGTTCATAATCCTCCGCGTTAAAAGTCACATCACAGTCAGTACAAATAGTGGCTAATTTTTTTGAGAGAAGTCCAAGTTCCTTGTTTTCTTCTACCTTCTCCTTCATCTTGCCTTTTAGCTTGTCCGTATTTGCCAAAAGACCCTCCATAGAGCCAAATTGTTCTATAAATTTCTTCGCGGTTTTATCACCTACCCCGGGAAGTCCGGGAATATTGTCACTTGCATCACCCATCATTCCTAGGTAATCGATGACCTGCTCCGGGCGTTCCACACCAAAACGTTTCTGTACCTCTGGGATGCCCCAAATTTCTATTCCGTTCCCCATCCGGGCAGGGCGGTACATGAAAATATTTTCGGATACCAACTGACCAAAATCCTTGTCCGGAGTGACCATAAATACTTTGTAATCCTCTTTTTCGGCCTGCTTTGATAGCGTTCCAATAATATCGTCCGCTTCCCAACCCTCCAACACGACGGAAGGAATATGCATAGCCTTCAAAATATCCTGAATATAAGGAATGGCAATACGGATGGCATCCGGGGTCTCGTCCCTGTTCGCTTTGTATTCTGGGAACATTTCGGTACGTTCCGCGCTGCCACCTTTGTCAAAACATACGGCCAAATGGTCTGGTTTTTCTCTTTTAATGACATCAAAAAGTGAATTCATAAACCCCATAATAGCGGAAGTATCCATTCCCTTGGAATTGATTCTAGGATTTTTGATCAGGGCATAATACCCTCTGAAAATCAAGGCGTAGGCGTCTAGAAGAAATAGTCTTTTTTGTTCAGCCATTAGTAGTGGTTAAAAGTGCGAGGTTAAAAGTACAAAATGAAGGGAGAAAATAAATGGGAAACTGTGCGAAAGAGAAGGAGTAATTACGTCATGCATGTTATTCTCTAATCCATCCTTTGTTATTCGAGTTGGGTTCAAGCAAATCCCAAAGGTTTCCATAAAGGTCTTCAAATACGGCAACAGTTCCATAATCATAGGTTACAGGTGGTCTGACAAAATTTATATTTTTAGTAATCATTTCGTCATAATCCCTTTGAAAATTATCAGTGAATAAGAATAGAAATACTCGGCCTCCGGTTTGGTTGCCAATACTGTTCTCCTGACTTTTGTTTGCTGCTTTTGCCAACAATAAAGAACATTCTTTAGCGCCGGGAGGTGCAATGACGACCCATCTTTTCTCCTCATTTAAGATTGTATCTTCCAAAACTTGGAAATTCAATTTTTGGGTATAAAATGCTATTGCTTCGTCGTAGTCTTTTACAACCAGTGCAATGTGCCCTATTCTTTGTTTCATTCCTTTTCTTGCTATGGATATTTGTCTCAAAAAGGGAGTTAGGAATCACAAATAGCTTCCAGAAGGATTATTTACATGCCCTTCTTCGGAATACGTTCTGTAGGTGAATCCCGGCTGAATGCAATAACCGCCCGTCTCCCCATTTTTATTAATAGCTATAAACCCGATTTGAAAATCGTTTCGCCCCTCGTTCTTGGCCATGATTCGTTTAACACCTTCCTCACAGGCTTCCTGCGGGGATTTCCCTTGTCGCATCAATTCTACAATTAAAAAACTACCCACGGTACGGATTACTTCTTCGCCCACTCCGGTAGCCGTTGCTCCACCAACTTCATTGTCAACAAAAAGTCCGGCGCCAATAATAGGGGAATCCCCAACACGCCCTGCCATTTTATAAGCCATTCCACTTGTGGTGCATCCACCGGCGATATCCCCATTTTTATCTATGGCTAACATGCCAATGGTGTCATGATTTTCAATGTTTATAATCGGCTTGTATTCGGAAGTCTTTTTCCATTCCAACCATTCCGCTTTTGATTTTTCTGTAAGCAGGTTTGCTTTTTCAAACCCCATCTCATAGGCAAACTGCTCGGCGCCTTCCCCGGCCAAATAAATATGAGGGGTTTCTTCCATTACCTTGCGGGCTACGGAAATTGGGTTTGCAATATTTTGCATGGCCAAAACGGCTCCGCAGTTACCATCTTTATCCATAATGCAGGAATCCAAAGTTACGTTACCGTCACGGTCAGGACGGCCTCCGGTTCCAACAGTTTGGTTGTTTACATCGTCCTCTTCTACCTTTACCCCTTGTTCAACGGCATCCAATGAACTGCCACCAGCATCCAAAACCTCCCAAGCCTTAGCGGATGCATTCTCAAAATTCCAAGTACAGATGACTATGGGTTTTATGACCGTGGAATTTTGGTTTGTTTGAGCTGCCTTTTTATCCTCTTTACACGAGGAGATTAAAGGTGCAGAAATCAATCCGGCAGTCGCAGTAGTTGAATTTTTTAGGAACTTTCTTCTTTCCATAAAAGGTTCTTTATATTAGGGTTTTAAATATAAGTAAATGCTTGTAGAAGTTTGCGCCAATTCTTTGGAATCTGCCCTAAATGCTCAAAAGGCCGGGGCGGATAGGATAGAAATTTGTTCGGAACTGGCAGTTGGCGGAATTACCCCATCTTATGGTTTATTGAAAGCGATTAAAACCCATGTTTCGATTCCGGTGCATGTATTGATTCGACCTAGAAGTGGGGATTTTACCTTTTCCGATAGGGAATTTGATATCATGAGGACTGATATTGCGTTATGCGTCGAGTTGGGTTTTGAGGGTGTTGTTTCTGGAGTATTGCAAAAGGATTTTATATTGGATGAAAAACGAACCGAAGAATTAGTCTTGGCATCCAAAGGGCTCAAATTCACTTTTCACCGTGCTTTTGATTGGGTTAAAAATCCGTTTGAAACGTTGAGTCAATTGGAAGCTTTGGGAGTAGATTGTATTCTATCCTCGGGTCAGCAGAAAACTGCTTTGGGAGGAATTGATTTACTGGCAGATTTGCAACAAAAGGCCAAAACTTGTACTATTATGCCTGGCTCTGGTATCAATGAATTGACCGCAGGGAAATTTTTGGAAAAGGGATTTAAAGCGATTCATTTATCCGGAACAAGATTTCACCAAACTTTGGATGAAGCACCAGAGATTTCCATGAATTCAGGCAGTTTTTTGAAAGACGATTCCATTGCCGTTTCAAACGTAGAGAAGATCAAAGCTGTATTAAACAAGGTTAAATAAAACGCAAAAGAGGCTCATGGTAGCGTATCAAAAAATACCTTTGTAAAAAAAGACTATGATACGTTGGATAATTTTCGTTGCCATTTACATTGCATTGAGCATTTACGTGCTCCAAGCTATTAAAGCAACCCTAAAACAGCCATGGTGGTCCTATCTTTATATAGGAATCGCTTTCGCGGTGTTGATTAATTTTATCTATCAATTTACCGCTGGCGAGGAGACCGGTCGTGTCTTGAGCGTCCCAAAAAGTTATGCTTTTGGATTTTTATTGACCATTCTTACCTTTAAAATTATTACCATTATTTTCCTTTTTTCCGAAGATATTTTTAGACTTCTAACGGGGACTTATGAAAAATTATTTGGGACTACCAAGCAATTTAGCATACCTCAAAGAAGGCGTTTTTTAAGCTTAATTGCAATGGGCGTCGCCTCAGTACCATTTGGGGCGCTACTGTACGGAATGTTCAAAGGGAAATATAACTTTAAGGTGCTTAGGTACGACTTGGAGTTTGATGATTTGCCCGAAGCTTTTGATGGGTATCAAATCACCCAAATTTCGGACATCCATAGTGGTAGTTTTGATAACAGAAAGATGATCGAATACGGGGTGAACCTCATTAACGAGCAGAGAAGCGATGCCATTTTATTCACTGGAGATATGGTGAATAACAAGACCGAAGAAATGCGTCCTTGGGCAGAACTGTTTGGGACGCTTGAGGCCAAAGACGGGAAATATTCTGTTCTAGGTAATCATGATTATGGAGATTATATTCCTTGGGAAACGGAGGAGCTAAAGCGGCAGAACCTTGAAGATTTAAAGAGTCTACAGAAAAGTATGGGCTTTGATTTGCTGTTGAACGAACATCGCTATTTGCAAAAAGGGAATGACAAAATAGCCCTTATTGGTGTTGAGAATTGGGGAAAGGGCGGTTTTAAAAAAGCAGGGGACTTAGGGAAGGCTTCATCACATATCGCCGATAACGATTTTAAAATATTGATGAGCCATGACCCGTCCCATTGGGAGGAAGAGGTAATAAGTGATGCCAAGCATTATCATTTAACCCTTAGCGGGCATACCCACGGGATGCAATTTGGAATAGAGATACCTGGTTGGATCAAATGGAGCCCTGTAAAATGGCGCTATAAATATTGGGCTGGAATTTATAAGGAAATGGGACAGTTTATTAACGTAAACCGTGGTTTTGGATTTTTGGGCTATCCGGGTAGGGTAGGTATTTGGCCGGAAATTACCGTGATTACTTTAAAAAAGAAATCGTTAACATGATTTTAACCTAGCCGAGCGCCACAAAAACAACGGTATAGCTAGTTTTTTAACAATTTTTACTACATTTGGCGAATAACGTAAAGCCGATTATATGTCTAAATTTGGTGAACTTATAGATTTAAACGTTCCTGTCCTCTTGGATTTCTACGCGGAGTGGAACGAACAGTCCACTGCTATGCACCCTGTGCTAAGAGACGTGGCCGCAGCACTTGGAGATAAGGGCAAGGTCATTAAAATAGATGTAGACAAGAATAAAGAACTTTCCCAAGCCCTGAGGGTAAAAGGATTACCAACCTTAATGATCTACAAAAAGGGTGAAATGGTATGGCGCCAAAGCGGTGAGCAAGATGCCAATACGCTCATAGGCATATTAAAAGAGTACGCTTAGGCATAAAAACTTCCCTTATTTTTAGGACTTAATCTTGAGGAACCAGGTTTAACGTGTCCTCCAATAAATCTGTTTTGGTATTATCCTGTCTGATCGTATCGGATATGGAAATCGAGTCCATCATATCGGGATTTTCGTTGAGTTCTGATTCTTCCATTTCGAATGCATCCTCGTCTTTATAAAAGTGCTGGAATTTATCAATGTATTCATTGAAAATCAAGGTCTCTTTTTCTGCAATATCGCGGTCATCATTGGCAATTAGAATATCGATATTTCTTCGGTAGGCTTCCATATCGGCAATAATGGCATCAATATTACTGTACTGCTCGTCCAAGCTGCTGCTTGCGTAATATTCCAATCGTTCCTGATATATCTTCTTTAACTGGGCAAAAAGTTCGCGTCCCTTTTGTGCCTCTCCAACTTTATAATAACCATCCACAAATGGTTCTACTAAGGTGTAATAGCCAAATAGGTCCACAGGCATATTGGTCAAGGAGATTTCAATAACTTCTTTTGCCTTATCAATTTTGTTTTCTTTGATAAGCGCCTCCATAAGCCGCGCTAAGTTGCCCCTATAAGAAACGCTCTGGATACGTGTTTGGGTATCGTGATAAATATCCGGACTTCCTGAATTTCCCCAGCCCCATTTTGTTACGATATCGTACATCAAATCTGTATCTATCCTTCCCATATCGAAGGAGTTTGGACGTTCTGTACGGATTGGAACCAATTTATAGGCCATGCCATCCAATTGTAATAGTCCTTCATCCAAAGATATTCCGCATCATCAAAACTTCCTCCGGAAAAGTACAAAGGTCTTTTCCAATCGTTATTGGCCAATATGTCCAACATCATCATGCTTTTTTTGGTAATGGCACTTGGCAGGTCAATATCAATATAATCAACAATCAGCGCTGAATCCTTTTGTTTCACCAAACCACTTTCAAGCGCATTCTTCTTATTTACGGGAACCCTGATTTTGTTCGTGGGGTAGTAGACAATATTCTGTGTGTTTTCCGAATAATTGCTTAAGTCGGCGTTATTCTGCTCAAAAAGGTACTTTAATTTGGTCCTGGGTTTATCACTATCAATCCAGTTGATGAAATCCTTGATGGGCCACCTATTTTCCGTAATGGCTTGATGGTATAATACATCCCTAGAACCCCACCTGTACTTTTCATGGCCGATCTGTGACGGTATAGGATCACTTTCATAGGCCTTGCTCTTCATTTGGTCTACATACCAATCCGTTTCGAATAAACTGGTACAAACAATTCGTACATCAGTTCTATAGCCCTCAATTTCCTGCGCGTACCATAATGGAAAAGTATCGTTATCTCCAATCGTGAAAAGAATGGAACCGGCATCTTTTTGTGTGGAATCCAAGTAGGCTTTGGCGCTGGCATTTGCCGTAAATCGATTGGATCTGTCGTGGTCGTCCCAATTCTGGACAGCCATTACCGTAGGAACGGCAAATAAGCAAATAATGACTACAAGCGGTGCTAAAATCTTTGGGGCCAACCAATCCTTAAACCCGTCGTACAATCCATATACTCCAAGACCGATCCATAAGGCAAAAATATAGAACGACCCTACCAAGGAATAATCACGTTCCCTAGGCTGAAATATATAGGGGTTGGTATAAAATTGAATGGCCAATCCAGTAAAGAGGAAAAACACTAGAAGTACCCAAAACTGTTTTGGGTTTTTGGAGATTTGAAAAACGATTCCAATGATTCCCAAAAGCAAAGGCAGAAAGAAATAAGTGTTTCGCCCTTTATTATTTTCTATATCACTTGGAAGGTTATCTTGGTTTCCCAATCGCCAACTGTCAATAAACTTAATACCGCTTAACCAATTGCCGTTATCATTGTATCTCCCCTGAACATCGTTCTGTTTGCCGACAAAATTCCACATGAAATAACGCATGTACATGTAATTGAACTGAAACTCGAACATATATTTGATGTTCTGCCAAACCGAAGGCGGTTCCACTTCTATATACTCACTAAATCGTTTTAAAAAACCAATGTACTGGTCGGCATCTATTTCCCCATTGGCAAATCCTGTTTTAACTTGGTTCACAGCTTGGCGTAGTTCTTCATTGGATTGCGTCATCCGAAAATCCAACGGGCCAAAATACTGCATGTAATTTGCTGCGTGCTGTGAGCTCCACATCCGTGGCAACAAACCCTGATGTTTTGGGTTTGGGCCCTGCTCGGCATCCTTGTATTTATTTACGATGATATATTTCCCTAGGGTATAGTCCTTCTCATACTTTGGTTTTCCATCTCTATCCTCGCCCGCGGCAGCGAACATATCCGAATAATAGGTTCCGTAAACTGGACTATCCACCCCGGGATATTGCTCCCTATTGTAGTATGCTAACAGCGCTCGTGCATCTTCCGGATTGTTTTCGTTGATGACCACTTTGGCATTAGCGCGAATAGGTAACATCAACCAAGAAGAAAAGCCTAGAAAAAGAAACATTAGGCAAAGTACAATAGTGTTGGCAGTCCTGTATTGATGCTTTCTTGTATAGCTAAGCCCATAGTAAAAAGCAGCTATAAATAGTACACCAATAATGATGGAGCCGGAATTAAACGGCAATCCTATGCTGTTTATGAAGAAAACCTCTCCCCATCCGAACAGCTGTAGTACATAGGTCAATGAAAATTTATAAACTAACATTAAAATTGCAATGACAGCAATGTTGGCCAACAGGAAGTTTTTTACGGTCGTTTTTTGATAGGTTTTAAAGTAATATAGCAATCCAATTGATGGGATTGCCAAAAAGCCCATAAATTGAATCCCAAAGGTAAGCCCGACAACGAAAGATATTAAAACCAACCACCTGTTGCCGCGAGGGTCTTCTAGATTATCTGTCCATTTTAGCCCAAGCCATAGTAGCAAGGCCATAATAAAGCTTGCCATGGCGTAAACTTCCGTTTCCGCTGCGTTGAACCAAAAACTATCCGAATACGTAAAGGCCAAGGAACCAACTATTCCACTTCCCAGAACGGCTATCGCCTTGCTGTTGGTAAATTGTTTATCTGTATCTATAAGCTTTCTGGCAATGTTCGTAATGGTCCAGAACATAAATAAAATTGTGAAGGCACTGGATACCCCAGAAACCAAATTCACCATCATGGCAACCTGACTGGGTTCAAACGCGAACATGGAGAAAAATGCACCAATCATCTGCAAAAGAGGTGCTCCCGGAGGGTGGCCTACCTGAAGTTTTGCTGCTGTAGCTATATATTCACCTGCATCCCAAAAACTATTGGTGGGTTCAACGGTAATAAAATAAGTAATGAATGCAATAAAAAATACGGTCCACCCTAAAATGGTGTCCCATTTCTGGAAGTTCTTTGAAAACATGTAACCCTGGTTAAAGCTATGGGGCGAATTTACTAATTAAAATAGAGAACGAACTACATTTTTTATAAACCTTTAACAGCATTTGTCTAGGGTATTTTGGATTATTGTATTGAAAAATGTTTGTGCAAACCAAACTTTGTTTTAAATTTGCACGCTCGAAAGCTAAACATGTTTTGGCTTCTAGAGATTGGCCCATGGTGTAATTGGCAACACTCCGGTTTTTGGTACCGTCATTCAAGGTTCGAGTCCTTGTGGGCCAACTAAAAAAATCCTTAATTCATTGATATTCAATGTATTAAGGATTTTTAATTGTAAGTTGTACGTGCAATTGCACGGGTTTTTAGGGTTTTATCTTCATATTTTCTTGATGAATTGTTTCAGTTCGGTAAACTAACGCTATCATATTCGGATTTATAAACCATAGTATGGTAAGATGGCTTTACTATGTAATCTAGTTCTTTCAAAAACCCCCTAGTTCTCATTGCTGCAAAAATATATACTTCGGCATCTGGGTAAGTTTCCTTTAACCTCCTAGCGCATGCGCATGAAGTTCTGCCAAGTGTAAAGACATCGTCGATAATTATGATTTTACTTATGAACGCTGCTGGTGGCGGGGTTGATATGCTTTCGTAATGTGTGCTACATGTAGGTCTTTGGTCTGCACTACTAACAGCGCTTGATCGCGGTACTGGCTTATTTCTAACAAGTAACTCTAAAACACTCTCACCTAATCCAGATTTCACAAATTCATTTGCTAATATTTTTGTTGGCCAATGACCGCCTTCAACAATTGGAGTGCTCCTTGGGGCTGGAACTAAAATAGGATCATTTTCAAACATTAAGGAAATAGGATGGTCTTCTGCTAATTGTTGAATGTGGTAAATTAGGCGATTTATCACCTCAATCTTACCGGCTTTAATATTGCCACAAATCTTTCTGGATGTAAGTGCTATTTCGTTTGTTCCCCTTGTTGCAAATTCAAGCATTGTCGCAAAATTTACGCTAAAAGGCATCTTCGTATTTTGAAGTTAAAAATGGGATTTCACTGAAAACTTCTTCCATGTTATCACGGGATAAGCACTGTGCACCATAATTCATCATTTCTTGTGCCCAGGTAATAGATTTATTGTTTACAACATTATCCAGTATGTAAACCTCTCTGCCTAGTCTTAAGGCTTCCCAGCCTTGATGCCTAGTTCCACTTTTCTCAGCGGCTTCGATTATAATTGTTGCATCAGAAATTAAAGCCATAGTTCGATTACGTATAGGGAAATTTCTAGGTTGAGACGGATAGCCTTCAGGGAATTGGGATATAGCCAGATGGCCAGTTTTAATTATTTCAAGAAGTTCCGTATTCTCTTTGGGATAAGCTTGACTTAAGGGAGTTCCTAAAACTGCTATAGTACTTCCCCCGTTTTTTATTGCTGTACGGTGAGCCATAGTATCAATGCCTTTTGCAAGACCACTCACAACAATAATATCATGTTTCACCAAAGCTTTGGAAACAATTATGGCCCTTATTAATCCCTCTTCGGTAGCATTTCTAGAACCCACTACAGACACTCTTCGCTTATGTTGAAGTAATTCTGTATTTCCAGCTGCATATAAGTGTTCCGGAGAATGTTTTTTTTCTATTTCGTTTAAACTTTCGTTATAATTATGGGTACTCATGGTTGAAAATTATAGATTTTTTCTATGCCAACAAAATTCAGTAATTAGCTGATGTTTTCAGATACTTAAAATATTTGATTAGGCTTTACTCATACACTATGTTGCAATTCAAACTCTGGCATTTCATCATATGTTCTTCCATTCAAGATTCTACCATTTTTTTTCTTGTTTTTACCACCCCATTGTTTAAAGAAAAAAGCCGTATCGGCGCTGACACATTGTTTCTGTATGTCTAGAACCCAGTCGGCATCAATTGGTCTTGGATTATGCCCGCTTTCTCCACCGACTATTACCCAGTCTATAGATGATAAATCTAGATTTGGCAAGGGTCCTATTAAAGGCTCAAGTGATAAAAATTTTACTCGCGCATTTGTTTTTCGTAAATAATCAATTCTATTTTCAACCTTCTTTTCTTCGACAGAAACACCCATCCAAATGTTGTGTGACCATTTCAATTCTTTATGCACTTCCGCAAGTCTTTCAGCCCTTTTAGTCAATATTTGAAAAACATGTCTTGGGTTTTCATTCATAACTTTAAAAACCCTTTTTATAAATTCTAGGGGTATCTCTTCATGAAATAAATCGCTCATTGAATTTACAAATACAATTTTAGATTTTTTCCAAGTATATGGTATCTCCAAAGCTTTTTCATGTGTTTTAACTTGAAAATTGTCTTTATACTTTTCGACTCCCATTGCTTGTAACCTTCGTGACATAATTTCTGCATAGCAGAATTTGCACCCTTGCGAAACTTTAGTGCACCCGGTTGTGGGATTCCAGGTCAGTTCTGTCCATTCAATACTTGATTCTGCCATAGTTAAAATAATTCTAGTTGATTATTATCTCCTTTGGTTATTTTTTCGAAAAAATCTAACCCTCTTGAATGTTTTGAGTAAAATGCCAAGTAATAAATTCCGTTTCCCTGCGAGTTTTTTATAATTTCCTTTTTTGCAGGCTCATATCCAAGGGTTCCCATTGAACTGTCATATTCTTCCGATAAAAACTTTGTAAAATCCTTTTGGACGTATTTCTTATTAATATACTTCTTTCTCCACTGCTTATCACCTAAAAAATTCTGAACTGTCTCATTTTCTTGTTCGTGGTATTTTACCACATTCCTTCTAGCATCCATTTGTAAAGCATGTAATATCAAAAAATCTGATTGAAGATTGGCCAACGACTTAACAGTGTCAAAGTTAAGATTTAAAGAAAACGGATCTAAAAAGCAAAAAAATAAATCGGGTTTGCTATTGTCAAATTGAGGAATATCTTTAATAATTTCATCTATTCTTTCGTTGGCATCCAGATTAAATATCTTGTAATTAATGTCTGGATGGGCTTTTTTAATTCTTGCTTCTAGGGCTAGGCAATTTGCTTTTTTGAAATCATTGAGTGCATAGTAATCGAATTTGTGTTTTAAACTCATAGCAATGAGGGCACTGTTTTTCATGATTGCTCCTGATTGTTTGTTTTTTACGAATCCTGGACCACAAAACAAATCAATATAGACAAGATTCCATTTATTTCTCATTCCAGATGTGAATATGTCACAATATTTGCCGACTAGCTTGTATTTTTTTTGTGACCAATTTCCAACTTCCATTAATTCTTGAAAATCGTTTTCAACTATTTGAATTGCCTTAAAATTTTTTGCCATAAAAAATTATCTTTCTTGAAACGATAGTAGTAATTGATTAGTGGTCAATTATGGAAATATTAGGAAGAGTACAAAATACGGTTTTTAGTTGAATTTTCTTTTGAATAAAATTGGGTCAACTTCCGAGATCTTCAATTAACAATCCTCCAACGGGGAAGCATAACCGATTTAAAAAGATTTAAAAAACCAACCCACTAAGGGATGCTAGGACAATGGCCCGTTGCGTAGTGTGTTGGCAGGGTATAAAATTAATGATTTTTAGGAGATTAGGTAGGGGTATAGCGTGGTTGAAAGAACAACACCCATAGCCCTTACCTACCACAATGGTACATAATTGTAGCAATTGCATCAGAAAAACGTATAAAATTTTGGTCAAAACGGCACCTTCTTTTAGCAAACCCTACTATAACACCCCACATCACCCTAATACGACCCACCGAAGTGTAGACATAAAAAATGCCGAAAAGAACCATACCAAACCCCAGGAAACCTCCTAAATAGCTGATGAAGTTTGATTAAACCATAACCCACCTATTCCAAACATTTACATAACCCACCAGCACCCACCGGCATCTACCAGTACATACCAACTAGCAAAATTAATACTGAATTTCCAACTCTTCGTATTCCACAGGTTTAGCCCCATTTCGCTAAAGTTAACTGATCGGGGCATTCCTCCGTAATTACCCAGGAATCATCATGAGAAAATCCGTTATTGAAATATTTATGGTACTCTTTTTCAGGTTCTGCATAGACATATTTATGGTCTAATCTGTAGTATCTCTGGACCAATTTCACGTCTCCAATTTCCTCTGTTGAAAAACACATCGCAATTAGTTTTAGTAACCACCTAATTTAACTTAAAATGGTTAAAATTTAAAACTGTTGGGATTGAAATGATAAATTTGGAATATTTCCATTCTGTGATAAAAGCCATGAAATCAGAGTACATACCCCTAACCCAGCAACAAATCGAGTCTTTTATTTCAACCTGTGCATATGGCAATGGCCGTATAGTTATAAGGTATAAAGACAATAAGGTGGTCTTGGATTATGGGAAGTTTATTGTTAAAAGGGATGGTAAATATATGGCCCAAAAGCCCTCTTCGGAAGAAGTAAAAATTGATATCGTAAAAAGAATGATTGCCAAATATCAAAGATTTGAATATGATGGTTTTTTGTACCATTCCCCGGAACTGGATATTTGGACCAGAGAGGAATTATGATTTCAATGGAAGTTTACCGGACCTAGATTTAAAGTATATAACTGCGGAAGCGGCCAACACTATAATCAGCAAAGGAGATACCCCGGCCTCATTAACTTTAACAGGCTCAATTACGCTTTCAATTCTGTTATCGATACTTTTAGGTATATTTGGAACTATACTGACCATTGGCGGGTTAGAAATAGGGGTGGGTGCCGGTACCGGAATAGGAGCTTGGGTTTGAACAGGTGGAGTTACCGGGGTCTCTATTGGTTTGTCCAAAATAAAAACATACCGTTCTACTGCCGGATGATTCAAGTTTGGACCACTTTTGGAACTGTACACCTTGGACTCCGTCCTATCCAGAACCAAGCGACCGCCTTTTTCGATTGCCTTGGCCTTCATTTTACCTAACAATTCTCTTTTAGTCTCGTCCAGACTACTAATTAGATATTCTACGTTATCTCTTGTACATCCATCCAAAGGTTTTCTTTGATTATACCGTAACCATACCCTGTTACCTATTTGGATGCTATAGAAAAAGTCAATCCAGTTATTTACCGCATCGGCGTAATTTTCAGGTACAACATTAAGAACCGTGCTGGCCGCCCTACGTATATTGGGAATATCGATTTTTACATCCTTTTCAGCGGTTTTAGCCGGATATCCAGAACCAATACATTTGTGATTCGGTTGAGGGGCACCCATGCCGTTATGATTTGAACCAAAAAATTCAAATAAATTGCTATAAGGGTGATATATTGGATATTGGCCGGGGTGTGTTGCTAAAAGATTCATAAAGGTAATTTTTAAAATAATTTGTTTTTAACTTGAAAATCATAATCGAAGATTATGAAATTAAAATTTAAGGGTGACGGGTTTGTCATTGTTAATAGTGGTTTGATTCAGTTAAATAGGTTATTGCTTGGAATGTGAATTAAATGTTAGTGAAATCGGGTATCTTGAACGTGAGAAATCTTTTTAACGTTTTATATTTGAATTGTTTGAAAACTAAGTCGTTATGCAATTAAAGTTTAAAAGTTATCGTACCAGTAAATCCCGTCTTTGGAACCATGTGAAACCCATGAGCGAAAAGGAATTTGCTAACTTAATCAACCCTATTATCTCCGAAAAGCGAAATTTGGAATTGGATGTTGCCAAGCAAAAACAGTACCTACAGAGCAATGAGGTACTTGTGTTCCTTAATAAAATTGGGGCCGATACCTCCGAACATGGTAAACTTGTGGTCCTGGACACGCTTAGGACTACTAAAAAGGTGCTACGGGAACGCATGCCGTACCAAAACGATAAAGTTTTTCAAATGCGTATTATACGTATTATGGCTACGAACCGTAGAGAGCTATCCGAAAATGTGAAGCTGCGTAGGTACCTAATGCCTAATGAAGTAATATCGTACTTGGAGGAAATAGGGGAGGTAATGCTACTTGAAGCTAAGGATACATTTAATGAATATTAGGTAGGTAAAACAGCATCCAATAATACGGATTTGGGCTAGATAGAAATAGTTAGAAACAAGTTTCACGGGTTTGTGCTGGTTTACGCTAAAAAAGAACCAAAGGTAGAAGGGCGCGTTATTAATTTCCACTTCATCAACCAAAATGTTAAAAACTCATCAAAAACTAGGGTTGGTTGTCCTTTATTCATCTATACCTTTGCAATATGAAAATATTAGTATCGATAATTTTGATGTTTATGACATGGGGCAATAGCGCCCAAACCATCAACAAAAAAAGAGTCAAACAGGTTAGAAACTCAGTAGTCCGAATAATAGTAAATAATTCTTCTTCCGGTACTGGATTTTTTATTTCCCCAAACGGTTTGATGGTTACCAATAATCATGTAATACAGCCCGCTTTTATCAGAGACCCAAAAACCAATATAATTACTGGGATTAGTAAGATTATCATTGAATTTAATGATGGTGAATTATTAGAAATGGGGGTAGTCTCTAGCTTTGTTAACGATTCTTATATACCTGGATTGGTTGGAGATTTTATTTTATTGGCTCCGAATGTGGAAACCACAAGAATATTCGATTATCTATTAATAGGCAGCTGGAATGACGTGCAGGACGGTGACTTCGTTTACACAGCAGGATTTCCGTTTAGCATTCCACAACAAATAATAACTACCGGACTATTTTCTACGAAGTTTGAAAGCGGTATTGAGACCACTACTAACGGTATTAAAAAAAATCATATAAGAAAGGCAGCATGGCTAGATATGACTCTTAATGCGGGGAACTCCGGAGGACCTATAATAGTTATGAAAAAAAATCAAAAAAGAGATCGGGTAGTCGGAATTGCATCATTTAATTTAAATCCATACGCTAAACAATCTACTGAACTATCTCAAGTATTTCAGGAACACACAAAAAAGTTGGCTCCTAATCTAATGAATGCGGATAAAGCTGTGAGCTTGCTTTTTCAAGCGACTGCACAAAACTCAATGGGAATAAGTGGGGCCGTTAGTCTTGATTATATTTACTCGAGGTTACGGCAACGGAATCTGATACAACAACAGAAGCAGTTTGACGAGAAATTTTAGTTGAATCAAAGTTCTTATGAGAAATTACCGTGTAAGACTCAGAAATCTTAGGAGTAGAAGCACAACTTACTGCAAACAATAATATTATTATAATTGCTAATTTTTTCATGCTTGGTAGTTTTGTTCCTTGAATATAAGGCGAATATAATATATAAAGGATGTCAGAATGCCAAAATGTTGTGAAAATCGATATCCTGTAGGTTAAAGACTTAAATATTATAGTTTACTGCTTCATCCTGTTCCTTTTGTGTATTTAATGGATTTATCTAAACCTTTTTAAGTAGGTTCTTTTTTGGTTTTGGAAAATCGGATTGAAAATTCTCTTTTTGGAAGTGAAAATGGATTTAACGTCAGAACCAATAAATATTTTAAAGGCAAAGAAATGCTTAAATTGCGATTTTCAACATTCAACAATTCACATACCTCATTATCAGACATTTACATTAATTTATTGTTGAATGTTGTTGAAAACAGGAAAAAAATTAGTCGAAGTATTCAACACGATTCAACACAATTCAACATCATTTTCAACCTATTTTAAAGTATAAAATGTTGATATAAAGTAACTTAAATTATTGTTGAGTTTGTTGAAAGTATATTTCCAATTTTTCAAAAATTAAATACATTTTAATCTAAATCATAGGTGAGATTGAGATCTATGGCCAATCTGATGTCCTCTGCAATGGCTATTTTTCCCAAATAAAACACATAAACGGAAGTTGATTGGGTAGTCTCCCTTCCTAATCTTATTTTACCGGTCCCCTTAAATGCCTCATCCTTTTTCAGTTCCTCCATTATTACACTTTTTGATGGAGCTTGTTCATTGAATAATTGAAACCACTCCTTTTGAATTTTGAGGTAGCAATTAGTAGCCTGAATTGCAATTGTATTATTATCCACTTTAAATTCTCTCAAATGGTAGATACGTGAGTCCATATTACCTCTCATTGCAGAAAGAAAGCAATCCCAGAATTTTGTTATTTTATTGGTTGAAGCCAGTTTTCTAATTTGATTATTCAAACTATCAACTATAGCTTCTTTAAGCCGCTCATAATTAAATGGGAATGCTACTAAATCTTTAAAAATATCATAAGTCACTAGAAGAACAGCCATGTTATCCAACATTCTACCATTTGCTTCGGGCAATATCTGATATAAACCTTGCTTTAGTATTTTAATTTTAGCCTTGAATTGTTTGGAAAAGGTATCTCTATGTTGAATAAATTGGTTGGTTAAGTGGCTTGAACCATTCTCTACCAGTTCCTTTAACTTATTAAAATTATCCCTTTCGCCGTCGGTAAAAGTTCCTTTATTCATTTCGCACCAAATCAAACGTGTAATTAATGCATCATTTGTAGGGTATTCATTACCGGTCAATACTACGGAGCTTAAAATTGGGATAGTATCTGTTCCCACATGACTATCTAGATTGCCCCTGGTGTAGCCACGTCTGTCCCAAATACCTTTGAGCATACCATCGTTTTGGTACTGGTCTCTCTTGTATTCTGATAGTTGACAAATATTATTAGAAAATTGGGCCAAGGTTCTCATTTGCCCTTTAATAGTTGAAGCACCGGATTCCAAATTGATGGCAACTTGAGGTTTCCCAAAAAAGGACTGACAACAATATGTCAAATTATCTTTTCCGGTAGAAGGTAATCCATATAAAAACAATATTGGAAAGCCACCCATTTCTTCACCTATAAAGTCCTGGAAAATACTGGCAATTGTAAACATAATAGCAATAATGCCATGGTGATTATGCACTTGTACTACTTTGGAAGTAAACTCTAAAAATGTATGGTTTTCCTTAGATAGAAAAAACCGTTTTTGTGGTTCATATTTAAATTGATTATTTCTGTACACGGAGTTTGCGGACGGGACGTAATAACAAACTTTGTCCAACTCAAACACTCCATTTTTATCTATCTCGATTACTTTTCCCTCTTTATGTTTTACGGAGTCGTTCCAAACCCAGAAACCTTCCTTTTGCCAGCCTAACACCTCTATTTTTTGGCCAGTGCCCATATTATCGAATAAATACTTTCTCAATTTTTGAAAATCGGAAGTGTTACCCTCCCATAAAAAATTACCATGGCCGGTAATCGTATTATCAAACTTCTGAGGGGTGTTGAGATATTCAGACAATACATCAAAGACTTTTTCTTGTCCATTGGTATTCCTCATCCGTATTAGTTTCATTGGATTTTTCTCGTCTATCATATGCTGAATTATCTCTATCTCAAAATTTGAAACACAATGAAAGTATGGTTTGGTGCCGTTCCTTGAACTGTATATTTTATTGGAAAACATGAATATGCCATATTCGTCAATAGTTTTCTCCAACTCTGGAGTCAAATTAGTTATCTCCTTAGGAAGATTATACTTTTTATGGTTTCCTTTTTCGGTATCATCATTCCCCCTAGACGATAGACACTCTTTTATCCAGTTGTCAATATCCCTTTTTGGGGCTGTTTTTCGCTCCAATAAATTTTTTGTGTAAACAAGCCTGTATCCATCATCTTCTACTTTCGCAATTAGGTAGCATAAATTTTTAGTTTCTTCGATAATTGTAAATTCGGAGCCGTTTAATTTTGATGACATTAGGAATAGAAAACCCTCCTTAACCAAGGACTTGGATTTTACAATCTCATTCAAACTCCTATTGGATATTTCATCCTTGTATTTTCTAACAAATTCATCCGGGTCTAATTCCTCTTTTAAGCTAACCACTTCTGTTTGCAGCCCTTCCTTTATGAGCTCCGGAAGTTTTTGGATTACTGATTTAATGCCAGGTTGATCACCGTCCATACAAATAACAACCTTAGTGGTGTACTTTTTTAAAATTTGAATTTGACTATGGGTGAGGGCCGTTCCACATATGCCTACTGTATTGTTTATACCATTTTCTTGAAAAGAAATTACGTCATTGTAACCTTCAACTAACCAGATTTCTTTTTTTCTGATTATTTCGGATAAAGCGTAATTTAGACCGAAAAGGACTGTATTTTTCTTATAAATAATGCTGGAAGAGGGGTTAATCCATTTAAACTTATCATCCTTATTTAGATTTCTTCCAGCTAGACCTAACAGATTGCCCAAATTATCCCTAATAGGATATATAATCCTATTGTAGTACTTATCGTTATTTGCTGAAAGAAGTCCTAATTTTTGACCCTGCTCAATCCAATTCTTTTCTTTGAAACGGTTGTAAAGAAATTTGTGCCCTGGAGCAAATCCTATTTCCCATTGCTTAATGGTTTCTTTACTGTATTTACGATATTCCAGTAGCTCCATTTTTGCTGCATGGCCAGCATCTAATTTTTCAAGTTCTGAAACATAAACCTCTAAGGCAAACTCTAGGACCGGCCTGCTCTTATTTAGGGTATCAATTTCTTGGTTTTTGTGCTGTGAATATTCTTCGGATTCGTATTCTATCTGTAAGTTTAGACCAATGGCGAGTATTTTTATGGCGTCTGGGAACGTACATTTTTTGAATAATTGAATAAATTTTATGACATTTCCGCCATGTCCAGAGCTGTAATCTTGAAAGGATTGCTTTACTGGGTTGACCATGAAACTAGGGGTTTTTTCACTGGTAAATGGAGATAGACCGGAGTAATTGACCCCTGTTTTTCTTAATTCAATATGCTCTCCTATAATTTCGACGATGCTGGATCTCGATAATATTTGATCTATAAAGTCTGCTTTGATTAATGCCATGTATGAAGAATTTTAAACGGCATCAAATTTTGTTATCTTTGAACCGTACTCAAGTTATAATTTAGATTTAGGAAGTTCCCGCTTCCTTTTTCTTTTTGAGAAAAACCTTCCCCATGATTTGAGAGGTATTTTCAGGATAATACAATTGGACTTGAATTTCATTGGGTTGTAGAGTTTTCCAATGTTTGTTCAATTTCGGACCTCCTAAATAGCACCCTGTTGCCAATGGAATATCGTTTAAGGATTTTTTTACGAGCCCAATCGTCTATTGTTACGGTACTTACTTTGAGAAGTCTGCCCGCTTCCTTTCTATCTATATAGGTTGAGGGTTTTTTTGTTTCAATACTTTTTTGGAACGCGCTTAATTGGTTTTGAACGCCATTTAGAATTTCATTTTTAAAATCCTCGGCAGTAATGTTTTGAAGTTGTACTAATCTTGTTTTCATCGTGCTATCTTTTTAAGATTTATAGCACAATTTTAATAAGGATAGTTGTGTTTTATAATGAGATAGTCACTACACGGGGGCTATTTAGTATTATGATTAATTTAGTTCTGTCATATTTTTTGTAAGTTCATCCCACAATCTTTCAAAATTGTTAAATTGTGAGAGAAGTTTATTGCTAAGAGTGGAAATCTGTGATTTATCATGCTCAACTAACTTAACTTTTTCCCTAATATTATTGGAATTATCACCGGTAATTAGTTTTAAAATATCGCCAACAAATTTATAGTTTATGGTCCCGGTCTGGGGGTTTTCAGGAAATTCGTTAAAAAAGGAAAATTTGTTAAGTAATAGGACTTTTTGATATGCAGTCAATTCCTCATATACTTTGCTTAAATTGATGTTACCCTTATTGTCACGATTTAGATCTAGTATACCGGATGGATTTTTCTTATTTGCTTGTTTTGTTTCTGCATCCATTATTTCAGATACCCCTAGGATATTGAGTCTATTCTCAATAAATTCTTTTTTCTTTTTGTAAGCTGCATTATCAAGTCTTATGCTTTTGGCGTTCAGAACTGGTGGTTGGTCTTTAAGGTGTGATGATAGAGAAGTTAGCGATTTTAATTCTGATGTCAGAAAATCCAGTTCATCTTCATCAATATTTTCATTCAAGAATAATTCCAGTCGACGGTCGTAAAGCAATTTATAAGTTTTGGCAGAACAAAATTTCCAGTAGTATTCCAAGACAGCGTCTTCGAGTTGGAGTTTTGGAATATTCTGGTGAATTAACCATCCATACAATCTATTAACTTCCTCCTTCAAGTTCTCAGTTCTAATGGGGTCAAAGATATTTTCCCTAGAACAGTAATAAAGAGCTTGCCAAAATGCTTCTTCAATTGCCTTCATAAACGAATCTTGTTATTTTTCGGTTAAATTGGTTAAACTAAACTATGTGGTGGTTTTTTCCGAGTTATAAACTTTTGCGCAAATCCCATCTAGGATTATGCATTAGGTCATTTTGAATGGTGTCAAATAGTTTTTGCTCAAATTCATTTTTTGGGTTTGAGAAATCAATTTGGGAAAGGTTATTATAGCTAAAAAAATCACTACATATCACTTTTAGAAGCTTTTTAAGGTTCATAACCATCCAATAAGCAGACCCTTTAATATCTTCTGATTCTTCACTCTGGATAAGATGTAGGGCCATTTCGTCCAGTAGGTTTTCGTAATGCTCGTAGTCATTGTATGACTTGAGATCGTTTGCAATTTCTAAAATCTTTTTTTCTCGATTTTCCATGATGTATTGATTTAATTAATTAAAAAATTTATGTTTTGACATTCTTAATGCTCTCTCTTCCTCCGACACCCTAAGGTAAACTAGAAGGGTCTTCTCCGACCGGTGTCCCGATATGGACATTATGTCAATTGTACTCATTCCACTTTTGTATGCATTGGTACAGAAATTTCTTCTTCCGGAATGGGCAGTAATCAGTTCGTATTTCTTCTTTTTGATAATCTTCCTTTTTCCACCTATGGTTTTCTCAATCCTTATTACCTGATTAATTTCAGCCATTTCTCCTATTTCTTTTAGTGCTTTATTTATATGCTGTTCCGATATTTTTCGGGGAAAATTGCCGCTTCTTTTTTTTAGAATTTCCGATATTCTGGGGTGGACAGGAATAATAAGTGGCCTATTTGTTTTTTTTACTTTTAGTTTAAATACTGGTACACCATTTAGTTCTTCAATATTTTCCTTTTCAAGCCCTAGAAAATCCGAGATTCGCAGTCCACTATACGAAGAGATTAAAAAGAAATCTCTTGCTATGTCATATTTGCCGGTTAATTTTAAGTCGTATATTCTGTCCAACTCTTCATTATTCAAATAAATTATTCCTTCAACGTCTTCGCTTAGCTTGGCAAAAGACTTTGATTTGTATGACAAGTTGTTATGGAATTTTGCCTCATAGGCGTAGTTCATAATCGTCTTTAGCATTTTAATTTGGTTACCAATGTAGTTATTGGAAAATCCCTTTTTTTGTAGAAATTTGACAAAATCGTAGTAGAAATCCATGGTTATGGTATCGTAATTCAGAGCATATTCGTCCTCGCTAAATTCTGAAATAATCTTAAAAGCAGTTCTGTATGATTTTATAGTTCCCTTTGCGAGGGGTCGTTTTGTGGTAGGTAACGGGCTTTGAGCAAAATGCTCTATGTACCATTCATAACAATGAAGTAATGGTTTGTATGAAGTGGAAGTAGTTTTGGTAGTGGTTTTTTTAAAATAAATATTGAGGGCGTTCCTCAATACATTATTATCAATTTCGATTCTTGAATCAAGTAGTTCCTGGTATTTTTTATTAAAGAATGATTCCAGTTCTGATATTTCAGAATTAATCTTTTTGCCATAGGGTTCTGCCAATACATTTTTTACCCTTTGTTTTTCTACATTCCAATTGTTTCTGTCATTCAATTTCCACCCTGTAGAATATCTCAATTCTTTTCTTCGTCCATAACTAAAAACTAAGTAGATAGACTTTGAATTTACTTGTTTTCTAATTTTGAAGGTAATGCTGGCCATATTACAAAATTGTCAGGTCAAATGTACGTACAATTCTTTATTAGTATATGTTTATTTTTAATTTATTTAGTTTCGGAATGTCTTTTATATATCGATTTTTATAGTGTTTAGTATAAAATGGTCTAAGTAGGGAAAAGGTTAAAATTGTCCTTGTGGGCCAACTAAAATTTAAAATCCCGATACAGGTGTATCGGGATTTTTTGTTACATAGTTTTTTGATAGTTGTACATGATTCAAGAAAGGAATCGATTAGCAATGGCAATTCGGTTTGATAAACGTTACAATCTACCCTCTAAACGACAATTTTTGTAATACCCATCCCATATTTTGTATCTTGGACAGGATTTGAGTCAAGAATTTTAGGTAAAAGAAACCTTATTCTAGCCCGTCTCTGTTAGTTTTACCCCGCCTAACTAAGATACAATTATGAAGTTGACCACAAAAAGCTTAAAATTAATTTTAGTCCTTGTCATTTTAGGATTCGGTGTTGGAATATATCTTCAAGATTTGGAACATCGCAAAAGTACTGCCCATGCTTGGAAAGCGAACAGGCACAATCTAGAACGATTCGATAAAATTACCGACTACAATAAAAGAATGAACTCCAGAAATTGGAGGGCTATGCAGGATAGCATCGCACGGCAAATGGATACCCTCATGATTTTGCGTTTTCGAAAGGAAGTAGATAGTTTAAACAGTACGAAAGTACAGGAACAGTCCGCTCAATTGAATGCTCAAGTATCTTTTGAAAATCAGTAGTTAGCTAATCAGTGAAACCCTTTTAGGTATCCGGAAATTCATCATCCAAATTCCTGGGCTTTAAGGATATCCCGGTATCAATATCTTCCGTAGAATCTTCGGTTGTTTTCAAGGAGTCAATTTCTTTTTCCTTAGATACTATCTTATTGTCAGACGCTCTTAATGCATCTTCGGCCAAATTTCTTTCCATAACTTCATGGTCGATTTCATCCAACATGGTGCCCATTTTGCGCTTATCCTTTATCATGGCCCAAGTCATCACCAAACTGGTAGCAATGATTACGAACAGTAGAATGCCCGATTCAAATCCCTCAATCTGCGCCTCCATCGGTATGGCATAGAACAATAAAACTGTAATTAATCCTCTAGGCGCAATAAACAACTGAGGAAGCATGTCCTTGCCTACGAAAACTATCAATATAACAAATCGGATAGCGTAAATAGAGGCTATGATCAGCAAACTTACAATAGCCACGTTTACGCTGAGCAAAGTTGACAATACTATAGTAATGCCAAAAATTACAAAAAAGAATGTCCGGACCACAAATGCAGTTTCTAAAGTAATAATATGCAGCTCGTGATAGATTTGTTGCATCCGTTCGGACTCCAAGAAAATTTTTGTCTTTCCTGGGAAAAACAGATTTACATTTTTAACAATCAGACCAAATACAAGAATTATAATCAGAGAAGATAAATGCATTTTTTTGCCAATGGCATATAACAGTAACAAAACCGCAATCAATAGAAATAATTTAGCCTGACTTTTAATCCTTTGAAAAATAAGGATGATTGCGTAACTGGCGATTACCGCAATAATTATGGTCAGGACTAGATTTCCTGCAAAACCTGCTACACCACTATCTTCGGCAGGGTTAAGTTTTCCGGTCAGGAAATAAAACATCATAATTCCCATGATATCGGAAAAAGTGCTTTCGTAAATGTGGAACTCTTTTTTGGCTTCTGATAATCCGCCAACGCTTGGTATTATAATGGCGCTTGAAAGAATAGAAAGTGGTGTGGCGTACAACCATGCCGATTGCATGGTCATATTGGGAATGAATTGATAAAGAATTAATGCTGCAACGTATGCCGATCCGATTAGTCCAATCAAGGCGATGGCCATGGATTTTAAAATTGGAACCAGTTTTTCGCGTTTTAACTCCAGTTCTAACGCAGCTTCAAGAACGATCATAATTAGACCAATTGTTCCAAGTATTTCTAAAGAGGCCGCAAAATCGGGTATTTCAGGCACAAAAAATTCTAGTCCCAGTTTAATGAGAACTCCTAAAACTATGAGCATCAATACCGCGGGTATATTGGTTTTTTTGGAAATACCGTTGAAGAAAAAAGAAAGAACCACAATGAGCGAAGCCCCTATGATTAAATTGTAAGAAGATAAAATTTCCATATCTAGTTTGGGTTGGAGTATGAATATAGCTTAAAAATAAGTTTTAATAGGTTGATAGTTTTGAAAATTCATGAAGTAAGATTATTAGGCCTCTTTTATTTAAGTTATCAGATTGATAATTAGTAATAGTAATAGCTATTGTAGAAAACAAAATTATTGTATATTTGCACCACTGAAAGGATATAAAAGTATTCATGAGGGGACAATTTGTCCCCTCTTTTATTAGAAATAACTCAATTAGTCCTCTTGGTAATTTAGTGATAATGTGAAGCCTTTTTATCTTCGTGGATAAGCAGGTATGCACAGCTCTTAGAATGTGATTAAATGCTACAGGAAAAGGTTAAGGAACTTTTAGATGCCGGCTTGGCGGAGGATGAATCGCTCTTTTTGATCGATTTTTCCATATCACCGGATAATAAAATTAATGTGGTGATTGATGGCGATAACGGGGTTACCGTTTCAGATTGCGTCAAAATTAGTAGGAGCATAGAACACAATTTGGATAGGGAGGAAGTTGATTTTTCATTGGAAGTAGCTTCCGCAGGTGCAACCGCGCCTATGGTTATGCCCAGACAGTATAAAAAGCATATTGGCAGAAAATTAGCCGTTGAAACGGAAGAGACCAAATACGAAGGTAATTTGACCGCCGCAAATGAAGAACACATCGTTTTGGAATGGAAGGCACGGGAACCCAAACCCATTGGTAAGGGCAAGGTTACGGTTCAAAAAAGACAGGAAATAGATTTTTCCGACATTAAGAAAGCAAAAGTTGTATTAAAATTTTAATTGTAGTCACAAATGGAAAATATTGCGTTAATAGAATCCTTTTCGGAATTCAAGGATGACAAATTCATTGATAGGGTAACGCTTATGGCAATTCTAGAGGATGTTTTTAGAAATGCCTTAAAGAAAAAGTTTGGTTCGGATGATAATTTTGATATCATCATAAACCCAGACAAAGGGGATTTGGAGATTTGGCGTAATCGTGTGGTAGTAGAGGACGGTGAAGTAGAAGAACCAAACGAGGAAATCTCATTGAGTGAGGCTAGAAAGATCGAGCCTGATTTTGAAGTGGGAGAGGATGTTTCGGAAGAGGTTAAGCTAATCAATTTGGGAAGGAGGGCAATTTTGGCCTTGCGTCAGAACCTTATTTCTAAAATTCACGAGCACGATAATACGACCATTTACAAGCATTTTAAAGACTTGGAAGGGGAAATATATACTGCCGAAGTACATCATATCCGTCATAAGGCGATAATTTTGTTGGATGATGAAGGCAATGAAATCATTCTTCCAAAAGATCGTCAAATTCCCTCGGACTTTTTCCGTAAAGGGGATAATGTTAGGGGTGTAATTGAAAGTGTTGAGCTAAAAGGAGCCAAGCCGACTATAATTATGTCCAGAAGCTCCCCCAAATTCTTGGAGCAACTATTTTTCCAAGAGATACCGGAAGTTTTTGATGGTTTGATTACGGTTAAGAAAGTGGTGCGTATACCCGGGGAAAAGGCAAAAGTGGCGGTTGATTCCTATGATGACCGTATTGATCCCGTTGGTGCCTGTGTTGGTATGAAGGGATCTCGTATTCATGGCATAGTCCGTGAGCTTGGAAATGAAAATATAGATGTAATCAATTGGACGTCCAATCCTCAATTATTGGTTACAAGAGCGTTGAGTCCGGCTAGGGTTTCTACCGTTAAATTGAACGATGAGAAAATGACCGCTCAGGTGTATCTAAAACCGGAGGAAGTTTCTAAGGCAATTGGTAGAGGTGGGCACAACATCAGACTTGCTGGGCAATTAACTGGTTATGAGATTGATGTGTTCCGAGAAGGGGTTGAGGAAGATGTGGAATTGACCGAATTTTCAGATGAAATAGAAGCTTGGATAATTGACGAATTCAAGAAAATAGGAATGGATACGGCAAGAAGCGTACTGGAACAAGATGTGGATGATTTGGTAAAACGTACGGATTTGGAGGAAGAGACAATTTTGGAAGTTGTTCGTATCCTAAAAGAAGAATTAGAAGATTAGCTATATATTAGCACTAAAATATAAGAACGGGAATCAGTATTTATGGCAGATAATGCAACAATAAGGCTTAATAAAGTTCTTCGAGAACTTAATATTTCCTTGGATAGGGCAGTAGACTTTTTAAGCTCCAAAGGACATGATGTGGACGCTAGGCCGACCACAAAAATTTCCAACGAAGTTTATCAGGTGCTGCTTGATGAATTCCAGACGGATATGAGCAAAAAGGTTGCGTCAAAAGAAGTCGGGGAAGAAAAACGAAAGGAGAAAGAGGCCATAAGAATTCAATTGGAGCAGGAGCAGGAAGAACGTAGACTTGCACGTGAAAAGAGGAACGCCGATTCTGATGAAAAGAAGTTGGTCGGCAAGGTGGAGTTGACTGGACTTAAGACTGTGGGTAAAATCGATTTGAACCCAAAGAAGAAAGAGGCACCCGCCAAACCTGCTGAGGAAGAGAAGGTGGAGGCCAAAGAGCCAGCAAAGGAACCAGTTGTTGAAAAACCGGCTAAGGAGGAGACTAAAACCAAAGCTCCAGCAGATAAAAAGGAAGTTGCCGATAGCAAAACCGAAAGTAGTGATGAGCCTGAAACGTTGGAAACCAAGTATAAAAAATTATCAGGACCAAAAATTGCAGGGGATAAAATAGACCTTTCAAAGTTCCAGAAGCCAAAGAAAAAGAAAGAAGATTCTAAATCTTCGGACGGTTCAGACCGTAAGAAAAGGAGAAGAAGAATTGTAAGTAAGAATACATCTTCTCCAGGACAAGGGTCAAGAGGTGGAGGCGCTGGCGATAGAAAAGGAGGCAATAGACGTTTTGCTACGGTAAACAAAGTGGAGCCTTCAGAGGAAGATGTACAAAAGCAGGTACGTGAAACCTTGGAAAAACTTCAAGGAAAAACCAAAAAAGGAAAAGGCGCCAAGTATAGAAGGGATAAAAGAGATCAGCACCGTCAACAAACCGAGAAAGATCTTGAACAACAAGAGCTTGAAGGAAAAGTTCTTAAGGTAACCGAGTTCGTTACCGCTAGTGAAGTGGCTACGATGATGGACGTTTCAACAACGGAAATTATATCCGCTTGTATGTCCTTAGGGATGATGGTTACGATGAACCAACGTCTGGATGCGGAGACGCTTTCCATAGTTGCCGAGGAGTTTGGATACGAAGTGGAGTTTGTGACCGCTGATATTGAAGAGAGCATTGTTGAGCAGGAAGATGACCCAAAAGATTTAGAACCAAGAGCTCCTATTGTAACCGTCATGGGTCACGTAGACCATGGTAAAACATCGCTGTTGGATTATATCCGTGAGGAAAATGTAATTGCCGGGGAAAGCGGAGGAATTACCCAGCACATTGGTGCCTATGGAGTCACATTGGAGAATGGTTCCAGCATATCATTTTTGGATACACCTGGTCACGAGGCATTTACCGCCATGCGAGCAAGGGGTGCGCAAGTAACGGATATTGCCATTATTGTTGTGGCGGCGGACGATGATATTATGCCACAGACCAAGGAAGCCATTAGTCATGCGCAAGCGGCTGGTGTTCCGTTGGTATTTGCAATCAATAAAATTGATAAGCCTACCGCTAATCCGGAAAAGATTAAAGAAGGATTGGCCCAAATGAATTTGTTGGTAGAGGATTGGGGAGGAAAAATTCAGTCCCATGACATATCCGCTAAAACAGGCAAGGGCGTTAAGGAGTTATTGGAAAAAGTTTTATTGGAGGCCGAATTGTTGGAATTGAAGGCAAATCCAAACAAGCTTGCTTCAGGCACCGTAGTAGAGGCTTTCTTGGATAAAGGTAAAGGGTATGTTTCCACAATTTTGGTGCAGGCAGGTACCCTTAAGATTGGGGATTATGTACTTGCGGGTACAACTAGCGGTAAGATTAAGGCCATGCAGGATGAAAGAGGTAAAAACGTGACCAGTGCAGGTCCTTCTAAACCTATCTCCATTCTTGGTTTGGACAGCGCACCACAAGCAGGGGATAAGTTCTTTGTGTTGGAGGATGAGCGTGAGGCAAAGTCTATTGCTTCTAGAAGATCCCAATTGCAACGTGAGCAATCCGTGAGAACGCAACGTCATATTACGCTGGACGAAATTGGAAGACGAATTGCGCTGGGCGAATTCAAGGAATTGAACATCATCCTTAAAGGTGATGTGGATGGTTCTGTTGAGGCCTTGACGGATTCTTTCCAAAAATTATCTACGGATGAAATTCAGGTCAACATTATTTATAAAGCGGTTGGTCCTATAACGGAGTCGGACGTGTTATTGGCTTCGGCATCGGATGCGGTAATTATCGGGTTTAATGTTAGACCGATGGGTAATGCCAAGGCAATTGCCGAGAAAGAGGAGATTGATATCCGCATGTATTCCATTATTTATGATGCTATAAATGACCTTAAGGATGCCATGGAAGGTATGTTGTCTCCGGAAATGAAGGAGGAAATTACCGGAACGGCTGAGATTAGGGAGACCTTTAAGATTTCCAAAATTGGAACTATAGCAGGTTGTATGGTAACCAGCGGTAAGATTTTCAGGAATTCAAATATTCGTCTGATTCGGGACGGTGTGGTTGTTTATACCGGGACTCTGGCTTCGTTAAAACGATTTAAGGATGACGTGAAAGAAGTTGCAAAAGGATATGATTGTGGTCTTCAGATTAAGAATTACAATGATATTAGTGAAGGTGATATTGTTGAAGCTTTCCAAGAAGTAGCCGTAAAGAAAAAGTTGAAATCGAAATAAAAACTAGTCCGTTATCTCGAAGTCGGGAACGGACAGTATTATAATCTTATCAAAAAAAAATCGACCTATTTGGTCGATTTTTTTGGTTTTAATAGCATCGCATCTGGATATTTTTTCCGGACTTCATTGAATTTACGTTCCGCTTCAAGTTTGGTTTTAAATCGCCCAACTCTTACACGATAGGTTGGGGAGTCAAAATCAATTCGCGACGGTAGTTCAGGAAAGTCTATTTCCACATTGGATTTTAGGGTCTGTGCTCTTTCGGAATTTCCAAAGCCTATTTGAATTCTGTAATATTCCGTGCTGCTTAATGCCGACTTATAAATATCCAAAAGTTTATCAATTTTTGCATCTTGTTCAATGTTGATATTGGCACTTTGGGAATAACAGATAATGGAGAAACAGATAAGGATTGCAGTAGAAATAGGTGTTTTCATAAGTCTTATATTAATTGCTTAAAACGAAAAAACAAATGTAATTTTTTAAAGGTTAAACAAATCAATTTTAATTTATTTAGAATATTTATAAATTAGAAATTATAAATACATTAACATTTTTTCAAATAAAGTCTATGTCGTATTTTTGCCATCGATTTAGGCATTAATACGTTCATTTCTGTAGCGTTGAAAACCAAAATCATGCCAAGATTCCGATTGAAATATTCGATATATGAAAAAGGTTCCATACCGAAATCAGTTTTCTAAATTTTTAGGGTTTAGCCTTATAGTTTTTCTGCTTTTTTCAATTACTTCCACCGCTCAGGACGAAGCTTCTGCCGAAGCATCCGCCCCTGCGGAGAGTGCTGATACCGAATCGGCTGGTGATGCTACCGCTGGTAAGTCGCTTTTTAATCAAAATTGCGCTGCATGTCACGCGTTGAACCGTAAGATGACAGGACCTGCGTTGGCCAATGTGGAAAGTCGTTTGGCGGAGGAGGAAGGATTGGACAGGGAATGGTTGTACCGTTGGATTAAGAATAGTCCTGGAATGATTTCTTCTGGGGACGCTTATGCGAACAAAATTTACGCAGAATACAACCAAGCGGCGATGACCGCTTTTCCCACGCTTTCAAATGAGGATATTGACAATATTTTGGCTTATACGGCCGCTACGCCGGCAGCGCCGGCCACCCCAGCTACGGGCGCAGTAGCTGCAACAACATCAGGTGCTGGTAATTCCTCTGGTATTTCAAACGAAATTATTCTTGGGGCGCTTGTTTTGGTGTTCGGTCTTTTGGTAGTGATGTTATTCTTGGTGAACAGCACGTTGAAGCGGATTGCAGAGGCGAACGGAATAAAATTAGAGCAGGAAAAGGCTGAAAAAAGAACACCTATTTGGAAGGCTTTCGCGCAAAACCAATTTTTAGTTTTGGTAACCGTAATCTTCCTTTTATTGGGTAGTGCCTATTTCGCTTACGGTTGGATGATGCAGGTTGGCGTGGACCAAGGATATGCTCCTATACAACCTATCCATTACTCGCATAAAATTCATGCCGGTGTTAATAAAATAGAATGTAAATATTGTCACTCCTCGGCACGAGTTTCTAAGCATTCCGGGATTCCTTCCTTGAACGTTTGTATGAACTGCCACAAATCTATTTACGAATATAAAGGTACGGCTGAGGGGCCTTCTCAAGAGGATTTGGCAAATGGGTACACCAACGAATTCTATACCAAGGAAATCAAGAAATTATATAAAGCCGTTGGTTGGGACGAAGAGAATCAAAAATATACGGGAGAAAGTCAACCAGTCGAGTGGGTTCGAATTCATAACCTTCCGGATTTTGCTTATTTCAATCACTCACAGCATGTCTCGGTCGCGGGAATCGAATGTCAGACCTGCCACGGACCGGTAGAGGAAATGGAGATTATGTACCAATATTCCCCTTTAACCATGGGATGGTGTATTAATTGTCATCGTGAAACCAATGTTAAAGTGGAGGGTAACGCCTATTATGAGAAAATACATGCAGAGCTTTCCAAGAAGTATGGTGTTGATAATTTGACAGCCGCACAAATGGGTGGTTTGGAATGTGGAAAGTGTCACTATTAATTAATAAAGAAGCTAATTACAGATAATACGTATGGCATCAAACAAAAAATATTGGAAGAACGAAGCGGAGTTAAATCCTAACGATTCCATTGTTGAGGCGCTAAAACAAAACGAATTCGTAGAACCGATTCCTGTCGACGAGTTTTTGGGTGATAAGGATACCTTGTCTTCTACCAATACAAACCGAAGGGATTTTCTTAAATACGTTGGCTTTAGCACCGCAGCAGCATCCCTTGCCGCATGTGAAGGTCCGGTAATTAAATCGATTCCTTATGTAGTGCAGCCCGAGAATATTGTGCCTGGCGTTGCAAATTATTACGCCACTTCCATAGCAAACGGGTTTGATTTTGCCAGTATATTGATTAAGACGCGTGAAGGTAGGCCGATTAAGGTTGAAAATAACACTTTAGCTAAGGTTGGCGGTGCCGCAAATGCAAGAATACAAGCTTCTGTACTTTCATTATATGATAGTACAAGATTACAAGGCCCTATGGCCAATGGAGAGCCAGTAGAATGGGCCGCATTAAATGCTGCGGTAAAAGCAAAAATGGGAAGCCTTAAAGGTTCCGCCAAGAAAATAGCTTTGTTAACGCAAACCTATGCAAGTCCGTCTACCAACAGGCTAATGGGGGACTTAAAGGCTGCCAATGAAAATGTGGTTCATGTTACCTATGATGCAATTTCTGAAGATGCTGCTTTAACTGCTTTCGAAAGAAAATACGGAGAACGGGCTTTAGCGGATTATGATTTTGAAAAGGCAGGCCTTATTGTTTCTTTTGGCGCTGATTTCCTTGCTGATTGGCAAGGTGGTGGTTATGATGGTGGCTATTCCAAAGGACGTGTTCCCAAAAATGGAAAAATGTCCAGACACATTCAGCTAGAGGCCAACATGTCATTGGCAGGAGCCAATGCGGATAAACGCGTTCCATTAACGCCAACTGCTCAAAAAGTGGTGCTTGCCAAACTTTATGGCAAATTAAACGGTACTTCCGTAGGTGGAAACACTTCAGAATACGATACTGTAGTTGATCAAATTGCCAGTGAGATAAGAAAGGCCGGTTCCAATGCTGTATTGGTAACCGGTTTGGATGATGTTAACGCCCAGTCAGTGGTATTGGCAATAAATGAAATGTTGGGCAGTAAGGCCTTTGATTCTGCTGCTCCAAGATATGCAAGACAAGGAAATGTAAAAGCCGTTGATTCGTTAATTGCCGACATGAAAGCGGGTAGAATAGGAGCTTTGATCATGGATGGGGTAAACCCGTTATATTCATTGCCAAATGCGGCCGATTTTAAGGAAGGTTTGGAGCGTGTTGATTTGACCGTAACTTTTTCAACAAACTGGAACGAAACAACTGAAGCTAGCCAATATACTGCCGCTTCCAATCATTATTTGGAATCTTGGGGTGATCTTGAAATTAAAAAAGGACATTACAGTTTAATGCAACCTACCATAAAAGAGTTGTTCGATACCAAGCAGTTTCAGAGTACGGTTTTGGAGTGGTTGGGTAGTGAACAATCTTATTACGATTATATAAAAGATACTTGGAGCACGTCCATTTTAAACGGAGCTGATTGGAATCAGACATTGCAAGATGGGGTGTTTAGCGGGACTACGATGATGGTGGATGCCGATGGAGTTTCAGAGGAACCTGTTTCAGGTGATGATGAAGGTGTAGAAACTGCTCAGGCTTTACCAATTGCTGCGGCAATCAGAAGTTTGGCCAATTCCACCAGTGATGGAATGGAGCTTACGCTTTACTCCAAAGTAGGGATGGGCGATGGTCAGCAGGCCAACAACCCTTGGTTGCAGGAGTTCCCTGACCCAATCACTAGAGTATCTTGGGACAACTATGTAACTATTTCCAAAGCCGATGCCGAGGCATTAGGTGTGGAGAATGTAAATGTTGCCAATGGTGGTATGGATGGTAATTATGTAAACCTTACCGTTAATGGGGTAACGTTGGAAAATGTTCCCGTAGTAGTTCAACCAGGTCAAGCAAAAGGCTCTGTTGGGTTGTCCTTCGGTTATGGTAAAAAAGTGGGAATGAAGGAGGAAATGCAAACTGGGGTGAATGCCTTTGTTTTGTATGACGGATTTAGTGCAAATCAATCCGTAAAAGTTGAAAAGGCTCCTGGAAATCACGAATTCGCTTGTATTCAATTGCATAAAACCCTAATGGGTAGGGGAGATATCATCAAGGAAACTACCTTGGAGATTTTCAATACGAAAGATCATACAGTGTGGAACCATGTACCTCAAGTATCTTTGAATCATCAAGAAGTTCCTGCAACATCTGTTGATCTTTGGGATAGTTTTGATCGTTCTATAGGGCATCATTTTAATATGTCAATCGATTTAAATGCGTGTACCGGTTGTGGTGCTTGTGTAATCGCTTGTCATGCAGAAAATAATGTTCCTGTAGTTGGAAAGCAAGAAGTTAGAAAATCTAGGGATATGCACTGGTTGCGTATCGATAGGTATTACTCTTCCGAGGAAACTTTTGAGGAGGATGATACTAAAAAAGAAGAATTTGATGGCCTTACCGGAGATAAAGGTTCGTTAGGTGGTTTTGGAGAGTTGGAAGACCCTTCCGAAAATCCACAAGTTGCCTTTCAGCCAGTAATGTGTCAACATTGTAATCATGCTCCTTGTGAAACGGTATGTCCGGTTGCGGCAACATCACACGGTAGACAAGGTCAAAACCAAATGGCTTATAACAGATGTGTAGGTACGAGATATTGTGCCAACAACTGTCCATATAAAGTAAGAAGGTTCAATTGGTTCCTTTACAACAATAATGACGAGTTCGATTTCCATATGAACAACGATTTGGGTAAAATGGTATTGAACCCTGATGTGAATGTGCGTTCGAGAGGTGTTATCGAAAAATGTTCCATGTGTATCCAAAAAACGCAAAAGACTATTTTGGATGCTAAGAGAGATGGAAGGCTGATAGAGGATGGCGAGTTCCAAACCGCTTGTTCCTCCGCATGTAATAATGGAGCGATAGTTTTTGGTGACGTGAACGATAAGGACAGTAAAGTGGCAGAATTGAAGGAAAGTGATAGAATGTACCACTTATTGGAGCATGTAGGAACTCAACCAAACGTATTCTATCACGTTAAAGTGAGAAATACCAACGAAGCATAACAATACGAGAAAGTAATTATAACAGAAGTCTATGGCGTCGCATTACGAAGCACCTATACGAAAACCCCTAGTAGTTGGAGACAAAGGCTACCACGATGTTACAGTGGATATTGCCGCTCCCGTAGAAGGAAGGGCCAATAAGCATTGGTGGATAGTTTTTTCCATTGCCTTAGTGGCATTTTTGTGGGGAGTAGGTTGTATCATCTATACGATTTCCACCGGTATCGGTACTTGGGGATTGAACAAAACAGTTAACTGGGCCTGGGATATTACCAACTTCGTTTGGTGGGTAGGTATTGGTCACGCTGGAACCTTGATTTCTGCGGTATTACTACTTTTCCGTCAGAAATGGAGAATGGCGATTAACCGTTCTGCGGAGGCGATGACGATATTCTCCGTAATTCAAGCAGGATTGTTCCCAATTATTCACATGGGTAGGCCATGGTTGGCGTATTGGGTATTACCAATTCCGAATCAATTTGGTTCTTTATGGGTAAACTTTAACTCGCCCCTACTTTGGGACGTATTTGCGATATCTACGTATTTATCGGTTTCTTTAGTTTTCTGGTGGACTGGGTTGTTGCCTGATTTTGCTATGATTCGTGACCGAGCGGTCTTGCCTTTTCAGAAAAAAATATATGGGCTCTTAAGTTTTGGATGGAGCGGTCGTGCCAAGGATTGGCAACGGTTTGAAGAAGTTTCATTGGTTTTGGCCGGTTTGGCAACGCCATTGGTACTTTCGGTACACACCATTGTATCCTTTGACTTTGCTACATCTGTAATACCAGGATGGCACACGACTATTTTCCCTCCCTATTTTGTGGCGGGAGCAATTTTCTCTGGATTTGCAATGGTAAATACCTTGCTGATCATCATGAGAAAAGTATGTAGCTTGGAAGCATACATTACCGTGCAGCATATCGAGTTGATGAATATCGTAATCATGATTACGGGTTCTATCGTAGGTTGCGCATACATTACCGAGCTTTTTATGGCGTGGTATTCTGGAGTAGAGTACGAACAGTACGCATTCTTGAACAGGGCTACTGGTCCTTACTGGTGGGCCTATTGGGCAATGATGACCTGTAATGTATTCTCCCCACAGTTCATGTGGTTTAAAAAATTGCGTACCAGTATCATGTTCTCCTTCTTCATTTCCATAGTTGTGAACATAGGAATGTGGTTTGAGCGTTTTGTGATTATCGTTACTTCGTTGCATAGGGACTACCTTCCATCATCATGGACGATGTTTTCTCCAACGTTTGTTGATATTGGAATTTTCATTGGAACCATAGGATTCTTCTTTGTCCTGTTCTTGTTATATGCTAGAACATTCCCGGTGATTGCTCAAGCAGAGGTTAAATCTATTTTGAAGTCTTCAGGGGAACGCTATAAAAAATTAAGGGATGCGGGTAAACCGTTATACAATATTTCTACCAACAGAGTAGAGGTCAGGGAGCCTGTAACCGATGATGTTTTGATGGGTGAGGTAGCGCCTACAGCTGGAGATAAGGTCGGCGTTAACGAACTTTTGAGTTCCATAGGAACTTTTGATTCGACCAAGCAAACGCCAGACGATTTGAAAAAAGTTAAAGGAATAGGCCCTCAAATGGAGGCTACCTTAAATGATATTGGAATTTTCACCTTTGCCCAGGTGGCACGAATGACGGAGCGCGAGTATAACTTGCTGGACTCCATCACGGGAACATTCCCCGGTAGGGCACAGCGAGATGACTGGGCAGGACAGGCAAGATTGTTAAATAATAAGAAAAACTAGATATGGCATCAAAGGTTATTCAGGCTTTTTACAACGACGATGACGTGTTGATGCATGCCGTAAAAAAGGTAAAGGCGGCCAAGCATCATATTGAAGAGGTATATTGTCCATTTCCGGTTCATGGGTTGGACAAAGCCATGGGACTTGCTCCTACGCGCATTGCCATAACATCCTTTATGTACGGATGCGTAGGGTTGACAGTAGCAATAGTAATGATGAATTTCATCATGATAAAGGATTGGCCACAGGACATTGGGGGAAAACCTAGTTTTAGTTACATACAGAACATGCCGGCTTTTGTGCCTATCATGTTTGAGCTTACAGTTTTCTTTGCGGCCCACTTAATGGTAATTACCTTCTACTTGAGAAGTAGGTTATGGCCCTTCAAAAAAGCGGAAAATCCGGATGTGCGAACAACTGATGACCACTTTTTAATGGAGATAGAAATCCATGACAATGAGCAGGAATTAAAGGATTTGCTTTCGGATACCGGTGCTGTGGAAATTAATATATCAGAAAAAAACAGTCATTAAATATGAACAGTTTTATAAAAATAGGATTGGTAATTTGCTTGATGGTAGCTTTTGTTGCTTGTCAAGATGATAGTAGGCCAAACTATCAGTATATGCCTAATATGTATGAGCCCGTTGGTTATGAAACCTACGACGAGGTTGATTTTTTACCATCTAATCAGGAAGCGCTTATTCCTCCCGCCAATACAATAAATAGGGGTTGGTTGCCTTATGGTTTTGAAAATACACCAGAGGGAAAGGAACTGGCAAGACTTAACGAAAGTCCGTTGGATTCTACCGCAATGGAGGAAAATTTAGCGGTTGGCGGTCAGTTGTACACCATATATTGTGCAATTTGCCATGGCGATAAAGGTGATGGCCAAGGGTATTTGGTAAAGCAAGAAAAAATATTGGGTGTTCCCAGTTATGACGATGTGGCTAGAAATATTACCGTTGGAACTACTTTTCATACTATTCAATACGGATTGAACTCCATGGGGTCGTATGCGTCGCAGATGGACACTAAGGAAATGTGGCAAGTTTCGGAATATGTAATGAAATTGAAAGAAGATTTAACAAAATAATACTCAATTAATAGTATGTACACGTTTTCAAATAGACTAAAAATTGGTTCCATCATCCTAATGGCTGTTGGTTTACTGGGTATTATAGGTGGTTTTATAGCTGCTCCAGGAACGGTTGAAGAGGCAAAAGCTATGGTGGCTGCTCATGATGACGGGCATGGTGGTGGTTCTCACGGTGAGGAAGCTTCACATGCTGCAATGGCCAATGACCATGTTGCTGCTGATACACACGGCGAAGATCATGGAGCTTCCCATGACGAGCATTTGCTACACCAATTACAAAACAAACCTTGGGCAGCACTCTATGTAGCCGCATTTTTCTTTATGATGATTGCATTGGGCGTGTTGGCTTTTTATGCCATACAACGTGCAGCGCAGGCCGGATGGTCTCCTTTGCTATTCAGGGTCATGGAGGGAATTACTTCTTATTTGGTGCCCGGTGGTATTATTGTTTTTGTGATTTTAGTGCTATCCGTATTACACATGAATCACCTTTTTGTTTGGATGGATGCTGATGTTGTGGCCCACGATGAACTATTACAAGGTAAATCCGGTTATTTGAACCCTACGTTTTTCTTGATAAGGGCCGCTATCTTTTTAGGGGGATGGATCGCTTATCGCGAATATTCTAGAAAACTATCCTTACAGCAAGATGAATCCGATGATAATGCCAACTTTAAATTGAATTTTAGGATTTCAGCAGCATTCTTGGTTTTCTACTTGATTTCGGAGTCAATTATGTCCTGGGATTGGATTATGAGTGTTGACCCACACTGGTTCAGTACTTTGTTCGGTTGGTATATTTTTGCGAGTATGTTCGTGTCCGGAATTACCGTTATCGCAATGGTTACTATCTATTTAAAATCTAAAGGATATTTACCTGAGGTGAACGATAGTCACATCCATGATTTGGCCAAGTTTATGTTCGGTATCAGTATTTTCTGGACATACTTGTGGTTCTCACAGTTTATGCTGATATGGTATTCAAATATTCCAGAAGAAGTAACGTATTACGTAACAAGAATTCAAGATTATAAATTACCATTCTTCGGTATGGTTGCCATGAACTTTTTGTTCCCTGTTCTTTTGTTAATGAACAGTGATTACAAAAGAATCAATTGGTTCGTTGTAATGGCCGGTATCGTTATTTTGGCAGGACATTATATGGATATCTTTAATGCAATTATGCCTTCAACGGTCGGTGACCAATGGTATATAGGTTTACCGGAAATTGGTGCTGTTTTGTTTTTTGCCGGATTCTTTATATTCTGGGTGTTTAGGGCTTTGACAACTGCTCCTTTGCAACCTAAAAGGAATCCTTTTATTGAAGAAAGTAGACACTTTCATTATTAGTAAGTTTTAAAGTATAATATTAAATCATACAATGACTACATTATTGACTTTAGCTGTTTTAGTTCTTGTGGCAATTGCTATTTGGCAGATGACCAAGATGTTCGAATTATCCCAGCTTAAAACAAATAAGAGCGAAATAGCATCGGACAGTGATAACAAGTATAATGGTTATATGTTGTTTGCTTTTCTCATATTCATTTATGGGATAACGATATTTAGTTTTTGGAAATATGGTAAGTTCTTATTGCCTGAAGCGGCTTCGGAGCATGGGGGAGAGTATGATTACCTAATGTTAGTTTCATTCATCATCATATTTATTGTTCAAACCATAACACAGGCGTTGTTACACTACTTTGGATACAAGTATAGAGGTGTAAAGGGAAAGAAGGCCTTGTTTTACGCGGATAATGACCGTTTAGAGTTTATTTGGACAATCATTCCGGTAATCGTTTTAGCGGGTCTTATATTATGGGGCTTGTATACGTGGACCAATATTATGGATGTTAACGACGAGGACGATCCATTAATTGTAGAGTTGTATGCACAGCAGTTCAGTTGGACCGCTAGATATGGTGGTGCGGATAATGTATTGGGAGGAGCTAATGTAAGAATGATTGATATTAATAGGGCGAATGTACTGGGTCTGGATGAGGCCGATAGCTATGCTACGGATGACGTAATCGTCAAGGAGTTGCATTTACCTGTTGGTAGAAAGGTGAATTTTAAAATGCGATCACAGGATGTTTTGCACTCTGCTTACATGCCGCATTTTAGGGCGCAGATGAACTGTGTTCCGGGTATGATAACTGAATTTTCCTTTACACCTATTTATACCACTGAGGAGATGAGACAGAATCCCGATGTTGTGGATAAGGTTAAAAGAACCAATAAGGTCAGAGCTGAGAAATCCTTAGAAACAGGTGAGGTATTAGATCCTTGGGAATTTGATTATATCCTGCTCTGTAACAAGATATGTGGAAAGTCTCACTATAATATGCAGATGAAGATTATTGTAGAGACGGAAGAAGAGTACAATGAGTGGATGGCAAGCCAAGCAACCTTTGCGGAAACTGTGCTTAAGGATGACACCAATCCTGCATTCAATACAGTAAAAGGAGCTTCAACAGGGCAATAGGAGGTGTAAGGGCGAAATTTTGAGTAAGGCTAGAAAAAGAAGATTAATATAAAAATTCGATTATGTCAGCAGTAACAGCACATGTAGATGATCACGCACATGACGATCATGGACATCATCATCACAAAGAAACTTTCGTAACTAAATACATCTTTAGTCAAGATCATAAGATGATTGCCAAACAATATCTAATTACGGGTGTTTTGGTTATGGGCTTCATCGGAATTGCTATGTCATTGCTATTCAGAATGCAGTTGGCATGGCCAGGGGAGTCGTTTTTAGTCTTTGACACATTTTTAGGAAAATGGGCCCCAGACGGAGTTATGGATGCCGATGTATATTTGGCATTGATAACTATGCACGGAACCATTATGGTGTTCTTTGTACTTACGGCTGGGTTAAGTGGTACCTTTAGTAACCTATTGATTCCATTACAAATTGGTGCCCGTGATATGGCCTCTGGATTCTTAAATATGGTTTCCTTCTGGTTATTCTTTATTTCCAGTGTTATAATGGTTATATCACTTTTTGTTGAGGCTGGGCCTGCAGCAGCTGGCTGGACCATATATCCGCCATTAAGTGCATTGCCGATGGCACAACCAGGTTCAGGCATGGGGATGACTTTATGGTTAACTTCTATGGCAATTTTTATTGCTTCTTCCCTTCTTGGCTCGTTGAATTATATTGTAACGGTCATCAACTTAAGGACAAAAGGGATGTCCATGACAAGACTACCGCTCACTATTTGGGCATTCTTTGTAACAGCTGTAATTGGGGTTATTTCTTTCCCGGTTTTACTTTCCGCTGCGTTACTGCTAATAATGGATAGGAGCTTTGGTACATCGTTCTTTTTATCGGATATTTTTATCCAAGGAGAGGTATTGCATTATCAAGGAGGTTCCCCGGTTTTGTATGAGCACCTGTTCTGGTTCTTAGGACATCCAGAGGTGTACATCGTATTACTACCGGCATTAGGAATTACTTCAGAAGTGATGTCTACGAATGCACGTAAACCTATATTCGGGTATCGTGCCATGGTCGCCTCCATTTTAGCTATTGCCTTTTTATCTACCATTGTGTGGGGTCACCATATGTTTATCTCTGGAATGAACCCGTTCCTGGGCTCTGTATTTACATTTACAACATTATTGATTGCGATACCGTCTGCGGTAAAAGCATTTAACTACATAACAACCTTATGGAAGGGTAATCTGCAGTTGAATCCGGCGATGCTATTTTCGATTGGTCTCGTATCTACTTTTATTACAGGTGGTCTTACTGGAATCATCTTGGGAGATAGTACCTTGGATATCAATGTACACGATACTTATTTTGTTGTTGCGCACTTCCACTTGGTAATGGGTATCTCAGCACTTTATGGATTGTTTGCTGGGGTTTATCATTGGTTCCCAAAGATGTTCGAGGGTAAAATGTTAAATAAGAATTTAGGCTATGTTCACTTTTGGGTGACCGCTATTTGTGCCTATGGAGTTTTCTTCCCCATGCATTTTGTTGGTATGGCCGGTCTGCCGAGGCGGTACTATGAAAATACGGCATTTCCTATGTTCGATGAGTTTACTGATATTCAGGTATTGATGACGGTCTTTGCTTTAATTGCTGGTGCAGCTCAGTTGGTATTCGTTGGGAATTTCATTTATAGTATGTTTTATGGTAAGATAGGGCCTAAGAATCCTTGGAGTTCTAACACATTAGAGTGGACCGCGGAGATGAAACATATCCATGGAAACTGGGACGGACCAATTCCTGAAGTACATCGTTGGGCCTATGATTATAGCAAAGTTGATGCCAATGGCGAATATATAATTCCTGGGCAGGATTTTGTGCCGCAGCACATCCCGTTGCAGGAAGATGAAGAAGAACTAAATCATTAATTACAGAACAACTTCATATAAAATGCCCAACTGAAAAAGTTGGGCATTTTTTTTGCTGTGCATGGATACGAACACATTCCTTACTTTTGTAATACCTTAATTGATTAATCAGGAATAGATGAAAAGAATAGCGCTTTTAGTAATGGTAATGTTTATGGGACTTCAAGCATACTCCCAAAGAAAGCCTAAAATAAAAGGAAATAAAAATGTAGTTGAAGTACGGGAAGACCTACCGGCTTTTCATGCCATTCAGTTGGAAGATGATCTGGAAATTGTTTTACAAAAATCTGCCAATGAAGGATATGCGCTTGAGATTGATGACAATTTAATAGATGTGTTGAAATTAAAGGTGACCGATAGTACGCTCGTCATCTCCTCTTTTTATAATATTACTTCAAGGAAGAAACTCAGTATTGCCGTTTACTATACGGAATTGGATGCCCTAACCATGCGAAACGGCGAAATAAGTATGAAAGACGTTATTTCCACGGACGTGTTGAATGTGAACACGTATGGTACTTCCAGGTTGGAATTAAATGCAACAGCAGATGTGATCAATATCAATATGGAAGAGATAAGTTCTGGCGATTTTAATTTGGCCAGTGATTCGCTCAACTTAACCTTTAAAGATCGGATTGATGCAAAAGTGTACGCAACGGGAGATAAAAATACCGTATACATGTATAAAAACGCTTCGGCAAAAATGGAAGGTACAACTGCATTTTTAATGGCAAAATTGTACGGCAACAGTACGTTAAAAGCCGAGAAGTTAGAGGCCACTAAAACGGTATTGATTTCCGAAGATTCACCAAACGCCAATGTGAATGTTATTGAGGATTTTCAGTTGTCTTCGCGCGGCTCTTCCAAGACCAGTCTGTACGGTAATCCAAGGATTACTATTCTGGATTTTCTGGATACCTCACAATTGAATAAGGAAAATAATTAATTGGCAATTGGCGCCGTAATTAAATGCTGGGGTATTCCAAAACCATCCACCAAGGAATTCATGTGAGGCCTTAGTTCCGTACAAAGTCTTTCTACGCGTTGTCTGATTGCTTTGGATTTTGAACTGCCCAAATAACCCTGTTCCAAATACCAGGAAGCATCTTTACGTATTTCATGCAGGGCATAGAGCGTGCCTAGCTTTTCAAACAGGGCTCGGTTATCAGCATCTGAAATATTTTCCGTAAATGAAGTGAATGTATTGTATGCTAGTTCTACACTATAGGCATTGCCTAGGGCCAATAAATGTGTCTGTACCTTTAAGAAGGCTTGGTAGGAGGGTATTCCCTTTTTTATGTAACCCCTAATTCTCATCGCCAATGTATAGGTAAGTCTCCTTGTTCTATAGGCAAACGCATGCTGATGAAATTTTGGATTGTAGAGATGGGCGGCTTCTACCTTGTTGGAATACATCGGGTTGATGTTACTGAGTTTGTCGCTTAATTGTTTTGCTAAAACTTTTAAAACCGATGAAAAACCGGCACTGTTGAATTCTGCCTTAAAATCGGAAAGAACTCCTTTGGCCGCTAATTGTAAAAGCACATTATTATCACCTTCAAAGGTGGTAAAAATATCCACATCGCCCTTCAGATCGGCTATTCTGTTTTCCAATAAATATCCCTTTCCTCCACAAGCCTCCCTGCATTCCTGGATGGTAGTATTGGCATACCAGGTAATTATCGATTTTAACCCGGCTACTTGAGTTTCAGCTTGTCGCTTATCGGGTTGGGAATCATCACAGTAGATTTCCATCATTTTATCCAGTGTGACGTGAAATACATAGGCACTTGCTACCAATGGTGTCAACCGTAACTGATGTGTAGGATAGTCCATTAACAAATCCTCCTGTATTTTAACGTTGTCATTAAACTGCCTTCTTTTTAAGGCATGTTTAACCGCAACTGTAAGTGCCATTTTAGCTCCCCCTAATCCTGCTCTAGCCACGCAAATTCGTCCACCTACCAAAGTTCCTAGCATAGTAAAGAAGCGTTTGTTCGGGTTTTTGATTTCCGAATGATACTTGCCCTCCCCATTTATCTCCCCATACTTATTCAGTAAGTTTTCTCTTGGAACCGACACTTGGTTGAACCATATTTTACCGTTATCCACCCCATTGAGTCCTAATTTATAACCATTATCCTCAACCGTTATTCCGGGTAGCAACTCGTGATTCTCATTCCTCAAAGGAACCAAAACAGCATGCACACCTTCATTTTTACCATCAACGATCAATTGTGCAAAGACAGATGCCATTCTTGAATGTAGCGCATTACCTATGTATTCCTTGTTGTCATTTTTCCCCGGCGTATGGATTATGATGTTCTCCGTTTTTTTATCATAAGTGGCGGTAGTTTTTATGCCCCTAACGTTAGACCCGTGCCCAGTTTCCGTCATTGCAAAACATCCCAATAATTCTGCAGCTCCGGTTTTGGCTAAGTATTTATCATGGTGTTTTATAGTGCCCAGTTTTTGTATGCTTCCACCGAATAGTCCAAATTGAACCCCAAACTTAATGGTCAGACTCCCGTCTACGTACATCATATTCTCAAATATAGTGGCGTAACCTTCCATATCGTTTTTACCACCATATGCTTTAGGGTAGGCCATAGCTCCATAACCCTTTTTTGCCAAAAACTTTACTTGGTCCAATACTACATCCCGGAAATCCTCTTTATCACGATGAATGTCCCAATTAAAGATTGGGTCTTTTAATACTTCCCTAAAGCCGTCGATGACATTTGCATGTTTTCCTTTTAGAATAGTATCTATTTCTTTAGGGTCGTAAAAGTCGGACGACGATTCATGAACTACTTCAACATCAAATAAATGATTGTAGTGGTTGGGTTGAATACCAAGGTTTATTTCTATTTTTTTCAGGTTTTCATTGAAAGGGCACACCTCATAGTACGTACAAACTACCTTTTGGCTAAAGGTGGCCAAAGGATAGGTTTCACTTTCTATCAATTTTACGTTTGATGTGGAAATGAGTTGTCTCCAATTTTTGAACTCCACGCTTGATGGAGGTTTATTTACGTTCAACCATGATTTTAAAACTTTTTTTTCATCCGGATGTAAACTCTTATCATCTTTTATAGCATTATCCACCACATTTATTTCAGAGGTCGATAACAGGTCGTCTGACCAAATCACATAAAAGAAAGGAATGTATTGAAGTATTCCAGAGGGATATGTTTTCTTTTCCATAATTTGAAATTACAAATTTTCATTGAACATAATGTTCCTTAAATGACACTTTCAGGTCGGTTTGCAAATATGCCCTAAGCCATGAGCATTAATTTCTTTTTCTGCTATCTTTGTGAATGAGCTATATTTTGGAATGTTATAAAATATACTCCTGAGTTAGTTCTGCAGTACAGTGGAATTTCTGATTTACCAAGTACAACTATGAATGAATTTTTAGATCCCTCCAACGAAGGTTTTTCGGATGCCGAACTGGACATTGAAAGAGTGCTGAGACCAGTAAACTTTGACGACTTCACCGGTCAGGAGCAAGTTCTGGAAAATCTAAAAGTTTTTGTTGAGGCAGCCAATCGAAGAGGGGAAGCTTTGGATCATACGCTCTTTCATGGACCTCCTGGATTGGGGAAGACGACCCTGGCCCATATTTTGGCGAATGAATTGGGTGTAGGTATAAAAATAACCTCTGGACCAGTGTTGGATAAACCTGGAGATTTAGCGGGTCTATTGACCAATCTTGATGAGCGTGATGTACTGTTTATAGATGAGATACATAGATTAAGCCCTGTTGTAGAGGAGTATCTTTATTCCGCTATGGAAGATTTTAGGATAGATATTATGATTGAAACTGGTCCAAATGCAAGATCAGTACAGATCAATTTAAATCCATTTACGCTGATTGGTGCAACTACCCGCTCTGGTCTATTGACAGCTCCCATGCGAGCGCGATTCGGAATTCAGAGTAGATTACAATATTATTCAACCGAGTTGCTTTCTACCATTGTTGAACGTAGTGCGGAAATTCTTAGGGTGCCAATTTCTCAAGATGCAGCGATAGAGATTGCTGGACGCAGCAGGGGAACACCAAGAATTTGTAATGCGCTTTTGAGAAGGGTTCGGGATTTTGCCCAGATAAAGGGTAATGGCTCTATAGATATGGACATTTCAAAGTTTAGCTTAAAAGCTTTAAATGTAGATGCTCATGGGCTGGACGAAATGGACAATAAGATTTTAACTACCATAATCGATAAGTTTAAAGGCGGCCCAGTTGGAATAACAACCTTGGCTACGGCAGTTTCCGAAAGTACCGAAACCATTGAAGAGGTTTATGAACCTTTTCTGATTCAACAGGGCTTCATCATGCGTACCCCTAGGGGTCGCGAGGTAACGGAATTGGCCTATAAGCATCTTGGTAGAATAAAAGGGGGCATACAGCCCGGGTTGTTCTAGAATTATTTTGAAAACCGATTTGCTTTAAACTTCATACCTCTCATTTACAATACCTTTATCACTTTTTAGATTAAGATTAATCAAATTCAAATCGATAATTGATTTTTAAATTTTCTTATCGTAATTTAAACCGATAACTTAAAATCTATGGAAAAACAAAGACGATTATTTATTCAAAAAACAGGAATCATAGCGGCCACGGCCGCATTCGCACCAAATATTCTTTTATCGACTTCTAGACCCCAAAACAAAAAACTGGGAATAGCCCTAGTTGGTTTAGGCTATTATAGTACGGATTTACTGGCCCCTGCATTACAGTTGACCAAAAATTGTGAACTGCGTGGCATTGTTACCGGAAGCCCAGAAAAAATACCTGTTTGGAAGGAAAAATATGGAATAAAGGACAAGAATATTTACAACTACGCGAATTTTGATTCTATTGCAAATAACGATGATATTGATGTAGTCTATGTGGTACTTCCGCCTTCCATGCACGCAGAATACACCATCAGGGCTGCTAATGCAGGAAAACATGTATGGTGCGAAAAGCCCATGGCACCTACGGTAGCAGATTGCGAAAAGATGATAAAGGCATGTAAGGACAATAACGTGAAATTGGCTATTGGGTATCGTTGTCAACATGACCCCAATATTCAGGAATACATGAAAGCTGGTAAGGAGAAACGTTTTGGAAAGGTAAAATTGGTTACTTCCGCAGCTGGTTATTTCGACGGAAGAACAAACCATTGGAAACAAAATAAAGCTTTAGGAGGAGGATGCATGGGTGATATGGGGGTTTATGCTTTACAAGGTGCACGATTGGCTACTGGTGAGGAACCCATCTCCGTAATGGCACAGGCATCTACGACGCGTCCTGAAATCTATCATGAAGTAGAGGAAACCATGATGTTTCAATTGGAGTTTCCAAGTGGAGCACGCGCAGCCTGTCAAACAAGTTTTGGTATCAATATGAACCATCTTATTGTAAACTATGAAAAGGGATGGCTTAAAATGGAACCGCATTCTTCCTATAATGGTAATAAGGGTTCAATGTCCGATGGTACTATAATTAACTTTCCCATCGAGAACCAACAAGCAAAACAAATGGATGAAGATGCCTACGCCATTATGAACAACGAAAATCTTTTGGTTCCTGGAGAGGAAGGATTACGTGATATACGAGTGGTTGAGGCTATTTATAAATCTGCCGCCGACAATTGTGAAGTGAAAATATAGATTATTGAATAGCTGGATATCATATTTGCAAATACAGACAGCTAATTATATGTAACTTCGGACAATGAGTCGAAGTAAATATTCCAAGCTAATAAAAACCGAAGCCAAACGCCTCGGTTTTTTGTCATGTGGTATATCCAAAGCCGACTTTCTGGAAGAGGAAGCTTCAAGATTGGAAAGCTGGCTAGAGAAAAACATGCATGGTGAAATGGGCTATATGGAAAACCATTTCGATAAGCGTTTGGATCCAAGATTATTGGTCGATGGGGCCAAATCGGTGATATCATTGCTTTTGAACTATTATCCCGAGGAATCACAAATTAAGGATACCTATAAGATATCCAAGTATGCATATGGGCAGGATTACCATCATGTCATCAAATCCAAACTAAGGGAACTCCAAGAATTTATTTCGGAAGAAATCGGTGAAGTGGAAGGGCGAGCCTTTGTAGATTCTGCTCCGGTATTGGACAAGGCTTGGGCGGCAAAAAGCGGCCTTGGTTGGGTTGGTAAGCATAGTAATTTGCTTACCCAGCAGGTAGGTTCCTTTTATTTTATTGCGGAATTAATAGTTGACCTAGAATTGGAATATGATTATCCGGTAACCGATCATTGCGGAACGTGCACGGCATGTTTGGATGCCTGTCCAACACAAGCAATTGTTGAGCCTTATGTAGTTGACGGCAGTAAGTGTATTTCCTATTTCACCATTGAACTGAAAAATGAAATTCCAACAGAGTTTCAAGGCAAATTTGACGATTGGGCTTTTGGTTGTGATGTTTGTCAGGACGTTTGTCCTTGGAACAAGTTCTCCAAACCGCATGCGGAGCCACTTTTTAACCCTCATCCTGATTTATTGTCTATGACAAAAAAGGATTGGGAAGAAATTACGGAGGATGTGTTTAAAAAAGTATTTCAAAAATCTGCGGTTAAACGAACAAAGTTCAAAGGCTTGACGCGAAATATTGATTTTTTAAAGAAATAGCCCAAAGCGCAATCGTTTTCGGACACTTTCAATGCTTTTTTATTAACATCAATCATGTTTCTCAGCCATTATTATGCTATATTGGTGGGGTAAAAAATAAGATAATCTTAGTTTTTAGGTCTATTTTTTAATAATCCGGCAACAGTTGTTTTGAATTTCAATCTGAATCCATGAAAATAAAAAAACCAACCCTTAGTTTTTGGCAGATATTTAATATGAATGTTGGTTTTCTTGGAATCCAATATAGCTTTGGGCTACAACAAACGGCCATTAATCCCATATTTCTTTATCTAGGTGCTCCTGAAGATATGTTACCTATTTTAAATATTGCCGGTCCAATCACAGGCTTAGTGATCCAACCGATTATTGGTGCCATGTCGGATAAAACATGGTCACCTAGATGGGGTAGGAGAAAACCGTACTTTTTGATTGGTGCCATCCTAGGCAGTATTTGTTTATTCGCCTTTCCCACAAGTCCGGTACTTTGGTTTGCCGTAGGTCTCTTATGGATTTTAGATGTAGGTAATAACATGGCAATGGAACCCTATCGGGCATTTGTGGGAGATAAATTACCGGAGAAGCAACTTAGCTTGGGTTACCAAATGCAAAGCCTTTTCGTAGGTGCCGGAATTCTTTTGGCCAATGGATCTATTGTTTTGTTTCAATATTTGTTTGGTGGAGATTCGGTTGAAGTTGCGGGAACAATCCCAACTTGGTTGTACTATTCATTTTATATAGGTGGGATTTTGTCCATCACAACCATATTATGGTCTGTGCTAAAAACTCCAGAGATTCCACCATCGGAATCGGAATTGGCGGAAATAACTGAAGCCCGTTTAAAGCCAATAGCAGACCGAATTTCGCAACCATTTCGAGAAATAGGGGAAGCCATAAAAAACATGCCAACCTTCATGTGGAAAATAGGTGCGGTATACCTTTTTCAATGGTATGCTTTGTTTATTTATTGGCAGTATACCACGCCACTATTTAAACTAACTATGGGATATTCTACTTCGGAGGCGGCCTCTCAGTCCGCTCAGATGAGTCTTACCTATAATATAGTAACAATGGTGGTTGCTTTGGCTTTAGTACCTTTAACCCTAAGATATGGTGGAAAAAAAGTATATGCGCTTAGTTTGGTGGGTACGGCTATAGCATTGTTCTGCATCCCTTTTATAACTGACCCGATGTTGGTACTCGTTCCAATGGTGCTATTTGGAATTGGCTGGGCAGCAATGATGGGAATTCCTTATACCATGGTTTCGAAGGTAGTACCTCAGGAACGTCGTGGGGTATATATGGGTATCTTGAATATGATGATCGTAATCCCCATGGGTATTGAAACATTGACCTTTGGGCCTATTTACAAGTATATTTTAGGGGATAGTGCCATTAATGCCATGCTTTTTGCGGGGGTATTCTTTGTAATTGCCTCAATTTTAGCCATGAGATTAAATGTTGAGAAGGCAGCTGAAATGGAATAAATAGAAATTTCCTTAGAATAAGGGTATCGGTCAGGTTGTCAGAAAGTGACAATTTGCAGGCCCGAGCATGACTTGCTAAAATTTCACTATTTAATTGTAAATCCTACACTTGTTTTTAATAGAATACCCCTAAATTTGTTTTCCAAACTATATGTCCATGAGTAAACAAAAGCAACGGCGTGAGGCACTTATTTATCACGCAAAACCTCAGCCCGGAAAAATAAAAATTGTACCAACCAAACCGTATTCCACGCAACGGGATTTGGCTTTGGCTTATTCCCCAGGGGTTGCGGAGCCATGTCTGGAAATTGCAAAAAATAAGGATAACGTTTACAAGTATACTTCTAAAGGAAATTTGGTTGCGGTAATTTCCAACGGTACCGCTGTTTTGGGACTCGGCAATATAGGACCGGAAGCATCAAAACCGGTGATGGAGGGCAAGAGTCTGCTCTTTAAGATTTTTGCGGATATCGATGGAATGGACATTGAAGTGGATACTGAAGATGTAGAGAAGTTTATCGAAACCGTAAAGATGATAGCTCCTACGTTTGGAGGTATTAATTTGGAGGACATAAAAGCGCCCGAAGCCTTTGAAATAGAAAGAAGATTGAAAGAGGAATTGGATATTCCCGTAATGCATGATGATCAACATGGTACTGCTATAATTTCTGCCGCAGCACTTTTGAATGCTTTGGAGCTTGCGAAAAAGAAAATTGAAGAGGTAAGGATTGTAGTAAGTGGGGCAGGAGCTGCCGCAGTTTCCTGTACCAAATTGTACAAGGCTTTTGGAGCTAAGGCGGAGAATATTGTGATGCTGGATAGTAAAGGGGTTATCAGAAAAGATGCGGAAAACCTTGCACCCTCTAAATTGGAATTCGCTACGGATAGAAAAATAGATACGCTGGAGGAAGCCATGATAGATTGTGATGTTTTCGTCGGACTTTCCATAGCGGATATTGTTACTCCAAAAATGTTGAATTCCATGGCGGATAATCCCGATTGTTTTTGCAATGGCGAATCCAAATCCTGAAGTGGATTATAACCTGGCGGTAGCCACTAGAAAGGACATCATCATGGCCACGGGTAGATCCGATCATCCAAATCAGGTGAACAACGTATTAGGCTTTCCTTTTATTTTTAGGGGAGCGTTGGATGTTAGGGCTACTGCTATTAATGAAGCTATGAAAATGGCAGCGGTCAAGGCACTTGCAGAATTGACAAAAGAGCCCGTTCCGGAACAGGTAAACATCGCCTATGGCGAGACACGTTTGACATTTGGAAGGGATTATATTATACCTAAACCTTTTGATCAACGGTTGATTTCTAGGATACCTCCTGCGGTAGCAAAGGCTGCAATGGAAAGCGGTGTTGCAAAAGCACCTATTGAGGATTGGGATAAATATGAAGAGGAATTACTACAACGCTCAGGAAATGATAATAAAGTTGTACGCCTGTTGCATAGTAGAGCAAGATCCAATACCAAAAGAATTGTATTTGCAGAGGCAGACCAACTGGATGTTTTAAAAGCTGCCCAAATTGTTTACGAAGAAGGTATTGCGGAACCTATTCTTCTAGGGCGAAAGGAAATAATACTTGAACTGAAACAGGAGTTGGAATTTGATGCCGACATTCCTATCGTTGACCCGCTTTCTGATGAGTTTGATGAGCGACATATAAGATACGCTACCAAGTTCTGGGAAAGTAGAAAACGTAGCGGAACAACACTTTACAGTGCCAAAATAAAAATGAAAGAGCGCAACTATTTCGGAGCCATGATGGTTTTGGAAGGTGACGCCGACGGTATGATTTCAGGATATTCCCGTGCCTACCCTACGGTAGTAAAACCTATTTTTGAGGTTATTGGAAGGGCCACAGGAGTAAAAAGAGTGGCAACCGTTAATATTATGATTACGGATAGGGGGCCTTTGTTTTTGGCCGATACCTCAATCAATATTGATCCAAATGCGGAAGAAATCGCTGAAATTGCTACAATGACTGCAAATGTGGCAAGTACTTTTGGATTTGATCCGGTAATGGCGCTGCTAAGCTACGCGAACTTTGGATCGTCAACGCACCCTCATGCAATTAAGGTTAGGGAAGCCGTGCGTATCCTTCATGAAAGAAATCCTGAATTGGTCGTAGACGGAGAAATACAGACAGACTTCGCCTTGAACAAAGCCTTACACGAAAGTAAATTCCCTTTTTCCAAATTGGCCGGTAGAAAAGTGAATACGTTAATTTTTCCAAATTTGGAATCTGCCAATATCACTTATAAATTGCTTAAGGAACTTAACAAGGCCGATTCCATTGGGCCGATAATGGTTGGGCTTAGTAAAGCAGTACATATTATGCAATTGGGTGCCAGTGTGGATGAAATAGTAAACATGACCGCTGTTGCTGTTATTGATGCCCAAGAACGGGAGAAACGTAAAAAAGCGAAATCAGGAAAATAGTGTTCAGTTGGTAGTTGTCAGATGTCAGGAATAAGTATTTTGTATTTGACAATTGAATTTGACACTTGAATTTGAATTTGGCCCTTGTATTTGAACTTGAATTTCACCCATGATCCATCACCTTAAAGGAAAACTAGTAGAAAAAAATCCAACTCATGTGATAATTGAGTGTGGTGGTGTGGGCTACTTCGTCAACATTTCTTTACATACATTTTCTTTATTGCCAGAGGGTGAACTCATCAGCTTATTCACACATCTTCAAATAAAGGAGGACTCACATACGCTTTTTGGATTCGTGGAGAAGTCGGAAAGGGAAATATTTCGCTTATTATTATCCGTTTCGGGAATAGGTTCAAGTACGGCAAGAACTATGTTATCTTCCATGTCCCCTGCCCAAATTAGGGACGCTATTGCCAATGGTGATGTTCCTTCCATACAGTCCATAAAAGGGATAGGCGCCAAAACTGCTCAAAGGGTTATTTTGGATTTAAAGGACAAGGTTTTAAAAGTCTATGATATAGACGAAGTTTCACCAATTCCAAACAATACAAATAAAGATGAAGCGTTATCTGCTTTAGAAGTTCTAGGCTTCGCACGTAAACAATCAGAAAGGGTTGTCGATAAAGTGCTTAGCCAAGACGCTTCCATCAGCGTGGAGAACATCATAAAACTCGCGCTCAAAAATTTGTAGCAAGTTTGAAACAAGGGGCAGCTAAAATTCTTAAAATCACTTTTAAGTATCTTTTCCTATTTGTATTATTTCTTGCAGCGGTGGAATCTTCCATGGCTCAAGAAAGGGATACACTAGCGATTGATTCGGTCAAAACAGGTTTTGATTTAGGGCGTATCGTCTTAGAAAATCCGGATAGTATTGTTTCCAAATATATTTACGATCCCAAGCTGGACCGTTACATCTACAATGAACAGGTAGGCGATTTTGATATCGGTTATCCCATAATTCTGACCCCGGATCAGTATTTTGACCTTATTCGTAAAGAAGGAATAAAGTCTTATTTCAAGGAAAAATCGGATGCGTATTCCGGTAAGAAGGAGGGGAGCGAGGAAGCCCGTAGAAACCTGTTGCCAAATTTTTATGTAAACAATAATTTCTTTCAATCTATTTTTGGCGGAAATACCATTGAAGTAATTCCACAAGGTTCCGTTGCGATGGATTTGGGAATCATCTGGCAAAAAAATGATAACCCGTCTTTATCACCCAGAAATAGAACCAACCTTTCGTTTGACTTTGATCAGCGTATAAGCCTTAGTATGTTGGGTAAAATTGGGGAACGGCTTCAAGTTACCGCCAACTATGACACTGAGGCCACGTTTGATTTTCAGAACATTGTGAAATTAGATTACACCCCAACGGAAGACGATATCATTAGGAAGATTGAAGTCGGTAACGTAAACATGCCCCTGAACAGTTCGTTGATACAAGGAGCGCAAAGTCTTTTTGGGGTAAAGACACAATTGCAATTTGGCAAAACTACAGTAACGGCGGTTTTCTCGGAGCAACGTTCACAAAACAACACCGTCGTCGCACAAGGTGGGGGAACATTGAATGAATTCTCCATAACAGCTTTGGATTATGATGAAGATAAGCACTTCTTCTTGGCGCAATATTTCCGAGACAATTATAACAGGGCATTATCAACTTACCCCTATATCCAAAGTCAAATTCAGATTACAAGGTTGGAGGTTTGGGTGACCAATAGAAGCCAGCAGACGCTAAATGTCAGGAATGTAGTAGCACTTCAGGATTTAGGGGAAGCTCTACCTACAGATACGAGAGTAAACGAGGGTGGTCTTGGAGTATTCTTTAATAATCCTTCGGACGCAAGGCCTAGGAACAATGCAAATGATTATGATCCAGCACTGATAGGTGATACTAATGGAGCGTTAACGGAAAATATACGTGATATAGCTACTGTTGAAAATGGTTTCAATTCATCTAAATTTTTACCAGGTTCCGAACCAAATCAGGGCTTCGACTATGCTTTCTTAGAAAATGCCCGTAAACTGGAACAGGGCAGGGATTATGATTTTAATACGCAGTTAGGGTATATCTCCTTGAACCAGCGATTGAGTAATGATGAAGTTTTGGCGGTTGCTTATCAATATACGTTTCAGGGGGAAGTTTTTCAGGTTGGTGAATTTGCCAATGGTGGGGTGGATGCCACTACAATTTCTGGAGGTGCAAATCCCATAATCGAGAACAATACCTTGGTGCTTAAATTGTTGAAAAGTAACATTACCAATGTCAGCGATCCTATCTGGGATTTGATGATGAAGAATATTTATGCCACTGGTGCTTTTCGTTTGAGTGAGGATGATTTTAAAATGAATATCCTTTATTCGGATCCGACTCCACGAAACTATATCACCCCGATTGTAGATTTTCCGCCACCCGTGAATGGGAACAAACCTTTACAGGAGCGTATTCTGTTGGATGTTTTCAATTTGGATAGATTAAACATTTATAATGATTTGCAGCCTGGAGGAGACGGTTTTTTTGACTTTATACCGGGTATTACTATTGACACCCAAGGCGGAAGAATTGTTTTTACCACCGTAGAACCTTTTGGGGAATACCTGTTCAATCAGTTGGGTGGTGGTGATTATGAAAATGAGGACGCTTATAATGAAAATCAAGAGCAATATGTTTTTAAGGACATGTACGATCTTACTAAAGCAGCGGCACTGCAAGATCCTGAAAAAAATAAGTTCCTATTAAAAGGTAGGTATAAGGCCGAAGGCAGTAATGGTATTCCCATAGGTGCTTTTAACGTGCCAAGGGGTTCGGTTAGGGTAACTGCTGGTGGAAGGCAACTGCAGGAAGGTATCGATTATACCGTAAACTATCAGGCGGGTACAGTTCAGATATTGGACCCTAGCTTGGAGGCTTCCAACACTCCTATAAATATTTCGGTTGAAAACAATGCGGTATTTGGCCAGCAGACGAGGCGATTTACAGGGGTAAATGTAGAACATCAAGTCAACAAGAATTTCGTTTTAGGCGGTACACTTTTGAATTTGAACGAACGTCCATTGACCCAAAAATCCAACTTTGGTGTAGAGCCGGTAAACAATACCATTTTTGGACTAAACGGAAATTTCTCTACGGAAGTTCCCTGGCTCACGCGGATGGTAAACAAACTCCCTAATATTGATACGGATGTGCCGTCCAATTTGTCGGTTCGGGCGGAAGTAGCTTGGTTAAAACCGAATTCTCCTAAGAATGCAGATTTTCAAGGAGAGACCACAACCTATTTGGATGATTTTGAAGGTGCGCAGGCATTAATCGATATACGGGCCTCATTGGGATGGACCTTGGCGAGTACTCCATTGGAATTTGCACCTGGTGGACAACTCTCAGGAGCATCACCCGGAAGACCCGGCCAATTTGGAAAACGGTTTTGGAAGGGCGAAAATGGCGTGGTACACGATTGACCCTATCTTTTATACCAATCAGAGACCATCAAGCGTCAGTGACAATGATATTTCTACGAACCCAACCCGTAGGGTATTTATAGACGAAGTTTTTCCACAAGTGGATATTGCCCAAGGACAAACAACAGTTCAAGGTACCTTGGATATTGCCTACTATCCAAGTGCAAAGGGACCTTACAATAACAACCCTAATTTCGATTCACAGCCACCTACTGAAAAATGGGGCGGTATCATGCGTTCTTTGAGTAGTACCAATTTTGAACAGGCAAACGTTGAGTTTGTACAGTTTTGGGTATTGGATCCCTATGTTGATGGTGAAGCAACCAGTGCAGGGGAATTGGTTCTAAATTTGGGTAATATTTCCGAAGACATCCTAAGGGACGGTAAGAAACAATATGAAAACGGACTACCTGGTGTAGATAGTAATGATTTTGTGGCACCTACTTCGTGGGGGGAAGTTCCCGCAACACAATCCCTTGTATATGCTTTTGATGCCAGTGAAGCGAACCGTGGGCTACAGGACATTGGTTTTGATGGTTTGAACGATGCTGCGGAACAAGCAATTTATGATAGTAACCCGGGACCTGATCCCGCATTGGATAACTATCAATATTATTTGAACCGAGAAGGTGGAATTTTGGAACGCTATCTGGACTTTAATAACCCAGACGGTAACTCTCCGGTACAGGTAACCAATACGAATAGGGGAAGTACAACATTACCGGACGTGGAGGATATTGATAGAGATTTGACCATGAACACTGTGAATAGTTATTACGAATATCGTATTCAGATCAAACCCAATACCACGATAAACGATCAATACGTAACGGATATCAAAGAAGGCATCACTCCAGAATTGCCTAATGGAGACCAACTGAACCGTAGATGGATTCAATATAAAATTCCTTTAAGCGATTTTACCGATGCCGTTGGTGGAATCACGGATTTTAGGTCGATTAGTTTTATGCGGATGTACATGACCGGCTTCTCCAGTCCGACGGTACTTCGTTTTGCAACCCTGGATTTGGTACGAGGGGATTGGAGAACCTATACAAAAACGCTTCAGGATGTGGATGTAGATAATGACCCTTCGGATGATGGGACCACGTTGGACGTCAATACGGTAAACATCGAGGAAAACAACAGTAGATTTCCTATACCTTACGTTCTGCCTCCGGGAGTAGTACGAGAGCAGTTGAATAATAACAATACGATTATTCGGCAGAATGAACAGTCGCTTTCTTTGGTAGTAGAAAATCTGGAGGCACAGGATTCAAGGGGTGTATTCAAGAATTTAAATATTGATATCCGTCAGTATAAAAAACTGAAAATGTTCATGCATGCCGAGAAAATCGTGGATAGTGACTATGCGGATAGTTCAACACCTTTGGTTGGATTCTTGAGGATGGGAACGGATTTCTCCCAAAACTTCTATCAAATAGAACTTCCTTTACAATTTACGCCTTTTAATGCTGTTTCCGAGAGTGAGATTTGGCCCGAGGTCAATGAAATTGATATTGCCTTGAGTGATTTGAACAAGGTAAAATCCCTTTGGATTCAAGGCGGTGATTTGAGCGAGGTACGTTTCTTTGAGGTGGAGAACGGAGAGGTTTTCCCCGTAAATGAATTTGATGTACGTACGCCGGGTAGGTTGCGTATTGGAATCAAGGGTAATCCTTCTTTAGGAAGTATCCGAAGTATTATGGTGGGAATCAAGAACCAGGATAATTTGCCTGCAAGGGGAGAAGTTTGGTTCAATGAGTTGCGTTTGGCAGGCTTAGACAACAATGGAGGTTGGGCAGCGGTCGCCGCCGTGGATGCCAATATAGCCGACTTTGCCAACGTTACCGCAACGGGAAGTACAAGTACTTCCGGTTTTGGTTCTATAGACCAAATGCCAAATGAAAGGGCGCGGGAAGATGCTACTTCCTATGACGTGGTGACCAATGTAAATGTGGGTCAGTTGTTACCTCCAAAATGGGGTATACAGCTTCCGTTCAATTATGGAATTTCGGAACAAATCATTACCCCGGAATTTGATCCCGTTTATGACGATTTAAAACTGGATGACCTTATTGATGCGGCACCGGACCAAGAGGCTGCGGACGAAATTTTGGAGCAGGCGGAAGATTATACTAAAAGAACGAGTATCAATTTAATCGGGGTAAGGAAGGATAGAGGAGAAGAGGCAGAGGCCAACTTCTATGATATTGAAAACTTCACCTTTAACTATTCCTACAATGAAACCGAGCATAGGGATTTTGAGATTGCGGAATTAAGAGATCAAAACGTCAATACAGGATTTGTTTACAATCACAGTTTTGAACCCGTTGAGGTAGCTCCTTTTAAAAAGAACGATTCCCTTTTTACCGGAAAATATTGGCAGTGGCTTAAAGATCTTAATTTAAATCTGTTGCCGGCAACCGTATCTGTCAATTCCAACATTAATAGGCAATTTAATGCCCAACGTTTCAGGGATGTTAGGGAAGAAGGTGTGGACCGTTTGGAACTTCCTGAGTTGCAACAGCGCAATTACCTGTTTAATTGGCAATATGCCGTCAATTATAACTTGACAAAATCCCTTCGGTTGAATCTTACCGCTTCCAATAATAATATTGTCCGTAACTATTTTGAGGACAATGAAAACACGAACTCACCTATAGATCAAACTTTGGGTCTTTGGGACGGTTTTTTTGATATTGGGGAGCCTAACCGACATTCGCAGCAGATGCAATTGAACTACGATATTCCCTTTGCCAAGGTACCCGCTTTGGATTTTATAAATGCACAATATTCCTATACTAGTAATTTTGACTGGCAACGTGGTGGAGATGCCCTTAGGGAAGTTGTTGGGAGTGATATAAATACCATTCAGAACGCAAATACGCACAACCTTACGTCCTCATTGACCTTGCAAAAATTTTATGACCTTATCGGTCTTAAAAAGCGGGAGTCCGTTTCAAAAGCTCCTGCGGGACCAATTAGAAGGGACAAAGCGGGTGTTCCGGCCGGTGAGCAGGAAAAAATTGAAAAGAAAACGAGTGGACTCTTCAACACGGTGGTGGATATTGTGACCATGGTAAAGCGTTTGAACGTTAACTATAATGAAAGTAATGGTACGGTACTTCCGGGCTACACACAATCCGTAGGTTTTATTGGTACAGCTAGACCAACTATAGGTTTTGTTTTCGGTAGTCAGGCCGATGTCCGTTTTGAGGCGGCCAGAAACGGATGGTTGACCGGTTTTCAAGATTTCAACGAGCAGTTCATTCAGCGAACCAACAAGCAGTTGAATATTACCGCCACGGCCCAACCAACCAATGATTTGACTATAGATTTAGTGGCCGACAGGCAGTATTCCAATAGTTATCAAGAGAACTTTAATATAGATGTTACGGCTGACCAGCCCGTGTACAACGCGCAATTGGGAAATAATTATGGAAGTTTTAGTATCTCTACTATGATGATCGGTACCGCTTTTGGAAAGAGCGATGAATTTGATTCCGAAAATTTTCAACAGTTCAAGGATAACCGATTGACTATTGCCAATAGATTGGTTTCGGATAGGGGCGAAGCTCCGGGAACGCTCGACGAGGATGGATTTCCACAGCGTTATGGAAAGACCCAACAGGAAGTGTTGCTTCCGGCATTTTTTGCCGCATATACGGGTCAGGATGTAGAGCGTGTTAATCTGGATCTGTTTAGACAGATTCCGATACCTAATTGGAACGTAAAGTTCACCGGATTAATGAAGAACAAATGGTTCAAGAAGAAATTTAAGCGTTTTTCCTTGAGTCACGGGTACAGGGCGGCGTACAGTATTAATTCCTTCCAAACAAATTTGGAAAAACAAAACGGAAGTATCGATTTAGAGACTGGCGATGTTCTGCCGGACTTGATATTGAACAATGTGGTACTTAACGATCAATTCAATCCCTTGATGCGCATTGATTTTGAAATGCAAAATTCTGTTAGTGTGCTGGCCGAAGTTCGTACAGAGCGTGCATTATCGTTAAGTTTTGACAATAATTTGATGACTGAAATTAATGGAAAGGAATATACTGTTGGGCCTCGGTTACCGCATTAAGGATGTGCAAATGGTGACTAATATAGGGGGTAATAAAACCAGGCTTAAGGGCGACTTGAACCTTAAAGCCGATATGACCTTAAGAGACAACATCACAATAATTAGAAATCTGGATATTGATAATAACCAGATTACTTCCGGTCAAAATCTGTTGTCGCTAAAATTCACTGCGGACTATGCACTAAGCAAGCAGTTGAATGCTTTGTTCTTCTATGATCATTCTTTTTCCAAATTTGCCGTTTCCACTGCTTTCCCACAGACTACAATCAATGCAGGGTTCACCCTTCGGTATAATTTTGGAAATTAGCAGCCAACTTCAAGGGCAAGTGTTAAGTCCATAAGCAGATAGGCAAGCTCTCGCTGGTTAATTTATAAACTAGATTAATTAACTGATTTGAAAAGTTCGGTATTCAAACTGACGGATTATCCGTTCAAATCATGGATTCTTGGATATTTTGAACTTGCACTTGTATTTTGAACTTGAGTTTCACTTTATTTCTTGAATACCTTTTCAGAATAATATACATTTGTCCAACATCAAAATACATGTAATGAATATACCATCGGATTTAAAATATACAAAGGACCATGAATGGGTCAAGATAGAAGGTGATATTGCAACTGTTGGTATTACCGACTTTGCCCAAGGGGAATTAGGGGATATCGTCTATGTGGAAGTGGATACTTTGGATGAAACCTTGGAAAGGGAAGCGGTTTTTGGAACAGTGGAAGCGGTCAAAACGGTTTCTGATTTATTTCTGCCGCTTTCGGGAGAGCTCGTTGAATTTAATGAGGCCTTGGAAGATGAGCCGGAAAAGGTAAATTCTGATCCCTACGGAGAAGGGTGGATGGTGAAAGTTAAGTTTACCAACACTGATGAGGTAGATGACCTGTTAAGTGATTCGGATTATAAGGAATTAATAGGTGCTTAAAAAAGTGCTTTTTAGACTTCTTTTTGTAAGCTGGCTGGTGTTCGTAACATTAGCCAGCTTATTTTCTTTTGATCAGGACGACACTCCGTCAATAAATATTCCCCATTTTGACAAATTTGTCCATTTCACCTTTTATTTTGTAATGGTAATTTTGGGCATATGGGCTGTTAGGGAATATTTGAAGGCACCAAGAAAATTAGCAGTAGTGGTCGTTTGGGTAGTTGTATTCGCCGTGCTTTATGGCATAATTATTGAGGTTTTACAGCATACGCTTACTGCTAGCCGGGAAGGGGATATTTTAGATGCTTTAGCAAATGCGGCAGGGGCTTTAATGGGAATGCTGGTAGCTAAAGCGCTGTTTTCCAGCAAATGGTCGTTAAAATGGAAATATTAATTGCATTTTTAGTATTTTATTAGTTAAATTAGCAAACACTAAATTGATTTGATATGGAGCCAAAAAAGAATCCGAAAGCGGACTTAACGAAGAATAGTAGCCTGTATTTTGTTATGGGTCTTTTTGTAGTTATGCTGTTGACGTTTATTGCGTTTGAGTGGAAAACGTATGATGAAGATAATAATTACGACATTTCTATGAATGTTGATGATTTATTGGATGAAGAAGTTCCTATGACGGAGCAAATTAAAACCCCACCACCTCCACCACCTCCCGCAGCACCTGAGATTATTGAGGTTGTTGAAGATGAGGAAGAAGTTGAGGAAACGGTAATAGAGTCAACGGAGACAAGTCAAGAAGAGGAAATAGTTGAGATAGATGATGTTGTAGTAGAGGAAGTGGAAGAGGATGTTGATGTACCATTTGCTGTTATTGAGAATGTGCCTGTTTTTCCTGGTTGCGAGAACGAAAGTGATAAAAGGGCTTGTTTCAATTCAATGATGCAAAAACATATTAGTAAAAACTTCCGCTATCCAGAAATTGCCCAAGAAATGGGGGTTCAAGGTAGGGTGAATATTATGTTCGTCATCCAAAAGGATGGTAGTATTGGAAATGTTAGAATGAGAGGTCCGGATAAGAATCTAGAGGCAGAAGCCGCCAGAATTATTGGGAAGCTTCCGAAAATGACTCCTGGTAAACAAAGGGGAAGAGCGGTACGTGTACCTTTTAGTATTCCTATTACCTTTAAATTGCAATAGAAAATCAAATAGTAGATACAAAAAGCCCGGAATTTTCCGGGCTTTTTTTGTTTTCAAACGTTTGTTGTTTTCAAGTAGTATAAATTACTTCATTTGGTTGCAGAAATATTACTTGGAGGTTATCTTTGCAGACCTATTTTGAGATAATGATGAAGACCGCCGTTGAGACGGCAAGGAATAATTCTTTGGGATTAATTTTTGCTGATTTTAAGGAGATTACAAAGGCTAGACTGGCCATTAGTGTGGTTTTCTCCTCGGTTGCGGGTTATTTTCTCGGAGCTTACGAAATAGAACTTTTGCCAATTTTACTATTATCCTTTGGGGGCTATTGCATGGTTGGGGCCAGTAATGCCTACAATCAAGTAATTGAGAAGGATTTGGATGCTTTAATGCAGCGTACCAAAAATAGGCCTATACCTGCCGGTAGAATGTCGGTAAATACGGCAATGGCTATTGCTATTGCGCTTACAATAATAGGTATAGTGACTTTGTATTTTTTGAACCCGAAGACCGCTATGTTCGGGGCTATCTCCATCTTTTTGTACACAAGTGTTTATACCCCTTTAAAGACCAAAACTCCGCTTGCGGTTTTTGTAGGTGCCTTTCCAGGTGCTATTCCGTTTATGTTGGGTTGGGTTGCAGCGACCAATGATTTTGGGATTGAACCGGGCACCTTGTTCATGATTCAATTTTTTTGGCAGTTCCCTCATTTTTGGGCGTTGGGTTGGATGTTGGATGATGACTACAAAAGAGGTGGATTTAAAATGTTGCCCACGGGTAAAAAGGATTCCGGTACGGCGCTACAAATCATTATGTATACTATTTGGATGATGGTCATATCGGTGATTCCCGCTTTTGGAATTACGGGAAGATTACAACTTTCCATTGTATCGGCCATACTAATTTTCTTAATGGGTGCCGTAATGCTATTTTTTGCGTTAAGGTTATACACCAAAAGGGACAATGTATCCGCGAGGAAACTAATGCTTACCAGTGTGAGTTATATAACGCTCATGCAAATTATATACGTTATAGATAAATTTGTACGATAAATGGATTTAACGCAAGGCACGATAAAGGAGAAGAACGACAGGGCAAAAAAAATGATGCTTTGGTTTGGCATGATTAGCCTACTTATGGGTTTTGCCGGTTGGACTAGCGCCTATATTGTGAGTAGTTCAAGGGAGGACTGGGCAAGTGACATAAATTTGCCACAAGCCTTTTATATAAGTACCGCAATCATAGTGCTAAGCAGTCTGTCCTATATTTTGGCCAAAAGGGCGGTCATAAATGGCAAAAATAGTTTGGGTACTACTTGGCTTTTTGTAACGTTAGGACTGGGAATACTATTTATAGTTTTTCAGTTTAACGGATTTTCAGAAATGGTTGCACAGGGATATTATTTTACCGGGCCTACCAGTAGTATTAAAATATCATATGTTTTTTTGATTGCAATGGTACATATTGTACACGTGGTTGCGGGAATCATTTCGCTTTTGGTGGTGCTTTACAATCAGTATAAAGGAAAATACTCATCAAAGGAATATCTTGGATTATCATTGGGAGCTACTTTTTGGCACTTTTTGGACGTATTATGGGTGTATTTGATCGTATTCATGTCGTTCGTGAAATAAAATTTTGAACAAAAATAGTTTTGGGGTCAAATCAGCTTTTATATACTTGAAAAAAATGTAAATTTGCTAAAGTTTTATTAAAACGATATATCAAAATATGGATTCTACGGTAACAGCGGGAACAGAGGAAAACGTTTGGGGAGGTGGCAATAGGCCTTTAGGGGCAAGCTACGGTAAATTAATGATGTGGTTTTTCCTTGTTTCGGATGCCTTGACCTTCTCCGGGTTTTTAGCTTCTTATGGTTTTTCCAGGTTTAAGTTTATAGAGACTTGGCCAATTGCTGACGAGGTTTTTACCCACGTGCCTTTCTTCCACGGGAACTATCCCATGATTTATGTGGCGTTCATGACATTTATTTTGATAATGTCTTCCGTAACCATGGTATTGGCCGTGGATGCCGGACATAGAATGAAAAAAAATGCGGTAATCTGGTATATGTTCGCCACGGTAATCGGAGGCGCTATATTCGTTGGCTCCCAAGCTTGGGAGTGGGCTACGTTTATTAGGGGTGATTATGGAGCTGTAGAGACCAAAGGTGGAAGAATCTTGCAATTTGTTAAGGCGGATAATCCAGAGGAAAGAGCGGCGTTGGCTGATTTTGCGGTAACTATTCCTGATGAAAGAGTGGCGCACGAAAAGAAAAACGGTGTTTGGTATTATGAGGAAGGCACGCTGACTACCTATTCCTTAAATGAAGTAGTAGAGGGTTTTAAGGCAAATCCCGAAATATTGATACGTACAGAAACTATCAATGAAGAAGGTAAAAAAACAGTATTGTCAAGAGAAGAGTCTCTTGCTAAATTAGGTCAAGCCACACAGGTTGTGGAAGGGGCTAATCTTATTCATAACGAATATGGAAGTCGGCTTTTTGCGGATTTCTTTTTCTTCATAACTGGTTTTCACGGTTTTCACGTTTTTTCTGGGGTGGTCATTAACCTCATAATATTTTTCAATGTGGTTCTTGGAACTTATGAGCGACGCGGACATTATGAAATGGTGGAGAAAGTAGGACTGTATTGGCACTTTGTGGATTTGGTCTGGGTTTTTGTATTTACCTTTTTCTACTTGGTATAATTTTGAATAGTAATTAATTCCGGTATACAGCGGAATCAATATAATGATATGGCACACGAGCACAAATTAGAGATTTTTAGAGGTTTGTTAAAGTTTAAGTCCAATACCCAAAAGATCTGGGGCGTTTTGGCCTTTCTTACTTTGGTTACTGCAGTGGAAGTTGTTCTTGGTATTTTAAAACCAGAATCACTTACAGGAACCTATTTTCTTGGCATGAAATTATTGAACTGGATATTCATTATCCTTACCTTGGTCAAGGCCTACTATATCGCCTGGGATTTTATGCACCTTAGGGATGAAAAAAGTTCGTTGAGAAGGGCAATTGTATGGACGCCCATCTTTTTGGTTATCTATTTGGTTTTTATCCTCCTGGTAGAAGCGGACTATATTTATAATATTTATAAGGACGGCTTTGTAAGTTGGAACTTCTAGTATAGAATTAACAGAATTAAGAGACGGTTTAAAGACCGTCTTTTTTATTTTTGTACCAGTTTGTTAAGACTTTTTAAACGGTACTAATCTCCCTGGGTCTAAGATAGGACAAACCATTATTTTGCATTCGGATGAAGAAGACTTTTGTACTTGTAGTATTGTTTGTACTTCCCATTGTAGCATATCTATTCTTTGCTTCTGGAGTAAATAATTTTGGTAAACTTCCAATTCTTACGGAAGAAATTGCTGAAATCGGTTTTGATGAAAATGATGTCAAATTTTCAAATAACATTACTGTTTTGGGTTTTTTGGGAAACGAAGTGGAGCTGAAAAAAGGAAATGCTTTTAACCTTAACCAAAAAATATACAAACGATTTTATGAGTTTAAGGATTTTCAGTTCATCATGGTGATGCCATTTGGAACTGAAAACGAGGTTGCCGATTTAAAGGAGGAACTTTCCAATTTAGCCGATGTCAGGAAATGGAAGTTTGTTTTTAAAAAACCAGAGGAAATAACCGAATTATTTGAAAGTCTTAAAACCGATTTACAATTGGATGAAGATTTAGGCACGCCTTACGTTTTTATTATTGATAAGGAAAGAAACCTTAGAGGACGGGCCAAGGATGAGGACCAGGGCACTAAATTTGGCTTCAATACCAACTCTGTCGCGGATTTGAATAACAAGATGGAAGATGATGTGAAGGTTATTCTTGCGGAATACAGATTGGCATTGAAGAAAAACAATTCGGACCGAGAAAAGTGATGAATAAAAAATATACATACATATGGGTCTCGTTAATTATCCTCATTTTTGGAATTATAGTCATTCCAAGGATAGTTGACCGTATAAAATCCGGCACCATAGTAGAGAATGATAGAATGAATACCGCTCCTACGGGAAAGGGACTTGATTATATCACCTTAAACGGCAAGAGACGGAAAGTACCTCCTTTTCAGCTCATCAACCAGGATAGTTTATTAATTACGGATAAGGATTATTTAGGAAAGGTCTATGTAGCGGAGTTTTTCTTTACACGCTGTCCTAGTATTTGTCCTATTATGACAAAAAACTTGGTAAGCCTTCAAAATCATTTTGAGAACGAGGATGATTTTGGAGTGGCGTCTTTTTCCATCACTCCGCAATATGACACACCAAGTGTGTTAAAAGAATATGGGGAAAAGTATGGGGTTACGGATATGGATTGGCATTTAATGACCGGGGATAAGGAAACCATTTATGATTTGGCAAATAGCGGATTTAATATCTTTGCCGCGGAAATGCCGGATGCTCCTGGCGGATTTGAACATTCCGGATTGTTCGCATTAGTGGATAAAGAAGGATACTTGCGCTCCAGATCTGATAAATTTGGAAACCCAATTGTTTATTATCGGGGAGCTATCACGGAGGAGAAAGGTGAAAATAGCCAAGGAGAAGAAGAACAGATTGGCATTTTAAGGGAAGACATCAAAAAATTGTTAGAAGAATAGTATGGAAACTACAATTTCAAAAGAAAAGAAATTCAATAAAATAATAGGTGCCGTTTCTATTGTCATACCCATAGTGGTTGCACTGCTTTTTATGGTTAAAATACCTAATGTTGACCCTCTTTCTTTTTTGCCCCCCATCTATGCCACAATCAATGGTCTCACCGCAATACTTCTATTGATAGCTGTATGGGCAATAAAAAACGGAAGGCAGACATTGCATCAAAACTTGATGACGACCAATATTGTGCTCTCATTTTGTTTTTATTGATGTACATAGCGTATCACATGACATCCGATTCAACGGCGTATGGAGGTGAAGGTTGTTGCGGTATTTATATTATTTCATATTGATTACACATATCATTCTGTCCATTGCGCTCATTCCGTTGGTGCTAAGAACCTATGCAAAAGCATACCTAAATGATTTTGAAGGACATAGGGCGCTTGCTAAATATACCTTTCCCGTGTGGTTGTATGTAGCGGTAACGGGTGTTGTGGTTTACATTATGATTTCACCCTATTACATCCACTAATTGTCATGAAAAAGTATTGGTTCTTCATAATTTTTATACTAATCTGATTTTATACCCGAAGCGGTAGAAGCACAATGTGCCATGTGCAGGGCGGTGTTGGAAAGCGAGGAGTCCGGTAATGCTGCAAAAGGAATCAATAATGGTATCGTTTATCTTATGGCCATACCCTATGTTTTGGTAGCCGGCGTCTTTTATTTTGTATATCGTAAAATGCGTTCTTAACAAAACTTTAAAACTTTAACACTTTTTTTATTCTTATTCTGTAACATTGTGATGGTTAGGTAGTCTCATCTATGTGTAATACTTGTATTGCATTCATCAATCAAAATCAATCACATGTTCGATATAGAACGATGGCAAGAAATTTTCGATACAATTCGGAAAAACAAATTGCGAACTTTCCTTACAGGGGTCTCCGTAGCTTCCGGTATTTTTATCCTGGTAATTTTATTAGGTTTTGGTCAAGGCATGCAAAATGGTATTGCCCAAGAGTTTGAGGAAGATGCTAGCAATCGTATCGGGGTGTGGACGCAAGTCACTACTAAAAAGTACAAAGGCCTAAATCCGGGTCGTCCAATTCGTTTAAGAAATGAGAATTACAATTATATAGAGGATAAGTACGCAGAGGAACTTGAGTATAAATCTCCAAATTTCAGGGTTTTTAATGCGAGCATCAATTATAAGAAGGAATCAGGTGCATATTCCGTTCAGGGTATTTCTCCCGAATATCAACAGATAGAGAATGAGTTTATTTCTAAAGGACGTTTTCTAAATTACAAAGACCACCAGTCTGTTTCCAAAGTTGCGGTAATCAGCAATAAAATTCACCGAGAATTATTGCAAAATGAAGAAGACCCAGTTGGGCGTGATTTAAAAATAGCCGATTTAAATTTTAAGATTATTGGTGTGTATGGTGACAAAGGAGGTGAACGCGAAGAAGACCGTATTTATATTCCTTTAAGTACCGGACAGCGTGTTTTTAACGGTGGAGACAGCCTCAATATGATGTACTTTACCCTAAAGCCAGCTGCCACCTTTGAGAAAACCCTAGCCGAGTCCGTAAAATTCACCGAAGAGGTGAAAACGTATTTAAAACAATCCCATACCGTAGCTCCAGACGATATGAGTGCAATAAACACCTTTAATACTTTGGAGAATGTACAACGGTTTATGAACCTCATAGGCGGTATTAAATTTTTCTTCTGGTTTGTTGGTGTCTGTACCATTATCGCTGGTATTGTGGGCGTAAGCAATATCATGCTTATCATAGTTAAAGAAAGAACAAGGGAAATCGGTATACGAAAGGCTTTGGGTGCTAAACCCTGGTCTATAATTGGTATGATTTTACATGAAGCCATTTTTGTGACAGCTGTTTCAGGTTTTGCAGGACTCATATTTAGTATGGGTCTGCTAGAATTAGTAGGTCCTAATGTTGAAGTAGATTATGTGGTCAACCCCTCTATCGATTTTAATGTAGCACTTACAACGGTATTCCTGTTAATTTTTGCGGGTACATTGGCAGGTTTTTTCCCGGCATGGCGGGCAGCAAAAATAAAGCCCATTGTTGCTTTAAAGGAAGAATAAAATAGCAAGGTGCTAATAATTAATTAAGAACAAAATGTTTAATAAAGATCGATGGGATGAGATATTGCAGGTACTGACCACAAATTGGTTCCGTACGTTGCTTACCGCTTTTGGAGTCTTTTGGGGAATATTTATACTGATTATATTATTGGCTGCTGGCAAAGGACTTGAAAATGGTATAAGGGCTGATTTTGGAGATATTGCCACTAATACCATGTTTATCTGGACTAGAACAGCTTCCAAGTCTTATAAAGGACTGCCAAAGGATAGGGAGTTTACTTATAAAACGAGTGATGTAGCCGACATTAGGGAAAATGTTGATGGCCTTCGCTATGTCTCGCCTAGAAATCAACTTGGTAATTTTCAAGGAGCGAACAATGTGGTAAGGGGTTTAAACAGTGGAGCCTTTAGCGTATATGGGGATTATCCGGAAATCATAAAACAGGAGCCAATGGATATTACTTCCGGACGCTTCCTAAATTATGGTGATATTAATGAAAAACGCAAAGTGGCGGTTATAGGTATTAATGTGAAGTCTAGCTTATATGATTTAGGGGAAGAATGTCTTGGAACCTACATTAAGATAAATGATGTTAATTTCATGGTGGTCGGGACCTATAAAAAAACAAATGTTGACGGCGATAGCGAAAATGCTCAAAAAGAAATATATATCCCATTTACTTCATTTTCACAAGCCTTTAATAGAGGGGATGATGTGGGCTGGATGGCAATTACGGCAGTAGATGAAGTGCCAATAACCAATATAAAGGAGCAAATATTCAATATTGTTAAGGAAAACCATAGAATACATCCTGAAGATACAAGAGCTATTGGTCATTTTGATTTGAATGAGCAATTTCAACGAGTGGTAAGCCTTTTCGGAGCCTTGGAACTAATCGCCTATTTCGTTGGAATATGTGTTCTTCTTTCCGGAATTATTGGGGTGAGCAATATTATGCTGATCGTAGTAAAGGAAAGAACTAAGGAAATTGGAATTAGACGTGCCTTGGGTGAAGGTCCATGGTCCATTAAACAACAGATATTAATGGAATCCATATTTTTGACGATTATATCAGGTATGAGTGGTATTGCTTTTGGGGCTTTGGTTATTTACGGAATCAATTACCTATTAGATATGAGTGGACCTGTAATGATGTTCGTTAATCCAAGTGTGAATCTTGGAGTGGTAACAGTTGCTTTACTAATATTAATTATATCAGGGTTGTTTGCCGGGTTCATCCCAGCGAATAGTGCTATCAAAACAAGGCCGATAGAAGCCCTAAGAACCGAATAAAATAAATTACTCATCAATCAATCCAACTAAAAAATGAAGAAAAAAGTAACCATTTTTATTTTACTGTTCATCGTAGTCGCCTTCGGTGGGGCAATGTACTATTTATACCAAAAAAATGCGGAGGATCCGGTAGTCTATGAAACCGAAACACCATCTACAGAGACTATCGTCAAAAAGACGGTGGCAACGGGGAGTATCTTACCACTAGAGGAAGTGTTGATCAAGCCAAACATTTCAGGGGTTATAGAAGAAATTTATGTTGAAGGCGGGGATTACGTAAAATCCGGTGATTTGATATGTCTTATTAAAGTGGTGCCAAATTTGAACGCCTTAAACGATGCCAGAAACGCTATCGATGAGGCTAAAATAGGCTTGGATGATCAATTACGTAATTTAGATCGTCAAAAAAATCTATTTTCAAAAGGTGTGATTTCCCAGGTGGATTTGGAACGGGCACAAGTTGCCTATGACCAGGCCAAACAGTCATATGGTGCTGCCAATAAAAGATTCGATATTATCAAAACTGGTACAACTACTGGCTATGGGAATGCTGCCAATACCCAGATTAGGGCTACTGTGAGTGGAATGGTTTTGGAAGTTCCGGTAGAAGTCGGGAATCAGGTGATTGAGAGTAACACGTTTAATGAAGGAACAACAATAGCCACAATCGCTGATATTGATAAAATGATTTTTGAAGGCAAGGTTGATGAATCCGAAGTAGGGAAGATAAAGGAGGATTTACCCTTGGAAATAACTGTGGGTGCTATTGAGAACACTGTTTTCAACGCAGTATTGGATTATATTGCCCCAAAAGGTAATGCTGAAAATGGAGCAATTCAATTTGAAATAAAGGGAACGTTGAAAAAGCAGGACTCTGTTTTTATTAGAGCCGGCTTAAGTGCAAATGCCTCTATTATTTTGGCGCGTGCCGATAGTGTTCTTGCTCTTAAGGAAGCATTAGTTCAGTTCGATGGAAAAACAAAAAAACCTTATGTAGAGGTAGAAACCGGCAATCAGCAATTTGAGCGGAGGGATATTGAATTGGGTATTAGTGACGGTATCTATGTTGAGGTTCAATCCGGGATATCCGAAGGAGATAAAATAAAGGTCTGGAACGAAGTTAAGCCCGATGAATTCGCACAAAATTAAACTATTTTAAAAAAAGTAGGTCAAACTTTGTAACAATCTGGTCAGTTTACTGTCCTATCCTCGGGAAGTATGTTGCAGGACCTACAAACCAATAAAACACCAATATGATAGAAATCAAAGATCTTCATAAATCCTATAAAATGGGCAGTAATTCACTGCATGTATTAAAGGGAATAAATTTTACAGTTGAGGAAGGCGAACTTGTGGCCATTATGGGGTCTTCCGGTTCTGGAAAATCCACATTGTTGAATATTTTGGGAATGTTGGACGAACTTGATCAAGGTTCGTACACGTTGGACGGTGTTCCTATCAAAAATCTCAACGAGACCAAAGCGGCCAACTATAGGAATAAATTCTTAGGCTTTGTTTTTCAATCTTTCAATTTGATAAACTATAAAACCGCAATGGAAAATGTGGCCTTGCCGTTGTACTACCAACGTATGCCCAGAAAACAAAGGGAAGAAAAGTCGCTTAAATATTTGGAACAAGTAGGTTTAAGGGAGTGGGCAGGTCATTTGCCCAGTGAACTCTCCGGTGGTCAAAAACAAAGGGTTGCCATAGCAAGGGCCATGGCCGCAGAACCAAAAGTTTTACTCGCGGATGAGCCAACCGGAGCATTGGATAGCAAAACTTCCTATGAGGTTATGGATCTTATCCAAAAAATTAACGACCAGGGCAATACGATTCTAATCGTAACCCATGAACCCGACATTGCGGATATGTGCAAGCGTATTGTGCACCTTAAGGACGGTATTATCCTGGAAGACAAAAAAATTAAACAAGTAAGGGCCGAGCAGTATGTTCAGTAGAGATAATTGGAAAGAGATTTTCGAGACCATTCAAAAGAACAAGTTACGTACGTTCTTATCGGGCTTTACCGTGGCATTGGGTATTCTCATATTCGTGTCACTGGTAGGTCTTACCAATGGGCTTCAAAATACGTTCAATAAATTCTTTAGTGAAGATTCCAGTAATACCTTTTATTTGTATCCCGGGAGAACTTCGGAGCCTTATAAGGGATATAAATCCGGCCGCCAAATTGAATTTGACAATAGCGATTTGGAAGATATAGAGAAGAACTTCACCATGCTTACTGACTATGTTTCCCCTAGAATTGATAGAAGTGGCTTGGTGAAATACAAGAACGAATCAAACAACTATACCACCAGGGGTGTTAGCGAAGCCTATCAATTTGCAGAGAATACCATTATGATGAAGGGACGGTATTTGAACAAGGAAGATATCAAGAACAAAACCAAATACGCCGTAATTGGAAGGTTGGTGGAACGGGATCTGTTTGGTCAAGAAGATGCCATTGGAGCCCATATTGATATTGCGGGAAGTGCTTTTAAAGTAATCGGCGTTTTCCAGGACGAAGCGGGTGATGATGAGGAAAGACGAATATACATTCCATATTCCACCAGACAGCTAATAGAAAAAAATACAGATAAAGTAGATCAAATAGTGGTTGGTTTCAATCCGGAAATAGGCTACGCCGGAGCGATGGCCTTTGATAGGAGCCTTGACAAGTTTTTAAGAGATAAAAAATTTATTAGTCCAGAAGATCAAAATGGTATTTATATCAGAAATGTTGCGGATCAATTGAAGCAAAACCAACAGTTTGCGGGAGTACTTGCCTACATAGGCGGTTTCATTGCATTTGGAACCATTTTGGCCGGTATTATCGGTATTAGTAACATTATGGTATTTGTTGTGAAGGAAAGGACTAAGGAGCTGGGAATACGTAAGGCCTTGGGAGCTACACCGGCTTCGGTTATTGGCTCCATTTTATTGGAATCGGTTTTTATTACCACTATTTCAGGGATTATTGGGATGATTATTGGTATTGCCATTATAAGTTCATTGGGTAAGAAATTGGAGGACTTTTTTATTACTGACCCATATATAAATATGGGACTGGCAATATTTGCCACGATAATATTAATAGTTTTTGGGGCAATTGCAGGATATATTCCTGCCAGAAGAGCAGCCAGGATTAAACCTATTGTTGCACTAAGAGACGAATGATATGAAGTTTATTTTTGATAGAAATACATGGCAGGAGATTTTTGGTTCTATAAGCAAGAATAAGACAAGAACTATCATAACTATGATAGGTGTATTGTGGGGTATTTTTGTGTACATAGGACTTTCCGGAGCGGCGCAGGGCATGGATAATGGCTTTGACAAGGTTTTTAAGACGGTGTCCATGAACAGTATGTTCGTTTGGGGGCAGAGCACGAGCAAACCTTATGATGGCTATAAAACAGGTCGTCAGATTCAATTAAAACTCGGTGACGTTACAACGTTACAAAATAGGATTCCTGAAATACAATACATCGCCCCACGTATTGATATGGGCGGATTTGGTACGGATCCAATATATACCGTTAGGGGTCAAAAATCGGGAACCTATCCAGTGAACGGGGATTTCCCGGTATACACTAAAATCGCAACGAAAAAAATCTTTGATGGCGGTAGGTTTATCAACGATGAGGATATAGAGCAAGCACGGAAAGTATGTGTCATTGGAGAGCGCAACTTACAGGAGTTATTCGAGAAAGATGAAGACCCTATCGGACAATATATCCGAATCGGAAGTGTCTACTTTCAGGTAATTGGGGTTCATAAATTGGCACAAGGTGTGAGTTTTGATAACGACACTGCTATATTTATTCCTTTTTCCACATTTCGACAATTGTATAATACGGGTGATGATATTGGTTATATGTGTATAGCTGCCTATGACGATGTTGACGTTATACAAGTTGAAAAGGATGTCAAAGCAATGCTGAAAAAAATTCACCATGTAGATCCAGAAGATGAAAGAGCATTAGGGGGATTTAACCTTGGAGAGGTATTTACGAAAGTATCCGGCTTTGCCAAAGGACTTACGTTTTTGTCGCTTATAGTCGGTATAGCCACCATTTTGGCAGGTGTCATCGGCATTGGCAATATTCTTTTGATATCTGTAAAGGAACGAACGAAGGAACTAGGCGTAAGAAGAGCGCTGGGAGCGACGCCAAGTGAAGTTAGAAACCAGATTATTTTAGAATCTGTTTTTCTAACCACACTGGCAGGTATAATAGGCATCATTTTAGGTGCGGGTGTTTTATCCCTCATCAATAATTTGACCAAGGATATCGATTTTCCCTATACCAACCCAACGGTTCCCATACCCTACGTTCTGGGAGCCTTGGCAATCATGGTAATTCTGGGAACCCTTATTGGGCTAATACCGGCGCAACGTGCGGTAAGTATACGGCCTATAGACGCTTTACGAGAGGAATAATAAACAAACCAATACATAACAAATACAAATACACCAGAAAATGAACAAAATTGTAAAATACATATTAATCGGGCTTTTAGTATTAGGAGCATTATGGGCAGCTGTGTTTTTTATTAAATCGAACAGTAAATCCTCCATTACTTATGAGACTCAAAAACCGTTTATTTCAAACATTGAGAAGAAAACAGTTGCTACTGGTAAGGTGATACCAGAGGATGAAATTGAAATAAAGCCACAGATTTCAGGAATTATAGATAAAATATATCTAGAGGAAGGCGCAAAAGTCAAAGCTGGGGACTTGATAGCCGTTATCAAGGTAGTACCTAATGAGCAGTCCTTAAACCAAGCAAGGGGTCGGGTAACCAATGCCGAAATTGCATTGAACAATACCAAAATAGAATATGACAGGAATAAGTCGCTTTTTGACAAAGGAGTAATATCCAGTCAAGATTTTAATAACCTCCAATTACAATATGATCAAGCAGTACAGGAACTAAAGAATGCCCGTGCGGACTATCAAATTATCAGGGTAGGTTCTGCCGGTGGTTCTTCATCCGCCAATACAAATATTCGTGCTACTGTAGATGGTACAATCCTAGAAATCCCTGTTGAGGAAGGAGATCAGGTTATTCAGAGTAATAACTTTAATGATGGCACTACCATAGCTACGATTGCCGACCTTGGTAAAATGATTTTTGAAGGTAAAGTAGATGAAGGCGAAGTAGGCAAGTTAAAGGTGGGTACGCCGTTGAAAATTAGTCTAGGTGCCGTGGAAGGTACGGAGTTGGATGCGAAATTGCGATTTATTGCACCTAAAGGAATTGAGGAGACCGGTGCGGTTCAGTTTAAGGTGGAAGGCGATGTGGAAATTAACGACAGTATTTTTATACGGGCCGGTTACAGTGCAAATGCTTCTATGGTATTGGAGAAGAAAGATAGTGTTCTCGTTATTTCAGAAGCATTATTGCAATTTGATAAGAAAACCGATAAACCTTATGTTGAAGTGGCAGTCGGTGCTGCAGAAGAGCAAAAATTTGAACGTAGGGATGTTGAAATAGGCATTTCCGATGGAATCAATGTTGAAATCATATCAGGACTAACGGAAGATGACCTAGTAAAACAATGGAATAAAACGGAGCCCATAAAACAAGGAATTGAAGAGGAAGAAGAGGAAACTGAAGAATAAAATCATCAATCAAATAATAATCAAAAAATCAACAAATGAAATTTAAACTAACGCTACTACTGTCTTTGGCGGTAATCGCAATAACAACGGCACAGGTAAAGAAATGGACATTGCAGGAGTGTGTTGTATATGCCGTGGAGAATAATTTGTCAGTTGAGCAGTTTGAACTCGATTTGGAGAATGCCAAAATTGATAAATCGGATGCTATTGGTAGATTTTTTACCTAATTTAAACAGTAATATTTCTTCTGCCGCTAATACCGGATCTTTCTTTTGACCCTACTACAAATAGCCTGTTACCACTACCATATCTAACCGCTAATGGGGGAGTTACTTCTTCCCTAATTTATTTAATGGCCTTCGTAATATTCACAACTCAATGAGCTAAATTGAACGCCATTGCAAATCAGTATAGGTTAGACGATTTAAAAGATGATATCCGTTTGAATGTAGCCCTTGCCTATTTCAAATATTATCAAATCAAGGAAGCTCTTAAGGTACGCAAAAGGCACAGTATACCGTAACCGAACAAGACTTGGAACGGACCACGGAATTGGTTAATTCAGGGGTGTCTCCCAAAGGTGATCTTTTGGAGCTGGAAGCTACAGCCGCAAATCAGGAGCAACAGATAGTTAATAATGAAGATTTGGTCAGTATTTCAAAAATAAATTTGGCACAACTACTACAGATAACAGATTATGAAAACTTTGACATTGCGGATGATTCCTTTGAAATTCCACCTTCGAACATTTTAAATAATAGCCCTAAAACAATTTTTGCAAAGGCATTGGAATTTAGAAATGATATAAAATTTTCAAAGTCCATGATGGAGCTTGCGGAAAAGGATGTGAGCAATTGCCAAGGGAGCTTATTATCCTACTTTCGGCGCCTTTTTCAACTATAATACCCGATATTCAGATCAAGGTGGTTTTAATCCCTCAACAGGTAGTGTTGTTCCTGCGGAGAGTTTTACAAACCAACTATGGATTAACGATGGTATTTCTTACGGAGCGCAAATGAACATTCCCATATTTAATGGATGGAGTAACAGAAATAATGTTAAACGCTCGGAAATAAACAGTCTAGAAAAGGCAACGGTGCAATTGGAACAGGATAAGTTGGTCCTTGAATCTACGTCAATCAGTATTATGTAGATGTCACTACCTTTAGAAAGTCCTATGAGGCAGCAGAAAAAACATTGGAGGCTAGGACTTTGGCCTATGAATTATTCAAAGGAACGTTTTGATGTTGGTTTGATGAACTCTTTTGAGTTTGGTCAGGCCCAAGCTCGTATTGATGACGCCGAAGCCAATGTTATCAGGTCCAAATATGAATACATTTTTAGATTGAAGTTGTTGGAATTCTTTTTTGGGATTCCCATCACTTTAGATTAAACTAACTCAATTATTTTGAAAGCCAGTAATTCTGAAATTACTGGCTTTTTCGTTTTGTAGCTATTCAATACCTTTGATTCATGGGATTGATATTAAATTTGGAAACCGCTACTACCAATTGTTCTGTTTGCATCGCTAACGGAAATGAGGTTTTGGCAATTCGGGAGAATGATACGCCTAACTATTCGCATTCGGAGCAACTTCATGTTTTTATTAATGAATGTCTTGAGGAAGCTGGCTTTACAATAAATGATTTGGATGCGGTAGCCGTAAGTAAGGGGCCAGGATCATATACGGGTCTACGTATTGGGGTTTCTGCGGCCAAGGGCCTGTGTTTTGCTTTGGATATTCCTTTGATTGCTATTTCTACACTAAAGAGTATGGCTTCCCAAATTAAACCAACTAATGGTGAATTAATTATTCCGGTTTTAGACGCTAGACGTATGGAAGTGTACTCAGCTGTTTTTGATTCCGAACTACATCAAATTAGGGATGTACAAGCTGAAATAATTGATGAAAATTCGTTTAAGGACTATTTTGAAAACAAAAAGATTTATGTAGTTGGAAATGGGGCAGAAAAAATTAAAGGCATATTAAGTAGTCCTAATATTGTCTATAATACCAGCCTTGTCCCTTCTTCAAAAGATATGGCCGTACTTTCTTGGAGCAAATTTTTGGAAACGGACTTTGAGGACGTAGCTTATTTTGAACCGTATTATTTGAAGGATTTTATATTACAGACAAAAAAATAAAAGCCCATCAAATTCAAATTTGATGGGCTTGATAATTTCCTTAACAGAATTAGGATTTCAATTGATGCATAACCCTTTGTGGGAACGGAATTTCAATTCCAGCAGCATCAAATCTATGCTTAATTTCTTCCATTACGTAGAAATGAGCGGCCCAAAAATCCGGATTGTTCGCCCAAAATCGAAGGGTCAAATTAACGGAACTGTCGGCCAACTCTCCCACATAAACTTCCGGTGCAGGTTCTTTTAAAATAGTTTCCCTGTCCGCACAAATTTGTAATAGTATTTCCTTTGCCTTTTTAATATTGGAACCATAACCGATACCAACATCTATTTTATCCCTACGGGTATCCTGGGCGCTATAATTAATGATGTTGTCGTTGGATAATTTACCGTTTGGAACAATAGCCAGTTGATTTCCAAACGTGGTAAGTTTCGTAGTGAATATTGTTATTTCCTTTACGGTGCCATCTACGCCTTGGGCAGAAATAAAATCTCCCACTTTGAAAGGCTTGAACAAAAGAATAAGAACACCCCCCGCAAAATTAGCAAGCGATCCTTGTAGCGCAAGTCCAATAGCAAGTCCCGCAGCACCTAAAATAGCTGCTAAAGAAGTGGTTTGTACTCCTAATTGTGTAATTACCAATACGAATAACACAATTTTTAATGCGATGCTTATAAAGCTTTGTAAAAATGACTCTAGGGCAAGGTCGTAATCTTTCTTTAAAAAGAATCTACGGACCATTTTATTAATGAAACGGATAACATAGAGTCCCGCAATTAGTAAGAAAATAGCTAGCAAAAGATTGGGCAATGCGTTCCATATCCAGTCTATTGCCTTGTCCGCATGTTCTTTATAGTTTGTAATTTCGTCCATATGTATTTTAGCTTATATTTTGCAAAACTCAAGAATTGAAAGCCGTGACCCAAGGAAATTTCATTAAACTATTGTTAACGATTCTAATATCTCCTTAATTGGACCAATGCTTCCTGTATTTTTTCCAAAGGTAATTGGCAGGCTCCTTCTTCACAAATGTAAATTTGTGTTTTACCATGGGTGTATCTATTTTCCAATAGTGAAAGGTTGGATTCTTTCTCAGTGGCAGCAATAACAGTATTTGGCAGATATTCGCTTAGTAGTTTCGAAGCCGTTTTTCTATTTTCTTTTCCTAAAATGGCCACCTCATAAAATGGTTTTTGTAGCAGAAGTAGTATATGAAGCCAATTTGCATGGTTGCGTGGGTGTTCTTGAATAGATTTCTGCATGCTTTGAACCATCTTTTCTAGATATTTTCCATAGCCAAGCGAAGGATAATATTTGGAGAGCTTCAAAAGGTTCAATGCCATTATCGAATTAGAAGATGGGATTACGTTGTCCGCCACCTCTAACGTCCTTCTTAGGATAACAGGGTCTTTTATTGAAGTGAAGAAAAACAGTCCCGTTTTACCATCAATAAAATTCTCTAAAACATAATCCATCAATTTTTTTGAATCCTCTAGCCAGGCTTCATTAAAAGTAATTTCATACATGCCAAGAAACCCTTCAATTACTGTGGCATAATCTTCCAGAAATCCATTAATAGTGCTTTTCTCATCTTTATGACTATGCAATATACTACCATCTTTTTGTATCAATTTTTCAGTGATAAATTCGGCATTTTTTGAAGCAAGGTTTAAAAATTTTCGCATTGCCTAGATAGCGATATGCATCTGTTAATCCTTTTAGCGTTAGACCATTCCAAGAGGTTAGGATTTTGTCATCCAACCTTGGTTTATTTCTTTTGGACCTTTTGGCCTTTAGTATTTCCAGACAAGAATTTATATGTTGCTCTAGCTCAGGTTCGGTAAGTTGATGTTTTTTCGCGATTTCAGCATTGGATGCATCCCTAATTAAAACATAATTATCATGCTCCCAAAATCCGTAGGAATTTATATTATAATAGTCACTAAAAATAGGATAATGTTCCCCCAAAATCTTTTTTAATTCTGCTTGCTTCCAAACATAATAGGCACCTTCCTCCAGTTTATCGTTCTCATCCAGACTATCGGCATCTAGGGAAGAATAAAATCCGCCGGAATCACTCAGCAATTCCGTCTCAAGAAAAGAAACGATCTCAATTACCACTTTTTTATACAGTATATTTTTTGACTGGGCGTATGCTTTTGAATACAGGCTCAAAAGCTGTCCGTTATCATACAGCATTTTTTCAAAATGGGGTACATGCCATTTTGTATCGACGGCATATCGAGAAAAACCACCTCCAACATGGTCAAAAATACCGCCCCAAGCCATTCTGGTAAGGGTTGTATGTACATATTCCAGTATGTTCGAATCATTCTGTACCGTTCCATAATGAAGCAGAAAATTAATATTAACCGGCATCATGAATTTAGGAGCTCTTTTATAGCCTCCCAAGAAAGTGTCAAAATAGACAGACCAATCGGTTACTATTTCCTTTACCTGACCGATGGAAAGTAGGTTGGAATCTTCCGTGGAAGTTATCTTGTTAATTTCTTTAATCCCTTCCGTTAGACTTTCGGCATAACCATGTACCTTTTTCGGGTCGGAAACGAATAGCGAATTCAGTTGCTTCAATACCTTGATCCAATCGTCCTTTTTAACATAGGTTGCGCCCCAAAATGGTTTACCATCCGGAAGGGCGACAATATTCAACGGCCAACCACCGCTTCCGGTCATCATCTGTAGGGCATCCATATAAATTTGGTCAATATCCGGTCTTTCTTCCCTATCTACTTTAATGTTTACGAAATTCCCGTTCATTACCTCCGCCACAGCGTCGTTCTCAAAACATTCGTGTTCCATCACATGGCACCAATGGCATGAGGAATAACCAATGCTGATAAGCAGTAATTTGTTTTCATATTCAGCTTTTTGTAGTGCTTCGGGTTTCCATGCCTCCCAATAAACCGGATTATGGGCATGCTGCAACAAGTAGGGGCTTGTTTCGTTGATAAGTGCGTTGGTATGTTTTTCCCTCATGTTATACTATTTGATTTCGGATGAGTATAAAAAAAGCGCCTGAAAGGGCGCTTTTTTTTAACTATAAAGGTTAAACCTAATCAACCTCGAAAGTAATTTTTACATTCACTCTAAAATTGACCATTTTACCACCTTCAACAGTGGCACTTTGCTCATTAATGTATACGGAACGAATGTTCTTAACGGATTTGGATGCCTGGGCAACCGCGTTCTTTGCGGCATCTTCCCAACTTTTATCGGAATTTGCCAATACTTCTATTACTTTTAAAACTGCCATAATTTCTTGTTTTTAGTGTTTTCTTAAAAATAACGATTGTAGGACAAAAAGGCTAATCCATTTCCTATTATTTTTTATCCGTTTAATGCCACAACCTCATTCACTTTTTCGCCCATCATATTTTTTAACATGGTTTCTATACCATTTTTTAAAGTGAAAGTAGAGGAAGGGCAACCGCTACATGCCCCTTGCAATATTACATTTACGGTACCACTGTCCGGTTCATAGGATTTAAAAAGAATATTACCGCCATCACTGGCAACGGCCGGTTTAACATATTCCTCCAGAATTGCAATAATTTCTTTTGAAGTATCGTCTAAATTCTCCTCAGCAGCATGCTCATTTTTAATTTCTTCAGGCGTTACTTTTCCTATGGATTTTGCATTGCCGGAAACAAGTTCCTTACCATCGGCAATGAAGTTTCGGATAAGTTCCCGGAGCTCTAAAGTAACATCTTCCCAATCAGCAACATCGTATTTAGAGACCGAAACATAATTATCGTCTATAAAAACCTGTTTTACAAAGGGGAACTGAAATAATGCCGTGGCCAGTGGCGCATTTTTAGCTTCTTCAATATTCTTGAACTCATAAGTATCCCCAACAATCTTTTTGCTTGCAACGAATTTCATGGTAGCGGGGTTTGGTGTTACTTCTGCGTAAACCGTTACCGCTATAGGTTTGTGGGTGTCTTCTTCGATAACAACAGGTTCCCCTGCGTTCAAATATTCCACGAGCTGTTGCGCTACTTCATCTTTTACGTCATCCCATTGTACAATATCATAGCGCTCCAGACCTATAAAATTTCCGGAAATGTAAACGGTTTTTATAAAGGGTAAATAAAAAAGTTGCTGTGCCAAAGGCGAATTTTGAGCCTCGTCTATATTTTTGTACTCGTAGTTTTTTCTGTTTACGAGAAGATGATTGGTTTCAAATTTTAATATGGTCGGGTTATTGGTCTTGACTACGGTAATGGAATACTCTTTCATCTCAAATTAATTTTCCACAAAAATACAAAGGAAATCTAAGTTAAGGCCTAGATAATAATGTTGTATATAAGTCGTTATACTTTATATTTAGCACAACCTGAACCTATATCCTCATTTCCCAAAGATGAAATTTAAACTCATATTGTTATTTTCCCTCCTAGTTTTTGGCGTTAAGTCTTTTGCTCAGGAAGGAATCCCGGTATATTTTGATTATTTGGCCGATAACTATTACCTAGTTTATCCATCAATGGCGGGTATTAGCCAAGGTGGAAAAATTAGGGCGACCGCAAGAAAGCAATGGTTTGACGTAGAGGATGCTCCAAGTCTCCAAACGATTAATGCAAATTTTAGATTAGGCGATAGTCCAAGTGGCATTGGAGCAATTATCTTTAATGATGCCAATGGATACCATTCTCAAACAGGTTTAAAGTTGACCTATGCTCACCATCTTAGAATGGGTAGCCAAGATGTTCGGGTTTTGAATCAATTATCTTTTGGACTTAGTGGCACCATATTACAAAGCAGTCTGGATGAAACGGAATTTAGGTCTGTAACTCCGGATCCGGCTATTTCCGGTCAAAAATTGAGCGCCACCTATTCCAATGTAGATTTGGGAATATCCTATAACTATCAGGAATTTTATGCTCATTTTGCCGTTACCAATGCACTTACCGGGAGCCAAAGAAACGTTTATTACAGAGACCGTCAAGATGATCCCAATCAGGTAGTGATTGATAACATTAGAAGATACCTTATTTCCGCTGGTTATATTTTTGGAAGAAGTGAATGGCAGTTTGAACCTTCCGTTCTGTTTCAGTTGACCGAATTTACCCAGGAAAAAACAATTGATATCAATGCGAAAGTGTACAAAGATGTTGATTTTGGTCGTATTTGGGGAGGAATCTCCTATCGTAGGAGTTTTGATGGAGCACAGTTTCAGACCGCAAATAGTTTTGGGGAACAACGGTTACAGTTAATAACCCCAATTATCGGAGCCAACATCAAAAACTTCTTGGTTTCTTACAATTATTCCTATCAAATGGGGGATATCCGTTTTGATAATGGTGGCTTTCATCAGATTACTTTAGGTTATGATTTTGGACAGGCAGAACGTAAATACGACTGTTACTGCCCTGCGGCACAATAAAAAAGGCCGATTCCTAAAAAGAACCGACCATAGACACCACAACACTATTTTATTCCCAAGTATAGTTTTTTGTTGAGGCTTGTTTTTTAATCGCCCTTAGCATTACACTTTCCAGTTCACCTTTGTTTTCATCATTTTGATTTTTGGCTATGTAGGCTTCCCTTTTGGCGTTCAGTTCTTGAATTTCCTTCTGAATCTTTTCCCTTTCGGTTCTCTTTGCTTCGATGTAGTCTTCAATTTCTTTTTCTGACTTGCCCTTTAGTTCTGAAGGTAAATCTTCTTTTGAAACGCTGCTAATATCAAATTCATCATCGGAATAGGCATCTACCAAATCCCATTTTTTATTATTGTAGAGCCGAGAACTTTTGCTAACGGCCCTTTTCACGGCAACTACTTCTTCAAGCTGCATGGCATTGGAATCCTGTGTTTCTTGTGCCTTGTATTTTGCCGTACCCAAAGCTCCATAAGAAACATAGGTTTTGTTCAATTTTGAATTAAGTTTTATGATGATATCATCATATGGCGTGTTGATGTGCACAACTTCCCTGTTATGGTCAATTGCCATATATTCCCCTCCGGTCATGGAGGCGCCGTTCTTCCAATACGTGTTGATGCCTTGCTCATAATTACCGCAAAAAATGGTGTTCACCACAACGTCCTTTTCCTTTGCATTGACCGCTGCATCCTTATAATGCAGTCTACCTTGATCAAAAGGTTCGTTGCCCGCTATGAATATCATTTTCAGATTATCCGGGTTGCTGCCCCAATCCAACTGTTTTAAGGAGGTTTGGATTACTTCGCCACAATATTCTTCTCCACCGTTGGTTGTCAACGAAAAAAGCTTTTCTGAAATTTCATCCAAATCATCACTGAAATTAAGTACTTGCTGAATATAACCTTCCCTAGAGGAAAGACCGTCGTTACCATATTGGTATAGGGCAATTTGTAATTGTGGCCTTACATCATTGCCGCACTTGGCATGGGTAAACTCATTCACGATATCCCAAAGTTGTGATTTGGCCTGATTGATCAATCCGTCCATACTATTACTGGTGTCCAACAATAGGGCAATTTTAACGACATTATTCTTTGTATCATCCGGAAATGTAACAGCTTGTGCGATGATGGGTTGTTGATTTGATTTTGTTTTCAACTCGCAGCCATAACCAATACTTAAAGAAAGTGTTGCAAGGCCCAATACGATAGTTTTTTTAAACTTTTCCATGTTTTAATTTATTTGATTATGGGTTAAAACTATGAGGAAAGTATTTTTTAAAATAACTGTTTTGAGGGAAGTCGCCTTATGAATGAGTAAAGTAACCCTTGGTGTTTTTTAACCCGATAATATGGTATTTTAAAATTAATTTTATAGCCTTTGCCTATTTTTTAGTGTCGTTGGAATCCGCTAAGTTTACGAGGATTTTAAGTCATGAAGAAGCACCTTTTTATCATACTGATTTTGCTCTTTTCGGGGAGTCTGGGTTCCTTTGGACAAACTGGAAAAAGCAGTAACAGCTTTACCTTAAAAGGAAGTGTTGTTGCCAAGGAAACCTTGGTGCCGATTTCAGGTATATCCGTTTCGACCAATAATGGTGCCTATACTACCACCAATGGTTTGGGAGAATTTCAGCTGAAAGTAGCTGTGGGAGAGGAGCTGATTTTTGAGGATTCTAGGATTGAGACCGTTAGGCATGTAATTAAGAGCAAAGATGATATTCAAATCCAAGTAGAAGGTTATAGTCCTAGTAAACAAAGACGAGAGAGTAGTGGGATTTCAAGTACTGCGGCCTCGTTGCACCAATCATTCTTGGATTCGGCCGAATATTATAAGAAAAATGATCTTGCGAAAAGTATCGATTTTATTGCTAGGTCAATAGAACAGTTAGGTGACAGGGGTAACAAAAAGGAATTGGCAAGATCGCTCACTGCATTGGGGGAAGTCTATCTGAATTATAATCAATACGATTTGGCCATAGATAACTTTGAGGACGCCCTTGAAGCTAATAAAACGATAGCTACTACTTTGTTGTTAGGCAAAACCTACATAACCGCTAAAGAATTTGGAAAGGCGCTAGACGTGTTGCGACCAATGGTTGATATGAAAAATATGGTGCCCTATCAACGTGTCACTTTATTTGAGACTCTTGGTGACGCCAACAAAGGTGAAGGAGAAATTAAAAGTTGCCTTGGATTTCTACAACGAGGGCCTAAAAGTGGCCACAAAGAATCAGATTACCCCTAAAATGACCGATCTGAACTCAAAGATTGCCGATGTCTACGCTCAGGATAATCAATTAATGGAGGCAGAAGCCTATTATGGCAATTCCCTACAACTGGCAAATGAGCTTGCTCCTAAAAGGGCCCTACAGGAAAAGGAAAAGGTGGCCGACTTTTACAACAAAAAAAGTCAGTACAACCAAGAAATAGCCATTAGAAAGAATAGTTTGGAAGAATTGGGCAGATTAAAATCTCCAGCCTCTGAAGAAGGTAGGAGGGATTTGGGAGATACCATCACCGAACAACGCATAAATTACAAAATTGCTAATGCGTACATAGCCCAAGACAGATATAATGAGGCAATTCCCTATTTGGAAAGGAGTATTGTGCAGGCAGATTCTGAAGACGACCTTGTAGTTCAAAAAGATGCTACCAGAAAGCTCTCCGAGGTGTATGAGTATAAAGGAGATTTCAATAGAGCGTTAGAAACCTATCAATCCTATGTGACCTTGGTGGATACGCTTTACATTCGGAAAGAACAGGAAATTTCCAGGGCAGCCCGTTTTAACAAGGAAATAGCTTCTACGCAGAGCAGAATTACTGGTTTGGAACAGGAACGGGAACTTTCGCAAAGTAAATATGACTTGGCCTTGACCGAACAGGAATTGGCCGAAGAAAGCTACAAAAGACAGCGTTGGATTATCTATTCCCTAATTTTCGGAATAATTCTTACGGGCTTGGCGGCATTCTTTTTTTACAGAAGCAACCAGCAGCAAAAGTTGGCCAATAACCTTTTGGCATTAAAGTCATTACGCTCTCAGATGAATCCGCACTTTATTTTTAACGCGTTGAACTCCGTCAACAATTTTATTGCCAAGAGTGATGAGCGAAGCGCTAACAGGTATCTCAGCGAGTTTTCCACATTGATGCGTTCCGTACTGGAAAATTCCGAAGAGGATTTTATTCCTTTGGATAAAGAACTGGAATTACTGGAAATCTATGTTAAGCTGGAGCATTCCCGTTTTCCGGATAAGTTCGATTATTCCATCAACGTGGATGAGAACCTGGATGTAAACTCTTATAAAATACCGCCGATGTTGCTTCAACCGTATATAGAAAATGCCATATGGCATGGGTTGCGGTACAAGGAGGAAAAAGGTTATTTGGAAATAAGCGTGAGGGCCAAGGAGCCGAATAAAGTGGAGATACAGATTGTGGATGACGGTATAGGGAGGAAAAAATCGGCCAGCCTTAAAACACAAAATCAAAAAAGACAAAAATCCCGAGGGATGGGAAATATCAAACAGCGTGTGGCCATTCTAAATGATATGTACGGAGATAAGGTAGATGTGAGTATAGCCGACTTAAAGAATGACGGTACGGGCACAAAAGTGATTTTTACATTAAAAAAGAATAAATGAACTTAAGAGCAATACTTGTTGAAGACGAAGCCAATAGTCGTGAAATTCTAAGGAATTACTTGGCAAAATATTGCCCCAAAGTTCACTTGGTCGGGGAAGCAAGTTCTATAAAAGAAGCTTTGGAACTAATGGGGCAGCATGAACTTGATCTTGTTTTTCTTGATATTGAGATGCCTTTTGGGAATGCTTTTGACCTATTGGAAAAAGTGCCGGACCGTAATTTTGAAACGGTTTTCGTAACCGCGTATGACCATTATGCCAAGGATGCCTTGAACAGCCATGCAGCATATTATTTAATGAAGCCCATAAATATTGATGAACTCATAAAGTCGGTAAATTATGTCTTGGAAGTAAAGGAAAAGGAGAATATGCTTCAGGAAAAAGTATTGAATTCCAATTCAAAGGGAATAGAGGGGAAACTCACATTGCCACAACAGGACGGATTTCAAGTGTTGAACATTTCGGAAATACTATACTGTAAGGCGGATGATAATTACACGGAAATCTTTTTAGAGAATAAAAAGATATTGGTGAGCAAAACCCTTAAATATTTTGAGGATGCCCTTTCGGACTTTCCGTTTGCAAGGATTCATAAGTCTTATTTGGTAAACGTGAACGAGGTGGTTAAATATAGAAAGGGAAAAGGGGGTAGCGTGGTTATTTCCAACGGAAAAGAGCTGTTGGTGTCCGCTTCAAAAAAGAAAGATTTTCTTTCTTTTTATGATTAATTAATTATGTAAGAATGATAAAGACGGTAAGGGGTAAAACCCCTAAAATAGGGAATGATTGTTACATCGCTGAAAATGCCACCATTGTGGGGGATGTAACTATGGGAAATCAATGCAGTATTTGGTTCAACGCAGTGTTGCGGGGAGACGTTCATTTTATAAAAATGGGGAACAAGGTCAACGTTCAGGACGGTGCCATAATACATTGTACCTATCAAAAATCACCGACCACAATTGGTAATAATGTATCTATTGGCCATAATGCCATTGTGCATGGATGTACCGTAAAGGATAATGTATTGGTGGGGATGGGAAGTATTATCATGGATGATTGCATTGTGGAAAGCAACAGTATTATTGCTGCAGGAGCGGTGTTGTCCAAAGGCACCCATGTACCTTCGGGAAGCGTATTTGCAGGGATCCCGGCAAAAAAAATAAAGGACATTAGTCCAGAACTGAGTTCTGGAGAGATAAACCGAATCGCTGAGGCCTACATAACTTACTCGGGTTGGTTTAAGGAGGATTTGACGTAAATACCCAACGCGTTAACTCAATTGTGATAAACTATCCTTTAACTTGGGGATTAATCCTTATTTTTGTTGCCCAAAACTAGTTGAAATGAATGCATATGTTTTTCCCGGACAAGGAGCACAATTTGTGGGCATGGGACTCGATTTATACGACAAATTTCCTGTTGCGAAGCAACTATTTGAACAGGCCAACGATATTTTAGGTTTTTCCATTACCGATATTATGTTTCACGGTACAAAGGAAGGTTTACAGGAAACAAAGGTTACACAGCCTGCGATTTTTCTACATTCTGTTGTGCTTTCAAAAGTGATGGGGGATTCCTTTAAACCGGATATGGTTGCGGGTCATTCCCTAGGCGAATTTTCGGCTTTGGTGGCAAACAATACGTTGACTTTTGAGGATGGTTTAAAATTGGTCTCTAAAAGGGCATTGGCCATGCAAAAGGCATGTGAGGCCAACCCCGGAACAATGGCTGCGGTGTTAGCCTTGGAGGATGAAAAAGTTGAAAAGATTTGTAAAGAAACTTGCAGGATTGTTGTTGCAGCGAATTATAACTGTCCCGGTCAGCTGGTGATTTCAGGAGAGATTGATGCTATTAATACAGCATGTGAAAAGCTAAAGGAGGCTGGAGCAAGAAGAGCATTAGTCTTGCCGGTGGGAGGGGCCTTTCATTCGCCCTTAATGGCTCCAGCAAAAGAAGAGCTGGCGGCCGCAATTGAAAATACGGCTTTTTCAGCGCCGAGCTGTCCTATTTACCAAAATGTACCTACCACTGCAGTCACTGATTCGCAAGAAATTAAAAACAATCTTATTTCGCAATTAACGGCTCCGGTAAAATGGACACAAAGTGTACAAAATATGGTCAAGGACGGGGCAACCCTTTTTACCGAGATAGGCCCTGGAAAAGTACTTCAAGGATTGGTTGCTAAAATAGATGCGACAGTAGCTACAGAATCTCCAACGGTTGATTAAAAGGTGTTTTTTAAACCATAAGTTGTATTTCAACCGAAAAAGCCTTTTTTAATCTGTAAATTAAATGTTTAGCTATTTTTTTTAGTAATATTGACCCCCAACTTTTGCTGAACAGTGAGACCCGATTCAAAAATTGTAATTAGCAATTTAGATTAGTGCTATGAAATTGAAAGAACATTTTTTTCTACGAAATACTTTTAAAAAATTCGCCTTCAGTAGGTCGTTCTGTCTTTTTACCTTGCTGATTGTCTTTGGCGCATTTACCAATATTTATAGTCAAACAGTTTCCATAACCGCTTCACAGCCCAATGCTAACGAACAGGGTCCTGTAAATGGGCAGTTTACGATTAGCGTTACAGGTGCCGGTGGATTGGGTGGTTCTGTTCAAGTTTTTTTGTCTGTAGACGGGGCAAGCACGGCAACTGCAGATGATGACTATAACGCACTTCCATTGTCGGTTAATGTTGGTACATTTTTAGGAAGTGGAAGCGCTCAAGTTAATCTTAATGTTGTTGATGATAATTTAATTGAAGGAACGGAAAATATCATATGGACAATAGATAATGACCTTAGTTACGCAATAGGGGTGGGTTCTGCAACTGTAAATATTGCAGATAATGATGTAGCTGGTTTTACAATCAACGAGAGTGGAGGTAATACTACAACTTCAGAACCGGATGGTACGGATAGTTTTACCGTTTTGCTAAATGCACAACCAACAAGCAATGTTGTGTTAAATGTAGCTTCATCTGATACCGGTGAAGGAACGGTAGCACCAGCTTCACTTACTTTTACGCCGGCAAACTATAATACTCCCCAGAATGTTACCGTCACCGGAGTTAACGACGCTATTGTAGATGGTCCACAATCTTACAATATAACTATAAGCGTTAATGATGGAGCCAGTGATGATGATTTTGATGCTGTTCCAAACCAAGTAATTAATGCGACCAACTCGGATGATGACACAGCAACCTTAACTATTGAAGATGTTCAAGCTATTGAAGGAGCTTCCATGCAATTTATCGTTACACTGAATACGGCAGTGGCAGGTGGTCCTTTTGATGTTGATGTTGATTTTAATGATGGAACCGCTGAAGGTGGTGGCCCGCCATTGGCGTTTCCAGATGACTATAATGATGATACACAAACAATAACTTTTAATGGTACGGCGGGGGAGCAACGGCAATTTAATGTTCAGGTTCTAACGGATAATGTCATTGAGGCCGATGAAACCTTTACTGTTGAATTATCCTCAGACAATCCTTTGGTAGACGATTCGGATACGGCCATAGGAACAATTCTTAATGATGATGTGGGTAGTGTAACCGTAGTAACCGATCCATTACGCTTAACAACTGATGAAGAAGGAGGCGAAGGAGGTAATAATGGTAGATTTGAAATTAATCTAAGTCAGCCCAATACCACTGGAAGTAATATTATTGTATCCTATAGCCTTGGTGGGACTGCAACATCAACGGGAGCGGGACAGGATTATAATGTGAACGGTACTATTTGGTCAAGTGACTTTTGGAAATAATCAAAGTTCGGTTAATGTCAATATCACACCAGTAGATGATAATATAGTTGAAGCGGATGAAACAGTCGTTTTGACACTTACAGGTGTAAGTAGCAGTGCCTATGCGGTAGGTTCTCCAAGTTCGGATACGGTTACCATAATAGATGATGATATTTTTACCGCAACCATAACCGCAACGGATGCTGCGGCTGCCGAGAATACGCCCGCAACTGCAACAGGAACTTTTACAATAGATTTGGGCTCCCCCAATACTACTGGTGCACCTATCGTAGTTACCTATAATATTACTGGAACGGCAACTAATGGAACGGATTATACCAATATCGCTACTAGCGTGAGCATACCTAACGGACAACAAACAGGAACCGTTTCTATTGCTCCTATAGATGATCAAATTTTTGAAGGTCAAGAAACGGTGATTTTGACGTTGACAGATAGTTCCCCGGATTACGATTTGGGAGGTCCGGCTTCCCGGACGGCAACGGTCAATATTGCTGATAATGATCAAGCCAATCTTTCAATCGCAGACGTTGCTGTAAATGAGGATGTGGCCTCTGGAAATTTAATTTTTAATGTAACGCTTAGTGCGGCTGTAGCCGGTGGTACTACCGTTGGCTATACTTTTGCAAATGGTACGGCCATTGGAGGAGGAACTGACTTTACTGCGAACCCTGGTACGCTTACTTTTGACGGTACTGCAGGAGAGGTAGAAACCATCACGGTTGCCATTAACAATGATCAGTTGCTGGAGCAAACGGAAACATTTACCGTACAGTTGGGTATTCCTAGCAATGGAGTTACTTTAGCGGGAAGTGGAGGTGCTACCGGAACAATTAATGATGATGATAACTGCGCGCCTGCGCCTATCTTGAACACCAGTATTCCAACCGTATTTTGTGGGGAAGAAGCTGAAACGGGTCAAACCCCTATTTTTCAGAATACCACGGTTGCGAGTTTAAATGATTACACAAATTCCACGCCTCCGGCCGGAACGGTACTTACATGGAGTACGCTGTCCGACCCATTAAATGAAAATGCATATTTACTACCTGCTGAAGTAGCCAATCCTACCGTTGAAGGTTCGTATTTTGGCTTCTTTTTGGACGATAACGGAACTCCAGGAAATCCTGATGATGACTGTGCCAGTGGCGTAATAGAAGTGGAATTGACATTAAACCTTATTCCCGATGTCCCAGTTGCGACGGGAAATGAACGATGTGGACCTGGAACTGTATTGCTAACCGCAAATACAACTAGTGCCGGAGCATCCTTGAACTGGTATAGGCTCTTTAGACTCGGATACACCAATTGGAAATGGAACTAGTTTCACTACGCCGCCTATAAGTACTACAACTTCTTTTTATGTAGAAGCTTCAGAAAATGGATGTGTTAGCGAGCGCGTTGAGGTGGTGGCTGGTGTTGGTTTTCAGGCATCCGCAGGTACGCCAACAAATGCATCAATTTGTAGTGTTCCGGAAAATGGGCCAACAATATTGGACTTGGATGATAGGCTTGCGGGTGAAGGTGCGGGTACATGGGCAATTACTACGGATCCATCAGGAGGTTTAACCATTGGCCCATCAAATATCATCGATTTCCGTGATTTACCTGGGGGCAGTTATGTATTTACTTTTACGACGACCGGGTCTACCGCTCCTTGTGAAAACGTCACTTCTGAGGTCACTATTACGGTAAGTGATTGTGATACCGATGAAGATGGGGATGGTTTATTTGGAGGTGATGAAGCAACTTTGGGAACTGATCCTAATAACCCTGATACGGATGGCGACGGAATTGAAGACGGAGATGAGGTTGGTCCGGACGTAGAAAATCCTTTGGATGAAGATAATGATGGAATTATTGATGCTTTGGATTCTAATGTTTCGGATACCGACAATGATGGTGTGGTTGACCAATTAGACCCAGCAAACGAAAATGCTTGTGTTCCCAATAGAGAAAACGGCGTGTGTGATTTTGATGGGGATACAATTACGGATGCCGACGAAATAGCAAATGGTAGTGATCCGGATAATCCTTGTGATCCTAATGCCGATAGTCCTACGTGTCTTCCAATAGATTTGGCAATAACCAAGGAAGTGGATAATCCTAATGCTTCAATAGGTGATACTGTCGTATTCACCATTACGTTGAATAATCCTGAAGATAGAAATGCCACAAATATTGTAGTGGGCGACCTTTTGGAAACGGGGTTTGAGTTTGATTCATTTGTTGCCTCCGATGGAAGTTATTCGAAGACGACCGGGGAATGGAGCGGCTTTGCAGTTGCACCATTGAGTAGTGAAACATTGGAGATTACCGCTACTAATTATTGAAGGTTCCAGTTATGAGAATACGGCGGAATTATTATCATCCTTGCCTGTAGATGATAACGATGCCAATAATACGGCTACTGTCCAAGTGAATGTAGATATTCCAGAGGGGATAGATCTTGTCGTTGTTAAAACCTTGGATAGACCGGTTGCTTTGGTAGGGGAACAAGTTACTTTTACCATTAGCGTAGAAAACCGATCAGAAGATGCGGCCATCGTAAGCAATATAGAGGTGGAGGACCTTATACCTAGTGGACCGGATGCTGATTTTGTCTATGTGAGTCATACAAACAACGTGGGTACTTACGATCCATTAACAGGAATTTGGGCTATTGAATCCTTGGCCGTAGGCGGGGGAAATATTGCAACGCTAAACATCACGGTTACGGTGCCAAGGGAAGGAATTTTTGTGAATACGGCTACTTTAAGACGTTCTTCTCCAATTGATGGAAATTCTGGAAATAATGAAAGTTTTGTAGATGTTACGGTTAGTTTACCAACCCCGGCAAATCCTGGATTCTTATACAATCAATTTGCACCTAATAGTACAAGAGGTAATGATATGCTTCGTATCAATTTGGTAGATGAAGAAACCGGAGAATTTTTCGGTATAAGTTATGAAATCAGAATTTTTGACAGATACGGAAATCTTGTATTTGAGGGGAGTGATTCAACTCCCCCAATCATTGATCAGAATGCAACAGATGTCTGGGATGGCATCTACAAAGGAAAGGACGTTCCGAAAGGAACTTATTTTTACATTTTAAACTATGATATAGGTACAGGTCCTACCATTGATAAAGGCTGGATCCAACTTATCAGATAATTTTTATGGAGCAAAAAAGGGTAAAATCAACATATATACTACGATTCGCTTTTGTTTGCTTAGCGGCAATGTATTGTAGTACTGTTAGTGCTCAAAAGGAACCACAGTACACACAGTATATGTACAATATTGGTAGCTTTAACCCAGCTTATGTTGGGTCGGTTGCTACTCCTGAGATAGCAGCCTTGTACAGGGCGCAATGGATCGATATTCCTGGAGCCCCAAGGACTATTAGAATTGGAGCGAACCTTCCGTTGAACAATGAAAAACATGGTCTTGGATTAAATGTGGTAAACGATCAGCTTGGTCCCGTAGCGCAGACGTATTTTGATCTGTCCTACTCTTTTCAAGTAAATGTTACCGCTGATACCTATCTGTCCTTTGGTTTGGATGCGGGTGGTTCAGCACTGAACGTGGACTTCTCAAAGGGTACTTTTGAAAACCCGGGAGAGCCATTGAACAATGAAACCATTAATAATTTTTATCCCACAATTGGTGCCGGTCTGTTTATGTATAGTGACAATTGGTACCTAGGTGCATCGGTTCCAAATTTCCTAACGGAAGGTATTTACAATGATGAGGTTGCAACGGTGGTAGAAGATAGATTACAGTTTAATTTTATTGGGGGATATGTTTTTGGACTTTCGGATAATTTGAAATTCAAACCTGCCTTTTTGGTCAATGCCATAGGTGGCAACCCTTTAAATATAAATGTTTCCGCTAACTTTTTGATTTCGGAGGCGTTTACTGCTGGGGTGTCCTACAGAGTTAACAATGCTTTTAGCGGATTGGCAGGATTTCAAGTCGCTCCAAGTACGTTCATTGGCTATTCCTATGATTATAATACCAATTTGCTAGGTGATTTTAATAATGGCTCCCATGAAATTATTGTTAAGTTTTACTTAGGGACTGGAAGTGGGAACAAGTCGAACAGGGTAAAAAATAATGAACTTAAGGATAAGCCTAAACAAATTGATAGCCCAAGATTCTTTTAAAGTAACGATTATGAAACTTAAGGCACTTATAACATTCGTTTTTCTAGTTCCCCTATTAGCGCTTGCACAGGGTAAAAAATCCAAAGGGGATAACTATTTTTATGGGTATCAGTATAAAGAAGCCATTGCGGAATATAACAAGGAAAGAGCCAAAGGGGGATTGAGTAATGAACAAGTCTTGAACTTGGCGGATGCTTACTTTAAGATGGGTTTCTATGAGAATGCTTCCGAGATGTATTTAATGGCAAATAAGAACGATACGATAATATCTGTCAATCGTTTTAACAATATGCTCCAGAGCTTATCCAAAAACTCGGATAAGGAAAGAGTAAAGACTTTTCTGAATACAAAGGCTAACATGTTTTCCACGGAGTTATTGGAAAATGCAGAATTCAATTATGAATTGTTGGAGAACTCTAAAGAAGCTAAAGAGATTGAAATCGTAAATCTTTTTAGTAATAGTCCTCAAGCGGATTTTTCACCTGCTTTTTACAAAGAGAGTTTACTTTTTAGCAGCAGTCGTCCCAAAAGTCAAAGATATATATAACCAACTATTCCTAAATATTATCATTTCTTTTTTTCTTACCAATTATTTATACTTTATCTAAAAACTCTTAACGTATATTACAATATTTATCTTTAACACTTATTTTCTTTACTTGAATCACCTTGTACAGCCATATCGATATTCCTTGCCCAAACTATTAAATTTGAGCGAACCTTCCGTTAACAATGAAAAACATGTCTTGATTAATGTGTAAACGATCAGCTTGGTCCCGTAGCGCAGACGTATTTTGATCTGTCCTACTCTTTTCAAGTAAATGTTACCGCTGATACCTATCTGTCCTTTGGTTTGGATGCGGGTGGTTCAGCACTGAACGTGGACTTCTCAAAGGGTACTTTTGAAAACCCGGGAGAGCCATTGAACAATGAAACCATTAATAATTTTTATCCCACAATTGGTGCCGGTCTGTTTATGTATAGTGACAATTGGTACCTAGGTGCATCGGTTCCAAATTTCCTAACGGAAGGTATTTACAATGATGAGGTTGCAACGGTGGTAGAAGACAGATTACAGTTTAATTTTATTGGGGGATATGTTTTTGGACTTTCGGATAATTTGAAATTCAAACCTGCCTTTTTGGTCAATGCCATAGGCGGCAACCCTTTGAATATAAATGTTTCCGCTAACTTTTTGATTTCAGAGGCGTTTACTGCTGGGGTGTCCTACAGAGTTAACAATGCTTTTAGCGGATTGGCAGGATTTCAAGTCGCTCCAAGTACGTTCATTGGCTATTCCTATGATTATAATACCAATTTGCTAGGTGATTTTAATAATGGCTCACATGAGATTATTGTCAAGTTTTACTTAGGGACCGGAAGTGGGAACAAGTCGAACAGAGTAAAAAATAAAGAACTTAAGGATAAGCCTAAACAAATTGATAGCCCAAGATTCTTTTAAAGTAACGATTATGAAACTTAAGGCACTTATAACATTCGTTTTTCTAGTTCCCCTATTAGCGCTTGCACAGGGTAAAAAATCCAAAGGGGATAACTATTTTTATGGGTATCAGTATAAAGAAGCCATTGCGGAATATAACAAGGAAAGAGCCAAAGGGGGATTGAGTAATGAACAAGTCTTGAACTTGGCGGATGCTTACTTTAAGATGGGTTTCTATGAGAATGCCTCCGAGATGTATTTAATGGCAAATAAGAACGATACGATAATATCTGTCAATCGTTTTAACAATATGCTCCAGAGCTTATCCAAAAACTCGGATAAGGAAAGGGTAAAGACTTTTCTGAATACAAAGGCAAACATGTTTTCCACGGAGTTATTGGAAAATGCGGAATTTAATTATGAATTGTTGGAGAATTCTAAAGAAGCTAAGGAGATTGAAATCGTAAATCTTTTTAGTAATAGTCCTCAAGCGGATTTTTCACCTGCTTTTTACAAAGAGAGTTTACTTTTTAGCAGCAGTCGTCCGCAAAAGTCAAAAGAGATATATGAACCAACGGGTGATTCCTATCTGGATATATTTATTGGGAAAATGGAAGATAGTGGAAATGTTTCAAATCCGGTTCCTTTTGCCAAAATTCCCAGTTCCGAATTCCATAAATCCACACCCTTCTTTTCGGAGGATTTGAACAGGTTTTTTTACATCTTATCAAATACGGAAGAAGGTAGAATGGCTTTTGATGATAATGGTAAAAATGCCCTTGCCATTGGAATGGTCTTTGATAATGGTCAGTTTCGATTCTTGTTGAAAGACCTAAGTACTTCTTTTTACTACCCTTATTTTGATGCAGCAACGGATAGATTCTATTTCGCCGCTAATTTTGACGACAGTTATGGGGGTACGGATATCTACTATGTGTTTACAAATAATGGTCAAATTATGTCCGCTCCCATTAATTTGGGGCCAAGAGTGAATTCTCCCGGTAACGAGATTTCACCCTATATTTTTAATGGTAGCCTTTACTTTTCTTCCGATGTATTTTACGGTATTGGTGGAATGGATGTTTATAAATCCAATATTCAAGGAGACGGTTCCTTTAGTATTCCTGTGAACATTGGTGAAGGCATAAATTCAAATGCCGACGATTTTGGTTTCATAATAAAAGAAGGTGAAGGCAAGGAATATGTGGGTTATTTTGCTTCCAATAGGACTGGAGGAAAGGGTAAGGATGATATCTATCGTTTTAGAATGGACCAGGTGCCCGGACTTAAAACCTTTGTCCTTAAAGGAAAAGTGGTTAATCTAACTTCTAAAGTCGGAATTGATAGGGCACAAATACGATTGTTAAACCGTGAAGGAGATATCTTGAAAGAGACCTACTCAAATGAGGATGGGGATTTTTCTGTTGAAATTCCATGGCAGGAACAAATTACCATACAAGCAACCAAGGACCGTTATTCCATATTCTCTACCGCCTATTCTGAAGAAGGAATGGAAGAAGTTCAAAATAGCCCTTTTAATATGGGATTGGCTATGTTGGATGATTTGATTGAGGAAAAAGAAGGTAAAACGGTCATTAAAGTAGGTAAGTTCTATTTTGACAAAGGTAAGAGTACGGTTAATGCGGAAGTAGCTGCTGAATTGGACAAAGTAGTGGATGCGGTAAGTAGATTTCCAGAATTACAACTAAGTATTGAAACGCATACGGACAGTAGGGGCAGTTCAACTTCCAATAAACGACTTTCCCAAAGCAGGTCCGACGCCATTAAGATATATCTTCTGAAAAATGGCTTAAGCGATGCCAATATTGTCGAATCTGTTGGTTTTGGTGAGGAAATGATTAGGAACAACTGTAAGGATGGTGTTTACTGTTTGGATTTTCTTCACAAACAGAACGAAAGGACACTTTTTGTAGTAACGAACGATCTACAGTAGCTAAGATTACTTCAAGAGGTTTTTGTAGTTGCTACTAGAATAACGTTCCAATGTAAGTGACCATCGCATAGCGTTTCTTCTATTTGGGATTACTTTTTGTACGTATCGTTTTTAAGTTCATACTTCTGCACGACGGCTTCTTCGTTTAGAAAATCACAATATAAAAATAGTAGATTGAGAAGAAGGATAGAAACACAATTCCCGCATAGGTTAATAGTTGTAGCCCCTTTTTAGGCCGCTGTTCTTTCGGGACATCATCACTCATTACATTTTTAAGGTTCATGTAGCCAATTATTGGAGCTACAACAAAGGAGACAAAAGTAGCCAATGCAACCAACTGCCCCATATTTGCCGAAAAGGCGGATACCACAATAAAATTGATGACCGCAAGCGTCAATATACCAATGGCGAAATATTTTTTCTTGCCTTTTAATCTTGTCTTCGGTGAGAGTAACTCTATAACGTCCAGACTAACCCTGGTTACCGCATCATGGGCCGTCATACACGTGCTGAACATTGTCGCGAATGCGGAAACGGCTATGAACAGATAGGCCCATGGGCCTATGTGGGTCGTAAAGAGTTGTACTACTTGGTCGGCAAAAGTGACTGCGTTGCCACTAAGTTCCGTATTGGTGCCGTAAAGCGTAAACCAACCGATAATCAAAAAGAAAACGGCCAATATGCCTGTCATGATGTAACCCAAGTCAAATTCTTGGAGCGATTCCTTTAAAGAAGGTTTTTGGTGTTCGCCTTTCCATTTTTCTATACTCCATAAACTTACCCAGCTCGAAGCTTCTACAGTAGTAGGCATCCAACCCATAAGACTGATTAAAAACAAGATTCCGGCATCATTGAAAATGGGGGGAGGTGTAAAGTCTGCAACAGACGCCACTTGCCCTTTATTGATGACCAATACCGTAGTGATAATTAAAGCAACGAATAAGATGGAAATCACCAATTTTAGGGAAGTTTCCAAAAATTTGTAGCGACCCACGATTAGCAGAACGCTAATGAAGGCAAATAAGCCAAGTGCCGTCATGGAGATTGACACGTTTTCTATTTTAAACAGATTCATAAACAACCCGGCGGTAACCGTATATAAAGCCGCTAGAATGGTAAATGTGGTTATCAATGTGATGGCCGCGTAGAACCACAGATAGCCTTTCCCGCGGTTCAGGTAACCTTCAATAAGTGTCTTATCGGTAACATTGGTGTAGCGAACCCCGAATTCAAAAAACGGATACTTAAATATGTTGGCTAGAATTATTGGGATGACCATAACCCACCCATATTGGGCACCGGCTTTTGTAGACAGTACCAAATGCGAGGTACCAATGGCCATACTGGCAAACAACAGCCCCGGACCCAAGTTCTTGAACAATGTTTTTAAAGTTGACATACGGATAGTTGATTAAAGATTTGATAATAGCTACTTGATGATGATTTTATCCCCATAGAATTTTGGCTGTGTCTTCAGTGCTAAATCTAAAAAAACCTTTACACGTGCAAAATATTCCCTTAACTGAACTTTAAAACCAGATTCCAACGAAATGTCTACGGCATTGTAACCAACAGCTTTTAACCCTTTTTCTTCAGCAATAAAGATAGCACGCTCATTATGGAATTTCTGTGAAATTATCGTGGCACTTTCCAACCCAAAAACTTCTTTTGCACGCACCATGGAGTCTAAAGTTCTAAAGCCTGCATAATCCAAAAAAATACGGTCTTCGGGAATACCAGCAGACACTAAATCATTTTTCATGGTGGTCGGTTCGTTGTAATAAATTGTACCATTATCTCCGCTTACCAAAACAAATTCAATTTTATTGGCCTTGTAAAGTGCTACGGTGGCTATTATTCTGTTTCCGTAGTAGGCATTTGGACTACCATCCTTTAACCTTTTTGATGTTCCTAAAACGATACCTACTTTATTTTTTGGAATTTCATCCAGACTGGTGAAGGTCCTCCCTTCTGCAAAAGAATTAATACGGTAGTTGCAAATGATGAGCGCTAAAAAGGGAATGATTAAAATTAGAATAATTAGTCTGGCTATTTTTCTGCCCATATAAATCTTGTTGGGTACTAAAGGTAGGTAAATCAGGTAATTTTTAAATAGATATTTGAAATTGTCATTGGTGTCTGGAAAATTCGATGGCCAAATCATAGAATTATGTTTACGTTCAGGGATTTCTTAAAATTGTTTCAAATTAATGTAGCTTTTGTAACCAGTTGCCCAAAAAAATACCGACTTTAAAGAATATGATTAGGGTATCGTCAACAAAATCAACCGATTACTTTTTATAAATCCCTTAAATTTGAAAGAGCCTCTATTCAATAAAAATCCATTATGAAACAAGTACCTCCATATACGCCAAAGAACAAGATAAGAATGGTCACCGCCGCTTCCCTATTCGATGGGCATGACGCTTCTATCAATATCATGCGGCGCATCATTCAGGCAACCGGTGTCGAGGTGATTCATTTGGGACATGACCGCAGTGTGGAAGAGGTGGTAAATACCGCAATTCAGGAGGATGTAAACGCAATTTGTATCACTTCGTATCAAGGAGGTCATAACGAGTACTTTAAGTACATGTACGACCTGCTGAAGGAAAGAGGAATGGGGCACATAAAAATTTTTGGCGGTGGCGGAGGCGTTATTTTGCCCCAAGAGATAAAGGAGCTGATGGCTTACGGTATAACACGCTTGTATTCCCCGGACGATGGCAGGGAAATGGGCCTTCAGGGAATGATCAACGACTTGGTAGAAAAGTCCGATTTTCCAATAGGAGATTTCCTTTTTGATGGGATTGAAAAGTCTATCCATTAACAATACAAAGTCTATTGCCAGATTGATTTCCGCTGCGGAGAATTTTCCCGAAGCAGCGGCATCGCAATTACAAAAGGCGCACGAACTTGCAGAGAAATCCAAAACACCCGTTCTGGGAATTACCGGTACCGGAGGTTCGGGCAAATCATCATTGGTAGATGAATTGGTGCGTCGCTTTTTAAATGACCTACCCGATAAAACCGTTGGTATAATTTCGGTAGACCCTTCCAAACGTAAAACCGGTGGGGCTTTGTTGGGTGACAGAATACGGATGAACGCCATTAATGACCCAAGGGTTTATATGCGAAGTTTGGCGACTAGACAATCCAACTTGGCATTGTCTAAACATGTAAACAAAGCTGTAGAAATTTTGAAGGCAGCAAAATTCGACTTGATTATTTTGGAGACTTCGGGAATTGGACAATCGGATACGGAAATTTTAGAGCATAGTGATGTATCGCTGTATGTAATGACCCCTGAGTTTGGTGCGGCTACACAATTGGAAAAAATTGATATGCTGGATTTTGCGGATTTGGTGGCCATCAACAAATTTGACAAAAGAGGAGCGCTTGATGCCGTAAGGGATGTGAAGAAACAATACATGCGTAACCATGGACTTTGGGATCAATCTTCAGATGATTTGCCCGTTTTTGGAACCATAGCATCCCAGTTTAATGACCCTGGGATGAATAGGCTTTACAAGGCCGTGATGGACAAAATCGTTCTTAAAACAGGAACAAATCTTGATTCCCATTTTACGCTGACAAAGGGGTTAAGTGAAAAGATCTATGTGATACCTCCTGCCAGGACAAGGTACTTGTCGGAAATATCGGAAAATAATAGGGCATATGATTCAAAAGTGGATGCACAGGCTGCAGTAGCCCAAAAGTTATATGGAGTATATAAAACCTTGGAATCGGTATTGGAAAAGACTCCTACACTTGCTGCGAATGGATTAGAAATTGAACATCAAGACGATATTCCAGAGGAAAATCAAGCTTTTGTCGACTTGTTAAAAAATCAATTTGAAAAGGTCCAACTGGACCTTGATCCTCATAACTGGAAATTGATTACGGAATGGAAAGAAAAGGTGGATAAGTACAAAAACGATACCTATACGTTCAAGGTTAGGGACAAGGAAATTAGTATTGAGACACATGTAAAATCACTTTCCCAGTTGGATATTCCTAAAATAGCGTTACCGAAATACGAAGCTTGGGGAGCTATTTTACGGTGGGTTTTGCAAGAAAACGTTCCTGGCGAATTTCCATTTACGGCGGGACTTTATCCGTTTAAAAGGGTCGGGGAGGACCCAACACGAATGTTTGCCGGGGAAGGTGGTCCGGAACGCACCAATAGAAGATTTCATTATGTGAGCAAGGATCTTCCGGCTAAAAGGCTATCTACGGCCTTTGATAGTGTTACGTTGTATGGAAACGACCCTGATTTTAGACCGGATATCTATGGGAAAATCGGTAATGCCGGGGTAAGTATTTGCTGTTTGGACGACGCCAAAAAATTATATTCCGGTTTCAATTTGGTAGATGCAATGACATCGGTAAGTATGACCATAAATGGGCCGGCTCCAATGCTATTGGCATTTTTCATGAACGCGGCAATTGACCAACAATGCGAATTATATATTAAGGACAATGGTCTGGAAGGTGAGGTCAAAGCCAAAATAGAAAAGAAATATAAGGGCAAGTCAAGACCTTCCTATTACGGTTCTTTGCCGGAAGGGAATAACGGACTGGGTCTTTTTCTGCTTGGGGTAACAGGAGATGAAGTA
>CAWKFV010000006.1:0-145726 GCA_963848865.1 uncultured Flavobacteriaceae bacterium | reverse complement strand
GGTCCTGCCGGTAATTGTGCCAGTTCGTTAAACATGACTTCAATACCTGCCGGAAAAGCTGAGGTTATCATTTTGGCTTTCTCGGTCCCAACAACTTTCCATGAATGGGGTACGTTCTTGGGTGCAAAAGCGATATCTCCTTACTTTAGAATATGCGATTTACCATCTACCATAATTTCTACCCCGCCCTTCACGACCCTGAAAATCTCATCTTCCTTCGTATGGACATGAGGCGGAATTCCTGCACCTGGCGGTACATTGTCCACCCATTCCACGATTTGGTTGCCCGTGTCACTTCCCAGGATTTTATGGGTCTGGATATCCCCAATTACGTTTAGAACCTCGCCATCAGCATCCTTTATTACTTTTGGCTCGTTCTCTACTGTTTTGGCGGATGCTTTTTTCGTATTTGCCGTCAGGATGCTGGGAGCTGTTAAAGCGATACCTATACCTAGGCCCGCAGTGTTCATAAATTTTTTTCTGTTCATTGTTTCTTGTTTTCTTCTTGGCAAGTTACTCGGAACGGGGTATAGAAAACTTTAGAAAATCACCTCAAAACCTTAGAATTTGGGAATTTTGGGCTAACCTCTGTGTCGTGATGGGGTAACTCCGGTATGCTTTTTATAGAAATAACTGAAATAGTCCGGTGAGGAAAACCCAAGTTGAAAGCCGATTTCCTTAATGCTTTTGTCCGAAAATTTAAGCTGGTGCCTGGCGCGCATGATGCGTTGTTCGGTAATCAAACTTTTGGCGGTACGATCCAAGCTGTCCTTTACGCAATCGTTGAGATATTTACCAGTGATGTTAAGAAGCTTTGCGTAGTCTTCCACTTCATGGTTCTCGCACAAATGGGTGTCAATGTAACGTTTGTACTTATAGACGATAGCCTTTTTGGAACTATTTTCACGGGCTATGGATTTTATATTGCACTGGCCATCACAGTACACAAAAAAGGTATTGATAAGCGAAATGATAGCGTCCTCCTTATGTTTTAGATGGGAATCTACCAATTCATCCAACATTTCCAAAATACTGAATACTCTCTTCTCTATGCCAGGAGTCAAATTTATTTTAGGGATTTCATCATTGGCAAACAACCTTACTTCATTTATGTGTAGTTTGTTCAGCAGCGGGTGGTTTAAAATCTCTTTGGAGAGATACATGATAAAGCCATTGGATTCCTGGTCGTTGGTTTTGAAGATTTCCCAGGTATGCTTTGGGCTTAAAAAGTAAACGGTGTTCCCCTCGTTGGTATAGGCGGTACCGTTTATGGTAATGGATCCTATGGGTTTTTGCAATAGACATACTGCAAAACAATCCTTATTTTTTTTGGAAGTTGATTTTTGGACAATAGGGTCTATTTGTATTGAAAAGGAAGTCACTATTGCAATTTAAAGAAACTTACCCTAATACTAAAAGCTATTTAGGTATAATGGAAGATGTTAAATTAGCTGTGCTTTCATTATTCTTTTGGTTTAAGTTGTTCTCGATACGATTTTCTGCCGAAAATCACTCGAACTTACGAACTGGAGAACAGAACTGACAAACCGATGAGTTAGTTATACTATCTGAAAGTCTAAGAAATACTGAAAAAGGTCCAATTTTATGAAGGAACATCGACTTTACCAATGAATACTGAACGAAAAGGGGCCATGAAAATGGCCCCTCTACTATATTGTTTATGATACAAATTTCTCCTAAAATGGAAAAATATCTTGTAACCTAATCCAAAGGTAGGATTAAATTCATCAATGCCCGGTCATGGTTGTGCACAATACGGCATTCCGTATCAAAATACATTGTAGCTCCATTTTCTGCGGTATAGGGCTCCCATTCGGGAAGTACGCCTTCCACATTGGGATTCGCTTTTTTCACAAAATTGATCCATGCAGAACTCATTTTGTCAGCGAGCTCCCAAGCATCTTCTCCATTGCCCGTCCAGTCTGCCCTAAGATCAACGGTATTGAACGCCAGGGGAATATCCAAACCATGAAACGAGCCTTTGGAAGCTTCCTCAACAGGGCTTTTCCAGGCCAGTAAGTAGGCATAGACAGGAGCATCCGACTCTTCAGCTCTTGCATCCGCGGTACGAATGGTATAGGGTCTAAACATTTTATCAATAGACAACAGGTCCTGAGGAGTATAATCCGGATACGCTTTTTCGTATAATGCTACATATTCATCGGTTTTAGCTCCGTATTCCTTGGCTAGACTGTCTTTGGCCTGTTCTAAAGTTAACGTCTTATTTCCGTAAGCAACGGGCATAAGCTCATTCAATGTTGAACCGATCATAACGGGAATATTTTTTGAAATACCCGCAAAACCTGGACTAAAAGGCTGCTGAAGCAATATCTCGCCGTCAGCAGAGGGCGCAAAACCAAACATTCCTGATGAACCCGGAGTCCTGGGGCCAGAAATTTCGGCTACAGCTTCATTTCCTGCCTTTACAAGATCGGGATAGGAGATGGTATCCAGTTTTTTAATGTCCTCTGGGGCAAGGTTCAATTTTTCAAGCACGGTTGCGGCCAGTTTCTGTGACTTCTCTTTGGTCATAGCATTTATCAACGTACCACTTTGTATAATGGCCTTGTTGAACAACCCTTTCGCCGCAGGCATACACATTAAGGTACCTACTTTTCCACCGCCCCCGGATTCACCTACAATAGTCACGTTTGCAGGGTCACCCCCGAAATTTGCGATATTATTTTTGGTCCATTCCAAAGCTTTCACGATGTCAAGCATCCCTACATTCGCTGATTCTGCATATTGGTCTCCATACTTGGAAAGATCAAGAAACCCTAAAATGTTTAATCTATGATTGACTGAAACCATGACAATATCTCCCTTTTTGGCCAACGCTTCCCCATAGGTCATGGGGTCGTTACTGGCACCCACAAAGAAACCACCTCCGTGTAACCAAACCAGAACCGGACGTTTTTTACCGTCGTTTATTCCGCGGGTCCAGACGTTCAAGCTAAACAGGTCCGTTTCGCTCTGCACCTCATCAGGATACCAGGGCACCACTTGTCTGGCCACCGGCCCAAAATCGGTACACTCGCGTACGTCATCCCAAGCCTCTGGGTCTTTGGGAGGCATAAATCGTTCGGCTTTGGCATAGGGAATTCCCTTGTATACAAAAACGCTATCATTTAAGCTTCCGGTTATTTTACCATGAGTGGTTTCAATTTCTAGGTCTACTTCTTTATTTGGTTCTGGATCGGATTTGCAAGCGGTAAGGCATATTCCTGCAAAAAAAAGTAGTAAGATAAAAGTCCTTATTTGTGGTCTCATACTGGTTCAGTGTTTTAAATTTTAATTAGTGTTAAATTTACACTAAAAATTTATTCTACCACAACTATTGTTCTATTGCCTGTATTTTTTAGTTGTTGTTTCTTCTTTTGAAAGGTAATGGGGAGACGTTTTTTTGGTATGAAGTTTAAAATTATAAATACAGATTGGGTTATTTTCTATGTTTTCGAGAATGCAGTTGTATATAACTACGGAAGTCAATTTTAGCTGAATGTGTTAAAACGTCTGAGCTATACGTAGTGCGGAGGCAAGAAAACTTTTTGTTTCCGTCTGCGCACAAAGCTAAAGCTTATTGTTTAGTTTTAATTTTCTTGTCCAAAGCTAAATCCATAAGATTTAGCGACTTTATAAATATACACAGACCTTGCGGTTTTACCCTAAAGTACGAATTACGTATAGGTGCTGTTGTGTGTAGTTTTTTACTCCAATATTATATTCGAGTCATTTTACCTTAGAAATTTTTTCATTCCATTCTTTCTGATTCATTGCTAAAATATCAATGTTAAAAATTGGACTTTCAATAGGTTTAAACTTTTTATCATCAAATATGATTTTTATACTAAGTCCATAAGTATATATATTTTTTGTCGGGGATATTTCGGTTGTCGCAATGTTTTCTTCATCAATTTTTTCTATTAAATTAAAATTCGATAGGTTCTGACCCTTAAGAATAGGTTTTTCCTTTCCAGTTTTTTCATTTTTAATGATAACGGAATAATCCGGGTATTTTGTAGGTCCACATAGGGTAACATTTCCGACAATAGTTTCGTCAAGTAAATATGCGGATTTAGGGTATTGTAGAAATATGTTAGTATTTGCAATTCCTATATTTAAGGAGTTATTTATAGAATCGCGTAAAATTTGATTTTGCTTTTCAAGTTCTGTGATTTTTACTGATAGATTGGTTTCAATACTTTCTTTACAAGAGCTCAACCATAATAATAAAATTAAAACAGGTAATATATTTCGCATACTTTCCAAATTACACACAACAATTGTATATGTGTACAATTACACATATTTCTTTAATATACTGAATATAACCAATAATAAAATACGACATAAAAAAGGACGGCAATCGCCGTCCTGTAAATTGTAAAAATCTTGTCTTTTACGCCCTAGCTGTCAGTGATTTAAAGAATACAAAACTAAAGCCAAGAAACAACATAAAATGGAACGGGAACAAGCCAAAGTCGTCCAGCGGTACCGCACTATACATCCCAAATAGGAAATAAACCATAAGCGCAAATTCCAAAATCATGTTAGGCGATAATTTTTTAGCTAAGTATTTATTGCCTTTCCAGCTTTCCGTAAGACTGTTAATATTGAATTTTGGAGTGCGGACAAACTCACTTCGTTTTCCCATATGTCCCTCTAAAACTGCAATGGAATTGTGTAAGGAAAAGCCCAGAGCCACGGAAAAGAACGTAAAAAACAATTTTATATAATCCACAAAATTATCAAAGCCGCTGCCTTGAATACTTTTATAGGTAAACCAATAGCAAACAAATAAGATAATGGTACTTATGGTAAACAGGCTTAGTAGGGAGAAAATCCAATCCATATGGCCGTACATGTTCTTAATGTACAACGATGGGATACTTAATAACGCTACAATAAATACACAAAGGAACATAGAACTGTTCAGTAGGTGCATAACACCGTGGAATTTAGTCTTAAAAGGAATGTTTTTTGCAGTGATGACACTCCAAACGGTCTTTCTAAAGTTTTCGGCACCGCCCTTGTTCCAACGAAACTGTTGTGAACGTGCGGCGCTAATAACTACAGGAAGTTCGGCCGGAGTTTCCACATCTTCCAAATACTTAAACTTCCAATTCTTCAATTGCGCCCTATAGCTCAAATCCAAATCTTCCGTAAGCGTATCGCCTTCCCAGTTTCCTGCATCCAGGATGCAATCCTTTCTCCAGATGCCGGCTGTACCATTAAAATTGATAAAATGTCCTTTGCTATTTCTTCCAACCTGCTCCAAGGTAAAATGGGCATCCAACGCAAAGGCCTGGATTCTTGTGAGCGTGGAGTATTCTCTATTGATGTGCCCCCAGCGGGTCTGTACCACACCAATTTCCTCATCCTTAAAGTAGATGACGGTCTTTTTTAACCAATCCGAGGATGGCATAAAGTCGGCATCAAAAATAGCGATAAACTCGCCCTTGGCGATTTTAAGCCCTTCTTTTAGCGCACCGGCCTTAAATCCTGTTCTATCGGATCTTCGTATATGCTGTATGTCCAACCCTGTTTCCTGTAGCTCCACTATTCTAGTTGCGGTTACGTCCACAGAATCATCGGTTGAATCGTCCAAAACCTGAATTTCCAGTTTGCTTTTTGGGTATTCTATTTTTGCAATGTTTTCCAACAAACGCTCCATCACATACTCCTCATTATAAACGGGAAGTTGTATGGTTACAAAAGGAATTTCCTTGGGATCTAAAAGATTGAATTTGGGAGCGGTCTGGTTCTGTCTTTTTTGACCCAGATAATTCACCAAAAGATTCAGTTGTGCCAAGCTGTAAAAGAAAATCAATAGCAGCGCAATACTGTAAATCGCGATGATGATGTAAGCAATAATTAGTCCCATATTATTTAACGCTGTATTTGAATATCCAACCCAATATTTTTATGCCCGCAAATATACTACCTTTTACCGTACCGGACACTTTTGAAACGCCAATTCTTTTTTTGTAACGTACTGGTACTTCGGTATATGCCATTTTTTTTCGTAAAATTTTCAATTGCATTTCTACCGTCCATCCGTACGTTTTATCTTCCATTTCCAATTCTTTGAGCTTTTCGTATTTAATGGCTCTAAAAGGACCTAAATCCGTAAATTTTGCCCCAAAAAATAATCGCATCAAAAAAGTGGCCAACCAGTTGCCAAAAACTTGTTGCGGGGTCATTGATCCGTCTTCCCGCAAACTTTTTTTTCTGGCTCCAACAACAAAATCAAGATCGTCTTCCAAAATTGGAGCTACCACCTTATCCAATTCTTCTGGATAATCGGAATAGTCTCCATCGATAAATACGATAATATCCGGTGCTTTGGATTGTTTGGATATGTAATCCAATCCGCGCAGGCAGGCGTAACCATACCCTTTCCTGTTCTCTGTAAGTACCGTAGCACCCGCAGCTGTTGCGTTGTGTACGGTATCGTCAGAAGAATTATTGTTAACAACTATTATTTCGGAAACGGATTTTGGCAACTCTTTTATCACCTCTCCGATGGAATCCGCTTCGTTAAAAGCCGGGATAATTACTTTTATATCCGCCATTATTTTAAATCGGATAAGCTATTTTCCTTGGTGAATGCCGAAAAATTAGTCCATTCCTTTACCTTCTCTCCATTACTGTATTGCTCGGCGGAAGTTAGTTTTTCATCTTCGTATTTTAAACAGTAACCATCTTTTACCCCCATATTCAGTTGACATTTGTGATTAATGCGCCCCTGCTGATCATAGAAAAGCCACCAATCTACCTGTTCCCCTTTAATGTAGTGACCTTCTTTAGCACGGACACGATTTTTAGTGTAAAAAAACCAGTATTTTTCGCGTTTGCCATATTCGTAATGGCCCTGTTCGGAAATTTTACCGTTCTCATGATAGAATTTCCAGTAATCGGTTTTCACATTGTACCGTAACCAACCTTCGGATTTTAGATTACCGTTATTATAATATGTTTTTTCGTAGGTTTTTTCATCGGTAGCGTTTCCAATGAACAAAAAAAGCGTTAAGAAGAGTAGTGCTTTCATAATCGCAAATACGTTCTCTTGGTCTAAGATATTGATTATTCCTTACATGAAGTTTTGCTTGGGGCTGGCTCAGCGTGACATTCGTTTTGAGAATTGCCAATTTGATTAAAGGTGACGAATCACGCTATGGAATGTCAGTCCGAGCTTGTCAAGGATTATTTCTTGTTCACCAAATCCATTAAATCCACATCATTACCTAGTAATACCTCAGTTGGATTGATGCGCCCTTCCAACGGCCCATTTTCCAATTTAAGTACGCCTCTTGGACAAACGGCGGAGCAGATTCCACAACCCACGCAACTGGAACGAATGATGTTCTCTCCTTTTTGAGCGTAGGCACGCACATCTATACCCATTTCGCAATAGGTGGAGCAGTTGCCACAAGATATACATTGACCGCCGTTAGTAGTGATTCGGAACCTAGAAAATAACCGTTGCTGAAAGCCCAATATTGCCGCCATGGGACAACCAAACCTGCACCAGACCCTATTTCCGAAAATTGGGTAGAACCCTGTTCCGATAACACCGGAGAAAATACTACCAATTAAAAAGCTATAGGAGGTTCGCAAGGTTTCGGACTTAAAAATAAATATGTTCCCATTGCCGCTGAAAAAATGCATTCCGATTAGTACCGCTATGATAGCAAAATACCCAATGGCCCCATATTGAGCATCTTTTTGTAATTGGTTCCTCTTGAATATCATAACCCAGGAAAAAACCAATGTCAAAATCGCTCCCACGCCGATTAAAAAAGTGCTCTTGGTCAACCAATACTTGCTGGAGTCATTACCCAGATAAGAATAAATAACCGCCGTTGTCATTAAGGTGACGAATACAACAACACTGTGCACCACCCATCTTTCCACTTTCCATGCAAATTTGGATTTATCGCTCAACTGGCGAAAAGCATCTCCCGACGTCTCTGCCAATCCACCGCAACCACAGACCCAGGAACAATACCAACGCTTTCCATATTTATAGGTTAGAATAGGCGAGATAACAAAAATTGACAGTATTCCAAAAATCAACATGGCTATGCCAATATTCCCGTTTTCAATGAAGCCATTTATACGGTAACGTTCAAAATTGTAATAATTTAAAGGCCATATGTTCTTAAGGTCATAATAGGGAAGGTCACCATTTAATCTCGCCGTAATTTCTGGGATTATGAACGCAAAAGACGTTTGGAAAAACATGACGCTAGCCGTGCGTATTTTTTCATAGCGATTATGACGGTATTTCCACATGAATTTAATACCGAAAGCCAAAATAGCAACCGTATAAAGTGTACCATAAACAAACCACTGACTAGCAGGATTGCCACTTAATAATTTGCTCAAAGGGTCAAAAAGAGCTATTAGACCTTGGTTGTCACCATCCTTAACTAATCCTAGATATTCCGGATAGAAGTAAAGAACAATATAAAATCCAGTAAGCACAACACCTGCCAACCAAGCCAACACTCCCCTGCTGGAAATACTCTTAAAATACACCCCATCATTTTTTATACCTTTTTCTTTGTCTGCATACGCGGCCTTGGAAAATAGGACAACTCCTGTAAAAATGGCCAGCATTGAAATGGTTAACCATAATCCGGTATTTGCAAAATTGATGTTGAACAGGTTTAGTAGAAGAATACCAAGTCCGGACATTCCAATTAACACAGCGATTTTTTGCCCCATGTTCAATGCCTTTGGCGGCTCTCCCGTAAGGGCCATACTTTTATCCATAGTGTTCATGAAAGGTAGATTTATACGTTGGTTTAAATATTTTCAAGAATGCGTTTCCAGCTTTTTTTCTTGAGGTCGATATTTTTTCCGAAATCAGAATTGTATTTTGAAAGGATTTCTTGCTCATGCTGTTTGTAAAATTCTGGGTCAAAGTTGGCGTCTTTAAGGTGTTCCATTACATAATCCATATCCCTTTCTTCCGTTAGCCACCTATCGAACATTTTGTGCCGCATCCGAATACCGAACGTGTTGATGCCTAAGAATAGGTTGGATTCTTTATGAAATGCCACTGTAATACAAATCTTTTCTGTGGCGTGCCTCCAGTGAAAATGTTGTTCATAATCTTTCATTCCGCGCTCGCTAAATACCCATCCATAGGTTTGGTACTCTATATCCAAAAACTTGGCGGAATTAAACCAGTGCCCCGGATTATATTCCATGGGATTTCCGCACAACGTCTGGGCAAGTGCTTCACCCATCATTCTGCCTGTATACCAAACCGCTTCAATAGGCCTTCTGTTCCCAATTGCTTCATGTTGCTCCGCGCAATCGCCTATGGCGTAAACGTCTTTAACATTAGTCTCCAACCTACGATTGACTTTTACACCCTTTCCCAGTTCAATACCAGAATCCTTTAGAAAATCTATGTTAGGGGTAACGCCTGCCGTAAGTCCAACAACACTACATTCAATAGTATCTCCTTTATCAGTCACCACTGCTTTAGCCCTTCCGTTCTCGTCCGATAAAATTTCGACCAGATTGGTGTCTAGCCGTAAATCGATATGGTGTTCCCTAATATGCTCATTGATCATTTCCGATTCGCCAGATGGTAAGACCCCGTTCCAAAAGCTGGGTTCCCTTACCAGAAATGTTACGGGTATTTCCCTGGTTCGTAACATCTCCGCCATCTCAATACCAATTAAACCACCGCCTACGATAACCGCTCTTTTACAGGTTTCTTTGTTAGATGCGTTTTTTTCCAAAGCATCCAAATCCTGTTTTGAATACAGGCCTTGAACTCCTTCCAAATCTTGTCCAGGCCATCCAAATTTGTTTGGTTTTGATCCTGTGGCAATAACCAATTTATCATAACTAACGGATGGTCCATTGGTGAGCTGAAGACTTTTATTGGTGGTATTTACAGTTTCTACATAACCTTTTATCAAATTGATACGGTTCTTTTTCCAAAACCAATTTTCATAGGGTTGGGTATGCTCAAACTTCATGTGCCCCATATACACATACATTAAGGCCGTACGTGAGAAAAAATACTCCGTTTCTGCAGAAATAACGGTAATCTTTTTATTTGAATTCTTACGTATATGGCGGGCTAAGGTAATACCTGAAATTCCGTTGCCTATTATGACGATATGCTCCATGGAAATGGTTAGTTTTGAGTTGAGTCGTTCTTAAAGATAGTTCCTTAAAAGAATCCGTCAATTTAGAAATAATCTAAACTTGCTTCTGAAAAGATAGTTATAAACAAGTGAATTTTTGGCTCGCTATTTGCTAATTTAGATTGTTAGTCCATATTGAAATGCCTGAAATATAACTTTAATTTTTTTGGTAGGTTTTTGAATGGGACTTACGGCTAAAATGTTCATCAATCAATAAACAAGAATGACAAAAATTAAATTACTTTTATTTGCATTAGTAAGTTTTGCCCAGGTAATCGCTGCGCAGGATACGGATGCCTTTTTCAATAAGGCAGATGCTTTTTTTAAGACCTACATTACCAATGGTAAAGTAGAGTACAGAGCCCTTCATAAAGAGCCGGATATTCTAACGGAACTCATGGAAATGCTGAAAAATACCGATGTTCCCGACACACAAGGCGATACATATAAAGCTTTTTGGATCAATGCGTATAACTTACAGGTAATTCAAAATGTGGTTGAAAATTATCCTTTAAAATCACCATTGGACGTAGATGGATTTTTTGATGAAAAGAAGCACGAGATTGCAGGTACGGAAGTTACGTTGAACCAAATTGAGAACGAATTATTGCGGGCCAAATTCCCTAATGAGCCTAGGTTTCATTTTGTTTTGGTTTGTGCGGGTTTGGGTTGTCCTCCGATCATTAATGAGGCTTACCGTCCATCAACCTTAAATAATCAATTAGAAACTCAAACGGAGAAGGCAATAAATGACCCTAAGTTCATTAGGGTAGAAGATGATGCCGTAGAAGTCTCCCAAATTTTTGAATGGTACAAGTCGGATTTCGAAAAAGTAGGTGGTGTGGTTGCATTCATCAATAAATACAGGACTTTAAAAATTCCTGAAGACACCCAAGTGGCTTACTATCCATATGATTGGACGTTGAACTCCGTTCATTAGAATTCTGGAGAGCAATCACCATAATTATAATTTTCAAAAGTCAGGTCTTAAAGCGTTTGTAATCTAAACGTTTCTGATTTACTTTTAGGTATTCATATTAGGACATACATGAAAAAATTAGGTCTTCTACTTCTCGTTGTGTTTCAACTTTCCTGTTCCAGTAAAGCGCAGACAAAAATAAACGGGGTGAGTTTTGTAGCTTCTAGGGAAGAAGCATTGCAGATTCATGTAGATGAAATTCTAAAGATACATGCCAATAGTGCCGCAGTAATGCCCTTTGGCTTTATTAGGGATATAAGTCATCCGGAGATTATTTTTGATACGGATAGGCAGTGGTTCGGAGAAACCAGAAAAGGGGCAAAGCAATATATTGAGCTGTTGCAGAAAAATAATATTTCAGTAATGATTAAGCCCCAGATTTGGGTAAGCCGTGGTCAATTTACCGGAACTATAGAAATGCAATCCGAAGAAAATTGGGAAGAACTGGAGGCGTCCTACGATAAATTTATATTGAACTACGCGGAATTGGCGGAAGAAACAAATGCTTCCATATTATGTATTGGTACGGAATTGGAAAAATTCGTGGAAAATAGGCCGGAGTATTGGCAACGATTGATAAAGAAAATCAGGGCAATTTATAAAGGGAAACTTACCTATGCCGCCAATTGGGACGAATACAAAAGGACACCATTTTGGAAAGAATTGGATTATATTGGCATCGATGCCTATTTTCCATTGTCCGAATCTCAAACGCCTTCATTGTTAGAGCTGGAGACCGGTTGGCAGCCTTGGAAGAAAACAATATTGGAGGTTTCACAATCAAACGGGAGGCCAATTCTATTTACCGAATTTGGTTATAGAAGTATGGATTACACGGCAAAAAAGCCATGGTTGGTGGACAATAATGAGGACAAGGTGAATATGGATGCCCAGGTAAATGCCAAAAAGGCCATTTTTAATGAATTTTGGAAAGAAGATTGGTTCGCAGGAGGCTACGTATGGAAATGGTTTATACAACATGATAAATCCGGAGGGGATTCGGACAATCGTTTTACACCTCAAAATAAGCCGGCACAAGCGGTCATACGTGACCATTACAAATCATATACGGATTAACGTAGATTATTTCCACTTATAATTATGCTTTTTGTGATTGGACGGTATTTTTAATAATATTTGCACTCATAAATTGTTTTAATGGGATTGCGCACTCACCTCGGTTTATTTTTCTTTTTACTTTCAATCAACTCGCTCCATTCACAGGATTCCTTGAATAGTGTCGTAGCTAAAAACGGCGATGGAATTTTCTCAGTTCTTAGAAATAATGGGATAAATCCGGTGAAATATTATGGGGATTTTCTCAAGCTGAACGAAAACAATATTCGGAACGGAAGTGAATTAATCGTCGGTAAATCCTATTTTTTGCCCGATGCCCCTGATTCTTTCAAAAGTATGGGCACTTTGATTAATGTGGATGATTTTAAGGAATGGCCAATTTTTGAGAAGGAATTGGGTTCAATGAAACTACAGGACAGTACCTTAAGAAAAACGGTCTATCACCTGGTATACTCCCGAAATCTAGAAACGGCAAGCATTGCTGAAGGCATGCCGGATTTTATGGTACAGTTGTCAAATGATTTGTTGATTCGTGGTGCTAAAGTCTATCTGTATGAAAAAGGACCAGCTAGTAAAATTAGTAGCCCAGAAGACTCAACCCAAATTTCAAAAAGGAATGAATTTGGAGCTTACATTGCAACAATCAATAAGAAGTATCTGATTAATAATGGTAGCTTTCAACGAGTGCTGATATTTCAGCAGGAAAACCAGAAGGATAGAAAAGATTTGTCGGTCGCGGTTCACCATTTCGATAAAGGTAGGGATGGGAAAAGGCTTGCTAATAGTCTTCAGGATATTTTCAAGAAAAATTGGAAAGGTAATGTAGTTGTCGAGGAAGAAATTTCTCAATCTAATGATGAAGCGATTATATACCTGGCCAAAAATGTATTGCCTTCCGTAACAACCATTGATTTTAACTTTGACCCTTCCACAAAATCGGGAATGGGCAAATCCTCAAGAACTGATTTGGCCAAATTAATTACTTCAGGTATTCTTAATGATTATTCAAATACCGGGTTTAGTGATTAGCACTAATGGTGCCGTATACGGCACGAACTTTGTTTCTAGAAAATCATAATGGGAAAGCTTTTCTTCATAACCTTCTTATGTATACTCGGTTGTCATGGTCTTTTTGCCCAGGACAGTCTTGTTACGATTACTGCCGAAAAAGGGGACGGGGTGTTATCACTATTAAGGAAACAGGGTGTAAATCCATATGATTATTACGATTCTTTTTTAGAACTGAATTCCGAGAATCTGAGGGATAGCGTGCATTTGTATGAAGGACGGGAGTATAAATTGCCAAAATTGGCTTTGGATACGGTGCCTATCCTTGATTCCATACAGAAGCTATCGGAGGAAATCAAAGAGATAGAAGGTGAAGTTTTTGAAATATTCGGAAAAAAGCATGAAACCGTTCTCTCTAAGAGCGAGAGACTAAAAGGGAATATTTACTATTTGGTTTCCGGTCACGGTGGGCCAGATCCTGGCGCAATGGCGACATACGCGGGTAAGGCGATTGCCGAGGATGAATATGCCTATGATATTACTTTGCGTCTGGCCAAGGAACTTTTGTCCCATGGGGCGGAAGTGCATATTATTATACAGGATGGGGATGACGGGATTAGGGACGAACGTATTTTGGAAATAGATCATGATGAGGTAGCCTATCCGGATAAAGTAATTCCATTAAATCAATTAGCACGATTAAATCAACGAGTAGAAATCGTCAACGACCTGTACAAAAAAAATAAGGGAAAGTACCAGCGTTTGATCGTGACCCATGTGGACAGCAGAAGTAAGGGCCAAAATATAGATGTTTTTTTCTATCACCATGAGAAAAGTAAGAACGGTAAAAAGTTAGCGGAAAGCATTCATAAGACGTTCGCTGAAAAGTATAAGAAATATCAGCCTAACCGTGTATATTCTGGCACTTTCTTGGATAGGACGTCGCTGTATTTGGTCAAAAAGACCCACCCTGCAATGACCTTTATAGAAATAGGAAATATCCGGAACAAAAAGGACCAAAGAAGAATTTTGGACCCTGATAATAGACAAGCCTTGGCCAAATGGATTTCCGAAGGGATTTTACTGGATTTTGAAGAGGAGTAGGGAGCTTTGCTAGACCACAATATGCTTCACATAGTAATTATGCAAAGCATCCGGTCCTTCACCCAAATAATGCTTAAGGTGAATCATACCAAAATGGCACTGTAACTTGATTACGCCCTTTTTGCGATATCTTCTCGCCGAAGTCTTTACGGAATTCGGTATAATTTTGAACTCCGTTATTTTATAGATTCTCCTAATAAATTCGTTGTCCTCGTATATGGTGTAGGCCTCATCGAATCCGTTCGCTTTTTCGAACAAGTTCTTGGAAATAAACAACGATTGGTCTCCACCACGACATATTTGTGTATTGATACGGGTGCACCAAGCAAAGAACCTCAATAAAGGATGTGAAGAATCAAATTCCATTCTAAAACAGCCCACCTCAAAGCCTTTTTGGAATACATTGAGAATATCCTTGTCAAAATCCTTGGGCGGTAACGTGTCCACATGTAAAAAATAAAGGATGTCCCCAACGGCAATATTCGCCCCCAAATTCATCTGGGAAGCTCTTCCCTTTTTGCCCGAAATAACTCTGGCTCCAAAACGGGATGCTTCTGATACAGTATTGTCCGTGCTGCCACCATCGACCACAAGAACTTCGGCAACGCTATCCGTGGAGGCATTATCAGCAATACTTTGAAGTACTTTTTTAATGTAGGCTTCCTCGTTTAATACGGGAATAATAATACTGATTAAAGGAGTTTTGTTCCGCATTGGGGATATTCATCTATCCGTTGTAGTAGTAAAATACCTCGGTTACTTACAACAATTTTATCAGTTCCCTGAATAATTTTACCATCTTAGGCTCGGTATTTTCGGCAACTGCTATTATTTCGGCAATGTCCACCGGTTTAAGATTGTCCGGGTCACCTTCGTCCGTAAGCACCGATACCGCAACAATGGGCAATCCTAAATGGTTGGCAACAATGACTTCTGGAACAGTACTCATGCCAACGGCATCGGCTCCTAGAATTTTTAACATCCGGTATTCGGCTTTGGTTTCAAGTTGCGGCCCCACTACTGACGCATACACCCCCTTTTTAAGGGAAATATTTTGGTCGGCAGCTATTTGCTCCAGTTTATTGCGCATGTCAAGGTCATAGGGTTCGGACATGTCCGCAAACCGTTCCCCGAATTCGGAGACATTTTTAAACGCTAACGGAGAACCTCCCTGAAGGTTGATATGATCCTCGATCAACATCATATCGCCTTTTTTGTAATCTAGATTAATGGCACCAGCAGCATTGGAAATAAAGAGTTTTTTGATACCTAGCATATGCATAACGCGTATGGGATAGGTGATATCTAGAAAATCATACCCTTCATACAAATGGAACCTGCCTTGCATGACTACTACTTTTTTATCCTCTATGGTTCCGTAAACCAATTTTCCCGTATGAAACTCAACCGTGGCCAAGGGAAAAAAGGGTATATGGTTGTAATGTGCATCTATGGGATCACTAATTTCATCTACCAGTTTACCTAATCCAGTTCCTAAAACAATACCGATTTCTGGATTGTCAAAACCTTTATGTCTTAAATGCGCAACGGATTCTTCTAATTGTTTTTTTGTCATCTCTCCATGTGTTTTAAATAAGGGGCAAATGCTTCATTATCCTTAATGTCCTCATAATGGTCTACATCGTTTCTTTCTGGGAGTAGCGTGAGTTTTTCATCCTTCAGATTCCCAAGGGTGTCTTCAAGCACGGTCTCTTTTCCCCATTCTTTGTTATGAAAGAGTTCTTTCTTATATTTTTTCATGCCTAAAAGATAGTAACCACCATCTATAGCAGGTCCAATTACAAAATCTTCTTTTGCCAAAGCCTTAAACGCTTGTTCCAAGTCTTGTTGGTTCAAATCGTACATATCACTGCCAATGATAATTATCCTTTCAAAACCATTGTCAAAGCCTTCTACGAATGCATTCGACATCCGTTCCCCTAAATCCGAACCTTGCTGTAATTTTTTGTCAAAGACTGTAGGGTCCCAAATGTCTTTATTCCAAATTTCTTCGGAGTAATACACTCTTTTTTCAGCATAAAGACCTGTAGTGATTCTTACGGTATGTTGCAGAAGAAACTTGTAGATTTCAAGTGCGGACTCATCCCCAACCTTTGCGGCTAAACGTGTTTTGCACTTTCCAAGTTCTGGATTTCTGGTAAATATCAATAGGAGATTTTTGGAATTCGCCAAGTGAAAATCGATTGTTTTCTCGTTCTTTTCCTCTTTTTTAGTTTGTAGTATTCCCAAAAATTAAATTGTATTTTAATTAAGTCAGATTTTGTTTATCGGTTGGGGCTATCGTAGACTTTTTCACCTTTCAGTAACAGTTTGCCCCAGTGTTTGCTAAAAGCATGAACGCTATCCGTTTCTTTTTCCTGTTGATTGTAAACTTTACCGTCGTTGTTCTTCCACTCAAAAATACCGCCATAAAGGTTTTGAACATTTTTGTATCCCAATGCCATCAACCTTTCACCAATATTTTCGGACCGCACACCGATGGAACAGTAAACAACTATGGAATCGTTCTTATTTGGAACCTTTTCTAGTACTTCGTTTTCACTAAATTCCTTATGTCCTACCCAAATGGCATTTTTGAGGTGGCTAACATCATATTCCTCTTTTTTTCGCGTGTCCAAAAGTACTGCGGAGGTATGGTGTAGGTCTTCCACGGATATATAGGGAACCGATTCTTTATTGAATTTCTTTAAGGTTTTATCCATCCTTTTCTGTGACAACAAATTAGATTGAACCAAAACTATAAAAAGAAAAGCCAAAATAAAACGCATAGTATTTTAATAAAATTTAAGGTAAAGGTACTATTTTAGGAAAGTATCACCCGTATGGCTTAAAGTCAAATTAACATAATTGAAATGAAAATATGCTATTCCAAAATACTTTTCCCCTTAATACTAACCGTATTTTTTTCTTGTAAGAATCAGGAACAGAAAACGGAAATAGAATCAGTTCATGTGAAAAACAATTATTATAAAGAGCCTTACAGACCTCAATTTCATTTTTCGCCGAGGAGAAATGGATGAACGACCCTAATGGCCTTGTTTATTACAAAAATCTGTATCACTTGTTCTATCAATATTATCCGGATAGTACCGTTTGGGGGCCAATGCATTGGGGACATGCAACAAGTAAGGACATGGTGCATTGGCAGCATAAACCCATTGCGCTTTTTCCGGATGAAAATGGGTATATCTTTTCAGGAAGCGCAGTTGTGGATACAAAAAATACGTCAGGATTTGGAACCGTGGAAAACCCGCCAATGGTGGCCATCTTCACTTATCATTCTATGGAAGGGGAAAAGGCCGGTAGGACCGATTTTCAAACCCAAGGAATCGCGTATAGTTTGGATAACGGTGATAACTGGACCAAGTACGAGGGTAATCCCGTAATTGAAAACCCCGGTTTTAGCGATTTTCGGGATCCAAAAGTCTTTTGGAACACCAAATTGGGCGTATGGTCCATGCTTTTGGTTGCTGGGGACCATATGCAGCTATGGAATTCCCCAGATTTGAAGAGTTGGGAGCAGGTAAGCGAGTTTGGGAGAGAAAAAGGGGCTCACGGCGGCGTATGGGAATGTCCGGATATGTTTCCTTTAATGGTGGAGGGGACGGACGAGGAAAAATGGGTGTTGCTGATCAGTATAAATCCTGGAGCCCCAAACGGGGGTAGTGGCACCCAGTATTTCATAGGGGATTTTGACGGAAAGACATTTGCCACGGAACAAAAGGAAGCCCGATGGATAGATTTGGGAAGGGACAATTACGCGGGGGTTACTTATAATAATGCTCCCAACAATGACCGAGTTTTTATTGGATGGATGAGCAACTGGGATTACGCCAGGGAAACCCCTACCGAAAAATGGCGGAGTGCCATGACGCTGCCCAGAAAATTGAGCTTGAAGAAAATTGATGGTGCCTATGCCCTTATGAATTATCCGTTGGAAAGCGTTGATGCTATAATAGAAAACGGCGAAACAAAGGAGATTGAACTTGATGCGGATGAAACAAGGAAGATTGAATTGGTTTATAGCAATACTTCCGAAGTAACGTTTAAAACCGGTGGGAGAGATTTAATGTTCGTGTTGAAAAATAATGCGGGAGACAGTCTTGCATTTGGAATTGATGGTATGACCAATGAGTTTGTTTTCGACAGAAGACAGTCCGGAAAAACGAATTTCAAAGATAATTTTGCTTTAGGTGTGCAGAAAATGCCTATTCCAAATCTTCCAAGTGGGGAAGTTGAAGTTCGTATCCTTTTAGATCACTCTTCCATAGAACTATTTATCAATAAAGGTCAGTATGTGATGACCAACCAAATATTCCCGAATAAACCTTATACCGCATTGGAAATAACCAATGGCGCAAATCAACCTATAAAACTTATCGATTTTACAGAGCGTCAAGTAGAACGTATTTGGGATTGATGTTGTAGTCGTTCATAAATTGATAGTTGCATATATGTCCGGTCGAGCGTCCCGAAATTTCGGGAGAGATCTGCTGGACCCGTCGGAACTCAAGAAAAGATATGGCGATAACTCAAGAATAATTTAATAGACGTCGGTAAGCTCCTGAGCCAGAACTTCCAAATCGATGCCAAAATTTTCACGGTTCACTCGCAAAACTTCCTCGCGTAGGTCTTGCGGAAGATTTTCAAATCCGTCCTTGGCACCAAGAATCATCCCGGCGACCGCCGCAACAGTATCGTTGTCCCTACCATAATTGACAATAAATTGCATGGTTTTAAGAAAATCCCCTTCGCCAAATTCCATTCCAGTCACTAAAATCTGCCAAATTTCACCTGAATGGAAAGCTATAGAACGCTCGTCTTTTTCCAATAATTGATAGACCATTTCCTGTCTCACCCAATCTTTCTTAGTGCCCTTAAAACCTTTTGGAGTTTTAAACAATATACTGTCCTTGATAATCAAGGAATCCACTAGTACCAAAGCGCGAATACCGGAAATACTTTTTTGGGCACCGTCTAAAATCTTATATGGAATGCGGCCTACTAATCTGCTGTCTTGATATCCTTTAGGATCCACAAATGCGGTCGTGTAAAGAATGGAGTCCATATCCTGGGTTCGCAACGCCATATTCGTCATAGCGGCAACAAGGGAAGAAATATCCTTTGCGTAACCAATGTCAAAAAGACTGTGGTCATAGGCCATCTCATAGGCCTCGGAGGGATTTTTGGCGACGAGTCCGAACATTGGAGTATACAACTGACCTGCACAGGACATTTCGCCACCATAAAATCGGTTTTGGGCTTCCATATAGGCATCTTTTCCCTCTTCATAAGCCAAAGCTACTCTGGCCCATTCCTTTATCCAGTCTATTTTTTCTATTTGACTGTCCAAAGAATCCGTGCTTTTTTGGATGTTTTCCTGGGCAAGGTCTTTTGTAAGTTGTTGATAGTAGGAGGTTATGAACGTTGCAAAGTTAGAGGGAGTACGGTTTTCCGGATGGTTTTTTAAATAGTGGACCATAAGGTATTTCCATCTGGTATCGTCCGTTGTTGCGCCTGCCATAAGATTATGCGCCCAGGTTCCTTCTGGCGATTGTTCACGAACCGCAGGTGTTAAGCCGGTTATATATCCGTATTTCAGCTGAATATCTTTTCGATGCCACATTTCGGTGGATGCGCCCATGGCATCCCCAATGGCCGACCCAACCAACGATCCCAGTACTTTGTCATAGTAAACGGCCTTATCCAGAGTTAACGTGTCATTTGAATACTTGATAGCTTTAGGTGATGGAAGCGCTATTTTGGTGTTGTCGTTCTTACAGGAGAAGGAAAGGAAGCCAAGTAAAACGAAGACAATTATTTTTTTCATGGGACGATTATTTATGGCCTAACTTCAAAAGATTTCCTTTATGCTTCGAGAGCTCCGATAAGACTTTGGGCATCAAAATAAATCGAAACTGGAAGTTTTCTGTTCTATGCAAGATAGGTTTTAAAACAAAAAAATCGGTATCGTGAAGTAAGGATTTTATGTAGTGCCTCCAGGAAATAACTGTACAACGCTTGTTGTTCCTTTTGGAACCCCGGTTTAAAATAGCGAACGGGGCTGCCTATGGCAACTGCTCTTTTTTTTGATCAATCAAGCTTTTCAAAAATCGGAAAATAAAAAACCCGCTCTTGAAGGAGCGGGTTCGCTTCGTTAAGTGGTGCCTCCAGGAATCGAACCAGGGACACATGGATTTTCAGTCCATTGCTCTACCAACTGAGCTAAGGCACCAAGCCGTTAAGCGGCTGCAAATATAATTTCAAATTTAGGATATACAAACAAAAAGAGTAAAAAAGGCTTTTGTTTTTTACTAATTTATAATCTTTGCCCCATGAACCTAATAGTAGACGCCGGTAATACAAAAATTAAACTTGCCATCTTTCGCAGAAGAACGCTTATTTACGATGAACCCGTAGGGCAGGATGATTTTGTTGATGCCATAAAGCGAATTTTTAAAAAGCATCCCAAGATAAATCAAGCCATTGTTTCCAATGTAGGTGCACTAACAAAAGAACAAATAAAAGTGGTCTCCGTTTTTTGCAAGACTCACGAATTATCTTATAAATCAAAAACTCCTTTTAAAATTTCCTATACATCTCCACAGACCTTGGGGGTAGATCGTATTGCACTCATCACGGCAGCGTATTACAGCTCACCCCACAGCAATACACTTGTGATAGATGCGGGGAGTTGCATAACCTTTGACATTATTAATGATTTTGACGAGTATTTAGGCGGGGCAATATCACCTGGGGTAGAAATGCGGTATACGGCCATGAATAAGCAGACCGCTAACCTTCCGGCTTTGGAAAAGGCAGCCGTCATAGACTTCATCGGAAATTCTACAGAGAATTGTATGCACAGTGGTGTGGTAAACGGGATTTCTAATGAAATTGACGGGGTCATAAATCAATATAAATCGCGATTTAAAGATTTAACAGTTATTTTAACAGGGGGTGATGCCCAATTTTTGTCTAAACGACTAAAAAATACCATCTTTGCGGATTCCAAATTCCTCCTGAAAGGACTTAATTATTTGCTGGAATACAATAAGCATTAGATGATCAAAAAAATTGTAATTGCAATTGTGTGCATTTCCTCATTGGGAATGTATGCTCAAGATGGTACAGTTTCTCCTTATTCCTTTTTTGGTATTGGTGATTTAAGAAGTACAAGTACAGTAGAGAATCAGATGATGGGAGGTATTGGAATGTACGCAGATAGTATTCATGTTAGCCTACAAAACCCTGCGTCTTACGGGGAATTGGGTCTTAAGGTTTTTGATAAAGTTGGCCTTGTAACGTACACAGCGGGTATTTCCAATAAACAGTTTAGGCTTAAAAGCTTTACGGAAGAGCAAAGCAGTTCCATAACCAATTTTGATTACCTGTCCTTAGGTTTTAGTTTGGGCAAGGGTCTGGGAATGGGGTTTGGTATAATGCCATATTCCTCGGTAGGCTATAATTTAGTGGATGAAAGAAGCAGTAATGGGCAAGAATTAACCAATGTTTACAACGGTTCCGGTGGTCTGAATAAAGTATACTATTCTGTAGGATACGAGATTATTAAGGATTTAAGTCTTGGTGTTACCGTCAATTTTAATTTTGGAAATATAGAGAGTGAGCGTTTACAGCAATTGGAAGAGGTGCAATTTGGTACCTTTGACAGGAGAAACTCCAACCTAAACGGATTTGACTTTAACTATGCGTTGAACTATAGTCCTGTAATAAAGGATAGATATAGGTTTCATTCTTCCGTACGAGTTAACACACAAGGTAATCTTGTAGCTAAGAACGAACGTAGTATCGGATCATTTTCTTTGGCAACGGGCACCAATATTGAAGAAATCGAGGTGAACCTTGATGCCCAAAACCTGCGAAATACGGAATTTAAGATTCCCACCACCACCACATTGGGTATTGGTTATGGTGAAGATTACAAATGGTTTATAGGTGGGGAATATAGTTTTCAGGGATTAAGTTCGGTTGAAAATCCTTTTTTTGGGGTTGATAATATTACGTATAAAGATGCAAGTTCTTTCGCTTTGGGAGGCTTTTATACACCGGATCATACCTCTTTAACAAGTTACCTTAAGAGGATAACCTATCGTGCAGGGCTTAGACTGGACAAGAGTGGAATGGTGGTGAACGATGTGGACATAAATAACTTTGGCATAACTTTTGGACTAGGGTTACCGCTGGGACGAAGCTTTTCAAATCTTAACCTAGGTTTTGAATTGGGAAGGCGGGGTACCACAAGAGCCAATTTGATAGAGGAAAGCTACCTCAAAATCAACGTGGGATTGTCATTGAACGATCGTTGGTTCGTCAAAAGAAAAATAAATTGATAAAAATTTAGTACATTAACCACTTTTAAATTTAGCAAGATGAAAACGAAACTTTACTTCACGGCGATAGTCTTCTTAGGAATGATGGGGGTAAGTAATGCTCAGGCGCAAAATCCTGAATGTATGACCAATCTCTCAATATTTTCGGAGCACGCCAAGGTCAAAAATTATGAAGCGGCATATACACCATGGAAAATGGTATACGAAACATGTCCACAATTGAACAATGCAATATACGTCTACGGCGAGCGGATTCTCCAGGATAAAATAGACAAGGCGACAGCTGCGGACAAAGAGAAATTTGCCAATGAGTTGATTGGCCTATACGATAATAAGATGAAGCATTTTGCTTCTAAAACCAGTCTTGCAGATACGGAAATTGATAAGGCATTGGTCATGTACGACAATAAAATGGCGGACGATGCCAAAATGTATCAAATGATGGATGATGCTTTCACAAAGGATACCGAAAACTTTACCAATCCAAAAGCTTTATATATCTATTTTTCTAGTTTGGTTGATTTATATAATGCAGGTAAGAAAGATTTGCAGGACGTTTTTAATGTATATGATGCGGTTACCGATAAGATTCAGGTAGAAAACCAGGGAATTACGGAAAAGATTGCTCAACTACTTCCTAAAGAAGAAGCAGGAACATTGACTTCGAAGGAAAAAAGATTGTTGAAATCCTATAACTCTTATTCTGAGGTATATGGTAAAATTGAAGGTAGTATTGATTCCAAGCTTGGACCGTTAGCGGACTGCAGCAACTTGATTCCACTTTACGAAAAAAGCTTTGATGAAAAGAAAGATGATATTGTATGGGTAAAAAGGGCTGTAGGCCTTATGTTCAATAAGGAATGTACTGATGACCCTATGTTCCAGAAACTTTTTGAAGCTCAATTGGCGTTGGATCCTTCAGCTGATGCATATGTTTACGGCGGTACGTTAAAAATGAAGAACGGGGATACTAGTGGCGCAATGGCTGATTTTGATAAGGCAATGGGATTAGAAACTGATAAGATTAAAAAATCCAATATAGCCTATAAAGTAGCTGTAATCAATAAGAGAAAAGGTAGTAAATCTACGGCCAGGAATTATGCTCAAAAGGCAATTGATGCCAACCCTGCAAATGGAAGAGCGTATTTGTTAATTGCAAATCTTTATGCAACTAGTGCGAATGATTGTGGTAGTACACCTTTTGAAAAGCGTGCAATTTACTGGAAAGCGGCTGACATGGCTAGACGGGCCGGTAGAGTGGATCCATCTTTGAGTGGTTCCGCAAGCCAATCAGCAGCAAGTTATAACGCTAAGGCTCCTTCTAAAACAGATATTTTTAATTCTGGGATGGCCGGCAAGTCGGTTAGTTTTTCTTGCTGGGTAGGAGGAAGTGTTACGGTTCCTAACTTATAAAATGATAAAACATTTTTTAGATATTCTAAAAGGCATTGCCATGGTATTTTCCATTGCAATGCTTTTTTTTTCGTGTAAGGATGGCTATAAGCGAGTAGGGGACGAGGCGCAAAAGAAAGTTTATCCACAAGGAATAGCAGAGGATTTTGTGCTTACGTATACCGAAACTCCTGAAAAAGTAAGTTCGGAAGATACAGGTGCTTCAAAAGTATTGGCAGTGTTATCGGGTCCATTACAGAAGGATTTTGAAAATTTGTTATTTCCATATCAAACCTTTCCAGAAGGTCTATTGATGGAAATTTTCAATGAAAAAAATGAGAAAACCACTATAGAAGCTGATTATGGGATATACTATGCCGCTACCGCTTTAATAGACCTTCAAGGAAATGTGGTCATAAAGGGTCATGATGGAAAAAAATTGGAAGCGCCACAATTGTTTTATGACAGGGCAAATGAATGGGCTTTTACACAAGAACGATTTACATTCACCAATCCGGAAGATGGAACGGTCATGGATGGCGAGGGGATGGACATTAAAAAAGACCTTAGTTTTTTAAGTGCCCATAAAACGTATGGTTTAATGCTAATCAAAGAAGAACAAGATGATTAAAATTTTAAGATATACAGAGTACTTATATATAATCGTGGCCGTTTTCTCGGTTTATAGAATTTTTACCGACTGGAATACGGATAGAAGCATGGCCTATCTCTTTATTTTTTTTGCTGTGATATCCACGGCAATGTTCTTTTTTAGAAGAACGTATCGGAAAAAATTTGAACAACGTCAGAAGGATAACCAAAACTAACCGTGGAAAGTCCTACCATTATTATTGTCCTGTCCCTTATTTTTTCCGCTTTTTTTTCTGGGATGGAAATAGCATTTATCTCCGCTAATAAAATACATATCGAGATAGAAAAAAAACAGGAAGGTTTTTTGGCCAAAGTACTTACTAGGCTTACCAAGAAACCATCAAAATTTATTGCCACTATGTTGATTGGCAATAACATCGCATTGGTTATTTATGGACTTTTTATGGGGGAAATCCTTATGGAATGGTTTTCTGGAATGAATTATTCCAACACATTCTTGCGGCTCTTGTTTACCGATTTTAGTTTGCTTACCCAGACGATTATATCCACTTTTATAATCTTGATAACGGCGGAATTTTTGCCAAAAGTACTTTTCCAGATTTATGCCAACCGCCTATTGAAATTTTTGGCTATACCGGCATATCTTTTTTATGCGCTCTTTTCCTTTATTTCAGATTTTGTAATCTGGGTTTCTGATTTTATATTGAAACATTTGTTTGGCACATCCGGGGATGAGGTTCAATTGGCATTTAGCAAGATAGAACTTGGCGATTATATCACCGAGCAAATGGAAACTGTGGAAAAGGAAGATGAGGTGGATAGCGAAATACAGATATTTCAAAATGCACTGGAGTTTGCAGAGGTAAAGGCCCGTGAGGTAATGGTTCCCAGAACCGAAATTGTGGCCGTAGAAATGCATGAGACCCCTAAGAACCTTGCAAAACTTTTCACGGAAACCGGTTTTTCCAAAATACTGATATTCAATGATACCGTTGACAACATTATAGGGTATGTACATTCCTATGAGCTATTTAAAAAACCTAAAACAATAAAGAGTATACTGCTTCCCGTAGAATTTGTACCCGAAACTATGCTCGTTCAGGATATTTTAAATGTTCTCATCAAAAAGCGAAAAAGCATGGCCGTTGTTTTGGACGAGTATGGGGGAACATCCGGGCTCATGACCGTAGAGGATATCGTAGAGGAGCTTTTTGGAGAGATTGAGGATGAACATGATACAACAGATCTTAAAGAAGAGCAAATAGATGAATCCCACTATCTGTTTTCCGCAAGATTAGAAGTGGATTATATAAACGAGAACTATAAATTAGACCTTCCCACCACCGATGATTACGAAACCTTAGGAGGTATGTTGGTGCATCAAATGGGCGAAATCCCTGAAAAGGATTCGGAAATTGTTTTAGAGAATTTCAAATTCACCGTTCTGGAGGTTTCAAACACTAAAATAGATTTAGTTTCATTGGAGATCTTAACTGAAGATTAACCACTTTTTACACCCTCGTTTACAAGCGTTTTAGTTTTTATTATTTCAATTAAAAATGGTAATTTCGCCAACTGATTTAATTAAACCATAAGATGGCAGTTTTAGAAAATATAAGGAAACGTACCACGGTTTTGATCTTAATTATAGGTCTTGCCCTTTTCGCATTTGTAATTTCCGGTGTTTTTACCAGTAATAATTTCGGTGGTGAAAAAGTAGGCTCTTCCGTGGCGGAAATAAACGGGAATGATATTTCTATTGATGAATTTAGGCAAAAAGTAGAGACGGCTTCCAGAAGAATGGGCCCAACAACTTCTTCCATGCAGTTAACCAATCAGGTTTGGGAAAGGGAAGTAAGGAATACCATTTTAGGAGAGCAATTTGAAGAACTTGGCATTGGGATTGAGCAAGATCAGATTATAGATTTCCTTAAAACCACTGGATACGCCCAAAACCCTGAATTTCAGAATGAAAATGGGGTTTTTGATCCAAATCGTTTTAGACAAACGGTAGCAGATTGGAAAGTAAATAATCCGGCACAATATGATGCTTGGTTGCAAACCGAAGAAGAGATTATTCAGTTGGCCAAAGAGCAGACTTATTTCAATTTGGTAAAAGCAGGTGTAGGTGCAACGCTCAAAGAGGGAGAGTTGGATTATAAGTTGGCAAATGAGAAGATGGATATCAAATACGTTCGAGTTCCTTACACTTCTATTCCCGATAGCTCCATTACAGTAACCAAAAGTGAAATTTCAGATTACATTAGCAAGCATAAAGAAGATTACAAACAGGAGCCTGCAAGGGATATCCAGTATGTTTACTTTGAAGAAAAGCCTTCTAGCGAGGACGATGCCGCCGTTAAGGAAGCAATTACAAAGCTTTTGGATGATACGGTTGAATACAATTCACAAACGGATAGAAACGATACCATTAAGGGATTTAGAAATACAACGAATATGGTCGCTTTTTTAGATCGTTATTCGGATACGAAATTTGATACTATTTTTAAAGCAAAAAAGAATCTTCCATCAAGTGTGGCCGACACCTTAATGACGTTGGGGGTTGGTGAAATCTACGGTCCGTATAAGGATGGGGATTCCTATAAGATCTCTAAAATGATGGCTAGACAACCTAATGGTTCGGTTAAGGCCAGTCATATTCTTTTGACATATGAAGGGGCTACAAGAGCCAATCCTGAGATTACAAGAACAAAGGAAGAAGCTGAAGCGAAAGCAAAGGAATTACTGGTTGAAGCCAAGAAATCCGGAGTGGTATTCTCGCAATTGGCCAGAGATAATTCAGATGGGCCTTCAGCTCCAAATGGTGGTGATTTGGGATACTTTCAGGAAGGGGTAATGGTTCCCAAATTCAATGATTTTGCTTTTGGCAATGCCGTTGGGACGATCGGATTGGTAGAAACAGATTTTGGGTTTCACGTAATCAAGGTGGACGATAAGGAAGATGTGGTGCAAATAGCAACCCTGTCCAGGGAAGTGGTGCCATCCGAAGAAACCATTAATACATTGTTTACGGATGCTACCAAATATGAGATGGAAACCATTGATGACAAAAATGCATTCTCTGAAATAGCCAAAAAAGGGGAATACGTGGTGAGGCCCGTGAACAAATTAAAGGAGTTGGATGAAAATCTACCGGGACTGGGAACACAACGTAATATTGTACAGTGGGCATTTAATAGCGATACTGAGGTTGGCGATATAAAGCGTTTCAATATTAATAACGGCTATGCAGTGGTGCAACTAACAGGAAGTTATGAAGAAGGGTTAATGAGTGCGGAAGATGCCTCACCCACGGTTTTGCCCATTATAAGAAAGGAACGCAAAGCAGCCCGGATTATAGCGGCCAATAGAGGAAAAACCATGGATGCGATAGCAACTGATAATAACACTACCGTTTCCACAGCATCTGCATTAACGGTTAAATCACCTACTATTCCTGGAGCGGGTAGTGAACCTACGGTAGTTGGTGAAGCGTACGCTATGAAAGAGGGTGAAACCTCTGATCTGATTGAAGGAAATACTGGAGTCTTTATGATTGAAATTGCAAAGCGTACGGAAGCACCTAAATTGGATAATTATAGTACCTATGCCAATACACTTAAAAACAATGCTGCCAATAGTGTAAATGGCGCAGTGTATAATGCGCTGAAGGAAGCTGCCGATATTAAGGATAAAAGAGCGACTTTTTACTAAGTCAAATTTTTAATAGAAAATAGAAAAGCCTCTGTAATGGAGGCTTTTTTTATAAAATCATTTTACTGTATGGTATTACAGTTTCAAATCCCTTTTCCTTAAAATAATGCGGAGTTTTCTCGTTTCCAGTAGCCAAGAACAAAATCGCCTCCCCATGCACCCAAGCTTTTGATCACACCTTTGTAATCTGAAAACAATCGTTCTTGGATAGGGGATATTCCTATAGCTTTTGAAATCAATTTTTCATGTAAAATAAGAAGTTCTTCAAACTCCATTAGCGTTTTACTTAGAACTATTTTTTGGGTAATCTCGGATATTTCGGTCGTCAATTTTTTTCTGTTCAAACTTTTAAATCGGAATAGTGTTTAATGGCATCGCGGCTATTTTGCTTTTCGTTTAAGTAAATAAAATAAAGTTGATTGGCAAAAGCCGGTTTAAAACGGACTTCTTTTACTGTCGGAAGGGACTTATTATGACTGTATAATAGCGGAAGGTTATGACGCGCACAGGCAATATCATAACCACTACCATTAAAAGTAGTTTTCAATAGTGCATACGGATCTACACCTCCCCAATTTGCAATATTGTTCACTAACGTTGAGGAAGACCCCAATCCCCAATTTTTCGGGAACGTAAGTTTAGCTTCCACATCGTAGCCCTTGCGTTTTAAAAAAGTTGGCTTTAAAAGTTGTACTTCTGATAAAATCTGAATCAATCTGTCCGAGATTTCGGGGGAAGTGGTTTCAATTACGGCAAAAGGACTTAGGTTAAAACGGGCTTCGAACCAACTATTGGAATTGTGGTCCAAACTTTTCCAATGTAAAATTCCCGAATTGTTTTCGCTTATACCAAGATGTTGGCCATATTTGGTGGGTAAACCAAGCCCAATAGCCCCATCCAAAATAGCATATTCGCCGGTGAGCAATAATTTTCCGTTACTGTAGAAATTCTGGCTCATCATTAGTTTCTAATACGTGCCAACAAATCTAACACCCCTTTATGTGAGACCGTGTGTGTTTTAAAATGTTCTATTACAGTAGTTTTTTCTTGTTCGGTAGCGTTATACTGATTAAGAATATTCATAAGATGCATTTTCATGTGTCCCTTTTGAATACCCGTGGTTACCAAAGAGCTTAGGGCTGCAAAGTTTTGGGCCAATCCCGCAACGGCCATAATTTCCATCAATTCCGGAGCGGAAGGATTTTGCAGAATTTCCAAATTTAATTTTACCAACGGATGCAGTTTTGTTAGCCCACCGACAGTGCCCACGGCCAAAGGTAATTCTATCCAAAATCTAAAAATACCGTCTTTTACCTCAGCATGGGTGAGACTGCTGTATGTGCCATTTTTAGAAGCGTAGGCATGTACTCCTGCCTCTATGGCCCTAAAATCGTTTCCAGTTGCCAGCACTACGGCATCTATGCCGTTCATAATTCCTTTATTATGGGTTGCCGCTCTATAGGGTTCTATTTTAGCAATTTCCACTGCCCTAACCATTTTCTTGGCAAATTGTTCCGGAGATACCTCGGCAGCAAGATTTAAGTCGCTCACGGGACAACTTACTTCTGCACGCACAATACAATCAGGGACGTAATTGGATAGAATGCTCATCACAACTTCTATTTCCCGTTCTTTATCGGAAAATGGGCCATGTTGAAGCGCCTCCCCTTTTAGCGTGGCCGCAAACTCTTCCAAGCAGCTATTAATGAAATTCGCACCCATTGCATCCTTGGTTTGGAACGTGCAATGCAATTGATAATAATTTGGTAACTCCTTGGTCTTATTTCGCAGGACAATATCCGATATTCCTCCACCCCTCTTGGTCATACTCTCGGTAAGCGAAGAAGTTGCCTTCAATAATTTTGGTTTGACCTCTGCAAAGAACTTTTGCAATTTTGTGGGTTCCCCTTTGAACATAAAGTGAACTTGTCCCACTTTTTCCGTACCTAAAACCTTGGCGTTAAAGCCACCTCTTTTTAACCAAAACTTGGCCGCTTTACTTGCGGCCGCTACAACGGAACTCTCTTCAATGACCATAGGTATTGCATAAAGCTTTTCGTTGATCAGGAAGTTGGGAGCAATTCCCAAAGGCAAGTAGAGGTTTGTTATCGTATTTTCTATAAACTCATCATGAAGCTGCTGCAGTTTTTTATCGGAATTCCAATAGGCTTCAAGAATTTTTCTGGATTCAGAGGAATTTTGGGTGTACTGGGAAACCACCCAATCTATTTTTTTTTCTTTGGATAGTTTTGAAAAACCACTAATTGGCTCCATCATGGTTTTGAAGTTTCTTTTGCCTATTCGCAGCCTTTTAAAAAGGCACAAGGCAATTTATTGTTGGTTATTAAAGAATACAAAAGTAAAGATAATGATATTGCATTGATAGGAAATCAATCGTTAAACCTTGTGATTCGAGTAGTACTTTTTAATAACAATCCGTGGATTTTTAAGGAAATAGTGGTAAACTTGAGAGATTTAACAAATTGGACGTTTTTATGAATAAATTTTACATTTTGGCGGTATTTATGATATTTTTTCAGTCATGGAGTACTGCGCAAAAGAAGCAAATTTCCGTTGAAGCCATTTATCAGGGAGAATTTAGGACAGAGAGATTAGATGCGCTACGTTCCATGAAAAATGGAAAACAGTATACAGTTTTAAATGATGACCCTAATTCTGGAACAACTTCAATAGATATATACGATTATAAAACTCAGGAAAAAACAGGAACCGTGGTTTCATCTGCGGATTTAGCATCTGTCTCCGGTTTTAGCGCATATCAGTTTAGCGATGACGAATCCAAAGTATTACTATCCACCGAGGTGGAATCAATTTTTAGGCGTTCCACTTTAGGAGTTTTTTATGTGTATGATATCGCTTCAAAAAAGCTAACAAAAATTAGCGATTCCAAAATCCAAGAACCCTCACTTTCCCCTAGCGGACAAAAAGTAGCGTATGTAAAGGAGAATAATATGTACATGATGGATTTAAAATCGGGGGAAATCGCACAAATCACAAATGACGGTGTAAAGAATAAAATCATCAATGGTGTCACGGACTGGGTCTATGAGGAAGAGTTTGCTTTTGTACGCGCCTTTGAGTGGAATGCCAACGGTTCTAAAATAGCATTTTTACGATTTGATGAAACGAACGTTCCGGAATTTTCAATGGACGTATTTGGTACTGAAAAGTATCCTAGTCAATATGTTTTTAAATACCCAAAAGCAGGTGAGGAAAATGCCAAAGTAAGTTTACACTTGTATGATTTATCCTCTGGGACTATTTCGAATATAGATTTGGGCGATGCCTATTATATTCCACGAATAAAATGGATGAACGATGCCAACTCTTTAAGTGTTCAAACTATTAATCGACATCAAAACCATTTAAAATTACATATGGTTGACACAAAGAACAATCAAGTTTCGGTCTTACTGGATGAAAAGGACGATGCCTATGTAGATATTACGGATGACCTTACTTTTTTGGCTGACGACAGTTTTATTTGGACAAGCGAAAAAGACGGTTGGAACCACCTTTACTTATATGACCAGAATGGAAAGTTAATGAATCAAATAACTTCTGGAGAATGGGAAGTGACCAAATACTACGGTTATGATCAGAATGAGGATAGGATTTATTACCAGTCTACAGAGAACGGCTCAATTAATAGGGGCATTTACAGTGTAGAGAGCAATGGTAAAAACAAAAAAGCGCTTGCTACGGAAAATGGAACTAATAGTGCTTCTTTTAGTGCAGACTTTACCTATTTCATCAATACATTTTCCAGTGCTACTGTACCGCCGGCGTATTCGCTGCATAGGGCTTTGACGGGTAAAAAGGTATCGGAGATAAAGGACAACACGGCATTATTGAAAAAGCTGGAGGGCTATCAGGTAAGTCCAAAAGAGTTCTCTACCATTCAGATTAATGGAAATGATTTGAATATGTACATGATCAAACCATTGGATTTTGATGCCAGTAAAAAGTATCCGTTGTTTATGTATCAATATAGCGGTCCAGGTTCTCAAAACGTTTCCAATAGCTGGATGAACGATAGGGACTTGTGGCATCAAGTATTGGTCTCAGAAGGTTATATTGTGGCATGTGTGGATGGAAGAGGGACTGGATTTAAAGGAAGGGATTTTAAGAAAGTCACTTACCTGAATCTAGTAAAATATGAAACCGAGGACCAAATAGCTGCTGCTAAAAAATTAAGTGAACTGGATTATATTGATGAAACACGTACCGGAATTTGGGGATGGAGTTTTGGAGGTCACATGGCTACCAATTGCCTCCTAAAAGGGAACGATACTTTTGAAATGGCAATAGCCGTTGCTCCAGTTACTTCTTGGCGTTTTTATGACACCATTTATACGGAACGTTTTATGCGAACTCCAGAAGAGAATCCTAGTGGTTACGATGATAATTCCCCATTCAATTATCCAGAACTGCTTAAAGGGGACTATCTTTTGGTGCATGGTTCAGGTGATGACAACGTTCATGTTCAAAATACCATGCGTATGATAGAAGCTTTGGTGCAAGCGAACAAGCCGTTTGATTGGGCCATTTATCCCGATAAAAATCACGGTATTTATGGAGGAAATACCAGAATACACCTGTTTAATAAGCTAACCAATTTCGTTAAGGAAAAACTATAACCAACCAAAAGTTCCACAAAACCAAAAAAATTATGGCAAATACCAAACCAGCGTATCAAAGAGAATTGTTCGGACATCCGGTAGGACTCTATGTTTTGTTCTTCACTGAAATGTGGGAACGTTTCTCCTATTATGGTATGAGGGCATTATTGACGCTTTACATGACGGCCCAAACTTTGGAGAACGATCCACAAAGTGGATTGGGATGGACTACGACGGAAGCTTTGGCCTTATACGGATGGTATACTATGCTGGTTTATTTGATGAGTATTCCGGGGGGATTTATTGCCGATAGGCTAATTGGACAGAAAAAGGCTGTAACTATTGGTGCTATCCTATTGACAGCTGGTCATGGAGTCTTGGCTATTGACGCCATTTGGGCCTATTACACCGGATTAGGCCTTGTTATACTAGGTGTAGGTATGCTAAAGCCCAATATTTCTACTATGGTTGGAGGACTGTATAGACAGAATGATATAAGGCGTGATAAAGGTTTCAGTATATTTTATGTAGGAATCAATTTAGGTTCTTTTACTGCATCCCTTTCCGTTGGTTTGGTGGCAGCCTATTATGGATGGCATTACGGTTTTGGTTTGGCTGGCATTGGAATGTTATTGGGATTATTGGTTTATTTATATGGACAACGATTTTTAGTTCATGTAGGGAATGAACCTACTGTGGAGGAAAAATCCAACGATATTTCTCTCGCCACTTTATTTTCACAACTATTCAAATCTCCTTTGCAACTGGGAATTGTGGTTGTATTGCTCGTGCTTTCCATTTATTCAGGTTTCAGTTTTGAGGGTCCGGACAATTGGGGTTATGGGGTATTGTTCATAGTCCTTTCCTTGATTACCGGTCTAATGATGATGATTTATAAAAATTTGAACGGACAAGTAGAAAAGGACAGATATGTTGTCCTGTTATTGTCACTTTTAATGGTTCTTGTTTTTTGGGGTTGTTTTGAACAAATGGGAGGGTTGATGAATTTGTACGCGGAAGAAAAAACCAACAGAATGCTCATGGGCTGGGAAGTGCCAGCGGCTTGGTTTCAAGGAGCAAATGCCGGTTTCATTATTCTATTTGCGGTTTTGGTGGCCAATTTCTGGGCAAAACGAAAATTGAAGGGAAAAGAGGCATCTTCATTGTTCAAGATGGCCGTGGGAGTGATCATAATGGGAATAGGTTTCGTGTATATGGTCTTTGCATCCTTGCAGTATGAAGCAAATGGAAGTTCTGCCATGTATTGGTTGGTTCTGGCATATCTCTTTCACACCCTTGGTGAACTTTGCCTTTCACCGGTTTCGTTATCCTTCTTTACAAAATTAGCCCCGGCACGCTACATGGCTTTAATGATGGGTGTGTATTGGGCGGCTACCGGATTGGGTAACAAGGTGGCAGGGATTATCGGAGAAAGTTCGGTACAGGCAGGGGAGTTAAAAGTATTCGGAGGTCTGTTTATTTTTGCAGTGGTTTTTGGCTTGCTGGTAATCTTACTGTTAAAACCGCTAAAAAGACTTACACATGGTGCTGAGGATAAAGAAACCGATATCCGTGAGGATAATGAAGGTTTTGAGTTGTCCGAACATTAATTTAAAATAAAACCAGCTTTCCAGTTCTACTTCGCGGAATTTGGAACTTCTTTTTTAGAAAGTTTGGCAAGAGGCCAATAATAAGCTCCCTTTTCACCCGTATAGTGAAAAGGGATATTGTTTTTTGCACAAGTCTTCTCCCATCGTTCTACATAGCTTCTATAATTACTGCCATCAGCTATTACCTGTTTTGGCCTGGAATTTTGGAGAAGCCTGTCAAGATTTATTCTAGGTGAATTGGTTAGTAGGATAAAGGAATTGAAAGTTTTTTCTGGATAGATACCAAGGCTATCGATAACTATTACGTCAGATTCAAAAATACGATAGGCATTTGCTAAAGGCTCGTATAAAATGGAATCCATGCGTTCGCCAATTTGATAGTCGTTGATTAGCCTTTCGGATGCTTCGTAATCATTTGTGAAGACTGTTAAATTATTTCCACTTTTGTTTAGTAGGATGGAATTTTTAGTTTGATGCATGACCACGACTTCGGTTGTGGAAGATGCCAGATGCTCTTTATAAATACTCCAGATTTGAAAACATAAAAGACTTGCCATAAAGAAAGCTACACGCTTAAATGATGTACGCTCAAACATGAAGATAAGGGTAAGTATTGCAAAGTAGGAGAGTAGTAATTGTCCGCCATCAAAAGAAATCGATTTAAAAATAAAGGATTCTTGCTCTGCGACCCAACCTACAATCCTGTTCATCCATCCAATCAGTCCATTGAAAAAGAGTACCAACCAATCTGGTAGTAAATTGATAAGGGAAAGAAAGATCACCAAAATGCCAGTACCCAGAATAAAACCCAAAGCCGGTACGATTAAAAGGTTGGAGATAAAGAACAACCCCGGAAACTGATGAAAATAGAATAGGCTTATCGGTAGTACACCCAATTGTGCCGCAAGACTAACGGAAAGTAGTTGCCAGAGGTAGCGGACAATCTTATTTTTTGGAAACCATAGTTTTTGCAACAAGGGATAAATCCAGACTATGGCAAATACCGCTGCATAGCTCATTTGAAAGCCAGTTTGAAAAAGCAAGTTTGGATTTATAAACAGTAAAATAAAGAACATGGAAAGGGCTAGAATATTGAACGTGTTACTGGGGCGGTTCAAATAAAGTGCATATGCCACAAAAGTGAACATGGCGCACGCCCTGATGATGGAAGGGGACAGGCCTGCCAAAAATGCGAAGCTCCATAATAACAGTACGGATAGTATCAAGGATAATGTCCTATTGCGAAATGGTCGGAGTAAAAACTGAATCAATAAAAGTAAAACACCAATGTGCAATCCGGAGACGGCTAAAATATGCACTGCTCCGGCATTTTTATAGTCGTCATAGGTTTCGGTGGAAATATCGGAACGTTCGCCCAGCAATAAAGCCTGGATGATGCTTAGTTCTTCTTGCCCAAAATTTGCAGCCTTTAATTTTTGGATGATGTGATTTCTTGCGCTTGCTGCCAATCCTAAAATAGTCCGTTTCGGAGATTCGTTCTTAAAATAATTTGAATCCGAAAGTTGCAATTGATGATAGATGCCTAGCTTTCTTAGGTAATCCCGGTAATCAAATTGATGCGGATTCAATGGAGATTTTATGGGTTGACCTTGGGAATAAACCCATAACTCATCATCCACCTTTAAAATGGATTTAGTTGTATACAATGGTTTGCTTAGTAGTATTTTACCGGTAGTGCTCTCATTATCGGTACTGATAACCGTGGCAATATATCTTTCCGAGAATGAAGTGGGTTTTAATACTTCAGTAATTTTTAAATGCCATTGTGTTGGTTTATTGATTCGTAGTTTGCTGTAATGGCTGCTATGTTGGATAGGTTGTGCCTGTATGCTAATAAAAGTGCCTAATGCCAGCGTGGTCAAAGCCGCAACGATTCCAAATACGATGGAATTTTTGTTCGGTCTTGGATAAAATAATATGCCAAGTACAATGAAAAGAAAAATGGTAGTTCCAAGGGCAATCTTGATATCAAAAGGGAAGTGATAACCAATTAGAATTCCTAGAATAAGTAGTAGCGTTAACTTTATAGGTACAAACGCCAGCAATTTCATTTAAAGGATTCTAGTTGCCTTTACGAACGCATGGTTCCAAAAACCTTCGCGCAGCGAGGAAATGGTCACGCCACGGGAAGTAGAGGCATGTATAAATTTAATTTCGTCATTCTCTACCTTTACGACCATGCCTACGTGATTAATACGTTTTGAACCTCTACTGGTCTTAAAAAATAGTAGGTCGCCTTTGGTCACGTCCTTAATCCTGATTTTTTTCCCTTCCTCTGCCATATGGATTGAAGTTCTTGGCAATTTGATATCATGTTCTGCGAAAGAAACATAGAGTAGTCCGGAACAGTCCATGCCCTTTCTTGTAGTACCGCCAAACTTATAACGTACCCCGGAAAACGTTAGTGCCGTATTAATAATACCATCCGCCTTGGTGAGATTTTTATACGTAGATTCCGCAGTTGTTTTTACGGTTTCTTTTTCAACATTAATTTCACCCCCTCTTCGGCATTGTCGGCAGCTGCAACGGAAATTTTTCTTTCCTTATCGGTCAAGGTGCTTTTCTTGCTCGTACCGCAACTAGCAATACAAACAAGTAAAAAAATAAAGGATAATTTTCGCATGAATTTCAAGTGTTGTCTCTACTACTTGAACATCAAAATTATAGAATTATTTTAGATAAAAGGTAAAAACACTATGGAATAGCAGCTTTCAGAAGATTTCAATGTTAGGTTTGGGCTTGTTGGAAAATCAATTCTGCCGTTTTTTTACTTGCCCCAGCCCCTCCTAATTTTTGCTCTAAAATATCATATTCCTTCATGATTTTTGTTCTATGGGAGCCTTCAAGGATTTTTTTAAGTTCTTGCTTCAGGTTGGTGGAGTTTAAATTGTCTTGAATCAATTCTTTTACAACTTCCTTTTTCATAATCAGATTCACCAAAGAGATATAATCCAAAGTAATAATTCGTTTGGCAATTTGGTAGGATATCCAATTCGCCTTATAACACACTACTTGTGGCACTTTAAAAAGGGCGGTTTCCAGCGTAGCCGTACCGCTAGTGACCAGCGCGGCTGTTGCAATGGATAAGAGATTGTAGGTCTTACCCTGAACGAATTTTATGTTTTTGCCTTCTAGAAAAGTCTTATAAAAATCGTTGTCCATACTTGGCGCTCCGGCGATTACAAATTCGTAGTCAGGAAAGTCCGAAGTAACGGATAACATAACACTAAGCATTTTCTGAATTTCCTGTTTACGACTACCGGGTAGCAACGCAATTATTGGTTTAATGGAATCTAGTTGATGCTGATTTCTAAAATCCGATTCGTTTAAAGGTGGTCTATTGGAAATGGCGTCGAGTAGGGGGTGACCAACAAAATTAACGGGGTAGTCATGTTTTTCTTCGTAGAATTCTTTTTCAAAAGGCAGTATGACGTGCATAGCGTCAATATCCCTTTTAATCTTTTCTATCCGTCCTTCCCTAGAAGCCCAAATCTGTGGGGAGATATAGTAATTTGTTTTAAAACCTTCCTGTTTAGCCCATTTGGCAATTCTAAGGTTGAAACCGGAATAATCTATGAAAACGAGCACGTCCGGATTGAATTTTGAAATATCTTCTTTGCAATATTTTATGTTTTTGAAGATAGCGTTCAGGTTGATCAACACTTCAACAAAACCCATAAAAGCCATTTCCTTGTAATGCTTTACAAGGTCACCACCGGCCTCTTCCATCAAATCCCCTCCCCAACATCTTATTTGAGCTTTTGAATCTACATTGCACAAAGCCTTTATGAGGTTGGAACCATGCAGGTCTCCAGAAGCTTCCCCGGCTATGATGTAATATTTCATGTTAAAAAACCTTATAGTAGAGAATTATCATGGCGGTTATTATGGTGGCAATCAAGACACCCTTGGCCCTTTGATCTCTTCTGATTCTTAAAAAGCCAAAGAAGGCAACAAGATTTAGAATTGCACCAAGTGCCAATAGACTGCCAACATGGCCTTGGGTTACTGCCGCTTCATAGGTTTCTACTATTCCCAAATCCGAGAAAAGCAAAATATAGAGTAACGTACCAACGGTGTTGGCTATAATGCCTACTAAAATTCCAATTCCGATTTCCTTTTTAGTGTTCATCTAAATTCCAGGTATTTAGTTCTTGAATAACGTGGTGTGCAGTAAGGTCAAACTGCGTGGGAACCACTGATATAAAACCGTTTGTCAAGGCCCATTCATCAGTATCCTCTCCTTTGTCCAACAGTTCAAATTCCCCGGTTAGCCAATAGTAGTCCTTTCCCATGGGGTTGGTACGCTTATCAAATTTTTCCTTCCAATTGGCTTTCGCCTGGCGACAAATCTTGATGCCTTTAAGGTCCTTTTTATGCAGTTTGGGAATATTTACGTTCAATACTACACCTTTCGGGATGTTATTGGTCAATGCCTGAGTAACAATCTTTTTTATAAAATTTTCCGCATGTGAAAAGTCCGCGTCCCAGTTGTAATCGCACAAAGAAAAACCGATAGCCGGTACCCCTTCGATACCGGCCTCTATAGCGGCACTCATGGTTCCCGAATAAATTACGTTTATGGAAGAATTTGACCCATGGTTAATGCCACTTACACAAATGTCTGGTTTTCTTCGTAACAATACTTGTAATGCCAGTTTAACACAGTCGGCGGGTGTTCCGCTACAACTATATTCCTCAATATTGGCATCGTCCAGGTCAATCTTCATTTTTTTGGAATAGAGGGTGCTGTCCAGGGTTATGGCATGGCCCATTCCCGACTGTGGACTGTCAGGGGCAACAACGACAACATCGCCAATATCTTTCATATAAGCGACTAGCGCACGTAGACCAGGAGCGGTAATTCCATCGTCATTAGTGACCAGTATTAAAGGTTTTGCCATGATATATACTTATTGCCGCAAAAATACGTTTTTAAATAGGATCTTGAGTTTGGTCTGTTTAACAAAAAATTAATCCCATCTGACTTTATTGGCATGGTTTTTTCTTTATCTTAGGGAATTCTGGCGGTCAAAAAAAGCCATGATAATTCGTAAAAATTGGGATTTTGAAGAAGAATATAAAAGAAAATTTTATGAGAAGAAATTTAGCTTATTTCTTAGTTGTAATGCTAGTGGCAGTTGCCTCATGTAGCTTCACCAACAAATCTTTTGAGAACGATGATAAGGACAAACTGCTCTTGGATTTGATTACCTACGTTTTGGAAAAGGGACATTATGAGCCAAAAGATATTGATGATGATTTTTCCGTAAGTGTTTTTGAAGATTTTATAGATGTCATAGACCCTACAAAAAGGTATTTTACTGCTGAAGACATAGTGGAATTTGAACAATATAAATTTCAGATAGACGATCAGATTAAGAATACCGATATCACATTCTTTAATGCTGTCTATGATAGATTGATACAGCGTATGCAGGATGCAAAGGAAATCTATAAGGAAGTATTGCAAGAGCCTTTTGATTACAATCAGAATGAAAGCATCAGCATTGATTATGATAAAGAATTGTTTGCCGCCAATAAAACCGAATTGAAAGAACGTTGGAGAAAGCAATTGAAATATGCCACTTTGGGAACCTATGACTCCAAGATTTCCCATATGGAGAAAGGCGCAGATGCAGTTACAGATGATCATGATCATAGCGCCCATACTCCCGAAGAAGCGGAAGTGGAATCCAGGGAATCCACAGAAGCGACGTTGGATGAATTTTTCGATTTTGTTGATGATTTGGAACGAAAAGATTGGTTTGTACAATACATCAATACCATAGTGGATGAGTTTGATCCCCATACGTTTTATTTTGCGCCGGATGATAAGGAGAAATTTGACATGAACATGTCAGGTAAATTTGAAGGAATCGGTGCGCGTTTACAGAAGAAACCGGAGGGAGCAAAAATTGTTGAGATTATTTCCGGTGGACCGGTTTGGAGAGATCAAAGTTTGGAAGTTGGGGATGAGATTATAAAAGTAGGTCAGAATGGAGAGGAGCCCATCAATATCGTTGGGATGCGTTTGGACGATGCCATAAAATTGATAAAGGGAGCTCAAGGTACTGTGGTGGATTTAACCGTTCGTAAGGTAGACGGTTCTTTGCAGGAAGTTTCCTTAACCAGGGATGTTGTAGAATTGGAAGAATCTTATGCTAAATCTGCTACTATTATTAGAGGGAACCAACAGTTCGGTTTAATCAATCTTCCTAAATTCTATGTAGATTTTGAGGATTATGGAGAAAGAAATGCAGCCTCTGATGTTGCCCAGGAAGTTGAAAGACTAAAGCAAGAAGGGGCCGAAGGCTTAATTCTTGATTTAAGGGACAATGGCGGTGGATCTTTGAAAACAGTCGTGGAAATGGCCGGTTTATTTATCAAAGATGGACCGATTGTTCAAGTACGTTCCAGTGGAAAAGGTAAGGAAGTATATGACGATAAGGATGAAAGGATTCAATGGGACGGTCCATTGGTTGTTCTTGTTAACGAACTTTCCGCTTCCGCTTCTGAGATATTGGCCGCGGCAATGCAGGATTACAAAAGAGCTATCGTAATTGGAAGCAAGCAGACTTTTGGTAAGGGGACGGTTCAAAATGTAATTCCGTTGGACAATATTGTTCGAAGTAACGAGCACGGTGATTTGGGGGCGATAAAGCTGACCACTCAAAAATTTTATAGAATCAATGGTGGTTCTACCCAGTTAGAAGGTGTTAAGAGTGATGTAATTGTTCCGGACAAGTATAGCTATATCGACCTTGGGGAACGTGATCAATCCAATCCGTTGAAATGGGACAAAATAACCCCAGCGGATTATAAAACTTGGGACGGATATATAGATTATGAGCAGACTATAGCAAATAGTAAAAAACGTATGGCCGCCAATCCGCAAATCAAATTAATTGAAGAAAATGCAAAGTGGTTGAAAGCAGAGCAGGATGAAACCGAAATCTCTCTAAACTATAATATTTACAAAGAGGAAAAGGAAAAGGATAAGGAACAATCCGATTTCTTTAAAAGCCTGTCGGATTATGATTCCAAGCTAACGTTCAAGTCTCTAAAATATGAGGAAGAATTGTTTACCAAAGACTCCGTGCTTAGGGAAAAGAGAAATCGCTGGCATACCAATTTGGCTAAGGATGTTTATGTGGAAGAGGCGGTAAATGTGCTTCAAGACCTTAAGATGAATAACATCAAAAACGGTAAATTAGCCAGTGTAAAAGATTAAAGAAAATCAAATGTATTCATTAAAAAAACCGCTGTGTTTGTACAGCGGTTTTTTTATTTGCCAAAAATACTAGACAAGTTCTGGATTACTTGACAAGGTTTTATGTGCCTCTAATTCTCTAACCCGCCTACTTAGTACATAGGTGGTAAAAAGTAAAACCAAACAAATTACGGCCGATGCACCGTTTCCATCTTTAACTGATAAATGTGCGATTGCACCTAAGGTATAGTTCAAGAAAAAACCAGCATAGGCCCATTCCAATAGAAAGTGGGCCTTATTGAAGATGATTAAGGTTAAGCCAATTATTTGAGCCAAACCTAAAATTTGAATCAAATATACTGGGTATCCTAGTTTTGTGAATACCATGGATATATTTTCATAATTGATTGCTGAATTTACGATTGAACCAATAACAGCTACGGAAAATAGGCTTAATACAAAGAAGTACTTAACTTTTTGTGAATTCATAACTTATAGATTTAGGTTTTTGATGAGGCTAAGGTATAAACCAAACCGTCTTCCTATAACTTAGTAAAGGTCAACTGTAAGTTGATGTAGACCAATCAACAAATTTAAGCTATGAATTAAAAAACAATTCAATTACTTAGTATTCAATTTGTCGGCATGTAGTTTTCGAAGCTTCGCCAATTTCGGATTAATAACTACCTGACAATAGCCTTGGTCAGAATTGTTTCGGTAATAATCTTGATGATAGTCCTCTGCATCATAGAAAATCCCTAATGGGCTTAACTCGGTTACTAGGGGACTTTCAAAGTATTCCCCTAAATTTTCAAGTACTTTCTCTGCAGTTTTCCGTTGTTCCTCATCGTGGTAATAAATAACGGACCTGTATTGCGTTCCAACATCCGCTCCCTGTCTGTTCAAGGTTGTAGGGTCATGTGTGGTCATAAATATGGTTAGAATATCAGTGTAAGAAATTATGCTTGAATCAAACGTGATTTGCACAACCTCAGCATGTCCCGTTAGCCCTGAGCAAATTTCTCGATACGTAGGTTTGCCGGGAGCTTTCCCTCCCGTGTACCCAGAGACTACTTTTGTAACTCCTTTTACTTCTTGAAAAACAGCTTCGGTACACCAAAAACATCCACCGCCCAACGTCGCTTGTTTCAAATTTGAGTTATTCATTTTAAAACCTCCTTAGTTATTTTCATTGATTCTGAATTAATACAGTAGCGTAAGCCACTAGGCTCTGGACCGTCTGGAAAAACATGGCCTAAATGTGCGTCGCAAGTATTGCACATTACTTCCACCCTCACCATACCAAAAGACGAATCTTTATGATACTTAATCGCGTTTTCTTTTATAGGCTGAGTAAAACTGGGCCATCCTGTTCCCGATTCAAATTTTATTGTTGAATCAAATAAGGGCGTACCACAGCAGATACATTCATATTTTCCTGCATCGTGAACACTGCATAATGCCCCGGAGTGGGGCGCTTCAGTTCCTTTTTTTCTTGTTATTCTAAATTGTTCAGGAGTCAAAAGTTCTTTCCATTCACTCTCGGTCTTTTCAACTCTTTTGTCCGGTTTGGGATTCCCGCTGACCGAAAAATGTATCACATCTTTCCAGGTTAACATCATATTTTTCCTTTCTACTATTAGTTCTAATTACTGGTTGTTGAGTCGTTCAAGGACTGAAATTCTTACAAAATTACGCTAAATTTGACCAATGGGAAGTTATTCCAAAAATAGAAGAATATATACTAGTTTAATTATAATTTGCGTCATTGGATTCTGGCTTTTCGAGAATTTTTTTACGCCAAGTACTTACTCTGAAACATCTGCCCCTGTTAGTGAAAATGGTTTTCCCCAAGATTTGTTGCCTAGCTCAACAACCGGAGAAGTGGTGCGACATTCCTATTTTTCATTATCCTATAACGAACCTTTTGAACAGGCGGAATGGGTAGCCTACGAATTAAAAAAAGAACATTTGACGTATGATGATCGTAAGCGACCTTTTTTTATAGAAGACCCGTGGGTAAAGACAAAATCGGCGGACTGGCGTAATTATAAGGGTTCTGGATATGACAGAGGACATCTTTGTCCTGCTGGGGATAGACGATTCTCGGAAATGGCGTATAATGAAACATTTTACACAAGTAATGTTAGTCCGCAAGACAAGGATTTTAACGCTGGTATTTGGAACCGATTGGAAATGAAGGTGCGTTCATGGGCAAAGGACTATAAAACTTTATATGTCATAACCGGGGGTATTTTGTAAAATGGATTGGAAGAAATAGGAGAAGAGGATGTGGACGTTCCGGATTATTTCTACAAGGTAATTGCAAAAAGAAATTCTGGTAAGTGGGATGTTATAGGATTTGTAATTCCAAATAGGGAACAGGAAAAATCGTTGCAGGATTTCACCGTTTCCATAGACGAAATTGAGATACGTACCGGAATTGATTTTTTTCAAAAACTTGATGAAAAGGAAGAAGAGCTATTGGAAAGTAGCGTGCTACTTCAGAACTGGAAATTCTAAAAACTTTCTTTTAGTCGGTTGGTATCCAGCTTTAAGAATATAAATAGTAGAATTGTAAAGAACAAAAGCCCGGAGCCACCATAGCTAAAGAAAGGCAAAGGAATTCCAATAGTTGGAAGTACTCCTATAACCATTCCAATATTTATGAAATAGTGAATCAATAAGATGGATATTACTCCATAACCATACATTCTTGCAAAGGCATTTTTCTGCCTTTCTGCCAAGGATATCAATCTTAAAAACAAAACTGAAAAGAGGATAATAACGGTAGCAGTGCCTATGAAACCCCATTCTTCGCCCACTGTGGTAAAAATATAATCAGTGTCCTGTTCCGGTACAAAGTCTCCTTTAGTTCTTGTTCCTTCAAGAAACCCCTTTCCAAAGAAACCGCCCGACTCAATTGCTTTTTCGGATTGATAAGTATTATAACCAATTGTCTTTCTAATTTGCTCTAGCTTTACCGGGTCCTTTTCCAAGCGCAGCCAAAGGCTAAATCGGTCACGGTGACGTTGTTCAAAAACATTATTAAACACAAAATTCACCGATAACGAAAACAGGAGTACAACTACGGACGTCACAATCAAAGGAAAAATAGGCACTTTAAAAGTCTTTCTTTTTAGCCCGAATAATAGTACAATGAGAAGTGCTAAGCCTATGGCAATCCAGACGGTACCAAACATTAGGGTCAGCACAAAAATTGCAATAAAAGCAAAACCGATGCCTAAATAATAAAGAGGTAATCCCTCACGAAATAACACAAAGACCAAAGCGAAAAAAACCAGAGCACTTCCAGGGTCAGGTTGAGGAACAATCAGTATTGCGGGAATCAATATGATGGCCAAAGCATAAAGCTGGTCTTTTCTTCTTTTTATGTCCGTTTGTATATCACTTAAATATTTTGCCAATGCCAATGCCGTGGCAACTTTGGCTAGTTCCGAGGGTTGTAGATTGAAAAAACCCAAATCATACCAAGAAGTGGCGCCAGAGATGGTCTTTCCAAAAACAAAAAGCCCTAAAAGGGAAACCATGGAAAGTAAATAAAAAATACTGGAAAATCGTTCGTAAAAATTGACCTCTAAACCTAATATGATTATGATGGTAACAAGGCTAACACCTATAAAGAAAAGCTGCTTTCCATGCCGAGTCCCCAAGTCAAAAAGAGAATCCTGAGTTTCAACAAATGTAGCGGAATAGATATTTGACCAGCCGATTAAAACTAGGGAAAAATAAATGAAAACACTTAACCAATCTATACGTTTGAGAATACTCCTACCAGACACGCTCGTTTATTTTGAACTCTTCGCCACTATACGGTTTAGCATATTCATGTTCCAAGGTTTTTTCTAGCATGCGTTTTTCAAGATCCGTCCTTGTGATTTCGCCTTTTAAATATTTCTCAATCATTAACGAAGCAATATGACCTGCATAACGGCTACCAAAATACCCGTTTTCAATATAAACGGCAATAGCTATTTTTGGGTCGTCTACCGGTGCGAACGCTACAAAAACGGAATGATCTGTAAGCTGAGTACGAACCCCGTCAATTTTTGTGAAATTTTCTGCCGTTCCTGTTTTTCCAGCGATTTCTATTCCAGGAATTTGGAGCCAGTATGCTGTTCCTCCTTTTTTTCTAAATACGTCTGCCATTCCTTGTACCACAGGTTCAAAATACTTTGGATCTATGGTCGTATGTTTGGCCTCGGTGAATTTAGGATTGGTGATGTCCTTGCCTTCCACTTTCTTTAAAATATGGGGAGTGAAATAATACCCTCTATTTGCTATTGCGGCCGTCATATTGGCCAATTGTACTGGAGTTGCTAAAATCTCTCCCTGACCTATGGAATTGGATATGATATAGGATGAGCTCCATCTATCATCGCCATACCATTTGTCATAATATTCTTTACTTGGAATTCTTCCTTTTTGACCAAAAGGTAAATCATAACCCAAGTAGTCTCCAAGACCAAAACTGCGCATGTGCTTCTCCCAAACATCCATTCCTTCATCCGTGGTGTCGAATTTTTCATAAATTTTACGGAAGGTTCCAGCAAAATAGGCATTACAAGATTGATAAATACCACTGTTCATATTACGTAAGCCCCCACCACAGTGGCAACCTCTTTTTTTCTTACCAACATAAAAACCATTGTAACAACGTATGGTGGTGGACTCGTCCATAACGCCTTCCTGTAATGCTATAAGTGCATTAAGCGTTTTAAACGGTGAGCCTGGTGGCTGTTGGGCATGTATGGACCGATCCCAGGTTGGGTTGGCAATAGTATCGTTATATAATTCAGTGTAATTTTTTGAACGTTTACGCCCAACCAATAACGAAGGGTCGTATGTAGGTCCGGAAATCATGGAAAGAATTTCACCAGTTGCAGGTTCTATGGCTACAATACCACCCCTTTTACCATGCATTAGGCGTTCTCCATATTCCTGTAAGGTCTTATCAAGGGTAATACTTATTTGTTTTCCTTGTTCGGGTAAGGTATCCAACTCCCCATTCTTGTAAGGTCCAATGTCTCGGTTAAACCTGTCTTTCTGAATATACTGCACCCCTTTTCTTCCTCGAAGTAAATCTTCATAATAGCGCTCAACACCCGTTCTTCCTTTTAATTCTCCCTGTACATAATATTTGTTCTTTGCCAGGTCACTTTCATTAACCTCGCTGATATATCCAAGAACGTTTGCGGCACTTTTGGTATCGTAATAGCGTAACGAACGTTTTTGAATATAAAATCCACGGTACTTTCGCATCTTCTCCTGAAGCTTTGCGTAGTCTTCTTTTGAAAGCTGCGGCACCAATACAGAAGGCAACCTCGGGGAATATACTCTGGCCTTGTGTAATTTGTCTACGAAATTTTCTTTTTCTATACCCAAAAGATTACAGAATTCTAAGGTATCCAAAGGTTTTACCTCCCTGGGAATGACCATAACATCATATGCTGGATCGTTACCCACTAAAAGCTTTCCGTTTCTGTCGTAAATGTATCCCCTTTCCGGATAATCGTAAATGGCCTTAATAGCTGGATCTTCCAGTACCTGATCTGGTGAAAAACTAAAAATTTGAAGGTAGGAGAGCCTGCTCAGGAAAGTTATCCCGATAATAATAATTATAGACGATAGAAGTATTTTCCTCATTCTTTCTTCGTACTAAACAAAGTGCCGAACAATAAGCAGAGCACCAAAGTTGCAGCGCCTATTGCAAAGGTCTTCCGTAAAATCATTAAAATATTTGCAAAACTAAATATTTCCATGGTAAAGTAAACCAAATGGTGTATTACAATTAATAACGCCAAAAAAGTAAATTGTTGTGCCTTTGTCGTATTGTTTAATTTAAAACTTTGGAATTCATAATTCACCCCAAAGACAAAGCGCATTATCGTTGGTCTTAAATAAGCAATTGTTATGGTGGCAGCAGCGTTTATGGCCATGGTATCCGAAAAGATATCGATGAAGAGGCCTAATAGAAAACAAATACCTATAAAAGTTGTCCTATTCTCCTTGATCGGATACCAGTACAAAAATAGGATGTACACCATAGGATTTATAAACCCAAAGAAATTCAGCCTATTGAATATCAGCACTTGCACCAATATCAGCATGACAAACCTAAAAACGTTTATAAAAAATGAGCTATTGATCATTGGCTTGCGTTTCCATTTCTAATTCAAGAACTTCATTTCTATTCAAGTTTTTGATGATGTACACATTTTTGAGGTTGGTCATGTCATTAAATAGGGCAACATCAATATAATAAAAGCTTTTGGAGGTGTCCAAATCAAACTTTTTAATGGTGCCGATGGGAATGTTCTCCGGAAAAATGCTGCTCATTGCGCCGGTAACAATAGTATCTCCAATGGTTAGTTGAACCAGTCTGGGAATATCTATCAATTGTACGATATTGTAGTTTTTCGCATCCCAGACCAATGAACCAAAATGATTGGAATTTTTGATTTTAGCGTTGATATTGGATTTTTCGTTCAAGATGCTTTGAACCGTCGCGAAATTTTTAGAGGTATTTTCAACGATTCCCAAAATACCTTTGCCCGTGATAACGCCCATATCTTGCTGAATACTATCATTACTTCCCTTATTTATGGTGATATAATTGCGCTGATCGGAAAAACTGTTCTTTATTACTTTTCCTCTGGTTACCGAATAATTTTGTTGGACGGAATCGGTTAAAGAATCAGTTAGGCTTTCTTTTGCATTGTAAAGTTGATAGCGCAAGAGTTGATTTTCTCTAACTAGATTTTTGTTTTCCTCCCTTAGTTTAAAATAAGATGTAATTCCGTCCGAAACTTCGTAAATGCTTCCGGAAACATAATTTGAAGAATTAAAGAATTTAGATTGATGATAGGAATGTGACTGTATGGTAAAGATTATAGAAACCAAAAGTAAGAAGGCGTAGAGCAAAAAGATTTTGTATCTGATCAGAAAATTTATAATCTGCTGCATTCACTTCTGAATTTCAAAAATCAAATTAATTACCTAGCCAACTTGGAAAAATATACGAACTGCTGGTTTACTTGATTAGGATACTTTTATACCTGTCAAGGTTTTTAAGTGCAATTCCCGTTCCTCTAACAACCGCCCTTAATGGATCTTCGGCAATGTAAACGGGCAGATCCGTTTTTTGCGATAGCCTTCTGTCCAATCCACGAAGCATAGAACCACCACCTGCAAGATAGATACCGGTATTATAAATGTCAGCGGCAAGTTCTGGTGGCGTCTGGGACAAAGTCTCCATTACTGCATCCTCTACACGAAGAATAGACTTATCCAACGCTTTCGCGATTTCACGATAGGATATCTGAACCTGTTTTGGCTTTCCCGTTAACAAATCACGTCCTTGAACCGATTTTTCGTCAGGAGGGGATTGAAGGTCTTCCGTTGCTGAACCAATTTCAATTTTAATAGCTTCCGCAGTACTTTCACCAACATACAAGTTGTGCTGTGTACGCATGTAGTAGATGATATCATTGGTAAATACATCACCTGCAATCTTTACGGATTTGTCGCAAACGATACCACCCAAAGCGATTACGGCAATCTCCGTAGTACCACCACCTATATCAACAATCATATTTCCTTTGGGCTGCATAATATCCAAGCCAATACCTATTGCGGCGGCCATGGGCTCATGGATGAGGTACACTTCTTTGCCATTTACACGCTCGGCTGATTCCTTAACCGCTCGCATTTCAACTTCTGTTATTCCCGATGGAATACAAATCACCATTCGTAAAGCTGGTGGAAACCATTTTTTCTTTAGTGCAGGGATGTTCTTAATGAACATATTGATCATCTTTTCAGATGCGTCAAAATCCGCTATTACACCGTCCTTTAAGGGTCTGATGGTTTTTATGTTTTCATGGGTCTTCCCCTGCATCATGTTGGCTTCCTTGCCTACAGCAATAATTTTCCCTGAAACTCTATCTCTGGCTACTATGGAAGGACTGTCAACAACAACTTTGTCATTGTGAATTATAAGAGTGTTAGCCGTTCCTAAGTCTATGGCTATCTCCTCGGTCAAGAAATCAAAAAATCCCATATAAATTTGTTTGGTTATGGATTAGGGGGTGCAATTCATCGACAAAAGTAGTAAAATTAATGCTTAAAATGACGTGTGCCCGTCATCACCATAGAAATTCTATTAGCATTGCAATAATCCACACTCAATTGGTCTTTTATGGAACCTCCAGGTTGTATCACACTACTGATTCCTGCCTTATCTGCAATCTCCACACAATCCGGAAATGGGAAAAATGCATCGCTGGCCATAACCGAACCTTTTAGGTCAAAATTGAAGGAATTAGCCTTATGGATGGCTTGGTTCAAGGCATCTACACGAGAAGTTTGCCCGGTACCACTGGCACACAATTGCTTGTTCTTGGCAAGAACGATGGTGTTGGATTTTGTATGCTTGCAAAGCTTGGAAGCAAACAGCAAATCTTCTAGTTCTTTTTCCGTAGGTTTTGTATCCGTAGCGTAACTCAAATCCTCAAGCGTATCCGTTTTGTGGTCCTTTTCTTGAAGTAGAACACCGTTGAGACAGGTCCTGGCCAACATTTTTGGCATTTCCACTTCGTTCTTGATTAGGATAATTCTATTTTTCTTTCCTTTTAGGATTTCAAGAGCATCATCCCCATAACCGGGTGCAATGACCACTTCACAGAACAATTTGTGAATTTCTTCCGCAGTAGCCTTGTCAATTTTCTTATTACTAATCAATACCCCACCAAAAGCGGAAACTGGGTCCCCGGCCAATGCATCAACATAAGCTTGGTGAAGGGTGTCGCGTTGAGCCAAACCACAGGCATTGTTATGCTTCAAGATAGCAAATGTGGGCGCATCATTTTGGAACTCGTCCATTAGGTTTACCGCTGCATCCACATCTAGCAAGTTGTTATAGGATAATTCCTTACCATGTAATTTGGTGAACATAGCATCAAAATCCCCAAAAAAGAATCCTTTCTGATGCGGATTTTCCCCGTATCGCAGGACTTTTCCATCAGTTTCACTAATTTTTAGCGCAGCCAAGTCATGGTCTTTATTGAAATAATTAAAGATAGCAGTATCGTAATGGGATGAGATATTGAACGATTTTGCTGCAAAGCGTTTGCGCTGATCTAGGGTAGTACTTCCATTTCCATCTGTAATAACATCTAAAAACTCTGCATAGTCCTCCATAGAGGAGACACATAGTACGTCCTTATAATTTTTTGCCGCGGCACGTATCAAGGAGATTCCGCCTATATCAATTTTCTCGATTATTTCTTGTTCCGAAGCTCCGCTGGCAACCGTTTTTTCAAAAGGATATAAGTCTACAATAACGATATCCAGTTGTGGAATTTCAAATTCTTCCAGCTGGGCTACATCGCTCTCATTGTCCTGTCTGTTCAAAATACCGCCAAAGACTTTTGGGTGCAGCGTTTTCACACGACCTCCCAAAATGGATGGATAACTGGTAACCTCTTCCACGGTTACAACATCTATACCAAGGTCCTTTATAAATTTTTCGGTTCCTCCAGTAGAATAAATGGTGATGCCTAGTTCTTGAAATTTCTTTACAATGGGTTCTAATCCATCTTTATGAAATACGGAAATTAATGCGGAATTTGCTTTTTTGATAGTGCTCATGAGGTGTACTTATAATTGGTGATATAAGCACACAAAAGTAATTTTTTTGCAGGGATAAAATGAGTCGGGTTATCAACAAAAGAGTGAAAGTTTTAAAGAATTTTAGCTACTTGTAGATTAACGAATTCCAAAAAACGCTCGTCATCGGCTGTAAAGGGGTCGGCGGTATTCGAATCGATATCAATTTGGCCTATATTCTCCCCATTTACGAATAGGGGAACCACAATCTCAGCTTTTACCGTAATACTACAAGCAATATAGTTGTCCTGTGCCTTAACATCCGGTACCACAAAATTTTGATTGCTCTCAGCAACCTGTCCACAAATTCCTTTTCCAAATGGAATGATGGTATGGTCCGTGGGTTCGCCGGCATAAGGTCCAAGTTTCAGTTCCCTTTTATCGCCATTTTTAAAATAAAAACCCACCCAATCGTAATGAGGAACATTTTCTTTTAATGTATCGCAAATTTCTTGAAGTTTGAGGTTGACCTTTTTATCGCTTTCGACTATAGCCAAAACCGTTGAACGTAATTTTTCCAGTTCCATAGATGTTCATTAATAAATCCTTGTAAAAGTCGATTTTTATTAGAGAACCTACAACTTACAGTGCTTAAATATTCGTTAACGGAAAATGTTAAAAGCCTTGAAAATTGTATCTTTGCATTAATGAAAGCAAGGTTGCATAAAATACTATCCTTTACCATGGCGCTATTGTTATTGCTTTCCACAGTTTCTTGGACCGTGGATAAGCATTTATGTATGGGCCGGGTTATGGATGTTGCTTTGTTTGCTAAGGCCAAAGACTGCGGTATGGATGCCGCTATGAAAGTCTTAGATGATGATTCTGTAGAAAATCATTGTTGCGATGACGAGTCTTTTACCATGCAAGGTCAAGATGATTTAAAATTGACTTGGAACGATTTAAATATTGACGACCAAGCCTTCTTGGTTGTTTTTTCCCAAACCTATTTTCAATTATTTACAGCTACTTCGGAACGTGACGTTCCATTTGATACTTATCCACCACCTCTTTTGGTCAAGGACATTCAGTTGCTTGATTCCGTTTTTCTAATTTGATTTTAAGATGTATTCATGAGCCTTGGGTATGGAAAATTCCCGAAGCCAAATCGTTGTAGGGAATTGTTTTGTCCTGTACAACTTGAATTGAATATCATTTTAATCAAATTATACATCATGAAATATACATATTGGCTTATAGCCATTTTACTGCTGGTCTCGGCTACATCGTTAGCTCAAGGACCACCTATTACTGCTGATAAACCAATCATGTTGGGCGGAGGTAGTTTTACAATAAAAACCTTAATGGAATTTACGCAAAACGGAACGGGGTGATTTTGCCTATGTACCGGTTATGCTACATTATTTGCCAACTGCCAATTCTTTAGTGGCAGTGCATTTGCCTTATATAGATTATAATATTGAGAACGGACCAAGTAGGTAATGGTTTGGCGGATATTAAAATTATGGGAAAGTATCAGTTTTTCAGAAAAGACGGTACTGGTAAAACCTTTAGAATGGTCGCCAAAACTTTTCAAACACTTCCCACGGGAAAGGAGTTGGATTTAATGGAGCTGAGTACAGGTAAATATGCAGGTTATTATGGTATTGTAGCAGGTTATGAATCCTTAAAATATGGTATTTCCAATGAAATAGGTTACAATTGGATGCCAGATGGCAGCTTAGATGCCTCTTATGCATAAAATTGGGTTTTGGGTTACCGTTGTTAAAACCTCAATATCCAAACAAACAGGTTAATCTTTATTTTGAATATACCAATGCATGGTTAGTCGAGCGTGATTGGTATCAATTGCTTTATGCACAGGGCATACAATATGCAAGAAAGAATATCACATTTGACCTCGCTGTGCAAGTACCTTTGGTTAACGATGTAGCTGATGGTAGAAAATTAAAATACAGTATCTTCTTAGGAAGCAGATATACCTTTTAACACCGCTTCCCTCCTAAAAAGGAGGGATTGAGGGAAGTGTTAGTGTAATCAAGACGAATTCCGGATTACACTTTCTGAGGCTTTAGGAGATAATCTGGAATCAAAAAAAGAAAGTAAAAAGTAAAAAATAAATAAAATGAAGAAAACAATTGTAATGACACTGGTTATTGGGATGATGACAGTGTTTGGTGTAACTGCACAAAAAACAATGGATAAATTTATGGTACAGGTAGATGGTTTGGGCTGTCCGTTCTGCGCCTATGGTTTGGAAAAAAAGTTTAAGGAATTTAAAGGGATTAAAGATGTGAAGATCGATATTGAAACAGGAGATTTTAGTTTCAGCTATCCTTCTGAAAAAAAGTTGTCCCTGGCCGATGTGGAAAAGCAAGTGGGAAAAGCAGGGTATACCCCGATAACCGCTAAAATAGAACGTGCCAATGGTGAAATTGAAGAATCTTCTTCAAATGAAATGACTGAAAAATCAGAAGGCACCGTAAGTAAAAATGCAATGGTTGCAGGTAATTGTGCTATGTGCGAAGCTAGGATTACCAAAGCTGCTGGATCTGTAAAAGGTGTTTCTGATGTGTCTTGGGACAAGGACACAAAAATAATGAATGTGTCGTTTGATTCGGGATTAACCTCTCTTGAAGAAATCGAAAAAGCTGTGGCGGTTGCAGGTCATGATACTAAAAATCATCAAGCACATACAGATGACTACGGAAATTTACCTGCGTGTTGTAAATACGAACGTTTAAGCTACTAAAGATGAGGAAAAGTATTTATACACTATTAGTAGTGCTTGGGATAAATGCATGCCAAGAACAGCAACCCATTCCAAAAGAATGGGTTTTGTCCAAAACAGTTCAAGTTAACGGTGTAAACCCAATTGGTATTACGGCCATCGATGGGGAAATTTGGCTTTCCGATGGAGACCATAACAGATTGGTTCAAATAGATGAAAACGGGAAAATAGAAAGGACCGTTGATTCCTTGGACAGGCCCATGCATATTGATGCAATAGAGGAAACGATTTTTATTCCTCAATATGGCCAGGATAATATTGCAACCTATGATAAGAAAGGACTTTTTTATATGCAAATTCCAGATTCTTTAGATGCTCCGGCGGGTGTATCTGTTTTTAAGAGTGAAAGGGCCATTGCAGATTTCTATAACAATAGGATTTTATATTTTGATGGGGCAGATTGGATTTCCTTTGGAAAAGAGGGAAAGGCGGAAGGGGAGTTCTATTATCCTACAGATGTGCAAATAACTCCGGATAAAATTTGGGTAGCCGATGCGTACAATAATCGGGTTCAGGTTTTTGACAAAAGGGGAAACTTTTTGAAAATGATGGGTCAAGACCAAAAAATGAATGCTGCTACGGGAATTTTTGTTTTGGAAACGGAAGTCTTTATAACAGATTTTGAAAACGACCGTGTCCTGATTTTTGATATAGATGGAAATCTAAAGCAGGAATTGAAGGGTGGTATACAAAAACCTACGGATATGTTAGTTGTGGATGGAGTATTATATATAGTGAATTACCGTTCCGGAGAGTTGTTATCTTTTGAACTAAAGGAAATAGAAAACAAAACGTAATAAAAATGCGGGGTTTCTTAGAAAAATGGGGAGAAGCTGCCTATACCACTACTGGATTTTTTTGGATGGCATTATGGGCATTTGTATTGGGCTATGTAATCAGTAGTATGATCCAGGTTTTTGTTACTGAAAAACGAATGCAGAAAACCATGGGAGGCTCCGAGTCTAAAGGAGTTTTGCTTGGGACGTTTTTTGGTTTCATCAGTAGTTCTTGCAGTTTTGCAGCGTTGGCATCTACCAAGTCCATCTTTCAGAAAGGAGCAAGTTTTGTCTCAGCCATTGCTTTTTTATTGGCCTCCACTAATCTTGTCATAGAGCTGGGAATCATCATTTCCATATTTCTTGGGTGGCAATTTGTAGTTGGTGAATATGTTGGTGGAATTATTTTGATAGGTATTTGTTGGCTGCTCATTCGTCTTATCAATCCAAAAAAGTTGATAGAAAAAGCAAGAGCTAATCTTAAGGAAGATGGAGATGGTGAAATGATGGATAATTCCAAAGATTGGAAGACCCAAATACAAAAAGAGGAAAGCTGGGCCAAGGTTGCCAAAAAGTATAAGATGGAATGGCAAATGGTCTGGAAGGATGTTACGGTAGGATTCACGATTGCTGGTATAGTCGCCGTTTTTGTGCCAGATTCTTTTTTTCGTACACTATTCATTAACACGGGCAATGGAAACACGGATTTTAGTTTTCTTGAAATTTTAGAGCATATTGTTGTTGGTCCGCTAACCGCTTTTTTAACGTTTATAGGTTCTATGGGGAATATTCCATTAGCAGCGCTACTTTTTGGTAAGGGCGTAAGTTTTGCTGGGGTAATGGCATTCATTTTTAGTGATTTGGTGGTATTTCCCATACTAAGGATAAACGCAAAATACTATGGATGGAAAATGTCTCTATTTATTCTTTTTCTTCTATTTTCGGCTTTAATTGCGGCCTCGCTTATACTTCATTACAGTTTTGATTTGTTCGGTTTTCTGCCAGACCCTAGTCAGGTCAAGATTCAGGAGAATGCCTTTTTTAAGTTTGATTATACCTTATTTTTAAATTTATTGTTCTTGATAATTTCCGGTTATTTGGTGTATCTCGGTTTTTTCAAGAAAAAGGATGTTATGTCCGAAATGGGTGAAATGGCACCCAAAAGTAAGCTTTTGGAAAGGATAATGACGTATGCCGCATTTCTGTGTTATTTCTGGTTAATTGGTGGGTTAGTGGTTAAATTTTTGGTTCCCAATTAAATAATAAGTTCTGGGCTATTGTTGGAGTTCAAAAAAATTCTGATTTGCTCATTAGATTAAAAAATAAATTAAAATTAATATGGAACACACCTATAACGTAGAAGGTATGACCTGTAATGGTTGTGTGGCTTCAGTTACCGAAAAGCTAAACAAAGTGGATGGAGTAAAGGAGGTTAAGGTTGATTTGGAAAAAGGGGAAGCTAAAATTACTATGGGCCACCATGTTCCTTTGAATACCTTAAAATCTGCCTTGCCGGATAAATATTCAATTTCCAAAAAAGGACATCATGATGTTGAAATGACGGTTTCCGGTATGGAAGAAAAGTCCAAACTACAACAGTTGAAGCCTTTGCTCTTAATTTTTGCCTATCTATTTGCGGCAGCCTTTCTACTAAATTATCAGGATTGGAATACAGGTGAGGCGATGTTGGATTTTATGGGCCTTTTCTATATTGTATTCAGCTTTTTTAAATTATTGGATTTAAAAGGATTTCCAGAGAGTTTTAGAATGTATGATCCTTTGGCAAAGGTACTCCCGGTTTATGGCTGGGTATATCCGTTTATAGAATTGACCTTGGGACTTCTATTTTTGATGCGACTTCATTTGACAGTTGCTTTAATTGCAACAGTTGTTATTTTGGGCATAACCACTATCGGGGTAACCAAAACACTTTTAGATAAGAAATCCATTCGATGTGCCTGTTTGGGAACAGCTTTAAAACTACCTATGACGGAGGCCACTTTTATTGAAAATGCCGTAATGTTGGTCATGGCAATTTCAATGCTCATTCAATTTTTATAATAGGATTAAAGGTTGTAAAATACTGGTATTCAATATGATAAAAAGTGTTGGTAGAATAATTAAAATTAGGGTTTAAAGTTTTAGTTAATCTTTTCATAATGAAATAATCACGAATCAAAATCTGAAATACATTAGCCTATATTTTGTAAATATTAAATACTATGGCACAAGCAAAATCAGCTGGGAAACCTGCTGCAAAGCCTTCTCCAGCTAAAGCTGGCAAAAAGGCTGCTCCAAAGGCTGCTCCTAGAAAGAAGTAGTTTGGTTTAAGCCTCATGTTTGGCTTTCCCTATTTGGATAAAAAACCACCTTTTGTAAAGAAGGTGGTTTTATAGCTTTATAGGATTACCTTTTTTTGGTAATATTGGCTGCATCAGACATGGATTTTAAAAGACTATTCTTATCCTTGGTATCGTTACCTAGTTGCCAAAACATAATTCCCCCAATTTTCTTTCTTAATGCATATTCAGTTTTTAACCTTACTGAAACCGTATCGTCATAGCTTATAAAAATACTGTCCTTGGCGCTGTAGAGATATGGTGCTTGGGCAATAGGATCCCAATATCTTTTATAATTTGGGTCAGCTTCAAACTCCTCACGAATTTGTGAATAACCACTCCAACCTATGTGTGCACCCTTATTTGGTTGGTAAAGTCCGTTATTTACTGTAGGTACACCCTTCCACGCCCTACCATAAAAAGCGGCGCCAATTACCAATTGCTCAGGTTTTACACCTTGACCAATACAGAAGTCGATAATTCTTTCTACGGATCTTGGGTCATAAGAATAGCGGTTATTTTTTGAAGCCTTTCTGCGTTCCTCCACATAAGTCCATGCAGGTGTATCTTTTATATCTTTATCCTCAATGAGACCCAGAGCCGTATGATGTCCAGTGTAAGGTGAATTTCCGCCAACCTGATCATAGGTCATTACGTTCATAAAATCGACATATTGCATAACTTCCTTTAACTCTATATTTTCATAATAGCGCTTCCAACCTGCGGATGCAAAGGTCAAGGTTTGTTTTCTTTCCAAATTGTTCAGCGCTTCTCGCAATTCTTTCATAAGCAAGGTGAAGTTCTGCTTGTCCTCTGGTCTGGCTCCAGTATCTGCCGCTGGAATTGCCGGATATTCCCAATCGATATCCAAGCCATCCAACTCGTACTTTTTGTTAAACTCGACAACACTTTTAACAAAAGCCTGCCTTTTTTCCGCCGTATGGGCCATATCCGAGAACCCATCCGCTCCCCAACCTCCGCAAGCAATCATTACCTTTAGGTGGGGATGATTTTTCCGTTGTGCTACTAACTGACGTAGTTTTTCTCCCGTATCTGCATCCCTAAATTTCATTTCTCCGTCTATGACGTTTGTAAAGGAAAATATAATATGCGTTAATTGTTCTAAAGGAAGCTGATCAGGATGGTAATCCTTTTCCGGAACATAGTATCCCATCACTACTATGGAATTTTCTTCATCCTTGACAACAGATGAAATCAGAAGGACAGAAATTAGGATTAGCGCAAGAATTGAAAGGTATAGACGTAAGTTTTTCATGTGAACTGTTTTGAATTAACCGTTTGTATATATTATATAATTCCGATGGTTTCTCAGAATCTTATAGACCAAAAACAACGGGCGAACCACCAATAACCTTATTTAAAAAATCAAATTTCAGTAATTGACAAAAAAAACCGCACTCGTAATTGCGAGTGCGGTTTAATAAATTATTTAGGATAGATAAATCAGCAAACACACTAATTTCTAGCCCGTCCGTGCTACGGACTACATCATTCCTGGCATTCCGCCTCCTCCCATAGAAGGGCCAGCAGGAGCATCTTCTTTAATATCAGTCAAAGCACATTCGGTGGTCAAGATCATACCGGCAACCGAGGCGGCGTTTTCAAGTGCCACACGAGTTACTTTGGCAGGATCAATAATCCCAGCTTTCATCATATCTACATATTTCTCAGATTTTGCATCGTAGCCATAATCGCCCTTACCGTCAAGGATTTTTGCTACAACAACGGAACCTTCACCACCAGCATTTTCCACTATGGTTCTCAATGGAGATTCAATGGCTCTGGCAACAATTTGTAATCCCGTTGCTTCGTCCTCGTTTTCAGTAGTGATTTTGGATAGGACCGCTTTCGCTCTCACCAAAGCAACACCACCACCGGCAACGATACCTTCTTCTACAGCGGCTCTTGTAGCATGTAGCGCATCATCAACACGGTCTTTTTTCTCTTTCATTTCTACCTCGGAAGCGGCACCAACATAAAGTACGGCCACACCACCGGCCAATTTGGCCAATCTTTCCTGTAGTTTTTCTTTATCGTAATCAGAAGTAGTAGTCTCAATTTGAGATTTTATCTGATTAACCCTTGTTTTGATATCTTTTGCAACACCACCACCATTTACGATTGTAGTATTGTCTTTATCAATTTGTACTTTTTCACAAGTACCCAACATATCAATAGTTGTATTGTCCAAGGAGAAACCTCTTTCTTCAGAGATTACGGTACCTTTTGTTAGGATAGCGATATCCTCCAACATTGCTTTTCTACGATCTCCAAATCCTGGAGCTTTAACAGCAGCAATTTTTAAGGAACCACGCAATTTATTAACTACTAACGTAGCCAATGCTTCACCATCAACATCTTCTGCGATTATTAATAAAGGTTTACCGGATTGTGCTACCGGTTCTAGAACCGGAAGTAAATCCTTCATGGAAGATATTTTCTTATCGAACAATAAGATGTATGGATTTTCCAACTCGGTAACCATTTTCTCAGAATCGGTTACGAAATATGGTGAAAGATAACCTCTATCAAACTGCATTCCCTCAACAACATCAACATAGGTATCTGTTCCCTTGGCTTCCTCAACGGTAATTACTCCTTCTTTACCTACTTTTCCAAAAGCTTGAGCAATCAAATCACCAATAGTTTCATCGTTATTGGCAGAAATAGAAGCTACTTGCTTAATTTTTTCTGACGAATCACCAACTTTTTTAGCTTGTTTGGCCAAATCTTTAACAATAGCCTCAACAGCCTTGTCAATTCCTCTTTTCAAATCCATTGGATTTGCACCGGCAGCTACGTTCTTCAATCCTTCCTTAACAATGGATTGTGCCAAAACGGTAGCGGTAGTAGTACCATCACCAGCAAGATCGTTGGTTTTGGAAGCAACTTCTTTCACCATTTGCGCACCCATGTTCTCAAGAGCATCCGCCAATTCTATTTCCTTTGCAACGGTAACACCATCTTTGGTTACTTGCGGCGCACCAAAAGATTTGCTAATGATTACGTTTCTACCTTTTGGTCCCAAGGTTACCTTTACTGCATTTGCCAATGCGTCAACACCTCTTCTTAGGCCATCGCGCGCATCGATATCAAATTTTATATCTTTTGCCATTTTTATGTTTTTTTAAGCTTTTGACCAAAGTATTTTGTACTTGATCAAATGTAAAATTGTTTATTATTAATGTTGATTTTTTAGGTCGAAAATCCTAGTGATGGCTATTTAGATAATAGCCAAGATGTCACTTTCGCGCATCATTAAGTAGTCCGTACCCTCTAATTTCAATTCAGTGCCAGCATATTTGCCATAAAGCACGGTGTCCCCAACTTTAACGGTTACCTTTTCATCTTTTGTTCCAGGTCCCACTGCGACCACCTTGCCTTTTTGAGGTTTTTCTTTTGCAGTATCCGGAATATAGATTCCCGAAGCCGTTTTGGTTTCAGCTGCCATAGGTTCTATAAGAACTCTATCTGCCAATGGTTTAATATTAACTTTAGCCATAGTATTAAAATTTATTATTGATTTTTTAGTTTCCCAGTTAAGTGACAGAAATTATGCCAATACGCAAAAACTGACATATTGTAAAACAAAAATGCCAGCTTGTCATTTTGCTGGCATCTTTTTAATTTTTATTGCTTGTTCCTACAAACTGTCCGCAGGACTTGCATCATTTGTGACAGGAGGCGTAACCTCTTCCGGTAAGGTTTCCGGAACCGTGGTTTCTATATCATCACCCTGTAATAACCTAGAATCCGAATCGCCAAAATTTCCTTTTAATGCAATATTGGAAGCCAATATCAAAAGGATAAGAATTCCGGCCAAGGTCCATGTGCTTTTGTCCAAAAAATCTCCGGTTTTTTTCACGCCGCCCACTACTTGATTGCCTCCACCACCGAAGGAAGATGACAACCCACCACCTTTTGGATTTTGTACCATAATTACCAAAACCAGCAAAAAGCAAACTATGATAATCAGTATCAAGAATATTGAGAATGTACTCATTTTAATTACTTATTTTCTTGTTGAATTTTTTCTACCGCTTTAATTCGGTCTGCAAAGAAACCACTTTTTTCCGGATATTTCAAACTTAAAATTTTGTAGGCTTGTATGGCTTTCTTGTATTTTTTCTGCTCCAAATAAACCCTTGCCAGGGTTTCCGTCATCAGTTCATTTTTGTCAAATTTCACGGAGCTGGAAACATCTATTTTGTGCTGAAGCTTTTCCTGAGGAACTATCTTTGGGTTTTTGGAAATGAACTCATCAATTCGTTCAAATTTCTTCTTTAAGGAAGGGTTTTTATGTGATTTCGTTTCTGCGTTTGGCGGTTCCGAAGTCTGTATTTTTTCCTCAATTTTAGGCTCCTTTCTGTCCAATGGTTTTTGGGAGGCAAGTGTGAGCCATTCCGAAAAAGAGAACTTTTCGGTTTTATCAAAGGACAGCGGTTCTCCTAATTGTAGGGTCTCCGATTCCTTTTTTATAGGTTCTTTGGATTTAAACAATTCTGGGTCAAGAATTTGCTCCGCGTCTCTTTCGTCCTGTGGCAAAGGTTTGTCAATTGACTCTTCAATGATGTGCCTTTCTGCAATAACCTGTTCCTCCTTAATTTCTTTTATGGGTTTAACAAAATTGGTTTGAAGAAAATTCTTTGATGTTATAAAGTCGAAAAGAACATCACGATCGGTAGTATAAGCGGCCGTATGCTTGAGCACCTTGTTGTACTTGTAGCTGTTGAGATTTTTAAGGCCTTTTAGATGTAACGCCCTGGCCGTTTGAAAATACGGATATTCCGCTACAATATCCTCCAGATGTTTGGTCTGGATGGGATCCACCACCTTATCTGGATGTTGTAACAAATATGTAAAGTCCGTTACCTTCATAATTGCTTACCAATCTGCTAATGAAGCGTTAAAGATATCTTGCGTAATACGTTCAAAAATGACCTCATGCGCCTCGGTTTTTATTGCCGATAGCTGTGTGTTTGCTGGGTAGTCATAGAAAAAAGAGAAACTTTGGTCAAAATCCGAATCTTCCTTGGTCCGGTTATAAAACCTACATTTTACTCTTATGGACAACCTGTTCTGTGCCGCCGTCTGTTGGGAGGTCGCGGACATTGGTGAAATTCTATATTCTGTAATTTCACCTTCATAAAGCAAATCGGCATTGCCATTATTTACCAGGTCCAAACTTGTTTGGTTTAATATCCGATCTTGCAATGCCAACGTAAAATCCCTATCCATCCCAGGCTCAAACGTGGAACCTGGGCTTTGGGTGGCATAATTTTGAAAATAGTTCACCTGAAATGTTGTAGCGGTACCCACGTTTCCCCCAGTGAAATTGTATACTCCACAATTGTTTAATAGTAGTGGGGCGATGACTAAAAAGATATATTTTAAAAACTGTCTTTTCATAAAAAAGCTAAGGTATTTTTAGTTCAGAAGTTTAGAAAGAATTACTTCAAACTATCCAACTACAAATCGTATTGTTTAATTTTTCGATACAGGGTCCGTTCTGAAATTCCCAATTCTTCCGCGGCCGCTTTTCGCTTTCCTCTGTTTCGGTCAAGGGATTTTTTGATTAATTCTATCTCCTTTTCCTGTAAAGATAAGGTTTCCTCTTCTTCAATTTCCTCCGCAAAATGATACTTGTCCGCTGAAGTGGTATTCGTATGATTGTTTTCAACAGCCGTTTCTGGGAGCTGTAAAAACTCCATGCCTGCATCCTCCTCGGTTTCTATATCTTGGTTATCGCCACCATAAATTTTCCGAATTAGGTTCTCGTTATCCTCTTGGACTTTTTGCGAGTCGTTATTCTTTAAAAGTTCCATGGTCAGTTTCTTGAGATCGTTCAAATCCCCTTTCATATCGAACAAAACCTTATAAAGAATTTCGCGCTCATTACTAAAGTCGCTTTCAGCTTTGGAGTGGTTTATTACCGCGGGCAAATTTGATCCGGTATTGTTGGGCAAATAACCGTTAAGTGTTGCAGCATTGATGGAACGGGTTTCTTCCAACACGGAGATTTGCTCCGCGATATTCCGCAACTGACGGATATTTCCCGGCCACCTATATTTTAATAAAAGTTCTACGGCATTTTCATCCAAACGGATGGTGGGCATTTTATATTTCTGTCCAAAATCCGAAGCGAATTTTCTAAATAATAAATGTATGTCATCCCTTCTCTCCCGTAACGGCGGTATATTGATTTCCACTGTACTTAGACGATAATAAAGATCTTCACGAAACTTCTCTTTTTTTATCGCCTCAAACATATTAATGTTCGTTGCGGCTACAATCCGAACATCGGTTTTTTGTACTTGGGAAGAACCTACTTTTAGGAATTCCCCGTTCTCCAATACCCTTAAAAGGCGCACCTGGGTCGTCAGCGGCAGCTCCCCAACTTCATCCAAAAAAATAGTACCCCCGTCCGCAACTTCAAAATAACCACTTCTTGTTTGCGTAGCACCTGTAAATGCACCCTTTTCATGTCCAAAGAGCTCACTGTCTATAGTTCCTTCGGGAATGGCGCCACAGTTTACAGCAATGTACTTTGCATGTTTTCTATGGGATAATGAGTGAATAATCTTGGGAATGGATTCTTTACCTACGCCACTTTCGCCGGTAACCAATACCGAAATATCAGTAGGTGCAACTTGAATGGCCTTCTCCAATGCTCGGTTTAGCTTGGGATCCTGCCCTATAATTTCAAATCGCTGCTTTATGTTTTGTATACTTTCCATGTATTAAAGTGACTTAAAAAAATCAATATTTTAAAACCTAATTAGTTGTTGGATGAATAGCCTATGGCTTCTCCAATTAAGGTAGCGGATGTACAATTGTTTATTTTCACATTTACAAAATCCCCTATTTTGTAATTTTCTTTTGGGAAAACAACTACGGTACTTTGGGAATTCCTGCCCATCCAGTCTTTTTCCGATTTCTTGGAACTACCCTCAATAAGCACCTCCTGTATTTTGCCCAAATGTTGGGCAGTTCTATACTGGCAGTGCTCACGTTGCAAAGCGATAATTTCCGATAACCTTCTTTTCTTTACGGGTTCTGGAACATCATCTTCCATTTTTCTTGCCGCCATGGTTCCTGGTCTTTCGGAATAGGCGTACATATAACCAAAATCATATTTTACATATTCCAAAGCTTCCAACGTTTTTTTATGATCCTCTTCCGTTTCCGTTGGAAACCCTGTAATTATATCCTGTGAAATGGAACAATCGGGTAAAATGCTACGGATGTTATCTATAAGTTCAAAATACGCTTCAATGGTGTGCAGCCGGTTCATTTCCTTTAGTATGCGATTACTGCCACTTTGCACGGGTAGATGAATGTGTTTGCAAATATTATCGTATTTGGCCATGGTTTTGATTACCTCCAATGTCATGTCTTGGGGGTTGGAGGTAGAGAAACGGATGCGCATTCTGGGTTGTGCCTTGGCCACCATTTCCAAAAGTTGTGAAAAATCAACCGCCATTGCCTTTTGCATTTCCGAGGCTTTTTCAAACCCTTTTTTCAAACCGCCGCCGTACCATAAATAGCTATCGACGTTTTGTCCCAAAAGCGTAATTTCCTTAAATCCTTTTTCCCAAAGTTCGTTTACTTCTTCTAGGATAGATTTTGGGTCTCGGCTCCTTTCCCTGCCTCTTGTAAAAGGAACTACGCAGAACGTACACATATTATCACAACCCCTTGTAATAGATACAAAAGCGGTAACTCCGTTGGAATTTAGGCGCACGGGAGCAATATCCCCATAAGTTTCTTCCTTAGAAAGGATTACATTAACGGCATCCCTGCCAGAATCTACTTCCTTTATTAAGTTTGGGAGGTCTTTGTAAGCGTCCGGCCCCACGACCATATCCACTATTTTTTCCTCGTCCAGGAGTTTATCTTTTAATCGCTCCGCCATGCAGCCCAGGACCCCAACTTTCATGTGTGGTCTGATTTTTTTTGCCGCGTTGTATTCGGTAAGTCTTTTTCGAATGGTCTGCTCTGCCTTATCCCTTATAGAACAGGTGTTCACCAAAACTAAATCTGCTTCCGCTAGATTTTGGGTAGTATTAAAACCTTCTTCGGTCAAAATGGAAGCTACAATTTCACTGTCGGAAAAATTCATGGCACACCCGTAACTTTCTATATAAAGTTTGCGGGTGTTTTCAGTCTTTTCTTCAACCTTTAGTGCAGTACCCTGTATTTTTTCGTCAATGGTCTTTTCCATGTGAGTTGAACTCATATCAATTTTTATCCAAAATAATGGGGATGCAAAGATAGCACTATTATCAAATTCGTGACAATATGACAGTTTATTTTGGCGTAATTTTAGGTATTGAAACATTTATTTACAAATAGCGTTCTAAAACAAATCAAACCGAGATAACCATGAATTTGGAAACAATCAACCAAAAAATTAACGATAGACCCTCTTTGGAATTTGGAAGTATATTTAGCAGATCCATAAATCTGTTCAAAAAAGTTTGGCTTCAAGGTTTTATTACCCTTTTGCTTACTTTTCTTACTATCCTACCCTTTTATGCAATGATTTACATTCCTTTGATCGCTGCGGGAATTACAGATCCCGAAATGTTGAGAGATGAGGAGCTTCCCTTTATTGTAGTGGTTAGTATGTGTATCCTTATGCCCATTGTAATGATAGGGGTCATGACTTTTGGACTTGCCCTTAATGCTGCGTTTTTAAGAATTTGTAAACAAAAGGATATGGATGAATTAGGGACGGACGACTACTTCTATTTTTTTAGGGAAGGGCGTTTGGGGAAAATATTGACCATTTCCTTGATATTTTTTGGATTAATTCTGCTGGGAATACTGGCCTGTGGTCTGGGAATTATTTATTTGGTGGTTCCCATTTCTTTGTTTCCGGCCTTTTTGGCTTTTAAAGAAGAACTCACTGCTTTAGAAATAGTCAAAGCTAGTTTTTTCCTTGGGAATAGGAATTGGTTGGTCATATTTGGGCTCATCATTGTAATGGCTATAATAGCTGAGCTCGGAATTCTACTTTGCTGTATAGGAATCCTTTTTACGGCCATGCTCTCCAAGATACCTATTTATTATATCTACAAAGACGGGGTAGGATTCGAAAATTAAAAATCATCATTCTTGTCTTAGGACTACGCAACTAAATGGATATTTCTACATCTATTGGGTAACAAACCAATAAATAAAAAAAATGAAAAAGAATCCTTTTTTACTGTTGCTAGTTGCTATAGTCACCCTTGTTTCCTGTGATGATGATGGCCCATATGATGATTATTTGGTAGCACGCCCTATTGTAATGGATGCCATTGCTTTTAAGGCGGAGGCTATTGCTATCACCGAGCCTGTTCCCATTGAGTCTTCGGGTAAAATCTATGCCTACAAGAATTACATTTTTGTAAATGATGTAAATAAAGGTTTTCATGTACTGAACAATCAAGACCCAACAGATCCAAAACGAATTGCGTTTATCAAATTGGAAGGTAACAATGATATTTCCATAAAGGATGACAAGCTATATGCGGATAGTTACGGGGATTTGGTGATTTTTGACATTTCTAATATAAATGACATTCAATTATCGGCTAGGGTGGTAAATGCCATCTATAATAATGGTGTTTGGTCTGTAGATACTGTAGTTGCCGAATATCCGGTAGCCGATATTTATGACTATGGTAATGTAGACTACGACAAGGATATTATAATAGGCTGGGAGGTAAATACGGAAAGAAGACCCGTTTCCGAGTATGAAGCACAATATAGGTGTGATTCATGCGATTTTGCTTTTGCTTCTGAAAATTCAGCAGGTTCTCCGCAGCCTTCGGTTGGTCAGGGCGGTTCTTTGGCGCGTTTCAAGATTGTCGGAGATTATTTGTATGTAGTTGATTACAGCGATATCAGTATTTTTGATATTTCAAATTTGGAAGAGCCCAAAGTATTGGATGATGTCCAAGTTGGTTGGGATATAGAAACCATTTACAATCAGGGAGATATCCTATTCATAGGTGGGAGTCAGGGAATGTACATTTATGATATAAAAAATCCGGAAAAACCGGAATTTATATCCGAATTTAGGCATGGAACGGCATGTGACCCGGTTGTAGTGGATGGCGATTTTGCCTATGTTACACTTAAGGGAGGAAACTTCTGTGGCACTGCGGAAAGTGGACTTTACATTGTGGACATCTCCAACTTAAAAAACCCTGAACTGAAGGTTATTTATCCTATGGACGGTCCTAACGGATTGGGGATAAAGGGAGATAAGCTTTTTGTGTGTGATGGCGATGCTGGTTTAAAGGTATTTGACAAAAGTGCTGCCCCTAATATTACTCAGCTTAATCATTTTGAGAATATCGTTACCTATGATGTAATTCCATTGGCCAATTCTTTATTGATGATTGGCGACAAGACCCTATATCAATATGAATATTTGGAAAACGATATTCGCTTGTTGAGTACATTTAATTTATAATTGATGGGTTTCAGCTTTAAAGAAGCGTTTGGAGCTTAGGGTTTAGCTGAGTATGATAGAAAATTATTGATTTCAAATGAAAAGGACACCTTTAAAATTAGGGGTGTCCTTTTATTTTTAGGACTGCTATTTTAGATTTATTAATTATCCAGATGCCTTTGCACCATCAATTCAGGTTTTAGTAAAGTCACAAATAATTTTTTGCGGTATATTCGATGAGTTTTATAATTATAATCGGGATTTATGCGGACGAGTATGTCCGATTTCTTATTTTTTATCCATTCTAAAATAACTATTACAGATGAAGAAATTTATTAGCAGAATGGTTAAGAGTTTATTCTCATCCAAAAATCATACTGAAGAAGAGGGGAAAGGAAACCGATCAACCAGGTCGGTAATGAGTAGTATTTATTCAAATAAAAGTTGGGGAGGTAAAACGCATGATTTCTATTCGGGGGCGGGTAGCCATGCAAAAAATGTTATAGAGCCCTATATAAAATGCATCTCTGAATTTCTTGAATCATTTGAGCCCAAATTAGATGTCTGTGATTTAGGCTGTGGCGATTTCAATGTAGGTAAAAACCTGGTCAACTCTGCTAACAACTATATTGGTATAGACATAGTTCCAGAACTGATAAAGAGAAACCAAATGCTTTTTCAAAATGATAAACTGAAATTTTCCTGTTTGGATATTGTGACTGATCATTTGCCACAAGCTGATTGTATATTGGTTAGACAGGTGCTTCAACATTTAAGTAATAATGAGATTTCTCAGGTGACCACTAAACTCAAAGGCTGCAAATATGTAATTGTTACGGAGCATTTACCAGATGGAGATTTTGTCCCTAATAAAGATAAAAGTACTGGAGCGGGTATTCGCTTATCAAGAGGTAGTGGGGTAGTGTTAACTGCACCGCCGTTTGATTTGAAACCTGTCTCTCAAAAAGAATTACTGCGTATTAAGTATAAAAAGGGGCAGATTGTTACGTATCTGTACAGCAATATTTAAAACAGTTTTACTTTACGGTTTAAGGCGAGTCATTTCAATTAATCTGTGTTTTAATCTTTGGTTCTACATTGTCGTATTAGTGGCAATTAAAAAATTCGACTACTTTTGTGGCTCATAAAAATAACTGCATGGCTAAAAATTTAGTAATAGTGGAGTCGCCTGCGAAGGCAAAGACGATAGAGAAATTTTTAGGAAAGGATTATAAAGTAGAGTCCAGTTTTGGACATATTGCGGATTTGCCATCAAAGGAGTTGGGGGTAGATGTTGATAATGATTTTGAACCAAAGTATATAGTTGATAAGGATAAAAAAGCTTTGGTCAAAAAATTAAAAGATCTTGCAAATAAAGCCGAAACCATTTGGTTGGCCAGTGATGAGGACCGTGAGGGAGAGGCCATTTCTTGGCACTTGGCGGAAGAATTGGGGCTTGATAAGAAAAAAACAAAACGCATTGTATTCAACTCCGTTACCAAGGCTGCCATTCAAAAAGCCATTGAGAACCCCAGAGAGATAAATTTCAATTTGGTAAACGCACAACAGGCGAGGCGGGTTCTGGACCGTTTGGTAGGCTACCAGTTGTCACCCGTACTTTGGAAGAAAATAAAGCCTGGGCTTTCGGCTGGCCGTGTTCAGTCAGTCGCTGTGCGGCTCATTGTGGAAAGGGAAAGGGACATTGAGGCGTTTACGCCGGAAGCTTCCTTTAAGATTGCAGCTGAATTTCAAACTGAGGATGGGAATACCTTTGCTGCCAAATTGAATAAAACCTTCGCTACCCAAAAGGAGGCGGAGGCATTTCTTGAAAAAAACATAGGCGCCAACTTCTCCGTTGGTAAGTTGGATAAGAAACCGGCCAAAAAATCCCCATCAGCACCTTTTACAACATCTACCTTGCAACAGGAGGCCTCTAGAAAACTCTATTTTTCAGTGGGTAGAACTATGCAGGTAGCACAACGATTATATGAGGCGGGACTCATTACATATATGAGAACTGATAGTGTAAACTTGTCCGGTGAGGCAATAAACGCGGCCAAGGATGCCATTATAAAAAATTACGGGGAAAAGTATAGTAAGGTTAGAAATTTCACAGGAAAATCCAAAGGGGCTCAAGAAGCCCATGAAGCTATCAGGCCAACCGAAATGGGAAACCAATCACCCTCTTTGGAAAGGGATCAATCCAAATTATACGATCTTATCTGGAAAAGAACGGTGGCTTCGCAAATGAGCGATGCCGAATTGGAGCGCACCAATGTAAAGATTCAAGCGGATAAACATTCGGAAGAATTTACCGCAAATGGTGAGGTTATAAAATTTGATGGATTTCTTAAGGTCTATATGGAAGGTCTTGATGATGAGGATATGGCAGAGGAGCAAGAGGGAATGTTGCCCGCCATGAAGGAAGGGGAATCACTCGAGAATAATTCCATAACGGCAACAGAACGTTTTAGCCGACCACCATACAGATTTACGGAAGCTTCTTTGGTGAAAAAGCTGGAGGAATTGGGAATTGGAAGACCATCTACCTATGCGCCTACCATATCCACAATCTTAAATAGAGGGTATGTAGAAAAGGGAACAATAGAAGGTACGGAAAGAAAATACGTGCAATTGACCTTAAAATCCAAAAAATCCAATAAGGTTGAAACTAAGAACCTTAAGGAGAACGTAGGTTCGGACAAAGGGAAAATGGTACCTACCGATATAGGAACCATCGTAACCGATTTTTTGGTAAGTAATTTTGCCAACATCCTGGATTACAATTTCACAGCGAAGGTGGAGGAGGATTTCGATGAGATTGCTACAGGTGAAGAGGATTGGAAAAAAATGATGAAAAACTTCTATAAGGATTTTCACCCCAATGTTGTAGATGTTGAAGAGAACGCAGATCGTGCCAGTGGCGAACGTGTATTGGGTAAAGACCCAAAAACAGGAAGGCAAGTTTCCGTGCGGTTGGGTAGATTTGGACCTATGGTGCAAGTGGGAACTGTGGACGATGAGGAAAAACCTTTGTTCGCAAGTTTATTGCCGGACCAATCCTTAAATACCATTTCCTATGAGGAGGCTATGGACCTTTTTAAATTACCTAGAAAATTGGGTGTGTATGAAGGCGAAGAAGTAGAGGCCAATGTAGGAAGGTATGGACCCTATGTAAAATTTGGCAAAAAATTTATTTCCATGGAACAAGGTGACAACGCTATGGAAATTACCATGGAACGAGCTAAAGAGCTTATTGTGGCCAAACAAAAAGCGGATGCACCCATTACGAGTTATGAGGGAAAAGATGTGACCAAAGGAACGGGTAGGTTTGGACCGTTCATAAAATGGGACGGGATGTTCATAAACGTTAATAAAAAATACGATTTCGATAACCTTTCCCAACAAGATATAGAGGAGCTCATTGAGGCCAAGAAACAAAAGGAAATAGACAAAGTAGTTCAGGATTGGCCAGAAGAGGGTATACGTATAGAGAAGGCCAGATGGGGACGCCACAATATTTTAAAAGGTAAGGTAAAAGTAGAATTGGCCAAAACTGTAGATGCTGCAAAAATGTCTTTGGAGGAAGCAAAAAGCTTGATAGATAAAAAGACACCAAAGAAAAAGGCAAAAGCCAAACCTAAGTCAAAAAAGTAGGCTAATTTCATAACCTTAAAGATTAACTAAAAAAAATGGCCTTCGATTTTTTAGTCCCCGTGGAGGATAAGGTAATTGCCCATTGTGAACTTTTGCCTTCTCAGGCCATAGGTAGGAATACTTACATTCATACTGAAAAAGATGGACTTCCGGTCTTGGCAAACGCTACCGTAGCTATTTTAGGGGTAAAGGAAACAAGAAATGCGTTCGAGAAGAAACTGGAGCAATTAAATGTCTCCGAAATTCGAATTCAGTTTTATCGCTTGTTGTTGGGAAATTGGAATACCACTATAGTCGATTTAGGAGATATAGAAGAGGGAGCTACTGTTGAGGATACCTATTTTGTGGTCAAGGAAATTGTGGCGGGTTTATTGGAAGAAAATGTTATTCCTATTATATTAGGTGCTACCCAAGATGTTAGTTATCCGGCGTACAGGGCTTTTGACGGTATAAAGGATATGATTAATCTGGTTGCTGTAGATAGTCGGTTTGATTTTGGTATCGATGACGAGCTTATCTCCTCCCATTCGTATATGAGCAAAATCATAACGGACAAGCCCAATAATCTTTTCAATTTTTCCAACATAGGATATCAGAGTTATTTTAATGCCCAAGAAGAGGTAGATTTAATGGAACGCCTTTTCTTTGATGCCTATAGACTTGGGGAAGTTGCCAATGACCTTACATTGGCAGAACCGGTTCTAAGAAATGCACATATGGTAAGTTTGGATGCCAGGGCGGTAAGAGCTAGCGAAATGGGGCTGGCCAACAGTTTTTCGCCCAATGGATTTTCCGGTAGGGAAATCTGCACCATTGCCCGATATGCGGGAATAAGTGATAAAGTTTCCTTATTCGGAATCTTTGAAATGGAAAATAATCAGCAGTCCCAACAACTGATAGCCCAGATTATCTGGTACTTTATTGAGGGAGTCAATTATAGAATTAAAGAATCGCCACACTCCAAGACCGATGATTTTATTAGGTATACCGTGCCTACGGAGGAAGAAGTGCTCGTATTTCATAAAAGTCAGCTTACCCAAAGATGGTGGATAGAGGTGCCATCAATTTTCACTGCGCATAATAAACCAAATACACCAGCGTTATTACCATGCACCGAGAAGGATTATTTAGATGCATGTAATCAAAACGTTCCTGAAAGGTGGTTTAAAGCTTATAAGAAAGGCTTTAACTAAACAAGATTATTTTTTTATCGGATTAAAAGACTACAATACAATAATTTAATTAAAATGTAGTTTTAGAAGTTAGAATAAATAATCGTATTTGCAGTTTATAACCATAATCGAAATTTAACCTAAAGTATGAAGAAGCTATTGTTGTCATCTATAGCGTTTGTTTTTTTACTCACCAGTTGTGGGTCCAAAACAAAAGGAGAGCTAGTGGGAGCCCAAGGAAAAAAATGGTACCCGGAAAAACCCTACGGTATGGAACTTATCCCAAGGGGTTCATATATAATGGGTAAAAGTGAAGAAGACCAAGCAAAGGTTTTGAACGCTCCAACCAAAACCGTTACCGTACGTTCTTTTTATATGGACGACACGGAAATAACGAATAGTGAATACCGTCAATTTGTGGAATGGGTAAAGGACTCGATCGTTAGAACCCAATTGGCCATTTTGGCAGACAACCTTGGTATAGGTCCTGAAGAGGGCGGTATCGGGGAATATGCCTTTAAAGATGCAGATACGACCAGACTTTCAGAATATGATAAATATATTTTGAACAACTACACAGGAATGGGAGATGATCTTTACGAAGGTAGGGCATTGAATAAGGACGAAGAACTTATTTGGGATGTGAATGACTATCCAGATGAGTATTATGCTGAGGTTATGGTGGATTCCATTTATCTTCCAGAAGAAGAAGCATATAACGGACAACGCAGTATTGACGTTACAAAACTAAAGTACAAATATAGCTGGATGGATATTGAAGCTGCAGCCCGAGCCGCCAAAAAAGGAAAGGGAAGCAGAAAAGATTTCATCCGTACCGAGGAATTGGAAATTTATCCTGATACGACCGTATGGATCCGAGATTTCCAGTATTCCTATAACGAGCCAATGCACAATGATTACTTCTGGCACGATGCCTACAGTGAGTATCCGGTGGTTGGAATTTCATGGGAACAGGCAAAAGCTTTTTGTAACTGGAGAACAAAGTTTAAGAACGACGACCAGAAAAGCCGTGGGAAGCAGTTTGTAAATCAGTTCAGATTGCCAACCGAAGCTGAGTGGGAATATGCTGCAAGAGGTGGTATTGAAGGAGGAACTTATCCTTGGGGTGGTCCTTACGTAATAAGTGATACCGGTTGCTTTATGGCGAACTTTAAACCACAACGTGGGGATTATGCGGCAGATGCAGCTTTGTATACGGTAGAGGCAAAGTCCTATGAACCAAACGATTTCAACCTATACAATATGGCAGGTAACGTTTCCGAGTGGACAAATTCCAGCTACGATCCGAGTGCATACGATTACGTATCCACGATGAACCCAAATGGTGGAGATCAATCCAACTCTAGAAAAGTGATTAGAGGCGGTTCCTGGAAGGATGTAGCATACTTCCTTCAAGTAAGTACAAGGGATTACGAATATGCAGATTCTGCACGTAGCTACATCGGCTTTAGAACAGTACAGGATTACATGGGTGAAGAGGACTCAACACAATAAGTCACTGTTAATAAACAATTTATAACTTAATATAATTTTCAAATCAATTTTTAACCAAATCTTTTTATTATTAAACCCTAAATTAAAATTAAATCATGGCACAGTCAAAATCAACAAAGAAATTATTTAACATGGCCTACGGGCTAGGAGCGTCAGTAGTAATTATTGGTGCATTATTTAAAATCCTTCACTGGGAATTCGGTCCACTTACAGGTGGTCTATTATTGGCCGTAGGTCTAATTACAGAGGCTCTTATTTTTGCCATCAGCGCATTTGAACCAGTTGATGACGAATACGATTGGTCTTTAGTATATCCTGAATTACAAGGAGGTGCTTCCAACGGTAAGAAGAAAAACGAAGCTGCTGAAATAAAAGAGGCTGAGGCTTCTTTGTCCGCTAAATTGGATGAAATGCTTAAAGAGGCTGGTGTAGATGCCAACCTTATGGAAAGCTTAGGTTCTAGTATCAAGAATTTTGAGGGTGCCGCCAAAGGAATTGCTCCTACGGTGGATGCTATGGAGTCTACAAGGAAATATTCTGAAGAAATGGTACAAGCCGCTGCTCAAATGGAATCTTTGAACAGTCTTTATAAAGTACAATTGGAAAGTGCTAGCAAGCAAGCTTCCGTTAACGAAGAAGTAGTACTAAATGCAAGTGCGCTTAAAGACCAGATGGCTTCCTTGTCTACCAACCTTTCTTCATTGAATGGTGTTTACGGTGGAATGTTATCTGCAATGAACAGAAACTAAAATTGGATTTTAACCAAACCCAAATTAAATACTAATTAAAATCTAATTAAAAAACCATGGCAGGAGGAAAACAAACACCACGTCAGAAGATGATCAACCTTATGTACTTGATTTTCATCGCGATGTTGGCCTTAAATATGAGTAAAGAGGTGCTAGCGGCATTCGGTATTATGAATGAAAAGCTAGAGACTTCTAACGCAAAGACGACCGCAAGTAACGACGCTTTCTTAGAAAGTCTAGGTACTAAAGCATCTGAAGATGCAGCAAAGTATGACAAGTTATATCAGGATGCCCAGAAGATAAAGGCATTGTCCCAAGAGTATTATGACTATTTAGAGACCCTTAAAAAAGGGATGACAGAAGGTCTAGAAGATGCAAAGGACTATGCGCGTATGGACAATTCGGACTACTTGGACCAAACCCTTTTTCAAGGAGATAATTTGTCAGAAGAAGGTAAGAAGTTCATGAGTAATCTTACGAACTATCGTGATCAAGTTGCTGCTATTGTTCCAGCTAATCTTAAGTCATCTGTTATTGATCGTTTCAAGACTGGGGACGAGAATGGCAAGGTTGAAAAAAGAGACGGAACTAAGCAAGATTGGATCAACTATCATTATGAAGGATATCCTTTAGTTGCATCTTTGGCAAAGTTAACAGCGCTTCAGGCGGATGTTAAATTAACTGAAGAAGCTGCATTGAAATCTATGTTGGAAGGAGAGTTGACAAGCCAAGTTTCATTAAAGAATTTTGCCACTTCTCTTTTTGCAAGTAAGTCCGCTTACTACACTGGAGAAAGGTACGATGGTAAAATCATCATTAGTAAAACGGATAATTCATCTACTCCAGTGAGAGCTGAATTGACTTTGGACGGTAGAAAACTTTCTGAGGGTACGGATTATAAATTGGAAGCCGGCGGTGTTAAGATGTTAATAGGTTCTGGTGCTGCTGGAGATCACGAGGTTGCTGGTACGCTTTATTTTCAGCAAGACGGTGAGGAGATAGAAGTTCCTGTAAAAAATTCTTTCGCAACTATCTCTAAGCCTAATGCAGCGTTGATTGCAGCTGACAAGATGAACGTGGTTTATCGCGGGGTTGCAAACCCAATGTCTATTTCTATACCAGGTATACCTAACAATAAGGTAAGAGCATCTGCTCCTGGTCTTAAAGCGGTTAGTGGTAGCAAGTATGTGATGAATCCAGGTACAGGAAGAACAGTAACCATTACTGCTTCTGGTACATTACCTGATGGACAGGCAATATCTTCAAAATCCGAATTCAGGATCAAGGATATTCCAAGACCGGAAGGAACTATCAGCAAACAGTCCGGTAGTTTAAAACTTCCTAAAAGGAACGTGGAGATTGCCACCATTGGAGCTGGTTTAGAAGACTTTGATTTTGATTTGAACCTTGCGGTTAGCGGTTTTAAATTAAAAGTTCCAGGTCAGCCAACTGTTGCCGTTAATGGTAATAAAATGGATGCTAGGGCCAAATCTGCATTACAGCGTGCCAGTAGAGGTGATGTCGTTCAGATATTCGATATTGAAGCGTACATCACAAATAACAAGAGTTATAAGTTGAAAAAGGTATCTCCTGTAGTAGTGGAGATAACAAATTAATAAAATAGTATAATGCCGGGTGGGCCTTTGGTTCGCCCGGTTAATTTTAAAGTGTAACAAACATGAATTGGAAAAATGTTTTATTATTTGGTGCTCTAACTTGTTTGCCACTGTCCATTATGGCACAGGCAAATATCTTGAACGCTAAAAAACCCCAAGAGATAGGGGTAAGAACGGAAGAGCAAAAAGCCGTTGATAATGATGCTCCATTGGAGTATGGTTATGTGGATGATAGGGATATTCTTTGGTCCAAAACATTATGGGAAACCATAGATTTGGATGAGCGGGTTAACTTTCCACTTTACTACCCAACGGATACTATGGATATTGGTCTTGATAGAAGGTCATTGTACCATGTACTAATAAAAAATATTAAGAACGGGAATTTAGAAGTTTATGCGGATTCCTACTTCACTGAAAAAAGACAATTTAGTGATTTGTCAGCTTCTTTACAGAAGACGGACACCTTGGATTACGGTTACGAGCAAATAAATGCTGGTGAGACCGTTTCTGAGGAGTTCATTACCCGTCGTAACATTACAGCTGCGGAAATTGAGGAATACCATATAAAAGGTATGTGGTATTTTGACAAACGATTAGGAGAATTAAAATATCGTTTGTTAGGTATAGCTCCGGTTGCTCCCGATGTAAACTTTATTGATGATGATCAGCCTGATATGGTTGAGTTGTTTTGGGTATGGTATCCAGATGCGCGAGATATTTTGCATGAGGCCAAAGTTTTTAACCAACAAAATTCTGCACAGCCTATTTCTTATGATATGTTGTTAAATGCAAGAAGGTTTAATGCGGTAATCTATAAAGAGGATAACGTTCATGGAGACCGTCAAGTGAAGGATTACATTGCGGATAATGCATTGTTTCAATTGCTTGAAGCAAAACGAATCAAAGAAGTCATAAGAGACAGAGAACAAGACATGTGGGCCTATTAGGGCTAAGAATATTCCAATTCAACAAGTTTAAAGCCCTGATGTAAATCGGGGCTTTTTGTTTTAAGGCGTTCAGTTGGTCAATCGCAATTCTATACCTTTGTCAAATGATAGATTATTTGGTAGTGGGTCTGGGTCTAGCAGGTACTTCCTTTTGCGAAACCTTGCTTAAAAACCATAAGAGGTTCGTTGTTTTCAATGACGATTCTCAGACTTCTACTTTGGTCGCTGGAGGCTTGTACAATCCCGTAATTTTAAAAAGGTTCACGCTATCTTGGAAGGCAACGGAGCAATTGGCTTTTGCCAATGATTTTTATGCCGATCTACAAAAAAGATTGGGAATCAATTTTGATTATAAAATTCCAGTTTACAGAAGATTTGCATCTACCGAAGAGCAAAATCTATGGTTTGAGGCTAGTGATAGACCACAACTGGCAAAGTTCATTTCTACACATTTAATTCAGAATAAGAACCCGAATTTAAAAGCAAATCATGGGTTTGGACAGGTACTTCATACAGGAAAATTAGACACTTTTGCCTTAATTTCATCATTTAAGGATTGGTTATCCATCAATGGACTTTTAAAACAAGGAACTTTTAACCATGAATCGCTTCAGTTTAAGGAAGGATACTTTCAATACAAAGAAATTAAGGCAAGAAATATAGTTTTCGCCGAAGGATATGGTTTAAAGAAAAACCCGTTCTTTAATTATTTGCCGTTATACGGTTCCAAGGGCGAATATTTGATTATAAAATCAAAGCAACTTAGGGAGGTAAATATAATTAAGTCCTCCATATTTATAATTCCACTTGGGGAAGATGTATATAAAGTTGGTGCAACCTATAACAGAAAGGATAAAAACAACCTGCCGACTGAGTGTGCTAGAGCGGAATTGCTTCGTAAACTTAAAGATTTAATAGCATGTGATTATGAGGTAATAAATCACGTAGCTGGAATGAGGCCAACTGTAAAAGATAGAAGGCCATTGGTTGGTGAGCATCCAAAACACAAAAAAATGTGGGTTTTAAATGGTTTCGGTTCACATGGCATTATGATTGGCCCTTGGGCTGCCGAAAAGCTCGTTAATCATATGGTAAACGACACTCTCCTGGACATGGAAATGAATATTGAAAGATTTAGGGAGGACTACGACGCAATCAATCCTTTGTAGTACTTGCGTTTGGGTCGTATTTGAAGAATATATTGATCCATATATTTCTGGATAACCTAATGATTATGGGCATAAACAAAATCATCGTGACTACAATGGCGATAAACGTGTTAATTAAGGTGAAGCCAAGGACTAACTTCGCAATTACAAAAGCCGCAACGGCAAATGCGATTCCTACCCCATAGCTGACGTACATAGCACCATAAAAAAAGGAAGGCTCAATTTTGTACTTTGTTCCGCAGTGGCCACAGCGTTCGTGCATCTTAAAAAGGTGGCCCGGCTTATAAGGATTTTGGTTTACATACATACTCTCCTCATGGCACTTGGGACAAGTTCCTGTTAAAATACTGTAGAGTTTGTTTCCTTTTTTTAACATTTGCAAAACTTTATACAAAGGTATTGATTTGATACCCCTTAATTGGTAGTCGCGATCGTAAAATTCGATGTTCAGATTGTTAAAGCCAATGTATAGAAACTACGAAATACAGATTAAAAAATGCTAAACGTTCACAATCTTTCTGTCTCCTTTGGCGGCGAATATTTATTTGAAGAGATATCTTTTAGGCTAAATGCCGGGAATAGGGTAGGACTGGTGGGAAAGAATGGAGCGGGTAAATCCACTTTGCTAAAACTCCTTTCTAAGGATATGGCTTTGGACACGGGTACTATAGCTATAGAAAAGGATATAAAAATTGGTTTCTTGCGTCAAGATATAGATTTTGAGCAAGGAAGAACGGTTTTGGAGGAGGCCTATCAAGCTTTTGAAGAAATTAAGGCACTGGAGAACCAACTGGACGGTATAAACCACCAATTGGCGGAGCGTACGGATTATGAGAGTGAATCTTATAATCAATTGATAGTGGATTTGAGCGATATTACCCATCGATATGAGATTTTAGGGGGATACAATTATCAGGGAGAGACAGAAAAGATATTGCAGGGACTAGGTTTTAACCGCGAGGATTTTGACAAGAAAACAGAGACCTTTTCCGGTGGATGGCGAATGCGGATAGAATTGGCCAAGCTATTGCTGCAGAGTAATGACGTGCTCTTATTGGATGAGCCCACGAACCACTTGGATATTGAATCTATAATTTGGTTTGAGCAATTCTTGAACAATTATACGGGCGCCGTAATGATTGTCTCTCACGATAAAATGTTTTTGGACAACGTTACCAATAGGACCATAGAAATATCTTTAGGACGTATTTACGATTATAACAAACCCTACACGAAGTATTTGGTCTTACGCAATGAAATCAAACAACAACAGTTAAGCGCACAAAAGAATCAAGAAAAAGAAATACAACAGGCAGAACGCCTCATCGAGAAGTTTAGGGCAAAGTCTACCAAAGCCTCTATGGCGCAATCGCTAATCAAAAAATTGGACAAGATTGAGCGCATTGAGGTAGATGAAGATGACAACAGCGTAATGAACCTCAGGTTTCCGGTATCGGTGACCCCGGGTAAAGTTGTGGTTGAAATCGAAGGATTATACAAAAGCTACGGTAGTAAGGAGGTTTTAAAAAATATCAATCTGTTAATTGAGCGCGATAGCAAAACGGCGTTTGTTGGCCAGAACGGACAGGGAAAATCTACACTCGCTAAAATTATTGTTCAGGAACTTGATTACGATGGTCATTTAAAACTGGGACATAATGTTCAGATAGGATATTTTGCCCAGAATCAGGCAGAATATCTAGATGGTAACAAAACTATTTTGGATACCATGATAGACGCAGCCAATGAATCTAACCGAAGCAAAGTAAGGGATATTTTGGGGTCGTTTCTGTTTCGAGGGGATGAGGTTGAGAAATTTGTTAAGGTTCTTTCGGGTGGGGAACGTAACCGCTTGGCTCTTGCAAAAATGCTCTTGCAGCCCTTTAATGTGCTGGTCATGGACGAACCTACCAATCACTTGGACATTAAATCCAAAAATGTACTTAAGCAGGCGTTACAAAATTTTGAGGGAACTCTTATCCTGGTTTCACATGATAGGGATTTTCTACAAGGACTTACCAATAAAGTCTATGAGTTCAAGGACAAAAAAATAAAGGAATATTTGGGCGATGTAGATTTTTACTTGGAACAGCGTAAAGTGGAAAATTTTAGGGGTATAGAGAAAAAACAAACAATTGAGAAAGAAAAGGCTGCCTCGGAAAAACCCAATTCTTTCAAGGAACAAAAGAAAATAAAAAGTCTAAAAAACCAATTGAGCTCTGTGGAAAGCAAGATTGGAGAACTGGAAAAGGAAATAGCGGAAATAGACCATAACCTCCTTATGGACTACGATTCAACTATTGATAAGCCCAACTTTTTTGATCAATACCAATCCAAAAAGAAAACACTGGAACGACTCATGGGGGACTGGGAAAAACTTACCCTACAAATAGAAACTTTGTAGGACCTTCTTACCTACAAATTTTGACATTACACAACACTCTGGGCCATTTTCACAACAATGTGTGGCGGTTCAACGATATTTTTTGATTTTTCAACGTTATTACTAGAGATTTGTAGGATAATTCTTAAGATAATCCAAAATTAAATAAAATTCTATGAAAGGAATTTACTCATTAATCGTCGCTTTTGTACTTATTTCTAACCTTGCCATGGCCGAGGTTTCCAAAAAGGAGAGGAAAGCTTTAATTGGTCTTTACAATAGTACCAATGGGGCTCACTGGGTAAAGAAATGGGATTTAAAAAGTCCGGTAGCAGAATGGCACGGTGTTAAGGTTGTAGATAATAAAGTTGTTGAAATCAATCTTTTTAGAAATAATTTGATGGGTGCACTTCCGATTACTATTGATGATTTGGAAAACCTGACCGTTTTAAACCTTGCCTTTAATGCGATAACAGGCGTGTTACCAGAAGAACTAAGTAATCTTAAGAATTTACGTGTGCTAAAGTTGGAGATGAATAGGCTCAAGGGTGAAATACCGGAGAATATTGGGGATTTGGAAAGTCTGGAAGAACTTACGGTTTTCAATAATTTTATTTCCGGTTCTATTCCTAATAGTATAGGAAACATGAAGAAATTACGGATATTAAACCTTTCCAGCAATGCATTAAGAGGAACTATTCCAGATTCTTTGGGCGCTTTAACCGAATTGGAGACTTTGGGACTTTTTGAAAACACCCTAGAAGGTGCAATACCTGGGGAGATGGGAAATTTAAAAAATTTAAAGGAACTGGTATTGGCTAATAACCAACTTAACGGCGACATTCCCAACGAATTTGCTCAATTGGCAAGCTTGGAAGTTTTTCAAATTCAGAATAATAGATTTGATTCGTTCAAAGCACTTGAAATGTTGGATGCAAAATCTTTTCTAGTATTTGATCATGATGGTCAAAATAGAAAATTTGAGTTTCAGGAGATTAACTTGGAGAAAACCAGAATGGCCGATACCAAGTTTGAGGATATTGAAGATTAAGAGTAGTTTACACTTTTAGTTAGTTTGGTTAAAAAAGAGATGTTGGTAGCATCTCTTTTTTTTGCGTTATAATACGATTCGTTTTATGATTTTTTTAACATTAGTTGCATGTGCAACTAATGTGTTTTTTAGTAGTTTCGCGCGGTGTCAACAGAAACTTTAGATATAGATTTAGAAACCTCTATAGGTCCATGGATAGGGAGAACTTCTAAGATAGTCGATAACCATCTGCAGGACGCATTTGATGCCTATGGGGTGGACTTGACCAAAGAGCAGATGATTGTTCTCAAAAGGCTCTATGAACATGATGGCATCAATCAAAATGAGTTAGCGTCCTTGACCTTTAGAGATAAGTCTTCCTTGGCGAGATTGCTCTCCAAAATGGAAGCCAAGAATTACATTAAAAGAGTCCAAGGAGTAGACGATAAACGTAATAAGGAGGTTTTTATCACGGACTATGGTACCAAAGTTTTTTTGGAGACCAGACCTATAATTCAAGAGACCATAGGTATTATGGAAAACGGATTGGATAAAGATGATAAACTCCTCATAATTTCCATTCTAAAAAAAATTCAAACCAATTTTATAACAACACCAGAAACCAAATAATAGCCATATTATGAGAAAAATTATTTTATCTATCCTAGGCTTACTTTTGATAGTGTCATCATTTTTTCTTGCAAAAATGATAGTGGATAGTAAAAAAACCTTTAGACCAAAGGCGGAAAAGGTTGTTAAAACCGTTTTCACCGAAGTGGTGGAAAACGAAACTGTACCTATTGTAGTTACTGCGAACGGTAATTTAGTGGCTAAACAAAGGGTAGAACTCTACGCTGAGGTGCAAGGAGTGTTTAGACGTGGTAGCAAGCTATTTAAAGAAGGGCAAAATTATAATGCCGGCGAAACTATTATTAGTATTGACGCAGCGGAATATGCTGCGAGTGTACAGTCTGCCAAAAGTAATCTTTATAATGAGTTGACTTCCATAATGCCCGATTTACGTTTGGACTATCCTGAAATTTTCCCGAAATGGCAAAGTTATTTGGATAATTTTGATATGGCCAAGAGTACTCCGGCGTTGCCAGAGATGTCTACTGAGAGTGAAAAATTCTTTATCTCTGGAAGAGGAATTCTGACCAATTATTACAACGTAAAAAATCTAGAGCAACGACTTTCAAAATATAGAATTGTGGCACCATTTTCTGGTGTTTTGACCGAGGCTACGGTAACGGAAGGAACGTTAGTAAGAGTGGGTCAAAAATTGGGTGAATTCATCGATCCTGATGTTTATGAGTTGGAAGTGTCCGTAAGCAAAGCGTATTCCGATTTATTGAAAGTAGGAGAAAATGTGAAACTAACAACGCTGGACAGTCCTAAGGTTTATGAAGGAAAAGTATCCCGAATAAATGGCAGGGTAGACCAAGCCAGCCAAACTATCAAAGCCTACATAGAAGTGGATGATAGTAACCTTAGGGAAGGAATGTATTTAGAGGCGAATTTGGATGCAAGAAACGAGGAGAATGCAATAGAGATAGATAGAAGCTTACTTTTGGAGGATAACAAAATATTTGTGGTGAAGGATTCTGTCTTGGATGTAATAGATGTAAAACCAATTTATTTTTCAGACAAACGTGTTGTCTTGAAGGATGTTCCTAACGGCACTATCATCATGTCCAAGCCATTAATTGGAGCTTACACGGGTATGTCCGTAAAAATTTATGAAGACCAATCCGAAAACTCTAAAAGCTGATGCGAAAACTAATAGAATATTTTATTCGCTATCATGTAGCGGTAAACGTGGTAATTATCGCTTTTGCTATTTTTGGAATAGTTGGTGCCAAATCGTTAAAATCTTCTTTTTTCCCTTTAACGGATTCCAAGAATATAGCAATAAATATTACTTATCCGGGAGCATCTCCGCAGGAAGTTGAAGAAGGTATTGTTTTAAAAATTGAGGACAACCTTAAAGGACTGGAAGGAGTGGACAGAGTAACATCCACTTCACGGGAAAACAGCGGAAACATAAATGTAGAGATTGAGAAGGGCAGGGATATCGACTTTATGCTGCTAGAGGTAAAAAATGCCGTAGATAGGGTTCCCACGTTTCCAACGGGAATGGAGCCATTGATAGTTTCTAAACTTGAGGCCGTTCGTCAGACCATAAGTTTTGCCGTTAGCGGTGAGAATATACCATTGGCTACTTTAAAAACGGTGGGCAGGCAAATAGAGAACGATTTAAGAGCCATCGATGGAATTTCTCAAATTGAGATTTCTGGCTATCCACAAGAAGAAATAGAAATAGCGGTAAACGAGAATACCTTATTGGCATATGGTGTATCCTTTGCCGAAGTTGCAGCTGCAGTAGGCAATGCCAACATTTTGGTTACTGGGGGAAACATCAAGACCGATGCTGAAGAATATTTGATCAGGGCCAACAACCGATCTTATTATGGGGACGAACTTTCCAATTTAATTGTTAGGGCAGATCCTTCGGGCAGTACTGTTAGACTTAAAGACGTAGCTACCATAAGAGACCGGTTTGCGGAGACACCCGATGCCTCTTATTTTGATGGTAACCTTTCGGTGAACACGACCATTACCAGTACAAACACGGAAGATTTGATTACCTCTGCGGAGAAGGTGAAAGCTTACATTGAGGAGTTTAACGAGAAGTACAACAATGTTAAGTTGGATATTGTATCGGATTTATCAACCACATTGGTGCAACGTACACAGTTACTAACGGAGAACGCCATTATGGGAATGGTGTTGGTGCTCATATTTTTATCGCTGTTCCTTAATACAAGATTGGCTTTTTGGGTGGCTTTTGGATTGCCGGTCGCTTTTTTAGGGATGTTCATATTCGCCGGTTTTTTTGATGTAACCATCAATGTGCTCTCCCTGTTCGGGATGATTATTGTAATCGGTATTCTGGTTGATGACGGTATTGTAATTGCAGAGAATATATATCAACATTATGAAAAAGGGAAGACACCTGTACAAGCTGCCGTTGATGGTACGATGGAGGTTTTGCCTCCCATCATTTCTGCAATTATAACAACGATTTTAGCGTTTTCCATATTCCTTTTCTTGGATAGTAGGATTGGAGAGTTTTTTGGTGAAGTATCGGTTATCGTAATACTTACTTTGGTAGTGTCCTTGGTAGAAGCGTTGATTATTCTTCCCGCTCACTTGGCACACTCAAAAGCGTTGCAACCTTTGGATAATAAGCCAAAAAAGGGTTTTGCAAAAGCATTTGCTAAACTTAGGATAATAAACGAATCCGGGGATAAGTTTATGGTGTGGATGCGGGATAGGCTGTATAGTCCAGCTTTGCGTTTTGCGATGCGTCAAAAAATTCTAATGTTCAGTTTTTTTGCTGTAGCCCTAATTTTGACTTTCGGTTCTGTTGGTGGAGGCATAATAAGAACGGCTTTCTTTCCCAGAATTGCCAGTGATCGAGTTCAAATTGAATTACAGATGCCCAACGGCACTAATGAAATGATTACAGATTCTATCATTAGAATGATAGAAGATAATGCTGAAATTGTAAATCAGGAATTAACAGAGAAGTATTTGCAAGGTACTGGCAAAGAGCTTTTTGAGAATATGATCACGAAGGGCTGGTCCTGGGTCTGCTACAGCAACACTTAGCATAAATCTTCTCCCTGGAGAGGAAAGACCAGACGAAATCGCCGCAGATTTGGTTACCAATAGATTGCAGGAACTCGTAGGACCGGTGGTTGGGGTTGAAAGCCTTATCTATGGATCTGGAGGTAATTTTGGAGGCTCTCCTGTTTCGGTTTCGCTTTTAGGAAATAATATTGAGGAGTTAAAAGCTGCCAAGGTAGAATTAAAAACCGCCTTGGAGAATAACACGTTATTAAAGGATATTGCAGATAATGACCCGGCAGGTATAAAAGAGATAAGATTGGAGCTGAAGGAAAATGCCTATTTGCTTGGATTGGATTTGAGAAATGTAATGAATCAGGTTCGAGCGGGATTCTTTGGTACGCAGGCACAACGTTTTCAGAGGTCTCAGGACGAGATAAGGGTATGGGTACGTTATGATAGGGAAAATCGTTCCTCTATTTCAGATTTGGATGAAATGAGAATACTCACGCCTAGTGGAGGTCGGGTACCATTGAAGGAAATAGCCGAATATTCTATTGAGAGAGGAGACGTAGCAATCAATAGGTTGGAAGGTAGAAGAGAAATTCAGGTCTCGGCAGATCTTAAAAACCCAAAGGATAGTCCAACAGAAATTATGGCAGAAATTCAAAATGTAATTATGCCGGAAATTCAATCTAAATACCCCACAGTTACACCTTCTTACGAAGGTCAAAACAGGGAGTTGGGAAAATTAACCGATTCCTTGGAGGTAGTAGGTTTTTCTGTTCTTTTATTGATTTATATTACCATAGCCTTTACATTTAGAAGCTTTAGTCAGCCATTGATGTTACTGTTATTGGTGCCCTTTAGTTTAATAGCTGTTGCTTGGGGTCATTGGATCCATGATTTTCCCATTAATGTTTTATCCCTATTAGGTATCATCGCTTTGATTGGGATTATGGTGAATGATGGACTTGTTCTCATTGGTAAATTCAATTCAAATCTTAGGGAAGGGATGACTTTTGATGATGCCATTTACCAAGCAGGTAGATCGCGCTTCAGAGCTATCTTTTTAACGTCCATTACAACAATAGCCGGTTTGGCTCCCCTAATGTTGGAAACGAGCAGACAGGCCCAATTTCTAAAGCCAATGGCCATTTCCATAGCTTACGGCATTGGTATAGCAACTATACTCACCTTATTGATGCTACCTTTGTTCCTTAGCTTTAGCAATAACTTAAAGTCTTCACGAGGGTTGTTAACTACTGGACATAAAATAACCAAAGAAGAAGTTGAAAGAGCCATTAAGGAGAAGAAAGAGGGACTTCATTTGGAAGGACATACAAGTCATGGACCGGTGAACTTAAATGGTGCTAGTAAAAAAGAATTAGAAGAACATTTATAATGATTAGATTACGTTTAGCAGTTTTACTTTTTCTGGTTTCGCTTACTACCATTATTGCACAGGATGATTTCCTTTCCAAAGAGGAAGCGGTAGTGAAGGCATTGGAGAATAACTTTGGTATAAAAGTGGCAAGAAACCAAGTGGAGGTTGCGGAGAACAACCAGAGTGTCTTAAATTCAGGCTATTTACCAAGTTTAACGGGGACTGCCGGTGCTAATTATAATAGCAATAATACGAGTACGGAATTTCCTGGTCAGTTAGATGAGAACGGAAACCCAAGACCCGATATTTCTTTGAATAATGCGGAAAGCCAACGTTACAATGCGGCCCTAACGCTTAACTACACCCTATTTGACGGGCTTGGCCGTTTTTACAATTTCAAAAGTCTAAAGGAACAATACCAGTTAAGTGAACTGCAGGCTAGGGAAACTATAGAAAATACCATTCTGCAGATGTTCAGTGTGTATTTTGAGATTGCCAGATTGACGGAAAATAGAAATGTACAACGGCAGGCCTTGGAAATTTCCAAACAGCGTATCACAAGGTCAGAATATGCTTTTGAATACGGACAGAATACAAAGTTGGATATTTTAAACGCTCAGGTAGATGTTACTAATGATAGTATCAATTTGTTGAACACGGAGCAGCAATTGGCAAATGTGAAACGTGATCTTAACGTGGTGCTGAATCAGAATTTGAATGAGGTATATGAGGTTGATACTTTGGTAAACTTTATCCCTAAGCTTAGATTGGATGAATTTATAGAACAGGCAATGTTGAATAACGTAGCCATTCTCCAAACGGAGCGCAATTTAAATATAAACGCCTATGATATTAAGGTTAGCAAATCCGGATACTTGCCAACCATAGGCCTTTCCGGATCTTACGGGTGGAACAGAAATCAAAATCCGCCATCAGCTTTCTTATCAGGTGCAGTTTTTCCAGGGACGAATTCAACAGCTAGTAGTTTTGCCCTGGGAGCCAACTTAACATGGAATCTTTTTGATGGGGGTGGCACTACTGTTCGTGTAAAAAATGCTAAAATCACTTATGAGAATCAAGAGCTTTTAAGAAAACAGGTAGAGTTAGAGGTCAACAGGGATATTCAAAATGCTTTGGCCATTTTCGAAAACAGATTGAATATTTATTTGATACAGGAACAAAATGTGCTTACGAATCAGAATAATTTTGAAAGGTCAAAAGAACAGTTTCAATTGGGAAGAATAACTTCCATTGAGTTCAGGCAGGCCCAGATTAATCTGCTAAACGCACAGACGAATAAAAATTTGGCAAAATACGATGCAAAGTTAGCAGAGTTACAACTATTGCAGTTAACCGGCCAACTCCTTAACATCGAGTTATAATCAAGAAATCAAAAGGGATATAAAATAGACGGAATGTACAGCGACAAAACAAATTATGACCTTTTGGAAATTTTGGAACAACTTCACATGCTCACTTTTGAGTCTCAACTGGAACTAAGTGAGGAGCTTGCTACACGGAATTTAAAGACCGAAAAGAAAGTTGTGGACGAGGCCATAGCGCAGAAAATAACACAAATAAAAAATTTGGAATACCTCAAGGATTTTGGTTTTACAGCTGAATTGAAGAATAACGGGGTAGTGGTGAAGAGGACAAGTAAAGCTGTTATTACAGATATATTTGCCGTTATTGCAGGCCTAATAGTTTTTCTTATAGGCGTTTACGGCATTGCATCCCTGGTTTCAGTGCTGATAAATGGTGAAGATATAAACGTCTTCTCTTTAGCTGTAAATCTAGCAATGGCAAGTTTGGTTTTAACAGGTTTCAAATTTTTTAATGGGATAAAAAGATTATTGGATTATTGGGGATTTGAGCTATCAAATTCTGAAGGTATAATTACGCTAAAAAAGCGATTTGACTTAAAATTGGAGCAGATCAAGGAAAAGGCTTCCGAGTTATTTTTGGATACGCAAGAAGACCAAATGGTGCTAAAACTGGGAAATCATACCATTTTTAGTTCCAGTGTAGAAAGTATCATACAGCGAATGACGCTACAGGAGTTGGCGAACATTTTAAGAAAGGAAAAGTAATTTTAATAATTTTCCGCGATGTATGAACACTTTTTTCAATGTCCTTACTGTTGGGAGCAGATATCAATGCTTTTGGATTCTTCCGTAAACCAACAAGCTTATATTGAAGATTGTGAGGTCTGTTGTAGGCCAATTGAAATTACCGCTACATTTAATGGCAACGAATTGGTCGGTTTTGAGGCAACTGATATTGGCCAATAATTACTCTATTACTTCAATTTTTCCACCAAAAATTTTGTCCGTTTCGAGGGATTTGGGATTGCCATGGATATAAATGGAGCCTCCCGCCTTTACTTTAGCCTTAATTAGATTTGATGCTTTCACATCTGCCCGGCCTCCCGCCAAGACCGTTACCTCGGTATCGGTTGAATTTAATTCTTTGTTATAGATCTTACCTCCAGTGTTTACTGATATTTCCTGCGAATCACAGCTACCGGTCAATGTAATCTCGCTACCGGAAACCGCACGCAAATAGACCGACTGTAGGGCAACTTTAAGATTGATAACGCCTCCTTCTTGCCCTTTAATTTCCACACTGTTTCCTTTAAACGTTTCATCGGAAACAATTTTTCCATTTTCGTTGGCGTCCAACAATGTAAGATTCTCTGTATAATAAAGCGTCGCTTTGGCCTCATTGCCAGCTAAGAAATTATCAAATTCCATTTTAATTTTCAATAACTCGCCTTTTTGTGAAATATTCACTTCGTCTTTATCGTCTCCGGTTATGACCAACTTGTTTTCATTACTTTTTACTAACGTAACTATTATTCTGTCATACACCTTTAACTCGGTAAATTTTTCCAAGGATTTTGTATTGGAACGTTGTGCAATCATTGATAAACAAGAGAGAGCCATTAGTCCGGCAAGAAGATATGCTTTCATGCTTTTGAATTTAAATGCAACCATTTTGAAGGAGTAAATTAAAACAAATCCGTCAATAGGCATAGAATTCTCATAAGGAATTCCTTTTTGAGCAATATCAACTAAGGTAGAAAGCATGCATAGGCTGAATTGAAAGTTTCAAAACGATATGATTACTAGAATACCTTTTCAAAAGTCGTTGATCTCCATAACTACATTCATTTCTTTTATATGTTTACCTTTATAGACAGGTAAAATGTTGAGACCCTTCAACTAGGTTTAGTACAGTTGTGGTCGGTCCATAAGTTACGGTATTTTTTGATTTATATTTTTTCAAGTAGATAAGTAATGAAATTTAATCTTGCGAATAAAGCGGCGGTGGTTACGGGCGGTGGTAGTGGAATAGGAGAAGCCATTTGTACTACATTGGCGCAACAAGGTGCAACAGTTTTTGTTTTGGATATTGACGAAAAGAAAGCGCAGGAAACCGCTGAAGCTATCCGGAAAAGTGGAGGTAAAGCAAACGGATACTACTGTGATATTTCTAATCAGCAACAAGTTGTGGACTTGTTTTCGGAGTTGACTAAGAAAGTTGCTTTAGATATTTTGGTGAACAACGCAGGTATCGCGCACATTGGAAATGTAGAGGAAACCTCGGAAGATGACTTTGATAAGGTTTGCAAGGTCAATATTAAAGGGGCTTATAACTGTATTTATGCAGTTATACCGCATATGAAGCAAAATGGGGGTGTAATTTTGAACATGGCATCCGTTTCCGCTTCTCTTGGCATTAGTAACAGGTTTGTGTATTCATTGACCAAAGGAGCTGTTTTAACTATGACATATTCGGTAGCAAAGGATTATTTAAAGGACGGAATTCGTTGTAACAGTATTTCTCCGGCAAGAATTCATACCCCGTTCGTAGATGGTTATTTACGGGAGCATTATGCAGGCGAAGAGAAACGTATGTTCGAGCAATTATCCAAGACACAGCCCATTGGAAGGATGGGAAAACCCCAAGAAGTTGCCGATTTGGCACTCTATCTATGTTCGGATGAAGCATCTTTTATTACGGGAACTGATTTTCCAATCGATGGTGGTTTCACCAAATTAAACACGTAGCTAAGTAGTATTTAGCATAAAATTTACCGAGCTAAAAAAGTGTTTGCTTCTTTTCAAAACAAAGTTCCTTTTAACAAAATTAGTATGAGCGAAATAAATAAAAAGAACGCAATTGCATTTTACAGAACGGCCTACGAAGGCAATCCGGGTTTGGCGGTAAAAAAATATGTGGGTTCTGAGTATATTCAGCATAATCCCGATGTGGAGAATGGCACGCAAGGGTTCATATCTTATTTTGAGCGTATGAAGAAGGAATATCCGGAAAAATCCATTGAATTTGTACGTTGTATTTCAGAAGGGGATTTGGTAGCCTTGCACACGCATCAAACCTGGCCCGGTATTGATGAATACGTAACTATGGACTTTTTTAGGTTTGATGAAAAGGGTAAAATTTGTGAGCACTGGGATGCGATTCAGCAAATTCCAAAGCAATCAAAAAATCCCAATTTGATGTATTGATAATGGGGTATGATTTATGAATGTCGGAAACATTTTCAAACAAGTTAACCTTATACCTTTTTGAGGAAATAAGCGAAATACTTTGGCATTAGATTTACGTTGTCATTAAATTTAGTATCACATGAATATTATAGGAAGCTTTATTAAGGGAGTAATTGATGTTGCCGATAAGATTACGGGCGAAGATAATCCTATTGAGCAGCAACAAGAGGTCTTGGAATCCTTGTTGGAAAAGGCTTCCGAAACACAGTTTGGCAAACATTATGATTTTCAGTCAATCTTAAAAAGCGAGAATATCCATAAGGCCTTCACCAAAAAAGTTCCCTACTTTGATTATAACAGAATAAATGAGGAATGGTGGGCAAAATTACATGAAGGCGAAAGCGATGTAACCTGGCCTGGAAGTTCGGATTATTTTGCATTAAGTTCCGGTACTACGGGGAAAACAAGCAAAAGAATTCCGGTTACCCAAGATATGATTGACGCTATTAGAAGTGCGGGAATAAAACAGGTCCTCGCCTTACATAATTTTGATATGCCGCCGGATTTTTTCGAAAAAGGAATATTGATGTTGGGTAGTTCCACGGACCTCATTGAGAAGGACGACCACTTGGAAGGTGAAATTAGTGGAATAAGTGCCAGTAACATACCCGGTTGGTTCAGAGGTTATTACAAACCGGGAAAGGAAATCTCAGAAATAGACGATTGGGACAATCGCGTAAAAAAGATTGTTGAAGAAGCACCTAATTGGGATATTGGCGCACTTAGTGGTATTCCTTCTTGGATAGAATTGATGTTGAAAGAAGTCATAGAAAAACATCAATTAAAAAACATCCATGAGATTTGGCCAAATTTACAGGTTTATACATCCGGAGGCGTGGCTTTTGGGCCCTATGAAAAAAGCTTCAATGCTTTAATGGGGAAATCTGTTACCGTAATAGATACTTATTTGGCATCCGAAGGTTTTATAGCATTCCAAAGCAGACCGGAAACGGATGCGATGAAGCTGGTTACTGATAATGGTATCTATTTTGAATTTATTCCGTTTCTCCCCAAGTATATAAAGGAGGATGGTTCTTTATCACAAGAGGCTCCTTCCTTACCTATTTCAGAAGTAAAGGAGAATGAAGATTATGTGCTTGTAATTAGCACGGTTTCTGGTGCTTGGCGCTACATGATTGGGGATACCATAGAATTTACTGATGTGAAACGTGCCGAAATTAAGATAACCGGGCGTACTAAGTTCTTTTTGAACACTGTGGGTTCACAATTATCGGTTAATAAAATGGACGATGCCATGCAACATTTGGAATCTAAGTTTAGCATGAAAATACCGGAGTATACCATATGTGCCAAAAAGTTCGATGATGGATTTTACCATTCATGGTATTTGGGAACAACGGACAAAATTGAGAATGAAAGGATTGTTGCGGAATTGGATGATTTTTTAAAAGACGCCAACAAAAATTATAAAGTGGCCCGGTCTAAAGCCCTAAAAGGGGTGAAGGTGACCCTAGTTCAGCCAGATGTCTTTTATGACTGGAATGATGCCAATAAGAAAAAAGGGGGTCAGGTAAAAATGGAGCGGGTAATGAACGAGGATAAATTTAAGGAGTGGGAAGATTTTGTAAGTAAAATTTGATCTTACTTGGAATCTAAGGCTTCCCTCATGTCCCTATCCTCTACCAATTGCATGATTTCTTCCGGAGATAGATAAAGCCTTTTTATACGATCCACATATTTTTTAGAAAGACCGGCTTTTTCCAATATGAATTCCTTGGTGGCCAGAATATATTTTTCCATTCCATGGGTAACCGCAAAGGAATCTGCTCTGCGCTCCGCTTTTCGTATATACTTCTTGGAGAAAACATATCCTATTCCAAAACCAACTAGACCAATGCCGCTTCTATGTTTAAAATCCATAATGTGGCCTAGTTCATGCCCCAGCCATCCAATTAATATTTTAGAAGGCATATCCCGAGTGTAGCATAAGGAATCAGAAATGGTAATTTGTTCCGCAATCAATACTTTATACTTCCGTTTCTCCTTACCCTTAAAGATACTTGCGAATTCCGGCTGCGCTTGCATGGTAGATTTTTTAATGCTCTTTTTAAATTTGAATTCAATAGGGGTATCCTTTAATTCGGGGTAATGGGAAAGGGCAATTAAAGCTTCTTCCTTAATGGATTCAGGTATGATATGCTGTGCGTTCAATTGATTTGAAAAATATAAGTTTAGTACAATGAAAAAAAATAAAGGGTACTTCAAAAAGGTGTTCAATATTAAATGGATTTATAGCAAAGGGCTAAAGAATTTGGCGAGACCTTCAATAAACTTTGTCAGAAAAGACCGTTTCTTAAATTTATTATAGTTCAACTTTATCTCTTCTTTGCAACGTGCTGCAAAAAGCGTACCTATTTCTGAGGCTATCTTTTTGTCGTAAATAAGAACGTTGGTCTCAAAATTATGTTCAAAACTACGATAATCAAAATTACCGGAACCAACGGATGCGATTTCGCCATCAATAATAATGACTTTGCTATGGGAAAAATCAGGTCGTAAATAAATATTTGCCCCTACTTGCAAAAGGTCCTCAAAACTGGAAAACATACTATGTTTTGCGAGGAGTGAATCCGATTTTTTCGGTGTTAAAAGATTTACCTCTACACCACTTAACGCCGCCATCCTCAAGGCCTCCAAAACCGGAACGCCAGGGATAAAGTATGGGTTGGCAATGCAGATGCTTTTTTTGGCGAGGTTTATCATCGTCAAATACTGCTGCATAATTGCCGGAAATCTGGAATCCGGACCACTGGAGATAACTTGACCAATATTTTCGCCATAGGATTTAACTTTTGGAAAATAACAATCCTCCAACATTAATTCTTCTCCACTTGCAAAATGATAATCCTTGATAAAAATCCGCTGTAAGCTATTTGTAATTGGCCCCTCCAACTTTAAGTGGAGGTCTTCCCAGATTCCCAATTCGGAATGTGATTTAATGTACTTATCAGAAATATTAACACCGCCGGTAAAACCTGTATGGCCGTCAATAATTATTATTTTTCTATGATTTCTGTAGTTAAGAGTGAACAATAGGTTGCCAAATCTAATAGGCATGGTTGAAAAAGCCTTTACACCAATATCCCTGAAACGCTTTATCATTTTACCTCTCATGGACATACTGCCAAGTGAATCGTACATCATCCGTATTTCTACGCCTTCCTTTATCTTTTTTAGGAAAAGCTCGTAAAAGCGATCAAGAATTTCACCTTTCTCCATTATATAATATTGGAGATGAATAAATTCCTTTGCGTTTTCTATGGCTTCAAAAATAGCCTCGAAAGTTGCAGGACCACCGTTTAAAAGAGTTATTTTATTACTCTCATAGGGGGCAAAATAACTGTTCTTCCTAATAAGTGTCGCTATTTTATTTTCCCGGTCCGTATCAAATTTATGAACGCTGTAATCCCCATTTTTAAGTTCTTTATGGGTTTCTGAATATAGCTTTCTTCTTTGGGTCTGTTTTAATTTGAATAGCTTGAATTTTCTTCTATTTACTCCAAACAGATAGTAAAGCAACGGTCCGGCATAGGGTAGTGCGATTACCGTCAAGGTCCAACTCACCATTTTGGTCGGTCGTGATCCATTGAAGATTATATTAACAATGCTCCAAAGCGTTACCACGGCATAGCCTATGAATAAAAATGTTCTCATTTAAGATAGTCCTTGAACTTTTGGCAATATAGTGGATTTCGATTTCCTATTCTTATAACAATTGTAAATCGAGCATAATTGTTTGGAATAGAGTTAAGCGTTATGGCTAACTGTGCCTATATTGTTAAAAAAGAAAGATGGGATCAATAGCTAAGGACAAAAATCAAATCACATTATTTTATAGCTCGGAAAATAGTTTGGGCAAACAAGTGGATGCTTATGTATCCAGTTCGGAGAAGAAAGTCTTGAGTATTGATGTATCCAAGACCAAGGTGACAGGAACGCAATGGACAGAAATCGCGGATGGTTTAGGTGTGGAGGTATCCGATCTAGTAGGTACTGACAATCCAGATTTCAACGACAAATATGGTGAAGATTCAAAGAGTTTGGAAACTAATGACTGGTTAAAGATATTGGAAAAAAATCCACAGCTGCTGAACTACCCCGTAGCAATAAATGGGAACAATTACTTAAAATTGGAGTCTGCCGCATCTTTCAAAAAATATATGGAAAACGATAGTGTTGGTATCGACAATCACGAGATTGATTAAGATTTGAGGAAATCCCAAATAACAGCTAGGTTCAAGATTCTTTTCAGGAGCGGAACAGCTATACGTTATGATTTGTATTCGTTGCGATTGAATTCCTAGTGAACACCTTTCCAATTTATAATTTATATTTATAGTATGGATGCATTATCTGGCCTATGACAAAGTCTTTACCCCGTAAATCCTTTTTATTAGTACTAGTACCAATAGTTTTGATGGTAGTACTATTTTATGTATTACAGTGGAAAGCCAAGGTTGAGGTAGAAAATTTCTTGAATCGCAAAATCCCTGATAATATTGCCTTTAATTATGACGAACTTAAGGTCAGTGTAATTAAAGGGAATTTTCTTTTCTCCAACCCTCATATCGAAATACGAAATAATGCAAACGATACTATTCAACTCACAGTTGACTTAGAAGAGATACGTATTGAGGACATCCACTATTGGAAATTTTTCAATGATAAGGAAATTATAGTTGATAAAATTCTAATTATTTCTCCTGATTTCATTTTTCAAACAAGTCCGGGGAATAAAAAGGAGAAATCGGATAAAATCATCAAATTACTTAAACCAATTCATGTAGAAGATTTGGGTGTTGAAAACGGAAGCATCAAGATTATTCAAGATAGAGATAGTGAGGTCCTAAAGTTGGATTCCTTGTACGTAAACCTAGAGGGGGGGTATACTAATTTTGATATCATCAATAAGAAAATACCGTTTGCCTATAATTCTGTTGATATTCACTTTAGAGAATTTAGTGCCAGTTTAGGGAAATTTGAATCCATAGATATAGCCAAGGTGCAACTTTCCGAGAATAGAATTAGGCTGAATAAGATTCATTTCTTCACCAAATTTTCCAAGAAGGACCTTAATCAGGTGATTGCTCATGAACGGGACCATATAGACCTTGAAATTACAGAGGCATCCGTAGCGGATATCGATTTTGGATTTGAAAACGATAGCTTAGTTTTTACCTCCAAATCCAGCATGTTGTCGGGACTAGATTTAGAAATGTTCAGGGATAAAAATGTAGCGGACGATTTAAGCAATAAACCGTTATATGCCAAAATGCTCAGGTCTCTTCCAATAAAATTTTCAATTGAAACATTTGGCATAGCCAATTCTAGATTAAGTTACAAAGAGGAAGAATTAGGAAAAGAAAATTCAGGCGAGCTTCGATTTGAAGATATATCAGGCAAAATTAAGAATCTAAACAATCTTGCAGGCGATGAGAAAGTAAAAATAGTCCTGGACAGTAAATTGATGGGGGAAGGCGAGATGCACATGGACTGGTCCTTTAACGTAAATGACCCTGATCAAAGATTTTTGGTAAAAGGAAGTCTTGACAACTTAAACACTAAAAGACTAAATGATTTTTTAACACCAACACTAAACGTGCAAACAGAAGGAATAATAGATCAACTTTATTTTACCATAAGCGGTGACGAGTATGTTGCCAATGGAGACGTTAAAATGAATTATAATGATTTTAGGTTCCAGGTCCTGAACAAGGATCGGTTAAAAATAAATAAAGTACTTACTTTTATCGGTAATCTTTTTATAGATGATGGGTCCAAAGCGGACGAGGATGGATATAGGTACGGTCAAATTGAAAATGTAGAACGAGATCAGACAAAATCTTTCTTTAATTATTTGTGGATTAGTTTGAAAGAAGGTCTCTTGCATGTACTTTCTGGAAATGGAAAGAAAAAGTAATATTGAACTTTATGTGTATAAAAAAGGAGGATCATCGATCCTCCTTTTTTAGTTCTTAGTTAGCGTTTTCTAATTCTAGTTATCGTCCGTAGCGTCTTCTATTGCATCTCCTGCATCGTCAACTGCATCTTCAACATCATCCCCAACTTCTTCTACACCATCTTCAATTTTTTCACCAGTACTTTTTTCTTCCCTACAACTAACTGCCATTCCTAGTGTAAATAAGGTAAAGGCGAACATATAAATAGCTCTTCTCATAATATTTATTAATTTAAATTGATTGTTTAACTTATTGTATTTCAACTATTTCCTTAAAGTACTTTTCTACCTCTTAATAAGGAAAGTATAAATAATACTATAAAGATGAAAAATAATACTTTGGCGATACTGGCTGCTCCAGCTGCTATTCCACCAAAGCCGAATACTGCGGCTATTATTGCCAATACTATAAATGTAATTGTCCAACGTAACATATTGTAAGTGTTTTAGATTGTTCTTTTTTAATTAAAAGGTCTTTCCTTATAATCTTATGAGACAAAGATGTTAATATTTAAAAGAACTTTTTAGTGATATCAAAACAATGATTAACTCATTTAGCAATTCTGTACGTATTGATAACCAAATACTTATAGATGTTTGAACCTCGGAGTTGTTTAATTTTGACTCTAAGGGGATTATATTTTAATTCAGTTACAAATTATAGTATATTGCTAATTGCTATCTTACCCCGAGAATGACAAAAAAGAAAGAACTCAAGGAGCTCAACGTTTTGGATGTGGTTAAGGACATTTCCAAGCGTCTTAAAGTACAATATGTAGAGGAAAATAATGAAGTATGTCTTAATCTGCCTGAAGAGGTGGGAACCGGTACCATAAATGCCATAAGTTTTTCCCATGGAGTGGGATTGATGAATATTGATGTACGCTTAAACAAAGAAATTAGGTTTGAACTTAACCAATCCCTTGTTCAGCCGTTGGAAATTATCTTTAATAGGGAAGCTGCCTTTACACACGAGTTTGATGGTAAAGGAAAGGTACAGGAAATAAAACATTTGGAAAGTGCAATAATATCTTGTAATAGCCGCCATGGCAATGTAGTTACCCTTCCCGCCAACGAGCCCATATGCTTCTTTAGCCTAGAGATTAATCGGAAGGATTTTGAAGAGAAGATAGAATCATTTTTGGTGGATATGAACGAGGAGGTAGAAGCACTTTTTAGGGATGTGAACGGGGTAAATCTTTTTTTTCATAAAGGGCACTATAGCTTGGATATAGCTAAATGTATAGAGGAAAGTACCACATGCGAACATACGGGTTTTACCAAGAGTGTTTTTATAGAAGGTAAATGCTACGAAATTCTAGCCCACCATTTAAAGCAATACCTAGACGATTTAACAGACCCTGATAAAAGAAAAATTTTACGGCAGGCAACGGTGGTGAAAATTGAGGAGGCCGCAGATATTATTCATGAAGAATTGGAACAGATGGATAATATTATAGCATTGTCCAGAAGGGTGGGGTTGAACCAGAATACACTTCAAAACGGATTTCAATATCTTTATAGAACTTCGGTTAACCAGTACATACAGAACGCTAGAATGGAAATGGCCCGAAATCTTATGGAGACTACCGAATTTAATATCACAGAAATAACCTACAAAATTGGTATCAACTCCCGTAGTTACTTTTCCAAGCTCTTTAAAAAACGCTATTCCATGACGCCCATGCAGTATCTTAAAAAGCTGAAATCCCCTAAAAATGAGCCTCCCCGCTCTGCTTAGGTTTGACTTTGAGGGCGCAGTATTATCCATTTTAACAAAATCTTTATTTCTTAAATAACCTTTTTGTGTTAATTAACGTTTCATTATTGCTAACAGGTCTTTAGCGATTCCAGTTTCTTTGTGTTGCTAAAATGTAAGTAATAAGAGAATGCGGGAATTGGTTATAACAAGTACTAAGGACGAGGAGGTTCTTTCCCAGCTATATAATTGTATCAAAGGTGAATTGATAGAAGAATGGGGGGAGCGTACGTTGCGTTTTGATAATGAAATTGGGAAAGGGGAAATTAGAAACATAGGTTTTGATTGGGGTGTTTCTCTTTTGGACTGCGATATAGTCTTTCATGAAGATGTAAAACTGGTTTTTAAAACTTCAAATATTTCACCTATAGAGTTTGTATTTATTTCCAAAGGTTCTTTTAAATATAGTGAAGATGATACAGATGACTATTTGGATTTGGAACAATTTCAGAATATTATTCTTTCTCCAAAACGATATGCCAAAAAAACTTTTGTATTCCCTTCCGGTAAGAATTTGAAGGTAAATTTCATCAGAATATTACGAAAGGATTATCTAAAAAAGAGTAATAATAATGTAACCTATCTAAATGATCTTCTATTATCCGTTTTTAACGATACGGAAGGAAATGAACCCTATACGCATGGAGGCAGTTTTAATCTTAAAATTGCAGATGAGGTCAAAGCATTAAAGAAAGTTCATGAGAGTGGTATTTTAAGAACACTGTCATTAGAAGGAAGGATTTATTTAATACTGTCCTTGCAATTACTGGAACATCATAATTTTGAATCGCAAGAGGTATTGCCAGAGTCGTTGTCAAAAAGTGACATAAAGAACATTCATAAGTTGTCCGAGTTTATCTTGGATAATATTTCAGGACCAATGTCCGTAGATATTCTTTCCAAAGAATCTGGATTAAGCGCTAAAAAATTACAACTTGGCTTTAAGGTACTCTATTCCAAAACGGTTAATGAATATGTTAGACAGTTGAAGTTGGAAATTTCCAGGGATTATTTAAAGAATACAGAGCTTTCGGTTTCAGAAATTGTATACGCTGTAGGCATCAAAAGCAGGAGTTATTTTTCCAAAATTTTTATGGAAGCTTACGGGATACTTCCAACCGAGTATAGAAAACAGCTAAGCAACGCTAAAAGTTCTAATCAGGACTAGAATCAGAATACTCATATGGCATTAACATACTGTCATAGGAAATATCGTTATTGAAGAATTCCTTTGCAATAGGGTAAGCATGAAAAGCATCATCTGTAGGACTGTCCAAGAGATCAGATATTTCATTTTTGTCAGTGTCTTCATCCAACCATGCCCTTTTATTCCTTTCTAAAATAACTAAAGGCATGCAATCTACTATATTCTGAAATTGTTTAATGAAAGTGTTGGCTTTACCTAACAGTAAAGCAGTTGTAAGGAAGCCATCATCTAGTTTATTGTAAATTCCCGCTAGATAGAAGGGTTTTCCGCTTTTTAATCCAACGAAATAGGGAAAGACCTGACCATTGCGCAGATAGGATGTAAAAAAGCCGGTAATCGGTATAAGACTTCTTTGTTTTTCAAAAGTCTCGGTCATACCATAGTCCGGAATTCATGGCTTCTTCGTAATACGTTTAAGGTGTTTGTTGTGTTTTGAAATAATTTCCAGTCCTCAGTATACATCTTAGGTAGAATACCCCAAATGGAAAAGGATAATTCGTTCTTTTTCTCCATGGTAATAATGGGAATATTAATCTCATTCAACCCATTTATTATTATTTGGGGGTGATACAAATTTGGATATTTAAGAGATGCATTGCTCCAATCTTCCAAGTCCCTCCTCTTCGCAGTATTTGATATCTTAAAATACATAACTCTCCTTTTCAAGTGGCAAGGTCGGAAAATTACCTAGAAGCAATTGCTTCATACAGCAAAAATTATAACTCATTAGAAACAAGTTAATTAGTCCTATTGAGTCAGGGGTGGACACTATCGCAAAATTGTTAAACTTTTCTTTTATTTCGATAAGGCATGCACTACTAGGTATATAAATTTACTTGTGCAACGAATAGCACTTAATTTAGAGTCTAAAGCTTCATGGAAAATAAAAGGAAATTTGCTTACGAGGAATTGCGTTATTTGAAAAGACATTTAGACGGAACCATCGTCAAGAAAAACGACCTGCAGTTTTTAAAATTGGAGAATCATGTAGGTTCCGGCAAAATAAACGCTATCTGCCTTGACCACGGTCTTTTGGCAATGGAATTTGATATGGTTTTAGAGGAGGATTTGACTTTTTCATCCAATATGACCTATAATTCGGTTTACCTAGTATACTGCTTAAAAGGTAATTGCTTCCATAAATTTAAAGGTAATAGATTTGTAAACAAATTAGAGGAACTGCAAACGGCAGTATTGTTCAATGATTCTGATAATAGAAGTACGTTTATCTGTAAAAAAGGGGAGCAACTTGTTTTAAACTATATCCGAATAGATTTAGAGAAGATTGATCAAAAGGGAAATAGAGAAGCTTTCGCAGCGGACGAGAGTATGACCAGCCTACTCAATTCGTATAACAAAGAACTTGGAAACTTTCATTCCGGAAAATTCAACCTAGAAATCGGAGAACTTGTGAAGATGCTGGAAAATGCCAAATTTGCCAACTCCGTGTCCTCCCTCATATATTTTCAAGGGGTATGTCACATGATTCTGGCGAAACAGTTGGAACAATTTAAATTTGACCTTGAGAAAGGTGAAACTTCCGGAACCTCATTGCTAAAGAGGGAATTGGAAATAATTAGCGAGATAGGGGATTTTATTGTCAATTATCCTGAGGTTCAACATAGTGTAAAGTCCATCTCGGCCAAATCCGGTCTCTCTGCTTCCAAATTACAAGCCGGTTTTAAGTTTATGCACAACATGACGTTGGGAGAATACATAAGACTTGATAAGGTTGAATAAGGCAGAATTACTGTTGAGAACAACTGATCTTAATATCTCTGAAGTTGTATATTCTATAGGATTTACAAGTAGAAGTTATTTCTGTAAGATTTTCAAGAAAAAATACCACTTGTAGTCCTAAAGGCCTATAAACGAAAAGTTTCTGGAAAATTCCCCGAAACTGTATAAAAAAAGAGGCCAATTGGCCTCTTTTTATTTATTTCCTTTTCATCATCTTCTAGCTTAAATCTTCCAAAGTCTTGATTGTAGAAAGACCGTTTTGGATTGCCTGTTTCTGATTTCTCAAAAGGGTGGAAGTGCTACTTGGCAAAGAGGTTTCACTAAGTACGTCATCATATTCTTCCAACGAAGATTTTTCACCTCTTATGGCCTCTTCCAACATTGCTTCCTCGTCGTCCGAAGAAAATAGAGCTTTTACATCCATCCAGGTTCTATGCGCTTTACTGGTTAAACTATCCCCTTTATCCACTTCTTGTCCAAAAGATTTAATTTCTGTCTTTAAAGCATGTCCAAAATCATAGCGTTGTTGCGCTTTTCCTTGGAAATAGGATTTTAAGGAAGGGTTATCTGTATTTTCCGCAGCCTTCTTAAATCCTTTTTCCGCGTCGTATGTTTTTTCCAAAAGTTCGTTCAACTTTTCTCCAACTTCTTCTGTGTATGTATTCATCTTTATCAATATTAAAATTATGTCGCTATTTTATTATGGACTGCTAGCAACTTTGCATCCTTTTATAGATTGTAAAATCTATTCCTATCTTTAAAACTTTCAATTTTATCTTTTAATTCGTCTACATCGCCACCATTGGTCTGGTCAACTGCTTTTTCTAGAAGTTCCATGGGGATGTCTACAAACGCCTCCAATTGGTCATCTGAATGCGCAAAGCTCCAATTTGATATTTCTTGGCTCTTATTTTGGTCTTTTATGGCAATTCTTATCGCATTAATTCCGAATGCGATGGAAATCAATCCAAATAGTTCAACTAATGAAATCATGGTTATTCTTTTTTATAAAATTAGTGGATTATAAAGCCTTGTTTTATCTGTAAGAATGCAAGTCTTGACCCATATCAATTGGGTTAATTTTCAAAAGCGATAGCGTCAATATTGGAGGGTAGTAGACGTTGAGGAAATGTTAATTTTTGCGGATATTTAACTAGTTTTTTAAATCTGAGAATTTGTGAGTTTTGACCAAACAAAACTTTCTTCCCACCACTTCTTCGTTCTCCAAATAATTAAAGTGGTGGGGAGCACAATTCCTTGAAAATAATAAAACCCAAACTCTAATTGATAAAGGAAGGAACTAAAGTAAAATGGAACTGGGGTAGCGGCACAGCCAGTGGAACCGTTGAAGAAACCTATACGTCCAAGGTGGAAAAGACCATAAAGGGTAATAAGGTGACCCGTAATGGCGAGCAAGGAAACAAAGCGCTATATATAAAACAGGATGATGGCGATTTCGTACTTAAAAGTGAGAGTGAGGTTGAAAGACAGTCTTAAAATTAATCTTCATCACTTTTTTTACTTTCATTTACTGCCACATCCAATGACTTTGGAAAGTCTAGGGTTCTAATCGGGAAAGGAATGTTAATATCATTCTTATCAAAAGCTTCTTTGATATAAATCATGGCATTGGTCTTTGCCCGGGCAACTTCTAATGCAGAGGTGGAATTAATCCAAAAGCGAACCTCAAAGTTGATAGAGCTATCCCCAAATTCTTGGTAAAGAAATATGATATCGTCCTTACTATCGATTGATTCAAAATTTTCTAGAATAGTCTTTTTCACCAAATCCCTCACAAATTGCAAATCGGAAGAATAGCCCACTCCGCATTCCAATATAACTCTGGATTGTGCGGTTGTGGAATAGTTTTTAATTGGGTTTTCAACTACCTGTTTGTTGGGAATAAAAACAAGATTGTTATCCGGTTGTTTTAAAGTAACCGATCGAAGATCTAAATCTACAACCTCACCCTCAAATCCGTTGCTTTCTATCCAATCCCCAAATTTAATATGCTTAATATACGACAACACAATTCCTGAGTAGGTATTGGCGAGGGCTCCTTGCAATGCAAGACCAACGGCCAGACCCATTACCCCGGCACCTGCCAAAACCGTATTTAAGGCCTTACTTAAATTAAGGATACCAAGCACTAGGAAAATCCCTAGTAAAACAATTACAAAAGACGTGATTTTGGATAAAAGAGACCTCATGGAAGCCTGAAGCCTTGTTTTTTCCAGCAACTTGGAAACACCCTTGCTTACATATTTTGATGCCAACAAAGCCAAAATAAAAACGAAAATAGCTATTAGAATATTGGGTAAGTTAAGTACAAGGGAATTAAACCAACTATCCAATTTTTCTACCATCTGAGACCAGGCATTTTCGAATTTATTTTTCATTATCAAGATTTTTTAAAGGTTTGAAATTTTTAATCAACTGTAAAACAACAGTCTCGGTAGCGGAATTTAGGCAAGTGTCTTTCAATTGTTCCACGTTATCGAATAGTGGGAAGAGGGATTTGTCCTTATAACTATTCACTAAAAAAGGGTGAACATAATATTTTCGGCAAACATTTCTAGTATTGCCCAGCTCAAGCGCGGTTTTGTCAAAAGCTTTTAAAATGTTTTTATCAAGCGTTTTTTGATCGTCTGTTTTTGGAAATTCCATTAAGGCTTCAAAAAAAATAACTGTACCAGCCCAAGTTCTAAAATCTTTTGCAGTGAACATATTTCCGCTAATTTCGTGCATGTAATCATTTACCATACCACTGTCCACAGAGGTCTTTTCTCCGTCCTTTTCATAATACTGGAATAGCTCCCATCCTGGGATTTCTTCACATTGACTCACCAAGCGCGTCAGTTTTTTGTTCCTAAGTGTCACTTTATGTTTTTTGCCCTTTTTTCCCGTGAACTCAAAACGTAAGTCTTTGCCATAATTCTTTAAATGCTTATTTCGCAACGTAGAAAGACCATAAGTTTTATTTCTTTTTGCGTATTGTTCGTTTCCTACCCTAATATGTGTTTCTTCCATTAACTTAATGATAAGTGCAAGAACCTTATCTTTTGGCCAGCCATTTAATTTTATATCCTTATCTGTACGTTTTCGTATTTCTGGTAAAGCTTCGCCAAATGCAATCATCCTATAAAATTTGGTCCTGCTTCTTATTTTGTGCCAAAAAGGATGGTATTTATATTGCAGTCTTTTTTTAATGTCAAAACCAATAGCCTGTAGGTGGGCATTGGATATAGGGGCAATTTTGACTTCTTCCCATGCTGGTGGAATAACAAGATCATTTATGCGTTTCAGTTCTACTTTGTTCTTTAAGGGTTTTTTGTTAAGCAGGTAGACGAATCCAGATTTGTCCTTGATTCTTTCTATACACAATTTATCCCTAGAAATATAAGTAAGATTGAATTCTGAAATCACCTCTTCAGGTTCACAGACCAATTTTTGGGCAAATTCAACTAAGTCAATATTTTTACTGGGCATTGGGATTCTCACATTATGTCTGGGGTTCAAAAGCTAAAAAATGGCTCCGGCATGAGATGCCGAAACCATTTTACAACCAACCAAATTTATAATACTAGGTGTAAGCGTAACACCAAGCTGGGCAATATTTTATATCATTAGTCCAGAAGTTGATATCTTATTCTGAAATTAAAAGTACAGGTATCGCCTCGTATTTTTTTGCTGTAAAAAAGGTATTATTGACTCGTCCGATTATCACTGTTATGTTATAGGTTCGCCATTGGAATTATCTCACTACTTTTGGTACTCTTCATTCGTCTTAAGACAAGTTAAGCGTATTTAAAAGAATCCTAATTCTATGAAAGCATCCCCAACACTAATTTGTATTCCTGATATCAGCGGCTTTACGGAGTTTATGAGCGAGACAGATTTTGCACTCGCTTCAAAAGTAATACCCACATTGTTAAACAATATTATATACTCAAATGAAATAGGTCTAAAGGTTTCTGAAATTGAGGGGGATGCCGTATTGTTTTTCAAGACTGGGAAAATGCCGTCCTTAAAAAAGCTAATAGATCAATGTGCCTATTTTTACATGGAGTTCTACAAACAATTGGATGAATTGAAGGAAAAGCACAAAAAGGATAAGGAATCATGGAATATCCCGGAAATGTTGGGTCTTAAAATTATTCTTCATTTTGGTGAAGAAGTCGCTTTAACCAAGGTAGGTACACGAATCAAATTATTTGGCGAGGATTTAATCATAGCCCATCGCTTGTTGAAGAACAAAATTCGTATGAACGAGTATCTTTTGATATCCGAAGGATTAACGAACTACTATAAGGACGATATTTTGGAAGAAAATTTTAAATGGGGGAAATTGAAGGAGAATTTTACCGAGTATGACCACGTAGGTAAAATACAATACCACTATATTGACCTTAAACCTTTATTGAAAACCAATAAAAAATAGCTTGTCCTAAATTATTATGAAAGGATTACCATATGGGTTAAGGATAGTTGGTTTTTAGCCAAATTATTTTATGGTTGAGTTGTAATTTTAGAGAGAACCTGTATGCGTAATTTAGCATAAGTAAAAACTAAACCTATGAGTTATTTAGATATAGAAACTAAAAAGATAGAACCAATTGTAGATGAGTTGAATACCCTGTTGGCAGATTATCATATTTATTACCAAAATTTAAGAGGATTTCACTGGAATGTTCTAGGAAAGAATTTCTTTGATTTGCATGAAAAATTCGAGGAATTGTATATTGATGCCAGAGATAAAATTGATGAGATTGCGGAGCGCATCTTAACCCTCAGACATCATCCAAAAAGCAGATTTACGGATTATTTTAAGATAGCAGCAGTTGAAGAGGTTGATCCGTTAATTTCAGACAAACAAATGGTTGATTATATTTTATCAAACCATGAAAAAATTCTGAAGCAGATGGGTAAAGTGGTTAAAAAGGCTGATGATGCAGGAGATGAGGGTACAATTGACCTAATGGGCGGCTACATTGCAGCCTTGGAAAAAGTGAGTTGGATGTTGGATGCTTGGACAAAGGATACTAGAGATCAACTCAAGTAAAAAGAATATACTCTAAAGGAACTAAACGTAAAACCCCTGAAATAGGGGTTTTTTTGTGCTCAAAAAAAATAAAAATGACCGATATGGGATTTTGTAGCTTAAAAAAGTTAAAGCATTGTTAATTGTATTAAATTGCCTTTATTTAATTTGAAAGTTTACTTTTCTTAACGTGATTGTTGAATGACTACAATTGAAATAACTGCAAAGGATACCGCTGGAACCGTAAAGCAAATTCAAGAGATAATAGGGGGTGAGATAACTGAGCAATGGGGTGAGTACGTGTTGACTACCAATAGTTTTTTGGCAACAGGAAGCATAAGATTTATCACTTTTGATTGGGGGGTAAGTCTTTTGGAATATGATATAACATTTCATGATGAAATTACTTTGGTCATGGACACATCCCAATACAACCCCATACATTTTAGCTACTGTTTAGAGGGTGAATGTCAGCACCGATTTGAAAATCAATCCATTGAAGAAACAAAAACGCTGGAACAATTTCAATCTGTAATTATTACGGGTACGTATGGTGGTTACAACTATGGGTATTTCCCTAAAGGAAAAAAACTGGCAATTAATGTCATACAGATTTCCAGAAAGAAATTTATGAAGAAGCGTTTAACGGGGGTTGAAGCTTTGAACAACAAACTATACGAAGTATTCTATGATGAAGATTCCGAGAAAAAATTCGCCTATTACGGTTCTTACAATTTAAAATTGGCGGACAAAATAAGTGCTTTGAGAGAAATCCATAATGAAAAAGGGATGGTTCGTATTATGCAGATAGAGGGAATGGTCTATGAAATATTGGCAATGCACATAACCCAACATGAAAAAGAGTCGTCCAATTCGTTACCGGAAACAAGTTTATTACAGCGGGAATTGAACATTATACATGAATTGGCCGAAAAAATAACTTCTAATATTTCTTACGATTATACATTGCAAAGATTATCCTACGAATCCGGATTGTCACAGGCCAAATTGCAGGAAGGTTTTAAGTTGTTATATACCAGAACGGTTACAGAATATATTAGAAATGCACGCTTGGAGGCCGCTAGGGATTACATCCGTTCTACGGACATGAGCATTTCCGAAATTGTATATGCTATAGGATTTAGCAGCAGAAGTTACTTTTCCAAAATTTTCAAGAAAAAGTTTGGTCTCAGTCCCAGCCAATTTCAAAATCATGTAAAGCAGAATTTGGAACTAGAACCCGTTTATTAACGCTAATTGCTCTTAGCGGAAAATTTTTTTCACCAGATATAATACGCCAAATTTTTTGACAGCAGAAAATATTGTGGACATCCAACTGTAAGGACTTAAGTCCTCTTTAACATCGTCTTTAATACCTTTGATAGACTCGAGTGCTATTTGGCGTTCTAAGTTTAATACTTTGAGGTCATATTCCACCTCATCTAGATTTTTATACATATTAAAAGTTAATCAAAAAATTTAGGGGATAGTTTTTTTACCACGAAGTTGTCAATGTGTCTTCTTGTGAGATATACAATAATACTTAACACAAATAAAAATGCCCCAACTAGTAAACAGGCTAGAATATTGCTTTCTAATAATTCCCCTAGATACATGGTTAGTGCTACAGTAAAAAATACAAATCCCAATAGGGCAAGACTACCGATTAATACCATTTTACATAGCATTCCGGTAGTCATTGATAATTGTTGAAATATTTTTAGCTTATAAAAAGCCCTTGACTTTTTATAAAACTCCTCCCCAACATCAACAGCCTTGTTGGACGTTTCGTTGAGAGCATCAAATACACCCATTTAAGAAGTTTTTTGAAGCTTTTTGTTTTTCGCTTTAAGGTCGGCCAACTTTCTTTCCAATGTTGAAATTACATCGTCTGCTTTGTAACTTACGTCGGAGACCAAAGATTCAACTCTTGCATCCAATGTTTGTTTTTCAGAAACTAAGGTATTGGCAACCCTGTCCTTCAAATCAATTGCGCTAGTAGCGAGGTTGTCTTTTGTTTCAGCTGCTTTGTCCGCAATAAGCCTTCTCGTATTTTCACCTTTATCAGGGGCGTACAAAATCCCCAGGGCAGCACCAATAGCCGAACCGACTATAACAGCTAGCATTGTGTTTCCAGAATTATTCATATAATATATTTTTTAAGTTATTTATTCTTTATCGATGGTTCTCACCGATTGTTAAGAACAAATTTCTTGATTTTTGCCCGTAACAATTGACTCAAATCGAGTAAATGTTAACGGTAATCATTGCGGGCATAAGGGTTAACATTTTAGTTGAACGCATTAATTCCTGCATACCAATATGGCTAATTTAGTATGGTTTAACTAAAAACTTATAATGGCAACCATAAAAGCGATTAACCCCTACAATGACAACTTATTGGAAACATATGAAAGAGACAACGGGAACTCTATAGAAAAGAAACTGCAAGCTATGAAGGCCATTGAAAAAGAATGGGCTGACAGGGACGTTGAGGAAAGAACGCAATTGCTTGCCAATGTTTCTAAACTTTTATTAGAACGTACCGAAGAATATGCGCTGTTGATGACCCAAGAAATGGGGAAACCCATATCACAAAGTATTGCAGAAATTGAAAAATGTGCATGGGCCTGTGATTTTTACGTAAAGAATGCCGAGGATTTTTTAGCGGACGAATTAATTGCTACAGACGCCGAGGAGAGTTTTATAAGTTATGATCCTCTGGGCTGTGTACTCGCGATTATGCCATGGAACTATCCGTTTTGGCAAGTTATCCGCTTTGCAGCGCCTACATTAACGGCAGGTAATACGGCTATTCTAAAACATGCGGAAAATGTGCCTGGTTGCGCAAAGGCGCTACAGCAACTTTTTGAGGACGCCGGTTATCCAGAAGGTTGCTTTCAAACCATACTGGCGGGCCATGATGAAATCGCTGAACTAATTAGTAACGATGCCGTTAAGGCGGTAACATTAACGGGAAGTGAAAAGGCAGGTAGGGCCATTGCAAAAATTGCCGGTGAAAACCTGAAGAAAACCGTGTTGGAACTAGGTGGTAATAACGCCTGTATCGTATGTGATGATGCAGATTTAGATGCGCACATGGATACAATGGTACAGGCTCGGATGCAAAATACGGGACAGAGTTGTATCGCGGCAAAACGGTTTATAGTGTGTTCCGATATTTATGATGAATTTTTGGACAAATTTCACAACAAGGTTAAAGATCTGAAAATTGGTGACCCATCCGATGATGAAACTTACATTGGTGTGCTTGCAAGAAAAGATTTGGCAGAAACCCTCCAAGATCAAATTGATGACTCAATCAAGAAAGGAGCAAAAGTGCTTATGGGCTCTGAAAGAGATGGAGCATATTTTTCACCCACAATTCTTACCAACGTTGCTCCCGGAATGCCGGTATTTGACGGTGAAACATTTGGTCCTGTTGCGGCGGTTATTAAAGCTGAAAATAGAGACCATGCCATTGAGTTGGCAGCTGATTCCAATTATGGATTAGGTACTATGCTGTTCACCAAGGATACGGATTGGGCAAAAAGAGTAATATCCGATATTCCAGACGGGGCGTTCTTTATTAATGATATGGTAAAATCAGACCCAAGATTGCCATTTGGCGGAACCAAAGCATCCGGTTACGGCAGAGAGCTTTCTAAAGAGGGCATATTGGAATTTGTAAATAAGAAAACAGTTTATATAAAATAATTTTAAATGAAGCAAGGAGAAGAAAACACGGAATTTGTAAAAGAACCTGAAAATGAGAAACCTCATTATATCTTTCAAAAGAATAAAAAAACGATAGTTGGCGCTATTGTGATAATAGCTTTTTTACTGTTGATTACACTGGGAATTGTCATCTCTGGTGTCGAGTTTAACTAGTGAACCTAAAAATGGTGTTTTGACACCGGTTGAATAACCAAAACCAATTTATGACGAATCCCCTTAAAAATTTTGGGCAAAGTATAAAACATTATTATTGCCCTGCACTTTTTGTTCTAGCAGCGGTATTAATAAATTCATGTGCAACATATAAGGAGCATCAAGGAATACCATTTGCCGACCAAAGCTACACCTCTGAACCAGCTTACAGCTTCTATATCGCTGGAGGATTCGGAAATTCTTCTGATACTTCCAATTCGGCTTTATTGGAAAAATTCAAGGAAGAATTAAGTAAAGCCTCAAAAAATAGCTCGGTCATTTTCACTGGGGATAATATTTCAGCTGAAACCGGTCCTTGGGAGAAAGATAGTTTGCTCATAGACCAACAACTACAATTGGTGGAAAACTTTAAAGGAAAAACCATTTTCATGCCCGGCAACAATGAATGGAAAAGCTACGAGTTGAACAAAATGGAACGGGTAGAGGACTATTTAAAGGAGATAGATCTAAAGGGTGTTGGTGTGTTTCCAGAAAATGGTTGCCCAATTGAGTATAAGGTCATCAACGATAGTTTGGACCTGATTATTCTTGATTCCAAATGGTTTGTATCAAATTGGTCACGCCTGGAGGGCATAAATAGAAAATGTCCCAATATCACCACAAGACGTAGATTCATGGAGGAGTTGGAAGGATATATTAATGATGCGCAAGGAAAAAATCTGGTGATAGCCATGCACCACCCAGCTTTGGACAACGGAGTATATACAGGTGCAGATACTTTTAAAGGACACATGACCCCTTTGCCCATAGTGGGAACCCTAAGAAATTCTGTGATGAATTTGGGGGCATTCAATCCAGAACACGTAAATTCCAGAAGGTATAAATATCTTAGAATAGCGGTAAGTGCCTTGGCACAAGCCAACGATAGGATAACATTGGTATCGGGACACGAGGAAAGTCTGCAATTATTATATGGAGGCGGTATACATCAAATCATAAGTGGATCCCTTGGTTCAAAAAACGCTACGAAGCCTGGAAAAAATATGATTACCGCTATTGGCGGTTCTATGGAATATGAAGGTGAATATGCATACGGTGAAAGGGGATTTGCTCGATTGGATTATTTCGACGACGGTAGTTCAAAGGTTACATTTATAACAGAGGATGATCTTGGGACGGAAAAAACGTTTGATGTTTTATCGGCAATGAAAAATAACAGAAATGCTTCAAACTTTTTAACCACTACTGAGAAAACAAAAACCGTAAAGATTCTCCAAGACTCAGATTTTTATGATAGGAGTGGGTTTTATAAATTTCTTTGGGGTGATAGATATCGGTCTTATTTTGGTCAACCCGTAGAGGCTCCTGTAGTAAATCTGGATACCTTGTATGGGGGCCTAAAGGCTACAAAGGAAGGCGGGGGCCATCAATCTTTTTCATTACGGTTGGAGGATGAAAATAAAAAAGAGTACGGAATGCGCTCCCTGCGAAAAAGTGCACTTAAGTTTTTAAAATTTAGACTTCCTGGGATTTCTTATAATGAGGATGATTATAGGGATACATGGGCAGAGGAGGTTATTTCGGATTTTTTCACTACGGCACATCCTTTTATGCAATTGGTGATAAATCCTTTGGCGGAAGCTATAGATGTAAATCATTCCGATAAAGAACTCTTCTACGTGCCCAAACAGGAGGGGTTAGGGGAATATAACGCGGATTTCGGTGATGAACTCTATTATATCGAAAGGCGACCATCTGACGAGCAATACAATTACAAGGGCTATAGAAGAACCATTACGGATAATTCCGGTGAAGTAACGGATTTTGAGAGTACTACGGATATGTTGGAACGCATTAAAAGTGATGAGTCTTACACCATAGATGAAAAAAACTTCATTAGGGCTCGGATTTTTGATATGTTAATCGGGGATTGGGATAGGCACCAAGATCAATGGCGCTGGATTGAATATGACAAGGATAATGGAGAAACGGAATTTATGCCCGTTCCCAGGGATAGGGACAATGTATTCCCAAGGTTCGACGGTGCTGCAATGAAGTTTATAAAGCTAATTGTGCCCAACACGAGAATGTGGCAGACATTTGACGGGGAAATAAATAGTGTAAAATGGCTTAATAATTCCGGAAGCAAATTGGACAAAGTATTACTGACGAAGTACGGACCTGAAACTTGGGCGGAGGAAGCTAAAATTATACAGGAACGCATTACCCCTGAGGTGATTGAAAAAGCATTTTTAAAGTTGCCTGAAGAAGTACGGGACGAGACCGCGGAGTTCATCAAAAAAAGCCTACTGGAAAGGCTGAAAACACTTCCGGAAAAAGCCTTGGAATACGGACAATACCTGAACAGGATAGTGGCAATTTCTGGGACAGAGAAAGATGATATATTTGAAGTTGTGAGAATGGAGAACGGAAATACCTCCGTAACTATAAAAAGGTTGTTTTCCGATGAGAAGAACGAGGTTATTTATGAACGAGTATTCAACGATAAAGAGACCAAACAAATTTGGCTTTATGGTCTTGGGGACGATGATGTGTACAAAGTTTCAGGGGAAGGTAATTCTAAGACAAAGATTAAAATAATTGGAGGATATGGTGAGGATGTGTACGATATAGAAAATAAAAGAAAGTTGAAAGTTTTTGACTGGGAACATGAAGAAATAGATTTTAAATCAAAAATGCCTAGGACGCAGCTTAGCGATATTTATAAGACCAACAATTTTCATTTTAGATATTTTACACCCAATACGAACAAAGTAGTCCCTAGTTTGGGTTTTAGGAATGATGACGGACTTTTTTTAGGAGCTTCCGATACCTATACGGTAAATGGACTCAATGGCAATCCGTTCTTACAGAAACATACTCTAAAGGCTAACTATTACTTTAATTTTCAGGCAACCGAGTTACAATATTCAGGTGTTTTTGGAAACGTAATTCCAAAATGGAATTTTGAAGTGGATGGTTACTATACGAGTGATAGATACGCTAAAAACTTTTTTGGGTATGGTAACGAATCATTCAACGATGAAGACAACCTGGGGCGTGATTATTACAGGGCCAGGTTACGGCAAGTTAAGTTAAGTGCAGGCTTGGCATATTATAGTCTAAGAGGGAAAGTTCTTTTTGAGTCCTTTACGGTAAACGAAAACGATCAGCGCCTTTTTAATAGGAACAATTTAAGACCGGAGGTTTTTGAAGATCAAAATTACGGTGGTCTAGAAATGAGCGGTCACTACGATAGTGCCGATGCAAAGGATTTTCCTTCTAAATCCATTTACATAGGCCTTAGAATGGGATACAAAACCAATTTGAATTTTGATGATAACAGGTTTGGCTATGCTTCCTTAAAGTTAGGATTTAACCGTAGGTTGATAACCTCCGGGGATTTGGTCTTTGGAACTACTGCTGAATATAGTAGTTTGGTAAATGCCAAGGAAGTCTATTTTTATCATGCACCTTCGCTGGGTGGTAATAACGGCCTTCGTGGTTTTAGGGACGAGCGTTTTACAGGGGATTCTTATTTCTATCAAAGTTCGGACCTTAAACTTCGTCTTAAAACCTATGTTACGGCGGTGTCACCGGTAACTGTAGGTGTTTATGGAGGGTTTGATTACGGTAGGGTCTGGGAACCTAACGATACTTCCAATATTTGGCATACCTCACAAGGAGGAGGGTTTTGGATCAGTAGTTTACAAGCACTTACATTTAACATTGGTTATTTTAATTCTAAGGAAGGTAACATGGTGCAGGCTGGTTTTGGTATTGCACTATAACCTCGTTCTAATTTTGTTTTAATAAATTCATTACATATGGCTTCAATAGTAGATAAATCTGAAACGTACATAACCCACAAATTGAGTAAGGAAACTGCTCAAGAATCGCTCTACCATAATTTAAGGCATACCCAACGGGTGGTGAATAGTGTTGTTGAGATTGTTAACGAAGTAGAACTTAAAGAAGAGGAGGAAAGAGCGTTAAAAGTGGCCGCTTGGTTTCATGATATAGGGTACACAATAGATTATGCAGACCATGAAGAAAAGAGTTGTGCCATAGCCAAGGATTTTTTAACGAAAGAAAATTGTCCTGAGGATTTTATTGATAGGGTGCTTGCATTGATTAGGGCTACTAAGAAGGATTACGAACCTCAAAATGAACTGGAAAAAATCATGAAAGATGCAGATTCTTCGCATCTTGCCAAGAAAAGCTTTCTTACCTCCTCGGAACTGTTAAGAGTAGAACTTTCCTCGTTGGGAATAGCCAATTATTCGATAGATCAATGGCGAAAGGAAAACATAAGGTTCCTTAATAACTCACATCGATTTTATACTGATTATGCTATTGAGAATTGGCAGAGTGGCAAGGACAAAAACCTTAAAAAGCTAATAAAGTCAAAGAAGAAAAATAAAAAGCTTGAAAAAAAGGAGTCCCTAAAAGCAAAATTTAAGGGTGGTTTGCCAGATAGGGGAATTCAGACGTTGTACCGAGTTACGCTTCGCAATCATATTAAACTAAGCGATATTGCGGATACCAAGGCCAATATTCTGTTATCCGTTAATGCTATTATCATCTCCTTGGCGCTGGCAAATTTGATTCCAAAGTTAGATAACCCAAACAATGATTATCTAATATATCCCACGGCCATATTCGTGATTTTTAGCGTGGTATCCATGGTAATGTCCATTTTGGCAACAAAACCGAATGTCACCAGCGGACAATTTACAGAGGAAGAGGTACATACCAAAAAAGTGAATCTTTTGTTTTTCGGGAACTTTCATAAAATGCAGCTGGACCAGTATCAATGGGCAATGAAAGAACTTATTAAGGACAAGGACTATATCTACAGCAGCTTAACCAAAGATCTTTATTTTCTTGGAATTGTTTTGGAGCGTAAATACAGATTGTTGAGGTGGACGTATACTGTATTTATGATTGGTATGATATTGTCTGTTGTAATTTTTGCTGTAGCACTTAAGTTTTATGGGCCGGAAAGAGTTTTGGAATTACCCGATTTATCCCAATAAACAAAGTAATTATGAAAAGAACAAAACTGAATTTGACAGTTATTTGTTTATTGATTTTGGCAGGTTGTAGTAATTCAACTAAAGGACAGGAGGTCCCAGAAGAAGTAAAAACAAGCTTTAAAGCGAAGTACCCTGGTGAGAATGACCCTGATTGGCACAAGGATAAAAACGGAAATTTCGAATCGCATTTCAAGATAGATGGTAAGCATTATAGGGCAGATTTCTCCTCTAACGGTAATTGGATAGAAACAGAACGTAGCATTGATGAAAAAGATTTGCCCAAGGCAGTTAGGGAAACGATTAAATTAAATTATAATAAAGAAAAGATAGAGGAAGTAGAAGAAGTGCAGCATGCTCAAAAAGGACTTTTTTACGATGTTGAATTTAAAATAGAGGGTGATAAAAAAGATGTAGAATTTAATTCGAGCGGAACCGTAATAAACTAATTGATTAATGTTATTTAAAATTTATCACTGAATAAGAAAGCCAAACACATTATAACTCCGACAACTGCAATAACAATTGAAAATTTAATCATTCCCACAATGGAGAAAGAGTTTTTATTAATATTCTGATATCTGTCTGTTTTTTTCATTTAAGTATCTGCAATTTTCATTCAGTTATTATGGTTTGGTAGGTTTTACAGTAAAATTAAAATTGAAGCTGACGTAATGTTGGCTTTAAGCATATTTTTTTTGACTTAATTAAATGTTAAAATGGATGGGTTTTCTATTGATACTTAAAAAGTTGTAGGCGAATTTTTGTAAAATTCAATTTTTCAATACATTATTCGCAAATGCACCTATTTTTTATTTTTTTTGAGTTTTTTAGAAAAAATCAATAAGGCTAATTTTAGTTTAATAATCAAAAGCTAATAGTTCATATTTTCATTGATTTGCCGCTCTAAAGCACTAACCAATTTTTCGGTTTCGGATATCCGTATGATGATGGATAAAGCAAAAAAATTTAATACAGATTATGCCGTTACCGGTTGCCAACTTCATCACAATCAGAAGTTTGTTCAACTTCTTGAAGGGGAAGAAAAGATTGTCAGGACACTTGTTGGCGAGATAGGTAAAGATGCAAGGCATAAAGATATGGTGCTTTTGAACTTGGAAGAGAACAATTTTCCTTTGTTTTCCAAATTTGGTATGGTCTATAATAATTTGGATGATATGTGCAATCAAATAGGACATAAACGCATGACATTCGACCAAATATTCCATGATTCTGAAATTGTAAAATCCCCTGGTTCTTCCAAACTAACCTTGTGGGGGAAAGTCAATAAATTGTTGGCGCAAAAGGGAAATTTGATTCTTGGATAGTTGCCGAGGTTCAAAAAACAATTATGGGGTCCTACACCAAAACAAAGAATCACACTTTTGTGTCGTTTACTGGTTCATATGATTGCGTAAGGATTGGATATCATTATAGCACTCCGTGCTGAAAATCAATAAAAGAAAACTACACTTGCCAAAAAAACAAAAGCAAGCTATGTTTTTTGGCTTGCTCCGTCTTCAACTTTTATTGATTTATTCGTGATCGCGAGAGGATTCGAACCTCTGACCGTCTGCTTAGAAGGCAGATGCTCTATCCAGCTGAGCTACGCGACCCTCTCATTCAAAATTTAATTTTTTAAATGTGGGTGCAAATTTACTAAAAATTACATAGTGGTAAAATCAAAATGAATAAAAGATAAGATTTTAATACATGGCAGTTTTATGGGGATGCAATCAATGTTTTTAGGGTTTAACACCTGGGTGTGTTGCGCAAATTTAATTTCCGGTCTCAAATTGGTCGTAGTTCTCCCAAATTTGGTCTAAAACCTTCAAGAAAATGTCAAATTCTTTTTCATCAATATTCTCAACACTCATTTTCCTAATGTCCCTAATGTAGGGCATAGCCCTGTTCATTAGTTTTTGTCCTGCATCGGTCATCTCCAGTTTAAATCGCTTCTGATCATCCCTAAATCTGGATTTTCTTAAAAAGCCCTTTTTGCAAAGACCACTAATGACACGGGATGTGGTGGCTCTATTCCTAAAATTGGTGTTGCTGATTTCTGCCTGGGATGCATCGGAACCCATGAGATGGACACGTCTTAAGATTACCCATTGCTCAATAGTAAGGTCTATATCATTTTCTGCAAAAGTTTTTAGAAAAGTGCTTTGTACCTTTTTTAAGGTACGATCAAGATAGATTCCAAAACCCTCGGTACGGTCCATTTTTTTATCGTTCTAAGTTCAAAAATAAGGAGAAAATACAAAATATTGTTGTTAATGCAACAATATTAAAAAAATATACTACTTTTGGTAAGACGCATTCAAAACAATGGTAAAAGAAAACGGATTAGACAGCAAAATATTCAAGACCTACATCTTGGAGGATAGTACCTATAAAGGCGGTGGGAAGAAAATTGTGATGCCAGATGGTATTGAAGTCCATAAGCTTTCCTCCAATGAAAATCCTTTAGGTTTTTCGGACAAAGTCAAGGAGGCAATTATCGAGTCTACGGAGGAGCTCAGTCTATACCCGGATAATACGGATATCCGATTAAGGGAAGCACTTGTTTCGGACTTTGACGGTCAACTTGAGGCAAATCATTTTGTGACCGCAAACAGCGGTTCGGAAATGATTGATCTAATTTCCAAAGTTTTCTTATCCGAAGGGGACAATGTCATCGTTTCGCAACCCTGTTTTTTACCGTATACGGCTTTTACCAGATGGATGGGGGCAGGGGCTATCAATGTGCCGATGACGGATGACTATGATTATGATTTAAAAGCGATTCTAAAGGCAATAACAAATCGTACAAAGTTGATATTTTTGGCATCGCCGAACAATCCGTCCGGGAATTATATTCCTCATAATAAGTTGAAGGATTTTCTAGAAAGGCTGCCAGCCAACATTATCGTAGTATTTGATGAGGTATATCGCCATTTTGCAGAAGCTGATGATTACACCTCTGCATTGCCGTTCATAAAAGATGGCCATAATATTATTGCTATCAACAGCTTTTCCAAAACATATGGTCTGGCCGGTCTTAGGGTTGGATATTGTTATTCAACATTGGAAATAAGTAACTATATCCGTAAGATATGCAAGCCTTTTCTACTGTCCTCACTGGCTTTGGAAGGTGCAATTGCAGCACTAAAGGACAAAGACTTCGTAAGGCGTACCGTTGAATTGGTACATAAGGAACGAACATTTGTCTTGAAGGGATTGAAGGAGCTACAGATTAAATATTGGCCTACGGAAGGTAATTTTGTGCTGATAGAACCACCGATAGAAGATTTGGCATTTACCTCATTCATGGAAAGGAAAGGGATTATGGTGAGACCTGTAGGTGTTTTTGGCGCTCCCGGAAAAGTTCGAATATCATTCGGAACAAGACCTGCGAACACGGCCATGCTTAAAGCTATTAAGGACTTGTTAAATAGTGAATTAGATAAATAATTTAGATAAAAGTTTAATATATTTGTTGCATATGCAACAATAAAAAATTAAAATATGGCTACTACTACATTACCAAAATTGCACAAAAATGCGCAAGATTTTATGCCCATAAACGGCACTGATTATATTGAGCTATATGTTGGAAATTCCAAACAAGCAGCACACTTTTATAAGGCTGCCTTTGGATTTCAATCTTTTGCATATGCCGGTTTGCAAACCGGTTTAAAAGATAGGGAAAGTTATGTCGTTATACAGGACAAAATACGTCTGGTGCTAACATCCCCGCTTAAAAGTGGTACGGAAATAGGACGCCATATAGACCATCATGGGGACGGAGTTAAAGTAGTTGCACTTTGGGTGGACGATGCAACGTATGCATATACCACAGCCATGGAAAAAGGAGCTAAATCCTATATGGAACCTGTGACAGAGGCAGACGAGGATGGTAAGGTGGTCCGTGCTGGAATTTATACCTACGGGGAAACGGTTCATATTTTTGTAGAGCGAAAAGATTACAATGGTACGTTTCTGCCGGGTTATAAGGCTTGGGAAACCCCAGATTTTAATCCTAAACCGGTAGGCTTAAAATATGTGGACCATATGGTGGGCAACGTAGATTGGAACCGAATGAACTATTGGGTAGATTTTTACGAAAATGTAATGGGCTTTGTAAATATTCTTTCTTTTGACGATAAGGATATTTCCACAGAATATACCGCCTTAATGAGTAAGGTGATGAGCAACGGGAACGGTAGGATTAAATTTCCTATCAACGAACCGGCGGAAGGCGCTAAAAAATCCCAAGTAGAAGAATATCTGGATTTCTATGAGGGAGAAGGTATTCAACATATTGCCGTTGCCACTGACGATATCATCAAAACTGTTCGTGAATTAAAAAGTAGGGGAATTGAGTTTTTAAGGGTTCCGGATACTTACTACGATGTGGTTTTGGACCGTGTGGGTGAAATTGATGAGGAAATAGCACCCTTGAAAGAGTTGGGTATTTTGGTTGATCGTGATGACGAAGGCTATTTGTTACAGATTTTTACAAGACCAATCGAGCCAAGACCAACCATGTTCTTTGAGATTATTCAAAGAAAAGGTGCGCAATCCTTTGGAAAAGGTAACTTTAAGGCATTGTTTGAAGCTATTGAAAGAGAACAGGAGCTTAGAGGTACGTTACACTAATCCAGTTAAGAGTTATGGGCTTGGAGTTAAGATGAATTGACTTATTACCCATAACTTACAAATCATAACGCTAAAAAATGCCCATATATCATAAATTAGGAAAGTTTCCACAGAAAAGGCATACGCAATTTACCAAGCCGAATGGCGGCCTTTATTATGAACAGTTGTTCGGAACCATAGGTTTTGACGGCATGTCATCACTTTTATATCATGTTCACAGACCTACTCAAGTAAAGGAGATCGGAGAGGCTGTTGATATGAGCCCAAAAATTGCAGTAGAAAAAAATATCACTTCCCGAAAATTGATAGGTTTCGATGTGAAGCCTAATGACGATTTTTTGGAATCTCGGGAGCCTATGATGGTGAACTCGGATGTGCATATCGGTCTTGCCGCACCTAAAAAATCAATGACTTCCTATTTTTATAAGAATTCGGATGCCGATGAAATGTTGTTTATCCATAAGGGTACCGGAACACTTAAAACCTTCTTGGGTAATATTCCTTTTGAATACGGTGATTATTTGATAATTCCCCGTGGAATGATTTATCAAATCGAGTTTGATTCGGAAGATAATCGCATTCTATATGCAGAATCCTTTCATCCAATCTATACTCCAAAACGATATCGTAATTGGTTTGGACAGTTATTGGAACATTCGCCTTTCTGCGAACGAGATTATAAATTGCCCCAGGATTTACAAACCCATGATGAAAAAGGGGAGTTTGTAATGAAAATCAAGAAACAGGGAATGCTGCACCATTTGGTCTATGCAACTCATCCTTTTGATGTTGTGGGTTGGGACGGTTATAATTATCCCTACGGATTCTCAATACATAATTTTGAGCCCATAACGGGCCGAGTGCATCAACCACCGCCCGTTCATCAGACTTTTGAGACAGGGGCTTTTGTAATCTGTTCTTTCTGCCCGCGTCTGTACGACTATCATCCTAAGTCTATTCCTGCGCCATATAATCATTCCAATATAGATTCCGATGAGATGTTGTATTATGTGGATGGAGATTTTATGAGTAGAACAGGTATTGGTGCGGGGTACATATCTTTACACCCTGCCGGTATTCCACATGGCCCACATCCAGGAACCTATGAAGCAAGTATTGGCAAAACAAAGACGGAGGAACTGGCGGTGATGATAGACACCTTTAAACCCTTACAACTAACTGAGAATGCTATAAAGATTGATGACGGAAAATACTATCAGTCTTGGTTGGATAAAAATTAAAATATAGAATGACAGAACTCACTTCATGGATTAACATCCCAAAAGATTCAGATTTTAGTATTTATAACTTACCCTTTGGAATTTTCTCAACGGAGAATAGTTCCCCTAGAGTGGGCGTTGCCATTGGGGATTTTATCCTGGACCTGGCCGAAATGGCGGAAAGGGAAATTATTTCCATATCGCCCTTTATTCTTAGGCAGGAAACGCTGAACGAGTTTATCGGATTGGGCAAGAAAATAACATCGCGGGTACGCTTGGATATTCAAAATATGTTGGTCGATGAAACCTCGCCTTTGAAGCAATATCCCGCATTTTTTATTGCCCAAAATGAGGCTAAAATGCATTTGCCAGTGCGTATTGGGGATTATACCGATTTCTATTCCAGTATTGAGCACGCAACGAATGTGGGTAAAATGTTCCGTGACCCGGACAATGCATTATTACCCAATTGGAAGCACATTCCAGTGGGTTATCATGGTAGGGCATCTTCCATTGTAGTGAGTGGAACCCCTATTCACAGGCCTAAAGGGCAGGTGATGCCGAAAGATGCGACAGCTCCGGTTTTTAAGCCATCCGAAAGGCTGGACTTTGAGTTGGAAATGGGTTTTATAACCGGGAAAAATAGCCAGCTGGGAGATACTGTCAAAACCAATGAGGCTGATGATTATATTTTTGGTTTGGTTTTGTTCAATGATTGGTCGGCAAGGGATATCCAAAAATGGGAATACGTTCCACTAGGTCCATTTTTAGGTAAAAGTTTCGGGTCTTCCATCTCACCATGGGTGGTTACTTTGGAGGCTTTGGAGCCCTTTAAGGTTGCCGGACCTATCCAAGACCCTGAGGTGTTACCCTATTTAAAATATGAGGGGGAAAGAAATTATGATATTGGGTTGGAAGTGGCCATTAGACCAAAGGAAGGAGAGGAACAGACAGTAAGTACTTCCAATTATAAGTTTATGTACTGGAATATGGCGCAGCAATTGGCACACCACACCATAAACGGATGCAATATAAATGTGGGAGACATTATGGCTTCCGGTACAATATCCGGAAAGGATAAAACTTCCTATGGTTCCATGTTGGAGCTATCTTGGGGAGGAAAAAACCCCATTACGCTTAAAGATGGAAGTGAACGCATGTTCATTGAGGATTATGATACCGTGATAATGAGAGGATTCGCTGAAAAGGATAGCATACGTGTCGGTTTTGGTGAGGTAAGTGGGCAAGTATTACCAAGCAAATAAAACATAAAAGTAATTTTTATGAGTAAGGGAACTAGAACGATTTCTCCAGCCGATATTTCACAGCCCGAATTACATGGATATCTGCTAACAGCAGTTGCCCCTAGGCCTATTTGTTTCGCAAGTACTATTGATACAAATGGAAATGTGAATTTAAGTCCGTTCAGTTTTTTTAATGTGTTCAGTTCCAATCCGCCTGTAATGATATTTTCCCCCGCTAGAAGTGGAAGGGATGGTAGTTTAAAACATACCCATCAAAATGTATTGGAAGTCCCTGAAGTGGTCATAAATATTGTGAACTACGCTATGGTAGAGCAAATGTCCTTGGCTAGTACAGCCTATGAAAAAGGAATCAATGAATTTACCAAAGCCGGATTTACCGAAGTTAAGAGTGATGTTGTGAAACCCCCAAGAGTAGGGGAGGCTCCTGTTTCTTTTGAGTGCACGGTAACGGAAGTTATTGAACTTGCGGATACACCCGGTGCGGGGAATTTAGTACTTGCAAAAGTAGAACGCATCCATATTAACGAAAATTATTTGGATTCTAACGGACAGTTGGATACCCAGAAGTTAGATTTAGTTGGGCGTATGGGGGGAAGTTGGTATACAAGGTCCAGCGGAGATTCTCTTTTTGAAATTCCTAAACCAATACGGACTAAGGGAATTGGCGTGGATTGTCTTTCCGGAATCAGTTAAAAATAGCGAGATTCTATCCGGTAATAATCTTGGAAGATTGGGAAATTTGGAGAAGTTGCCTACTGAGGAAGAAATGGAAAAAGTAAACTCGCTTCCTGAAGTTTTAGAATTGTATGGCAATTTTTGTGAAGATGGAAAAGAGTTGTCCGTAAAAATCCACCAATTGGCAAAAAGTTGGTTAGAAAGCGGTAAGACTATGGATGCTTTGGCCCTGCTAGTGCACTTGGAAAGATAGCTTTATTTTCAGCTTGATTGAATCCAAGAATTAAATAATCAGTGCTTAGAACCTTTAACTTTTTTCCAAAGCACTTTTATTCCGTTAACCAATAGCACTGCTAAGGAACCAACAATCAACCCTACTATAAAATCCTTTAGTATCGCCGGGATACTGGGTGCAAAATCATGTAGAAAATCGATGCTGTGTGTAAAGATTCCACCTGACACTAAGAGCAAGGCAATGGTACCGATAATTGCTAGACCCTTAATTACATAGGGTAGGGCATTGACCAAAAGTCTTCCCACAGTATCGGAAAAACTATTGTCCCTGTCGTTTAAGGCAATCAATTTTGCCCCAAATTCATCCATACGTATAATTAAGGCTACGATTCCATACACGCCAACGGTTGCCAAAATGGCAATAACGGTCGTGACCATTATTTGAATCCAAATGGTTTCTTCCACTACGGTTCCCAAAGCAATAATGATGATTTCTACGGATAGAATAAAGTCGGTTATAATGGCGGACTTTATTTTTTCCTTTTCCACAGCCAGGATTTCCTCTTTGGACAGGTCCACCTGTTCAATTTCTTTTCTTTCGTGCGCATGTGGGAAAAAATATTCATATATTTTTTCCGCACCTTCATATGCCAAGTATATACCACCAAGAAGTAGGATAATCGTAACCGCTATTGGAAGGAAGGCGCTTAACAAGAAAGCCACTGGCAGAATAATCACTTTATTTAAGAAAGATCCTTTGGTTATTGCCCATAATACCGGGATTTCACGGGAAGAAACAAAACCTGACGATTTCTCTGCGTTTACCGCTAAGTCATCTCCAAGAATTCCTGCCGTTTTTTTGGCGGCAACCTTGCTCATAGTGGCTACATCGTCCATTAACGTTGCTATATCATCAAGTAGGGCAAAAAATCCAGAAGCCATAAACAATATCTAATTTTAGTAGTTCAAATATGTGATTTTTTTTCAAATAATAGTGCCCCAATCGGTTGAATATTGAACTAGGGAGTTATGAAAAAGCGTTGTTTTCAATGCAGTAATGTAGCTGTTTTTTATTATGACTGCTTCCTTTTTGGGCCTATTTACTTAAAATGTTGACACTATTAATTCAACTCTCTTAAATATTCCATAACGGCCTTTGAACACTTTTTCAGGCCGTCTAATTTTGACCATTAATTATAAAAATGAAATAATTATGATAAAAGGCAGTAAATTTTTAAGCGTGGTATTTTTTGTGACAGCTATATTGGTTTCATGCAGTAAGGACAATGACCCTGTGGACGATAATGTATTTGTTGGCACCTATAGAGGCTCTGTCAGTTATTCAGATTCGGATAGTAATACAAATATATCTACGGATGACGGAAGGGTAACACTAGTGAAAGTTGGGGATAACTATAATTTTGACTTTTCTGATGGTATCCCAAGTCTTACAGGTATAGAAATTGACAAGAATGAAAACGTCTATATAAGTAGCGATGGAGGAATCACAATAGATGAGGGTAATTTAATTATTGCCTATACAACGGGCGGTGAAGCTTGGGGCGCTGATTGTAATAGATAATTTTATAAGATTCAAGTCTTAGGACCGCCTTATTTAGGCGGTTTTTTTGTTTAGGGTATCCAATTAGGAGGTATTGGAAATCTAGTGCGCCATCAATGCGAGAATTCTCAGAATCATATAGAGTACGTTAGAAAAATAGTTGGATTATGGTTTTTCAGTCAAATACCACTATTTTATTTTTAAATTTAGCACATAAGGAATAGTTAATGACCTAAATTAAAAGATGGAGAATAATCAGGAGTTTGTTGGATTTGGCTTTGGTCTAAACCTTTCGACAGAGATAGATTCTAAGAATGACTTTTTTCTATCGAGGTTCTCATAAACTTTGATAAAAATAACTTCAATTAAACATAAGAAAATGAAAAATCGACAAATCGCATGCATGTTATTTCTCACCTATTTTATTTGTTCAGTGGCTTCTGCCCAGAATAAAATTGGAATTTTTGATGCCAATTTAGATGTAGGCAATTGTAAAATAGAAGGCAATTCGGAATACGACCCAGAAAATCAAACGTACACATTGTTCGGGTCGGGAACCAATATGTGGTTTAAAAAAGACGATTTCCAATATTTGTGGACAACCCTTCAAGGCGATTTTATACTCCGTGCCGAGGTCTCCTTTATTGGGGAAGGAGTGGATCCGCATCGAAAGGTTGGATGGATTGTCAAAAACAGCTTGGATACCAACTCAAAACATGTGAATGCTTCTTTGCACGGGGATGGATTAATTGCTCTTCAATACCGAAAGGAAATTGGGGCAGATACGGAACAAATTGAAGCCCCGAACACTGCACCGGACGTTATTCAATTGGAACGCCGCGGCGATACTTATATCATGTCCACTGCCAAATTTGGGGAAAAGTTCACAAGTGTAGAATTGAACGATGTGGAACTGGATAATGAGGTGTATGTTGGTATTTACATGTGCTCCCATAATCCGGATGTTCTTGAAAAGGCGGTTTACAGGAACGTTCGTATTGTACGGCCGGTTGATGCCGACTATACCCCATATCGTGATTATATAGGGAGTAACCTTGAGATTATGGATGTTGAAACAGGAAACAGGGAAATTATATACAGATCCGCACACTCAATACAGGCTCCCAATTGGACCTTGGACGGAAAAAAATTGATATATAATTCAAAGGGTCATTTATACAATTACGAACTTGAAACAAATAAAATTACGCCTTTGAACACGGGTTTTGCGGTAAATAATAATAATGACCATGTATTGACTTTTGACGGAAAATTATTGGGAATCAGTAACCATAATCAGGAGGATGATGGAACCTCTGCCATTTACTATATGAATGCGGAAGGAGATTCCTTGCCAAAAATGGTGACGAAACCTGGAGTAGGTGCTTCCTATTTTCATGGATGGTCCACGGACAGCAAAAAAATGCTTTTTACAGGAAACAGGGACGGCGCCTATAACATTACCACTATTGACGTTGAAAGCGGAAAAGAGAAAAAACTAACCAACTTAAGTACTTTGGATGATGGGCCCGAATACAGTCCTGATGGAAAATATGTTTTTTTCAATTCTGTCCGCACCGGGACAATGCAGTTATGGAGAATGGATGCCGATGGAAAAAACCAAGTACAGCTTACGTTCGATGAATATAATGATTGGTTCCCGCACATAAGTCCGGATCAAAAATGGATAGTCTTTATTTCCTTTCCAAAGGATATTGACCCATCTAGCCATCCATTCTATAAGCATTGTTTGCTTCGTATAATGCCATTTGAGGGAGGTGATTCAAAGGTCATAGGTTACATATATGGAGGTCAGGGTACTATAAATGTGCCTAGCTGGTCGCCGGACAGCAAAAAAATCGCATTTGTAACAAATACGAAAATGTAAGATAGAGCTCGTACGTTACTTTTTAATTTGGGAATAACACGCTACTAAACTTCCAACTTTTACCGTTGTGGACTACAGTAGAAGAAAAAGTTGATTAGGATTACAAATTTTCATAACAAAAAAAAAGTCGGCCAATTGGCCGACTTTTTATACTATGGAATGAGATTATTCTCTCATGTTTTCCAAATCGGTATATTCAAATTTTTGACCACCAACGGAAACATCGGCCATAAATCCTTTTTTAGCTTTGGTAAATACAACCACACCATCAGTATAATTTGCATTTATAGCTGCACCTTTGTCAAGTGCCACTGCATTTACTTCTGCCGTAAGCTCATATTCACCTTGCTTAAATTCGTTTAAGGCATCTTCGGTCTCAAAGAAAATGATTTCGGTTAATGCTTGGCCACCTGCTTGAAGTCCAACATCTACCTTTTTTAGACTGGTCATTCCAACAGCTACGCCATTTTCATACAGCACCCCGTTACCTGAGGCACCACCTACTATAAGTGCGCCTTCCCCAACATTTGGGAAGATTGCGTAACCGGAAGAGTTGCTAAAGAACTGATCCAAACCATTCTCCATTTTTTGAAGTTTCATTTTTGCCTTTTCGGCATCTGCCATGACGCGTTTATCATCTTGGCTTTGAGCAAATGTACCGACAGCCGTAAATAGAAGCGCGACTATCATTAATAAATTTTTAATTTTCATTATATGTGTTTTTAAATTAAGTGTCACTAAAATGGTAGTTAGAAAACTACATTTCCTATCCTACCTTTCTTTCTATAAAGGTATTCCTTAAGGATTGCCCATCTTGTTTCAAAACCTAAATCTTTTGATGCAATAAAAGTGTTGTAGAATGGTATAGTCAAATAAATGAAATGAGGGCACAAAAGATAGATTAGGGACGCATTTTGAAGACGTCACCTACAAATTAAAAGATAGGTTTATAATGGTAAAATTCGTTTTTCCAATCAGCTTCCTAGATAGAAAGCTAATTCCTTGACTATCGATTTAAAGAAGCACAACAAACTCAGAACTTGCTTTGTTCGCCGTGATTGAGGATTTAATTGGTTTAAGTGACTTTAATAGCAATGCCTTTAAATCGTTAAATGAATTCGGTTTTTGAAGATATTGATCGGCACCATCCATCTTAAGCTGATTTACTTCGCGCTTTACATAGGAACTTGAGTACACTACAATTTTAATACCATCAAACTTTGAAAAATTTCTGATGTCCATTAAGCATTCAAACCCATCCATAATAGGCATATACAAATCTAAAAAAATGACATCTGGAAGTGTATCCGCAGAAAAAAGATCATCCATTAAATCCACACCATTGTCAAACTGTTTCACTTTGGTTTTTAATGGAATATCCCCAAGTGCTTCTATAAATATTTCCCTGTCCTCTTTATCATCATCCGCTAAATATAGTCGTATAGCATCCATTAGTATTCAAAATTTAGTGATTAATGTGATGGTGGTTGCCTAAGTTTAAATCTCCCTGCTCTCCCAAATCCTGTTTTTCTCCTGTAAGTGCACCTATCCCCATTTTTAGAAGGCTTACCAGCTTTCCGTTTTTCGTGTCCCAATAATGAGCGGCTTTGGGTATCACCTTTATTGCCGTGAGATTTGGGTCATCTACACCATCAAACCATGCATCGTCAGATTTGCCGTATAAAGATTCTAGGACAGATTTATCTGTAGTGATGAAGGCATGGCCAAAGATGGTCATGTATTCCATATCACTTGGCTTAGAGTAAATAAGTTGAATAGCGTTATTCTCATTTAGGAATGTATTATGCTCACTATTCTTATTACTTAGAAACCAGATGCAACCATCAACGTCAACCTCTTTAGTACTCATAGGAATAACATGTGAGGGTTTTCCCCCAAGGTTGGTTTCCATCATCGTAAAATCTATATTTTTAGCCAATTCTTTCATTTTGGCTTTTGCCTCTTTATTGAATAAATTATTTTCGCTCATAACCTCCAGTATTATTTTAATCTAAAATTACTATCGAATTCTTCCATATAGTAAGCCTATTCCTTTGGATGTTAACTCAATAAAAATCTTCAACAAACCTCAGACCATTTTCATTTCCGAGATTTTATTGATATAGCTTAGAAATGGCATAGTTAAACCGTACAGGTAGTGTTTTCCTAAAAGATTGATATTGGTCATTTCAAAAGGGAGTACGTAGGCTACTGGGTAATCCATTTTGGGCTATCGTTGATTACTATCAACGGAAAAGGATGATTGCTACTAGGATTACATTTCGAAATTAACAATCAAGGAAAGGGAATACCCCAGCACTTTACCAACGTAGCATGAAAGTTCACAAAGGTTTTGTAAAATCAAATTTAATAAACAGGAGGTCAACCTTTATGGTCAATTTTTCAACAGGTGAACGTTGTACGCATGAAACCAATTAGTTAAGCGCTTATCAAGAAGTTTTCCTCGTTCAATTGGGAACAAGGGTCGCTCCAATCCGTGTCCAATATTTGAAGAAATGCTTTTCTCAAGTTACCATAAGACGAAGGTTTCTGTAAAAACCCATCCGCACCCAAGTTTCTGGCCTTGCTAACATCGGCAGAATTTACCGAGGTTGAATATACAATAATACAAAGTTGATTAAATTCCGTTTTACTCCTGATCAACCTTAAACATTCAAATCCGTCAATTACCGGCATATTAATGTCTAAAAAAAGTATACCGGGAACAATAGCACTTGGGTTATTAAGATGATCAAGAAGCTCTTTACCGTTTTTAAACAGCATTACCTTAAGGTCTTTGTCCACATCAGCACACACATCGGAAAAAATTTCCCTATCATCAGGATCATCATCGGCTAACGCTACAACATACTTTTTTAGGTCAATCATTGAATTGGGAATTTGACCCAAATATAAATAAAAACAGTCAATTTTCTTAATCAGAAAATTCTTTAAATTCTCCGATAAAATGCTTCTTATAAATTGACATGCTCAGTTCGATTTTCGTTAAGATTTCTACAAAAAAACTTAGATTTTTTTGTTTTCATAAATTTATAAATCCCTTTACCTCCAATAGCAACTATTTTGACTCCGCTGTGCCTACATCCTTAAAGATTTTATTGGGATGAATCAAAGTCCGATTGGAAACATTGAATTTTTTTATCAGTGAACTTTTTTTTTTTCTTCATTATTTGATATCGTTCATTAATTATTTAATTGAACCATGGTATAGGCTCTGGACCAGCTAATTTTATAAAAGTAAAATTAACAATATGGAAAAGTACGAGGCTTGTATAGCAGCATGCCAAGAATGTCTTATAGATTGCCAAAGATGTCTTCATGCAATGGCTGGAATGGAAAGTAAAAATGATTGCCCAAAGTGCTGTGCTCTTTGTATTGATGCTTGCTTGGCGAGCATTAAGTTTATGGTAGCGGGAAATCTTTTTGCGGCGGAATATTGTGGTATTTGTGCAGATGTCTGCCAATGGTGCGCAGAACAGTGCGGCCAACATGAACACGAACATTGTGTAAGATGTGCCAATTCCTGTGTTAAATGTATGGAAGAGTGCAGGGCAATTGCTCAAGCGTAGTGGTCTTTTAATTCAATAGGCTTAAAAGGTTATTCCGTTTTACTGAAAAGGAGAACTATTTATCTAAAAAATATCACTATTATGAAAAAACAATTATCTATTATGGCAGCTGTAGCTTTCTTGTTGGCTTCATGCGGTAGTTCAAAAAATGTGGAAAACGACACTAAGCTTTATAGTGCTTCGGAGCGGGCTATGCAAAGTAGTGAAGCAAATAAGGAAACTTCTGATATGTCCATGGATGATACAGATTCATCGGCTAATACTAGTGCGGTCGTAGCTCAAACCAATGGTTCTACAGGTTCCATGAACAATGTTCAGGCAAACAGCTCCGTGAATAATCCTGCGATGGACTATGAACAAATGTATATGGATTTGGAAATGGATGATGACCAGATAAGAACATTCCGTTCCGCAATGGAGGATTTTCAAAAGAAGCGGGTGAACATGCCCAACGGAGAAATGTTAGGTTCCATGGAAAGCGAGCGTACGAGGCAGTTGGAAATGATTCTATCGGATGAACAACTTGCTAAATATAAGAATTGGCAAGTGGATAATAACAATTGATGAATCCGCAACTCCCCGCCTAATCTTATAACAGTCATATAAAGTATATGGCTGCAATGTTAGGCTAAGTCACACACCTTACAAACAAACCATAATGGAAAACCTGACCATTTTTTTGGCCGATGACGATACCGATGATAGAATGCTTTTTACCGAAGCACTTGTGGAACTCCCTTTTGATTTAAAGGTACAAACTTTTGATAACGGTGTGGATTTGATGTCAAGTCTCCTGGATGATAATTTATCGCTGCCCGACGTCATATTTTTAGATTTGAATATGCCCTTGATGAACGGTGAGGAATGTCTGGAAGATATTAGAAGAGAGGCCAAATTGGTTCAAATACCGATAATCATATATTCTGGTTTTTTGGACAGAAACCAAGTTGTCATGCTAAAGGGAAAAGGGGCCAATCATTATTTGCAGAAGCCTTCAAACTTTAAGGATTTAGTTGCCTTATTGCACCGTGCCGTTACGTTGATTAAATCTAGTAATGGTAATGGCGATTTTATTATTACCTAGAAATAGTAACACTTCCCCTAAACTGAACTAATTTTTTCCATAGTGCCATGCCAATCAGTGGCCATTTACGGCAAGGTTAAATTTATTTTAATCTGGATAATTCCACCAAAAGCTCTGTTCGGGGTTTTAGATTTACCTCCACTTAAAAAAAACCGTAACTGCATTAACTGGTAGTTCTGGGTTTGGAAAATATAAAGGGAGCGGTCTCCACCGCTCCCTTTTGAAGTTATATTATGGATTCAAAATATTTAGAATCCCAAATTAATCTAACTTAACCTACTTATGTAAATTTACTTTCTGGTTAGAATTAAAATTAATCCAATGAAAATAAAAATTGATACTATTGAATTTAGATGTGTTTTGAATAAAACAGTATCAATTTTAATCGTGTTGCATTTTCACATCACCAATTTAAGTGGTTAATTCGGTCTCTCGGGCCTTGGCCTCATAATCCGTATAGCCTTTTTTCCCTGGAGTGTAGAAAGTATCCTCATTCCATTGGCTGGTGGCAACATCCTTTTCAAAACGTTCAACCAAATCTGGATTGGAGACATATAGTTTCCCATACGAAACTAAATCTGCGTCTCCTCTTTCCATCACAGCATTCCCTTTATCTTGGTCAAAACCTGCGTTGATCATTAGCGTGCCCTCATACATGGGCCGGTATCGTTTTGCGATTTCCGTTTCAGCATAGGGGATATCCGATACATCATTAAAAGGCTCAGAAAGATGTAGGTAGGCCAGATCATAATCGTTCAGTGTATTAACAATGTAGTCGAAGGTTGGAATACTGTCTTCGTCCATTGTCATACCAAAAATTCCGTTTAAAGAGGGGTTCAACCGGACACCTATACGGTTTTCAGGCATTACTTGTTTGATCCCATCTAAAATCTCAAAAAGAATCCGTGCCTTGTTTTCATGTACCCCACCATATTCGTCCGTTCTCTTGTTGGAAGTACTGCTAAAAAATTGATGCAGTAGATACCCATTGGAAGCATGAATTTCAATTCCATCAAAACCAGCATCCATGGCGTTTTTAGCGGCGTTCACAAAGTCGTTTACAGTCCGTTTTATATCACTGATTGTCATGGCCTTTGGCGTTACCGTTTTTTTCTGACCTTCCGGGGTAAAGACTTCAGCATCCGGATTAAGTGCGGAGGGAGCCAATGGCAGATTTCCTTCATGGAAATCGGGGTGTGAAATACGCCCTACGTGCCATAATTGGATAAAAATGCGTCCTCCGGCATTATGTACTTTTTTGGTCACCATTTTCCAGCCGTCAACTTGTTGTTTGGAGTAGATTCCCGCGGTATTTATGTATCCTACAGCTTCCTTGGAAATTTGGGACCCTTCCGTAATAATTAATCCAGCAGATGCCCTTTGGGTATAATATACCCCGTGGAGGTCTTCTGTGGGCCGGTTAAACTCATTGGTCGCTCTGCTACGGGTCATTGGCGCCATGATAACTCTGTTGGGCAGTTGAAGATCGCCCATTTTATAGTATTGTAATAGCGGTTGTTCCTTATTCATGTTTATATTTTAAAATTTATATTTCAACTAATTTTTCTTGTTGAACCACTTCTGTTTTATGGTCGATTATCCGTTTGTGGTAAAACCAGGGTAACAGGTCATTCCTCCATCTACAAAAATGGTAGTTCCATTAATGTATTCGGATTCGTCAGAAGCCAGCCAACTCGCAACGCTGCCAATATCGTCCGGTACACCAATACGTTTGTAGGGTATGAGTTTTAGCATGCCTTCCCTACCTTCCTTTGTACTCCAAACATCTTTATTTATTTCGGTTTTAATGGCTCCCGGTGCTATGCTGTTACATCGTATTTTTTGTGGGGCATATTCTTGGCAGATACTTTCCATTAGCATTAAAAGAGCGCCTTTGGAAGCGGCATAATTGGCGTGGCCCGCCCATGGGATTACCTCGTGTACGGAGCTCATGTGAATGATCTTACCAAGTGATTTTGAAACATCTTTTCGCATTCCTCTGCGTAAAAACTCGATTATAGATTCCTTGGCACATAAGAATTGTCCCGTTAGGTTTACATCTATTACTTTTTGCCAGGCTTTTAAAGGCATTTCGTGTAGCGGATGGTCAATCTGCATACCGGCATTGGCAACACATACATCAACGGTTCCAAAATGGTCTATTGTTTTTTTGAACATAGCCTTTACGTCCTTTTCTTTACTGACATCACATTTCACAACAATGGCATCACCACAAGTGGAATTTTTCTTTATCCAATCGGCTACGTCTTCTGCATCTTCTTTACTGGAGTGATAATTAATCACAATATTGGCACCTTCCATGCCCATAGACTTGGCAACGGCCATCCCGATGCCTGAGCTTGAACCGGTAACGATACAGGTTTGATTTTCTAGTCTTTTGTTCGGTTTTTGCATGTTTCTGAATATACTTGTTTGTCAAAAGTACAGCCGTGCATACCCCTTGGGTAACCCGAACCATTAAAACATGGCTTCAATTACGATAATTGGCATTTGATTACAATATCATCCTAGCCTACGCTGGAATCGCCTTCTTTTGCTAACGTTTTGATTAGTTTTTATATCAAGCTAGCAAAATCAATATAATGGAATCCTATTTTTCCCAAGTGACTTTCGTTGATTTCGCCAGAGGTAAGCGCATTCCGGATAAAAGTTTCATCCTTGCCGGTTTTGTATCGGTTGAGAAGGGCATCAGATATAAGAATGTATTCATCTAGTGGAATGTCATTTTTTAAAAGACGGTGCGCTATGATAACGCCTTGGCCCATTAGTTTCATGCGCTTTCCAATAGGTGTTATGCCTATTTCATCACCATAATGCAAAATGATTTTCAGGCCCAATATTTTCGGTATTTTAAATGCCTGTTCGGTATCGCTATATTCTTTTTGTAAACTAAGAATCTGTTTGTAGAATTCCGTGTAGAAATTGGTACACTGTTCAATTAGGGTTTTAAAAGAAGGTGGTTCTCCTGTTCTAAAAAAGAGCACGGCGTCCCCTTCTATCTCACTTATCTTAAGTTCAATTTCATTGGAATAAATAATGTTGTTAAGCAAGGGCGGGATAACTTTTGAGCTAAGTTCAAAATCCGTCTGGCTCATAAATTCGGTAAAACCGCTTATATCCGGAATGCATATTAATGTAGGCTGTCCTTTCATGTATATCAATTAATCATATTTATACTTAAAAGTTGTTCCTTATCCATAAAATTTTTATCGCTTACGGTTTGATGGTCTTTAATACGATCAACCAGCAAAATTTTTAATTTAAATGAATCAATTTTCCAATTCTTAAGGCTATTCAAAAAATGACAAGATTCATATTTTTAGAAAAATCCAAACGTAATGGAAAGAGTATATATGAAAGATCGCTTAAGAGAATTAAAGGAATTGTATACGTTAAGTATGGACCAGTATATTGACTTATCCATCAATTCCAAACTACCCACTTATATTAAATTTTACGAAGAACGGGCCGTTGAAAAGATAGAACTTCTCACCGAACTGGAGGAAGACATATACAAAGAGGACAACCAAACTTCAACATCGTTGGAGTCTAAAATTGCAAGTTGGAGTTTTACCTACGGTAGGAACAGTTCAAATTACCTAAAACGAAACTACAATAGGAAACAATTGGTGGACGAAGACGCTCTTTATGTAATTTATGATATCCTGAACGAGGATGTATCACAAAAAGCGCGACAGACCTTGAAAAGTCACCTTTATCTTATTGAATCTACTTTGGTAGCCTACGGCTATTTGATTAGGCATATAAAAGGCTAAATTAATTTCTTTAAACTTTCACTCCTCTAAGTTAAATCAGGCTTGGTTGGTATGGCTTGGAAAAATTTCTTTAGCTCCAAGTTCTCACTCGCCTTTTCATCGATTACAAATAATCCCTTTGTAAAATTTTTGGTTTTAAATGCAACTAGGATGGTCTGAAGGTTTCCCATTGACCTCAAGCTTGTGCTCCTCTATGATTTGTACATCATCCGGATTGAAATGATTTTGATTATCCGTATCCACTAACTGTCTATTTTCAAAGATGATTCGGTCTTTGTATCCTTCGTTTTTATATTTTTCGAAAAGTTCTTTATTATCATTTTCAATAGCAGTATCCATATCCATTTTTATTTTCTATTATTCAACATGTAGTACCCTCTGCAGAGGGGTTAAAGAGCAATCTTGAAATGAAGAATTGCGCGCTCTCCTTTAACATATTTTATAAAATGAATTTGATGGATTCAATTCATAAAAAAAATATCGCTATTGACGATTGATTGATGATTCGCGTCAATTATAAATGTTATCAACATAAGGAACGGCCGGGATATCCCTTACTTTAATAAAGAATATAAAAAAAGGCTATGATAAAACCAAAGACAAAAATACCTGATTTAGACTTGCAATTGATTAATGATACGCAATGGAGCCTGCATTCCCAACAGGCCGATACGTTTACCATGTTGGTATTTTACAGAGGCCTGCATTGTCCTGTCTGTAAAGAATATCTACAAGACCTTTCCAAGAAATTAAGAGATTTTAGCGATCGGGGCGTAAATCTAATTGCAATTAGTTGCGACTCTGAAGAACGTGCAAAGGAAGCTGGGAATGAATGGGACATAGCCGAACTACCGGTCGGGTACGAATTGTTAATAGAGACTGCTAGGAAATTTGGGTTGTACATTTCTAACGGCATATCGGAAAAAGAACCGGATCAGTTTTGTGAGCCAGGTTTGTTTCTAATAAGGCCCGACAACACGCTCTACGCAAGCGCCATTCAAACAATGCCCTTTGCAAGACCGCAATGGGAGGATATTCTCAATGCTATTGATTATGTAGCCAAGGAGGATTATCCTGCTAGGGGAGGAGAGTAATTATATCTTTTCCCGAAACTGCTGAAAATGAGAGTTCTTACCCTTCCCAAGGAAATGTGAACCGAAAAACCCGAGATATAGCCCTTGGGAGTTATTAGATTAATACTCTTTTAATTCACAAATACCTTATTTTTTTGGCAAGAAAAAATAACATTTCATTCTTTTTGTTGGCTTAAAAAGGCAAACTAGTTCTATTTTATTAAATTGGGAATAATATTTTACAAAAGTCTAGTTTAGAAACAATATCCTTTTTTGGGATTTGATGAATTAAAGAATTTTAGTTATGACAATATTGGCGAGAGATGAAAAACAACTAACCTATATATACAGTTCACACTCTCATTTGGGTAAACAGGTTTTAGGGTATGTTCAAGGAACCCGTAAAAAGGTGGAGACTATCGATATTGCGAATGAAAAACTGGGTGATTCAATTTGGGTTGAGCTAGCGGACAGTTTGTCAATGCCTTTTGGTGAAATCTTCGCAACAGATCAAATAAACGGTTATGGAAAGACGGAATTGGAAGATTTTGATACGGATGATTGGTTAAAAATAATCAATAAAAATCCGCAGTTGCTGCAAAGACCCATTGCAATTAATGGCGATAAGATTAGGCAAATATCCCACCGGTCTGAAATACTGAAATTTTTTGGTGTCGACTCAGCGGGGCTTGAGAAAAAAATGGGTAATGAGCCACCAACTACTTCCTCAACTACGCAAGACGAGGATTTTGTTTGAGCGATTTAGGTTAAATAAAAGGAGGCGGCTAAATATATTTAGCCGCCTCCTTTTATTTTATTAAAAACGAATACGTATCTACTTTTTGTTTTGTTGTTCCTTGATAGTACCCTCGTCAATATCAAATTTATTGGTATCAATTTTTGTATTCCCCGTTGGATTGGTGGGGTTACTTTGTTCAACCTTTCTTTTAAATTTCTTTTTATCTTTTATTTCTCCCATGGTTTAATATTATTTTAAAATTAGTATTCAGTTTATACGTTTAGTCTATTTCCGGCCTAGCGCCAGAGCAAATAATTATTTAGAAGCTAATCATTCAAAGTGGGATAACTTGTTGCAAAAAATTCGAAATTTAGCGCAATAACGATAGGACTATTTAAAGGAGTAAAAAGGAGTAATTAGATTAGTTTAAGAAGTAACCAAGTTTTTGATTTTCTTCCCATTTTCAAAAGCCTCAATGCTCTTAAATGTGGTATCCATCATATTACTTAATGCGGTAGCGGTCAAAAAAGCTTGATGCGCGGTAACTACCACATTGTCCATTTTAATGAGAGCTGTTAACAATTTGTCCTTTTTCTGGGAATCGGAAAGATCTTTGTAGAATATGCCCTTTTCATTCTCGTAAACATCCATGGCAAAGCCAGCTATATTCTTGGATTTAAGCGCATCATAAACCTTTTGGGTATGAACCAGACCACCGCGCCCCGTATTTATAAGAACTGCAGATTTTTTCATCTTGGACAATTCCTTTTCCGAGATAAATCTTTTAGTGCTTTTATTTAGAGGTAGGTTTAAGGATATAATATCACAATTTTTTAAAAGGGTACTTTTGTCAACATAAGTGGCCCAGGATTTTTTCTCTAAGTTTGGATTCTTGTCGACATCAAAAAGGAGCACCTTTGCTCCAAAACCGTGAAAAAGGTTCGCCACCACTTCTCCAATTTCACCCGTTCCACAAATACCGACGGTCTTGGAATTGATTTCCATGCCTACTTGACCTTCCAATGAAAAATTATAGTTTCCAATTCTTTGAAAGGATGTTTTTAATTTTCGATAAAGTGCCAAAGTCAAGGCTATACAATGCTCTGCGATGGCATTTGGGGAATATTCCGGAACATTCGCAACCATAATTTTAAGTTCCTCGGCGGTCTTTAAATCAATATGGTCCGTGCCTGCCGATCTAGTCGCAATTAATCCCACGCCCCATTTTTCAAGTTTTTCAAGTATAGACTTGTCAACTTTATCCGAAGAAAATATACATATGGCATCACAGTTTTTAGCCTTTTTTACGGTTTTACTATCCAACAATTCTTCAATAAGAAGTAATTCGTGGGTTTGGTCATTTGCTGCTTCAATATATTCTTTTTCAAAACTATGGCAACTGTAAACGGCTATCTTCATGAGTTTATGTTTTTACCAAATAACCACTATTCCGGATTAAATAATAGCTCAAATAATAATAGGATTAATGCAATAGAATAGTTAGCTAAGATAGCTCCCGGCAATGTGGTAATTTAGTATAAGGCAATATTCATTTGTACTTAAGAGTATTCATCAAGTTTTTGCTATGAGTTTAACGAAGGGAGAATTATGGAGCTACATTATAAATCATATCAAAAAATAAGAATATATCTGGACAAGATAAAACGTGCCTTGGACAATCTGAGTACTATTAAGGATAGAACAGTACTTTTAGGCTGGGATGCACCTGTTACCTATCGCTTGGAAATACTCCGCTTGATTCAGGCCGAGTTGATTTCGTTCTTACTGAGTATTAGAAATTTAATCCCTTATGTGCCACCCTCTAGATGCAAGGCTTTAGTTTTTTGGTATGGCTCAAAGGATTTGCAATGTCCTATGGGGATTTCTGACTTTTATAAAAATATATTTGAAGCAGATAAGGAGGTAGTCGATGAGACCAATTACATCCTTTTGGATGAGCACCTTCCACCACCTATTACCCTAATGTTCCAAAACCATTTGGAACGTTTAGAAAATGCGCGACAGCAGCAATTAGTAAAAGAAAATAATTCGGCCAATTAAAAGCAGACATCTTCTACCGATGGAAGTGACGAGAAAGTTGGCAAAGATTTTATGATGGTTTAGAACGTGCTGGTAGTATTCTTACAGAAGAAATGATACAACGTAATTTTAGGATTTAACTCTTGTATAAGTTGGCAAAAGGAGTTTTGAACTTAGATGAATCAATATAATTAATCTTAAGTTTTTGGAATGGATAATTTGTCCGGGATATAAATTTCGAAAATGGCACCTGCTCCAGGTAAACCCTTTGCGCTAATAAATCCGTTATGGTTCTGTACAATTTTTTTAGCAATGGCAAGGCCAATGCCGGTTCCTACATAGTCTTGGCGCGTATGAAGTCTTTGAAAGACTTCAAAATCTTTTCCGAAAAATTGTTATCAAAACCAATTCCATTATCCGATAAAGAGATGTGCACGTAGTTTCTATTTTTGGTCAACCGATCATCATCAATCTCCGATGAATTAACAATTTCCCCTTTAATTTTAATAATAGGTGGCGTATTTTCCTTGGAGTACTTGAGGGAATTGGACATGATGTTATACAAAAGTTGACGGAATTGAAATGGGATAACTTCAACCTTGCAATTGCTTGTTAATTCAATAGTGGCATTTTTATTCCGTATTTCTTCCCTTAAATCGTTTTTGGCATCGGTGAACAGTTCCTTTAAACTTGTTGTTTCAAAAACCCTTTCCTCCGTTTCTGTCCGGGAATAAGCGACTAAGTCGTTAATCAAGGTCTGCATCCTATTGGCGGCAGATTGTATTCTTTCAAATTTGTTCTTTCCTTTATCAGATAGATTTTCAAATTCCCTTTCCAAAAGAACTCCCGCGAACATTTGAATTTTACGCAATGGTTCTTGGGAAGTCATGGCTGAAGATAAGGCAAATGACTGTAATTCCGAATTCATTTTTTCCAGTTCACTATTGTTCTGTGCCAATTCCTTAGTATGTAGGGCTACTTCTTTCTTCAATTTTTCCGAAAAGGATTTCTGTTTCTCAATATTTGTACCTGTTCCTATAAAACCTGTTAATTTTCCATTATTTAGTTTAGGTACTCCCTTTATGACAAACCATTCGTACTCTTCGGTTTTTGAGCATTTTTGACCCTATATTCCAAAGTAAATTTCGTCTGATATCTAACCGCTTTTGCAAAGCCCCTATATACGAGATCAATATCTTCTGGGTGCACCATTCGCTCCCAAATTTGACCTGTAAAATCCGAAGAATCTTCAATACCGATGTAATCTAGCAATTCCTGATTGGCATACTCCACGTTGACATCTGCATCGGTTATCCATATCCAAATAGGGGGAGAGGTCGGCAACTTCCCTAAAACGTTTTTCACTTTCCTCAAGATCTGCAACGGCCTTCAACCTTTTCGTATTGTCACTACAAATAACCAGAACGCCGGCTACATTTTCCGACGCGTCTTTTACCGGACTATAGCTAAAGGTCCAATACACGTCTTCTATTTGGCCATTTCTAAAAATAGGAATAAGTTGATTTTCCTTCCATACGGTTTCCCCTTTAGTAGTAACCAATTGAATCATGGGGAATATTTGTCCCAAATCTCGGGCCAGGCCTCTTTTGCAGGCATTCCCAAAATGGACGGGTGTTTGCCATCAATGCCCAAGCTGGGTCTATAAGCATCATTATAAAAGCAAATAAGGTCTTTCCCCCACCAAAGAAACATGGGGAAAGGGGAATTCAATAGAATACTAAGGGTAGTTTGTAGACTTTGTTGCCAACTATCAGGCGATCCGATTGCATCATTTGACCAATCTTTCTTGCATATTAGTTCACCCATTTCTCCTCCATTTTCTAGAAAATAAAGTGGATTGGTATTACTGGCCATGGATTTAATTATTTGGGTAAGTCATAATTTTTTTGCTCTACTAAATGGTATGCTGAAATTGAATGACTAACCGTATGTTCTTATAATTTTTTAGAGCAGGTCTAAAATTTAAAAATTTTTTTCCATTTTAAAGTTTTGAGCGTACCCCTGTTTCCACTAAAGGTAATGAAGTTAAACTTATTTAGTTAGTTGCTAAGCTTAGGTTGAAGCCCCCTCTTTTTAGATTAGTGTAAGTTTCCTTAACTAGGCCTTGCAACCAAACCTTGGCTAGTGTACCCTTCATGTTCCTACAGTAAAGTCTATTCCCTCTACATTTCAATGGGCATTTTGCATTTTAGTACATATTCGTCTGCTAGTAATTGCCGCAATAGCTCCATAATAGATTCTCTATTAAAACTGTTACTACCTATAGCGGTTCGTATGGTCACTGTAGTTTCCATAATTCAATTATTAAATCATGGTTAATTTATGTTGTTGTAGCTAAAACGGATGTTGCAATCCAACTATTCATTACCTCAAAAGGAGGATTTTGATACTATAAGATCATAACCCTTTTTGGTTTCGGTCAGTATTTTAATTTTTAAAGTCCAGATGATTCTCAGGTAATGAGTAGCTTTCTGTAGCTGAGCAATAGGATGTGGACTGGCAGTTGGATGAATTAGCTGAAAACAAATTGAAAAGTAGCACCATCAGTGAAATATAGAACAGTAATAATTATTTAAATAAATAAAAATTCGAATCATGAAACAGAAGCAAGAAGAATTAGAAAACGAAAAGACAAGTTTAAAAGAGCAGGCCATTAACCATAATGAAACCGATGGAAGGGAAATCAATCAGCAACAGCAACAACGAAGACAAAAGCATCAGCCTAGGGACAATGCATAGCTTTCTAATTACATTTAAAATTAAAGAGTAATCCTTATAAGGTTATAAATGAAAAAACCGATTCTGAGAAGAATCGGTTTTCTACCAACCAAACTACAACCAACTAAAAATTTACTTACGCAGATGTGGCAATGACATTCTGCTTGTCTTTATATTGTTTTGGACTGCAATTGTATTTTCTCCTGAATATTTTTGAGAAGTAACTGCGACTGGTGAAACCAATGCTATAAACTACCTCAGAAATATTCAAATCCGTATTTTTTATTAGCTCTTCCGCCTTTAATAAACGTACGTCCCTAATATAGTCACTAACCGTTGTTCCATGCATCAATTTAAAACCCTCCTGCAATTTAGATGGGGAAAGCCCGGTTTTACGAGTTAATTCCGTTATGGACAGGCTCAATTCCGGATAGTTGTTAATGAACTTGGAGATTTCGCATACTAAATCCATTTCCGTGTTGGAAAGTGTTCCTCTTTCGTGATCATTGTTATTGGTATCATCCGTATGCTGTTGAATTTCTAAAGCAAGAATCATGTGTACCAAGCCTTCCAATAACAAACTTCTTACAATACCATTTGTTTTAATGGCCTCCAATTGCTGAATGGTATCAGCTATTTTCAAATTGTAGGATCCAATATAAATGGAATTTTTAGCTACGTCTCCGTTTAAGAATAGTTCCTGTAGCCTTAAATTAAGACTATTTTTATTGGTAATTTCTTTATTTGCAGAAGTCCTCACAACAATGATGGAGGTCTTAATCTGAACATCCTTGGTGAAATCTAGTACATTGGTTTCCTTTGGCGCAGTTGTAAGAATACTTGTCTGGAAGTTCTCAAGTACATGTTTATCCGCTTCGGACTTAAAACTGTGCGTTATTTTTCCTCGGGAGCAATAGGCAAAGCAAATTGGGGTGTTTTCGGAAGTCCCAATGCTTAAACTAAAATTGTCAAAGAACACCATGTCAAATTCCAAATAGGAGATACCTCCCTTGAAGGTAATCCCTTGAATACGACCTTTGCCAAACTCGTTGTCCAGCTCCAAGGTGTGTTCTCTGGAATTTACGTCCAAAGTACCACCCAACTGTTGGTGTAATTGTTGAAACATTTGTTTAATTGCCGCTGATGATATTTTTATAGAATTCGTCGTGTTTTGTTTTAAGGTTGCTACTGTTTTTATTAAATGGGTTTAATCTTTTTTAACTGGAAGATTACTACCCTTTATTGTGGAATGAATCCAATTCATTTCTTTTTTTCTCCTGAAACTGTACATTTTTAGGTCTGGTTCGTCCTACTTTTAGAAAATTGATTAGAGGTTACTTTGGATTCTTGATTTAGGTTCTTGAACATTTATTAGTGGGTTATTTCGTTGTATAAAACAAAGGTCGCGGTAAGAGCCAGTTTTTCTATTACACAATTTTGGAATAGTGTTACAGAATTTTTGGATTGGGCCAAAAAAATGTTAAATCCTTCTTAAGAAACTTACTTTTTGTGCAGTTGAACGGACTTTTTACTGTTTTAATCGAAACGATTACGCTGCTTTTGAGCAAAGTCGCTAACAATATTTAGTGGTGCGAAGAGCGTTTATAATTATGCCGGTAAATAAAACACGAATGCTGAACCTTTTTTTGGTCGGCTTGTGGCATAGATATAACCATGATGATTTCTATAATTTTTTTGCATATGGCAAGTCCTATACCTGTCCCTGAATATTCAGGCTTTTGGTGCAGACGTTGGAAGACCTCAAATATCTTTTCGCCATGTTCCTGAGAAAAACCGATACCGTTATCGGTTATTGAAATCTTATGGTAATACGAAGAGTTCTTGAAAAAATCTTCAGGTATTTGTTTTTCATGCACCTTCTTCGGAAGTTATTTCAATCCTTGGCTTATGTTCCAATGACCTATACTTAATTGCGTTGGAAATTAGATTGGATATTAGTTGTTCCAACTGGTAAGGCACTCCCTGTATTTTGGGTAGTTTGGTAGAATTTATCGTTGTAGCCGTGTCCGCAATGGCAACAGATAGATCTTCTTTAACCTTATTCAACGCATCGTTTAAATCTACCTTTTTAAAATTTTCGTGCTTGCCTTCAATGCGTGAGTAGCTTTTAGTAAATTAATGATCAATGCCTGCATACGTTGTGCCGCATTTTTGATCTTATCAAAATATTTTTGATTCTTGGACGAAAAATCATCGTTGGCATTTTCTGTGATCAAGGAAATGAACATCTGTATCTTTCGGAGCGGCTCCTGCAGGTTCATGGCTAGCTATGCGATTAAATGCTTCCAATTCTGTATTGCTTCGTGTAAGTTCTAGATTACGCAGCCGTAATTGTTCTGTTTTTTCCTTTTCCTGGGTAATGTCCCTTACCGTTACAGTAACCCCGTCACCCAACTTAATTGCCGTTGCGTGGAACCATGCCGTATTTTCGTCTATGTCGTAATGAGTTTCATATTCTACAGGTTTCTATTTCTACAACATCCACCAACTTTTTAAAAACACCGTTCGTAAAAATTACAGGAAATATTTCAGAAGCCTTTTTGTTTTCAATTTCCGCAGGAAGAGTACCTATAATAGGTTGGGCTTTATCATTGATGAATTTTAATTCCAGATCAACAATTTTACCCGTTGCATCCCGGATGCTTGTTAAGTGCATTACGATATGGGAAATACTTTTGAAGATATTCGTTAAAAAGGC
>CAWKFV010000005.1:25000-157140 GCA_963848865.1 uncultured Flavobacteriaceae bacterium | reverse complement strand
CCCTTCTCGCCGCCGTCGCGCGCCTGCATGCCGAGCATCGAGCGCCCCTCCAGGACCTGTGGTCCCTCGTCTCCTCGGGCCCCGCTCGGGCTATGGGCCTCGCGGATCGCGGGACACTCGCGACGGGCCAGCGCGCGGACCTGGTGCTCTTGGACTGGCCCGCGGGCCAAGCTCCCACCGTCCGCGCCCTCTGGGTCGCCGGCCGCCCCGCCCTCACGCTCACCCCGGAGGCTGCATGACCCCTTTCAAGATCGGCGCCGCCCTGGCCGCCGCCGAGATCGCAGAGCACCGCGACTGGCTCTTCGACGACGCCCGCGACATCGAGATACAGGACTTCACCCGCCATGCCGCCCTCGCCTTCGAACGCGAGGACTGCATCGCGGCGGCTAGAGCCGCCCTCTCTGGGCACGAAGGCCGCGTCGGAATCCACGGCCCCTACGAGGGCCTCGACATCGACAACAAGGACCCCGAATTGCGCCCCCTGATCTCGGCGCGCGTGTCGCTCGCCGTCGAGACGGCCGCCGCCATCGGCGCGCGGCAGATGGTGATCCATTCGCCCTACGACGCCTGGCACCGCAACAACCTCCTCGCCTCGCCCGGCTACGCCGCCGCCCGCGCCGGCCGCTGCGCCGAGACGCTGGCGCCCGTGCTGGAGGTCTGCGCGCGCGAGGGCGTCACCCTCGTGCTGGAGACATCCAGGACCCCGAGCCCGCCCACCGCCGCGAGATGGTGGAGGGGATCGGCTCGGACTGGCTGCGCCTCTCCATCGACACCGGCCACGCCCAGCTCGCCCGCCGCGCGGCCGGCGCCCCGCCGGTGGACTATTTCGTGCGCGACGCCGGCGCCCTCCTCTCCCACGTCCACCTCCAGGACGTCGACGGCCACGCCGACCGCCACTGGCCCCCCGGCGACGGCGAGATCGAATGGCCCGCGGTCTTCGCCGCCCTAGCCGAAGCGCCCGACCCGCATCTGGTGCTGGAGCTGCGCGACAAGGCGGATATCCCGCGGGGGTTCGGGTGGTTGCGGGAGCGGGGGTTGGTGGTTTGACGGAGAAGCGTGCCGCCATCTCGCTCCGACTTGCGAAGGCTGCGGATGCCCCCTTCATCCTTCGCATGGAAGAGACTGGCATGCGGGGGTATGCGATCGCGCTATGGGGGTCTTGGCGGCCGTCGGCTACGCCCGACACGCTCGATCCGACGGGCCATCGCATCGTCGTCTGGGACAGGCGGGACGTGGGCGTGGTCGCGACCGAACGAGAGAGCGCCCATGTCCGGCTGCGAAAACTCTATATCGCGACTTCGTTCCGAAATTTTGGGATCGGCGCTCAAGTGCTCGGCAGCATCGTGAAGGAGGCGGCGGCTTCGGGCGCAGGCGTCCGGCTCAGCGTCCTGACGACCAACCCGGCCATCCGCTTCTATCTCCAAGGGGGCTTCGAGATCGTGGACCGTGATCCTAAGCGCATCTGGATGGAATGTCGGCCCGCCCAGCCGTGTCATCCGTAGGCGCCGAGGAACTCCCCCACCGACAGCGCCCGGATGTCCGGGAGCGCGTCGATCAGGCGCTGGCGGTCCCAATCCCACCAGGCGAGCGCCAGCAGCTGCTCGGCCTCGGCCTCGGGCACGCGGCGCTTAATCACTCGGGCGGGCACGCCGCCCACCACCTCGTAGGGCGCCACGTCGCGCGTGACCACGGCGCCGGCGCCGATGACCGCGCCGGTGCCGACCGTCACGCCGGCCGTGACCGTCACGCCGTGGCCGATCCAGACGTCGTGGCCGACCGTCACCCGGTGCGACGCGCGCCAGTCGAAGAAGCCCGTCTCGTCCTCGCCCATCCCGTATTGCGCGGCGCGGTAGACCCAGTGATGCTGGCAGACGCGCCAGGTGGGATGGTTGCCGGGGTTGAGCCGCGTTGCGTTGGCGATGGAACAGAACTTGCCGATATCGCACCAGACGGCATGGCAGCCGCGGGTGAGGTAGGAATAGTCGCCGACCGTGCAGTCCTTGAGCACCGTGCCCGCGCCGATGTCGGTCCAGGCCCCGAGCGACGTGCCTTCGACGGTGGCGGTCTCGTGGACGGTGGGCGCCTCCGAGAGGCCCTTCACTTCGCCCCCTCGTAGCCGCCGATCAGCTTGGCGCGCACCCGGCCCGAGAGCCAGTCGATCACGTAGACCATGCCGACGATGAGGAAGATGATCGACCACGCCTCATCCCAGCGATACGCCGCGATGCGGTCCGAGAGGAGGAAGCCGATCCCGCCCGCGCCGACAATGCCGAGGATCGTGCCCGAGCGGACGTTCAATTCGAAGTTGTAGAGGATGATCGAGAGATAGACCGGCGAGACCTGCGGCATGATCCCGAAACGGATCGCCTGGAGCCGCGAGCCGCCGGAGGCGACGACCCCCTCGACCGGCCGGCGGGAGGTGTTCTCCAGCGCCTCGGACCAGAGCTTGGCGAAGGTGCCGACCTCCGAGACCGCAATGGCCAGAATGCCGGCGAGCGGGCCGAGGCCGAAGGCGCGGATGAAGATGAGCGCGAGGATCAGCGTCTCGAAGGCGCGGATCGCGTCGAAGCCGCGCCTGGCGGTGAAGCGCAGGGCGGCGATGCGGTTGACGGTCTTGGCCCCGAGGAAGGCGAGCGGGAAGGCGACAACCGCGCCGAGCGCCGTGCCGAGAAAGGCCATCGAGAGCGTCTCGCCCAAGGCGTAGAGGATCTCCGACCATTCCTTCCGCGTCTCCCAGATATGGGGCGGGAACATGAACGAGATGACGCGGCCCAAGCGGCCAAGTCCGGTCCAGATGCGCTCGGGGGTGACGTCGAAGTCGACGAGGCACCAGACGAAAAGCGCCATGAAGCCGAGCCAGAGCGCCGCGCGCCGGGCGCGCACGCCGGCGGGATCGCGGAAGGCGCGGGGGTAGGCGGCGCGCAGCGCCTCGATGCGGCCCGTAGTCCGCGACGCGTCATGGCTCATGTCGCTCATCGCGGGCCCTCCTCCAATCCGATGATGCTGTGGCGCAGGCGCTCGGAGCCCCAGTCGATGGCGATGACGGTCGCGAAGACGATGAGGAAGAGCGCCGAGAGGTCGGTGTATTCCTGAAAGCTCAGGGCGGTGCGGATCTCCTGCCCCAGCCCGCCCGCGCCGACGTAGCCGATGATCGAGGAGGCGCGTACGTTGATCTCGAAGCGCAGGAGCGTGTAGCTGACGATCCCCGGCGCGACCTGCGGGACGGCGCCGTAGCGGACCTGATCGAACCAGGAGCCGCCGGCCGCCTTCACGCCCTCCAGGGGGCGCATGTCGATGTTCTCGACGACTTCCGAGTAGAGCTTGCCGAGCGCGCCGGTCGCCGCCATCCCGATGGCTAGGACCCCGGCAAGCGGCCCGACGCCGAAGCAGAAGACGAAGATCAGCGCCCAGACGAGGTCCGGCACGGTGCGCGCGATCTCCAGGTAGCGCCGGCAGAGCCAGAGCACCCAGGCGTCGGCGCCGGTTGCCGAGCGGCCGGAAGCACAGGACGAACCCGCCGACCACGCCCAATGTGGTGGCCATGAACGCGATGAGCACCGTTTCCAGCAGCAGGTCGAGCCAGGTGCGCCAGCGCCAGAACCACTCGGCGAGGTCGGCGCCGAGCGTGGCCCATCGAGAGATCCGGAAGCGTCTTGCCATGAACTCGCCCAGTCGCGGGATGCCGGCGGGATCACCCACCGCCATTCGCGGCTGCCATCGGCGGCCGTGACCTGGCGCACGTCGAAGACGTCGCCCATCCACGCCGTCAGGACGAAGAGGATGGCGAACACCGCGCTGCCGGCCGCCCAGGCGCGGCGCGAGGCGGCGCGGTGGGCGGAGAACTTCGCCTCGAAGGCCTGCGCGGCCGACGGGCCGGAGGTCGTCGATGGCCGTCATCTCGGCGATGGTCATGGGCACGGGTCCTGCGGGTGGCGGACATGGCCCCGCCCCGGAGCGCGCTCCGGGGCGGGGCCTATGCGTTCGGGCCGAAGGTCCTCAGCCGCGGCGCTGGTCGCGCAGCCACTGGCGCATGTCGACGATCCACTGGTAGCGCTCGTGGTCCACTTCCAGGAAGCCGACGTCGGGATTGTCGTCGGACGGATCGAAGGAGGTGAAGTCGCGATAGGCGGCTTGATCGGCCTCGGGGACGGCCATGATCGCATCCTTGATATCGGCGACCATCTCCTCGGGCAGGTTGGCGCGGGCGGTCCACGGGCCCGACGTGATCTGCGGCAATTCCCAGATCGTGCAGACGACGCCGGTGTCGATCATGTCCTTGCGCTCCATGCGCTTGACGATGCCGTCGGCCTCGTTGTTCCGGTAGGTCGCGGCGACGTCGAAGGTGCCGTTGACGACGCCTTGGACGCCGGCTTCGTGGCTTCCCGAGAAGGGCGTCGCGGCGAAGTAGGTGTCGGGCGAGATGCCCTCGCGCTCCACGAGGTTGAAGAACGGCACGGCGTAGCCCGAGGTCGAGTCGGGGTCGGCGAAGGCCATGACCTTGCCCTCGGCATCCGCGAGGCTCTCGATGCCGCTGTCGCAGCGGGTCACGAGGACCGAGTAGTAGCCCGAGGAGCCGTTGGCCTTCTGGTCCGTCAGGAACGGCACGACGCCGCCATCGGTCGCGGTGTAGGCAGCGGCATAGGACGACGAGCCGAAGCGCGCGATCTCGATCTGGTCGGCGGCGAGCGCCTGAATCACGCCGTCGTAGTTGCCGGCGGTGAAGATCTCGACCTCGACGCCGAGCGCCTCGGAGAGATAGGAGCGCAGGCCCTCGTAGCGCTTGATGCGGTCGGCCTCGTTCTCCGACGACAGGATGCCGAAGCGCAGCGTCTGGTAGTCCTCGCGCCAGTCGGCCATCGCGGCCGTGGCGGTGGTGATGGCGATCAGGGCGGTCGTGGTCAGCAAGCGCATGGTTGGGTTCCCCGTTCCAGCGCTGGTCAGGCCGGCTCCACCGCGCGGGCGGCGGTGGAGGTGACGGCCTCGTCGAACTCGCGCAGCCCCTTGGTGCCGTAGATGTCGCGCACGACGTCGTCGGTCAGCTGGGCGGCGGAGCCATCGAAGAAGACCCGGCCCGCGCGCATCGCCACGATGCGGTCGCAATAGGCGCGGGCCGTGTCCAAGGTGAGTTCGTTGCGCGAGGAAGATGGAGCGCTTTATTTGGTGGTGTGAACCGAGCGAACGCTGTAATTTCATTGATACAGTCAATTCCAGATGGAGATTTTTCACAACAATTGGGAGAAGCACTTTTCCTAAGGGGCTATTACAACTTTGAACTACAAAAATTTTATGGTAATGTTCCTTTTATTTCTGTGGAGAACTTGGACAACCTAGAGTTTAACCAACCAAACCCTGGTCCTATATGGGCTGAAATTGAGGCAGATTTCCAAGCAGCAATTGATAACTTAGGTTCGGAAGTTGTTACTGGAAGGGCCAATTCTTGGGTTGCGAAGGCATTCCTTGGAAAAGCACTATTGTACCAAGAAAAATGGGATCAGGCATTTCCATTGCTTAACGATGTTGTTCAAAATGGACCATATAGTTTAAACCCTGAATATATAAGTAATTTCAACTTTGCCGGTGAGAATAGCGCTGAATCTATGTTTGCTATCCAGTTCGTTTCAGATGACGGACGTTCTTTTAACGGTAATGGTGCAGGTACTTTGAATTTTCCCGGAGGGGGACCTTTAGGTACTTGTTGCGGTTTTTATCAACCAACACAAGACTTAGTTAATGCTTACCAAACCAATGGTTCAGGCCTTCCTTTAATAAATAATTATGCAGATTCAGATGTAACCAGTGATTATGGCATTAATAGTAGTGAACCTTTCACACCTTATGCGGGACCTCTAGATCCTCGATTGGATTATACTGTTTCTAGGAGAGGTATCGATTATAATGGATTTGGTCCCAACCCAGGGAAAGAATGGATTAGAGCAACCTTTAACGATATTTCGGGTCCGTATTTACCTAAAAAGAATGTTTACCAAAATGGTGAAGTTGATGCCAACCGTGGAACTGGTGGTTGGGGTTCTGATTGGTCAGGAATTAATTACAACGTTATGCGTTTTGCTGATGTTTTATTAATGGCCGCCGAAGCTGCGGCAGAGAAATCAAGTCCAGACCTTGGATTGGCTTTAGATTATGTTAACCAGGTAAGGAACAGGGCAAAGAACATGACCTATGTTCAAAATGAGGCTGGAGATGGTCCAGCGGCCAACTATCAAATTGAGCCTTATGCTGGTTTTGCGGGTCAAGCTGGTGCAAGAGCCGCCATTCGTTTTGAGCGACGTTTGGAATTTGGTATGGAAGGTCATCGTTTGTTTGATTTAAGAAGATGGGATATCGCTATGTCAACCATCAATACCTATATACAAAATGAAGCCCAGGATATCAATCAGGCAGATTATGCTTCAAAGTTCCAAACTTATACGGAGAAACATGATCTTTTCCCTATTCCAGTTAACGCAATTGACCAAAGTGGTGGGGTGTTAACGCAAAATCCTGGATATTAAAAACCAAACAGATTAAATCTTAATAAAATATTTTTGATATGAATAAATTTCGAACCTTAAGCATTCTTTTTTCGTTGCTGACCGTTTTAGGCTTAAACTCATGCAGCGATGACGATGTAGACTCGCCAGGTGCTGCTATTATTGGCCCCGGAACGGTGTACACCAGAATTAGCACAGGCGGAGGAACAACCGCTTTGGAGGCCGCTCTTAATGTAGCAACCGGAGATCTTCAAGGAACTCTGGAAGGCACTGGACCTTTTACAGTATTTGCTCCAAATGACGATGCATTTACAGCTTTAGCGGAATCACTTGGGTACATATCTACGGATGACGTACCGGCAAGTGAAGCCTTGTTAGCTGACATAGACCCAGGTTTACTTTCTCAGATTTTGACGTACCACGTAGTTCCTTCAAGTATAGAAGCAGGCTCTTTTTCAAACGGTTCTTCATTAACCACTGTTTTAGGAGATCAACTTTCTGTGCTAGTTACCGCGGATGGAACAGTTCAATTACAGGATGCAACTAAGTTGCCAGAGACAAATCCTGTAGCTACTGTTATTTCACCAAATTCATATGCGGATAATGGTATTGTTCATCTTATAGATAAAGTACTTTTACCACAAGCAGCAATTGACGCTTTAAACGTTGATCTTAGACCAACCATTCTAGAATGGGCAACGGCAACAGACGACCTAAGTGTTTTGGCAAGTGCTTTGGAGAAAGCTGGTTTAGTGGATGCTATTGCACAATTAGATACGGCTAGAGTTTTGGCGCCGAATAATCAAGCTTTTACAGATCTTTTAGATGCTTTAGGTGATGATTACAATAGTATTGATGATTTTGACAATGATGTAGAAATCGCCTTATTAGGTGATATTCTTAAGTATCATGTATTGCCTCCAGCAGCAGCTTCAACGGATTTAACTGTCGGTCCTGCGGAGACACTTTTGGAAGATAATACTGTTAATGTAATTTCTGACGGTGCAGGGTTTGCGTTTGGGGACGTAACTGCTACTACAGCAAGTACAGTAACTTCCAACATAGATGCAAAAAATGGAGTTATCGACATAATAGACAAAGTGCTGTTGCCTCAGGCTGCTCTGGATTTTCTAGCGTTGTTGGATTCGGATGATTTGGCCACTACAGTAGTCAATTCACCGCAACTAACTATTTTGGAAGAGGCGTTGATCGCAACGGATTTGGTAGGTGCCTTTACGGATGCTACAAATGTGCAAGACGATGAAGCTACCAATTTCACCTATTTTAGACCGGCTACCGTATTTGCCCCTTCAGATGCTGCATTTACTGACTTATTCAACGCTTTAGGTGCTGAATACACAAGTATTGCAAGCTTTGATACAGATGAGGAATTAGAACTTCTTACTGAGATATTGTTATATCATGTGTTAGAAGGCAAAATAGCTAGCGAAGACTTGGAGGCTGGAATGGTAACAACAGTTTCTGGAAGTGATATAGAAATTATTAGTGTTGTTGGCACGGATAACTTTGTAGTGGGTGATGCAACGAATAACGTGAATGCCAACATTACGGTGGCTGATATTATGACGAGAAATGGAGTTGCTCACGTTGTGGACAAAGTATTGTTGCCGAATAGTGCTATTGATTTTATAGAGTCAATGGAATAATAAAAAATACCGTCACTGACGATAGACTTTAATCGTCAAAACAAATAAACCACCCTAAAAATTAATTTTAGGGTGGTTTTTATTTCAAGCTATGATTATAAAATATTTCTCTATCTATACCCATTATTAGTCCGATATGGGAACACACAAAATAATTTGGAATAGATAATTACGGTATTTCATTAATGTTTTTTTAAATTTAGATTAACCACGTTTTAGCCGAAAAGTCAATCCCTAGTTGTTTAAATTTAGCTTCTATTAGCCTAAATTTGAAAGTTAATTATAGCAGCACCATAACAATGGTGTTTTTTAAATAGATACTATTACATCATTTATACCAAATGAAAAACTTAATCAATATTTCATTCATTATATTTTTCATCTTTATTTCCTGCAAACAAAAAGGAGATACCAAACTCTTTTCTAAAATCGATTCTGATCATTCTGGAATTACTTTTAACAATAAAATAGTTGAAACCGACAGTTTCAATATTTTAACAAGCGAATATATTTTTAATGGTGGAGGTGTGGCAATCGGGGATTTTAACAACGATGAAGAACCTGACATCTTCTTCACTGGAAACCAGGTGTCAAATAAGCTTTACCTAAATCAAGGAGATTTCAAATTTAAAGATGTTACGGAAGCAAGTGGTCTTATGGCCAATGATAAATGGAAAACCGGGGTTGCCGTAGTGGATATAAACAATGATGGTTTTTTGGATATTTATATTTGTGCCGCCATGTTCCCGACCAAACTGGAGAAGGCAAATATGCTGTTTGTGAATCAAGGATTGGATAAAAACGGTATTCCGATATTTAAGGAATTAGCAAAAGAATATGGTATTGCCGATATGGGCAATAGCATGAATGCCACTTTTTTCGATTATGACAAAGATGGTTTACTGGACCTTTATGTACTAAACAATGTAGATGTACACAAATTACCTTCCAATTATAGAAAAAAAATTACCGATGGATCTGCTTTAAGCAATGATAGACTTTACCATAACAATGGTGATAACACTTTTACCGATGTAACCATAGAGGCAGGCATCACAATAGAAGGTTATGGTTTAGGCATTGCCATAGCTGATTTAAATTATGATGGATGGTCCGATATTTATGTTAGTAATGACTACCTCACTAATGATCTACTGTACATTAATAATCAAGATGGAACTTTTACAAATAGGATAGACGAATTATTGAAACATCAGAGTAAGTTTTCCATGGGTAACGATATTTCAGATTTTAATAATGATGGTTACTTGGATATTATAACCTTGGATATGTTGGGCGAAACCAACTACAGGCTAAAGACGACAGTGCGAAGCACAAAGTATAATGATTATGTCTTAAATGAAAAATATGATTATGGTTATCAATATATGAGAAACATGCTCCAAATTGGGCAAGGTATAAATGTTCCTTATAGTGAAATTGGTTTGTTTGCTGGTGTTTCAAGAACGGACTGGAGTTGGTCTCCCCTATTTTTTGATGCTGACAACGACGGTTTTAAAGATTTACTTATTACAAATGGTTTTCCAAGGGATATTACAGATCTTGATTTTGGTGAATTCAATTTTAACGTAAGCCGTTTTTTAAGCCCAAGTCAGATATTGGATTCAATTCCGGTGGTAAAAATTCCGAATTACGCTTTTAAAAATGTTCAAAACGGTCAATTTAAGGATACGAGTGAGGAATGGGGAATTGATATTCCCTCTTTTTCAAACGGAGCGGCTTTCTGTGATTTTGATGACGATGGAGATTTGGATTATGTAATAAACAACATCAATGATGAGGCTTTTCTATTTAAAAACAATACCAACAATGGGAAAAATAGCAATACCCACTATTTAAAGGTAAAGTTGATTGGGCCAGCAAACAATAGAAATGGTATTGGAGCAAAAATTGTAGTTAGAAAGAAGGATGATGAATTTCAATATCAGGAACAGTATTTGACAAGGGGCTATATGTCATCAGTAGATGAAACCATTCATTTTGGATTGAACGAGCTAAATGAGGTTGAATCCCTAGAAATCATTTGGCCGGACGGCAAACAACAACTTCTGGAAAACCTTAAGGCGGACCAAACAATTGTCTTAAACCACCAAGATGCAAAACTTGCCCATCAAAAATCTAATTTCCCTTTTTTACCCAAAAATCCATCGGAAAGCTACGTAGAAGTATCCAATGAAATTGGTGTGAATTACCATCACGACGAATTGGACATGATAGATTTTAACGTTCAAAGAATTCTACCAAAGAAGTTAACGCAAAATGGTCCCTGTTTAGCAAAAGGCGATATTAATGGAGATGGTTACGAGGATTTTATCGTTGGCAGTTCATCCGGGTTGTCGCCACAAATATTTTATCAGGATGAAAATGGTAAATTCTCGGGTACAGCCCTTTTCAGCGATGTTTACAACAAGACTTTTGAAGAAGAAAGTATGGTATTGTTCGATTTAGAAAATGATGGCGATCTGGACCTGTATCTCGTCTCCGGCAGCAATGAATTTGTGACTGGAAGTGAATTTTATACCGATCGCTTAATGCTAAATGATGGAAAAGGAAACTTTCAATTAAGCAAAAAAAATAGTCCGACCATTCAGGCAAGCGGATCAATCGTTTCGGCAGAAGATTTTAATAAAGATGGGTTTACGGATCTTTTTATTGGCGGAAGAACTCCTTTTGCAAATTTTCCATTGCCAGAAAAAAGTTTTCTGTTATTAAACTTCAACGGTATTCTTAAAGATGTTACGGACTCTTTGGCCCCGGATTTAAGAAACAGTGGCATGATCACGGACGCCATATGGAAAGATTTTGATAATGACGGTAGAAAAGACCTAATTGTCTCTGGTGAATATATGCCAGTAACTTTTTATAAGAATGAAGAATCCAAATTCAAACGATTGGAAAATACAGGATTGGATAGTCTATTAGGCTGGTGGAACGGCATTGAAGGTGACGATTTTGATAATGATGGAGATATTGACTTTTTGGTTGGAAATATGGGCGGGAATAATCTGTTTCAACCCTCCCAAGATCGTCCCTTCACATTGCTATTCAAGGATTTTGACAACAATGGTACAATTGACCCTGTGGCCTTCGCCTATTTCAAACAGAGTTACACAGATACAACCTATGCCTCGGTTCCAGTTAATTTTGGTGGCGATTTATTTGGGCAAAGTCCGTTGTTTAGGTCCAAGTTCAATCTATATAAGGAATATGCCAACACAACTCAAAACACCCTTTTTGGTGAGGAAGAATTGAAAAATGCACAGGAGCTAAAGGCAAATTTTGATAGAAGCATTTATATTGAGAACCTAGGTGGCGGTAAGTTTGAATTTAAACAGCTACCATGGGAAGCTCAAATTTCAACTATAAACGATTTTGAAGTAACTGATTTTAACGATGATGGCAAGCTAGATATATTTTTGGTGGGAAATGACTTTGGAAATGAAGTTTTTATTGGAAGATATGATGCTTTCAATGGGTTGGTATTGCAAGGTGATGGAGAAGGAAACTTTAAACCAATATCTGCGAAAGAGAGTGGGTTTTCGGCATATGGAGATGCCAAACACATAATACGTATTAAAAGTGCGGTAAATGACGAATCATTGATCATAGTTAGCCAAAATAGGGGTAAACTATTAGTCTTTAAAAAAGCAAAAGACAGCAATTACAGTAAGCAAGAATTACAATAAAAATCAATATAAGTTTGAAGTTTCTTATCCAGAACCTGATTTAGGAATGCACTGGAACGCGAAATGATATGAAAAGACAATGAACAACAAACTTGCCGCTATTTTTTGTTTTTTCTATCTGCTACAGGGATGTACACCATCCAAAGAAAAAAAAGCGCAGTTGTTATATGAATCGTATTGCGCAAGTTGTCACGTTCTTCCAAAAATTCAAGAACTGCCAAAACATATCTGGAAAAATTCTGTTTTACCAGAAATGGCAGCAAGAATGGGCATATCGGATTCAACCTACAATCCATATGAAAAGTTATCATTTGAAGAACAGAGTGAGGTGATAAAAAGTGGTATTTATCCTCGGAAACCAATTATCGCAGAAAAAGACTGGAAATTGTTGGAGGAATATATTATTGGGCTATCACCCGATTCTATCCCCAGTATTATAGATTTTTCTAAACCCTTGGAGTTATCGCAATTTAATCCAAAGTTCATTGACTTGGATTCCACAAACACTACCCTGATTACGCTTCTAAAATATGACACCTTGAACAAGGTAATTCTAACAGGAGATTTACACGGGAAATTCCATAGTTATGATGCTAATGAGGATATGATAGAAAGTTCTAGTACCGATGTAAAAGCTCCAATATCCTATATCCAAAAAGATGGTTTAAAATTTATTACCTCTATAGGATATCTGAATCCTTCGGAAAAACCCAGAGGTTATATTCAAATTATTGACGGTAAATCCACTAATCAACTTCCTGATGTACTGCACAGACCTGTTCATACAGTAGTTCATGACTTTGATGCGGATGGAGAAAATGAAATCGTAGTGTGCGAATTTGGCAACTTAACCGGCGACCTTTCGATATTAAAAAAAAATAATGAAAACGAATACGAAAAAGAAATTCTCCTAAGTTTACCCGGTGCGGTTAGAGCAATTGCAAAAGATATGGATGGTGATGGTAAGGATGATTTGATTGTACTAATGTCTCAGGGAAAAGAAGGTATTTATATTTTATATCAACAACCTGATTTAAAATTTAAGGAAAAAAATGTAATTCAGTTTAGCCCGGTTTATGGCTCAAGTTGGTTTGATTTAATTGATTACGATGGAGATGGAGATTTGGATATTATTACGGTAAATGGTGACAATGCGGATAAAAGCTACGTGCATAAGTGGTACCACGGGATGCGAATATTTATTAATAACGGCAACAATGAATTTGAAGAAAAATATTTTTATTCTTTAAATGGTGCTACTAAAGTAATTTCCAGCGATTTCGATAAAGATGGTGACATAGATTTTGCAATAGTATCAACATTCCCAAATTATGGAAGTAAAGATATACGTGCATTTGTTTATTTAGAAAACCAAAACCCCTCACTTTACAGGTTCCAACCCTACACCTTTGAAGGTGCAAACTTGGGAAGATGGTTGTTAATGGATTCAGGGGATTTTGACAATGATGGTGATGAAGACATTGTGTTAAGTGCCTTTAGCTATGCATTTACTCCGGTTCCCAAAGATTTTAGAGATATCTGGGAAAATTCCAACACTGATTTAATGATCCTGGAAAACAAAACTATTGCCAATAAATAACTTGCCGTTTTCTACACTGAAATGATTTCCGATAAATTTCAAAGGTAGTTTGGTTTCTAATTTGATTTTTCCTGAGCAGCAAACCAATCGTAAAGTTCATCTGTTTTATAGGCCTGTATCCATGAATTATGACCAACCCCTGGGTATTTGGTGAATTTTACGGAATACCCCATTTCCTTAAGTTTATCCACCATGGTTTCTGATTCAGAAATTGGAATGGATTCATCTTCCTCTCCGTGAAAGACCCATATTGGCATATCCTTGTTTATCCAAGATGCATAGGGTAATGGCGTCATTCCACAAACCACAGCAAGGGCAGCGAAGGTTTCAGGATATTGAACGGCCATTTCCCAGGCCGCCCCTCCTCCTCTACTCAAACCTGTTAAATAAATTCTATTCTTATCAATTCTATTATTGGCAACAACCGTGTCAAGTAATTGTTTTAAGGCCCTGGTGTTCCACCATTTTTTTGGATAGGGATTTTGAGGCGCTAAAATGAGAAAAGGGAATTTTTTTCCTTCCACGATAAGTTTAGGAGGACCGTTTCGTTTAATAGCGACCAAACTATCCCCAGATTCCCCTCCACCATGTAAAAAAAGTAATATCGGAAATTTTTCATCTGGTTCATCCTGATATTCTTCTGGATAATAGAGATAATAACTAAGCTTCTCCTTAACATTGGTTTCCAAGGTAGCATCTATCAAATCTGGTTTTGGCTGAGAGGCACAACTTTGTAGTATTAATGTCAAAAATAAAACGAGATAGAATTTTCGCATCAAAATGATAAAGGTTTAAAAATCAAGATACGAAAAAAGGTGTCCAAATGGGACACCTTTAAAAATTATGAATTTTTATTGTTTATCTATATAATGTAAAATGGCCAACATAGCGTTGTTTGCTCTTGTCATTGGCATTTACTACGTACCAGTAATCTCCTGTCGGAACTTCTTTACCCTCATAAGTTCCGTCCCATCCGGATATTTCATCCAGTATTGCCACTACCCTTCCGTAACGGTCGTATATCTTAACTTCTATATCTGGGAAGAACTCTCTGTTTCTAGGTGACCAAACATCGTTTTGATTATCACCATCCGGAGTAAAGAAATTGGGTATCTCCAACATTCCCGTGAATTCAAAGGGTATATTTACCTCGGCAATACAGCCGCTAGCATCTACTACCCTAATATTTACCATACCGCTTTCATTCGTAGTATAGGTAGTTTCCTCACCATAAGATTCGCCATTAAAGAAAAATTCATAGCCACCATATCCTCCTTCCGCAGAAGCCACTAGCTCGTTTGGACCAGTTTTCTCCGCATTCAGGGTCAATGGATCATAAGGATCTATCGTAAATTCCACGAAGTTCGTACAGCCATTTTGGTGATAAACATAGACTATATGATCACCGGCAGCTAAATCCGCCCAAACATTCTCGGTTCCTGCCATTGCAGTAATAGCATCTGTAGGATCTACCGGATCCAAGGCGAACATTAAGTCTGACATGAGACTTGCGTCTTGCATTTGAACAGTAGTCGTACTATTCGGGAATATACCTTCACAACCATATTGTATAATTGGCTCCGCCGTTAAATCAACACCTATGCCAATGGTGAACAACTCGACCGTGGAACATAGATTTGCATCTTGCACATACACCGCATAAGATGCACCGCCTTGGAGACCCTCAATTAACAATCCACTTGTAAATGGGGCAAAAGTTCCAGTTCCTGTTTCATCAACCGGATCAATCATTTCAACCTTATATTCAAAATATGGAGATGGCTAACCATTGAGATCATTAAAAGGAGTTCCTCCGGTAATTTCAAAAGTAGCGGTACCATCATTTGCCCCTATACAAAGTTCCGGTGTTGTCTGAATATTGATAATCTCAATAATATCAGGTTCGGAAACCGTGATAAAATCCTTTTCAAAACAACCGTTCTCATCTTGTATTAGTATTTCATATGTTCCAGCGGCCAACTCATCAAAAGTGTAAATTCCTGGAGTAGTAGGCTCACTAAAAAATTCGTTGAAATTAGGTGCAATGGCAAATTGGATTAATCCTATACCACCTGAAAGCACCTCAACCGTAATGGTTCCATCCTCTTCGCCGTTACAGGTAACAGGTGTAGGATTGGCGTCAAAGACGATGGGCTCCGGTCTTATTATCTCAAATGGACCTGCTATATCCATACAAGTGGCACCGCTGGTTACGGCAATATAATAATCCGTTCCCTCTGGCAATCCTTCAAAGGTACCATTGTCTTGAGGACCTCTAAATAAAGTTGCACTTGTTGCAGGATTAAAGGCATCTACGGGATCACCAATATACAGAAAGAACGTATCGTCTCCCACTCCTCCATTTACGAAGGACTCTATTCTACCATCCAACTCCGATGCACATGAAATATCGTCCGGAAGATTTGGCAAAAGAGTGATACCTGTAGCATTGGTCATCGTAATACCATTTGAACGCACTGGCAGACAAATACTTAAAGCACTAGTTTTTCTTACATCGAACTGATAGGTTATTCCTTGAACACCTGGTATCAGAACAGAAGTTCCCACCATAGTTTGATATGGGCCTACAATAATTCCATTCTCTACAGGAGCATATTCATAGGTGAACAATGGATCAGGGTTTTCTATGGAAAGCCTCATCTCACCTATACCACCACAACCGGGTACTCTTGTCTGAACGAGCAATGGCTGCACAGGCGGTGGTGGATCCACAAAGTATGGTTCTGTAATATATATACAGTCAAAACTTGATGAAACTTCTATGGCATACCAACCTGCACTAATAAACCCACCACTTGTACCTATGAAAGTTGGAGAATTTTGAAGTCCACTAGCGGAACCTATATCCGTATTATCGTTACTATTAAGGTATAATAACCTGTAGTTATACCCAGCTCCAGGGAATCCTCCCGTAGCCCCAGGTGTTGCGGTTATCGCATCGCCAGTTGTAGGGTCATAAGCTTCCAATACGGCGTTATTACCATTTGGACAATCCAAACCTTGAGGCTCACGAATACCGGCATCTATTTGCGGTACTTCTTCAAGTTCTATATCAAAGGTATTCGTACAAAGTTCAATATCCCGTATTTCAACCCGGTAGAAACCAAATTCCAATCCTGTGAACTCATTAGTGTTGGAAAATGGTGCTACTTCTGTGGTATAGCTAGTACCTCCATCCGTACTAAATAATAATCTATACTCATAAGGAGAGGTATCCCAACCTCCTTGACCTGTTGCTTCTATTTCTCCTAAATCGTTATTACAACCCACATTTCCGACCGAAACAGCATTTACTAATAAAGGTCCATTCGGGGTTCTGATGTTTGCTACATTGCTGGTCGTAGGACATTGAGGGTCATCTAATGAAACAATATCCACCACATAGTTTCCTCCCGGGAGGCCTAAAATAGTTTCAGGGTTTGCTACCGAAGTATCAAAATTACCCGAAGCTTGGGCAGGTAGAATCCTATTTCCACCTACATCCAATAAGAATGCCTCATAACTATAACGTGCACCCACATAATTGGTAACCTCAATATTCAACGCTCCATCGGAGGCACCAAAACAACGTACAGGATTGGCCTCGGATAATACGGCTGTGGGCTCAATCGGAGGACTCACGGTATATACAGGAAGAGGATAGGTACACCCACCTGCAGTATTGTCTTGCACCTCGATCAAATAATCACCCACACTTGGCAAGTCTACAAAAGTGGAGCTACCACTAGGTTGATTTACATTAGCTACAGTAGTTCCAGAAGGCCCAGAAGTGATTACCGTGAAATTTGTAGTACCTATTACCGTAATCTCAACACGTTCAGGATCCGCACAGGTCAGTGCGCTGTCTTGTGAAATGCTCGGAACAACATCCGTAGGCGCAAAAACGGTAATTGTAACATTATCTTCGCAACCATTGGCGTCAATAGCATAAATTGTGATGGTTTGATCAGTACCATTGTCTACAATATCAAAATCGGGGCTACTTTGATAACTATCACTGGGATCAAGGCGGTAACCATAAGGCCCTCCATTTCCTGGGCTTACCAAAGCAGCGGAGATTGTAGCAGTACTAAAGCGATTGGTTCCATTTTCGCAAACCAATGTCTCATCGGTCGCGGTTATTTCAAATATTGGAGGCTCTGTAAGAGGAATAGTTTCATCATCGATACATCCTCTATCAGTTTCGACTTCTACGCGATACGTATCAGGTGTTAAACCTGTAAAAGAACCTGAAATATTGCTATCAATCTCCGTATTGCTAGAATCAAACAAACGGTACTCTAAAATTCCATCAACGTCCGAACCGGGATTCAATACAACAGTTATGCTTCCATCATTGGCACCGTTACAACTTATATTGCTCTCGCCCATATCAACTATAACAGGAGGTATTGCGGCATCCAATGTAATACCATCTACAGTGAAGTCACAAAAAACGCTACCATCATTGGCAATATCATCCCTAATGAAGACCTCATAATCTCCGGGACCAACACTGGTAAAAACCCCAGTAGTAGCACCTGTTGTATTACCAGTTGGTGTACCTGCACCATCACGTAATTCAAACGTAAAGTTACCGCTACCACCATTGGGGGCAACCATAATCACACCATCTGTATTGTTACAACTAGGCTCTGTAGAAAATTCTGCCGATGCAGAGAGAATCTGAAACACTTCTGCAGTAGTAGATATATCACAACCATTGGAATCGACCACATACACATCATAGACCCCAATAGTGGGAACGTTGAATGTAGCAGTTGTAGGATTGACACCATCATAAGTTGGAACCAAGGTCTGACCACCTAAGGTAAACGTAGGATTATCAATATTGGCAGGCATGGTCACATCAATTTGAAAACTTGCCGGTGGTGCTCCTGTTATACACTGGTTGTTTACGGAAATATCCGGTATCGGCAAATCAGGGTCCAACTGAACCACAGTTGCCGACGTCCTGAATTCACAACCTCGTGAATCCCGGACCCAAATATCATAGGCTGTTCCTCCAATGGAGCCTGGTAAATTGACTGTAGTTGCGGTACCATAGTCTCCGGAAACAGGAGGGGTTCCAGCATCTACCACAGCATACTGATAAGGCGAACCATCAGGCAACGATCCAGCGCCTGAAGGTGGATATGGAGTACCGCCACTACCTCTAAAAGTCAGTTGTCCTTCCTCATTACAATTCGCGTTTTCATTGTTGATGACATCTACACGTGGCATGTTCAATGTGGCCTCTATAGTATCACCTCCTGTACAATCCGTAGCATTGTCAATCACTGAAATGGCATAAGGGCCTTGCGGAACCAAAAGAGTATCGTCCGAAATGCTACTAGCAATAAGATTGGTAACTATTGCACCGGTATCCAAACTTCGAATTACGATATCAAAAGGTCCGCTAGCACCAGAAATTAAATAGCGTAGTTCCACATCCTCCCCATTACAATTTCCATTATCAATAGAAAGTGCAACATCTAACGGATTGGGTCCATCGGGAATTGTAACCTCTTCAATATATTCACAGCCAGTGCCCTCATCCAACACTTGCACAGTGTAAGTAGCCCCTGGGACAAGGTCCGGGAAACAATATCGGCTGGCGGTAGGACCTAAATCTATGTACGGAGAAGCAGGGTCCGTAACCAAGCGGATATCAAAAGGTCCAACACCGTTTACAATATCAACACATTGCGGTAAATTCCCTCTATCACAAATTATTGGAACCGTAAAATCAGGAACTATTTGCAAATCAACAGAATTGATACTGACAGCGTCCAAATCTAAACACCCACGGGAATCTAGCGTAATAACGGTATAGTTGCCTTCCACTAGGAGAGGGTCTTCAATATCCAAAGGCAAATCGCCCAGGCCTACATTATCTCTTCTAATAATTTCATTCCCAAAATTATCCTCTATGATAATTGTAAAATTGGCAACCCCATCTGCAATTGTATCGATTCGGACTCCACCAGAAACTCCAGTCACGTCGCAATCTGCATCAATTGAAGAAACAGTTGCATCCGGTGGATTAGTAGAATCCGCCGTTACTACCACGGTCTGAACACCTGTAGTACAATTTCTAGCATCTTTTACAATATATTCATACGTTCCCGCGGACAAACCTGAATAAATGGTTTGTGAGCTATAGGTAAATCCAGCAGGTTGCGATGCATCGAAAGGGCTATCGACCAAGCCCGTTCCTTGGGGTGCAAAAATAATTTCAAATCCTGGAGTTCCTGTTGATACATCTGGTGTAATCTCTACATATCCACTGGAAGTATCACCACAGCTCGGTCCAACGGGTACCGCTGAAGCAGAAATGGATACCGGAGGAGTAAAGGTCAATGGTGGCGATGTATTCGTGCAGCTATTATTATCCGTTACCTGAACGGTATAAGTACCTTCAGCACCAAAAGGTACGGTATAATTAAAGGCGTTTGAAGGCAAATTGTTTCCAGTGTGTCCTGCTACGGGGGCACCATCAAGAAAAATGGTGTACGAAGTGCTTGCGAGTGTTGAAATATCACCACCATTGATGGTAATGCCCATCTCACCATCACCACCGCATGGAATCTCCGAAATCAAATCTAAATCAATCTGTATCTGGGGTGGAATGGTCACCGTCAAATCATCGGTACAATTGTTACCATCTACTACCTCGATAGTGTGATTACCTGGTACCAACCCACTAAAATTGGGGCTAGCTTGAAGCGCGCCTCCATTTATACGGTATTGATGTGTACCAATTGCTGCCGTACCAGCCGTTGAACTGACTTGAATAGATGCATCATCACCTGGACCAAAACAATAATCTACCACATCTAGAGCGATACTTGGAGGATCAACCTGATTTAGTACAAATGTTGTGCTTGCAGTACATCCCTCTACATCTGTTACAGTTAACGTATAAGTACCCTCTGCAGTCAGGTTACCAAAGTTTCTACCACTTTTGGGACCTTGAGTGATTCCCGGAGGTGTTGGCCATTCCAATTCATATCTGTAACTCCCAAAACCGCCGGAGGCATTGGCCCGAACCTGCCCTATGTTGTTGTTGGCACAGGTCATATCGGTAACTGTAGCAGTTAAACTTAATACCGCTGTGGGTTCTTCAACCGTGACGTTTGCCGTATCGGTACAACCCGTATCGTCATCAGTCACTGTAATCGTGTAAGTATTGGCCCCCAAGCCTGAAATTGGTACCTGAAGATTGGTCTCTCCAGTCCCGCTAAAACCACCTGGACTAACCGTATAAGAATACGTATTTGAGAAACCATCGACCAAAAAGGTGGCATTACCATCGGTAGCACCTGTACAGACCCTTAAATCACCACCAGATCCTACACGTGCCCGAATAGAACTAATTACCGCAGGTGTAAAGCTTTCTTCATAAATACAACCATTAATATCAGTAATCCTGAAAACATGGTTGACGTTGTTGGTCAGCCCCGTAAAGGTATTATTTGACGAATTATTAATAGTTACAGGGCTTATTACCTCATACGTAGCGATGGCAAAGTTAGCCGTAGCCGTTAGTTGTACGTCTGAAGTATTTGCGGCACAATTGGAATTGCTCTGCACAAAATCAATATTGGTAGGTGGGTCTACGTCAAAAATTTCAATTGGTGTCAACTCCAAACGACATCCCCCAGAATCCCTTACAATAGGTGTATATATACCTGCTGCCAACCCTGTGTAGTCGGTTGTTGATGTAAAGTTGGTCCCATCAATACTGAACATATAACCACTTCCCGACCCTCCTGAAAATGACGTGCTATCAAAAATTATGGTTCCACCTGTAGTACCTCCACCAACATTACAAAGTACATTGGAACTACTGGGCACATCACCTGTAATAGTTCCTACGCTTATTACCGTAACGTCGGCCAAGGGCCTGGTACATTCAAAACCTCCTTGTTGGTATCGTACTTCTATCTGATCATAAAGCGTTCCAGATGGCGTTGCAGGAACAGATATAAGTGGTGTTGTCACCCAAGGATCTCCTGAATTCACGCGATATGAAAGATTATAACCACGCGCATCATTTACCGTAAATTCAATTCTAGCCCCCCCGTTACTGCAAGTACCATCAATACCAGCTGCAGTTACATCCGGTGGTAGAAGCTCCTCTACATTGGAAGATGCGGTAATATCACATCCATTGCTATCCGTTATTACGAAGTCATAAGTTCCTGCGGAACCTACCGTGTAAGTAGTGGTACCCGAGTTTGTGGCAGAACTGCCAAAAGAAGGTTGTACCGGGCCTCCGTTTACAGTAAAAGTATAAGGTGCCGAACCGCCATCAACATTTAAAGTGATATCTACACTGGAAATGGTGGAACAACCAAAGCTACTATTAACTTCGGTAGAGGCGTCTAATGCATTCAATCCCGCTCCAATGGTAATTGGATTTCCGGAAGTGTCTAAATTTTGTCTAGGTGGATCGATTCCGTTTAGAGGGTCTCCCTGACATTGCTGTGTTTCTACCTGTACAATATAGGTTCCAAATCCCACAGCTGAGAAAGTATAGGGGTTATCCGAAATAAAGGCCGTAAACTCCTGCGCTACACCACTAGAATTTAACAATGTATATTTAAATGGTCCAGGCACATTCATTGGAGTTACGGTAATACTACCCGTATCCCCACTACATTGTGCATCAACAAAAGTAGCTTCGATCTCAATATCTTGCTGGTCAATTGTGATTGGAGGGTAAGGGTACTCACAGGTGTTGGGCGTATTTCTAAGTCTTGCCTTTACATTATAAGTTCCAGCTACAAGATTGGGAAAAATAGCTCCTTGCCATGGGCCAAAACCACTTCCGCTATCTATGCTAAACTCATATGCACTGGACAAATTGGTAATTTGTATTCTACCTGGAACGCCGCAAATAAAATCCTGTTTTACAAAGGTCTGGGTAATCGTACTCTTTTTTACCTTAAAATAATAGATTTGTCCGTCCGCAACCACGCGATACTCCGCTCCAACGGTTGCAGGAACCGTACTCGCGTCCAAATTAAAAATCTGTCCCGGTGCTACCTCGGAATAACAGGAACCTGTATTGGGACAATCTTGATTAATATCAGGCGAACAGGAACCTCCAAGGATTTGCCATGAAACCGAACTATAGGGTCCTCCAGACAGACTGATAGTTCTATCGTCGGAATCCCCACAAAGGTTAAACCTTGCAACGGTAAAACCGTTTGAACTACAGCCCACTTCTTCGTCCGCTCCTTGGATAATGGTCATAAACATGGGTGCCGAAGGACTATAGCCTTCAGAATCCAACGTTTTGTGGAATGAGCTGTTATTTTTTTTATCGGATGCTGTATCAGTGGTTTCTTTGGAAATGACAGTTGAAACTGCTTTATCCAAAACCAGTGCTACTTCATCAAACAATATTTTAACATTGGAGTTTGCGACTGCTGTTGAACCGACTACCGATAAAGCTATCAGTATGAGCGTATACAGCGTATACCGCGGTTTTTTTGGGAGCATAGGTTAAGTCGAGTTTTTCAAGAATAGTTTCGATTTGGGGAATCGTTGATATTCTTTGGTGTAATTGTTTATACTTATATTTTCTGTTTATCTTTAAAAATTCATTACCATATAACATAGTTCTAACGTTTCAATATGAAAAAAAGTGCATTTCTATTCTATATATTCGTTGTAATGCTCAATATTTCTTGTGGTCAAGATGCTGAAAACAAAGTCACTATCCCGGAACAAGTGCCTTTTACGGCCGAGCTGTTCGTCGATAACCTACAGATTCCATGGGGGTTTGTTTTCCTTCCTGATGGGTCTATGCTTATCACTGAAAAATCAGGGGATTTAGTACATTTCAAAAACAACGAAAGGACTAAAATTTCCAATGTTCCAGAAGTATATCAACGAGGTCAGGGTGGACTTTTAGATATAGAATTACATCCCGACTACAATACGAACGGATGGATTTATATTTCTTACTCCTCCACGGAGGGAGAAGGTAAAGGCGGAAATACCGCAATAATGAGAGCGAAACTTGACGGAGACACCTTGGTGGAAAATGAAATTCTATATAAAGCCACACCAAACACAACCAAAGGACAGCATTTTGGGTCTCGAATCGAGTTCGATAACGATGGATTTCTTTATTTCTCCATTGGCGAACGTGGTGCAAGGGATGAAAACCCTCAGGATATTACCAGGGATGGTGGAAAAATTTATCGTATGTATGATGACGGTAGCATTCCCGATGACAACCCTTTTGTAGGGAAAGAAGGTGCTAAAACAGCTATTTACAGCTATGGCCACAGAAATCCACAAGGTTTGGCCAAGCATCCCGAAACTGGCGAGCTATGGGATAACGAACACGGTCCAAGAGGTGGGGATGAGATAAATATCATAAAAAAAGGTGCAAACTACGGATGGCCCTTAGTTACCTACGGAATCAACTACAGTGGTACTCCTATTACCGACAAAACTGCTATGGAAGGCATGGAACAACCCATCCATTATTGGGTGCCATCAATCGCCCCCAGCGGAATGGCTTTTGTGACTTCTAATAATTATGACGATTGGAAAGAAAGTGTGTTAGTTGGTTCACTGGCGTTTCAATATTTAGAACGACTTGAACTGGATGGAACTAAAGTTATTTCAAGGGAAAAACTGTTGAATGAAGGACGGGTAAGAGACGTAAGAGAGGGCCCGGACGGACTCATTTATGTGGCGGTTGAGGGTAAAGGCATTTATAAATTGATTCCTAAAAATTAATTCCAATGAAAGTTTTTCTGTCCTTCTATACGTTGGCCATTATTTTGCTGACTTTTACTTTATTTCAGGATACCAAGCTAAAGGAAAGCATGGAGCGTGGCAGTGAAATCTATGCTGATTTTTGCGTAACCTGTCATTTGGAAAATGGAAAAGGCGTTTCAGGCGTTTTTCCTCCTTTGGCAAATTCAGACTATTTAATGGAGAAAAGAGAGGCTAGCATACATGCCATAAAATTCGGACTGCAAGGAGAGATTACCGTAAATGGGGAGACCTATAACAGCGCAATGACACCTCTTGGCCTGGAAGATGAAGAAATTGCAGATGTGATGAACTATATTTCTAATTCTTGGGGTAACACTACCGATAAAATTGTTACTGTTGAGGAAGTAGCAGCGGTAGGCAAATAACATTACTAAACACCAGCGTCTAACGCTTTTTTTACCGATCCATATTTTTTCAGCAATTGTTCGGCTTGGTCATAACCCACTCCTAAACCCTCCGCAATATAACGGGTACCACGATCTACCAACTTATCATTGGTCAACTGCATGTTTATCATTTTATTCCCTTTTACCCTTCCTATCTTAATCATCAATGCTGTAGAAATCATGTTCAACGCCAACTTTTGGGAAGTTCCGCTTTTCATGCGCGTACTTCCGGTAACGAATTCTGGACCCACATTTATTTCAACAGGAATATCTGAAACATGTGTTATAGGTGAACCAGGATTATTGGTAATACAGGCCGTAAGAATTCCATTTCCCCTTGCGGTTTTCAGCCCGCCAATCACATAGGGTGTAGTCCCAGAAGCAGCGATACCCACAACAACATCGGTATCGTTTATATCGTGTTCTTTTAAATCTAGCCAAGCTTGCTGGGTGTCATCTTCCGCGTTTTCAACTGCTTTTCTAATGGCTCTGTCCCCTCCTGCAATAAGGCCAACTACCCGCTCGTGGGGCATCCCGAACGTCGGAGGGATTTCAGATGCATCAAGTATCCCTAATCTGCCACTAGTTCCCGCACCTATATAGAACAACCTACCTCCTTTTGGAAATCGTTCGCTAAGCGCGTCTACCAACTTTGAAAGTTGAGGGATAACTTTCTCCACCGCCTCGGCAACTTTTTTGTCCTCGTTATTCATATTCACCAAGATGGATTTGGTATCCATATGCTCCAACCCGTCATAGTTGGATGGTGTCTCCGTGATTTTTTTATAATCCATATCCCTATAAGATTCTTACATCGTTATTTTTAAAAGGTATCAATATACTACTATCTGGATCCAGCTCTGTTATCATCGTATTAATATTACTGATATCGCAAGTTTTATATCGATGTTGGGAATTTAATTTTTCAGAGATTGATAACAATACCGTTTTTCTAGAGGCTTTGATCACAGCTTTTTTAATTTGCACAATATCCCAATCAAACTCCGTAAGTCCATAGAGCGCATCAACATATCCAGTTCCTATAAAACTATAATCCACCTTAATTTCAGCCAATTGGTGAATGGCATTCGCTCCAATTGCAATTTGGGCTTCCTTAGAAATTTCACCTCCAATGGCTATTACTTTTACATTTGGTTTTACTGAAAGTTCCATAGCTACCGGAAGACTTATCGTGAAACAGGTAAGTTGTATTTTTTCGGGAATTAATCGTGCCATCTCCAAACATGTGGTACCACCATCAATAAAAATAACAGCACCATCCTTAAGCATGGACGTTGCTTTTTTCGCAATGGATATTTTATCATCCAGCGCATAGATATTTGTGTTTCTAGCGCTATTGGTTGTAAATCCAAGTGAAATTGCGCCTCCATGTACTTTTCTTAACTTATTCTCGGCGTCCAACTCTTTAACGTCCCTGCGGATGGTATCAATGGAAACATCCAAGGTTTCCGCGATATCCGTTAATAAAATCCTATTGTGCAGTTCCACCTCATTGAGTATGGTTTGCTGGCGTTCTTCCTTCAGCATTGGTTTTTAATTTGGCTTATAAAATTCAAAGATAATCAAAATATTTAATCTGCCGTTTTATACCGTTTAAAGTAAATTAAACATTAAATACTCATTATTAAAGCACAAAACTGCATTTTTTATTGCAAAAAACTGCAAATTTAAATTTTCTTGCATATATTTGCCTGATTTTTAATCCTAATTAACTATTGATGCATTTATGAAAACCGTCACTCTACCCAAGCCAAAAGATATCAGCCACAAACCTATTGGCCAATTTGAGGAAACTCGTTTTGAAAAAATCCATAATGTGATTTTTACCGATTCCAACCAGGCTTCCGTTCGTGTTGCTCACGAAATGGCAGAACTTATCAAGAAAAAACAATCACAAGGCAAAAACTGTGTTTTGGGTTTGGCAACAGGTTCTTCCCCTATTCGTGTATATGAAGAGTTGGTAAGAATGCACAGAGAAGAAGGGCTCAGCTTTCATAATGTGGTCACTTTCAATTTGGACGAATACCTACCGATGGAACGTAGTAACATCCAAAGCTACTATTACTTCATGCACGAGCATCTTTTTAACCATGTGGACATTCCAAGTGAAAACATACATATTCCCGATGGTACCGTCCCTAGCGAAAAAACGGTGGCCTATTGTCTAGCATACGAGCGGAGCATAAAAGAACATGGAGGATTGGATTTTCAACTTTTGGGCATTGGTAGAACCGGACATATCGGGTTTAACGAACCTGGCTCCCACTATAACTCTGGAACGCGAGTGATTACTCTGGACCATATTACCCGAGTGGATGCAGCACCTTCTTTTTTGGGAATCGATAATGTCCCTAGAAAAGCGATAACCATGGGAATCGCTACGGTTCAAAAAGCAAAGCGAATTGTACTACTAGGATGGGGACAAAACAAAGCGGATATCATAAAGAAAACTATCGAAGGAGAAATCTCTTCTCAAGTTCCCGCAACCTATCTTCAAAATCATAATAATTGCACGTTTGTACTGGATACAGGCGCCGGAAGCGAGCTTACTCGAAATAAAACACCATGGTTGGTTGATGCCTGCGAGTGGACGGAAGAATTAAAGGCAAAAGCAATCGTCTGGTTATGTGAAGAAACTGGAAAAACCATTTTAAGCCTTACTGACAAAGATTATAACGACAATGGCATGGCGGATTTGCTTTCCCTTGAAGATTCTTACGATCTCAATATTAAAATGTTTAACAAATTGCAGCATACAATTTCCGGTTGGCCCGGTGGAAAACCAAATGCCGATGATACCAACAGACCGGAAAGGGCTACTCCAGCCAAGAAAAGGGTAATCATTTTTAGCCCACATCCGGATGATGATGTCATATCAATGGGTGGAACTTTTGACCGTCTTGTAGAACAAGGGCACGAAGTACACATCGCCTATCAAACATCGGGAAATATTGCGGTATCAGATGCGGATGCAAGGAAATACGCCGAAATAGCCATGCACATCAATCCATCTGAAAAAGCGCAAAAAATAATTGATGATATCTCGCAAAAAAGCGAAAGTACGGTAGACTCACCTGTTGTACGAAAATTAAAGGGAAACATTAGACGTGGGGAATCCTATGCAGCAACGCGATATATGGGGTTAAAAGATTCCAATGTTCACTTTCTGGATCTGCCTTTTTACGAAACGGGAACCATCAAAAAGAACAATTTGTCAGAAGAAGATATTATGATAATGATGGATGTCATTACCCAAATCAAGCCCCATCAAATTTACGCTGCGGGAGATTTGGCGGATCCGCACGGTACACATAAAGTTTGTTTGGATGCCGTTTTGGAGGCTTTGAATAGACTAAAATCAGAATCCTTTCTTAAAGATTGCTGGCTATGGCTTTACAGGGGAGCTTGGCACGAGTGGGACATTAACGAAATTGAAATGGCCGTACCCATGAGCCCGGGGCAAGTCCTGAAGAAGAGGAATGCTATTTTCTGCCACCAGTCCCAAAAGGACGGGGTAATGTTCCAAGGGGACGATGCGCGTGAATTTTGGATGCGCGCGGAGGAACGCAATCGTGACACCGCCAATAAATACAAAGCTTTGGGAATGGCTTCATATGCCGCCATGGAAGCATTTGTGCGCCACAAATTCAATTAATTTTAAACCTTACCAAAAAGGTCTATTTTAGTAGCAAAGTAGACCTTTCTTATTTTCTATGACAAAATACTTGTTCCTCCTTTCGGCCTTGATATGTTTAAGTTCTTGTGGGCTATTAAAGTCGGGAATACCACAACCCAGAAGGGAATTCAGGGGTGTTTGGATAGCAACCGTTGTAAATATCGACTGGCCAAAAAACGGGAATGACGCTCCAGAAAAACAAAAATCCGATTACTTGAATATTCTGGATTTTTACCAAACCCTAAACTACAATGCGGTAATTGTTCAAGTTAGGGCCGCGGGCGATGCATTTTATAAATCGGAATTCGCACCTTGGTCACGCTTTCTAACTGGTGAGGAAGGAAGAGCTGCTCCTTGGGAAGAAGATACGCTGGATTGGATGATTAAAGAGGCCCATGAAAGGGGAATGGAATTTCACGCTTGGTTTAATCCCTACCGGGCAAGTTTTGATTTGAAGACCGATATTCTAAGTCCAACCCATGATTACTACCTTCACCCGGAATGGATGCTGCAATACGGAACAAAATATTATTATAATCCTGGCATACCCGAAGTAAGAAATCGCTTTTCCGAAGTCATAAAAGAAGTTGTTGCCAATTACAATTTGGATGCTATTCATTTTGACGATTACTTCTATCCGTATAAAATAAAGGACGCAGTTTTTAACGACTCTTTAGCGTATCAAACCTATGCTGAAAAAAATCAGTCGTTGGAGGATTGGAGAAGAAGTAATGTGGATTCCTTGGTTAAAAATGTACATCAAACCATCACATCCGAAAAACCGTGGGTTCAATTTGGTATTAGTCCGTTCGGGGTATGGAAAAATAATTCCACGGACCCAAAAGGTTCAGATACCAAAGCGGGACAAACCACGTATGAGGACCTATATGCCGACCCACTACTGTGGATGCAGGAGGGCTGGATAGACTATCTGGCGCCTCAAGTGTACTGGAGCATGGAGCTTCCCGTAGCGTCCCATAAAAAAATTGTGGATTGGTGGGCCAAAAATACGCAGAACACTAATCTGTACATTGGTAATGGTGCTTACAAAGTGCGTAACAATAGCGATGAGGCTTGGGACGATAAAAAAGAACTACCGGACCAGTTAAAGCTTGCTCGGAAGACGCCGGAGGTTAACGGAAACATACTTTTTAGCGCAAAATCCCTAATGAATGATAATCCAGACGTTGTGGATTACCTAAAGAATAAATATTACAAGTTGCCCGCACTTACTCCAGAATCTCCTTTAAATAAGACGGTCGAAAAAGAACAAATCTCCCTTATTTCCAGTTTTCAAACTGACAAAATTTTTCAGTTAAATCTGTCGGGAACACAGAATACAGCCTACGCGCTTGTATATAAATCTGGCAAAAGGGCAAAGCCAAGCTATCCTATGAAAAAATTGAAACAGAAAACACCTCTTGAAGCGGATAATTCTTCCTTAATTATTCCAAAGAATAGTATTTCTGGCAACCACTTGGCCATAACTTTTTTAGATGCGTACGGTTACGAGTCCGAACCAATAGTCATACATTTAAAGGAAATAGAAAAAAAATGATTCAAAAGGACAAAGGAGCTTGGGCTTGGGTACCCCTACTCTACTTTACACAAGGGCTGCCTTATGTACTCGTGGTTACCGTGTCCGTAATCATGTACAAAAAGCTTGGTGTCAGTAATTCGGACATTGGACTGTACACCAGCTGGCTCTATTTACCTTGGGTCCTGAAACCGCTTTGGAGCCCATTTGTCGACTTGAAAAGCACCAAACGGAATTGGTTTTTAGGAATGCAGTTATTGATTGCGCTTGCCTTACTCGGGGTCGGGTTCGCAATACCCACCAATATGTTCTTCATTACCACTTTAGCCTGTTTTTGGATGGCTGCCTTTGCATCGGCTACTAATGATATTGCTTCGGACGGTTATTACATGCTTGGGCTTACCGAAAAAAAACAGTCCTTTTTTGTAGGTATGCGCAGTACATTTTATCGTTTGGCAATGGTAACGGGAGAAGGTCTGATTGTGATACTTGCGGGTTTTTTGGAAAATAAATATGGTGATAATTCCAAAGCATGGAGCATGACCATGATAGCCGCGGCAGTATTAATGCTTGTGCTCACTATCTCAAATTTTTTCGTCACTCCAAAATATGAATCTTCAGAGCGTATTGCTGCGGCGCACCCGCAAGGCTTTTTGGAGGTTTTCGCTTCCTTTTTCAAAAAACCGAATATTGGAATTGCACTAGCCTTTATCCTCACTTTTCGGCTTGGAGAGTCCCAACTCGTAAAAATGGCCGCACCTTTTATGTTGGATGGTCCTGAAAAAGGCGGGCTGGGGTATTCTACGGAACAGATAGGTACTATTTTTGGTACGGCAGGCGTTGTAATGCTTTCCATTGGCGGTATTCTTGGCGGAATACTTATTTCCAGGGACGGTCTGAAGAAATGGATGCTTCCTATGATTCTTTCATTGAACGTTCCCAATGTACTCTATGCGCTATTGGCCTTGACAAAAACCACAAACATTTTTGCCGTTTCTGCAACAGTAGTGCTAGAAAAGTTTGGATATGGATTTGGCTTTACAGCCTTTCTTATGTACCTCATCTATATTGCCGATGGAAAATCCAAAACATCCCATTATGCGATTGCAACAGGTTTTATGGCTTTAGGAATGATGCTTCCCGGAATGATTAGTGGTTATATGCAGGAGTGGCTAGGCTATGGGGGATTTTTTGTTTGGGTAGTTCTAGCCGCGTTACCTGCATTCTTTTTATTGAAATATATTACCTACCCGCCCGATTTTGGAAAAGCAAAGGAGAAAGATGGACAAAGTGCTTAATTACGATTTGATAAAGGAGAGGCTTTCCTTAAAAGAAAAAGTGGGTCAGTTATTTATGCCCGCCGCCTTTATTAACGATACCGAAGAAGAAATTCTGAATTTGGAAGAATTGATAAGGAATCAAAGCGTGGGCGGTCTTTGTTTTTTCCATTCGAGAGCCAGTGCAGCCACTAATTTTGAAGGTGAAAAAGTCGTAGTTCACAATGAAAACAGTTTTGAAACCTTAAAAAATCTCATCAAACGTTATCAAAAAGTAGCAAAATATCCTTTACTCATTGCCATTGATGCTGAATGGGGCTTGGCGATGCGAATTGAAAACACACCTCAATATCCCTATGCGATTACATTGGGAGCCATCCAAGATAATGACGAATTGATTGTATGAAGTCGGAAAGGGAATTGCGAAAGATTGTAAAGCGGCAGGGATTCATTGGAATTTATCGCCGGTAGTGGATATTAACATAAATCCAAATAATCCTGTAATTGGCTATCGCTCTTTTGGCGAAAACAAGTATTCCGTTACCAAAAAAGCCATTTCCTACTTGGAAGGAACAGAAAGTGAGGGAATTCTAACCAGTATTAAACATTTTCCAGGGCATGGTGATACGGCGACCGATTCCCATTTGGGATTGCCATTAATCGATAAATCGAAAGAGGAACTTTTGGCCAATGAACTTTATCCGTTTCAAAAGATTGTAGACAAAGGCGTGGATGCCGTTATGGTGGGTCATCTTTCCGTTCCCTCAATAGCTGATGGAAAAAAGACACCTTCCAGTATTTCCAAGGAAATTATTAAGGGAATGCTTCGTAAGGAAATGGGCTTTAAAGGAGTCGTTATTTCAGATGCATTGAACATGCATGCCGTTTCCAAAAATTACCCTACACCGGGTGATTTGGAATGGTTGGCTTTTGACGCAGGAAATGATGTGCTGTGTTTTGCAGAGCATATAAAAGAGGGAATACAGATGATTTTGGAAAAAGCTTCTCCGGAACAAATTGAAGAAAGTTTTCAACGCATTTGGAGGTTGAAAGAGAAGGCCTTTCAAAATCAAATTCAAATTCAGACTTGGTTTTGCAAGTGCAAGCGAATTAAATAGAAAAATTGCAGAAGAATCATTAACTGTCTTAAAAGGTTCTGATTCAGAAATTGCCAAGTTCAGGAATACCGATTATTGTACATTAACTTTTAAACGATTTGACAAAAGTGATAGTGATTCGGAAATTCTGAAGTCCCTTGAACAGATGAAAGTGGAAGTAGTGAAATGAAGAAACAAATTTTGCTTTTATTGACTCCTCCCGCAAATAAAACCGAACAACTAATTTTGGTTTTTTAGAAGCGGAAATTCATTTTATCAATGAGCTAATAAAAAACAAAGAAGTAGTGTTGTATCAATATGGAAATCCGTACGCGCTGCAGCTTTTCGATTTTAAAAATACATTGGCGACGGTTGTTGTTTATCAGGATTTTAAGGAATTTCAAGAAGTGGCAACCCAGCATTTTTTGGGTCAATTAAAAGCTAAGGGAAAGTTATCGGTAACTATTAAGTAATCATGTAGGTTGAGCGAAGTCGAGACCTCAATTTAATAAAATGAAAGTTTACAAAATATTAGGATTAATGTCAGGCACCTCGCTAGATGGGCTGGACCTCGCCTATTGCCATATTTGGGAAGAGCAAAGAGACATGGCAATTTGAAATTAAAAATACTTCCAGTCTTTCCTATACTTCCGGAAATGCAGACGGAATTAAAAGATGCCATTCATTTGTCCGCTGAAAATCTTTTGCAACTTCACAATACCTACGGTACTTGGTTGGGAGAGCAAGCTATGAGTTTTATCGAAAAGAATAATTTAGAGGTAGATTACATTGCCAGTCATGGCCATACGTCGCATCATAGGCCAGAATTGGGATTGACCTTTCAATTGGGCTCTGGTCAACATTTGGCAAATGCTGCAGGGCTAAAAGTAATCTGTGATTTCAGAAGTAATGATTTGGCCTTAGGCGGTCAAGGCGCACCGTTAGTACCAATAGGTGACAGACTTTTTTTTAGCGATTATGATTTCTGTCTAAACCTTGGTGGAATCAGTAATATTTCATTTGAGGTAAAGGACAAAAGAATTGCTTATGATATCGGTTTGGCCAATATGATATTGAATTACATCACAAGAAAAATAAATCTTGATTATGATAAAGATGGGCAACTTGCTAGATCTGGGGAAATTAAATCAACCCATGTTGGAACGATTGAACGATTTGAAATACTACCTCCTACCCCATCCAAAATCCATTGGCTACGAATGGTTTATTAGAAGAAGTAGTTCCCATTGTGGAAGAAACAAAAGACTCCGTCGAAAATCTTCTCCACACTTCCATACACCATATCTGCGAGAAAATCTCACAACAGGTTAAATTGAATTCGAACAGTTCCAAAAAACATCTATTCGTCACAGGTGGCGGAGCCTTGAATTCTTTTTTAATAGAAACGTTAAATGCAAAATTGGGACCGCAGATTGAAGTCGTAGTTCCTGAACAAATTCTTATCGAGTTTAAGGAAGCTTTGGTTTTTGCACTCATGGGCGTTTTGCGCATTGAGCAACGGATTAACGTGCTTCGTTCCGTAACTGGTGCCAAAAGAGATTCATCCAGCGGGGTGGTTTATTTACCAAACTGAAGTATTTTACCTAAATTTCTAACCTGATTCTATAAAAATCCAAAAATGTCAGAGAAACAGAAAAAAGCAACAGCATACTGGAGAGAAAATGTAAAGTACCTGTTTATATTGTTAAGCATATGGTTTTTAGTCTCCTACGGTGCAGGTATTATGTTCAAGGATGCTTTGAACAACATTAAGATTGGAGGTTTTAAGCTAGGTTTCTGGTTTGCGCAACAAGGCGCTATTTATGTGTTTGTAATTCTCATATTTGTCTATGTTAGGTTGATGAATAAGCTGGACAAGAAATTTGGCTATGATGAATAGCCTTAAGCTTTAAATAAACTTTTTTTAAACCAATTCAAACAACCACATCATTATGAGTGTTCAAACTTGGACGTATCTTTTAGTCGGTATCACTTTTGCTCTTTACATTGGAATTGCCATTTGGTCCAGGGCAGGGTCTACAAAGGAATTTTACGTGGCCGGTGGTGGTGTTTCGCCTTTGGCGAACGGTATGGCCACAGCAGCGGACTGGATGTCTGCAGCTTCCTTTATTTCCATGGCCGGAATTATTTCCTTTGCCGGCTACGACGGCTCCGTTTATTTGATGGGTTGGACAGGTGGCTACGTTCTGTTAGCTCTCTTATTGGCGCCCTATCTCAGAAAGTTTGGAAAGTTTACCGTTCCTGATTTTATTGGTGACAGGTATTACTCAAAAACGGCGAGAATTGTGGCGGTAATTTGTGCACTAATTGTCTCCTTTACTTATGTGGCCGGACAAATGCGCGGAGTTGGTGTCGTTTTTTCCCGTTTTTTGGAAGTGGACATCAATACAGGGGTAATCATTGGAATGGTCATCGTTTTGTTTTATGCCGTATTAGGAGGTATGAAGGGGATTACTTATACGCAGGTAGCTCAATATTGTGTGCTCATTTTTGCCTTTATGGTACCTGCAATTTTTATTTCGATACAAATGACAGGAAATCCTATTCCGCAACTAGGTATGGGCTCCACGCTTAATGACGGCTCAGGAACCTATCTTTTAGATAAGCTGGACGGACTTTCAACCGAACTAGGTTTTAATGCCTATACCGATGGTTCCAAATCCTTGACGGATATTTTTGCTATTACTTTGGCATTAATGGTGGGTACGGCAGGTCTACCCCATGTAATCGTCCGCTTCTTCACCGTTAAAAGAGTAAAAGATGCTAGGAAATCGGCTGGATTGGCTCTTTTATTAATTGCTATATTGTACACTACGGCACCCGCAGTGGCCGTATTTGCTCGGACCAATATGATCAAAACGGTAAGTGAAAAGGAATATGCAGCTATGCCGGAATGGTTTAAAAATTGGGAAACCACTGGATTACTTACATTCAATGATAAAAATGATGATGGAAAAATTCAATATGTGGCCGATGCAGATAGAAATGAACTTATAGTTGACCGCGACATTATGGTGCTGGCAAATCCAGAAATTGCCAACCTCCCGGCTTGGGTCATAGCCTTAGTCGCAGCCGGTGGCCTTGCGGCAGCATTATCAACGGCAGCCGGATTATTATTGGTGATATCCTCATCGGTTTCGCATGACCTGATAAAAAAAGTTTTTAAACCCAATATTTCCGAAAAGGGAGAACTATGGGCAGCTCGTGGGGCGGCTACGGTGGCCGTGGCTATTGCAGGGTATTTTGGGATTAATCCCCCGGGATTCGTAGCCGCGGTAGTTGCTTTAGCTTTTGGATTGGCAGCTGCATCGTTTTTTCCTGCAATCGTCCTAGGAATTTTTTATAAAAAAATGAATAAAGAAGGTGCAATTGCCGGAATGGTTGTCGGTATTTTATCGATGTTGTTCTACATGACCAAATTCAAGTTCGGTTGGTTCGGTGGTGGAACACCGGAAGATTGGTGGTTTGGGGTATCTCCCGAAGGTTTTGGAAGTATAGCCATGTTGGCCAATTTCTTGGTGTCCATAGTTATCATGCAATTTACTCCGGCACCGCCTGAAGATGTTCAGGAAATCGTAGAAAACATCCGAATCCCAAGTGGTGCCGGTGAAGCATCGGGACATTAATTTTTTGTAAATTTAGCTATCAAGATTATTCTTTTTTTGCCACCCACATGGTACGAGAGGAAGGCATAATTTGGAGTATTTTTAAAAACTTCTTACAAGTCAGAACATTATGAGTAATTACCATATTAAACATTTAGAAGAATATTATCAGGTATACCGCAAATCCGTAAGAAATCCGGAATCGTTTTGGGAAGAAATTGCCGAGGAGCATTTTGTTTGGCGTAAACGATGGGATAACGTCTTAAGTTGGGATTTCACCAAACCGGAAATAAAATGGTTTGAAGGTGCCAAACTGAATATCACTGAGAATTGCTTGGATAGGCACTTGCCTACCAGAGGTAACAAAACCGCCATACTTTTTGAACCTAACGACCCCAGTGAAGAAGCGGAACATATTACCTACCGTCAGTTACATGAGCGGGTATGCAGAATGGCGAACGTACTTTTGGAAAAAGGCATTAACAAGGGAGATAGGGTCTGTATCTACCTGCCCATGATACCGGAACTTGCTGTTTCTGTCTTGGCATGCGCCCGTATCGGGGCAATACATTCCGTCGTTTTTGCAGGATTTTCAGCGAACGCTTTATCCACCCGTATCAATGATTCCGACTGCAAAATGGTCATTACTTCCGACGGTTCGTTTAGAGGTTCAAAAACCATCGATTTAAAAGGTATAGTGGACAAAGCTTTGGAAGATTGCCCTGGCGTGAACACCGTTTTGGTGGCAAAGAGAATCAATACAGAGATTGACATGGTAAAAGGTCGGGATGAGTGGTTACAACCGTTATTGGCTGAAGCTTATGCAGATCATGTAGCCGAAATTATGGATGCAGAAGACCCTTTATTTATATTGTACACATCAGGGTCTACGGGCAAACCAAAAGGAATGGTGCATACTACAGCTGGGTATATGGTATATACGGCATACACGTTTAAAAATGTATTTCAGTATAGGGAAGATGATGTGTATTGGTGTACGGCGGACATTGGATGGATAACAGGACATTCGTACATTGTTTACGGACCTTTGGCCAATGGCGCTACCACGGTGATGTTCGAGGGGGTTCCCTCCTATCCGGATTTTGGACGGTTTTGGGAAGTGGTTCAAAAACATAAAGTAAATCAGTTTTATACCGCTCCCACTGCAATTAGGGCTTTGGCCAAGGAAAAATTGGATTTTGTTGAAAAATATGATTTGTCCAGCCTTAAAGTTTTAGGTTCCGTGGGGGAACCCATAAATGAAGAAGCTTGGCATTGGTACAACAACAATGTAGGCAAAAAGAACAGTCCAATAGTGGACACTTGGTGGCAAACCGAAACCGGTGGAATTATGATTACCCCCATTCCTTATGTAACACCAACAACACCTACCTATGCCACCTTACCTTTTATTGGAATTCAGCCAGCTTTGATGGACGAAAATGCAGAAGAGATTAAAGGAAATCAGGTGGACGGCAGGCTCTGTATAAAATTTCCTTGGCCATCCATTGCTAGAACGATTTGGGGAAATCACGAACGCTATCGTGACACCTATTTTTCAGCCTATGAAAATATGTATTTTACGGGGGATGGAGCATTACGGGATGCCGTAGGCTATTACCGAATCACAGGTCGGGTGGACGACGTTATCATCGTTTCCGGTCATAATCTGGGAACCGCCCCTATCGAAGATTCCATCAATGAACATCCCGCAGTAGCGGAATCTGCCATTGTTGGATTCCCACATGATGTAAAAGGTAATGCGCTTTATGGTTATGTGATTTTGAAAGAAGTTGGAGAGACCAGAGACCGGGACAACCTAAGAAAAGAAATAAACCAACAGATTACGGAGCAAATAGGACCGATTGCCAAGTTGGACAAGATTCAGTTTGTTTCTGGATTGCCAAAAACCCGCAGTGGAAAAATTATGCGACGGATTCTTAGAAAAATTGCCAGTAAGGATACTTCCAATCTGGGTGATACAAGCACGCTTTTGAATCCGGAAGTGGTAAAGGAAATTATGGATAACGCATTGTAATCAACTTTAAAAATCATGTTTGGTTTACTAGCACGGGTTTCCCGCTAAAGGCGATAAAAATCAATAAAGAAATCAATCCGCAACCTCCTAACCCGACAAAAAGGGGCCAAATGGTGTCGTCCACGAAACCACCAATATAATTGGCTATGGGCACTGAAAGTACGGTGGATACAAATCCGTTTATTGCTGCCCCTATTCCGGCAATATGACCTATGGGTTCCATGGCGATGGACCTAAAATTACCCCATAAAAAGCCCAGACAAAAGAACTGGATGGACAAGAATCCAACCAACACTGGTACACTAGGATTCGGTTTGTCCCAAAAAACAACAACATAGACCAATGCAATAAGGCAAAATGCCGTTAATGCCATAAAAGAAAGCCTTCGCATACCAAAACGAAGCACCAGGGTGCCGTTTAAAAAAGTAGACAACCCAATGGATACAGCCAGTCCTGCAAAGATGTACGGGAACATTTCCGGTAAGTGATACTGATCTTCAAAAATGTGTTGGGATGCACTTAAATAGACCAAGAACGCACCGGTAATAAATCCTGAGATAAAGGTAAAAGCTACCGTTTCCCTATGCTTTAAAAACTCTTTTGTACCGTTGACAAAAACACGCGCTGAGAAGGGAATCTTATATTGTGTTTTCAAGGTTTCTTTTTGACGTCTCCAAAACCATAGGCTCACGACCAAAGCAAAAAATAACTGCATATAGAAAATACCCTGCCATTCAAACCCATCCAATATCCACTTCCCGATAGCAGGTGCCACCACCGGTACCAAGATAAAAAATGCGGTCACAAAAGACATAATCCGCGCCATATAATCCCCTTTATACGTATCCCGTATTATTGAGATTGCCATTGTCCTGGGGGCAGACAAACCTATTCCCTGAAGGATACGTCCAATTACCATAATTTCCAAAGAAGTTGCAAACAAGCAAATTATACTGGCAAAAGTGAATAGAATAAAACCTGAATAGACAATAGGTTTTCTGCCAAAACTATCGGACAACGGTCCAAAGAATAACTGCCCTACTCCTAGCCCCAAAAATATCATAGTAATCAGCAGCTGATTATCCGTTGGATCTAAACTGTTTATTGATATTCCAATTTGAGAAAGGGCAGGTAAAATAGCATCGATCGCCAATGCCACAATGGACATTAAAGAAGCCATTAAAGCAATAAATTCGAAATTCGGTTTTACCGGTTTTTCTTGCATCCTGCAAAAGTAACAGGAAACCACAGAAGCCATGTTATAAAAAGTTCATTTTTAAGTTTAATAGAAAATTGATATTCAAATCTGTATTTTTGTTCAAAACAAAGATTGATGCTTATAATTGGTATTGCTGGAGGAACTGGTTGTGGGAAAACGACGGTGGTAAACCAAATAGTTAACGAACTTCCCAATGAAGAAGTGGGCGTAATTTCCCAGGATTCCTATTACAATGACCTATCCCACTTACCCTTAGAAGAACGAAGAAAGACCAATTTTGACCACCCTAATTCTATCGATTTTAAACTTTTGGCAACCCATTTGAAATTGCTAAAGGAAGGAAAATCCGTAGAACAGCCGGTTTATTCATTTTTGGAATGCAACCGTACGAAAAAAACAATTCTTACGCATCCAAGAAAAGTAATGATCGTAGAGGGTATCCTCATTATGTCCAATACCGAAATACGGAATATGTTCGATATTAAAATCTTTGTTCATGCAGATACTGACGAAAGATTGATACGGAGACTAAAACGCGATGTGAACGAACGTGGTTGGAACTTGGACGAGACCTTGGAAAAATACCAAACCATAATCAAACCAATGCACGACCAATTTATAGAGCCCACAAAGGAATATGCTGATATTATTATCCCAAATAACAAATACAACACCGTTGCCGTTGAAATTGTGAGGAGCATCATCAACGAAAAATTAACCGAGGCGTAATGGGACTGAAAGAATTGAAGAAAAAGAAATGGTTCAAAATACTTACGAACATGTATGTATTGGTCCTGACCGTTTTTGTAATATGGATGGTTTTCTTTGATACCAACTCACTACTCATCCATTTAGAGCTCAAAAAAGAAATCAAGAAACTTGAGAAAACCCAGGATTTTTTAAAAGAAGAAATTGCAAAGGACAAAAAGACCATTGAAAAGCTATCCGATCAGGAAGAATTGGAAAAATTTGCCCGAGAAGAGTACTATCTCAAGAAAAAGAACGAAGAAATTTATCTTATCGAGTATGAGGATAGCGTTAAGTTGGCAAAAAAGAAAAACATGCCTTAAAATTAGGTTTAATAAGTGTATTTAAAACGCTTAACTTAAGTTAACTACTTTTATATCAAAATTTTAACTTCAATTTAAATAAAAGGAGTTGGTTATTCACCTAGTGTTAACAAAATCCTTTTACTACCCCCACAAATAATCGTATTTTTACAGCCAAACTTACTTGACTATGGGCAAGATCATTGCTATTGCAAATCAAAAAGGCGGTGTTGGCAAAACCACTACTTCCGTGAACTTGGCAGCCTCGCTGGGTGTATTGGAGAAGAAGGTCTTGCTAATAGATGCCGACCCACAGGCCAATTCAACTTCCGGCCTTGGTATTGATGTGGAAGCCGTAGAAATAGGTACGTACCAACTCCTGGAGCATACGAAAACTGCTAAGGAATGTATCGTTTCAACTTCCTCACCAAATGTTGACCTGATTCCCTCACATATAGATTTGGTTGCCATTGAAATCGAATTGGTTGATAAGGACGAGAGGGAATACATGATGAAAAAAGCAATCATAGACCTTAAGAATGACTATGATTATATTCTGATAGATTGTGCACCGTCCCTGGGTTTATTGACGCTAAACGCCTTAACCTGCCGCGGATTCCGTAATTATTCCGATTCAATGTGAATATTTCGCATTGGAGGGCTTGGGCAAGTTATTGAACACTATTAAAAGTGTTCAGCGCATTCACAACCCGGATTTGGATATTGAAGGCATGCTACTCACCATGTACGATTCCAGATTACGCTTGTCCAACCAAGTAGTGGAAGAAGTCCGAAAACATTTTGGAGATATGGTTTTTGATACCATTATCCAACGCAATGTACGATTGAGCGAAGCACCCAGCTACGGTGAAAGTATAATAAAATATGATGCTGCTAGCAAAGGAGCAAGCAACTACCTGAATATGGCCAATGAGGTAGTAAAGAAAAATAAGCAGAAGGTATAGCATGGCAAAAGCGACAAAGAAACAGGCATTAGGAAGAGGGTTGTCGGCACTATTAAAGGACCCAGAAAACGATATCAAATCGGCATCCGACAAAAATGCGGATAAGGTTGTCGGTAATATTATAGAATTGGATTTAGATCATATAGCGGTAAACCCGTTTCAGCCAAGATCTAATTTCAATGATGAATCGTTGCAGGAATTGGCAACGTCTATAAAGGAATTGGGTGTAATACAGCCCATTACCGTTCGGAAATTAGGGTTCAACGAGTACCAATTGGTTTCCGGAGAGCGAAGGTTCCGTGCTTCAAAATTATTGAATCTACCAACTATTCCGGCGTACATACGGATCGCAAACGACCAAGAATCCTTGGAAATGGCATTGGTCGAAAATATTCAGCGGCAAGACCTTGACCCAATTGAAATTGCGCTATCCTACCAACGACTTATTGATGAAATAAACTTAACCCAAGAGAAGTTGAGTGACCGCGTAGGTAAAAAACGGTCCACCATTGCCAATTACCTGCGTTTATTGAAACTTGACCCTATTATCCAAACGGGTATGAGAGATGGATTCTTAAGCATGGGACACGGCAGGGCACTAGTAAATATTGACAAGAAGCAAGATCAAATTGCACTTTACGAAAAAATCATAAGCCAAAACCTATCCGTAAGGGATACGGAGTATGCTGTAAAAAATTACCATACGGAAGGGACTGTTGGTACTAAATCCGCACCATCCTCCACTAAATCCATCCCCGATTATGTGAGCACAGGAGCCCAAGAATTGAAAAAACATCTTGAAGCTAAGGTAACCGTAAAACCTTCTGGGAAATCTGGAGGCAAAATAACTATTCCCTATAGTTCCGAAGAAGAATTCGAGCGTATTGTAAAGCAAATTACGGGTGCATAAGTTTCTAGTCACATTATTGTTATGCCTCTGCTTGCCATTTGCAAATGCACAGGAGGAAAATGACTCGATTCCCAAACCGACCGAGGCGGATAGCCTTAAAACTAACTTGAGATCAAGTGGGATAATCGTGCAAGATTCCCTATTGGAAAAGAAAAGAGAAGTCATCAACCCGCTGGCCCCTAGTAAAGCGGCTTTTTTTTCTGCGGTTTTACCCGGTCTGGGACAGGTTTACAATAAAAGGTACTGGAAAGTGCCAATTGTATATGGTGCTATTGGAGGAAGTATATATGCCTACACTTGGAACAATGACAATTACCAACGTTTCAGAACTGCCTTTAAACGAAGACAAGCTGGTTTTACGGATGATGAATTCTATGATATAAACGGTGACAACTCACCAACCGACCCGCCGGACTTGGATTCGGGGGATTTGGAAAATCAGCAGGAGCGATTTCAACGAGATCGTGACCTTTGGCTGGTCGTTTCAATAGCCTTTTATGCCTTAAATATTATTGATGCAAATGTAGATGCGCACTTAAAACAGTTTAATATTGATGATGACCTTAGTTTTGATTTTCAACCTTTTTTGGATTTGAATCAAGTTACCAATGACCCTACCTATGGGATGGCTTTAACGATAAAATTTTGACAATGAAGATAGCGCTATTCGGTTACGGAAAAATGGGAAAGATGATAGAGCATGTCGCTTTGGAGAGAAACCATGAAATTATAGCCAAAATTGATATAGACACGACGGAAATTGACTTTTCTGAAATGGATGTGGCCATAGATTTCAGCATGCCGCAATCCGCCTTTTCAAATATTTCCAAATGTCTGGAAAACAACGTTCCGGTAATTTGCGGCACGACCGGATGGATAGACCGTTATGAAGATGTGGTAAATCTCTGTGAGGAAAAAAAAGGCGCTTTTATCTATGCTTCCAATTTCAGTCTTGGTGTAAACATTTTTTTTGAACTAAATTCCTATTTGGCAAAAATGATGCAAAATTTAACGCAGTATAATGTTTCCATAGAGGAAATTCACCATACACAAAAATTGGATGCCCCTAGTGGAACTGCAATTACTCTTGCCGAGGGAATTATTTCAAATTCCGGTTATGAAGGCTGGAAATTAGACGGAAAGGAAGAAAAAACAGTTCCAATTACTTCCAAAAGAATAGGAACAACTCCGGGCACTCATACAATAGATTATAGCAGTGCGGTAGATAGTTTGGAAATTAAGCACACTGCCCATAATCGCGAAGGATTTGCGCTTGGCGCAGTTACTGCGGCCGAATGGATTTTAGATAAAAAAGGTGTTTTCACAATGAGGGATGTGTTAAACCTGGGTTAAAAAAAGTAACTATTTTAGTCTTTTGCTACCTATACCTCTAAATAGAATGTTCTTAAGAAAGAGCAAGTAGCCAAAAAGTCGATTTAAAAAGCAAATAACAAAATTATGAACGGTACGCAATGGATTATTTTTATTCTGATTGTACAGGTCATCCATTTTTTAGGAACTTGGAAATTATATGTAAAAGCGGGTAGGAAAGCTTGGGAAGCCGCTATACCAATTTACAATGCCATAGTTTTAATGCAAATTATCAATAGGCCCAAATGGTGGGTAATACTCCTGTTTATTCCCATTATCAATTTATTGATGTTCCCTGTAATTTGGGTAGAGACCATAAGGAGCTACGGCAGAAATAGTCTTTTGGAATCGTGGCTCGTGGTGCTTACGCTTGGTTTTTACATCTATTACGTCAACTATGTGTTGGACGTCAAGTACATCCAAGACCGCAGCTTGCATCCAACAACCGCTTTGGGAGAATGGGTAAGTTCCATTGTCTTTGCCATTGTGGCCGCCACATTGGTACACACCTATTTCATACAGCCATACGTAATTCCCACGGGCTCTTTGGAACGGACTTTACGTGTGGGCGACTTTCTTTTCGTAAGCAAATTTCACTATGGAGCTAGAGCGCCTATGACGACCGTTGCCGCGCCCATGGTGCATGACACCTTACCTGTTTTAGGAGTACGATCTTATTTGAAAAAACCTCAATTACCGTATTTCAGGCTCCCTGGCTTTACCAAAGTAAAACGAAACGATATCGTTGTTTTCAGTTGGCCGGCGGATACCGTAAGGGTCTTTTTCAAAAAGGAAGAAGGCGTTAAAAAACCTATCGATAAAAAATCAAATTACGTTAAGCGTTGTGTTGGATTGCCAGGGGATTCCTTAGAAGTTAGGGATGGATATGTCTTTATAGATGGTAAACAATTGGAGTTGCCGGGAAGTGCCAAACCACAATATGACTATTTGGTCTATAGTTCCAAAGGAGTTTCCTCCAGATTGTTGGAGAATGTAGGAGTGACCGATTTTACACGCAAATACCTTTCCAATCAGATAAATCAGGAACAAGCAAATGTCTTGAACCAATATTTAATGGGTTACAATCAAGCTGCTAACGGTCAATTGGAACTTTACACCAAAAGCTCTGGAATACCCACGGATGTAATTAGAAAATATGGTTTGTCGCTAAAAGAAGTAACGGACAGGCAAAGACTAGTTCCGCTAACGGATGATATGGTGACAGCACTCAAAAAAGAAACAACGATAGATTCTATTGTAAGGCAAATCACCCCAAAAGGAAGAAGGGGAACCAACCTGTTTCCACAGAGCCCAGACTATCCTTGGAACTACAGTCAGTTGGGACCTATTTATATACCTAAAAAAGGTGCTACTGTCAGCTTAGATCTCAAAGTTTTACCCTTGTATAAAAAGATAATACGGGATTACGAGCACAATACGATTTCCGTATCCGGAAATCAAATCAGTTTAAACGGGAAGGTTACGGATTCCTATACCTTTAAGCAGGACTATTATTGGATGATGGGCGACAATCGAGATCATTCAGAGGATAGTAGGGCGTGGGGCTATGTACCGGAAAACCATATTGTGGGAACTCCTATTTTTATATGGATGAGTTTTGATAATTTCACGGAAAGCATTTCCAATTGGAGACCTAGATGGGACCGCATATTCACTACCGTAAATGGCGATGGAGAGCCACAATCTTATTTTAAGTATTTCCTGATAGTATTGGTTGCCTATTTTGTCGGAAGTTGGTTTTGGAAAAGACGTAAAAAGGCTTAACACCTCAATAAATGATTCTTTTACATCCAACTTATTTTCCCAGCATCACTTCATTTGCTGCAATCGTACAGAACGAAATTATTTGGGAGGTTCACGATAATTATCAAAAACAAACCTATAGGAATAGAATAAAAATCTGCACGGACCGTGGACTGCACGCATTAAGTATTCCTATAGTGCACGTTGGTAATACTCAAGGAAGACAACTATACAGGGATGTAAAGGCAGATAATACCTACAATTGGCAAAGACAGCACTGGAGAACCTTGGAAACTGCCTATAGAACTTCTCCTTTTTTTGAATTCTACGAGGACGAAATACGTTCACTGTACGATTCTAATTTTGAGTTCTTGTTAGAATTTAATCTTAAGACCATTGAAACCGTTTGTAATTTACTCCAAATAGAAATGCCCAATGATAAATCCGAAGCATTTGTGTCAACTCCGAATGATGCCAAGGATTATCGTATTCTAGTCGATTCCAAAAGAAAAGTTAAGTCGAATTATCCAACGTACACTCAAGTTTTTGGGGATAGGCACGGATTTATCCCGGACCAAAGTATATTGGATTTGTTATTCAATATTGGGCCAGAAACTACTTCTTATTTGAATAAGATAAAACTTGAAATTCCTAATGATTAGGTTTTTACTGCATTACGGAATTCATTTTTTAGTTCCAATACTAATTGCATATCTATTTTACAGAAAAGATTTTTTTAAAGCAACCTTAATATTGTTAGCTGGAATTAGTATAGATATTGACCATCTTCTCGCTACTCCCATGTTTGATTCCACACGTTGCAGCATCAGTTTTCATCCATTGCACAGCTATTTGGCCATCTCAGGTTATTTGATATTATTTTTAATTAAGAAAACCCGTATTTGGGGACTCGCATTTCTAATACATATTTTGGCTGACTTTGTGGATTGCTTATTTATCAGAACTTAGTTTGAAAGAAGCCATAACGGGTTCGTGATCAGAAAGCCCTATTTTATAATTTTTATGCGATAAAACTTCCAACTTTAGGTCTGATAAAATAAAATCGATTCGTAACGGAAAACGCCAAAAGTTAATGGTTTTGCCATAACCACTACCCTTCTCTTCAAAAGAATCGTTCATATCGCCTTTGATGATTCGGTATGCGTTAGAGAATTGTGTATTGTTGAAGTCACCACTAACAATCTTAGTATAGGGACAACTATCCGCATTCTTTCTAAAAATTAAAGCTTGTTCATATTGTTTTGCGAACGAGTTTCGAAGTCTTTTAAATAGCCTATCCGAACGTTCCCTTTTTACCATGCCTGGACGGATTTTTAATGATTCCAAATGTAGGTTGTACACTCTAATGGTATCCAACTTAACTACGATATCTGCATATATTGCATGATTGGCACTTTGAGGAAAATTTAATTGACCCTTTTTAATGATGGGATATTTGGAGTAAATGGCTTGCAACACCCTATTTTCGAATTTACTTGAACCACCATCCACATATTGATAAAGATACGAGTCCAAACCGTCCGCTCTTTTTATCCAATAATCATATTCTTGAAAACTAATTATATCCGGGTCTTCCGACATAATGAAATTGCCTATTTTTTGTGGAACTTCTCTAAAATTATAGTTCCTATATCCATGAAAACCCGCCGCATTATAACTCATTATCTTCAATTGATCTTCATCCATTACATCTTTCTCGAATCTAAAGTGCACAAAAGAACCTAGTGAAAAATATCCTAAAACTAGTGCAGTCAAGGAAATGCAGAATATCCATCTTCTTTTAACCAGCCAATACAGAAAAGATAAGATATTAAAAATTACTAGCAGGGGAACCGCTAAACTTAGGAACGCTAAGGTTGCCGAAGTTATATAAGGCACTATGCAAGCTAGCAATAGTAAAAGTGAAAGCATTAGTGTGACAACAAAAGCAAATTTGTCAAAAAAAGAAAGCTTTTTCATAACTATCACTTCTCCTTACCCGCCTGAAAAAGAAAGTCCTTTTCGGCTTTGGATAAGCTCTCATAGCCCGACTTGCTAATCTTATCCAAAATAGCATCAATCTTTTTTTGGTGGGTCTGTCGGTCATAATCCCTTTTAGAAGTGGAAGGAGTGTTTTTCGCTGTTTTGTTTTTATAAACCGTTTTTAAGGGAGCTTTTTTCTCACTACCCTTAAACATATTCACTATTCCATCCAAAAATTTTGAAAAACCGGCTCCAATATCGGTTCCGTTCAACAATTGCCTGCCGTACAAATAGCCCAATAACGCACCACCTAAATGGGCCAAATGGCCACCTGCATTTCCGCTATACGGTAATTGAATCAAATCCATTAAAACCACGAAAGCACCTATGTACCAAAGTTTTACATTGAAAAAAATAAGTCGTACTTCCTGATTGGGGATATACGTACAAATAAATATCAATATAGCGCTGGCTCCTGCCGATGCTCCAATGAGATAGGCATTGACGTTAAAAAAAGCAGGGAAGATGTTATATCCAAGAACAAAAAAGGCTCCGCCCAGCATCACGCCCAGAAAATAAACATTTAGAAATCGTTTTGCGTCAAACAAATTCAGGAAAATACGGCCAACGAAATAAATCAACAACATATTCCAAAACAGATGTCCAATTCCCCCGTGGAAAAAGGAATAAGTAACGATGGACCAAGGCTGTAGTAGGAAATCAAAAAAATCCTTCGGTAGTTCAAACCACTGTACAATACTGTTTTTGGAAAGCCCTAAAAGAAATGGAAATAGACTATTGATAATAAACACCAATACATTGAGGGCGATTAACTTCTCAGCAATGTTTAATCGACTAAAGTGATATCTTAAGTTTCCTTGCGCCATTCCTAATTCCACCTATTGTTGTTAAACTGATTTTTCTTCCAATACCACATCATCAAAAACCCGAACAAAGCACCACCCACGTGGGCAAAATGAGCAATTCCCTGCCCGAACAAACTATAGCCTGTTACTCCTGAAAACAAATCCAAAGCTATTAAAACTGGTATAAAATATTTCGCCTTTATTGGCACCGGCAGAAAAATTAGGAAAAGTTCGCTATTGGGAAATGACATTCCAAATGCCACCAAAACTCCATAAATAGCCCCTGATGCTCCTACTGCTGGAGTATTAAAGGCACTTAAAAAATTATCTATAGTGGATTTTCCGGCTATATTATACCACTCAGGGCTGTACTGTCCTCCTGAAATAATATTCAAGATATTCTGCTCAGGTATCCCAGAGTCCACCAGTGCGCTCATTCCTTCATTGAAGTAGTAATAATTAACTCCGGTATGGATTAACGCTGCACCCAATCCAGCTGAAAAATAAAAGAAAATAAACTTATTTTTCCCCCACATTTGTTCCAACGGAGAACCAAAAGCATAAAGAGCGTACATATTAAAGAGTATGTGCATGAACCCTCCGTGCATGAACATATGGGACACGATTTGCCACAGTTGGAAATGCTCGTTTTTGGGAAACCAAAGGGAAAACCACTCATACATTTGGTCACCATACAACTGGGTGGCAACAAAAAATAAAATATTGATAATAAGTAAATGCTTAATAGCTTCCGTTAATCTTCCCATCTAAATAAATTTTCTATCCAAATCATTTTCTGTAAGGGTCACATACGTACGTTTGTTAAACGGACTCAAGGTGGTTTCCTTACATGCGAACAAATTGTTCACTAATATAGTTTGGGATTGCTCGTCCAATACTTCTCCTGTTTTTACTGACAAGGTTTTTGCCAAGGTCTTTGCCAACATATCACTTTGGGAAAAACTGTCCACAGCAGCCTCCATTTGATAATCCGCTATTAACTGCTCCATCACCATTTGAACTTCGCTCTCCGTAACAACCACAGGTACTCCTTTAACCTCAACGATATCTGCATCTATGTCACCAAAAACAAACCCCACGGCACAGAGGTTATCCCTTATTTCCTTTAAAATCTCTATTTCCCCTAAAGAAAAAGATAAAGAGAGCGGAAAAAGCAATTGTTGGCTTACCGCCTCCTTAATTGTGATATTCTTTAAAAAATTCTCATACAATATTCGTTGATGTGCCCTGCTTTGATTGATGATGACCATTCCAGACTTTATTGTTGTAATAATATATTTTTTACGTAGTTGAAAAGTTGTGCCAACAGTATCCAAATTATCATTAACCGAACTAAATATGGTGCCATTGATGGTCTCCGATTCGAACTCCAGATTACTTGATACCCGTTCTTTTAGTGGGGTATCCATTCCATGATACAAATTTTCCCAACCCTCTTGAGTTGGCCTTCGTATAATTCTCTTTTCTTACCGTTATTGTGCCCTTTCCTGAAAAGGATTAAAAGCAGCATCCACGGAAACCCGCGGCAAACTAGCTTCCTTATTCTTATAATTATATGGTGTTTCCAAGTTTTGGTCCTGCTCAAAATCCAGCGCAGGAATTACATTAAACTGTCCCAGACTATGCTTCACAGTCGATTTTAGAATGGCATATAACGTATGCTCGTCATCAAACTTAACCTCAGTTTTCGTTGGGTGAATATTAATATCGATTGAGGCCGGATCAACATCCAGACATAAAAAATAACCAGGATGTGTCCCGGGACGGATAAGTCCGTCAAACGCACCCAAAACAGCGTGATGCAGATACGGACTTTTTATAAATCGATTGTTGGCAAAAAAGAATTGCTCTCCCCTACTCTTTTTGGCAAATTCCGGTTTTTGAATGTAACCGGAGATTTTGACTACTTGAGTATCCTCTGTAACGGGAACCAATTTTTCGTTCGATTTTCTCCCGAAATATATGGACAATTCTTTTCCTAAAATCATTACTGGGTAGATTGAATAATTCCCCACCGTTGTTGTAAAAACAGAACGAAATTTGGGGATGTGCAAGTGCTACCCGATGGAACTCATCCGTGATATGCCGGAATTCCACTTGATCCGATTTTAAAAAATTACGTCTCGCAGGAATGTTGAAGAAAAGATTTTTCACAAGCATCGATGTGCCTTTGGGAACCACGGCAACTTCCTGGCTCACCACTTTACTACCCTCAATTTTTATGTGGGTACCAATCTCATCATCTTTGGTACGGGTCATCATTTCCACATGGGCAATCGCAGCAATCGACGCTAGCGCCTCACCTCTAAAACCTTTCGTGCTTAAATTAAAGAGATCTTCCGCCTTTTGAATTTTTGATGTCGCATGGCGCTCAAAACTGAGTCGGGCATCCGTCCCACTCATTCCAATACCATTATCCACAACTTGAATTAATGTCTTGCCACCATCCTTAACAATAAGTTTTATTTCCGTGGCCTTCGCGTCTATCGCATTCTCCAACAACTCCTTAACAACAGATGCAGGTCTTTGGACTACTTCACCCGCAGCTATTTGATTGGCAACATGATCTGGCAACAGTCGTATAATATCTGCCATGTGTTAGGAAAAGAATATGGATAAATCGAAATCGATGATGTAAAGAAATATAAGAATCAAAACCGCAATGATGACTGCCATACGAACTTTAATATTCCGGTCACCCTGGCGCTTTGTATCATTTAAAGCATTAGAAATTTTATTTTTTAATCCACGTTGATTGGAAGTAGTGCTCCTAAATTTATCGAACTTGGTTTCTATTTTATAGGGGTTGCCTTTTCCTTTATCATCAAAGTATCTTGGCTGATAATCGAATTGTCTATTTTTACGTAAACGCGTTATTTTACTCAGGAAACCCATATGTCAAAGTTACTTAAAAACGAAAAAAGAGCATTGCCCACATTGCCAAAATTTGTTAACAGCAAATGAAGGTTTCTTGGTTTAACGTCAAAACCGAATGACAAAGAAAATATTGAGAAATTTTAATTACCTAGAACGGCCATTTTAATAGCAGCTATAGCCGCCTCTGCACCTTTGTTGCCATGTTTTCCACCACTACGATCAATAGCCTGTTGCATGGTATTATCGGTAAGTACGCAAAAGATAACGGGTACATCGGTCTGAACGTTTAAGTCCATAATACCTTGTGCGGTCGCACCACATACAAAATCAAAATGTTTGGTCTCCCCCTGAATAACACTTCCAATAGCAATTACAGCATCAACATTACCCGCTTGAATCAATTTTTTGCAACCAAAAGTAAGTTCAAAACTACCCGGAACGTTCCATCGAACTATGTTCGCAGAACTTGCCCCACAATCCAGTAAGGCATCCTTTGCTCCATTATAAAGCCCTTCCGTGATTTTTGGATTCCATTCAGAAACAACGATCCCAAACCGAAGTCCTTTCGCGTTTGGGATCGTTGTCTTATCGTAAACGGATAAGTTTTTAGTTGCTGTGGCCATTACGCTCCACTTTTAGCCATTCCAATAAAGGCATCAATACTCCTAGCTTGTTCGGAATTGCAATACTCGTCCTTTATACGTTGAAAATACTCCAATGCCTTATCCTTACTTCCCATTTCCAAAGCGGTAACACCCGCTTTATACAAAAATTTAGGAGTGGTGTATTCGTTGTTACTGTTCGCAAATGCAGCTTCATAATATCCTAGTGCATCAGATGGTTGTCCTAGTTGCATAAATGCATCGCCCAATCCACCTTTGGAAAGCGAACTTAACACATCGTCGTCTGACTTAAAATCTTCCAGATAATCAATGGCTTCCTGATATTTGTTCATGTTCAAATAGGCCATCCCAGCAGAATAATTGGCAAGATTGGCCGCTTTTGTACCACTGTACTCCTCAATAATATCCAAGAACCCGTATTTACCTTCACCACCTTCCAATGCAAGCGTAAACAAAGAATCTTTTGCCGTGGTACTTGCCAAAGCTTGGTCAAAATATTGCTGTGGATAGTACATCTCATTTGCTGCATTGGTTTCCTTTGGTTTTTGCACAAACTGATTGTACGCCAAATATCCCAGAACGGCAATGGCAATGACCCCAATAGTACCTAAAATATAATTCTGATTTTTAGAAACCCACTCCTCTGATCTGGAAGCACCTTCGTCCAGACTGCTAAAAACCTCAGCAGTTGTGCTTTCCTGTTCATCAAACTCTTGCTCTTCAGCCTTAGTTTTGGGTTTATATCCTCTTTTTTTATATGTTGCCATCTCTATTTTTATTGGTCGCGCAAAAATAAAGTTTTTATTGAAATCCTATGGCGTATTTATTCGTTATTTTTGGATATTTTGGGGTTTATTCTGCCCGTTCAAATCAAAAATTCAACTCGTTTTAATGTTTCTCAAAAAATTATCGCTCATTAATTACAAAAATTTCGAATCGAAAAATCTGGAATTCGATTCGAAAATAAATTGTTTTGTCGGTAATAACGGAGTTGGAAAAACCAATATTTTAGATGCCATTTACCATTTATCCTTTGGAAAAAGTTATTTCAATCCGGTTTCTTCCCAGAATATAAAGCATGACGAGGATTTTTTTGTGATCGATGGGATTTTTGAAAAAGATAACAGGGAAGAGAAAATTGTATGTAGCCTAAAACGAAACACCAAAAAAATAATCAAAAGGAATGGCAAGGCCTACGAACGTTTTGCGGACCATATTGGTCTACTACCGCTGGTTATTATTTCCCCGGCCGATCGTGACCTTATTTTGGAAGGTAGCGATGTGCGCAGAAAATTTATGGATGGGGTAATCTCACAATCCGATAAATCCTATCTAAATGCATTAATGAACTATAATAAGGTACTTGCGCAGCGGAATTCCCTGCTCAAATACTTTGCGGCAAACCACACTTTTGAAGCTACTACGCTACAAGTGTACAATGAGCAACTCCATACGTATGGCTCCGAAATATTTGAAAAAAGGGTGGAATTTTTAGATGCTTTTATCCCTATTTTCAAGGAACAGTATAAAGCGATAACAGGTGATACAGAGGAGGTGAGCCTCACGTATGACAGCAAACTTTTGGAAATGGATTTGCTGCAACTCCTAGAGAAAAAACTGGAAAAAGACAGGGCTTTGCAATACACTAGTGTAGGAATCCATAAGGACGACCTTAGTTTGGACATCATGGGTTATCCCATTAAAAAATTTGGAAGTCAAGGACAACAAAAGTCATTTTTGATAGCCTTAAAATTCGCCCAATTTCATTTTATGAGAAACATCTCCAAGACCATCCCCATTTTATTATTGGATGATATTTTTGACAAATTGGATGAGCATCGGGTATCACACATAATCTCGTTGGTCAATCAACAAAATTTTGGGCAAATATTTGTTAGCGATACACATGCGGAGCGCACGGAAGAGGTGATAAAAAAAATACATCAGACCTATAAAATGTTTAAATTGTAAGTATGAATCGGGTTGTACTTTTAGTCATTTGTATCCTGCTGTTTTCCTGTAATTTGGTAAAGGAGGAAAAACTTATCCTACTCAATGGCTACTGGGAAATACAGGAAGTTGAATTTCCGAACGGTGGCAAAAAGGAATACAAAATCAATTCCAATGTGGATTATATTCAGTTAGATGGTTCAAAAGGATATCGAAAAAAAGTAAATCCAAAATTTGATGGAAGTTTTGAAACATCCGATGATGCCGAATTGTTTACCATCACCCAAAAAAATGATGCCTACATAATGCGTTACAAAAACAATTTAAGCAGTTGGGAAGAAACCCTAGTTTCACTTTCAAATGAAAGCTTCGCTATCAAGAATGAGGAAGGCATTGTTTATAAGTATAAACGTTTTGAACCTATAACTATTTCCGAATAATGGCCAAACGAGAAAACGACCACTTGAATATGAAGGATGCACTTTCCGCATTTATTCAAGAAAACAAATTACAAAAGGGCATTGACAAAGTGGATACCAGAGCGGCTTGGGTAAACTTAATGGGAAATGGTGTCAATAACTACACAACTGCAATTGAATTGCGGAATGAAACGTTGTTCGTTTCCCTATCCTCCTCGGTATTACGGGAGGAACTGAGTTTAGGGAAATCTAAAATCATAAAGATGTTGAATGAAGAATTGGGAAAGGATTTAATAAAGAAAATAGTCCTTAGATAAAAAGACCGGCCAAAAATGACCGGTCTTTTCTAATTGCATTCAAAATTATTTCTCGATTAAAATATTTCCCTTCCGGAAAAATGAAAAGCACCTTCAATAGCTGCGTTCTCGTCACTATCGGATCCGTGTACCGCATTCTCTGCAATATCCGTCGCAAATAGTTTTCTAATAGTCCCTTCCGCAGCCTCAGCTGGGTTGGTCGCTCCTATTAGCGCCCTAAAATCCTCTACTGCATTTTCTTTCTCTAAAATAGCCGCTACAATTGGACCTCTCGTCATGAAAGTTACCAATTCCCCAAAGAAAGGACGCTCTTTGTGGATGGCGTAAAACGCTTCCGCATCTCTTTTGCTAAGTTGCGTATATTTCATAGCTACGATTTTAAATCCGGCTGCCGTAATCTTTTCTAAAATACCACCAATATGACCATTCTCAACGGCATCTGGCTTAATCATCGTAAAAGTTCTATTTGTACTCATCACTTAAAATTTTGCGCAAAAATACGCTTTTCTGCCTAACCGACAATTTTTAAAAACCTTGTTTCAAGGTGCCAAGTACTTCGCCATTATCTCCAATTATTTTCATAGTGGCACTCTTATTTTGAAGATAGAACTGCACCAGTCCAAAACTCTCCGTCCTAATCACATCTCCCTTTCTAAAAGGGTTGGCTTCACCGCTATAATCGCGATACGCATGGGTGAGACCACTGCTCGTAAAATCAATCAATGGATAGTCCATTCCCGTAACCTTGGTACTTGAAAATTCAGAAATATGTCGGTCCCCGGATAGTATCATAACCCCTTTTGCTTTGGAATCCGCAATTAAATTTTCCAGACGGTCCACCTCATGCGGAAAATTACCCCAACATTCAAACCCGTGTTCATTGGATAATACCTGGATACTGCTCACGATGACATTAAAATCGGCCTCGGAATTTTTCAATTCCTCCTCTAACCATTTCCATTGGGTTTCCCCCAACACCGTTCCCTCGCCATAGGTATTTGGTTTATTTCTTTTACTGGTCTCCAGATCTGGTGTAAGTTCAGTCCTAAAATATCGCGTATCTAAAATCAATACCTTTAGACTTCCGTTTTTCACTTTATAATCATGCGATGTGTAAACACCTTCCTGGGTTCTTCTTGGACTATCCGCGGGAACATCCATAAAATCCAAAAATTCCTGTTGACTTTCCCTTTTAGCTTTAAACTCTTCTCCCCCATCGTTTAATCCATAATCATGGTCGTCCCAAGTGCCTATTATTTCCACGTTGGATTTTAATTTTTTATAACCGGCTTCTTCATCTTGGTCGGCATACATGCGTTTTAATTCCGTCATATCCTCGGTATCTGCATAGATAATATCCCCGCCCCACACCCAAACATCCGGTTTGGTGTTGAGCACATCGTCCCAAAGCAAATTTGGTAACGAAGTCTTATTGCAAGAACCAAAAGCAAGGCTGAAATCCGGTGCCAGGTTTGAGTCCGAAACAGTCTTGGTGGACGTACATGAAGCTAAAAGGACGAAAACAAGTAGTGGTATACAATTTCTCATTACGGATAGTTTAGGTAGCAAATTTAAAGGTTTCCTTTATACGCTTATAGTATTAAATTGTATCTTTGCACCCATGAATTTTGAGCATCTCAATGCACTGAAAGTGCTACTTTTCAACCCCAAAGAAAATAGCCATTATACCTCATAAAAATCCCGATGGAGATGCCATTGGCTCTACTTTGGCCCTGTGGCATTATCTCCGGAAAAAAGGACATAAAGCCACCATAGTTTCTCCTAATGATTTTCCCAAATTCCTTAAATGGATGCCGGGTGCCGATGCGATTTTAAACTTTGAAAGGGAAAACACGGAATCCAAAAATTTTCTTTCAGAATCCGATGTGATTTTTACGTTGGATTTTAACCATTTGGGCCGCGTGGGCCAGTTGACAGAAATTCTTGAAAACTCCAAAGCCACTTTTGTGATGGTGGACCATCACCAACAACCTTCGGACTATGCAAAAATTATGTATTCCGATGTGTCCATGAGCTCCACTTGTGAGATGGTGTACAACCTAATTTCGTACTTAGGGGATGTTGATACGATAGATTCACAAATAGCCAATTGCCTTTACACAGGCATTATGACCGATACCGGTTCCTTTAAATTCAAGGCTACGACGAGTGATACGCACAGGGTAATTGCAGATTTAATGGACAAGGGTGCGGAAAATACGGAGATTCATCATCGGATTTACGATACCAATTCGCCCAGTAGGTTGCACTTATTGGGGTGTGCCTTAAAGAACATGGTGATACTAGAGGAATTTAGTACGGCGTATATCACGCTGAGTCAGGAGGAATTGGACCGCTATAATTATGAAAAAGGCGATACGGAAGGTTTTGTGAATTACGGATTGACTTTAGACGGAATTAATTTTGCGGTAATTTTTATCGAAAATAAGGAAGAGGGAATTTTGAAGATTTCCTTTAGGTCCGTGGGCGACTTTTCGGTCAACGATTTTGCACGCAACCATTTTGAAGGTGGTGGGCATACGAATGCCGCGGGCGGAAAAAGCGACCGGAATATTCCGGACACCATTACATACTTTAAATCGTTATTGCCAAAATATAAAAAGGAGTTATCAAAATGAGAAACATTTTATTCTTCCTATTCGCAATAGTTATAGTAAGCTGCAAAGGTCCGGAACCTAGAAAGCCCGTGCAGCAGAAAAGCGGTAGTTTTTTCAAACAGTCCATAGAAAGAAACAAAAAACTGCTACAGGCCGAGGAGCAAAAAATTAAGGAAATCATTAAAAATGATTCCCTGAAACATTATATAAACAGTTCGGCAGGCTCTTGGTACCACTACATAGTGGTAAACGACACCATCGAATATACCCCAAATACGGATGATTTGGTGGTAATGAACTATGATCTCAGGACGTTGGACAATGACACGATATACTCACAGCAGGAAATTGGAAATGTTTCCTACAAAGTAGATAAAGAAGAACTCTTTCAAGGACTTAGGGACGCCGTAAAATTGTTGAAAGTAAATGAAAAAGCTACGTTCCTGTTTCCGTCATCATTGGCATTTGGCTATCACGGGGACAATAATAAAATTGGAACCAACGTTCCCCTAAAATCGACAGTATCCATATTAAAAATAGAAAAACAACAAAATAGTACAGAAAACTAAATTGAATACCATGTTTAAAAAAATGTATGTAGTACTAGTTCTTGCCCTAGCCATGGCAAGCTGCAAAACTAGCCAACGAGCGGATTTGGGCGATGGTCTTTTTGCGGACATAAAAACCACAAAGGGAGACATTATCGTAAAATTGGAAAAGGACAAAACACCGGTTACGGTAGCCAACTTTGTTTCTTTGGCAGAAGGTACCAATACCTTTGTAAGCGAACAATATAAGGGTAAAAAATATTATGACGGACTTACCTTTCACAGGGTCATGAAGGACTTTATGATTCAAGGAGGTGATCCAGAAGGCACCGGAAGAGGAAACCCGGGTTACAGGTTCATAGATGAATTTAATGATTCATTAATTCATGATGAAAAAGGGATTTTATCCATGGCGAACTCGGGACCAACCACAAATGGTAGTCAATTTTTTATCACTCATAAACCAACACCTTGGTTGGATGGGAATACATACTGTATTTGGAAATGTCGTAGAAGGAATGGATGTTTTGGATTCCATTGCAAATGTGCCCGTAGGTGCCGGAAACAAACCAATAGAACCTGTAAAAATGAATACTGTTGAAATTATTCGTAACGGTAAGGAAGCAAGAAAGTTTGATGCCGTACAAATCATGACCGACTATTTTGCGGGTGAAGAAGAACGTCTTGCCAAGATAGAGAAGGAAAAAGCCGAGAAATTAGCCGAAGAAAACCAGATAAAAACAGAATTCGCTGCGGAAGTGCTTGCCCAAAAAGAAGAGGCTAGCCAGCATTAGCCTCAGGATTAAAAGTGTATGTGCTGAAAGAAGGAGAGGGTGAAAAACCTAAGACTTGGGAAACAGTGTACAAGTGATGTATGCTGGTTATTTGCCAGATGGCACCCTCTTTCACAGCAATTATACGGAGAAGTGGACAAATACGGGATTTGATTGGAACAAAGAACAAGATGCACAGGGGTTATATGTCTGCTCCAATATACCTTATACTCCAGATTCCCATGTTTCAGGATTTAAGGAAGGTCTTTTAAACATGGAGATTGGAGAGAAGGTCACGTCTGTTCATTCCTCCACATTTGGGTTCGGTGAACAAGGTGGTGGCCCATTCCTCCAAGTTCCGATTTGTTTTTGATGTTGAAATTACGGAATTATAGAATAGTTATCTTACAATTGTATAAAAGTAGCGCCCGCCTAAAAAGCGGGCTTTTTTATTTAACCGGTGTTTCCTCCAAAATCTTTAAAAGAAACTTCCAAAATTTCTGCACGGAAGAAATACTTACACGTTCATCCGGAGAGTGGGCCCCTAGAATTGTAGGTCCAAAACTCACCATATCCATCTTTGGGTAGTTCTGACCTAATATACCGCATTCCAGACCGGCATGACAGGCGACCACCTTGGGTTCCTCTTTGAAAAGTTCCGTATAAATAGCTTTGGTAATCTTCAAAATTTCCGAATCGGGGTTTGGATTCCAGCCGGGGTAAGAACCTTTAAACATCACTTCAAAACCTGCCAATTCAAAGGTGGACTTTAGGGAATGTGCCAAATCCATTTTTGCGGTTTCCACCGAAGATCGTGTTAAGCAACCTATGGTGATTTCACCATCCTTAACCTGAACCCGTGCTATATTATTGGAGGTCTCCACCAGATCAGGGATAGCAGCACTCATGGCATAAACACCATTGTGGGCCGCGTATATTCCTTTTATCAATTTTTCCTGTGCTCCCAACCCCATAACCGTTTTACAGGGTTTGCAGGAAGAAACCGAAATAGCTAGGTTAGGTTCAGTTACCTTCAGTTCAGCTTTAATTTCATTGGACACCTTCTCAAAACCCTCCAAAAAATCCGTTTCCTGGGACTTATCAATATTTATATAGCAAAAACTTTCACGAGGAATGGCATTACGTAAACTACCTCCTTCAAGCACCCCTATACGCATATGATAATCGCTTGCCATGTAAAGTAGCCTGTTCATGATCTTATTGGCATTTCCCAATCCCTTATGAATAGCTATACCACTATGACCGCCATTTAATCCGTTCACGGTAATGTGGAAACCTACATCCCCATGTACGGAAGTCTTTTCGTTATACTTTCTTGTCGCGGTTACATCTATACCTCCGGCACAACCAATATCTATTTCGTCATCTTCCTCAGTATCCAGATTCAATAAAATTTCACCTTTTAAAATTCCTCCCTTTAACCCAAAAGCTCCGGTCATTCCGGTTTCCTCGTCAATAGTAAACAAGGCTTCCAATGGTGGATGGGGAATATCCGTGCTTTTAAGCAACGCCATAATGGCAGCCACGCCCAAACCATTATCGGCACCTAGCGTAGTTCCTTTTGCTTTTACCCAATCGCCATCAACATACATCTGAATACCCTGGGAATCAAAATCGAATTCCGTAGTCGCATTCTTTTGATGCACCATATCCAAGTGCGACTGTAGGGTAACCATTTTTCTATTTTCAAGGCCGGAGGTCGCTGGTTTCCGGATAATGACATTTCCCACCTCGTCCTCAAAAGTTTCCAATCCCAGTCCTTTTCCAAAGTCCATCATAAATGCAATCACCCGCTCCTCCTTTTTAGAAGGTCTAGGTATCGCATTCAGATTTGCGAACTGGCTCCAAATCTTTTTTGGTTCAATATGTTGAAGTGAATTATCCATAGCATGTTTTTAAAGGTGCTAAAAATACGGATAGAAAAAGGATTTCGCTATTTTTGGCCCGATGAAGCTTTCCCTCAAAACTGCTATCGCCATTGCTATACTACCTCAGATACTACTGGTGAAATGGTTGGGCAGTCACCCGGAATGGATCGAAAAATATTACAGTTTAGGTATCTACCCCTACGTTTCAAAATTCTTTCGATTCCTTTTAGGTTGGATTCCGTTCTCCGTTGGGGATATTCTTTATTTCACGCCTGTGGCAGTTTCAGGGTCTGGTCTATCTTTATCGAAATCGACGTTCTATTTTAAAGCAAAAACTATCCTTTTTGAGGGATGTTCTCATGGTTCTTTCCATTGCTTATTTCACGTTTCATTTTATGTGGGGCTTTAACTATTATCGTGAACCGCTTTATAAAGCATTGGATTTGAAAGAGTCTACGGATTACGACGAATTGGTATCCTTCACAAGAATCTTGATTCAAAAGACAAATTCCGTTCAGTTCAAAATAGCGCGAGACACTATTACCCCAATACACATTCCCTACTCCCAACCTGAACTATTTGAAAAAACGGTCGATGGGTACCAACAACTTTCGTCCGAGTATCCATTTCTGGAATATAAAGTCCCCAGTATAAAAACATCCCTCTTCAGCAAAGGACTCACGTACATGGGATACGCAGGTTATCTAAATCCCTTTACCAACGAAGCTCAGGCAAACGGTTTGCTTCCAAACTTTCGGTTTCCCGTGGTTGCCGGTCATGAAATTGGCCATCAATTGGGATATTCCGCAGAAAACGAAACCAATTTTATTGGATATTTGGTCACGGCCAATAATTCGGACACCTATTTTCAATATGCAGCCTATGCGTATGCGTTGGGATATTGTTTGAACGATGTGAGAAGAGGTGACCAAGAAGTCTTTGATACCTTGATAGGTGAAATAAATGCAGGCGTAAGATCGAACTTTCAGGAAATGAACGATTTTTGGACCGACTATGAAAATCCTATGGAACCTGTTTTTAAATCCATCTTTAGTTCTTTTCTTAAAGCGAACAATCAGACCAAGGGCATTCAGAGCTACAATGCGGTTGTATCCTTATTGGTGGCCTATTACAAAGATCATCCCCTTTAAAATTGATTAGTGTTCCCTTCCACTTTGATTCGTAATACGGATGTCAGTATGAGTTTTTTCTAATGAAGTTTGAGAAATATTTTTCCTTGAAATTTTTTTGAAAACACATCTGCCAAATGTAGTTCGAGAATCCTTTTTACAGTAAAACGGTTCTCGATACACTGAATATTACAATTTTTTGATTGTAAAATCCAGCACTCGAAATGACACATTAGAACAGAAATCAAAATGTACAAAGGATAGGTCGATATCAGATATACCTATACCTCCTTCTTTTTATCAAAAATTCAAAATTTCCCTACGCAATTCGATTTTTAATAATTCGCTCCGTCAGGAGTGTTAAAAAACAGTAAAAGAAGTGCTATTCGTGTTACAAATCTTATTTTTAAGAGGACTAATCAAACTGACTCAAAATGAAAAAAATCATTTTTGTGCTATGCCTATTTTGGTGTAGCGAAACCCTCTTTTCCCAAGACTATTTTCCTGTCAATGATGGTGTAAAAGCGGAGAATAACAACTACACCGCTTTTACCAATGCAAAAATTTATGTAACCCCTACAGAAGTTATTTACAAGGGAACCTTACTCATTCAAAACGGTAAAATTCGAGAGGTAGGAACCAACGTTTCCATACCCGCCAATACGATTGTTGTGGATTTGGAAGGGAAATCCATTTATCCATCCTTCATAGATATTTATTCCAAATTTGGGGTAGAGCAACCGAAAAGCACACCCGGTGGTGGCAGAAGCAGCACAATATGAGCCGGAACGTGAAGGATTCTATTGGAACGATCATGTGATGCCGGAAAATGCGGCTATCGACTCGTATAAGTATAATGATAAGGATGCCAAGGAACTTCGCGAAGCCGGTTTTGGTGTTGTAAATTCCCATATACAGGACGGAATTGCCCGTGGCACCGGAGTGCTTATCGCCCTGAACGGTGAAGGTTCCGATGCCAACCGTGTGCTGGACGATCGCTCCGCGCAATACTTTCTCCCTGGATAAAAGTGTGCTGAAAAAACAGTCCTATCCTGGTTCCCTGATGGGGGCTTTGGCGTTATTGCGTCAAATGTATAGCGATGCGGATTGGTATGCCAAAGGAAATGCGGAAACCAAAGACCGCTCCTTGGAAGCCTTGAACCAAAACAAGGGTATTGGTACAGATTTTTGAAGCCAAGGATAAAGGAAATGCGCTAAGGGCGGATAAAATAGGTGATGCCAATGGCATCCAATACACAATTCTAGGCGGTGGAAACGAATTCGAACGGATTGCAGAAATCAAGGCTACGAACGCCAAGTATATTATTCCGATCAATTTTCCCGAAGCCTATGATGTTTCGGACCCTTATCAAGCGAGTTACGTCACTTTAGAGGACATGCGGTATTGGAATCAGGCGCCAACGAATCCGAAAATTTTGGCGGAAAATGGTGTTCCTTTTTCGCTAACGACCTATGATTTAAAATCCATGTCAAAGTTTAAGGACAACTTGATGAAAGCCATTGAATACGGACTTCCAAAAACAAAGGCCCTGGAAGCCTTAACTACGGTACCTGCGCAGATTTTAGGAAAATCAGCAATGATTGGTTCCCTTAAAAAAGGTAGTTATGCCAACTTCCTGATTACCTCCGGGGATATTTTTGACAAGTCCACTACCCTATATGAGAACTGGGTACAAGGCAATAAGAATATTGTAAATGATAAGGATGTTAAGGACATTAGGGGTGATTATAAAATCACGCTTCAAGGTAAATCGTATGATGTTGCCATTACCGGCGAAGTTTCCAAACCAAAGGTGGAAGTCAAACAGGACACCACAAAATTGAGCTCCAAAATCGCTTATGACAACAGTTGGCTAACACTTTCCTTTTCTACCGATAAAGGTGAAAATACCTATCGAATGATTGGAGCCGTAACGCAGGACTCCGATAATCTTTCGGGCAGACTGGTACTGCCGGACGGTAGCGAAAGTTTCTTTACCGCTACCAAAAGCAGTGCGTTTGAAGAAAAGGATAAAAAAGAAAGTGAAAAAAGCGCACCCAAAGTGATGCCCGTAACCTATCCCAATCTGGGATATGGTTTTACTTCCAAACCGAAACAGCAAGATTTGTTGTTCAAGAATGCAACGGTTTGGACCAGTGAGGCGGATGGCATCCTAGAAAACACGGATGTACTCATCAAGAACGGAAAAATCTCCAAAATCGGAAAAGACCTAAGTGCCGGCGGTGCAACGGTCATTGATGCCACCGGCAAACATTTGACTGCGGGAATCATAGACGAACATAGCCATATAGCGGCCTTGGCCATTAATGAGGGCGGACAAAATAGTTCTGCGGAAGTGAAAATGGAGGACGTGGTAGACCCGGAACATATGGGAATTTATCACTCCTTGGCAGGCGGGGTTACTTCCCTGCAATTGCTTCATGGTTCTGCAAATCCAATTGGCGGTCGTTCCGCTATCCTGAAACTGAAATGGGGAGAAGAAGCGGACGGACTCATTTATGACAATTCTCCCAAATTCATAAAGTTCGCTTTGGGTGAAAACGTAAAGCAGTCCAACTGGCAAAGTTTTTCCCGTTTCCCACAAACCCGAATGGGCGTGGAACAGGTTTTTATGAACTATTTCCAACGTGCAAAGGAATATGACGACAAGAAGAAAGCTGGACAGCCCTATCGCTATGATGAGGAAATGGAGGTGCTGGCCGAAATTATCAACGGAGAGCGTTTTATCAGTTGTCATTCCTACGTACAGAGCGAAATCAATATGATGATGAAAGTAGCCGAACATTTTGGATTTCGGGTAAATACCTTCACCCACATTCTGGAAGGCTACAAAGTTGCCGATAAGATGGCCGAGCACGGCGTTGGAGCAGGTACGTTTAGCGATTGGTGGGCCTATAAATTTGAGGTTAACGATGCAATTCCCTACAACGCGGCCATTATGCAATCCCAAGGCGTTACCGTTGCGATAAATAGTGACGACCGTGAAATGATCAGAAGATTGAACCAAGAAGCGGCAAAAACCATCAAATATGGTGGGATGACCGAACTGGAAGCTTGGAAAATGGTGACCATCAATCCTGCAAAACTATTACATCTAGATGACCGAATGGGAAGCATCAAGGAGGGTAAGGATGCAGATGTGGTATTGTGGTCCGGTCACCCCATGTCCGTCTACTCCAAAGCGGAAAAGACAATCATAGAGGGAACTACCTATTTTGACCTGGAAAAGGACAAGCAGCAACGTGAGGCTATCAAAAAAGAGCGCAGTGAACTGGTGAAAATGATGTTGGAGGAAAAAGCCGGAGGCGCAAAGACACAAGGACCAAAACAGAGCACCAAACGTAACTTTGTTTGTGAAAGCCTTTAATCGAAATTAAAGAAAACTATCAGTTCAAACAAAGTCAAGAACTAAAAATAAAAAAAATGAAAAATATAGATTTATACTAGTAACATGCTGCCTGACCATACAGGGTTGGGCACAGCAGACTCCCGCTCCAAAACAAACGGAGGCGATCACCATTGAAGGAGCCACAGCGCATTTGGGAAATGGAGAGGTCATAGAAACCTCGCTAATCATGTTCGAAGATGGTAAAATTACCTTTGTGGGCGATTCCAAGATGAGGATAGCACGCAGGGCAAGGTTATAGACGCCACCGGAAAACATGTCTATCCAGGTTTTATCGCTCCGGCAAAAACCTTGGGTTTGATTGAAATCAATTCCGTACGAGCAACGGATGACACAGATGAAATTGGCGAACTAATTCCCCATGTACGTAGTCTGATTGCCTATAATGCGGAATCAAAAGTGGTGGAAAGCATGCGTCCCAACGGCGTTTTGTTGGGACAGATAGCCCCATCCGGGCGGACGTATTTCCGGTACTTCCTCCATTGTACAGTTTGATGCGTGGAACTGGGAAGATGCCGCGATAAAGGTGGACGATGGCATCCATTTGAATTGGCCCAGCAGTTTCCGTCAAGGCAGATGGTGGCATGGGAGAAGAAAGAGGCTATCAGCCCAACAAGGACTATCCAGAAAGATACCGAAGCCGTGGTTTCTTTTATGAAAAACGCCATGGCCTATGGCAAATCGGAATCCAAGGAACTAAATCCGGCCTTTGCGGCCATGCAAGGCATATTTGAGGGTACCCAAAAATTGTATGTTTATGCGGATGGCGAAAAAGAAATCATTGATGCGGTAAACACATTAAAAGCGAATGGCGCTAAAGAGGTTGTTTTGGTAGGTGGTTATCACGCGTATAAGATTACCGATTTTCTGAAGAAAAACAACATTCCGGTATTGGTACAGTTTACGCATAACCTTCCCGTTTATGACGATGACGATTATGACCTTCCCTACAAATTACCAAAACTGTTGGTGGATGCGGGACTTTTGGTGGGACTTCAAAATACCGATGCCTCCAACTTTCAGACGAGGAACCTGCCGTTCTATGCGGGACAAGTGGGACAACAGGGGCTGGACAAGGAAAAAGCCTTACAGCTCATTACCGGGAACACGGCAAAGATATTGGGAATTGATGCCGACTATGGCACCTTGGAAACGGGCAAGAGCGCTACCTTGTTTATTTCAGAAGGAGATGCCTTGGACATGCGTGGCAATCAGTTGACCAAAGCCTTTATTGATGGTCGGGATATTTCCTTGGAAACGCATCAAACGGAATTGTGGAAACGGTATATGGGAAAATACGAGGGGGAATAAGTTCCCTGCTCAAGTAAGCGGATAAAACCGTAAATTTAAGCTGATACACATCGGCACGAATACTACGAACAGTACTGAAATAAAGCCCGATTTTACGTCGGGTTTTTTTGGCCATAAACGTTACACGCAATGAAACAGCTATTCCTACTAAGTCTTTTGTCCCTAGTCCTTTCCTGCAAGGAATCCCCAACCACCAACTCGGACGAATTAGCACTGGACGGACTCCAAGAGCCGGTAGAAATCGTAAGGGACGAGTGGGGCATCAACCATATTTATGCAAAAAATCAGCATGACCTGTTTTTTGCACAGGGCTATGCCGCCGCGGCGGACCGTCTGTTTCAATTTGAGATTTGGCGCAGACAGGCTACCGGAACGGTGTCCGAAATTCTTGGCGAACGGGAACTCAAAAGGGACATTGGCACACGGCTGTTCAAGTTCAGGGGAGACATGACCACGGAAATGAACCACTACCACGAGGATGGCGTTGAAATCATTACCGCCTACACGGATGGCGTAAACGCATACATCGAAGAAATTCTAAAAACCCCCGAAAAACTTCCCATCGAATTTCAAATTTTGGATATCAAACCGGAACTCTGGACGCCAGAAGTGGTCATCTCCAGACATCAGGGGCTTGTTGGGAAATATTGAGGAAGAACTGCAAATAGGCCGTGCCGTCGCAAAATTGGGCGTAGCAACCGCGAAGGACTTGTTTTGGTTTCATCCGAAGGAACCCGACCTCAGCATCGACCCGAGCATCAATACCGACCTACTTTCCGACGCTATTCTGGAGCCGTATAAAGCCTATCGGCAAACGGTCAAATTCCAGAAAGCCGATATTGCTCCGGCGTATCAAAACCAGTCAGCTGCAGCAGAAGCAGTGCTATCGCTGAACGAAGGAAAAAACGATTCCCTCTCCATTGGCAGTAACAATTGGGTGGTAAAAGGGGAACTTATGGCAGACGGCAATACCTACATGGCCAATGATCCGCACAGGAGGATTGCCGTCCCCTCCTTGCGCTATATGGCACATCTGGTCGCGCCAGGTTGGAATGTTATCGGAGGCGGTGAACCGGAAATCCCGGGCATTTCCATCGGGCATAATGAATACGGGTCCTGGGGGCTTACCGTTTTTGAGACGGACGGGGAAGATTTAATGGTCTACGAGCTAAACCCGGAAAACCCCAAGCAGTACAAGTATAACGGGGAATGGATGGACATGAAGACCATCACGGAAACCATAAAAGTAAAAGGCAAGGAAGACCAAACGGTGGATTTACAGTATACCCTACACGGTCCCGTAACGTTAATTGACGAGGAAAATAAGGTTGCCTATGCGGTACGTTGCGCGTGGTTGGAACCCGGAGGTTCGCCATATTTGGCTTCGCTACGTATGGATCAAGCCCAAACCTGGGTAGAATTTCGTGAAGCTTGCAACTACAGTCACATTCCGGGTGAAAATATGGTGTGGGCGGATAAAAAAGGAACTATTGGCTGGCAGGCCGTGGGGATTGCCCCCATCCGAAGAAATTTTAGTGGTCTTGTTCCCGTTCCCGGCGATGGGCGCTACGAGTGGGACGGATTTCTACCGATAATCGAAAAACCGCACGATTTTAATCCCGAAAAAGGCTTCATTGCCACCGCCAACCAAAACGTGACCCCGGAGGAGTACACCCAGTGGGATGCCATCGGTTTTTCATGGTCGGACCCTTATCGTGGTGACCGCGTTAATGAAGTGCTTGGCAACGCTGCCGAAAAGCTGACGATGGAGGACATGAAGGCCTTACAGACGGATTACCTTTCCCTCCCGGCCCGTACCTTGGTACCCTTATTGGAAGATCATGGTTTTGAAGGAAAAGCTGCAGAAGCCTATCAAAAATTGAAAAACTGGGATTACCGCTTGGAAGCCAACTCCGTTCCCGCGGCCATTTACGTGGCGTGGGAAAACCATTTGGGTGCTATGGCCGCCGAAACCTTTATTCCGGAAAATGCAAAAGACATTATCGAGCTGGATTCAACTAACCCGTGTTATCGATTGGTTAAAGGAACCAGATTCAAAATTTGGAAACAACCCGGTTTTGGGAAGAAATAAATTTTTAAGCGACGCGTTTACCACTGCCGTCACGAATTTGGAGAACCATTTAGGTTCGGATATGAGCCAGTGGCAATACGGACAGGAAAAGAACAAGCATACCTATATGCAACATGCCCTAAGTGATGCCGTAAATGCAGAAACTCAAAAACAATTGGACCTTAGGCCATTGCCCAGGGGCGGTAATTCCTATACCCCGGGTTCTACGGGCGGCAACCTAAGACAAAGTAGTGGTGCTTCCTTTCGTATGATCGTAAATACGGGCGATTGGGATGCCGCGGTAGCGACCAACGGTCCGGGGCAATCCGGAAATCCGGATAGTCAGTTTTATGACAACTTGTTTGAACCCTGGGCAAAGGACCAGTATTTTCCCGTGTATTATTCGCGGTCTAAAATCGATTCCGTTGCGGTAGAAACCAAAACTTTACAACCTTTGAAAAAATAAAATCCACAATTCCCACAGCCCTTTTTTGCTGTTTAGACAATTCTTGTGCCTGTATTAAGAGCGCTATAGTAAAGCTGCCCAATATTTTATAACTTAGAAGTAGGTCGGCGCGGGATTCGTCAAAAATGGATACTACGCTGCATGTAACCACCTGAGTATGGGCAAGATTTCTCGTAAAACATTTTTAACGCAAACCGGTATGCTAAGCACATCTATTATTTTAGGTCAGGGATTTGATTTCGCTAAGAAATCAGGTTTGGAATTTGAACAGGAAGGTGTACAAATCGAAACGCCGTTAAAGGGCGAGGATATTTTTGCCTATGTACAGCGGGTAAAGGGAAAGATGGATGTTACCCTATACCGACAGATCATTGGCGCCGCGAACGAATTTAAGGAGGGCGACCAAACCTTGGGACTTGCCGCTAAAAATGAAGCCTCCCGTAACAATGCCCGCATCCTCTTGGGCGAGACCAAGCTAAAGGATATCGATAAAAATGTACTGTTTCAGGACGGGATTCTGGAACTCATCCAGAAATCGACCTTCAGAGGAGAATCGACCGAAGACCTAACTTTTGCCCAATTAAAAGAATTCGTGCTCACAAAATCGGAATCGGAAATAAAGGAGATACTGCCCGGCCTTAGCAGTGATGTTATCGGATGTTTGGTAAAACTGATGACCAACGATGAGCTAATTCAAGTCGGCCAAAAAGTATTCAACCCCTTGCCCAATAGCAAGATTGGCAGTAAGGGCTATTTGAGCGCAAGGGTGCAGCCCAACTCCCCTACCGACAATCCCGAGGATATTAGGTGGCAGGTGTTTGATGCCTGGTCCTATGCAGTCGGTGATCTGTTGCTGGGTACGAATCCCGTTTCCAGCGAGCCGGAATCCGTAGCCAACATAGAGCGGACACTTTTTGATATCATTTCCACTTTTCAGCTACAAAATACCCTGCCCAATTGTGTGCTTTCCCACATAGATGTTCAGGCGCAGGCAGAGGAATTGCAACCGGCTACTACGGGCGTTTGGTTTCAGAGTTTGGCGGGTACGGAAGCTGCCAACCAAACCTTTGATGTCACCATTGATAAAATGAGGAACCATATGGCCGGTAGAAATGGCCAATACGGACTTTATGCGGAAACGGGACAAGGGGCGGATTTTACCAACGGTCACGGGTCAGGATTTGATATGGTCCTCCACGAGTCCCGAAAATACGGTTTTGTACGTGCCCTAAAACAGCAAATGGATAGCAACAAAGCGAACCAAGAAACGCCATGGGTCTTTGTGAACGATGTGGCGGGCTTTATTGGTCCAGAGGTATTCCGTACCAAGGAACAGTTGGTGCGCTGCTGTCTGGAGGATACCATCATGGGCAAATTACATGGGCTCACCATTGGTCTGGACATCTGCTCCACGCTGCATATGGATGTGAGTCTGGATGATTTGGATTGGTGTATCGCGCAGGTGATGCCCGCCAATCCAGCGTACCTAATGGCGTTGCCGACCAAGAACGACCCGATGTTGAGCTATTTGACCACCGCGTTTAGCGACCATGTAAGAATACGGGAGCAGTTTGGCTATAAGGTGAATGATGCCATGTGGGATTTCTTTAAAAAAATTGAGGTGCTGGATGCGGCCGGAAAGCCAACAGCACATTTTGGCGACCCCATTTGGGTGTATTACCAGTATTGTTTGGCAAAGGAGGACGAGAGAAGCAAAACCGAAATCTATGCGGACGGGAAAGCCTGTCTGGAACGGATACGAAAAAGAGGGGTTTCCATCGCCGAAGGCTATGGCGAACATATTTGGGAGCTTACCCCGGAACTGGACAAGGAAGTACATGTATTGTATGAAGATGCAAAGGTAAGTCTGTGGACGGAAATGGACCCAACCTTCAGTGCGGCAATTCCGGCAGCGGTGCAACTTACCACCTCTTCCGTAGACCGAAAGGATTATGTGTACCATCCCGAAAGTGGGGAGCAACTGCCCGCACCTTCGTTACAGCTTTTGAAAAAATTTAAGGGCCTCGTGGACCGATAACAGTCCCGATGTTCAAATTATTATTTCGGACGGACTGAATGCCAGGGCATTGATGGACGAGGGGCATGTACGCCCTTTCTCTCCGGATTGCAAAACGCCCTTGCGGAAAATGGCTATACGGTAAGCGCTTCGCCTTTGGTGATAACACACGGACGGGTACGCGCGGGCTATGCCTGTGGCGAAGTGCTGTTTGGGCAGAAAACCGATGGGGAACGAAAAGGCATCATCCATATTATTGGGGAACGGCCCGGCTCCGGACATCATAATTTCTCGGTGTATTTGACCGCCGCATCACCAACGGTTTGGGGAAAAATGGGAAGCGTGGACCATGACATTACCCGGGTCATTTCCGGTATTTCCGATACGGCCTTACCGCCCGAACAAGCGGTAAAAGATACGCTACGGGTTTTTAATACCCTGTTTACCGTAACCTAAAAAATCCCAAAACTCAAACAATCCAATAATCCCAACCTTGTCAGTTCGAGTGATTTTCGATAGAAAATTGTATCGAGAACCGTATGCTGAAAAGTAAAACCCAACCCTCCCCTATTGTCACTTCGAGCGCAGTCGAGAACTTAGGAACACGATAAATCCAATAATCCAACGCTGTCAGTTCGAGTGATTTTCGAAGAAAATGTATCGAGAACTTAGGAACACGATAAATCCAATAATCCCTACCTGTCAGTTCGAGTGATTTTCGATAGAAAATTGTATCGAGAACCGTATGCTGAAAAGTAAAATCCAACCCTCCCCTACTGTCACTTCGAGCGCAGTCGAGAACTTAGGAAAACGCACAATTCACCACTGTCACTTCGAGCGCAGTCGAAAACTTAGGAACACGCAGAATCCACCACTGTCAGTTCGAGTGATTTTCGATAGAAAATTGTATCGAGAACCGTATGTATGCTGAAAAGTAAAATCCAACCCTCCCCTATTGTCACTTCGAGCGCAGTCGAGAATTTAGGAACATGAAGAATCAACCATCCAATTAGCGCATTTCATTCCAAGTGTGAAATGTTTAGCAAAGGTTTTAACTAACCTCTCTAACATTCACCCCTTTGACTAAAAACCATATACCAAAAATAAATTCGAACAACGCCCCTGGAGCCATTACCAACATTAAACTTTCAGGAAAATTTGGAAGCAATAATTGTAGTCCAAAACAAACAAATACAGAAATGTAGGTGAAAAGACCCCAGTATCCCAACCATTTAGGAATATAGGAAGAAAGTGTAAAAAGATGCATAAAGATTATTGCGCCGATAGACATGGTGATAAAATGAATATTCCAACCAATATTGGCAACATCCAAAAATACTGTAGCCAGTGAATCAAAATTGCCATTAACAACTGTGTTCGCATTAGTATTTTTAAGTAATACTAAAGGGATAAAAGTGACTAAGACAATCACAAAGCCCATTATAACTTCACCAAACCTGAACAAAAAGGCAATTTTAGCTAAATCTTTATGGATTGATTTAGCAACCTTATAAAGGGCAAAAGCCATCCACATCACCAACACAAACATTAGGATATCCAACATTTGGGCAGTCCTGAATTGAAATTCAGATTCAAGTAAGGTGTTAGGATTATACGAACCTGGCTTTACAAGAAAATTATTGATTAAGCCTATAATGGTAGTAACCACATAGGTAAAACCTACATATTTTGCTTGTAGTTGAATTTTAGAGACCTGGTTGTTTGTCAACATGTATCATCTTTTTTTTTGGAGACGATACTAAATGACATCTGTTACTTTTAGATGGCTGTTTAATTCAATTAATCCAAAAAAATCACAAAAACCTCCATTTTTCTGAGGATTTCCTTTGTAACTTTTTGGCAAGGAACGTTTATATTGCACTAACAATTATCCTGAATACACTCTCCCCCAACAGTTTTAGGCTTAAACTATTTTAATGGTATGCGTATAAAAAATATATAACTAATACTCGTATATATTTTTTTAAGCCAAAAGAGTAAAAAAACCCAATTAGTTAAAATATGAAGAAAATTACACAACTTCTCTTTAATCCATTTAAGATAATATCTGAAAATAGAGGCGAATTCTATATCTGGTTTTTATTTACGATTATCACCGGTCAGTTTGGTATAATAGCAAATGTATTAGTTAGAAAATTTACAAATGGTACGCCCATTTCTTATTCCATTTTAATGGATTCCATAAATGGAAGTTTCTATACGTTCTCAATTGCACTAGTAGCATCATTGTTGGGGCCAATATTTATAGATTTTATTAATTCCAAGAAGTTATATTTTAAAACTTTAAAGACTTTTACTATTATAGTTTCAATTTTTTATCTCTTCATTACTGGGATAATTTATGCGGCAATTCAATCAACTAATTCGGATTCTTCAATAACTGAAAATATTGCACTTGATTATACTCAAATTGTAGTTTATTTATCTGCAATTTTATTGGTCTCGTATGGTTATTGCATTCTAAGACTTGATAGGAAAAAAGACGATTTTAATCATCTAGATGACCCAATGTTTAATGAAGTTGATGATAAAAAGGTAGAGCAGGTAATTGCAGACAAAGAAAAAGTAAAATCTGATTTAAAAGGGGTAGAACTATGATAGAGTTGAAATACATAAAGATTGTACAGCCAATTGGCGAGTTTTACATTACTTCTATAGACGCTTCTACTCTTGCTAAAGTAGCAATTGTTGAAAGAAGAAATGAAAACTCAGATGCAGTTCAAAGAGAACAATCTGAAAAAAGAATTAAAGAGATAGCCAAATATACTGGGGATTCAGATGCAACATTTCCTACACCAATAATTATTGCAGTCGATGATAATGCAGAAATTGAGCTAGACGAAGAAAATCAGATAATTCGTTTTGACGATAATCAAATTATTGGAGAAGTCATAGATGGCCAACATCGACTAGAAGGTATAAAATCCTCAAATCATATTGGTAAGTTTCAATTACCTTGTGTACTAATGTTCAATTTATTCCCAGAACAAAAGGCATATGTTTTCTCGATAATAAACAGCAAGCAAACACGGGTAAATATGTCTTTAATATATGATCTATTTGCATTATCAACAGTTAGAAGTCCCTACAAAACTTGTCACGAAACTGCCAGAGCGTTTAATAAAGAAAAAGATTCACCCTTTTACAATAGATTGAAAATGCTGGGTAAGAAGAAAGAAGACCAAGAGTTAGCGTCATTATCACAAGGAACATTTATTAAATATATGCTCGAATTAATAAGCAAGAATCCTGATGAAGATATGCGAAGACTAAAAAATGGAGAGTCACTTCAGGAGGATAAAAGATGTGTTTTGAGAAACTACTTTATTGAAGAAAAAGACGCGATTATATATAAAATTATGTTTAACCTATATTCGGCAGTTAAGTTTGTATTTAATGAAGAATGGATAAATCCAAATGAATATATTATTTCAAAATCAATTGGATTTGGTGCGGTAATAAAAGCCTTTCCAAAAATTTACGAAATAGGAGTTTCTAAAAATAAACTGACTAAAGACTTTTTCGTGGATATTTTTGAACAATTTAAAATTGATTTAATAGAACAGGAAATAGAACTCACTTCTGAATATTTTGGTTCTAACGAGCAGGCAAGAACAAAGTTGGCCAATTTAATAAAAGAGTCGGCTGATAAAAGTCCAGTTGCTAACAACGTATAAGAAGGATAGGGTAGTTATAGCAAAACACAATGGTTAGGGTGTATTTGCGAGGTCGCCCAATATTTAACTTTAGTTTAATTAAAAAGGAGAATTAATAGTAAAATGTAATAATTCGTTTAAACTAACTCAAAAGTTAGTATACTTTATAAGCACTTCATTTAATATGAAAAGTCTAAATTATAATACAGCTAAAACTTAAATATGCCAAAGAACACCTACCTGAAGGTAAAGGATATTAAACTTGACTTGAACAATTATAGGACAATTCCTCAAAATTCTGAAGAAGATGCAATTAACGCAATGATTGCAATTAAACCCGAACGATTTTATGCTGTAGTGGAAAGCATAATTGATGACGGATATCTACCTACTGAAAACCTAATCATTTTGGACGATAAAGGTTTTACTGTGAAAGAAGGTAATCGAAGAACTGCCGCACTAAAATTAATTCACGGTACACATTCGATTGATGACTTCAATATTCCAGTAAATCTTAAGACTAAGATAAAATCAATCAACCAGACGTGGAAAACTGAAAATGAAGAAATTCCATGCAGTATATATTCATTAGATGAGAAAGACAAAGTTGACAAGATTGTAAATTTAACTCATGCAAAAGGAGAAAAAGCAAGTAGAGACCCTTGGACATCCGTTGCCAAAGCAAGGCAAAACAGAAATGAAAAGAAAGCAATTGAACACGGTCTAGACTTGCTTGAAAAATACCTTGAGCATGGTAAGAATTTAACAACTCAACAAAAGGAGAGATGGAGTGGGGACTATCCAATTACTGTTCTTGACGAAGCTCTGAGAACAATTTCACCAAGATTAGGCTTTAATTCGCTCGCGGATTTGGTTAAGACTTATCCTAAACTCAATCAAAGACTTGACTTAGAAGAAATGCTAAGGGATATAGGATTACAGGCTTTTGGTTCAAGGGAAATGCGTGATAAATCGTCAGATTTTGCTGCAGCATACAACATTCCTGTTCCTACACCAACTACTCCACCCTCCAGTACACCAAATTCAGATTCATCTTCTTCTCAGCAAGAAGGTGGTTCCTCTACTATTCAACCTCAAGGTAATTCAAATGTCAGTGCATCATCAAATAGCAGTTCAAAAACTTCACACAATCCTTCAACCACTACAAATCAGCCATCTAGTCAAACTACCAATAAACCAAAGGCTTATTCTATTCATGACCAGCGAACAGTAACTCAAACATTAAAAAAGTTTACACCTAAAGGTAGTGATAGACAAAAGCTTGTGACTTTGAGAGACGAGCTTAAAAAATTAAAAGTCAAAGACAATCCAATTGCCTTCTGTTTTCTTTTGAGAAGTATGTTCGAGATTTCATCTAATATTTATTCAACCGAAAACGGCATCCCTAAGTCAAAAACGAAAAACGGAAAAAGAATACATAACACGTTAAAACAGCAACTTAACGCTGTTACCCTTCATCTGACTGCAAATAATACCAATAAAGGTATGGTAAAGGCTTTACATGGAGCAAATTCTGAATTATCGAAAAGTACAGGACTACTTTCAGTCACATCAATGAATCAATTAGTGCATGACCCATCATTTTCAATTGCACCACATGACATTTTTACTCTTTTCAATAATATTTATCCACTATTAGAGGCAATGAACTAGTGATATGAACAGAACTCCATTACGTTATCCAGGCGGGAAGCAAAAATTAACGCCTTTTATAAATGAAATTCTTGAGACGAATGAAATCGATGGTCATTATATTGAGCCATATGCAGGAGGTGCAGGAGTTGCTCTAAAACTACTACTCACAAAAAGAGTTAAATATATTCATCTTAATGATTCTGATATTAGACTTTATGCTTTTTGGCATAGTGTTAAAAATGAAAATCAAAAACTTTGCAATCAAATTTTATCTGTTTCACTAACAGTTGAAGAATGGAAAAAGCATAGAGAAATATTAAGAAATCCCGAAAAGCATAATTTATTTGAAATAGGTTTTTCAACTTTTTACATGAACCGCTGTAATAGGTCAGGTGTGTTAAAGGCGGGTATCATTGGTGGCTTAAATCAAGATGGTAATTATAAAATGGATGCTCGTTTCTCTCGAAATGATTTAATACGGAGGATAGAGCTAATTGGAATCCACTCAGATAAAATTTTGATTTCCAATCTCGATGCAGAAGAATTCATTGATAATTATATCCCAAACTTAGATGATAATAGCTTAATATATTTTGACCCACCCTATTTTAACAAAGCTAAAGACCTTTATCTAAACTCTTATAAACCCGAAGACCATCAAAGATTATCTAAAGCTATACAAGGAGTAGAAAAACCATGGGTTTTGTCATATGACAATGTTCCTGAAATTATTAATCTTTATACCTCCAGAAATTATTTCACTTACGACTTGCAATATTCAGCCGCAAGAAATTATAAAGGCAAGGAAGTTTTTGTGTTTAGTGACTTCCTAAAATTACCTAAATCGTGTGGTCTTAAGTTTATTGACAAAGAACTTGTTAAAACTCAGAATAAATAAAACACGTGGCACAACATTCTGTATACTGCATACCCTGCAGAATACGGATTATACAGCGAACGTTCGAGTCAATTCACCTGCGGTGAACTTTAATCTTCGCAATTAATTATCACATTTCCTAATAACCAACTCCTTATTTTTGTCGTAACTAATCTCAAATGTTTTAAGAGGAAACAACTAATTCTTACATCTCTACTTTTTATTATTGTAGTGTATCTCTTTCTTTTACTACCTTACCATCCTAAGTACCAACGGGTACGCTAACAAAACGTGATATTAATTTTCTTCAACAATCAACCATGAAAAACTTCCTAAAATTTATAATCCTTCTACTTTTTGCAAGCTGTGCAAACGAACAAAAAGACACCACAACCGTAGCGGAAATAGACCAAGCCACTCTAGCCAACCATATTGAGCGTTTGGCTTCGGACGAATTTCTGGGACGAAAACCGTTCACCGAGGGGGAAGTAAAAACGGTAACCTACTTAAAAGAGGAATTTGAAAAATTAGGCCTTTTACCAGGGAATGGGGATAGCTATTTTCAAGAGGTACCTATGGTAGAAATTACGGGAATGCCTTCTGAGGAGATGGTCATCTCTGGAAAAAATACTAGTTTCAGTTTGGACTATTTAAAAGACTTTGTCGCCACGACCAACAAACCGGTACCGGATGTAAGTCTTGAAAACTCCGAGCTTGTTTTTGCAGGTTACGGGGTCGTTGCCCCAGAATATGGATGGAACGATTATGAAGGTGTGGATTGGAAAGGAAAAACAGCCGTGGTCCTGATAAATGACCCAGGTTTTAAATCTGGGGATTCCACCTTGTTTAAAGGGAACGCCATGACGTATTATGGGCGTTGGACCTACAAATATGAAGAAGCGGCCAGGCAAGGTGCGGATGGACTTATCATCATTCACGATACGGAACCCGCTTCCTATGGTTGGAACGTCATTGAATCCGGCTGGACAGGTGCGCGTCTGGTCATAGAAAGTGATTTGCCGCTGTTAGATGTGGAGTCTTGGATTAGTGGTGAAAGTGCCGAAAAAATGTTCGAGGCTTCGGCCATGAAAGGTCAGGATTACCAAACCTTGGCCAGAAATAAGGACTTCTCCCCTATTCCGTTAGATGTAAATGTTTCCGTGGGTATTAAAAACGAGATTAAAAGGGACGTGTCCAAAAATGTAGTGGCGCTTCTCCCTGGCACGGAAAGAAAAGATGAATACATTATCTACTCCGCGCATTGGGACCATTTTGGGGTCGGTAAAGCTATTGATGGGGATTCCATCTACAATGGTGCCGTGGATAATGCATCCGGGACAGCAGGGCTGCTAGCAATTGCGGAAGCCTTTAAAAAAAGCGGCGAAACAGAACGTTCCGTTGTTTTTCTGGCAGTGACCGGAGAAGAACAGGGGCTGTTGGGTTCGGCCTTTTATTCGGAAAATCCTATTTATCCACCAAGCAAAACCGTGGCCAATATTAATATTGATGCGCTGGACAGTCCGGGAAAAATGAAGGATTTAACCATTACAGGGTACGGTCAGTCGGAAATGGATGAATATGCCAACGAAGCGGCCGAAAAACAAAACAGGTACCTAATTCCCGACCCAGAGGCCGAAAAAGGATATTTCTTTAGGTCCGACCATTTCAATTTCGCTAAAATTGGAATTCCGGCGTTGTATGCCAGTGGTGCGTATGAAGGATTCGATGCCAGTATTGAGGACATAAAAAAGTATAACAACGACTACGTTACACATAAATACCATCAACCCTCCGACGAATACAATCCTGAAACGTATAAATTAGAAGGCGTACAAGCTGACTTACAATTGTTCTATGAAGTAGGACTGAAATTGTCCAATGAGGGCAATTTCCCCAAGTGGTATGACGGTAGTGAGTTTAAAGCGGCGAGAGAATAAAGAACCTAGTGCCAACGTAAAATCCAAAACTAAAAAGAGGACCTTTCCAACCTCCTTACCATTATGATGGGAATTGAACCGCTTATCGTGACAAAAGATGTCTGTGGCTAAACAACAGTGAATCTACCCGACTTATGAAATGGGGTATGGAATTGATGCTAAAGGGTTTTAGTAGCTCCAAGAAATAAAACTTTAGTTGCTAGTCGCATTTTGTATCTTGCCTTACTACCATAGTAGTACTAAGCCGACTGAAAATGAAGGATATAAACGTTGTATTTATACTCTTGGCGCTCGTAGCGGAAATCATAGGGACGATTGGTGGTTTTGGTTCTTCGGTCTTTTTTGTGCCTTTGGCCAATTTTTATTTTGACTTCTATTCGGTTCTCGGCCTTACGGCCATTTTTCACCTTTCCAGTAATCTGAGTAAAATTGTCCTGTTTAAAAAAGGCTTGGATAAACGCTTGTTATGGTCCATTGGGATACCATCGGTAGTATTTGTCATCGTTGGCGGAGTGCTCTCCAAGGTATTGAACAGTTACTTTTTGGAAATCTTTTTGGGCGTATTCTTGGTAGGATTTAGCCTGTTGTTTTTAATAAAGAGCAAACTGGAAATAAATCCCAACACGAAGAATGCCGTTATTGGAGGTTCATTTTCCGGGTTTTCCGCTGGCTTACTTGGAACCGGAGGCGCCATACGAGGTTTGACCATGGCCGCCTTTAATCTAGAAAAAAGTGTGTTTATTGCCACCTCAGCATTTATCGATTTTATGATAGACGCTACCAGAACAGTGGTGTATTATAACAACGGATATATTCATCAGCACGATTTAAAATACGTACCCTTTTTGCTGGTCATTGGGGTGGTCGGCACCTTTATCGGCAAAAAAATACTGGTCCATATTCCGCAGAGCAAATTCCGACGGCTGTCCCTATTTTTTATTCTGCTGATAGGAATCATCACGATGACGAAACTGTTTGTTCAATCCGTAGAGGTTTAAGTACAAGTGCAAGGACACTACCAGAAATAAAAAAAGAGAGAACTCTCGTCCTCTCTTGATTTTTAAAATTTAACTGCCTAAGAAAACCGAATCAGTTTTAATCCGGTAAACCTCCGGTGGCTTCTCCAACTTTCATGTCGCGTTACTACCTTATCGGTAAACGCATTCTCTTTTGTATGTTGTTTTTTAGTATCGATCATTTCTAATTTATTTTTACTTGTTTTGAGGAGTGCACGTTGCACCCTTCCCTACATACAATAAGACGAACAATACCCGAAAATATTACATCGTTGGGATAAGCTTAACACTTTATAACTTACTGTAAATTATGTGATTATGGTTATTTTGAGCCAGGTTTGGGAATAGGTCAACATACCTTTCCGGAGATTGCAGCATTGCCAACGGAAAGCACCTTAAAAGGAGAATGTAGGAAATCTGTTAAAGTTTACTAAAACCCAATAAACGGCACTTTAAAACCCCGTTTTTAGTGCTTTGTATGGTGTGCATCCTTATGCTGTTGCAACAGGTCTTTGCCATAATCGTTTCCGTTAGGCGTTCGCACTACGGTGTGGATGTGATTTCGGCTCGGTCCTCTCTTACCTTCACTGGGCATCCCTACAATTCCCTGATGGTCAAATTCTATCAATACCACGGGGCTGTGTATGCGGTAGTAGAAAACGGCATCCTCGTCCGTACCCCCTACCCAGGCAAAATACGTTTCGTCCCAATGTTCCAAAATCTCTTCCATACGAACCTTACTATGGCCTTCCCGCATGTTCTCTATGTACTGCGCAATCAAGCTCGTTAATTGTTCTTTCTGGGCCGATGAAAATTCCCTTACCGGAATACCGGCGTAGTTTAAAACGATATTGTCCTTACTGGCCTCCGCTTGATTGTTATTGTGTTCTTTCTCCGGATTCATCGTGGCCTTTTCTTGCTGCTCAGCACTGAGCGACTGCATGAAAGCCAGTCCCATGTTCTGCTCATCCTGAAACAACGTATTTCCCTTATACTTTCCAGTAGTAGTGATAATGGGCTCCCCACCCATAAAAACGGGCGACATGACTACTTGGTCCCCCAAAACAAAATAATTGATGACCAGGTGGTGGCCATCTATCTGCCAACCCCAAGGTTCCGTCTCCGAAGGCTCGCCCATCAGGGTGAAAAAATATAACTCCTCGTCAAAGGCTAGGTTATCGTCATTGTATTCCCTCAAGGTCTGGTCCGTCTTCATGATGTCCTTACTCAGTTGTAGTCCTTTTACACTTAGCGAAGCCTGCATCAACGCAAAAGCCGATTTCTTCTGTTCATCGGTCATCTCTTTTAGGCTTACCCCCTGTCTTTTGTAGATGCCGTTATCCACGTTGCTCCATTTCCGCCATTCTTGATCATCAATAGGAAAGGTAGTCGCCTCTTTTTGCACCGGTGTAAGCATGTCCAAAAAGTCATTGGCCGCTTTTACGATGGGTGCCGTGGAAACGCCCGTTGCACGTATCGGAAAAAGACCGGTTTCAATTCCATCTTCCGTATGTACGCCCTGAAATTCTTGGGACAGGTTTTCCATTTCCATTTTCTCAAAAAAGGATTTGAAATCGGGCGCCGCAGGTTTTTCCTGAGCCTTCTCCTTAGGTGTGTCTTGACAGGATACTACCGAAAAAAGGCAAAGAAAAAAAAGGTTGAAAATTACTCTTCTTGAAGTCATGGTATTGGTTGGTTTTAGTAAATGTAATTATCTGATGGCTATGAACCTAACAACATCTCCATTTGCATAAGGCTCATCTCTGGGCTCCAAGCAAATAAATCCGTCCGCCTTGGCGAGACTCGTCAAATCCCCAGATCCGTTTTCGGTCACCAGCGATGCCCATAGCGTCGCATCTTTTATAGCCGTTTGTACTTGTATGAATCGGGTCAACGGAGGATTCACAGTGATATCAAAATCAAGCTTTGCAAAACTGAATTCGTAGGGAATTCCCCATGAGGCATGCAGCCAAGGCAAAAAATACAAATGGTAATTGGCAAACGTGGACACCGGATTTCCGGGAAAGGAAAAGATAACGGTATTGGTCTCCCTGTTAACCCCGAACCAAAATGGCTTTCCGGGTCGCTGTGCCACCCGATGGAATATTTTTTCCACGCCCAAAGTACCCATTACGTCCGGGATAAAATCGAACTTTCCTTTAGACACACCGCCACTTAATAGAAGTACATCATTGTCCAAAAGCGCGTTTTTCAATCCCTCTTCAATAGTCGTTTTATCATCCAGCAGGTGGATGGAACTCGCCTCAATTCCCAAACCGGACAACGCCACCTGTAAGGTAAGGCTGTTGGATTTCCGAATCTGGTGTGGTTTGGGTGTTTCGGAAACATCCACCAGTTCGTTTCCCGTAGCGATAGCACAGACTTTTGGTAAGGTCTTTACCCTTACTTTAGATTTCCCAACAGACGCCATAACCCCAATTTCGGGTGGGGCAATCCGTTTCCCTTCTTTTAGGAGTAGGGCGCCTTGGGTTTCATCACTCCCTTGATAATGAATATTCTGTCCTTTGGTGACTTTTTCGTTAATCGTAACCCATCCATCCTCGATGGTGAGATGCTCGTACATGATTACCGTGTCGGTATTCATTGGCACCACGGCACCCGTCATCACTTCCAAACAGGAATTTTCATCGGTAAGTTCCTGCTGTGGCATTCCGGCACTGGCAACGCCTTCAATCTTTAATTTTAAGTTTCCCTTCTCGATTGTTGCATATTGGATAGCGATACCATCTTTTGTCGCTCTATCAAACGGTGGAAAATCCCTATCCGCTTTTATGGATTCTGCCAAAATTCGGCCTGTGCTTTTTTCCAGGAGCACTTCCTCAACTGCCCAAATCCATGGTATGGGCAAGGACCTTGTCATATGCTTCTTTGAATGTTATCATATGGATAAATATAAAACTAATCCTAGAGAGGCTATAGGTAAATGTATCATAACTTTTTCCCCTATAGAAATGGATGAACTAAATAATAAAAGACACCTCCCTTAGTCCCTCCTTGTTAGGAGGGAAAATAATTTCCGCAACAGTTTCCCCTCTAAAAAGAGGGGATTAAGGGGAGTGTAAAAAGAAAAAGGAAAGTAAGAACATCCTCAAAAAAACACCTCCCTTTCCCGATAGCTATCGGTACCTCCTTCCCTTCGACACCGCTCAGGGTGACAATTAGGAGGGAAACTTATTTCCGCAACAGTTTCCCCTCTAAAAAGCAGGGGATGCGGGGAGACGAAGTAAGGGGATTAAGGGGAGTGTGAAAAACTAACCGAAAAGTATAAATTTCCTCGAAAAACACCTCCCTTACTCCCTCCTTGTTAGGAGGGAAAAATATTCCACTATAACTTTTACGCAACAGTCTCCCCTCTAAAAAGCATGTGCTGCGCGGAGACGAAGTAAGGGGATTAAGGGGAGTGTGAAAAACTAACCGAAAAGTATAAACTTCCTCAAAAAACACCTCCCTTACTCCCTCCTTATTAGGAGGGAAAAATATTCCACTATAACTTTTACGCGTCAGTCTCCCCTCTAGAAAGCATGTGCTGAGCGGAGACGAAGTAAGGGGATTAAGGGGAGTGTGAAAAATAAAAAACGCAATCATGAAGGACACCTCCCTCTATCCCTCCTTCAAAGGAGGGAAGCTCTCTCTAAAAATCTTTGCATAACAGTTTCCCCTCTAAAAAGCATGTGCTGCGCGGAGACGAAGTAAGGGGATTAAGGGGAGTGTAGAATGCGAGGTCAAAAATCTAAAAACCATTCATGAAGGACACCTCCCTTAGTCCCTCCTTGTTAGGAGGGAAACTCTTTCTCTAAAAATCTTTGCATAACAGTTTCCCCTCTAATAAGAGGGGACTGAGGGGAGTGTAAACGAATGAGTATATTTATGCAAGCATTCTATTACACTGATGATTATCAAATACAACCCAAAACTGACCGAACTTGCAAGACAGTTACGAAACAACGCAACGAAATCGGAAGTACGACTTTGGCAAAAACTGAAAAGAAATCAGCTATATGGCTACGATTTTCATCGCCAAAAACCAATTGATGAATTCATTGTAGATTTCTTCTGCAATAAACTTCAGTTGGCTATTGAATGTGACGGCTACTCCCATGAAATTTTAGAGGTCTGGGAAAAGGATAAAAGAAAAACAAAAATATTAAACGATTTAGGTGTTCGTGTGCTAAGGTTTTCCGACCATCAGATTATGAATGACCTAGAAAATGTTTTACTAGCGATTGAGGATTATATTATCACTTTTGAAGAGAACGGCAATACGCCTCCTCCTATTGAAAATACGGATTAGCGCGAGGAAAAACACCTCCCTTAGTCCCTCCTTTTTAGGAGGGAAATTCATTTTCTTAAAGATTTAGAACAACAGTTTCCCCTCTATTAAGAGGGGATTAAGGGGAGTGTGAAAAGAAAAGGAAAAGCAAGAACGTCCTCGAAAGACACCTCCCTTTCCCGATAGCTATCGGGACCTCCTTCCCCTCGACTTCGCCAGGGTGACAATTAGTAGGGAAAATAATTTCCGAAGCAGTTTCCCCTCTAGAAAGAGGGGATTAAGGGGAGTGTAAAATTGAGAATTAAAAATTAACGCAATTGACACCTCCCTTAGTCCCTCCTTATTAGGAGGGAAATTCATTTAAGAAAGACTATAGCACAACAGTTTCCCCTTTAAAAAGAGGGGATTAAGGGGAGTGTAAAAAGAAAAGGAAAAAGTAAGAACGACCTCAAAAAAACACCTCCCTTTCCCGATAGCTATCGGGACCTCCTTCCCTTCGACTCCGCTCAGGGTGACAGTTATGAGGGAAACTCAATTTCTTAAAGATTGAAACAATTATAAAATCCCCAACCCGTTGACCAGCAACACACGAATACCAACAACAAAGACAAGCAGGGCGGTCACACGTTTAATTCCGTTTGCGGATAATCGTTTTAAGCTTAAACGAATACCGATTTGTCCCCCGATAAAGACCGCTATGGCAAGACACAGAGTTTCTACCCAGGGTAATTCCAACGTTCCACCACTTACAAGCCCTATTAACCCGGAAACGGAATTCACTAGGATAAAGAAGCTTGCCAAAGCAGCAATCTTTATCGCTTTGTCCCACCGCAAGTGATTAAGAATGGGTGCCAAGAAAATACCTCCTCCAATCCCGACGAGTCCCGATAAAAAACCAATACCGCTTCCGAGAATATAACTAAGATAGTTTGGATAGGTAATCTGCTCTTTTGAAGTTTTAGAAAACGTAAAGGTCTGTAACGCCAGAAATAGCGCGGAAGTAATCAATGAAATACCGAGTATGATGAAAAAGACGTGCTCTTTCAATCGGAATGAAGCCCCTATATACGCCAGTGGAATACTCATGAGCACAAAAGGAAGAAAATCCTTTAAACGGGCATGACCGTTTTTAAAATACAGGTAAGTACTTCCGGAAACGACCACCAGATTACAGATTAACGCTATGGACCTAATGGCAAAAAAACTAGTCAGAAAGATGGCCAACAATGCCAAATAGCTAGAGCCTCCCCCAAAACCAACAGCGGAATACAAGGTAGCAATCACAAAAAAACCCAAGCAGAGTACTACTAGGCTTTCAATAGGTATTTGCATAGGTGTTTATCTGATTCATGCCTCCCTCAACATTCACGAATTCATTTTCAGGAAATAGTTCTTGCAAGATGAGCACCGCTTTTTGGCTGCGTATCCCCGATTGGCAAATTACGTAAACGGGCAATTCCCTATCGATTTCATGAGCCTTTTCTTCAATTTCGTCCAGAGGAATATGGTTTACCCCGTTGAGATGATTTCTCTCGAATTCTATTTTTGTACGGACATCCACTAAGGTAATTGAGCCATCTTCCAACAACTTTGGAACACCAATGGCGGGAACAGATTTGATTGGTGTCTCACAGCTAAAATCATAACTATCCGCAAGCGCTGTGATGTCCTTACTTTCGGGTTTTGCATCAAATTTCATTTTCTGGATGCGTTGTGCGAGTCCGTCATAAAGCAACAAACTGCCCGATAAAACTTCTCCAATCCCGGTTATAACCTTTATCGTTTCCAATGCCTGTAGATTTCCCACAATTCCGGGAAGTATTCCCAAAACTCCGTGTTCATTGCAATTTGGGTACCTCATCGGCTTTTGGCATGGTAGGGAACAAACACCTGTAAGTAGGACCATTTTTGTAGTTGAACACACTCACCTGACCTTCAAATCCGTGTAAGGCGCCATACACAAACGGTTTCTTTAGTATAACACAAGCATCGTTTATCAAGTAACGGGCAGGAAAATTATCGGTCGCATCTACAACAACATCATAATTCTGTATAATTTCCAGCGCATTGCCAGCATCAAGAAAAAGATTATAGACAACTATATTGGTGTCTGAATTTTGAGCTAACAATTGCTTTTTTGCAGAAACCGCTTTGGACGTACCTACCATTTCCTCGGTATACAAAACTTGCCTATGCAAGTTAGTCGTGGAAACCAAATCCTTATCCACAATTCCTAAAGTACCCACACCCATTGCATTTAAATAGGTAAGTACCGGAACTCCCAATCCACCAGCACCAACGACCAAAACTTTAGCCTCTTGTAATCGCTTCTGACCTTCTTCGCCAAAACCGTTCAAAAGCACCTGCCGTTGATATCTGTCCGTTTTATTCATCAGCCAGCTTTAAAAGTGCTTCTTCGTATTCGGATTTGGAGTTGGCGTTTAGCAATACTTCCGTGCGTTTGGGAAAAACCAAATGCACATCATTATTAATCAGGAATTTTCTGGGACAGGTACCGTTCCCCTCCTCCAAATATGAAATAGACTTTTTTAATGCTTTCGGTTCCCAAATCGCACATAGTGGTTCCGGTAAAGGATTGTCGGAATTGGCAAAAGCAGTAGCCATTTTAGTTGCATCACGCTGGTTTATCAATTCGCTTAAGGCATCTTCATCCATTAGGGGAAGGTCACATGCCAAAACCAACCATGCAGCCTCGGGAAACTTCCTATGTGCCGACAAAAGTCCGTTATAAGGCCCTCGGAATTCATTATCATCCACGATACAGTTGACATCCTGATCCATATCCTCCAATTGGTCCTCTCGCACACTCATGTACGCAGCCTTACAAATCTTTGTAAGCAATTGGTAGAGATAATCCCGTTGTGGAATTCCATGATATGGAATGAGGCCCTTATCCTCTCCCATTCGTGTACTTTTTCCTCCTGAAAGGACCAAACCGAATAGCTGTTTATCGTTGGAAGTCATTTTTCCCGCCTGTTTTTTCTTCTAATTGAACGTGTGAGATAACAATATCATGCGAAAGTGCCTTGCACATATCATAAATGGTCAGGGCGGCAACGGAAACGCCTGTAAGGGCCTCCATTTCTACCCCGGTCTTTTCATTGCATTTCACCGTACAGCGAATATTGAACGCATTGGCACCCGGCGTAATATCCACTTGAATCTTACTTAGGTTTATTTGATGGCACAACGGAATCAATTCCGAAGTCTTTTTAACGCCCTGTATTCCCGCAATTACTGCCGTTTGCACGATACTACCCTTTTTTCCTAGAAAGTCCTGCTCCCTTAAAGTCTGAAATACATCAGTTGGAAATAGCACTTTGCCACTGGCGACTGCCATTCTAACGGATTCTTGTTTGCTGGAAACATCCACCATAGCAGCATTGCCCTCTTCGTTTATATGTGATAGGCTTTTCGTCATTATCCCCCTATAGATGTCATTGAATTGGAAAAGACGCCTTTGTATTTTTCCTGCGCTTCAAATCCTGTTTTTGCCCTGTTGCCAACAGCCCTCAAGATTTCCGCTTTTACATTTTCTTCAGAATCCGAACCGCGCAAAATATCCCTTAGGTTTGTGCTTGCTTTTGCGTAGAGACAGGTAATCACATCTCCCGTAGCGGAAATACGCAAGCGATTACAGCTACCACAGAATGTTCTGCTAAAGGACGGAATAACTCCAAAAGACCCTTTAAATCCCGGAATCTTATAATTTATGGAAGTGGATGTTTCGGGTGATTCCAACTTGTAATACCCCGGATGGACATTTTTAATATGCTCCAAAATACGTTTGTAGTCCCAAGCTATGGTATTGAACGTTTTGGACCCGCCGTTAAACGGCATTTCCTCCAAGTAACGAACCGACACATCATAATGCTTGGTCAATTCCAAAATGGGTAAAATGTCCTGGGTATTCTGACCTTCCAAAGCGATAAAATTAATGCGCACATTAAAGCCTTCCGTAATCAAACGAATAAGATTGTTGTGTACGGTATCGTATTGATCCCTTCGGGTGATGCGTTCAAAAGTAGCCTTATCTATAGCATCCAAACTGACATTGATATTCTTGATGCCCAATTCCTTAAGTTCATCAATATACGGGCCTATCAAAGTCGCATTCGTAGTTATGGAAATATCTTCTAGACCTTCCATTTGAGCGAGCTGCCTCAGCAAAACCATTAAATCCTTCCGAACAAAAGGTTCGCCTCCGGTAATACGAATTTTATCGATTCCTTGAGAAACGAGTATAGAACTTAGTCGGGACAATTCATCTATGGTAAAAAGCTTATCGTTCTTCACAAAATCAATTCCTTCGGACGGCATGCAATAATTACAGCGTAAGTTGCAGCGATCGGTGACCGCCAGTCTCAGGTAATTGATTTTTCTATTATGATTGTCTACTAACATTCCTTTTCAAGTTCAAATTTTCAGACCCGTGTGTTTATTTTTTAGCTACTTATGGATGGGCCGAAACCCAAACCGTTTTATTCTTAAAAATTTCCTTTTTCCAAATGGGAACCGTTTCCTTTAAGGTATCGATTAAAAATCGGCAAGCCTCAAAACATTCCGACCGATGCGCGGAAGATGCACCAACAATAACTACCGGCTCTTCAACACTTTTTTGTCCAACTGCATGTTTAATGACCACTTTGTTCAAATCCCATTTCTTGATGGCCGTATCCGCAATCTTTTCCATTTCCTTTAGCGCCATTTCCCTATAGGTTTCAAACTCTAGGGCAACTACCTCTTCGTTATTGGTAAACTCCCTAACGGCACCTACAAAAACGCAGATACCTCCACTGTTTGGGTCCGATAACTCGGCATACACTTGGGAAGTATCAATCTGTTCTACTATTTCTATTCGTTTCTTCATTAGCCTCCACTTACAGGGGGAATAACGGCTACTTCATCATTCCTTTTCAAAGGTACATTATCTTGGGCATATTCGCTATTTACGGCCACCGCCATTGAAGTCAGCTTTGAAAACGCTGGATAGGTATTGACCAAATGGGCCTTTAGCGCACCTACCGTTTCCGGTGCCTCCGATTCGGATGAAAATGCCATTTGAGAGGCACCTACGATATCCTTGGCAATTCCAAAAAATAATACTTCCATAATTATCCGAAGATTGATTTTCCTGAGTTCACACTATTGATTTTGAAAAACGCCTAAAATGTTTTAAAAAATGGCGAAGGTTTCAATAACTTCTAAGTTACCCAGAAAATTTTAAGTAGGTATTTTTCGGAGAATTCTTTTAACTTTTTTTAAGTAAAATGAAGAATCATCCTCGGATTCAGATACCCCGTGATGCATTTTTATTTGAGAATTGTTTCTATGCGATACAAAATGAACAACGCACTCGGATGTTATTCTTTTACCATATATACGGCATTTTCCGGCTTTTTGAAGAAGTCGTCCGGTTTAGCTTCCTTACTTAAGGATACATTCTCAAAAGTGACCGTGTTCCTCTCCTCATTAATGGTTCGGCCATCATAATTGTGCCAAGAAATGGATTTTGGAAGCAGGACACCATCAACATCCATCCAATCCTTATAACGTATCCATTTTACCTCATCCGAATCTTCACCTGTGCGGTACGTCACCGTATAACCCAACCATTCCATTTGGAAGGTTTCGGGATTATAATGCAAATAATACTCATCTTTTGGTGAAGTTCCCACACCATTTTCATACGTAATCTGAATTCCAGGATAGGAAACCCCTTCGTACTCAAGATTCTCGGTCGGACCGTAATTAATTCCGTCATCGGCCAGCACAAATGGCATGGCATAAAAGTAAAACATCAAATTATGGTAAAAAATTGGGTCGCCCTTATAATTCTTATCATCATCCAACAGCCAAACTTCCTTTCCATCAAATCCAATGGTATAGTTGCTACTTGTAATCTTGTCCTTACGTGTAATAAGATCAATGGTATGTGTTTCCGTACCACCGGGATTAGGCAAATCGAACACCAATGTTTTCTGGTTCTTCCATGTTGCTAGTCCGCCATGGGCATCAAAAACCTTGGTAAGTTCCTCCGGGAAATTTTCTTTGTCCATGGTTTGCTCGGCTTCCGGCTGTATTTTTTCTTCAGTCTTTGGTTTTTCCTTGCAAGCAACGAAACTTATGAATGCGGCTAATAATACTATCTTTTTCATGTTAGATTGATTTTTTATTTCCGATAGGTCGAAATAGTAAGGAATACTTAACAGATTGATTAATTTTACCCGCAATGGAGGAGATAAAACATATTTCAAGTACGCAAAACAACCTGATAAAGAAAATAGTCCTATTACGGGACAAATCCAAGGAACGAAAGAAAGCCGGACTCTTTATTTTGGAGGGCAAAAGGGAACTGGAACTTGCCCTGAAAAGTGACTATACGATTGAAAGTTTACTTACTAACGATAAACTTGTGAGCGTCGGTGAAGCACGAAAAATGCTTGAAAAATCGGCTGTATCGAACATAATTTCAGTCACACAAGAAGTCTATGATAAAATTGCCTATCGCAATAGCACGGAAGGACTTATAGCCATTGCCAAATCAAAGACACACGGTTTAGACCAACTAAAATTCAATACAAAAACCCCACTGCTCTTGGTGGCCGAAGCTCCTGAAAAACCTGGAAATATTGGGGCATTACTAAGAACCGCGGATGCTGCAAATTTAGATGCGGTACTCATTGCCAATCCTAAAACGGACCTCTATAATCCAAATATTATCCGCTCCAGCGTAGGCTGTGTTTTCACCACGAAAATTGGAATGGCCAGTACGTCGGAAATCATATCATTCTTAAAAGAAAATACTATTGAAATATTTTGTGCTGCGTTAACAGCGTCCAAAGTATATTCCCAAGTAAATTTTACCCGACCCTCGGCAATAGTTGTAGGTACTGAGGATAGCGGCTTAAGCAACGATTGGCTGGAGCATTCCACTCAAAATATCATCATCCCCATGGAAGGCGAAATAGATTCCATGAACGTGTCCGTATCCGCTGCAATACTTATCTTTGAAGCCAAAAGACAACGCCAGACCAAAGCGGCAACAAAATAGTATTCTAAACGTTTGGTTCATGGGCGCAACAAATTGCTATGGACAATACACTTATTTTTTACATCATTTTAGCAATTTTAATTGGTGAATTTCTACTCACTACGGTTCTTAACTACCTTAACGCAAAGCGCTTTAAAGACCCAATTCCAAAGGGGTTGGAAGATGTTTACAACCAAGAGGAATACCAGAAGTCCCAAGCCTATAAAATGACGAATTACCGATTTGGTATTTTGACCTCCATTTTTTCGCTCTTACTCATCCTAAGCTTTTTAATCTTTGGTGGTTTTGGGTGGGTGGATAATACGGTGGTGGAAATCACTAAAAATCCAATCCTTACAGGCGCTATTGTTCTTTGGGATTATCATGATTGGTAGCGATATCCTGAGCACCCCCTTTTCGTATTATCAAACCTTTGTCATAGAAGAAAAATTCGGTTTTAATAAAACCACAATCAAAACTTTTATTTTGGACAAAATCAAAGGGTGGTTTATGATTGTCTTTTTAGGAGGTACAATTCTTTCGTTAGTTATTTTATTTTTTCAATGGGCAGGAACCAATTTTTGGTTGTTCGCTTGGGGATTAATTGCTGTGTTTACCCTTTTTATGAACTTGTTTTACAGCAAACTGATCGTACCATTGTTCAACAAGCAGGAGCCCTTGGCTAACGGTAGTTTAAAAGAAAAAATAGAAGGCTATGCGAAAAAGGTAGGCTTTGACCTACAGCATATTTTTGTTATCAATGGGTCAAAACGATCCACAAAGGCCAATGCTTATTTTTCAGGTTTTGGAAAAGAAAAGAGGGTAACGCTCTACGACACCTTGATCAATGATTTGGAGGAAGATGAAATTGTTGCCGTTTTGGCACATGAGGTAGGGCATTATAAAAAGAAGCATATCATATTCAATCTTATCACTTCTATTCTTCTTGCCGGCTTTATGCTTTTTCTTTTATCACTTTTCATAAACAACCCAAGCATTTCCTTGGCAATTGGTGTAGATAGGCCCAGCTTTCACGCTGCCTTAATCGGGTTTGGGATATTATACAGTCCTGTCTCCGAAATTACGGGACTGTTAATGAACCACTTCTCACGAAAGTTCGAATATCAAGCGGATGATTTTGCTAAAGACACTTTTTCCGCACAACCTTTGATGACTTCGTTAAAAAAACTATCAAAAAACAGTTTAAGCAACCTCACTCCCCATCCAGCATATGTTTTTATGCATTATTCCCATCCACCCCTCATTGATAGAATCCGGAATTTAAAGGCATAATTTTTGTTGTCTAGCAGTTAAGATTGTGGTAATTTTAATCTAGAATGACAGAGGCTGCTTTAGAAAAAGAAAATAAACTTATAGCCAAGCAATACAAGGAATTACTCCGCATAAGCTATCAAACCTTGTCCGATGATGACAAGAAGCTTATCCGAAGTGCTTTTGAGGTTGCAGTAGATGCGCATAAGAACCAACGGAGGAAATCTGGGGAGGCTTATGTATTTCATCCTATTGCGGTCGCAAAAATAGTAGCATCCGAGATTGGACTTGATGCGGTATCCATTACCGCTGCCCTACTCCACGATGTTGTTGAGGATACCGAATACACCTTGGACGATATTGACCGTATGTTCGGTGAGACCGTTGCAAGAATTGTGGACGGACTTACAAAAATATCCCACCTAAAAAAGGACATGAACATCTCCCAACAGGCGGAGAACTTTAGAAAAATGTTACTTACCTTAAACGACGATGTTAGGGTAATCATTATTAAAATAGCGGACCGTTACCACAATATGCTCACCATGGATTCCATGCCGGAGCATAAGCAAGTAAAGATATCCTCGGAAACCTTATACATCTACGCCCCGCTAGCGCACAGAATAGGGCTTTACAATATAAAGACCGAACTGGAGGATTTAAGTTTAAAATATACGGAACCCGATGTTTATGAGGATATTAAAAGTAAGATTGAGGACAGCAAGGAAGAACAACAGGCCTACATTGATTCTTTCTCCGATGTTATAGACAAGTCACTTAAACAGGAAGGTCTGAATTATGTCATTAAAGGTCGGATGAAATCCATTTTCTCCATGCGGCGGAAAATGAAGGCGCAGAATGTGTCTTTTGATGAAATCTATGACAAGTTCGCAATCCGAATCATCTACAAGTCAGATGCGCAGAATGAAAAATTCCTAGCCTGGAAAATATACTCCATCGTTACAGATCACTTTACTCCTAATCCGGTACGGCTTCGTGATTGGATTTCATCACCAAAATCTACAGGATATGAAGCGCTACACATAACGGTGATGGGCCCCCAAGGAAAATGGGTAGAGGTACAGATAAGAAGTGAGCGAATGCATGAGATTGCGGAAAAAGGGTATGCCGCACATTTTAAATACAAGCATGGCAACCAAAAAGAACAAGGTATAGAGGTTTGGCTGAACAAATTACAAGAAGCCCTGGAAAATTCAAATGCCAATGCGGTTGATTTTGTAGAGGAGTTTAAACTTAATCTATATTCCAAAGAAATCTTTGTATTTACACCCAAAGGTGAACTTAAATCATTGCCAAAGGGTGCGACCCCATTGGATTTTGCATTTAATATTCACACAGAAGTGGGAATGCAGACCCGTGGAGCGAAGGTAAATGGAAAATTGGTTCCCCTAAATTCCACATTGCATAGTGGGGATCAAGTAGAAATAATTACTTCAAATCAGGCAAAACCGAATCAAAACTGGTTGGATTATGCCACTACGGCAAGGGCAAGGGCCAAGATCAAATCGGTTTTACGGGAAGAAAAAAAATCTATTGCAGAGGAAGGCAAGGAAATACTCAGAAGAAAACTGAAGTCACAGAAAGTGACGCTTAATGAGGATTCCATCAATAAAATGGTCGTCTATTTTAAGCTGAAGACCAGTTTGGACCTATTTTACCGTGTAGGCGTGGGCTCCATTGACAACCAAATGCTCAAGGACTTTGCATCTTCCTATAACAACGCCTTCATAAGTTTCTTTAAGAACAGGATGCGGAAAACTCCCGTGCCGGAGGATGTCAACAAGGATGAAATCACTTCCAAGTACGATATGCTCGTATTTGGTTCCGAGGAGGAAAAACTGGATTACAAACTTTCCCAGTGCTGCAATCCAATTCCCGGGGATTCCGTTTTTGGATTCGTAAGTGTTTCGGAAGGCATAAAAGTCCACAAAAAAAATTGCCCTAATGCCATATCATTACAATCCAACTATGCCTATCGGATTATAACCGCCAAGTGGGTGGATTCATCACAGGAAGAGTTTAAGGCGGATATAAAATTAACAGGGATAGATAATCTAGGTCTGGTAAGTGATATTACCGAGGTGATATCGGATAACATGCACGTAAATATGCGAAACTTAAATTTTAGCACCGATGGCGGAACCTTTACCGGACGTATTACTGTAGTGGTCAAAAACAACGCTATTTTGAACAGGTTGATTGAAAACCTGAAGCACATTAGTGGTATTGATAAAGTCACACGGCTTTAGAAAACGAATTAAAATTTAGCTGTACATTTGTAAATTAACACAGTTCATATGGTGCCCAATAAGAACCAGGAAATCGTAAAAAATGTCTTCACCTCCTTTCTGGAGGACAATGGACACCGGAAGACACCGGAACGCTACGCCATATTGCAGGAAATATATGAAAGTGAGGAACATTTTGACATAGAATCGCTTTATATCAAAATGAAAAATAAAAATTACCGCGTAAGTAGAGCTACCTTATATAACACCATAGAACTTTTGTTGGATTGTAAGCTGGTCAGGAAACACCAGTTCGGGAAGAATCAAGCGCAATACGAAAAATCGTATTTTGATAGACAGCATGACCATGTGATTCTTACCGATACCGGAGAGGTAATGGAGTTTTGTGACCCAAGGATTCAATCCATAAAAAAAACCATTGAGGAAGTATTTGACATCAAGATCAATACACATTCCCTATATTTTTATGGTACGAAAAACAAAGTGACCGAAGAAGAAATAATAAAAGAAGAGAACACAAATAACTAACCAAGGATATTAAATTAGATGGCAGTAGATTTATTGTTAGGCCTGCAATGGGGTGACGAAGGAAAGGGAAAAATTGTTGATGTACTAACCGAGAATTATGATATAATCGCTCGTTTTCAAGGTGGCCCAAATGCCGGACACACGCTTGAGTTCGATGGTATAAAACATGTGCTACACACCATACCCTCTGGGATATTTCATAAGAATGCCGTTAATATCGTTGGTAATGGAGTTGTCATAGATCCAGTCATTTTCAAAAAGGAACTGGATGCCTTAAAAAAGTTTAATCTCGATATCAAATCCAAATTGCTGATTTCGAGAAAAGCGCATCTCATATTACCCACGCATCGTTTGCTTGACGCAGCTTCGGAAGCTGCCAAAGGAAAGGCAAAAATAGGCTCCACTTTAAAAGGTATAGGTCCAACCTATATGGACAAGACCGGGAGAAACGGTATGCGTGTAGGAGATCTTGAGTTAAGCGATTGGAAAGAAAAATATAGAAACCTTGCCAACAAGCACGAGGCCATGATCGGGTTTTATAATGTGGACATCCAATATAACCTGGCAGAATTGGAGGCAGACTTTTTCAAGTCGGTTGAAGAACTAAAAGAACTCACCTTTATTGATAGTGAGGAATATCTTTATCAGGCGCAAAAGAAAGGAAAAAAAATATTAGCCGAAGGAGCCCAGGGATCCTTGTTGGATATCGATTTTGGAACGTACCCGTTTGTAACCTCATCCAACACCACTGCAGCAGGAGCCTGTACCGGCTTAGGGGTGGCACCAAATCAAATTGGTGAGGTGAAAGGAATATTCAAGGCCTATGCTACACGTGTTGGTAGCGGCCCTTTTCCAACGGAACTTTTTGACGAGGACGGAGAGACCATGGGTCGTGTCGGGAACGAATTTGGAGCTACCACCGGAAGGCCTAGGAGATGCGGATGGCTGGATTTGGTGGCCTTAAAATACGCTGTTCAAATTAATGGCGTAACGGAGTTGATGATGATGAAAGGCGATGTGCTCAGTGGCTTCAAAAAATTAAAAGTTTGTACAGCGTACAATTATAAAGGAAACAAGATAACCCATTTACCTTTTAACATTGAAGCGGAAAACGTAACTCCCATCTATACCGAAATGAAGGGCTGGGAGGCAGATTTGACGAAAATGACGAAAAAGGAGGAGTTACCGGATAACCTTATGGCGTATATTGATTTTCTTGAAAAAGAGCTGGAAGTGCCTATTAAAATTGTTTCCGTAGGTCCGGATAGAAAGCAGACCATACATAGGTAACTCTATATCATCAGTCTAATGGTAAATGGTGTTAAGCGAAAAAAAGCTTAACACCATTCTTTTTTGCTTAAGTTAGTTTTATCAATACATTAAAAATGAAAAACTTAAGTATCCTATTGACCCTACTAATTTTAACCTTTTCCTGTAAGACCGATAAAAAAGTTGATGAGCCGGAAACCCAGCAATCAAGCCCGGAAGAAGAATGGATAACACTTTTTGATGGTACAAGTACAGATGGATGGCGTGCCTACAACGGAGAAACCTTACCTCCAGGATGGGTAGCTAAAAATGGTGAACTCACCTTTGATACGGAACTAGGACTGGAGCAAGATTACACAGGGGGCAAGGATATTATCTATGGTGACGAAGAATTTGACAATTTTGAGCTGTATTTGGAGTGGAAAATTCCCGCAGGAGGTAATAGCGGTATATTCTATCATTTGAAGGAAGGGTATGACAGTCCACCAGAGGTTTCCCCGGAATATCAAATTATTGACGATGAGAACTACGCCAAAATACATGACCTTACGGAATATAATCTGAGTTTGGGCTACACGGAAAAACCGGAAGAATTAAAACCATTGCAACGAACGGCTTCCGATTATGCCATGCATCCGGCTGATACGCTTAACAAAATACTGCACCCCGTTGGGGAATGGAACTCCACCAAAATCATATTCACGCCAGAAAAAGTGGAACATTGGTTAAACGGAAAAATGATGGTATCTTTTGTCCCTTGGACGGAGGAATGGTATGAAAAGAAAAATTCCGACAAATGGAAAAATAGTCCCGAATACGGAAAATTTAAGACCGGGTATATTGGACTTCAAGACCACTCTAGTCCTATTTGGTTCAGAAATATAAAAATAAAGAAACTGTAATTCGCATCTCATGAAGAAAAGGGAATTTTTAAAAAAATCGGCCATATTGGCTTCATCTACGGCTATAATGCCATCATTTTTGATAGGCTGTAAAGAGGAAAAACAGTTAATTGAAAAAACTCCGTTAACACGATTGCGAACTGCACACATAGGAGTAGGTGGAATGGGCGGAGAAGACCTAAGGGATATTTCTTCTCACGCAAAAGTAGATGTTACGGCTCTTTGTGATGTAGATGCGAACAACCTGGCAGAGGCAAAAAAACTGCATCCCAACGCAAAAACATTTACGGATTACAGGGTAATGCTAAACGAAATAGGTGACGAAATTGATGCGGTTATCGTTTCAACTCCGGATCATACACATGCTCCGGCATCAATGATGGCCATGGAAATGAACAAATCGGTTTATTGTCAAAAACCGCTGACGCATTATGTTTCCGAAGCAAGGTCAATGAAAAAAATGGCCGAAGAAAAAGGGTTGATTACTCAAATGGGTATCCAGGTCCATTCCTTCTACGATTATAAACTGGCCACTTTACTTATTCAATCCGGTATTATTGGAAAAGTCCATACGGTTAGGGCGTGGTCACCCAAAAACTGGGGTTATGATGGCCCTATTCCAGAAGGGAAAGATGCGGTACCGGAAACATTAGATTGGAATCTTTGGCTTGGGACATCGGCTGAAAGGCCCTACAAAGAAGGTTTTTACCATCCCGGAAATTGGAGAAAATTAGTCGATTATGGCTGTGGAACTTTGGGTGATATGGGGGTACATATTTTTGATACCCCTTATAACGCACTGGCTTTGGATGTACCCATGACCATTAAAAACGAATGTAGGGAACCCAATGGATTTGCTTTTCCGGAAAATAATATAGTCACCTATGAATTCCCGGGAACGGATTATACAGCGGAAACACTGAAATGGGTTTGGTACGACGGTCCTGGGGCACCGGAAGACCACGAAGATTTAAAATTACCCGGCGCAGTTCCTAAAACCGAATCGAAAGATGATTCTGCTGAAAAATCAATGGAGGATAAAATGTCTTTAGAAACCAAAGAAGTTGAGGACAGCGTTTTACCGGAACAAGGAGCCATGTTTATAGGAGAGAAAGGGCGACTATTACTTCCGCATTTCATGCAGCTTCCAAGAAAAATTGTAGATGGAGAATATGTGGACATTTCAAACGAAATCACAGCGGTTGAAAAAGCCAATAACATGGGGAAACCTATCCGCGATTATGCATCCGAAGGCCCTAAACACTACCATCAATTTGTAGATGCTTGTTTGGGAACCGATGAATGTACAGCACCTTTTTCATATGCTTCAAGGTTAACGGAAACCATCCTACTAGGCGTTATAGCGGGTAGATTCCCAGGTCAGACGTTAAATTGGGATAGCGAGAATGCCAAGTTCGCGGAAGAAGAGGCAAACAAATACCTAGAAGGTGATTATCGAGATTTCTAAGCATCTATTCAAAATTATCAGAACCACTTTCGGGTGGTTTTTTTATGACTATATTTAAGAGTGAAAATCAGCTTGCCAACAACTCAAAACACAATGAAATTAACCATAACTCAAATTACTAGCTCATCATTTGCATTGCTATTTTCATTGTTGCTATTACTACGCTGTTCAGAAAAAAAAGAACCCTTAATTGAGATTGAGCCCCATTTCTCCATTGTTCTAATAGGAAATAATTTAGGTTCCCGAATGCTAAACTTTGGGGATTTTGAGACCGAGATGCAATTGCGATATCCTTCCGATTCACTGACCATTAGGAATATGTGTGATGGTGGTGACACTCCCGGTTTTCGACCCCATTCGGCAAAAAACCTTCCATGGGCTTTTCCTGGTGCCGAAAAATTCTACTCCGAATTAGCTCAGAATTCTGGAAGTGAAGGATTTTTCGAAACCCCGGACGAGTGGTTGAGTCGCTTACAAGCAGATGTAATCATTGCTTTTTTCGGTTATAATGAATCCTTTAACGGACCTAGTGGATTGGACAATTTTAAGGCCGAATTGGAGGCCTTCATCAAGCATACCCAACAACAAACTTACAATGGAGAGACCAGTCCAAAGCTGGTGCTTGTATCACCCATCGCCTTTGAAAACCTATCTGATCATTTGGATTTACCTGATGGAGTTAAGGAGAATGAAAACCTAGGATTATACACAAACGCAATGAAAGAGGTTTGCGCTAATAATAAGGTGCCGTTCATTAATGCATTTGATGCAACGAAAGAATGGTATGCATCCACGGATGAAAATTTCACCATCGATGGATTTCAATTAAACAAAAAAGGATATGAGAAATTCGCAGACTTTTTAGCTGATGAAATTACTGGCAATGCATCCATTAAATCAGCAAATAAAAGACTTGCCGTAAATGAGGCAGTAAACGAAAAAAACTTTTATTGGCATAACGATTACAAAGTCCCCAATGGAGTTCATGTTTATGGAAGACGTTATGCGCCCTATGGTCCGGATAACTATCCCTTCGAAATAAAAAAAACAAGAGAACTTACAGCAATCAGGGATACCCTTATCTGGTCAATCTTACGGGGCGACTCCTATGATTTAAAAACCGCTGATTCCAAAACCAGTACACTTCCAGAGGTAGAAACAAATTATAGTTTGGGAAATGAAGAGGAAATCATCCGTTATAAATATGGCGAAGAGGCTATTGGCACCCTAAAGGTTCCCGAAGGTTATAAAGTTGATCTTTTCGCATCGGAAAAAGAATTCCCGGATCTGGCCAATCCCGTACAGATTTCTTTTGATAATAAGGGCCGATTATGGGTAGCTACCATGCCCTCCTACCCCCATTATAAACCGGGAGATCCAAAACCAAATGATAAACTGTTAATCTTAGAAGATACCGATAATGATGGTAAGGCAGATCAGCAAACGGTATTCGCGGATAAACTGCATCTCCCTATTGGTTTTGAATTCGCACCTGAAGGGGTTTACATCAGTCAGGGTACAAACTTGAAATTATATAAGGATACCAACGGTGATGATATGGCCGATGAGATTGAAATCGTACTCAGCGGCTTTGACGATCATGATACACATCATGCTATCTCTGCTTTTTGCGCAGATCCTTCCGGTGCATTTTATATGGCCGAAGGCATCTTTCTGCATACTAACGTGGAAACACCATACGGTCCGGTAAGGGCTACTAATGGGGGTTTCTATAGATATGATCCACAGCGTAAAAAATTGGAACGTACTTTACAAGTGGCTATTCCAAATCCCTGGGGTATCGCTTTTGATGAATGGGGGCAAGACTTCTTTTTACATACCTCTGGACCAAAAGTGAATTGGATGATGCCGAGTTCCTTAAAACCAATTTACGGCATCAACTCCCCATTGACCGAAGAATTGATTGAAGAAGCGCATAGGGTACGGCCAACATCGGGGATGGAATTTGTATCAAGTCGTCATTTTCCAGATAAAGTTCAAGGCGATATGCTTTTGGCCAATTCCATCGGATTCTTGGGATTGAAACAACACCAAATGATGGAGGACGGAACCGGATATAAGACCAAACACCGTCAAGATCTGATAACCAGTACCGACCCTAATTTTAGGCCTGTAGAAATGGAGTTTGCTCCAGATGGTTCCTTGTATATTGTAGATTGGCACAACGTGCTCATCGGTCATATGCAGCATAATGCGCGAGATCCTCTTCGCGACCATGTACATGGAAGGATTTACAGAATTACGTATCCGTCCAGGCCCTTGGTAAAACCGGCAAAGATAGATGGGGCAACTATAGCACAACTTTTTGAAAATCTCAAACTACCGGAATATAGAACACGGTACAGAACGCGTAGGGAATTACGGGAACGGGATGCCGATGAAGTTTTAAAAGCACTGGACACTTGGGTGGCTAATTTAGATACGACCGGCCCAAACTACGAACATAATAGATTGGAGGCCTTATGGGTTTCTTGGGGCATGAACAAGGTCAACAAAACGCTGCTAGAAAAATTACTGAAAAGTAAAGACCATAAAGTGCGTTCTGCATCGGTTAGAGTGCTCAGGTATATGGGGCACCAAATCGATAATTCCCTAGAGTTATTAAAAAATGCAGCCGCTGACGAACATGGCCGCGTTAGGCTAGAGGCCATTACAGCAGCCTCTTGGCTTCCGGAGAAAGAAGGTATGGAGATTTTAGAAGTCGCCAGGACACATCCGTTGGACGACTGGATGTTGGACGCCTTCAATTTTGCGGAAACAAGACTTACGGGTACTTTTATGGAAGAACAGAATGCAAAAATACTTGCATCCCATCTTAAGGGAGATGATCTTGCAAAATTCGCCAAAGGCAAAAAGATATATGAGACCGAAGGCTATTGTATCACCTGTCATCAGGAAGCCGGTACGGGACTTCAAAATGCGGGATATCCAACATTAGTAAATCAAGAATGGGTATTGGGTAGCGAGGAACGTTTAATAAAATTAGTGTTGCATGGGCTTTACGGGCCAATGGATGTCATGGGCAATCATTATGAAGGTCAAGTTCCTATGATGGCTTTTAAAGGTCTGTTGAAGGATGACGAAATAGCGGCAGTCTTGACCTATGTACGCAATGCATTTGGCAATAAAGCTTCGGTTATTTACCCAGAAAAAGTAAAGGAAGTTAGGGAAGATACAAAAGACCGTAACAGTTTCTATACCCCGGAAGAATTATTGAAAGAACACCCAATGAACTAAAATTTAGACCATGAGAAGAACCATTCTACTCTTTACAGTATGCGCAATTGGTATTTTGATATTATCCTGTGGGGAAAAGAAAAAAGAAGTATCGGAAAAAACGGTTGTAGAAAAACCGGTTCCCCACATCGTCTTTGTTACGGGAGATGAGGAATACCGATCAGAAGAATCCATGCCTATGCTGGCTAAAATTGCCAAGAGAGAAATGGGTGCAAAGGTTACGGTATTATATTCAGTAGATTCTGCCGGTATAATTGACCCAAACCGAACTGATCATATTGAAGGTTTGGAGGCGTTAGCATCCGCAGACCTAATGGTAATCTTTACCCGTTTTAGAAATCTACCGGAAGATGAATTAAAATATATCACCGATTATGCCGAGTCCGGTAAGCCTATGGTGGGTTTTAGAACGGCAACCCATGCGTTTATGTATAAAAGTGACTCTACACTCGGCAAAAAATATAATGAAGCATGGCCAGCCAAGGTTTTTGGTCAGCAGTGGATTACCCACCATGGTCACTTTGATGATGGTAAATTTCCCGTAACCGACATAACTATTAAACCTGGCAAAGAGAAGAATCCTATTTTAAGGGGTTTTGAACCTTTTTCCGCCTATTCCTGGTTGTACCATGTTGATGGTGGAAATTGGAAACTACAAGGAGACAGTTCCCCTATCCTCATGGGCCATTCCACAAAATCCCAGCATGAAATGGATGGAAAATTGGACGAATTTCCATTGGATAATCCTGTTGCCTGGACTAAAACGTATACCGGTGAATCAGGTAAAACTGCGCGGGTATTTTTTACAACGATAGCCCATCCTTACGATTTTAAAATCCCGGCAGCACGTAAAATTGCAATGAATGGCATCTATTGGGCCTTGGGAATGGAAGATACAATTCCGGGAAATGGGGTTAACGTAACTCTTGACGAGCCATTTGAACCCAATAATTCCGGGTTTGGTCAAGTTTATAAACCGAATATGAAACCTCAACCTATTGATTAGAACTTATTAAAACTATCCTAATTTAAATACGGCTGCTTCAAAAAATCCTATTTTTGAAAAAAAAATCACCTTGCGCAATTTAGTTCTCAACCTATTCCTGCTCTCTTTTACGATAACGTTCTTTGCTCAGGAAAAACCTGAAGAACCAAAGCAGATAAACATTGTTTACGGTGCAAATTTCACCAAAAACGAAAAGGAATACCCTGGCGCATCAATCTTTAGCAAAGATGAAAAGCAAGTGCAGTTTGAACATCAAGGTGCGGATTTATGGTGCGATATCGCCATATATTTCCAAAGAGAGAATCGGCTGGAAGCTATCGGAAATGTTATTCTAAAACAGGGAGATTCAGTCCAGATGACCAGCGAAAAAATCAATTATTTGGGCGATGTAAAACTTGCCAAGGCCTGGGGCAATGTAGTATTGGAGAATTCCGACATGACCCTAAAAACCGACACCTTACGCTTTGACAGGGAAAAACAGCAAGCCTACTATCAGGATAATGGTACCGTAATAGATTCTGCAAATACCTTGACCAGTAAAATAGGGAAGTATTTTATGGAACTTAAAAAGTATCAATTTCTGGATAGTGTCCATATTGATAATCCTGAATATATCTTGGATTCAGAGCAATTAGACTATTACACCACTTCCAAGAACGCTTACATGTACGGACCGTCAACCATTGTTGGGGATACCTATAAAATCTATTGTGAAAGAGGTTTTTATGACACAAAGGTTGAGAGCGGTTACGGTATTAAAAACACTAGAATTGACTACAATAATAGAATTGTAGAGGGCGATAGCGTTTATTTTAATAAGGCACGCGAATTTGCTTCTGCAACCAATAACATTACCGTTACGGACACCATTAACAAAGGAATTATCCGTGCGCACTATGCAGAAGTGCATAAAGCAAAAGATTCTGTTTTTGCTACGAAAAGGGCTGTTTCAATCTTGGTACAGGAGCAAGAACAGGATTCACTATATATTCATGGCGATACTCTTATGATTACGGGTAAACCGGAAGCCAGGATAATGCGTGCTTTTAGAAATGCCAAACTGTTCAAAAAGGACCTAAGTGGCAAATGCGACTCCATACATTCGGAAGAGCTAACAGGTATCACCCAACTCATAAAGAATCCAGTATTATGGAACGGAGAAAATCAAATGACGGGAGACAGCATACACTTAATTTCAAACGTTGAAACGGAAAAACTGGATTCCCTAAAAGTGCTGGAGAATGCTTTCATTATTTCACTGGATAGCATCAGTATGACAGGATATAATCAGGCAAAAGGGAAAGATTTGTTCGGGCAATTCGTTGAAAATGAGCTCAAAATAATCGATTTGGTTAAAAACACAGAGGTCATTTACTACATGTATAATGATGACGATGAGCTCATCGGAATTGACAAAACCATATGTAGCGCCATTAGGATTACCATGGAGAACAATGATGTTGAAGACCTTACTTTTTATACCAATCCAGACGGTGATATTTTTCCGGAAAAAGACCTCCCCGAAAACAGTAGGATTCTTAAAGGGTTTATTTGGAGGGGTGACGAGCGTATAATGACCAAGGACGATATCTTTGATGAAGACGACAACAACATAGAATTGGTCGTAATTAGGGGAATCGACAATCCTATTGATATTGATGCAGAAGAACAGGAACGTAGCAATAATGAATCGGACCCGGTGAATAATATCTCCAACAAAAAGGCTACCGACCCAAAAAAGAAAGTGAAACCCAAGGAGGTAAAATAAAGGTTTCAAATGAACGAGCATTTTTTAAGACATCAGGCACAAACCACTCCACATCCCCTGGGAATGGAAGTATCCCACGCAGCAGGTAGTTATATTTATGATACTAAGGGTAGTGCCCATTTGGACTTTGTAGCAGGGGTGTCCGCCTGTAGTTTAGGGCACTGTCATCCAAAGGTGGTTGAAGCAATTACTCAGCAAACGGAAAAATACTTGCATGTAATGGTCTATGGCGAGTATGCCCAGACTCCTGCCGTTGCTTATACCAAGCTATTGGCGGAGCAGTTACCTTCTTCTTTGGAGACCACGTATTTAGTGAATTCAGGAACCGAAGCCATTGAAGGTGCCCTAAAATTGGCTCGTAGGTATACCGGAAGAAGTGAGATTATTGCAGCTCATGGCGCCTATCACGGGAATACTATGGGCAGTTTAAGCCTAATGGACTATGAGGAACGTAAAAGAGCGTTTAGACCACTGATTCCGGATATACGGTTTATTCGGTTTAATGAAGAGCAAGATTTGCAACGAATTACGGAGAAAACTGCTTGTGTCATATTAGAAACAATACAGGGCGGTGCAGGATTTATTCTACCAAAAAAGGACTATCTAAAAAAAGTAAGGGAGCGTTGCAATGAAATAGGTGCCTTGTTGATATTGGATGAAATTCAGCCAGGCTTTGGCAGAACCGGTACGCTGTTTGCCTTTCAACAGCACAACTGCGTTCCGGATATCTTAGTTATAGGAAAAGGGATGGCCGCTGGTCTTCCTGTAGGTGCATTTACATCCAGTTTTAAAATTATGCAGTCCCTGACCGAAAATCCAAAATTGGGGCATATTACGACTTTTGGGGGTAATCCAGTAATAGCGGCCGCATGTCTGGCAACTTTAAATGAATTACTGGATTCCCAACTGATAAAGGATACCCTAGAAAAGGAAAAACTATTCCGAAAACTTCTTGTTCATCCAAAAATTAAGGAGATAAGAGGGAAAGGTTTAATGCTGGCATTACTCCTTGAAAATACGGAAGAAGCAAATGAGTTAGTGTTGCGGGCAAAGGACAAAAACCTTATTCTTTTTTGGCTACTTTTTGAACCAAAAGCAGTTCGGATTTCCCCGCCATTGACCATTTCCAAAAAGGAAATTCAAGAAGGTTGCGCTATAATTCTCTCCATTTTAGACGGGCTATGACAATAATTTGTTAACTAATTTGTTAATAATATAGCCCTTATTGGAAGCCAAAAATAGCTCCAAAGCCTTAATTTTAAATCCGTAGTATAACCAAAATGTTTCTATGGCGTTAGAATCTAACGAAAGACCCGACCAGCCCATTACCAAGTTTGAATCAATGTTAAAGACGGACGACGTCTATTTTTTTGATGCAGAAGACTTTGAGGATATCGTACATCACTATCTTAACAATGGTAAGGTGTCCTTGGCAAAAAAAGGAATTAAAATCGGGTTGCAACAGCACCCCGGCTCTATAGAACTTCGGCTTTTGAAAGTGGAAGTCATGGTTTTTGAAAACGACCTATCCGGTGCGGAGCAACTTTTAGACGAGCTACAACTACTAGATGCCCATAACGAGGAAATCTATATACAAAGGGCAAACATCTATTCCAAAAAAGATAACCATGAGGGCGCTATACAATTGTTGCACAAGGCCTTGGAACTATCTACAAATAGTTTTGATATCCATTCGCTATTGGGTATGGAGTACCTATTCATGGACGATTTCAAATTGGCCAAGGAAAGCTTTATGCGCTGTGTAGATTTTGATGATCAGGACTATTCATCACTTTACAACGTTATTTACTGTTTTGAATTTTTGGAAGACTACGATGGTGCTATTCTCTATTTGAACGATTACTTAGAGCGCAATCCGTATTGTGAGGTTGCCTGGCATCAATTGGGGAAACAATACATTGCCAAGGAAATGCATACCGAAGCATTGGCCGCTTTTGATTTTGCCATTATTTCGGACGATTCTTTCATCGGCGCTTATTTTGAAAAAGGGAAAGTGCTGGAAAAGCTGGGGAAGTTTGATGAGGCCATTGAAAACTATGAGACCACTATTACCATGGAGGATCCTACCTCCCATGCTTTTCTTAGGATTGGGAAATGCTATGAAAAATTAAAAAATAGTGAGATGGCACGGTATTACTTCTACCAAACCGTGCATGAGGACCCCTTATTGGACAAAGGTTGGCTTGCCATCACTAATTTTCATTATTCCAAAAGAAACTATGATAAAGCGCTTCACTACATTAACAAGGCGTTGAACATAGATGGTGAAAATCCGTTGTACTGGAAGAAATGTGCCAAAATTCATTTGGCCCTAAAAAACTATGATCAAGCGGATTTCGCATTCAAGCAGGTGGTGGAATTAGGCAACTACGAACTGGACACCTGGCTACAATGGGCGGATACAGTGCATACCAATGGAGATACGGTAGGTGCATTACAGATATTGGCACAAGGACGGGAGTTTTATCCCAAAAATCCACGAATAGTTTACAAAATTGTTGGTTTTAATCTTAGTTTGAACGACAGGATCAATGGTCGCATTGCGCTATTGGACGCCCTGAAAATCGATAAAAACCACAAACATTTATCATTTTTCAAACGTCAATTTCCAGAATACAGTAATTCCGATTGGATAAAGGCTATCTTAGCAGACTACAAAAAAGCCTCTTGATACTTTTTAGGACCTAATGGAAATCAGAAAATTCACGGATTATATCGTTATAGCACTAAAGGGAATTGCCATGGGCGCAGCCGACGTGGTCCCGGTGTATCTGGAGGAACAATAGCGTTCATATCCGGTATTTATGAAGAACTGATTACCTCCATCAACAACATAAATCTTGCTTTATTCAAGTCTATTGGAACCGATGGCTTTAAGGGGTTTTGGAAAAAGGCCAACGGAAACTTTTTACTTGCCCTTTTCACAGGTATTTTTATAAGCCTTTTCTCATTAGCCACGTTAGTAAGTTGGTTATTGGAGAACGAACCCGTACTTCTATGGTCGTTCTTTTTTGGACTGGTGCTGGCAAGCGTCTATTTTGTAGGAAAGCAAATTACCACTTGGAATCTCCGGTCTGTTATTGCGATAACCATAGGTGCCTTAATAGCATATTACATTACCACGTTACCTCCCAATGAAAATATAGATAGTCTTCCTTTTATGTTCCTGTCCGGGGCTGTGGCAGTTTGCGCCATGATTTTACCTGGAATATCCGGAGCCTTTATTCTTGTTTTGTTGGGATCTTACAAGAACATATTGGATGCGGTGCATGAAAAGGATTTTAAAGTGATTGTAACAGTGGGCATAGGTGCAGTTTTTGGATTACTTAGCTTTGCAAGGCTGCTAAAATGGATGTTCAACAATTACAAGAACATGACCTTGGCACTATTGACCGGTTTTATAATAGGCTCATTGAATAAAATTTGGCCTTGGAAACGAATTTTGGAAACTAAGGTTTTTGGAGAGAAAAAAATCATTATAGATACCAATACTTCTCCGTTCAACTATGATGGTGACCCTCAAATATTATATGCCGTTATAGCTGCGCTCGTAGGTTTTTCCCTTATTTTTATATTGGAAAAAACAGCTTCTAAAAAGTAAAGAGCCTTTCTTAATGAACACACCTAGAACCTTCTTGGACAAACTATTTTTGGTAGTCAAAGGACTTTGTATGGGTGCGGCCAACAAAGTTCCCGGGGTGTCTGGCGGTATTGTTGCCTTCGTAGGAGGATTTTATGAAGAGTTTATCTATTCCTTGCAAAAGATAAATGCAAAAGCTTTTAAATTGCTATTCTCAAGAAGATTTAAAAGTTTCTATAGGTATGTAAACGGTTCCTTTCTTTCATTATTGATTTTCGGCATGCTGGTCAGTTATTTCAGTATTTCCAAAGTGTTGGACTATTTTCTGGAACAAAAGGAACTCTATGTCTGGGCCGCTTTCTTTGGGATGATTCTAGGTTCTATTTATTATATAGGAAAGGATTTTAACAAGTGGACAAAAAAAACAATTCTAGCTGCACTCTTGGGGCTAACCGTTGGAATAGCTATAAGCTTCTTAAGTCCCGCAAAGGAAAACGACAACTTGTTTTTTATTTTTATTTGTGGAATGATAAGCGTTTCGGGAATGACGCTTCCGGGACTCTCAGGCTCTTTCATTCTAATTTTGTTGGGAAACTATGTACTGTTATTGGTAGATAGCGTTAATGCACTTTACGATACACTTTCTGAACTTATACAAGGGGATTTCAGTTTTATAAACAACTCGGAACGATTAAGAACCTTGAAAATTCTAACCGTGTTCACCCTCGGTTCCGCAACCGGACTCGTTACATTATCGCACATTCTTAGTTATGTGCTTAAGCACTACAAACATATAACTACCGCTGTTATCCTTGGTTTCATTACAGGATCACTAGGTGTCGTTTGGCCATGGAAAAAAACAATTTTCAAAAAAGGTTTGGACGGTTCAGTATTTTTGGATACTAATGGAAAAGAAATCATCGTAAATTATGAACGCTTTCTACCAAATTTGACAAATTCCGAATCGTGGTGGGCCCTATTCTTTATTATATTCGGAATAAGCATTTTATTACTTTTAGATTGGTATGGAAAAAATAGAAAGCATGCTGTTTAGGTTTGGATTGGTAGGAAAGAATATTTCCTACTCGTTTTCGCGCGGTTATTTTGCTCAGAAGTTCAAAGATTTAAACTTGGAGCATCATGTTTACGAAAATTTTGATTTGGCTAATATTTCCGACTTCACAAACCTTATAAAAACAACAAAAAATCTGAAAGGCTTAAATGTTACCATTCCCTACAAAGAAATGGTTATCCCCTATTTAGATCAGCTTGAAGAATCTGTGCTAGAAATTGGTGCCGTAAATACGATAAAGATAGATGGAGATAGACTTGTAGGCTTTAATACCGACGCTTATGGTTTTCAAATGTCGATAGAGCCCTTACTGAAAGATTATCATGAAAAAGCGCTCATACTAGGTACCGGTGGAGCTTCCAAGGCAATAGCTTATGTATTGGGCAAACTGGGAATCCAGTTCAGATTCGTATCAAGAACAGGAAAGAATAACGGGTACACTTATGACGAGCTGAGCCATGAAATTATTGAGGAATACAAGGTAATCATCAACTGCTCGCCTTTAGGAACCTTCCCTAATATCACGGAAAAGCCAAATCTCCCATATAAATCCATATCCGACCAACACTTACTTTTCGATTTAATATATAACCCGGAAAAAACAATGTTTTTAAAATTGGGCGAAGAAAAGGGAGCGCAAATTTTAAACGGTCAAAAAATGTTGGAACTGCAAGCGGAAAAGGCCTGGGAGATTTGGAACGAGTAGTTTGTTACCAGCTTACTGGTGCTTCTTATAATTGAAATTCAAAAGTACTTCAGGGAATTACCCACGTACTCCGGTAGCTTGTTGATGTACCATCTGGCTTTTAAAAAGAACTTACTTATCCTTTGCAATTCCTGAGGTTGTCACTATCTTGTAAAAACCTAATCAAGGATGATGTCAGAAGACAAAGAACAAAATACGCCTAAAAAACAGGTCGAGGAAAATAGACCGGAAACTACCAAAGAAGAGAAAAACACTTTGGAGAAAACCTCTATGGAATTGCCTGTAGAAGAAAATGAATCTTCTCGAACGGAGGATACGAATACCGTGACCGAAATTCTGGATAAAGAGGTTTCTGAAAAAATGGATGATTCAAACGATTCGGATACAACCCCTGCGGCCTCAATAGAAAAAAAGGAAAATAAGGATGATGAGTCGGATGTCCTAGAGGAAATAGACGATAGTAATGCGGAAGATGCCGAGGACAAGGATACGGATAAGCGACACCAAATACCCATCCTGGACTACCATTCCATGTCCATGGAAAATCTTGTTGGTGAGTTACAAAAACTTGTCCGAAATGAGAAAATACAGGCTATTAAAAAGCATGTTGACGGAATAAAGGAAGAATTCAACCTTAAATTTCAGGAGTTTATAGACGAAAAGAAGGAGGATTTTATTGCCAACGGGGGTAATGAAATTGATTTTAGGTACAACTCCGTTACCAAAAGACAATTCAACGAAGTCTACAATGATTACCGTGAAAAACGGAATCAGTATTATAAAACCTTACAGAAAAGCCATAAAGAAAACCTTGCTTATAGGTTGGAATTAATCGAAAACCTTAAAGGTCTGGTAAATGTAGAAGAGGACATTAATAACACCTACAAAAATTTTAAGGATATCCAGGAAAAATGGCGAGAAGCCGGACCTATCCCAAAAGCGGATTACAATAATGTCTGGAGAACTTACCACCATCACATTGAAATTTTTTATGATTTCCTTCATCTGAACAGGGAGTTGCGGGACTTGGATTTTAAACATAATCTGGAGGAAAAACAGAAAATTGCCGAACGGGCCGAGTCGCTTGCGGCAGACCCGGATTTAAATAAAGCTTTTAGGGAACTGCAAGTCCTCCACAAAATTTGGAAGGAGGATATTGGACCCGTTGGGAAAGAAAACAGGGAGGAAATATGGAATCGTTTCAGTGCAGCAACCAAGGTAATCCATGAAAGAAGACAGGAGTATTTTAAGGAGCTTGACAAACTTAGCGAGGAAAATCTTGAAAAGAAAAATGAAATCATAAATCAAATAAAACAGCTATCGGAAAACGTTTCAGATAACCACAGAGCACTTCAGCAACAGATTAAGAAACTAGAAGAGCTTAGGCAGGCATTTTTCAAGGCCGGTAAAGTGCCTAAAAAGGATAACGAAAAAACATGGTCAGCTTTCAAACAGGCGGTAAGGGCATTCAATAGAAATAAAAATGCCTTTTACAAAAACCTTAAAAAATCCCAACAGGAAAATCTGGATAAAAAAAGGGCGTTGTTGGATATCGCCGTATCCTTAAAGGATAGTGAGGACTTTGATTCCGCAACTTCCGAAATGAAGCGTATTCAAAGTGAATGGAAAAAAATAGGTCACGTGCCAAGAAAATATTCCGATAAACTTTGGAAAGAATTCAAAGCAGCTTGCAATCATTACTTTAATAGGATACAATCAACAAAGAACAACGCTTTTAAGGAAGAAAAGGAAAACTTGAAGCACAAAGAGGCCATAATGCTGCGTTTAAAGGAATTTCAACTTAGTGGAAAAAGGGAAAAGGACCTTGAGACCATTAAGGATATTATAGCCGAATGGAAAAAATTTGGACATGTGCCTTTTAAACAAAAGAACATAAATCAAAAATTCAACAAGGTCATAGATGCGCTCTTCCAAAAGCTGGATATTAGCCAACAAGAATCGGAATTATTGAAATATGGCAATAAGATACAGCAACTTAAAGAAGAGGACAATCAGGAGCGGGCTATCCAGAACGAACGTAGTTTTATCCGCAAAAAAATAGATGAAAGTAAAACCGAGATTCGCCAATTGGAAACCAACCTCCAATTTTTTTCCAATTCCTCAGAGGACAACCCAATTGTCCAAGATGTCATTAAAAAAGTAGAAAATCATAAAGAGGCACTTAACTCTTGGAAATCAAAGCTCAAAAAACTGAATATTCTGGAAAATACGCTTTCAAAAGAAGCGGAAGAAAATGATGAATCTGAAGAGGAATAAAATAAATACCGATGGTGAAAAGAATAATTTTTAGCATTTTGATAGTGCCTATCGCGATTCTTTTTTCTTGTAATGATACTTCCATGGGCAGGGAGATTGAAGATCCTACTCCTGTTGATTGGTCTAATAGAAGAGTAACCCTACCTACTCAAGATTCACTCACTTACGGTAAATCCTACCTCTCCGTATATTCCCAAATCTATAGCTATAATGAACATACTTCATTGGATTTGACCGCTACTGTAAGTATTAGAAACACGAGCGATAAAGATTCTATTTACCTCTTAAAAGCCAATTATTTTGACACTACTGGCGACCCTTTACACTCCTACACTAACCAACCTATACTTTTGAAACCAATGGAAACCTTGGAAATTGTAATTGCAGAATTTGACAGATCAGGTGGAACGGGAGCTAATTTTATTTTTGATTGGGCCAAAAAAAACAACACTTCAGAACCTATTTTTGAAGCTGTTATGATTTCGACTTATGGGCAGCAAGGACTTTCTTTTACTACCCGAGGCGAGCGTATAGAGTAACATACTATATTTACCTTTCACATTAATATAAAGAAGACTTATAGTAATTTTATAGTGATAAACCCTATTCCCTAATCTAATTGCTGACCCTTAGTCGATGAAATATATACTGATATTTTTGATAGGTATGTACTCCTTAATATGGAACAAGGAATTCTATACTTCAAAGGGCTTTTCAGAACAGGAGCGCGTAAAAAACCAGGCATTCAAGGTATTACAAACCAAATGTAACCTCTGCCATTCCACTAAAAAAAGGGTGGACGTATTTACTTTTCAAAATATGGACAGTTTGGCTACCGATATCAACCAGCAGGTTTTCATTAAACGAAAAATGCCAAAAGGAAGAAAATTCAATCTTACAGCTGTTGAAGAACAGGCTTTAAAGGACTGGATAGTTCTAGTTGGTAACTAAAAAAAAGAGCCTTTAAGGCTCTTTTTGAATTCTGTTGGTTTCCGCTGATATCATTTAGCAACGTTAACCGCTCTTGTTTCGCGTATTACGGTGACTTTAACCTGTCCCGGATACGTCATATCCGTCTGTATTTTTTGGGAGATTTCAAAGGACAGTTGCGCCGCTCTATCATCACTAACTTTTTCACTCTCTACGATTACCCTTAGCTCACGGCCCGCCTGAATGGCATAGGCCTTTTGAACCCCGCCAAAACCAAAAGCGATATCCTCCAAATCTTTGAGGCGTTGTATGTAAGAATCCAATACCTGTCTTCTTGCCCCTGGTCTTGCACCGCTGATCGCATCACAAACCTGTACAATCGGCGATATTAAGGTTTTCATCTCGATTTCATCATGGTGTGCGCCGATGGCATTGCACACTTCTGGTTTTTCACCATACTTTTCCGCCCATTGCATTCCCAATATGGCATGCGGTGTTTCTACCTCAGCTTCCGTATTGGGGACTTTTCCAATATCATGTAACAATCCGGCACGCTTCGCTATTTTTGGGTTTAGCCCAAGTTCGGAGGCCATCACCCCACATAACTTTGCAACCTCTCTAGAATGTTGCAATAGGTTTTGTCCGTAAGAGGAACGGTATTTCATTCTACCTACTGCTTTTATCAATTCGGGATGTAATCCGTGGATTCCCAAATCGATTACGGTGCGTTTTCCTATTTCCACGATCTCACCTTCTATCTGCTTCTCTGTTTTCTTGACAATTTCCTCTATCCTAGCGGGATGTATTCGCCCATCCGTTACCAGTTTATGTAGGGACAACCGTGCCACTTCCCTTCTGACGGAATCAAAACAGGAGAGTATTATTGCTTCCGGTGTATCATCTACTATAATCTCTACCCCGGTAGCCGCTTCCAAAGCCCTGATATTTCTTCCTTCCCTTCCAATAATTCTGCCCTTTACATCATCAGATTCAATATTGAACACGGATACGCAATTTTCCACCGCTTCCTCAGTTCCAATGCGTTGAATGGTGTTGATCACTATTTTACGGGCTTCCTGTTGTGCCGTAAGTTTTGCCTCTTCCAAGGTAGATTGAATGTAGCCCATTGCGTCTGACTTGGCAGTTTCCTTTAAGCTTTCCAATAGCTGGTTCTTGGCATCGTCAGCAGATAACCCGGAAATTACTTCCAATTGCTGTACTTGGCTATTATGCAGTTTGTCCAGCTCGGATTGTTTCTTTTCATAAAACTCTTTCCGATGCTCCAGCTCTTTCAGCTTTTCTTCTAAACTGGCATTTAAATTCTTATTTCTGGAAAGCTCTCCGCTCACTTGGGATTCCTTGTCACGCGTCCGCTTTTCCGCCTCATTTATCTTTTTGTCCTTTCCTATTATTACTTTTTCATGCTCCGCTTTAAGTTCCAAAAACTTTTCCTTGGCCTGCAATATCTTGTCCTTCTTAATGCTTTCCCCTTCAACATTGGCCTCTTTAAGGATTCTTGCCGCCTCCCTTTTTGCGTTGGTTATGGTCTTGGAAGCCTTTCCCTTTTCCAAAAATTTGGCAATTGCAAACCCTATTGCCAGACCGACTATGCCGGCTATTATCATTGTAGTACTATCCATAGTGTAATTTATTTATAAAAAAAAGCCCACATTGGAGAAGTTTTGTACAAACTCCAGAAAACAGGTTTAGGGCTAACAGACTGATCAAGGGTCCTTATACTAGTAAGGCATGCTTTTACAATCTAAACTCACCCTTTTTAAACAAATTAATGTTGAGTTCGTCAAAAGGTATTACCAATGTGGGCAGTAACTTAATGTATTTTAAAGAACGTTTTTATTTAAAAGCTAATTTGGAATTCACCAATTCATCAAGTGCTCGTAAGCGATCTTCCGCTTCCTTAGTTCCTTCCGTTTGCTCAATGCCTTTCTGCTCAATTTTGGATGCAAACTGTAAGGCACACATGGCCAAAACATCCTGCTTGTCCCTAACGGCGTAATTTTGCTCAAACTTTTTGGCCAACTGTTCAATGTTTTTGGCCGCTTTGCGCAAACCCTCCTCTTGGGCAGGGTCTATGGTCAAAGGATATACCCTATCCGCAATCGAAAGCTTTATTTTGAGCTTTTCTGACATATTATTCTAACATTATTCCGCAAGTTGGGCTATACAATAATCCAAATCCCGTATCAATGTATTTATTTTTAGTTTAGCTTCAGTTTTATTGGTATTACTGCCAAGCATGGTATTTGCAAGTTTGAGCGATTTATATTTTTCCTCCCAATCCGAAACTGTCTTATTTACATTTTCGTTTTTTGATTTGATGGTCATCAACTCGTGCTCCAAATTTTGATTGGCCTTCTGCAGCACTTCCAATTTGTGAAGTAGCTTGCTAATCTTGTTTTCTAAGGAATCAACGATTTGTATTAATTCGCCCATATTCAAATACGATGCTATTTACACAAAGTTAACATACCTATGATGACTTAGCAATACTTTTTTCAAATAATCTTTGAAGCTTTTTTAGAACCCCTGAAAAGTCCATATAAAGGGCAAAGACAAACATTTAGTACGAACAATTTTCAAGAATTGGACGCGATTAATTATTTTCGCATCAACTTATCTACGCTATGAATAAAATTGCTTTCGGATTCCTGTTCTTATATGCTATCATAGTTAACGCCCAAGAAAATTATCCGAAAGATGCTTTTAGAAGTCCTATGGACATACCCATAATTTTGGCGGGTACTTTTGGTGAGCTGCGTTCTAACCACTTTCATGCAGGCTTAGACATTAAAACCCAACAACGGGAGGGGCTGCCAGTTTATGCAGTTGCGGAGGGCACCATAGTTAGAATTAAAGTTTCGCTTTGGGGGTATGGAAAAGTACTCTATGTAGCACATCCTAACGGCTATACATCAGTATATGCCCACCTTTCAAAGTTTTCTCCAAAAATAGAGGAGTATATAAAGAAAATACAATACGAGAAAAAGTCATATGAAGTTGAAGTTTTTCCAGATTATGGCGAGGTAAAAGTTGATCAAGGAGAAGTAATTGCCTACAGCGGCAACACCGGGGGTTCTTCAGGTCCACACCTTCATTTTGAAATCAGGAGCAGTATATCGGAAAAACCTACAAATCCATTATTATACGGCATTGATGTGGCCGACGCTACAAACCCTACGCTGGAAAAGCTTTTTGTTTATCCACTTTCTGATAACTCCCAGGTGAATCAAAGTGAAGAAAAAGTACAAGTAAACTTTTCGAGACAACCAGACGGTACTTTTTTGGCGGAAAAAGTTCATGCCTTAGGAAAAATTGGGGTTGGCTTTATAGGCTTTGACCGACAGGACATGGCTGCCAATCAAAACGGGGTCTATGCGGTTATACTTTCGGTTAATGGAAAAGTGTATACTTCCTATGATTTTGAATCCTTTTCATTTGGAGAAACCCGATATATCAACACATTGATAGATTATGATTATTTAGGTCGTTACAGGGAACGTATTCAAAAGTGCTTTAAAAGTCCTGGCAATTACTTAAGTATATATGATGAGCTCTATAACAACGGGGAAATAGAAATCAAGGAAGGCTTAAGCTATTCTATAAAATTGCTAATTGAGGACCTGAAAGGAAATCGAACGGAACTTACCATACCGGTGGAAGGTAAAAAAGAGGATTTGAAAGTAAGAAAACAAAATGAGCGAACAGATTATTATGTGAGCGCAAATAAGCCAAACAATTATGACCTGGATGGAGCTAAAGTCTATTTTCCTGCAAATACGTTTTATGAAGATTTTTATATCGATTTAAAAAAGGGTAAAGACACCGTTACCATTCACACCAATACCGTACCGGCACATCGCAATTTTACGATTACTTTTGATGCCAATAAATACTCGGAAGAAGAACAAAAACAATTATTTATTGCCAGACTTGACGCCAAACTTAGACCAAGCTATCTAAGCACCTACAAAAGAGCAGGTATATTCACCGTACGGACTAGAAACTTGGGGACCTACACGTTGGCGAAGGATACTGTACCCCCCACAATTCGGACGAAGAATTTTAAGGAAAAACAGTGGCTTAACAACTATAAATATCTCAGTGTTTATGTTTCCGATGACCTTAGTGGTATAAATACCTATTCCGCCACTTTGAACGGAGAATGGATACTGATGGAATACGAGCCAAAAAGAAATACGCTGACCTATAATTTTGACGATAAGATTTTGGATAAAAAACAATGTGTTCTTAAAGTTACCGTTACAGATAATGTAGGAAATGAAAACTCGCTTTCTACAGCCTTCTTTAGAAAATAAACCATTTGAAATTTTGTATCGTAATTTTTCTCGTCAGCTTGCTGTGCCAATTAACCTGTTCTGCACAGACAGCAACTATTACAGGAATAGTTTTGGACGAGAAAAGCACTCCCTTACCCAATGTGAATATTTCTTCAGGAACAAATGGAACGGCCAGTAGCGATGATGGTTTTTATATTTTACGCATAACCGCCGATGAAGAAACCTCCATTTTATTTTCCCACTTGGGACACGAGGATGTTCGGCTGGAAAAGCTGATATTGACTACTAATGAGACATTTGAATTTAACCCTATCCTTAAAACCGATGTTACTCAAATAGACGAGGTTACCGTATCGGCCACAGGGGAAAAAGAAGTGACCGGTATTTTGTCCGTATCCACGGAGGATGCAAAGAAAATTCCAGGAGCCAACGCCGGAGTGGAAAATATTCTTAAACTTTTGCCCGGGGTTTCATCCAACAATGAGCTTAGCACCCAATACTCCGTAAGGGGTGGGAATTATGATGAAAATCTGGTCTATATCAACGATATAGAGGTCTATCGCCCTTTTTTGATACGTTCCGCGCAACAGGAGGGACTTAGTTTTGTAAATAGCGACCTGGTACAGGACGTTAAATTTTCTGCGGGCGGATTTCAGGCTAAATATGGAGATAAGTTATCATCGGTATTGGATATTACATACAAAACGCCCTCACAATTTTCTGTACAAGGAGATTTTAGTTTACTGGGAGTCAGTACCAGTCTTGAAACTATTTCCAAGGATAAAAAATTCAGCAGTGTGTCCGGTATAAGATATCGGAACAACGCATTGTTGGTAAATTCACAACAAACGAGGAGTAATTTCAATCCCGCTTTTACAGACATCCAGAGTTACCTGACTTACCGTTTTTCCAGTAAGTTCGATTTAAATTTTCTGGGGAATTTTTCCATCAACAACTATAAAAATGAACCTATTTCCCGACAGACCAATTTTGGAACCATAGACAATCCGCAAGCCTTGGTAGTTTACTATGATGGAAGGGAGACTAACAATTACACCACAACACTAGGGGCTTTAAAAGCGAACTACTATCTTAATGATAATACCGTTTTAAAACTGATATCATCCTTGTACCACACTATAGAGGAAGAATATTCAGATGTCATAGCCTCTTATGAATTGGGAGATCTTGATAGTAACCTCAACAGTGGAAACTTAGGTGACATAATTAATGTAAGAGGAATTGGCTCTCAATTTAATCGCAGTAGAAATGACCTTGATGCATTGATATTCAATCTAAATCATAGGGGACAACATAAAAAAGGAGAAAAATTATTTCAATGGGGTGCCAAATATACCCATGAAGATATACGGGATCAGTTAAGGGAATCGGAATTTATAGATTCCGCAGGTTTTTCTGTTCGTCCGCCGCGACCAGAATTTATGAACAATCAACCGGACGAATCTTTTGATGCCCCATTGGTTCCCTACACGGGAGTAAACGCAACTAACTTTGTAAAGACAAATAGATTTTCCGGATTTATGCAAGTAGGAGAAAGAACCAAGTGGATGGAGAACGATCTTTATTATAATCTTGGGTTAGAATCCATCATTGGACAATAAGTGGTACTGATGTTCAAAAAGTCTCCCACACCGTTTTTAGTCCCAGAGCACAATTTACCATCAAACCAGATTGGGAAAAAGATATGTTGTTCCGTATTTCAACGGGACTATATCATCAACCCCCTTTTTATAGGGAATTGAGGGACATTACCGGAACCATTAATCCAAACGTAAAGGCCCAAAAAGCCTTTCACATAGTTTTGGGTAATGAATACAGTTTTAGCCTTTGGGAACGTCCTTTTACTTTACACAGCGAGGTTTACCATAAAAAACTCACGCACGTAAATCCGTACACGTTGGAAGATGTTAGAATTAGATATGCCGCCAATAATAATGCCGAGGCCTATGTATATGGGGCGGAAATGCGGTTACATGGTGCCTTTGTTCCGGGAACGGAGTCCTGGTTAAGTATCGGCCTGTTAAAAACCGAAGAAAATATAAACAACAGAGGATATATTCCAAGACCCACGGACCAGCGTTTTAAACTAGGAATACTATTTCAAGATTACATACCAACAATACCGGATATTAAAATGCATATGAATCTGGTTTATATGACCGGTGTGCCGGGTGGGTCTCCCAGTTATGCAGATCCGTATAATTTTCAGAATAGATTAAGAGATTATAAACGTGCGGATTTGGGAATTTCCTATATTTTTGTAGGGAAAGATAAAACCTTCGACCAAGGACATTGGTTATCCAGGTTCAAAGATTTTAGTTTTGGTTTTGAAATATTTAACCTGTTCAACAACCAAAATTCGATAACAAACACTTGGGTCAGGGATGTGGATAGCAAAAATGAATTTGCGGTCCCGAACTACTTGACATCAAGGGTCCTAAATGTAAGGCTACAAATGCGCCTTTAAAAAATGACTAGAAAGCTATTACTTCTTTTTTTATTGATAACACTTACCGCAAGTGCCCAAAAGAATATTTACGAAAGTTCTCGTTTTGATGAATTGAGCGATGACCATGAGGTGCTTGCCATTTTACCATTTTTAACAAATCTGGATCTTAAGGATAATGTTGAAGAGGACGACCTTAAAACTTTGGAGGAAAAAGAAGGCTATGCGGTACAAGATGCTTTGGAGACCTATTTTTCCAAGCGAAGAAAAAAGAAAAAGTTTCCCGTAGAATTTCAAAATATCAAAAATACCAAAGCCATACTATCACAAAATGGTATCGACTATAAGAATATCGATGTTTACACGGTAAAAGAGTTAAGCACTATTCTAGGTGTTGATGGTATCATTAGTGGCACTTTAGACCTCAACGTGCTATTGTCTAAAGGAGTGCCAACGGAATTTAGTTTTGCCGATTACTTTTCGGGAGATGCAAATTATGGAAGGATCGGAGTTAAAATTAGCGATGGCGATAGTGGTAAGCTCCTCTGGAAATATGAGAAAGAAATCAATAAAAAGACCGGTAAGAATACGACCGACCTTATCGATAGGATGATGAAGTTGGCCATTCGCAAGTTTCCTTATGAAAGGGAGCGCAAAAAAGATAGAAAAAAGAACGATTAAAATCGTTAGCTTAGCCTTCCGTAAATTCTTTTAAAACTCCAATAGTGTAATCTACTTCTTCTTTGGTGTTATACTTGGAAAAGGAAAATCGCAACGAAGGTTTTTTTAAATCTTCCTCTGATAAAATTTCAGATAATACGTGTGAGCCTTTATCACTTCCGGATTGGCACGCACTTCCTTTTGAACATGCAATTCCTTTCATGTCCAAATGAAACAATAGCATCAGTCCTTTTTGGGGAGCAATGGGGAGACAAACATTGACCAAAGTGTAGGTGCTTTTCTCCATATCCCCTGAGTGACCGTTAAATTTTGCATCGGGAATTTCCTTTTTAACCTGGTCAATAAAATAGCTCTTGATTCCCCTGACGTATTCTTGCTCCGTGGCAAGATTGTCGTAGGCCATCATAAATGCCTCTTCCAGCCCTACTATATTGTGAAATGATTCCGTTCCTGCCCTAAAACCACGTTCCTGTGAACCACCCGAAATCATGCATCCTAATTTTGAGTTCTTACGGATAAAGGCAAAACCAATTCCCTTTGGGCCATGAAACTTATGGGCGGCGGCAACCAAAAAATCCACCGGTATTTCTTGTACGTCCCAAGGATAGTGTCCTACAGATTGAACTGTATCCGAATGAAAAAGGGCATTATGGTCTTTTACGAGTTTGGTAAAACGGTATAAATCGATTTTATTGCCAATCTCATTGTTTACATGCATCAGGCTCACCAATTTTTTGGAATCATCCTTTTTCAGCAACTCCTCCAAATGACCTATATCCGGGTTACCATATTCATCCAAATCAACAAACCACAAGTTTATATGGCCTTTATCCCTTAATTCCTCAACCGTATGTAAAACCGCGTGATGTTCAATTTTGGTTGTAATTATGGTTGTAACACCTAAATCCCTTACCGCACATCTTAGAATCATATTGTCCGCCTCTGTACCACCGGAGGTAAATATAATTTCCGATGGATGGGCATTCATGTATTTAGCGATTTTCTTACGGGCACTTTCCACGGCAGTTTTTGCCGTACGTCCAAAGCTATGGGTAGACGAAGGATTCCCATAACAATTGGCCAAAGCATCCTGCATTTTTGAAATGACTTCGGGTCTAACCTGCGTGGTTGCAGCACTATCCAAATAAACGTTTTTCATGAATCCGTGTTCTGAATTTGCAGACCCCAAAAATAGCCCAAATAAAGTTAATTTACACTTAAATGGTTCGTTACCTGTAAAGCCATTTCCAATATTTCATTTAAATTTGATGTATGAAGAAAACTGCTATTTCTTGCCATTCTATCTTTGTTCCTTTCCTGCGATGATGGTGACCTTCAAATAGAAACCGTTGATTTTGATAGTATTACAACTGTCCAAAGTTGCGGAGAGGTTTCTGCCGGATTCTGGAAATCTGCTCTTTAAAATTAACGGGGATGAAGCACTTATCGTTGAACTTCCAAACGGAGCTTTAAAGAATGAAGTGACAACTACCGAAATTCAAAGTGACGTACCTGGTGAGTCAATGGTAACTTATCGCATTTTTTCAGATAATGTCTCCTCTGCATATTTCTGTGATGCCATACCTCCATTGACGCCATGGTCATTGAAGAAATTGAGGCCCAAGCAGGAAGTGTTTTTATATCAACAGTTGCTGGGGAAGGCGATACCTTCGTACATACAATAAGATTAAGCGAAATATCCTTTGTCAACGAAAACGGAGGAACTAGAATAACCGATCAACGTATCAATGAGTTTGGTACGGTAACTACAACACTCTAGCCCAGCTGCTTAATAATTCTGAAAAATATAAACCTCCGTTGCACCTAATCCATATTTCTGATAATCGGCATCGTAGTAATTTAGATTATCATATTTTTTGAATAAATAATGAAGTTCCTCTTTTAAAACTCCTGCTCCTACCCCATGTATAAATACAACTTTTTGAATTCGTTTAGAAATTGCAAAATCCAATTGTCTTTTGGCCGTTTCCAATTGTAGGTTCAGCATTTCAAAGTTGTCCATATTTTTAGAATTCCTTACCAACTGATTGATGTGCAAGTCTACCTCCATTTTAGGTAAATTCCGTTCCTTAGGCTTTACCTGTTTTGCTTTTTTCCTCTTGGGAAGTTCCTTTTCCTTTTTCACTTGGGAGACTTCGGAGTTGGTTACTCGAATCTCATCGGCTACCTTCACCAACTCATGTTTTTGAAAGGACAATGGAAAACCGTCATCCGTGTCAACCGTAATTGTATCGCCTTCTATTTCGGAAATAAAACCGGCGATGACATCATCTATAGCTTCTACTTTATCCCCTATTTTAAAAACGATCATGATTTTATTTTGAATCCACAAAAATAATGGTAATTTTCGGCTTGCGAATAGAATATCAATATGCATCTTATTACCGTAATTTTCTTGGGTATCGAAAACTACATGCTTCCTTGCTTCACTAAAAAACTATTTGGTTTTGACTGCCCAGGATGCGGTCTACAACGTTCCCTTGTTCATTTGATTAAAGGAGAATTTGGAGCTGCTTTTGAAATGTATCCGGCAATTTATCCAATGCTATTTTTGTTTGGCTTTCTAGCCCTCAGCAAGTTATTCACGATCAAGTTTTCTAATACTATTAATTCTCTATTGATGATTTTAACAGTAGGCACACTATTGACCAATTATATTTTAAAATTCATTTAACTAAACCTAAAAATTATGGAACAACAAAAATTACCTAATGTTACCATTGCCATGGTACTAAGCATACTTTCATTTATTTGCTGCTGCTTTAGTATTGGCATTGGTGGAATTTTACTCTCGGGGATAGCACTATTTCTAATAAACAAGGATACCAAGCTTTACAGCCAGAACCCTGAAGACTATTCAAACTTTAGCACATTAAAAACGACTAAAATTATTGCCATTATAGGATTGGTTTTGGGCGTACTCACTTTGTTATGGGGAATTTACTCAATCGTATCAATTGGAGGATGGGACGCTTATTTAGAGCAGCAAAAAGAGGTATACGAACAAATGGGCATTGAAATAGACTAAAATGGCGACTCAACCACTACCTGGCGCCAGTAATGCGCTAACATTTGGGATATTATCCATTGTATTGACCATATTCTGTTGTGGCCCTTTTGGAGCTATTTTCAGCTTTATCGGGCTTAGCAATGCAAAAAGCGCAGAAAAACTGTATCAATTAAACAGTGAAAGCTATACCGGATATGAAAACGTAAAAACAGGGAGAATACTTTCCTATATTGGCCTTGGCATCGCCATTGTCTACTTAATAGGGGTAATACTCTATTTTGGGGCCATAGTTGCCATTATTATGTCTCAAGGAGAATTCAATTGATACAATGAATTGAAAAATAAAAATCCCCGATGTATATCGGGGATTTTTTTTATCTCTTAAATTCTTTAAGTGTCCTAATAATTATGGAGACACAATCCAACAATTGATCTTTTGTAATAACCAAGGGAGGTGCAAACCGAATGATATTGCCGTGCGTAGGTTTTGCCAAAAGTCCATTTTCTTTTAAGGCCATACAGATATCCCATGCGGTAGAACTTTCTTCTGTATCATTGATTAGTATCGCATTAAGCAATCCTTTACCCCTAACACTTTTTACCAAATCACAAGTGGGAATAAATTTATTTAGTTCTGAACGGAAGAGTTCTCCCAGCTCATGAGCGTTTTCTGCAAGTTCTTCATTTTTCACCACTTCCAAAGCAGCAATACCTACGGCTGCTGCAACCGGGTTACCCCCAAAAGTGCTACCATGATTTCCTGGACGTATCACTTCCATTATAGCGTCATTTGCCAACACAGCAGACACCGGATAAGCCCCCCCCGACAATGCTTTGCCCAATATCAATATATCAGGTTTCACTTCTGGCGTACCACTACAATGTTTGTCCGAACAGGAACAGTTACCGCAAGTTGCCAATAAACGGCCAGTCCTGGCAATACCCGTCTGTACTTCATCAGCGATAAACAATACATTATACTTTTCGCACAATGCCTTTGCGCCACTCAAATATCCTTCAGAAGGAACATAAACTCCGGCTTCACCCTGAATGGGTTCGACCAAAAATCCAGCAACATTCTTATTATTCTTTAAAGCATCCTTCAGAGCGGTTAAATCGTCGTATTCAATTTTGAGGAATCCTTCTGTATACGGACCAAAGTTCTTTCGCGCTACGGGGTCATTGGAAAAGGAAATGATGGTAGTGGTTCTTCCATGAAAATTATTTTCACAAACAATTATCTGAGCTTCATTTTCTGAAATACCCTTTTTTTCATAAGCCCATTTTCTACAGATTTTAACCGCTGTTTCAACGGCTTCCGCTCCCGTATTCATTGGTAAAAGCTTATCAAAATGAAACGTCTCCGTTGCATATTTTTCATACTTTCCCAACATATCGTTGTAAAAAGCTCTTGATGTTAATGTTAACTTTTGAGCTTGATCGACCATCGCACCCACAATTTTTGGATGGCAATGTCCTTGGTTTACTGCGGAATATGCAGAAAGAAAATCATAATATTTTTTTCCTTCCACATCCCATACAAAAACACCCTCGCCCCTACTTAATACAACGGGTAATGGATGGTAGTTGTGTGCTCCGTACTTGTTCTCTAAATCTATCGCTTGTTGCGATGTTACGTGTTCTAAAACAGCCATTTTAATTATGCTTAAATTGATAAAATAACCATTCCTTCAGTACCTTTATCCTTTCGAAATCCTGATTGTTATCAAGACGAAAATTCAGCGTGGGAGAGAAATCATCCCTGTAGAGCGGTAAAAATACAAATTATAGCCATCAAAATAAACTTTCGTCTGTCAATGGTTTTAATTCATTGTTAATACTATTCACAAGTCAGGTCACTATCCCAAGAATCCATTATTTTTGCGCCATGCGAAGAAAAAACAGCCGACAAGTATTTGAAAATGTAGAGGTGATAGATGCAGCTGCCAAGGGAAAAACCATTGCTAAGGCTCCGGACGGAAGGGTTATTTTTTTGACCAATACGGTTCCAGGGGATATAGTAGATGTACAGACTACCAAAAAGCGAAAGGCATATTTTGAGGGTGTAGCCACCCAATTTCATTCCCTTTCTAAAAAACGGGTTGAACCTGTATGTCAACACTTTGGCGTTTGTGGAGGCTGCAAATGGCAGGACATGGGATATGAGCATCAGCTTTTTTACAAACAAAAGGAAGTTGAGAACAACCTTAAACGCATAGGCCATCTGGAACTTCCGGAAATACTACCCATAAAAGGTTCCGAGAAACAGTATTTCTATCGGAATAAAATGGAATTTTCATTCTCCGATAGCCGCTGGCTTACCCTAGAGGAAATACAATCGGATACAGAAATTACCGATAAAAATGCACTGGGTTTTCATATTCCTGGTATGTGGGACAAGATACTTGATATCAAAAAATGTCATTTGCAACGTGACCCTTCCAACGCTATCCGATTGGAAGTAAAGAACTTCGCCATAGCTAATAACCTGAGTTTCTTTAATCCGCGGAACCAACATGGCTTACTTCGTACCTTGATGATACGAACCTCTTCCACAGGCGAAATCATGGTGGTAGTTCAATTTTTTGAGGACGATGCTTCAAAAAGAAAAATACTGCTGGACCATTTGAAAAAGACCTTTCCGGAAATCACATCACTTCAATATGTCATCAATCCAAAACAGAACGATACCATATACGATCAAGAAATTGTTTGTTATGCAGGTCGTGACCATATCTTTGAGGAAATGGAGGGGCTTCAGTTTAAAATAAATGCAAAATCCTTTTATCAAACAAATTCAGAACAAGCCTATGAATTGTATAAAATAACACGGGATTTTGCTGGCCTAACAGGAAATGAACTGGTTTACGACCTATATACTGGGACAGGAACCATTGCACAATTTGTTGCAAAAAATGCCAAGAAAGTGGTAGGAATAGAATCGGTACCAGAGGCAATTCTGGATGCTAAAGCAAACGCCGAAAGAAATAATATTTCCAATGTAGATTTTTATGTTGGGGATATGAAAAATGTTTTTAACCAACAGTTTATTTTGGAGAACGGGGTGCCGGATGTAATCATTACCGACCCACCGAGAGATGGCATGCACAAGGATGTTGTACAACAAATAATAGCTATAAGTCCCAAGAAAGTTGTGTATGTCAGCTGTAATTCCGCCACGCAAGCAAGGGATTTGGAACTCATGAAAGATATGTATTCCGTAAAAATAGTCCAGCCTGTTGACATGTTTCCGCAGACCCATCATGTTGAAAATGTTGTACTTTTAGAAAAGAAAAATTAGCATGAATAAACTACGATTAGGGAGCATACTTTTTCTATTTGTTCTTGCCGTTGGCTCTTGTGAGAAGGATGATATCTGTGTGGATGCGGACACTCCGTTGTTGAATATAGATTTTTACGATGTAAATGATACTACTGCTCTAAAAAATGTAACGGGCCTACGAATTGTAGGATTGGGACAAAACACTACAGTAAACACTTTTGCAGATAGGAGTGATTTAAGCTCGGTTAGTATACCATTAAAAACTAATGAAGACACCACCAGCTTTTTGATAATTTCCAATTCTGCAACCGATGAAAGCGGCAATGAAACGGGGAATATAGATACGCTCACCTTCTCTTACACCCGTTTGGAAGATTTTGCCTCTAGAGGATGCGGATTTGTAGTGACTTATGATAATTTGACAAACTCATTGGAAACAGGAGCGGGCAATTGGATTCAGGATATTGAAATTCTTCGTTCCCAAGTAATTAATTCAGATTCTACCCATGTTAAGATATTCCATTAGTATTTTTTTACTTTTTAGCATGTTGGGTGTTGGTGCACAAAGCAAACCAATAAATACGAAACCAGTTGACACTGTAGTTTACAAGCAAGCCTATGGAATAAGAGCAGGAATTGATTTAAGTAGACTTATTACTTCAAGTCTGGACGATAACTATACAGGTCTTGAGATAGTTGCAGACTATAGATTGACACAAAATCTATTTATTGCTGCGGAGTTGGGAAATGAAAACAAAACGCGACAAGAAGACCTTTATAATTTTACAACATCCGGTAGCTATTTTAAAGTAGGAGTGGACAATAATACCTATGCTAATTGGTACGGGGAACAGAACTCGATTTTTATGGGAGGAAGATTGGCCTTTAGCACTTTTGAAAATACATTGAACAATTACCAATATTTTAATTCTAACCGCTACTGGAATCCCGATGGTTTTGCAGATGGATCTTCCACTCCAGAAAGTTTTTCCGGTTTAAGTGCTGCATGGGTAGAAGCTGTTTTTGGTACCAAGGTGGAATTGTTTGCCAATATTTTCCTTGGGGCTAGCATACGTCTTGGCTTTTTGGTCTCTCAAAAAGAGGATGACAGATTTCCAAATCTTTGGATTCCCGGTTTTAATAAAGTGACGGATAACAGTAAGTTTGGTGTAGGTTATAATTATTCGATATCCTACTTTCTGCCTTTATATAAAAAGAAGAAGAAGGTGAAGCAAAAAATTGAGGAAAGCGAACAGAACGAGGAATAACCTAATTTTTGCAATCTTTTTAATCTCAGTTTTAAGCTTCTGTATTATTGTACTTTGCCTTTTTACTCCCTTCGTATATCTCGTATTTCACCAATCGAGATTCCAAATGGCTATTGAACACTTTTATTTTTCTTGAAGGTCTTAATCCAACAAACTTTAATGCAGGCAAGTTAGAAGTTATAAACCATGCATTGGTTCCTGGATAACCCTGCTTAAATGTATCCCCAATATTCTTATAAAAATTTTCCATATCGACATCCAATCGCTCACCATATGGTGGATTAAAGCACATATGTAACCGCCCGGATGAAGCCTTGCTAGTCTTGAAAAAATCCTCTTGCTGAACGGTTATATAATCCTCTAAGTTGGCATTTTTAATATTATCCTGAGCTTTAACCACTGCTGATGGAGCCTTGTCATAACCAATAATCTTATGGTGAAATTCCCGAACCTTTTTTAAACTGGATTCCATAATTTTTCCGTAAAGCTCCTCGTCAAAATCGTGCCATTTTTCAAAAGCAAACACTTTTCTGTTGATATTTGCTGGGATATTACAAGCAATCATTGCTGCTTCCGTGAGCATGGTTCCACTGCCGCACATAGGGTCCAGAAAATCACATTGACCATCCCATCCACTCAACAATAGTAGCCCCGCAGCCAAAACTTCGTTTATTGGTGCAATGTTCGTGGCTGTTCTATATCCCCTATGATGAAGAGATGCTCCGGAACTGTCCAAAGAAACATTACATGTACTTTGATGGATATGAATATTAATTCGTAAATCCGGTTGTTTCACATCCACATCGGGTCTTCTGCCATCCGTATCCCTGAACTTATCGGCAATAGCATCCTTTGTTTTTTGGGAAACATATAAAGAATGGGTAAAATTATCGGAATTCACCGTAGAATCTATAGCGAAGGTTTCATCCACCGTTAAATAGTCGGACCAACTCATCTTATAGATTTTTCTATAAAGATCATCTTCGTTATGCACTTGAAAGGAATGTATAGGCTTAATAATTTTGATAGCAGTGCGTAAGCAGAGATTTGCTTTGTACATAAATCCCGTATCCCCGTCAAAAGATACGTTCCTAACACCCTCAACTACATTTCCAGCCCCCAAGTTTCTTAACTCTTTAGCAAGAATTTCTTCAAAACCGAACAGCGTTTTCGCTATCATTTTAAAATTACGCTCCATTCCCTTATTATTACATGCCGCAAAAATACGTTAATTTTGATGCCAACGAAGGTAACATCCAAAACCTTTAAAACTAGCCTAACCTGCCAAGTTAATGATCTATATTTTACCTATTCTTGGAGTACTTCTCAGTTTTATACTGGTGCTCCTCGCCAAACCCAAGAAAAAAGAGCATTTTAAGTTATTGCTTGCATTCAGTGGTGCTTTTTTACTCTCCCTTACGGTTTTCGAATTGCTACCGGAAGTCTATGAAAGTTCAGACGCTAAAACTATTGGCGTTTACATTATGTTGGGAATACTGTTCCAGATCTTTTTAGAGTTCTTTTCAAAGGGGGCGGAACATGGCCATATACATTTATCCAGCGATAGTAGTAACTTTCCTTGGTTGGTTTTTGCGAGTTTATCTATTCATTCGCTCTTGGAAGGTTTACCGGTATTGACCAATGAAACTATTATCTATGGTATATTAATCCACAAAATACCCATCGCGATAATCTTAAGTATCTTTCTGATTGGTTCTAAACTTAAACGAGTTTATGTTGGTCTGTTTATAGTTTTCTTTGCACTTATGACTCCTTTGGGAACGTTTTTGGCCGATAACCTAAAAATCATTTCCAACTATACCGCCCAATTAAACGCATTGGTAATTGGAGTTTTTCTACATATTTCAACAGTAATATTATTTGAGAGTTCTGAGGGACATAAATTCAATTTGAGAAAATTGATAGTAATTATCTTGGGAATCATCATCGCGTATTTTTTATAAATGTTCAGTAAAGAAGAATCTCGAAAATTAAGAGAAGAATTTTGGATAGCTTTTGGGAAGTCTTTCCCTAAAAAATGGATACTATATAAAACGGGAATAAAAGGAGTCGCCTTTAAGTTTTATTTTGATCTGAAAAGTGCCAAAGTATCGTTGGTTGTTGACGGTGATTTGGAATCTAGGATAGCCATATGGGAAAAATTAAATTCATTAAAGTCCCTTGTAATCGAAGACTACTTGCCCAATGCTGTATATGAGGATTGTTATTTGTTGGAAAACCAAAAGGAAGTTTCATGTATTTATGTCGAAAAATCCAATGTTTCCATCCACAATAAAAATACGTGGCAAGAAACCATGGAATTTTTGAATGAAAAGATGATGAAGTTTGAGGCTTTCTACATGGAGTATCAAGACATTATTAATTAAATTCAGCTTTACAAACTTTAAAAATATTCAAATCACATGAAAAGAAGACTCCTCGTCCTTCTTGTTTTAGTTCTTTGCCATGGTCTTAACGCACAGGATTTAAAACCATTTGATGTATCGGATAGATGGTTGAAAGAAATTCATGAACTGGCGCCTACGAGACCAACCATACCAACAGATAAGAAAAGAAATATATTAATATTCTCGTTATACACTGGCTTTGAACATTGGACAATTCCTCATACTGAAGCTGTCATAAAAGAACTTGGGAGTAAATCCGGTGCCTTCAATGTTATTTCTTCGAATGACATTAAAGTATTTGAGAGAAATCAACTTAAAAAATATGATGCTATAATTCTCAACAACAACTGTTCTATTGATCCCAGGCGAAATATATTTTTGGATGTTCTGGATAAGGATAATAGTTTAAAGCCTAATGAAAGAGAAGAAAAAGCCGAACAATTGGAACAAAACCTCTTGCAATATGTAAAAAAAGGTGGCGGACTAATGGTTTTGCACGGTGCTATAACGATGCTGAACAAATCCCCAGACTTCAGTAAACTTATCGGTGGAAATTTTGACTACCATCCAAAACAGCAAAATATTAAAGTTAGCCTTGTAGATAGTAATCATCCTATGGTAAAAGCTTTTCAAGGCAAAGGTTTTCAGCACGTAGATGAACCCTATATGTTTAAAGGAGCATATTCGGATTTAAACTTCCGCCCTTTATTGTCAATGAACCTTAATGAAATTGAAGGAATTAGGGAAACTACGAATGATAGTATCACATATATTTCTTGGATAAAAAGCTATGGCAATGGACGCGTTTTTTATAGCTCCCCGTCCCACAATCCGCAGAGTTATAGTAACCCCGAATTATTGCAATTTTTAGTAGATGGAATACAGTATGTAGTTGGTGATTTACAATGTGACGATAGTCCGATGGGAAAATAAAAACTAGCTATCTCAGTTAAAATTACTTTTCAGATCACATCCAAGAAGATAAAGAACCAATGGCTTATTGCCCCAGCAAGAACAAATAAATGCCAGATAAAATGATTATACGGAATTCTTTCAATAGCATAGAATAGGATTCCAAAGGTATAGAACCCGCCACCCCAAAAAAGAAGTACTGCGCCTAATTCCGTTATACTATCCAGTAGGTACCTTAAGTCCAAAACAATTAGCCAACCCATTGCCAAATAAAGTAGCAGAGAGACCAGCTCAAATTTACCCGTAAAAAACAATTTTAATATCGTACCAATGGCAGCGATGGACCATACACAATAAAAAATGGTCCAACCATTTCCATCTTCAAGGGTTATCAAGGCAACTGGCGTATAGGTACCAGC
>CAWKFV010000005.1:0-20000 GCA_963848865.1 uncultured Flavobacteriaceae bacterium | reverse complement strand
TGGCAAAATGCCATAAGCCAATCAGTGGAGAATATCGGAGTCGAACCGATGACCTCCTGCGTGCAAGGCAGGCGCTCTAGCCAGCTGAGCTAATCCCCCAGTTAGTTGATCGTTGTTCGTTGTTAGTCGACAGCTTCACCATCAACCATCAACCAAGAACCAACAACTAGTTTGTCTCAACTTCCAGAATTTCCTTCAATATTTCAATCAATGAACGTTCGCACTCCGTACTTTTTTTACCTTGTACTTCGTACTTTCCTGTAGTCCCAGGCAGACTTACTTCGACTGCGCTCAGCACAGGCTTCTCGTCGGACCTTTGGCCTACTTTGTAGTCCCAGGCAGACTCGAACTGCCGACCTCTACATTATCAGTGTAGCGCTCTAACCAGCTGAGCTATGGGACTGTCCCTACCGCTCTTGGCAATCCACCAAAAGGGCAATTACTTTTATAGTGTTATCGTGGAGACTTAATATATACGAGATATAACTTTTAAAAAAAAATAAATCGAAAGAACGGGACCGGAAATCCTACCGGATACCGATGGGGACCGTCCTTAAAAGGACAATCTCTAGAAAGGAGGTGTTCCAGCCGCACCTTCCGGTACGGCTACCTTGTTACGACTTAGCCCTAGTTACCGATCTTGCCCTAGGCCGCTCCTTGCGGTGACGGACTTCAGGCACTCCCGGCTTCCATGGCTTGACGGGCGGTGTGTACAAGGCCCGGGAACGTATTCACCGGATCATGGCTGATATCCGATTACTAGCGATTCCAGCTTCACGGGGTCGAGTTGCAGACCCCGATCCGAACTGTGACAGGTTTTGTAGATTCGCTCCGCCTTGCGACGTGGCTGCTCTCTGTACCTGCCATTGTAGCACGTGTGTGGCCCAGGACGTAAGGGCCGTGATGATTTGACGTCATCCCCACCTTCCTCGCGGTTTGCACCGGCAGTTCCGTTAGAGTCCCCATCTTGACATGCTGGCAACTAACGGTAGGGGTTGCGCTCGTTATAGGACTTAACCTGACACCTCACGGCACGAGCTGACGACAACCATGCAGCACCTTGCAAATTGCCCGAAGGAAAGGCCATCTCTGGCCCTGTCAAAATGCATTTAAGCCCTGGTAAGGTTCCTCGCGTATCATCGAATTAAACCACATGCTCCACCGCTTGTGCGGGCCCCCGTCAATTCCTTTGAGTTTCATTCTTGCGAACGTACTCCCCAGGTGGGATACTTATCACTTTCGCTTGGCCGCCCAGTACTCAAGGTACCGGACAGCTAGTATCCATCGTTTACGGCGTGGACTACCAGGGTATCTAATCCTGTTCGCTCCCCACGCTTTCGTCCATCAGCGTCAGTACATGGTTAGTCAGCTGCCTTCGCAATCGGTGTTCTATGTAATATCTATGCATTTCACCGCTACACTACATATTCCGCCAACTTCACCATGACTCAAGACGATCAGTATCAAAGGCAATTCTATAGTTGAGCTACAGACTTTCACCACTGACTTAACCGCCCGCCTACGGACCCTTTAAACCCAATAATTCCGGATAACGCTCGGACCCTCCGTATTACCGCGGCTGCTGGCACGGAGTTAGCCGGTCCTTATTCTTACGGTACCGTCAACAGGCTACACGTAGCCCTTTTTCTTCCCGTATAAAAGCAGTTTACTACCCATAGGGCATTCTTCCTGCACGCGGCATGGCTGGATCAGAGTCTCCTCCATTGTCCAATATTCCTCACTGCTGCCTCCCGTAGGAGTCTGGTCCGTGTCTCAGTACCAGTGTGGGGGATCCCCCTCTCAGGGCCCCTACCCATCGTAGTCTTGGTAGGCCGTTACCCTACCAACAAACTAATGGGACGCATGGCCATCTTCTACCGGCCGAAGCCTTTAACCACATCCCGATGCCGGGGCGTGGTGCCACGGGGCATTAATCCAAGTTTCCCTGGGCTATTCCCCTGTAAAAGGTAGGTTCCATACGCGGTGCGCACCCGTGCGCCGGTCGCCGGCAAAGTGCAAGCACTTCCCGCTGCCCCTCGACTTGCATGTGTTAGGCCTGCCGCTAGCGTTCATCCTGAGCCAGGATCAAACTCTTCATCGTTGTTTCATTTGTATTCGTCCCAACGATACCCAGTCCAAATCCCCGGCCCCGATCTAATCGATCTAATTCTTAATAACTTTATATCTCTACCGCCGTCCCATCAAAAAAGGAAAATCCCCCTTCCTCAAGGACAGCTCTTATTCTCCACAATATGTCAATGAACTCCTCTAAAATGCCCCAAGGTCTCCCCCAAAGCGGGTGCAAATATAAGAGTGTTTTTTTAATTAAAAATATATTTCACATCTTTTTTGCACTTTTTTTTCACTCAAATTTTAACCTCTTCAAACTTAGGTGATTATAAATTCTAAAAAAGAAAAGGGCATTAAATCTAATAAATTTATATGAAATGGGCAATGAGTTTGTTTGAAAAATCGACTGCAAATCAATCCAACAAAACCATTTAATATTTTGGAGAAATACATCGAACCAAAAAAACAACGTATTTGGTTATAAATGTCCCTTCGCTTAGGAGCTGAGAACGCCAAAACATACTTATAATAAATTGCGGACATGAATACTAGATAGTATCTTTGCCAACTTACTTATAATAATGATGATTAAAATTACATTGCCGGATGGCTCTATAAAAGAATTTGCGAAAGGCACTACTCCAATGGAAGTAGCTAAAAGCATAAGTGAGGGGCTTGCTAGAAATGTTATTTCCGCAAAATTCAATAATACCACCGTAGAAACATCAACACCTCTAAGAAATGATGGCTCTTTGGTCCTGTACACTTGGAACGACAAAGAAGGGAAAACCGCTTTTTGGCATTCCACTTCCCATATAGTCGCACAAGCTTTGGAAGAGCTTTACCCTGGAGTGAAACTTACGATTGGGCCCGCTATTGAAAACGGATTTTATTATGATGTTGACTTACCCGATGGCACTATTTCTGAAAAAGACTTTCAGAAGATCGAACAAAAGGCAATAGAGATAGCAAGAGGAAAACATAATTATAAAATGCGAGAAGTTTCCAAAGCGGACGCATTGAAATTTTACAAAAATCAAGGAAACGAATACAAAGTTGAGCTGATTGAAAACCTGGAGGATGGCACCATTACATTTTGTGACCATGATACGTTTACCGATTTATGTCGTGGAGGTCATATACCCAATACTGGCATTGTTAAGGCCATAAAAATTCTGAGTGTTGCCGGAGCGTACTGGAGAGGTAACGAGAAAAACCCACAGCTTACAAGAGTTTATGGCATATCTTTTCCTAAACAAAAGGACCTTACCGAATATCTTGAACTACTAGAGGAAGCAAAGAAACGGGACCACAGGAAGTTAGGCAAGGAGCTCGAATTGTTCACGTTTTCCCAAAAGGTAGGTCAAGGCCTTCCGTTATGGTTACCGAAAGGAGCTGCTTTACGTGAACGTTTGGAAGATTTTTTAAAAAAAGCACAAAAGAAAGCGGGGTATGAAATGGTTGTTACGCCACATATTGGGCAAAAGGAACTATACGTTACCTCGGGACATTATGAAAAATATGGGGCAGACAGTTTTCAACCTATTAAAACTCCAAAAGAGGATGAAGAGTTTTTGCTAAAACCGATGAACTGTCCACACCACTGTGAGATTTATAATTCGAAACCTTTTAGCTACAAGGAACTTCCCAAGCGCTATGCCGAATTTGGTACGGTGTACAGATATGAACAGAGCGGGGAACTTCATGGACTCACACGCGTGAGAGGTTTTACCCAGGATGACGCACATATTTTTTGCACACCTGACCAAGTAGATCAAGAGTTTAAAAATGTTATTGATCTCTCCTTATATGTATTAGGTTCTTTAGGTTTTGAAAACTTTACGGCGCAAGTGTCCGTTAGAGACCCTGAAAATCCGGATAAATACATTGGAACTAAAGACAACTGGGAAAAAGCGGAGAATGCTATCATCAACGCGGCAAAGGAAAAGGGATTAAACTTTGTAATTGAGGAAGGTGAAGCTGCGTTTTATGGACCCAAGCTAGATTTTATGGTAAAGGATGCACTAGGACGGCAATGGCAATTGGGAACTATCCAAGTTGATTATACCTTACCGGAACGTTTTGACCTCACCTATAAAGGGAGTGATAATGAGTTACATAGACCAATAATGATTCACCGTGCACCCTTTGGCAGTATGGAACGATTCATCGCTTTATTACTTGAACACACCGGTGGTAATTTTCCAATATGGTTGATTCCTGAACAAGCCATTATATTGCCGGTTAGCGAGAAACATGAAAAATATGCTGAAAAAGTTTTAAAATCCCTAGAAAATAACGAAATTCGCGCCCTCATTGATAATAGGAGTGAGACGGTCGGCAAGAAAATAAGGGAAGCGGAGATGAATAAAATTCCTTTCATGTTGATCGTAGGTGAAAATGATGAAAATGATAATACGATTTCGGTCCGAAGACATGGAGGCGAAGATTTAGGAGCTATCTCCATAGAACAGTTTACGGACTTGGTAACTAAAGAAATAAATAGTACCTTAAAGTCGTTTTGAGAACCTATAATTCAATTTTGTATCCACGAAGAAGAATTATTAGGTGTAAAGTTTAAGTTTAATTAAAAATTATAAGTCATAGCAATACGTAAAAGATTTAGGCCCCAACCTAGGAGGGAAAATAAAAACCCTCACAATATCAATGAAAAAATACTTGCTCCAGAAGTAAGGTTGGTAGGCGATAATGTAGAAATTGGTGTTTACCCAATTCGAAAAGCTTTGGACATATCCAAGGAACTAGGATTGGATTTGGTTGAAATCTCGCCTAAGGCGAAGCCCCCTGTCTGTAAAATCATAGACTATAAGAAGTTTTTGTACGAACAGAAAAAAAGGGACAAGGCCATGAAAGCGAAAGCTTCCAAGGTAGTTGTAAAGGAAATAAGATTTGGTCCCAATACGGATGACCATGATTATGAGTTTAAAAAGAAACATGCGGAAAAGTTTCTTAAGGATGGTGCAAAACTAAAAGCTTATGTCTTTTTTAAAGGCAGGTCCATAGTTTATAAAGACCAAGGTGAAATTCTGTTATTAAAATTGGCTTCCGAATTAGAGGAATTGGGGAAAGTGGAGCAGATGCCAAGATTGGAAGGTAAAAGAATGACCATGTTCATTGCACCAAAAACGAAAGGGAAATAAAATCTTTGCTTCAGTTAATAAATGAAGCATCTATAGAAATAAACAATCAAGCCCGTTAAGGGCTTGTTGATTGAAAAATATACTGAAAATCGATTTGGTGCTGTCACTGAAAAGAGTTCAGTACAAAGTGAGAGAAATTAATAAAAACTAGGAGAAAATGCCTAAACAAAAAACAAAATCCAGTGCTAAAAAGCGGTTTAAGCTTACCGGCACCGGTAAAATTAAAAGAAAGCACGCTTTTAAGAGCCATATTCTTACAAAGAAGTCTAAAAAGCGTAAGCTTGCGTTAACCCATGATACATTGGTACATCCACATGACGTTAACAGCATCAAAGAACAACTACGTTTAAAGTAATTGTCTTAAGAAGGTAAAATTATTAACCATGGAGTTAGGCCAAAAAAAGAGTTATTAGTGAATCTCTTAGTTAAGAGTTTCAACTAAATTAACCGCCTACTACAAAAATTAGAAAAAAAAATGCCAAGATCAGTAAATGCAGTAGCTTCCAGAGCCAGAAGAAAAAAGGTAATGAAGCAAGCCAAAGGATACTTTGGAAGACGTAAAAACGTTTGGACAGTAGCCAAAAACGCGGTAGAAAAAGCAATGTTATATGCTTATAGAGACCGTAGAAACAAGAAAAGAACTTTCCGTGCCTTATGGATAACCCGTATCAACGCAGGTGCCAGATTACATGGAATGTCTTACAGCCAGTTTATGGGAGGTGTAAAAGCTAAAGGAATTGAATTGAACCGTAAAGTACTTGCGGATTTAGCAATGAACCACCCAGATGCCTTTAAGGCCATTGTAGAACAGGTAAAATAAAAACAATACTCTCACTTAAAGAAAACCGATTCGTCAAAACGAATCGGTTTTCTTTTTTTGTTCAATACCAATTAAGGTCCTTTAAAAAGTAAATAGACTAAGTTGTTTTAATCTTAGCGACGGCCATTTTGAATTCTTCCCAATCAATCAAATCATCTTGATTTTTGTCATAACCTTCTATAAGTTTTGATGATACTATACCCCTTAAAAACCCATTGATTTCAGCTTCCCTTAACAATTTAACAATTTCACCCTTATTTAACTTTCTATCGTTATCGGTATCAAAAAATTCAAATGCCTCCTGTGGGGTCTTAAAATGATTAGTAATTAGAATTTGGATTTTGTTTAAGATAGATTCCTCCGTTGTCATACGTTATATTTTATATCAAATTAAGCATAAATTTCAATTTCCCCATACACTTAGTACGAGCTTCCTACCTGATGCAAAATTACGATGTTCACAAAGATAGACACCCTGCCAAATACCCATATTTAATTTACCGTTTCTTATAGGTATCTGTACGGATGCTCCCATTAGGGACGCCTTAATGTGTGCGGGCATATCGTCCGATCCCTCATAATCATGCTTGTAATAGGGTGCATTTTCCGGAACTACAATATTCATATGCGATTCAAAATCCTCCCGTACTGTCGGATCTGCATTTTCATTTATAGTCAAACTTGCGGACGTATGCTTGATGAATACTTGTAAAAATCCTTGGTTAATTTCTTTGATTTCCGGCGCACCTCTTAAAATAGCTTCCGTAATTAAATGATAACCTCTTTTGTAAGATGGCAATATCATTTCCGTTTGATATAATTTCATTCTAGTTTTTATTAAATAAAGGTAAAACTTTAGACTTTACCCTTATAATTTAGTCCATTGGAATACCTTTGCCCTTGGAAAAACAACAAATGGATTTATCTAAAATTAAAATGGTGGTTTCGGACATGGACGGAACGTTGCTCAATTCCAATCATGAGGTTAGTAACCGCTTTTTTGAACTACATAAAGAGCTCAAGAAAAATCAAATTCTGTTTGTTGCGGCAAGTGGAAGACAGTACAACAGTATTATTGATAAATTGAATGCTATAAAAGATGACATCATTGTTATAGCGGAGAATGGAGGCTACGTAATGCAAAACGACAAAGAATTACTTTCAACCCCATTAAAAACTGGAGATCAGAAGAAAATACTAAAGATTTTAGATTCCATGAATGATGTATATCCAGTGCTGTGCGGCAGGCAGAATGCTTACATCAATGGAAAGTCTGACAAGTTTGTATATAAATTAAAAGAATATTATACGGAGTTTGAGATTTTGGAAAAGCTGGAAAATCATTCTGGGGAAATTTTGAAAATTGCCATTTATCATTATGAAAGTTCGGAGAAATTTATCTATCCAAAAGTGAAGCATCTAGAAGGCGATTTAAAGGTGAAGGTTTCTGGGGAAAATTGGGTAGATATCTCAAGTCCTAACGCGCATAAAGGCTACGCCCTTCAAAAAGTGATGGACCTCCATAATATTTCTTCCAATGAACTCATGGTATTTGGCGACTATAACAACGATTTGGAAATGTTAGCCTTAGCCGATTATAGCTTTGCAATGGAAAATGCCCATTCAAATGTCAAAAAAGCTGCTAACTATAGCACGAAAAGCAACAATGATTTTGGTGTAGAGTTGGTCTTGGAGCAACTTTTGGGATATGGGTAGATATCTCAAGTCCTTACGCGCATAAAGGCTACGCCCTTCAAAAAGTGATGGACCTCCATAATATTTCTTCCAATGAACTCATGGTATTTGGCGACTATAACAACGATTTGGAAATGTTAGCCTTAGCCGATTATAGCTTTGCAATGGAAAATGCCATTCAAATGTCAAAAAAGCTGCTAACTATAGCACGAAAAGCAACAATGATTTTGGTGTAGAGTTGGTCTTGGAGCAACTTTTGGGGTAATGGCTAGGTCTTTTGTTTTTTCTTTCGTGCAGCCGGAAATAACACGTTATTAAGAATCAACCGGTACCCTGGAGAGGTCGGATGCAGTTCTAGTTCCGTCTTTGGGTCCCCCACTCTATGCTGGTAGTCTTCAGGGTCATGACCTCCATAAAAAGTAAAAAAGCCTTTTCCTTTAATACCGTGGATATACCTTGCTTCTTCATTTAGCTTGTTCTCACCTAAGATAAGCACCGTGGGCTTAATTTGGGAACGTGTAAAAGCAGTGGTCTGCCCCATAAATCCTTTGACCAACGATGTATGGTTCTGACATAACATTGTGGGAACGGGATCCCACTTTGCAGAAAAATCCATCAAAGAAAAATAGTCCGATTCTTTGGGAACATTGCCCCTTTTATTTGTCATGTCAATGGATGAAAACTCATACTTTAATGGACTCCGCTCCAGAACAAAATCCCTGAAGGCAAAAGTTTTTGAGTAATCCAAGCTTGCTTGATAATTAGGGTCCGAAGCATCACCATCGAACATTGGTTCGCAAATATCTACTCCGTCAGCCGCAAGAGCGATATCGAAACTATCAGTAGCTGAGCACATAGCAAACATAAAACCGCCTCCAATTACGTAATTCCTAATCTTAAGCGCGACGGCTCCTTTCTCTGTAGACACCTTATCATATCCCAATTTACCTGCCAGCTGCTCTGCCTCTTCTTTTCCCTCAATATACCATGGAGTAGCCCTGTAAGCCCCATAAAACTTTCCATACTGTCCGGTAAAATCCTCATGGTGCAAATGAAGCCAATCATATAAAGCCAGTTTATCTTCCAAAACTTCCTCATCATATATAGTAACATAAGGGATTTCAGCATAGGTCAGTACCATGGTTACGGCGTCGTCCCAGGGTTGATTTCCCTTTGGGGAATACACCGCAATTTTTGGAGCTTTCTCCAAAATCACAGCATCTTGATTTCGCGATGGGCTACTTATTTCATCTAATATGGTATTGGCCTGATCATCCGAAAGAATTTCAAAGGACACGCCTCTAATCTGACATTCCTTACGTATGCTCTCGCCATCCGGCAACAAAAAAGAGCCTCCCCTATAATTTAAAAGCCACTGTACCTTTTGTTGCTTGGAAAGTACCCAATATGTTATGCCATAAGCTTTTAAATGGTTTTTCTGTCCGTCTGCATCCATGGGAATAAGGATGGAAGATGCAAAGAGTTGAACCGAAAAAAGGATAAGAAAAAATAATAGTAGCGTATTTCGCATGAACTAACTGTGTGGGCGTTTCTTCAAAGTTAACGAGAAAATCATTTAATGAATTGCACGACCAGTTAAAGATTTCGTAAAGCCCTTTAAAAAGATACCTACAAAATTTGCTTGCTTCTATTTAAAAAGGCACATCGTTATCATCCTCTGGGTCTAACCCATCATTTAAAGAACTTCCAAAAGCCTCATCCGTACTGGGTAGATTCTTGGTCAGAAAAGGATTTTCTTCATTTGCGTTCATCTTCGATTGAAATTCAAAAGGAGAATCAAAATCATCAAGATTGTCAAACTTACCAAGATTCCCAACAAATTTTAACCGAATATTATCCAGCCCACCATTACGGTGTTTTGCCACAATAAATTCCGCTTGTCCTTGAGTGGGCGTTCGTTCTTCATCATCCCACTCTTCAATCTTATAATATTCCGGTCTGTATATGAAGGAAACAATATCTGCGTCTTGTTCAATTGCACCCGATTCCCGTAAATCTGAAAGTATGGGTCTTTTACTTCCTCCCCTTGTTTCCACAGCACGCGAAAGTTGTGACAATGCTATTACCGGTACATTAAGTTCTTTGGCCAGTGCTTTCAAGTTCCTGGAAATAGTAGAGATTTCCTGCTCCCTATTCCCTCCTTTTTGGCTTCCACCCGCGGTCATTAATTGCAAATAATCTATAATTATCATTTTAATACCATGCTGAGATGCCAATCGCCTAGCTTTTGCACGAAGGTCAAATATAGAAAGTGATGGGGTGTCGTCTATAAACAAAGGTGCTTTTTCCAATGTTTTTACTTTGACGTTTAATTGTTCCCATTCGTGTTTCTCAAGTTTTCCAGTTCTAAGCTTTTCAGACGAAAGTCCTGTTTCCGAGGAAATCAATCTGGTTATCAATTGCACTGAAGACATCTCCAAAGAAAAGAAAGCCACTGGAATATCTGAATTCACGGCAATGTTCCGCGCCATAGATAGGGTCAAAGCGGTTTTACCCATCCCTGGACGTGCGGCTACAATGATCAAATCACTGGGCTGCCATCCGGAAGTTAGTTTATCAACCTTATCAAAACCGGAAGGAATGCCACTAAGGCCTTCCTTATTTGCAATTTCCTCGATTCTCTTCTTGGCTTGTATCACCAAATTTTGGGCAGTTTCGGCTGATCGTTTTAAGTTCCCTTGGGTGACGTCATATAACTTGGATTCCGCATTGTCCAGCAAATCAAAAACATCGGTTCCTTCGTCGTAGGCGTCTTCAATAATTTCATTGGAGATTTTTATCAAACTCCGCTGGATAAATTTTTGTAGAATGATTCGCGCGTGAAACTCAATATGGGCGGAAGAAGCCACTTTTTGGGTCAATTTGATAAGGTAAAAATCCCCTCCGGCGACCTCCAATTTCCCGGCTTTCTTCAATTGCGAAGAAACGGTTAATAAATCCACAGGTTGGGATTCCTCGAAGAATACGAAAATTGCCTCGTAAATGAATCTATGTGCATCTTTGTAGAAAACATCCGGATGTAGGATATCTATTACTTCATCCACACCTTTTTTATCAATCATCATTGCACCCAACACAACCTCCTCTAAATCAACTGCTTGAGGTGGTAATTTTCCTCTTTCGAGGTTTATAATAGTAGATTTATCAATCTTACGACCGATGAAAGGCTGCGTGTTCTCCATAGCTGCGAAAATATGCAATTAACCTTAAGTTAACGTGAAATTCTTCCTTTAGGATGTTCACAGTCGACTAACAATTGCGTGTTAATAAGTTACGTTTTTATGTTGATAACAAAAAAAATCCGAAGATTAAAATCATCGGATTTTTCTGAGGTTGGTAAAATGGTGTATCAACCATTAAAAACACCCATTTCCGCATATTTGTCCATACGCTGGGTGACCAATGCTTTTGGTGATAACTTTTGGAGTTCCTCATAAGTAGAGGTGATTTTATTCTTTACAATTTCAAAAGTTTTTTCGCGGTTTGCATGTGCTCCACCTGCAGGTTCGCGAACGATTTCATCTATGAGTTTTAACTTTTTCATATCGGTTGCCGTAAGCTTTAAAGCGTCAGCAGCTCTTTCCTTAAATTCCCAGCTACGCCACAGAATAGAAGAACAGGATTCCGGAGAAATAACGGAGTACCAAGTGTTTTCCAGCATAAGTACCTTGTCACCAACTCCTATTCCCAAAGCACCACCCGATGCACCTTCACCAATAATCACCACTATAATTGGAACCTTAAGCCGTGTCATTTCAAGAATATTCCTAGCAATAGCCTCTCCCTGACCACGTTCCTCTGCTTCAATCCCTGGATAAGCACCAGGAGTATCAATAAGACAAACTACGGGAATACCAAACTTCTCGGCAGATTTCATCAACCTAAGGGCCTTACGGTACCCTTCTGGATTGGCCATACCAAAATTACGGTACTGTCTAGTTTTTGTATTGTAGCCCTTTTGTTGACCGATAAACATATAGCTTTGATCCCCGATTTTACCCAAACCACCGATCATTGCCTTATCATCCTTTACGTTCCTGTCGCCATGCAGTTCTAAAAACGTTTCCCCGCAAATAGCTTTAATATAATCTAAGGTATAAGGTCTATTTGGATGCCTGGACAATTGTACCCGCTGCCAAGCAGTAAGGTTTTTATATATTTCCTTTCTGGTCTCGTTGAGTTTTTGTTCAATCTGTTTACAGGTTTCGGTAACGTCCACATCACTCTCTTCCCCAATAATCATGCACTTGTCCAATTGCTCTTCCAATTCCTTAATTGGAAGCTCAAAATCCAAATATTCCATAGTAAAAGCTTTTGTTTTTTGGTGGATACAAATATAGAACTTTAAGCGGTAAACTATTAAATCTTCCTGTTCTTTAAAATTCCATTTGCTAAAACCGTAAGCAATATCAGCACTGCGCCTACATAGAACAGGGGATTCATTTTTTCATCCTCTCCAAAAATAAACCAAGCCAAAATAATACCGTAAACAGGTTCTAGATTGGTCGTAAGCATTACAGTATAGGGTGTTAGCACTCTCATAACCTTCACCGATGCAATAAAAGCATATGCCGTACAAATAAGTGCCAGGACTATTATATACACCCAATCCATGGTTTTCAGAATAAAAAAGTCACCATCAAATTTCCCCATAAATCCAAGGATTAAGGATAAGAACATAACGCCTATCCCCAATTCATAGAAAGAAATAATTGAAGGCTTATGGGTTCTGACCAATTTCCCGTTAATAAGAGAAAAAACTGCCGCCAAAAATGCCGAAATCAGTGCTATGCCCATACCATAAGCATATTTTGATTCCACACGAAAAATAAGATATAGCCCAACAATTACCAATAATCCAAATATGACCTCATATCCTATTATTTTACGACCATACCAAAAAGGTTCCATTAAAGCGGTGAAAAAAGCACCTGTAGACATCATTGCCAAAGCCACGGATACTGTAGAAACTTTAATGGCTAGAAAGAACGTTACCCAATGCATCGCCACTACAACGCCACCAATGGTAAACCATATCAAGGTCTTCTTGTCAATTTTTAAATTGAATTTTGAAAATCTTACGTAAACGATTATGAAAAAAGTAGCAATACCCATTCGGTACCATACCAAGGGTAACGAATCGATGGAAATAAGCTTGCCAAGAATAGCGGTGAAGCCCCAAATGAATACAATGAAATGTAAATGAATAAGATTACCTATCCTATCTTTTTGCATTCTGTAGCAAATAAAAGGCAAGTATCCCAAAGACGACATTTGGGATTACCACAGCTAAAAGCGGTGAAAATCCGGATTGTTCCGCCAACGTTCCAAATACCTTATCAAAAAAGATAAAAACAAACGCCACAAGGATTCCGAAGGCCAGATTTATACCCATTCCACCTCTACGTTTTACAGAGGAGACGGCCACAGCGATTATCGTGAGAATAAAAGCTGTGAGCGGCAATGCCCATCTTTTATATTTTACCAATATATAAGTATTGATGTTGGAAGCTCCTTTTCGTTTTTGGTCAGCAATAAACTTATCCAATTCATATAAATTCTTTGTCTCCGCCACATAGGACACCGGGGTGAGATCATCGATTTTAAATGTAAAAAGGGTGTCCAATCTTCTTTTACTTTCAATGATAGAGGTGTCTCCCTTTACAATTCTTTTCTTATAGGATGTCAACCTATAATTACTATCTTTTTCAATCCATCTAATATTCGCTGCGGAGATTTTAAAATCGAGTTTGTTGTCGCTATTAAATCTTTCAAAAGTAAAATTATGACCCAATTGTCTGGCCGGATCAAAACTACTTACATAGATAAAATCGGTTTCATTAAGTTGGTTGAAAATATTATTGGTTATCCTGTCCTGCTTACCCTTTTTCAAGTATTTATAAACAAATTCATTAAAACCTACACTGGCCTTGGGTACGATAAACATGGTCATAAAAAACATCAGAATAGCCACTAATGTGGCCCCTATGAAATAAGGCCTAAGAAATCTACCATACGAAACACCGGAACTTAAAATCGCCACTATCTCCGTATTATTGGCCAATTTTGAAGTGAAGAAAATCACCGATAAAAATAAAAAAATAGGAAAAAGTAAGCTGCCTATGTAAATGGTGAAATTCATGTAGTACACCAAGATTTCATTTAGTGGAGCCTCATTATCAATCATTTTACCAACTTGCTCCGCTAGGTTTGCCATTATTCCAATAGGGATAAATAACAACAGCATAACCGCAAAAGTGAGCAGATAGCGTTTTAATATGTATTTATCTATGATCGATAGCATTACAGTCTTTTATCCATTTGTTTCACCATAAGGGACTTCCATTCTAGAAAGTCTCCTGCCATGATACGATTCCTTGCTTCGCGCACCAACCAAAGATAAAAACCTAGATTGTGAATAGTGGCTATCTGTTTTCCAAGATACTCATTGGCAGCAAACAGATGTCTTAAATACGCTTTTGAATATTCCCGATCTACGAACGTAGTTCCCATCTCGTCCAATACGGAGAAATCATCTTCCCACTTTTTATTTTTAATATTGATGGTACCATGGGCGGTAAAAAGCATTCCGTTTCGTGCATTTCTAGTAGGCATCACACAATCGAACATATCTATTCCCAAAGCAATATTTTCCAAAATATTTATAGGTGTGCCCACGCCCATCAAATATCTAGGTTTGTCCTCCGGTAAGATTTCACAAACCACTTCCGTCATCCCATACATTTCCTCCGCAGGTTCTCCAACAGAGAGCCCACCTATGGCATTCCCTTCAGCACCGGCATTGGCAATATATTCGGCCGATTGTCTTCTAAGGTCCTTATAGGTTGATCCCTGTACAATTGGAAAAAAACTCTGGGAGTAATCGTATGCGAAGGGAGTTTTATCCAAATGGGCAATACATCTATCCAGCCATCTGTGCGTCATGTGCATGGACCGTTTTGCATACTTATAATCACAAGGATAGGGTGTGCATTCATCAAAGGCCATGATAATGTCCGCTCCAATGACCCGTTGGATTTCCATGACATTTTCCGGGGTAAAAAGATGGGTGGAACCATCTATATGGGACTTAAATTTAACCCCCTCCTCTTTTATTTTTCGGTTTGCTGAAAGTGAGTACACCTGATATCCTCCACTATCCGTAAGGATGTTTCTATCCCAACCCATAAATTTATGCAAGCCTCCGGCAGCTTTTAGAATATCGATTTTTGGGCGTAAAAAAAGATGGTACGTGTTCCCAAGAATTATGTCCGGGTTTATTTCTTCGCGCAACTCTTTTTGGTGGACTCCCTTAACGGAAGCCACCGTACCCACAGGCATGAATATTGGGGTTTCAATAGTGCCATGGTCGGTAACCATAGTACCGGCCCTAGCTTTACTTAACGGGTCTGTCTTGTGTAATGTAAATTTCAACAGCTTGGAATCAAGTTGCAAATATAATGAACTGGGTTTCTTAAAAGCTTAATAAAAAACTAAAGATAGGATACTGTTCGCGTCAAAAATTGGATTGAAAAAATACGAAGGAGTTTGGAACAATTTACAAATTTGTACAGCGCAATAAAGAACTATGCTTTCCGTTTTTATGGTATAACGAGAATTTGATGGTTTGGTATTGTTCTTGATTGCCTCTCATCAATAAAATAAAACTATTATGAAAAAAACACTTTTGCTTGCGAGTATGGTATTATTTGGGTTTTCCGCAATGGCCCAAAGTGAATCTGGTTTTGGTATTAAAGGAGGGTTGAACTATGCCGGTAACGGAGATTATTTTGATTCTGTTGGCGATGCCTATGAAAACCCCGACAAAAATTTAGGATATCATCTTGGTATATATGGAAAATTTGGGGGTAAAATTTATTTTAGACCGGAATTGGTTTACACTAGAATAAAATCCACTTATGACAATGATGACTTCAAAATGAGTAAGTTGGACGCACCTGTGCTTCTAGGAGTTAACATCATTGGTCCGTTAACATTTTTTGCCGGACCTTCATTTCAATACATTCTGGATACCGATTTTGAAGGTGTTACTTTAGATGATGTGGAGAACGATTTTACGGTTGGCTTGAATATTGGTGCGGGAGTTAACTTGGGCAAACTTGGAATTGACCTTAGATATGAAAGAGGATTTAGTGAAAATGAGGTTAACTTCATTAATACTACAAGGCGGAACGTTACCCACCAGGGATCGAATGGACACTAGACCTGATCAGTTGATTTTGAGTCTTAGCTTAAAGATTTAACTATTGCCGAAGATTTTGTTCGTGAAATTCGAACGTAGCGTAATAAAAAAGCCCTCAAGATTAATCTTGAGGGCTTTTGTTTTTTATAGGGTCTGTTTATAAATCATTATCCAAATGGTCTGGCGTACCATCCCCGTCGGTGTCTAGAAAACCAACAAAGTTACCTTCAGCATCCAACTCAATTTCATCTATTGTCGGTATTCCATCCCCATCATCATCTGTATCATTATAGTTTGCAAGAAAAACACCAAACGGTTCTGTATCGTCGTCCGTATTATCATTGTTTAAATTACCGTCATCGTCTATATCTTCTAAAATAGAGGGAATACCATCCCCGTCAAAATCAGTATCCGGTTCATAAGCGAACGCATCAATTTTAAAGACTATTGGAGAATATGCCGGTATGCTACCGCCAGGAGCGGACTGATCAAAATATCCAAGTCCCGAAGGCATAAAAATAGCACCGATTCCGAAACCGTCATAACTAATTGTTCCATCGCCATTATCAATAGGTCCCATTCCCGTTTGAAAATATTCTACGCCATTCCCAAAACCACGTACTACTCCAGATAAATTAAATCTTACAGGTTGATTGGTAGAAGCATCAAAAAGTGTTTCATTCAATAAAGACCCTTCGTATCGTAAAATGGCATCATCCCCTATTGTAGGCCTGCCTTCTTCAGAACCCTGTCTAGCAACCAAAATGTACAACTTATGGTCAACTACCTCCTCATCGCTCCTTCCAAAACTTGAGGAAGCAACAGAAATAGTTTCGGTAATAAATTCTACGCCATCTAGCGTGCCACTTTCCAGGATTGAAACTTTATTCGAATTTTCCCCGGCAATCGTATCAAACCTAATTTTATAATCAAAATCGGCAGCGGGTGAAGCAAACTCTTCGTAATTATAGAAATGTGTGGACAAAAAAGCAACAATTTCCGCATCATCCTCAACTGCAACCTCACTCATCAATCTAGGCGGAACAACTTCCGGATCTGGACCATCATCATTTTTACACGACCAGATTCCAAGTACAGCCATTCCAATTAAAAAGGCATTTTTCAATTTCATCAACACAGATTTTTAAGGGCGCAAGATACAATTTTCCCCTATTTTTGCGGGAGACGTTAACAAAGATTTTTATTTACCATGCGAATAGACAAATACTTATGGTGCATGCGCTATTTCAAGACCAGGAGTTTGGCCACGACCCAATGCAAAAAGGGTCATGTGCGAATCAATGAACAAGTAGCGAAACCCAGTAGGGAAGTATTTCCGATGGATAAAATCATCGTTAGAAAAAATCAAATTGACTATCAACTAACCGTGTTGGATATACCTGATAATAGAATTGGCGCAAAATTGGTGGATATGTATCGAAAGGACACAACGCCGGCATCCGCTTTTGAACACAACGAGTTGCTTCAATATTCCAAAGATTATTACAGAAAAAAAGGAACAGGAAGGCCTACCAAAAAAGACCGAAGGGAAATTGACGAATATTTGGAGGCGCCCTCCAACTTACCGGAAGATGAGGGTGAGGCACCTTCACAACCCAATAAGGACGGATTAGTATAATGTACATCTAAAAAACATACCTATCTTTAAGTCTTAAATGCGCATTTATGGAGCAAAATATACTTTCACATCAGCAAATACAACATAAGATTGAACGTATTGCGTATCAAATATATGAGACCAACGTCACCGAAAAGGAAATCATAATTGCAGGAATTGAGGGTGGGGGAATCAATTTTGCAAAAAAAATAGTAGCCGTCCTAAAAAAAATCACCGGAGCGGAAATCACTTTATGTAAAGTGCACATGGACAAAAAAAATCCTTTGGAAAGCGGGGTAACCACATCCATTCCAGAAAAGGACTACACCAACAAATCCGTTGTACTAGTGGATGATGTGCTCAACTCTGGAACGACCCTAATTTACGGCGTGCATCATTTTTTAAGGACCCCGTTGAAACAGCTTAAAACGGCTGTTCTAGTAAACAGAAACCATAAAAAATATCCGGTAAAAGCAGATTATAAAGGTATTTCCCTGAGTACATCCTTACAGGAACATGTTAACGTTAGGTTTGAAGCCAAGAATGATAGGGTATATTTAAACTAATGCTTGTTTAATTTCATCTGCGATAGCTTGAGGTGATTTTTTATCGCCAACAATTGTATGAGACGCTTTACTGTAATAGAAACTGCGTTCAAAAAGATGTTTTCCGATAAATTCCGGCAAATCTTCCAAATCAATATTTTTAATCAACGGCCTGGTTGCTTTTTGACCGGAAAGTCTATTTACAAGTTCAAGAATAGAAACCTTTATATAGAATACATTTGGGGACGCATTCACGATACTTTCCATGCTGTTACCGTAGCAAGGTGTTCCGCCACCTGTGGATAGGACAAAGTCTTCGGTTGAATCCAATAATTCTTTCAAATATTGGAATTCTACTTTTCTAAAATAGATTTCCCCTTTTTCTGAAAAAATTGATTTTATTGCTTTTCCTTCCTTTTCTTCTATGTAGTCATCCAAGTCCAAGAATTTGATACCCAATTCCTTGGCCAATATTTTTCCTATGGTAGTTTTCCCACTACCCATATATCCAACAAGAACTATTTTCACGGATTTGTTTTGCGTAAAATTCAACTAAAATAAAGTGATTTCAAAAAAAAAGAAATTTCTACTCAAATCGTCTTGGAAAATAAATGAATCACCTTATATTTGCACCCGCGTTCAGGGAATCCTTGGAATTGCGAATGACCTGGTAGCTCAGTTGGTAGAGCATCTCCCTTTTAAGGAGAGGGTCCTGGGTTCGAGCCCCAGCCCGGTCACTGAATCGGATATCATCCGAGACCAAAACCTTGCTAATCCTATGATTTGCAAGGTTTTTTGTTTTTTGGGAAATCATATAATATGGTATGATTTGGTTTTAAAAGTTCACAAATCGTCAACATTTTTTAAAATCGTCAACATAAGTGTCAACACTGTTATATCTTGACCCAAATTTAGGATAATTCTTTGCTAGTTGATTTGACTTTCGTCTCAATTATTGTTTAACATTTAAACACATCGACTATGCAAACATCTACAACATTTTCAGTACTTTTTTGGGTATATGGCCAAAGAGCCGACAAGAACAATCTTTCCAATATTTACGTACGGATTACAGTTAGCGGACAAAAGGTAAATATTAGCCTCAATCAAAAAGTAAATATGAACTCCTGGGATCCAAAACGACAACGAATCAAGGGCAATAGTGTCCAAGCAAGAACCGTTAACTTTTACCTAGATGGAATTAAATCTGAAATTGTCCAATGTTATAGGGACTTAAAAATGGGTAACAAGGTTCTCACCGCTAAATTGGTAAAAGCCAGATTCACGGGAGAAGACATTAAAAATCGTTCATTACGCGATATTATTCAATATCACAATGAAAAAAATACGCATAAGCTAGCAAGTAAAACCCTATGTCACTATAGGACAAGTCAGAGATACATCTTAGAGTATGTATTGGAAGAATACCATTCGGAGGACAGATTTCTAAAAGATCTTGATTATGCTTTTATACTAGGGTTTGAAAATTTTCTCCGAGCCCTAAAACCAAATCATTATCAGAAAAAACTTGGGAATAATGCGGTCATGAAGCACATACAAAGACTACGGAAAATGATTACGCTGGCATATCATATTGAATGGATTCCAAAAGACCCCTTTAAAAAGTTCAAGTACTCCATAGAAAAAAAGGAACGTGAGTTTTTGACGACTGAAGAGTTAAAACGGATTGAGGAACTAACGCCAAAAATCGAAAGATTGGCAATTGTAAAAGATCTGTTTATATTTAGTTGTTACACGGGTATATCATACGGAGACATTATGGATTTGACCAAGAAATCCATTGTCCGCGGGATAGATGGAAATTCATGGTTGATGGCAAACCGAAATAAAACTGGTGTCGCATTCA
>CAWKFV010000004.1:0-63675 GCA_963848865.1 uncultured Flavobacteriaceae bacterium | reverse complement strand
TCGGTTTTAACCTTCTCATCTAAATTATCAGAGGCTTCAAATTAAAGCTACTTAATGTTAAGATTGCATTGTAATCAGGTAGTATTAACATCTCAATTCTAGCAGAAAATTTTAAAAGTGTTATTTTCCCACCTTAAATATTATTTTTGATAACGAAAACCATATCTTCAATAAATAGACCAAACTTGATAGTCCTATTATGTTTTGGTCTTTCAATTCTTTTCCCTAAACAATCACTTTCACAGGTAAGCAAAGTCAATTCCAATTATTTAGATTGGTTCGATAAAATTATAGGAATTGAAAACATAGGGCTTTACAATGGAGTAGCGTATATACCAAAATTTAATGTTTATGAGGATAGCCACCCTTATTTTATATCTCAAGAATTTCAAAAAGGTGATTTATTTTATAATGGCCAACCTTATTTCAATATAAACTTAAAATATGACATTTTTTTTGACGAAATCTTAATCGAAGTTAACAAGGGATTTGGAAAGGGAACAGTACAAATAATTAAAGATAAAGTGGAAGGTTTTCAAATAAGGGAAAATAAATTTGTTAATCTTAACCATGATTCGGAAAAGATTAATTTAAATGGATTTTACGAGATAATTTCTGAGTTTGAAAACTTTAACCTTTATAAAAAACATAATTTAAAAACTTCTAGAATTTCGGATAATCGAATTGTTTATCGCAAATTTAAAATTACCGCACCAACTTATTATCTACAATATAAAAACGATTTTTATCAAATAAAATCAAGAAAAGATTTAGTAAAAATCTTCCCTAGTTATAAAAAGGAAATTTATGAATACTACAATAGAAATCTAATCAAATACAAAGAAGACGCTGCATTGAATATTTTGTTAAAACGTTTAAACGAATTATATACAACTAAGCCGGACACAAAAGAATGAAAATTATTTTTAGCGCTATTTTACTATTTTACTTTTCTTCTTTGGTTGCCCAAGAGAACCAGAAACCTATCTCTGTGAAGTTCGATAATGTAACTTTGGAAGAGGCTATCAGTATATTGAAAGAGAAATCTTCCTATCAATTTAGATATGCAAAAAGCTGGTTGGATAGCACTATGGTAAATGGGAACTATTCTCAAGAGTCAATTTCAACTATATTAGAAGATATTCTGGAACCGACGACTTTGAATTTCTTTGTCCACGATGAGAATACAGTAATTCTTACTCAAAACAACATTATTTATACGCAACTTCCAGAAGATTTTTTTGGATTGAAAAAAGATTCAGTTTCTCTTTCCGTTGAAGAGAAAATGAATGAATCTTCAACCCCAGTTTTCTACAATACTAACAATGAAATTAAACAGAAAGTTGTAAAAACCTATAGAATAGGAAAGGAAGATATAAATAATATAAGGGATACATATGAACTAAGTGGTTACGTTACGGATAAAGATACAGGTCAGCCTCTTTCTAATCTTTCAGTTATCCTTAAAGGACAAAATACCGGTGTGGTTACAGATGAATTAGGCTATTATACCATTAGACTACCTTTTGGCACCAATGTTTTAGAAACCAAGTCATTGGGCATAGAAAATATTCAGATTCGTGTTGTAATATTCAGTAGTGGCCAACTGGATATTCAACTAGGAGAGGATATTGAGCAATTGGACGAAGTTATTCTGAGAGCTAATATCGATAATAATGTAAAAGAGACAATATCCGGAGCGACAGAAATTGATGTAGAAGAATCTAAAACCATTCCTTTGGTATTAGGAGAAAGAGATGTTTTGAAAGTAGCCACAAGCTTACCCGGGATTTCAACGGCGGGAGAGGGGTCTGCAGGTTTTAATGTAAGAGGAGGCAAATCGGATCAGAACTTAATTCTTTTTGATAACGCAGTTTTATACAGTCCACAACATTTTTTCGGTATTTTTTCCGCTTTAAACCCTTTCACTCTGGGTCCTGTAAATCTATATAAAGGAAATATTCCCGCCGAATATGGAGGAAGGTTATCTTCTGTTTTTGATTTAAAAACAAAGAAGGCGAATGTTCAAGAGATTTCAGGTGAAGGGTCAATAGGACCGGTTACTGGTAATTTAGCATTGGAAGTCCCTATTATACAGGGAAAGTCAGCACTTATGCTGGGAGGAAGAGGGGCTTATGCAAATTGGATTTTAAAATCATTGAATGACGAATCGTTAAGTAATAGTGAAGCATCCTTTTATGATGCTACCGCGACCTATGAACATCAAATCAATGATAACAATCAGATAAAAGGTACGGCCTATTTCAGTAGGGATGACTTTAGTATTACCTCTGATTCATTATATATATATGAAAATAGATTGTTGGCATTAAATTGGAACCGTCAAATTAATGACAGAAATAGTCTTGGATTAACGTTGTCCAATAGTAAGTATGGTTTTGATATTTTATTTGAAGGAGACTCCAATAACAATTTTGAACTAGGATACGTAATAAATGAAACTGGACTAAAAATTAAACTCAAAAAGTTAATTAGTTCCAATCTAACCCTTAATTACGGTCTGAGTTCCAAACTTTATGGAATAGAACCTGGTAACTTAGAACCTTCGGGACAAGAATCCACTATTACGCCTTTGAACATTCCAAGAGAAAAAGGATTAGAATCGGCAATTTTCTTTTCCTCAAATGTAGATATCACTAAAAAACTTTCGGTAGATGCGGGTATTCGTTTTTCTCTTTTCAACTCCTTGGGACCTCGAACACAATTTAGATATGAAGACGGTCAACCTAAATACGAAAGTACGGTCATAGATACATTAACCTTCGGTAATAATGAAATATCCAAGACCTACGGAGGCCCAGAATTCAGAATTGCATCTAGATATCTTATTTCAGATGATTTCTCGGTAAAAGCTAGTTTTAATAGTACCTATCAGTATATACATAGACTGTCTAACAATACTTCTATTTCACCTATTGATTCATGGAAACTATCAGATGTTCATATAAGACCTCAAAGAGCAAATCAATACGCTTTTGGATTCTTTAAGAACTTTCAGAGCAATAATTACGAAACCAGCATTGAGGGTTTTTATAAAACATCGGATGCTATTCTGGACTTTAAGACTGGCGCCCAGATTTTGTTAAATGAAAATATTGAAAGGGAAGTACTTCAGGGGGAGGGACAAGCTTATGGGATAGAGTTCTTGGTAAGAAAGAATAGAGGTAAATTAAATGGTTGGTTGGGCTATACGTATTCCAGGTCCTTTATAAAGCTGGATAGTGAGTTTAGTGAAGAGTCCGTAAACAATGGTGATTTCTTCCCTTCTAATTTTGATAAACCCCATGATTTTAGCTTGGTTGCTAATTATAAGTTCACGAGGAGGTTTAGCCTTTCTACGAACTTTGTTTATCAGACAGGAAGACCTGTAACTTTTCCGGTAGGAAACTTTACTTTTGGTGGTTCAAGTTTTGTTGCTTTTAGTGACCGTAATCAGTTTCGTATACCGGACTTTTATAGACTGGATTTAGGCTTTAATATAGAAGGAAACCATAAAAAAAATAAGCTTGCCCACAGTTTTTGGACGTTTTCAATTTATAATGTATTGGGTAGGAACAATCCTTTTTCCGTATTTTTTCTTACTGATGAGGGCGAAGTAAAAGCTTTTAAAACTTCTATTTTTTCCATTCCGGTTCCTTCTATTACCTATAATTTTAAGTTTTAAGTATTGACAAATCTCTATAAACACATAGTAAAAAGGACAATATACTTTAAGTATCTAGTTCTTTGTTTTATTTGTTTTGTTAACGAAAGTTGTATTGAACAATTTGAACCAGATACGTTAACTTTTGATGAGATTTTAGTTATTGAAGCTATTATTACGGATGAAGTAAAACCACAGCAAATTATCCTGTCCAAAACTACCCTTTTAGAAAATCAGGAATTATCGCCTGAAGCAGACGCAGTGGTCATGGTAGCGGATAATGCTCAAAATTCATACGTTTTTGAAGAAACATCACCAGGACTTTATGTGTCCACTGTTTCGTTTGGAGCCGAACCTGACAGGGATTATAGTTTGTTGGTTCAAACCTCTGTTGGTGATTCCTACACTTCTGAAATTGTAAGAATGACAGGTACAGCCCAAATAGATGATTTGAGAGCTGTTAGGAAAACGAATGAACAAGGAATAGATGGAATAGAAATACAAGTAGATGGTTCCAGTAATGAAGGGCAAGTTTCTTTTTACAAATATCAATATGAAGAAACAAATAGAATTGTTTCTCCATTTTCATCAACATTGGATTTATTCATAGTATCGGAAAACCCTCCAATTGTAGAGACAAGGATGAAAACGAAAGAAGAGAGAATTTGTTATAACACTGTTAATTCCAATGAAATTATCTTAGCGAAGACCCAAAATTTGTCTGCTAATGAAATAAGTAACCTAAGTGTTAGATTCATATCAAGTAATGACTTTGTAATAAGGGATAGATATAGTATTTTGGTACGGCAATTTACTATTTCGAGACAGGCGAATACGTTTTATGAGAATCTAAAGGAGTTTTCAGATTTGGAAAATGTATTCTCTCAAATCCAAACAGGTTTTATTGGGGGTAACATAAGTTCCGAGGATAATAACAACAAGAAAGTAATTGGTTTGTTTGAAGTTTCTTCGGTGTCCTCAAGGAGAATTTTCTTTGATTATGATGATTTCTTCCCTGAATTAAATACACCACCCTTTCTCAATGAGTGCGTGGTTGAAGAATTGGGCTCCTCAAGCCCTTTATTAGTGGATAGAATAAAAACAGGAAGGTATAAATACATTGCAGAGGATCCATCAGCAGGCACTTACTTTATATCGAATAATTTTTGTGTTGATTGCACACTACTAGGAACTAATGTGATACCTGATTTTTGGGAAGATTAACGTAATTATGATCAAAATAAACAACGGAATAGGAATTTTTCTTTTAGTGACATTATTTTGGGTGGTAATGGGCACGGCCCAATCCAAGCCATCAATTAGTGCCGAAAGTGATTCTTTTATTCCGATGGAACAGGTTTATGTGCATTATAATAGCTCTTTACTTCTTACGGGGGAATATTTATACTACAGTATTTTTTGCAGGGATTTAGTAACCAAAAAGCTAAGTAATTTAAGTAAAATAGCCTACGTTGAATTAGTGGATAAATCTGGACAAACAGTTTTTAAGCATAAGATAAAATTGACACAAGGAAGGGGGCAAGGAGATTTTTTCATTTCAACGCAAGTGCCATCGGGAAGTTATAAACTTGTTGGTTATACTAAACTAATGGTAAATGGAAAGGAAGCAGATTTTTTTCAAGGGAATCTGGTGATAATCAATCCGTATACGAATGACCAAAGAAGCTTGAGAAAGCCTAGGGGAAATTCTATTTTGCCTGTTAACAACAAAGAAACCAAAATCGATAACCTTAATTATATCAAAGAAAATAAAAGCGGTAAACTGGTTGACGACAGTACTCCTATGGGTATAAGAAAAAGAGTTATAGTTGACCATGATAAGCTTGAAAAGCTATTAGGAACTGGAAGTTTCTCTATTTCTATTAGAAAGTTGGATTCCATTCCAAAACCTTATCAGCTTACTGGGGATGCTTTTGTTTCAAGGTACAAAAACACACAACTTACGCTTAGCCCATCCTCTATTATAGAACTTCCTGAGGCCAGGGGAGAACTGATCTCTGGAAAAGTTGTAGCTAGAAATGAGGATATAAGTGTTGAGCGTCTTCGGCTGGCTATTTCTATTCCGGGAAAGAACTATGATTTTGCCGTTATTGATACCGATATAAACGGAACTTTTAATTTTATACCAAAAGATGATTATGAGGGTTCTAGATTGGTCATTAAAATGTTAGACGATATTGAGAAGGATTCTTACGATATTGTTATGGACAAGCCCAAACCATTGAATACTTCAAAAATTCATTTTCGTTCATTTTATTTAAAAGAAAAAATGAGAGAAGTTATTCTAGAAAGAAGTATTCACAACCAAATTGAAAACAACTATTTTTCTTTTAAGCCAGACAGTATCATAACAAAATCAGCTTCAATACCATTTTACGGTGGTGTGGCCAAAAATTACATTTTAGATGAATTTACAAGGTTCGCTACCTTGGAAGAAACCATACTTGAAATTATTGAGAATGTTTCGGTTAGGCAAATTGGTAATAACAAAACGGTTATCCAAATACGTTCTGAATATCCCAAAAGTGAACAATCCGGTTTTGTCCCACTTGTATTGATGGATGGCAATTTAATTGAAGATTTTAGCGAATTGTTGGAATACGATGCTCGGAAAATAGAGAAGATTAGTGTGGTCACGGACACGTATGTTGTAGGCCCTCAAGTATTTCAAGGTATTCTTGATGTTACCTCGTCGGAAGGGACTTATTCAAGTGAATCAGTAAATCGTGGGGCTTTTAGCCAAGATTTGTTTTTACCACTACCAAAGAAGAATTATTTTAATCAAAACTATGAAGACGAAAAAACTGTAATAGAACACACTATACCTGATTACCGACATCAATTATTATGGAATCCAGAATTTAAAATTGACAATCGTTTTCAAAACGATCTTATTTTTTCTACGTCAGATGTGAAGGGGATTTTTGAGATTCGTATAGAGGGTTTCGATGAAAATGGAAAAGCAGTTTCTTATGTAGAAACATTTGTAGTAAAATAATGTGTCCTAATTAAAAGTTGTTAGGTTTTAGATTCATTTAGCTACTTTTAGCCCAAAGGATTAAAAATGCTTACAAAAGTTTATGGTAGCGCCGTTTTTGGTGTTGAAGCCACTACGATAACGGTTGAAGTAAATATCGATAAAGGAATAGGCTACCATTTGGTGGGGCTTCCGGACAATGCGATAAAAGAGAGTAATTACCGCATAGCCGCGGCACTACAGAATAACGGATATAAGATTCCCGGGAAAAAGATTACCATAAATATGGCTCCAGCCGACCTACGAAAAGAGGGCTCGGCCTACGATTTAACCTTGGCGCTCGGAATTTTGGCAGCATCTAACCAAATCCAGTCGGAGGATATAGAAAAATATATCATCATGGGTGAGCTTTCCTTGGACGGAAGTTTACAACCCATAAAAGGCGCCTTGCCCATAGCGATCAAGGCCAAAGAGGAAGGATTTACGGGATTTATACTGCCCAATGACAACGCGAGGGAAGCGGCGATTGTAAATGACCTAAAAGTTTATGGTGTTGACAACATCAAACAGGTACTGGAGTTTTTTGATCAGGGAACACCTTTGGAACAGACCATAATAGATACTCGGGCCGAATTTTATAAAAGTTTGGATTTTCCAGAATTTGATTTTTCCGATGTTAAAGGACAGGAAAGTATTAAACGTTGTATGGAAATTGCTGCTGCTGGTGGGCATAATATTATTCTGATTGGACCTCCAGGTGCGGGCAAAACCATGTTGGCAAAAAGATTACCCTCCATTTTACCCCCAATGACATTACATGAAGCTTTAGAGACTACTAAAATTCATAGTGTAGTGGGGAAAATTAAGAATATGGGGTTGATGAGCCAAAGACCCTTTCGTTCGCCCCACCATACGATAAGCGATGTAGCCCTGGTAGGCGGGGGTGCCTATCCCCAACCAGGGGAGATTTCGTTGTCACATAATGGCGTTTTGTTTTTGGATGAATTACCAGAGTTTAAAAGAGGAGTGTTGGAGGTGATGCGGCAACCTTTGGAAGATAGGGAAGTTACCATTTCACGCGCACGGTTTACGGTAACCTATCCCAGCAGTTTTATGCTCGTGGCCAGTATGAACCCTAGTCCGGGTGGTTATTTTAACGACCCCGATGCTCCTGTCACTTCTTCCCCGGCGGAAATGCAACGGTATTTGAGTAAAATCTCGGGTCCTTTGTTGGACCGTATCGATATCCATATTGAAGTGACCCCAGTACCCTTTGAAAAGCTTTCTGAAGACCGAAAAGGGGAGAGCAGTGTTGACATTCGTAAGCGGGTTACGGCTGCTAGGGAGCTACAGACCAAACGTTTTGAGGATTTGGAAAATGTACATTACAATGCACAAATGAATACGAAGCAGATTCGGGAATATTGTAAGTTGGACGAAAAATCTAAAAACTTGCTCAAAAGCGCCATGGAGCGTTTAAATCTTTCCGCTCGTGCTTACGACCGAATTTTAAAAGTTGCGCGTACTATTGCTGATTTGGCAGATGAGAAAGATTTGAACGGGAATCATATTTCTGAAGCTATTCAGTACCGCAGTTTGGATAGAGAAGGGTGGTTGGGGTGATTTTTTTCTAAGTTTATAGTTTCTGGTTTCAAGTTTTAAGTGCAGGATGCAAGGTTATTTTTGTAATACCGAGCGAAGCGAAGTATCTGTCGAATTTCCAAATAGATTCTTCACTGTTTCAACTACTACCGAGCCGGGATGCAAATGAAAAGCACGGAAAACATTTCCGCGCTATCGGGCTTTTAAATTTGATTACTTTTTTTGCTAAAACATAAGTTGTTTATCCTATTTTTTTCTGAAAGTATAGCCGATTTTTAAAGAGCCCATAATTGGAAATGTGCTGATTTGATCCCAATCTTCTTTGACAAAATTTGGGCCAATATCTACTAAAATGGTAAAGCCTTTTAACGCAATATATTCAAAACCAATTGGCGCGTATATTCCGAGTTGGCTTTCATCCGATGAACCAAATATGGATATTTGCCTTATGAGACCTACTTGTGTACCTATGTAAAAAGATGTTTTTTTCTTTGTTCTATTGGTTAGGTATAGATTTGCGCCCAAATGTAAATCTAGCAAAATACCAAGCCCGGCATTAATAGAAACCCTATGATTTATGTTATGGTTTATATTAAGTCCAATAGTTTCAATTCCCCACAATTGCCCCACTACAGCAGTACTCCCTTTTAAATCTGGAACAGTATTTTGGGCTGATAGCGTATTAGTGAAAATAGCAATTAGAATTGTTGAAAATAAAATATGAATCCCGTTCTTTTTGATGATAGTAGTAGTACCTCCCATGGTGTTTAGTTTATAAATTAATTATAGTTATCAATTTATAACTAGTAGGATATCTGATGTCCTAAATAATGCAAAAAACATAATTCAGGACAAATTTAGGATCTTATGGTTTAACTATCCCATCACCTTCCTCAACCCCTTATCAAACAATTTCATATCCTCCATAGTGCCCGTACTTACTCTAGCCCATTCGTAGAAAGGAGGGAAAGGTCTTCCAATTAGCACGTTTTCATTTTTCATTTCGGTAATCATTTCAGAAATAGGCCTGCCCGTTTTGAAGAACACGAAATTTGTGTGTGATTTTATATAGTTTAAATTGAGGTCGTCTAACGTTTTGTAGATCATATTTTTGGCCTCAACGTTCTTGGAAATACTAAACTTATAGAACTCATCATCTTTTAAAGCCTCTTTGGCGGCTTCAATTGCCAATACATTGGTCATGGCCATGATGTTTTTTTGCAATCTTGAAGCAATGTCTGGCCGTGCCACCAAGTAACCTATTCGCAATCCGGCCATTCCATATACTTTGGAAAATGTTTTAGAAACGATAACGTTCTTTCCTTCCTTTACCAGTTCTACCATGGAAGGGTAGTCCGGTTCCGTGATAAAATCGTAATACGCCTCGTCACTAAAGACCATGGCCTTGTCACTGGTGCGTTCGCAAAAGGATTTCAGGTCGTTTTTGTCCAAAAGCGTCCCTGTGGGATTGTTGGGATTACAAATAAAAATGAGTCGGGTTTTGCCGTTGATTCGGTTTTCCATTTCCTTTAAATCGTGCTGCATGTTCTCGTCCACCGGAACTCTGTGTACATAGGCACCAAAATTCTCCCCGTAGGTCAGCATGGATTGAAAAGTAGGATCGGGAGCAATAATCTCCCCACCATCAATTCCATAGGTCAGTCCTACAGCTTTTAACCCCTCGGTTGAACCTCCGGTTATCACAATATGATTTGTAGAAACGCCTTCCTTTTCTGCTATTTGCTCCAACAACGGTCGGAAAACGATAGATGGATACCTACAGGCATCATCAAAAGCGCTGGTGATTCTTGCCCTTACGGCTTTAGAGGGACCAAACGGATTCTCATTGGCGTTTAGTTTGGCAACTGGATTGATACTATTTGAAGTTTTTAAAGGCAAATCCATTGCCATGGAACTTAAACCTCCTAAAAAAGTAAAACTGCCGGAAAGTCCGGCAGTTTTTAGCCATTGTCTTCGATCTATATTTTTCATAACTAAAACACTTTGTGTTAAGGTACGAAAATCTAGAAAAGTAGGTAACTAAAGATTTGGGCTATTTTTTATAATTGTAGTTCCTCGTTGTTCCGGTCTTTGCTTTCTTCCTTTACCGGATTGAATATATCTTTAAGTATATATGCGGTAACTATGGTGAGACCAATTGTTAGTGTAGGAATGGAAAATTCCCATGTAAGCAGATGCATCAAGCTTCCGCATATAATAGTCAATACGCCTACCACCATTGCAATGTTCCAGGCTACTTCAATTATGGTGTTTTTCGCTTTACGGTCTTCGTCCATAAAATAAGCTGTCCCTTCCATTGCGAACCAACCTATAAACGTGATGGCCGTACCAATTTGAAAAATAATCGTGTATGGAAAATCCAATATTTTCAGAATTCCGTTGGTAGTCCAAAACAGCACCAAAGCCATCTTTATATAGGACACGGGTTTTTTGTTTTCTTTTCTGGAAAAACGAATGGCGTACAAAATCCCGATGGCCAAAAATGAAATGAAAATTATTCCTTCGGTATACGGCCAATTTAAAATCCGCATTAGCATACCGCACAAAAGGGTAACCAAGGCAATCCTGATGGGTGTTTTTAATGTTTTGATGGACTCTGTCATAACGTTTCGTTTTTAGATCATCTTAATATTTGCTTTCAGACCTTGCATAATTCCAATGATATTTTTAACGGTTTCATTCAGATAATACCGCACAACTATATGTGGTATTCTAATGGTGGTAAAACCATTTTTAAAGGAATGCATTGCTTGTTCCAAATTGTTTATCGCCTCTTCTTCGGTAAGTTTATCGTATTCCGAATCTATTTCAATATTCAACTTTACTCTGGAAATGGCAATATCAATGGACTTTTTACCGTCCCACCATTCCAACATAGCACTTACACCGGCCTCCTTTAGGGCATAGTACAATTGGACGGCTTCTAGAGGTGTATTGTTTTTTTCTATTAGTTCCTGCATTCGCTGATGATGCTGGGTACAGAGTTCAACACCTAAGCTGTCCATTGCATTTTTATGGTCTAAATAGCCTAAACTTTTGTTACATTCTAAACATCTCATTAAGTAGGTTAAGTATTGATTTGGGAATAATATAACCGCGGATTTTTTGGATTAGTATGAACTCTCGATGTATGACACCCAACTTTTAGACGAACGGTAATTTTTTAGACGAACAGCATCCAAAAGTGTTAAAAGTGTGGTGAAAATCATCCTTCTTAAAAGCAGCTTTTCTGGTTTTTGAGTTTATATTTACAGGAATCCTTATGAGAAACAATGTTTAAAAAAATTGGCCCGGGAGTTCTTGTTGCAGCCGCATTTATTGGACCGGGTACGGTTACCGCTTGTATATTGGCGGGAGTAGGCTTCGGTTTTACGCTGCTATGGGCCATGTTATTGTCCATTGTAGCAACGGTGGTCCTGCAGGAAATGTCTGCAAGATTGGGCGTTATTACGCAAAGCGGGTTGGCAGATGTGATAAAGGAGGAGCTTAAAACCAAATGGATAAGAAATACGATAATTGGAATAATTTTAAGTGCGATATTAATAGGTAATGCCGCCTACGAGGCAGGCAATATAGGTGGAGGCGCCTTAGGCCTTGAGGCTATTTTTGGCAATGCGTATTTGGACTACTATCCTTTCTTGATAGGAGGGTTGGCATTTATACTTTTATATATTGGTAATTATAGGGTGATTGAAAAGGTGTTCGTATTGTTGGTGATTACGATGAGTCTCTCCTTTGTTATAACGGCAATCATCACAAAACCGAATCTATCAGAAATATTGACAGGATTATTGATGCCACAAGTGTCCAATGAAAGTGTTCTGACCATAATTGCTTTGGTTGGAACCACAGTTGTGCCCTATAATCTCTTCTTGCACGCCTCCTTGGTCAGCGAAAAATGGAAATCGGAAAAGGATTTAAAAGCCGCAAAGCGAGATACCATCGTATCGATTACCTTGGGCGGATTGGTTTCAATGTGTATCATTATAACGGCGGCTGCAATTAATAATTCCCAAGTAGCCTCCGTGATGGATATGGCACAGGGATTGGAACCTTTGTATGGATCAGGGGCTAAATACTTTATGGGAATTGGTCTATTTGCGGCGGGAATCACATCCGCGATAACGGCTCCTTTAGCGGCAGCCTATGTTGCCAATAGCTGCTTTGGCTGGAAGGCGGGTTTTAAGGACAAAAGATTCAGATCAGTTTGGATGCTTATTTTGGGCCTGGGTGTTTTCTTTTTGTCGTTTGATATAAGACCAATTGAAGTCATCAAATTTGCCCAAGTAGCCAATGGTCTTCTTTTGCCGATAATTGCTATTTTTTTGGTTTGGGTAGTGAATAGGACATCTGTAATGGGTGCCTTTAGGAACAACAGATTTCAAAATGTAATAGGTTTTACTATCATTTTTCTTGCAATACTTTTAGGTGCTAAAAGTATTTTCAAGGTTTTAGGTTTGTTTAAATGGATAAAAAGTATATCGATATTAATTGTGATGTGGGTGAAGGGGTAGGCAACGAGGCCGCTATTTTCCCCCTGATTTCTTCGTGTAGTATAGCCTGTGGTGGACATGCGGGGGATATGTGAATCCATGAAACAGATGGTAACTCTTGCAAAAAAGCATCACGTTAAAATTGGAGCACATCCTTCTTATCCGGATAAGTTGAATTTTGGTAGAATTTCAGTAAAGATGGATGAAAATGCGCTTAAAGAAAGCATCTTGACCCAAATTGATAGTTTGAAATCTATTTGTGATAAGGAAAATGTTCCGATGCATCACATCAAACCTCATGGTGCATTATATAATGATATCGCCAAAGATGAGGAACTTACTTTATTATTTTTGAAATCGATAAAAAAATATAAAACCGCTAAATTTCTTTATGTGCCACCAAAATCGGTCATAGAGGAATTAGCACAGGAAAACGGATTCAGTATTAAGCTGGAGGCTTTTGGTGACCGTAATTATGATACCCATCTTAATTTGGTTTCTAGAAAAAAGGTCAACGCACTTATCACAGAACCGAAAACGGTTCTAAAACAAGTTCTTAACATTTTTGAAAAAGGCATGGTTAGAACAGAAAGCGGAAGTTTAAAAGAACTAAGTGCGGATACTTATTGTATTCATGGGGATACTTCAAGTGCTTTACAAATATTAACGTATCTTTCTGAGCAATTACCAAACTATAACATCTACCTAAATAAGTGATGCTTCCCCCAATTACAATAAAACCCTTCGGTGTCCATGCCGTACTAATAGAATGGCCAAATGAGGTCAGTGAGTCCATTTTAAACGTTATACTCCAGTTTGAAGTTTATTTAAAGGGGAATATTTTGAATGAAGATAATTGGGAGTCCGTACCATCATACAATTCCTTATTACTGGTTAACAAATTAAAGACCATAGAATTTGCCGAATTCAGTGAGGAAATCAATGCATGTTACCATCAGGTAAAAGAAACTAAACATAAAGAGCGATTTTTATGGCGATTGCCGGTATCCTATGATGCCGAATTTGGAATAGATCTGGAAGAACTTTCCAAGAAACTAAATTTATCGGTCAAGGAAATCATCACGTTGCATACCAATGAAGTATATACCATTTACGGAATTGGATTTTTGCCCGGGTTTCTCTATTTGGGCGGTCTAAATAAGGCCCTGGAACTTCCAAGGAGGGCCACCCCACGTTTAAAGGTCTCGAAAGGATCCGTAGGAATCGCAGGAAAACAAACAGGAATTTATCCACAGGAGTCGCCGGGAGGATGGTACATTATTGGGAACTGTTCTGTTCCTATTTTTGATGTCAAACGGGATGAACCTTGCTTTGTAAATATTGGGGATAAAATACAGTTTTATGAAATTTCCCGCGCCGAATATGATTTGCACAAGATAGAAGCTGAGGTTGGAATTTATAAGATCGAAAAAATCAAGATAGATGCTTAAAGTTCTAAAAGCAGGTTTTTATACCAGTGTTCAGGATTTGGGAAGATTCCACCATCGTAACAAAGGGGTTCCGGTTTCAGGTGCTATGGATCAATTGTCTGTTTTTAAGGCGAATTCTCTTTTGGAGAATGAAAATGCGGCGGCGGTTCTAGAATTCACAATGACCGGTCCAACATTGGTTTTTGAAGAAGAAACTTATATAGTGCTAGCAGGAGCGGAAATTTTAGTTACCCTGAACAATGAACCCATCCAAAACTATAAGGTGTATCAAATTAATGCTGGGGACATTCTATCATACGGTCGGTTGGATTTAGGTTTTAGGGCATATTTAGCGATAAAGGGCGGCTTTAAAACTAAATCCGTCTTGAACAGCAGGTCGTTTTATAAGCCGGTAACTATAGAAAACAGAGTTAAAGATAGGGATGCAATTCCCTATGAAAACCATGGAATTTTTAAACCTAAAATTTCAGAAATAAAGGTCGATTCTTATTTACGGGAAACGGTTTTACAGGTGCACAGGGCACCGGAATACGATTTATTGAGCGACAAGCAACTTGAAGTACTTTTTACGAAAGATTTTACCGTTGCCAAGGAGAACAATCGTATGGCGTATCAGTTGGAAGAATTGGTTCCTGGTCATGATATTTCCATGCTTACCTCCGCCACATTGCCCGGTACGGTACAACTAACTCCATCGGGAAAATTAATTATCTTAATGAAAGATGGACAAACTACTGGAGGCTATCCAAGGGTTTTACAGCTATCGGACAAAGCCATTTCAATATTGGCACAAAAAAGGGAAGGGAATACCATTTCCTTCAAATTAATTTGAAAAAATTTGTACGAGAATAAATAATTTGTATCATTGTTAAATGATTTTAAATAACGTCATAATCAATGTGGTCCTTATTGTTCCGAAAACGGAATGATATAGATTTTTATTGATTTAAAAACCTGTATCAGATACATCCGATACAGGTTTTTTATTTTAATAGACTTAAGCAATAGTTATTGAATATGATATGAAAAGAATATTCAATTAATTGAAAATCAGTATTTTAAATCATTTTTAATGAAATTGAATTTGAACCCTGCGTTTTTGTTAAAATTACAAGGGTTTATAAACTTTTATCTTTGATAGAAATCGATTTGTAAATAGAAAATTTGCACACTGGAACAAGATTATGGAATTGAATAAATACAGTAAAACCGTTACCCAAGACCCTTCCCTGCCTGCGGCGCAAGCCATGTTACATGCCATCGGCTTAACGGACGAGGATTTAAAAAAACCGTTGATAGGAATTGCGAGCACAGGTTATGAAGGCAACCCATGTAATATGCATCTTAATGATTTGGCATTGTATGCCAAAAAGGGTTCAGAGAATGCAGGCTTAGTCGGGTTAATTTTTAATACGATAGGGGTTAGTGACGGTATATCCAATGGTACTCCGGGTATGCGTTTTTCACTTCCTTCCAGGGATATTATTGCCGATTCCATGGAAACTGTTGTTGAAGCGATGAGTTACGATGGATTGATCACCGTAGTTGGCTGCGACAAGAATATGCCGGGAGCCTTAATGGCGATGCTACGTTTAAATAGACCTTCAATTTTAGTATATGGTGGTACCATAGCATCTGGTTGCCACAACGGCAAAAAATTGGATATTATATCCGCTTTTGAGGCTTTTGGTCAAAAAGTAGCGGGTAACATTGATGAAACAGAATATAAAGAGGTAATTCATAAGGCATGTCCCGGTGCTGGCGCATGTGGCGGAATGTATACCGCAAATACCATGGCTTCTGCAATAGAAGCGTTAGGAATGTCATTGCCTTTTAACTCGTCAAATCCTGCCGTTAGTGATGGCAATCTAAAGGAGCAAGAATCGGTTAAAGCGGGTGAAGCACTTCGTTATTTATTGGAAAATGATATCAAACCATCCGATATCGTAACAAAGAAATCTTTGGAAAATGCTTTTAGATTGGTGACGGTTCTTGGAGGATCTACCAATGCCGTGCTCCATTTCTTGGCAATTGCCAAAGCAGCAAAAATCGATTTTACTTTAGAGGATTTTAAAAGAATAAGTGATACTACACCTTTATTGGCTAATTTAAAGCCGAGTGGGAAATATTCAATGGAAGATTTACATGGAGTTGGTGGAATACCTGGTGTACTTAAGTATATGCTTGATGAAAAAATGCTTCACGGTGACTGTCTAACGGTTACAGGAAAGACCTTGGCCGAAAATTTGGAGCATGTGCCGGCACTGACAAGTAACCAAGACATCATAAGTACATTGGATAAACCTATTAAGGAAACCGGGCATATTCGAATTCTCTTTGGAAATCTTGCAACGGAAGGTGCTGTGGCGAAGATTACGGGAAAAGAAGGGTTGTCATTTAAAGGTACGGCTAATGTTTTTGATAGTGAAACTGAGGTTAATATTGGTATTAAAAGTGGAAAAGTAAAAAAAGGAGATGTTGTTATTATTCGCTATGAAGGTCCTAAAGGAGCGCCGGGCATGCCCGAGATGCTTAAACCCACATCATCAATCATGGGAGCAGGTTTGGGTAAGGATGTTGCCTTAATTACCGATGGACGTTTTTCTGGCGGATCGCATGGGTTTGTCGTTGGCCATGTGGCTCCAGAAGCTCAAGTGGGCGGTAATATAGCCCTTGTAGAAAACGGGGACATCATTTCAATCGATGCCGTAAACAATACCATCAATATTGAAATTTCCGATGAAGAACTGAGTAGAAGAAGAGCCAAATGGGTAGCCCCGGAATTAAAGGCTACACGTGGAATTTTATATAAGTATGCAAAAACGGTTTCATCGGCATCTAAAGGTTGTGTTACTGATGAGTTTTAGGATTATATGTGTTAATAATTGTTTGATATGGAAACACTGAAAGAGAAGAAGAAAAAAATTGATGTACAGAAATCGATTAAGATTTCCGGTGCCGAAGCAATAATCCATTGTTTGCTTGCCGAAGGAGTGGACTTGCTCTACGGTTATCCGGGAGGGGCTATCATGCCGGTATATGATGAACTATACAAGTTTCAGGATAAACTTACCCATATTTTAACCCGTCACGAGCAAGGTGCTACTCATGCGGCCCAAGGATATGCAAGGGTATCCGGAAAAGTTGGCGTCGCTATGGCCACTTCAGGACCAGGAGCCACAAATTTAGTAACAGGTTTGGCAGATGCACAAATAGATTCAACCCCAATGGTATGTATTACCGGTCAGGTTACCAGACACTTGTTAGGTTCGGATGCATTTCAGGAAACGGATATCATCGGTATTTCTACCCCAGTGACCAAATGGAACTATCAGATTACCGAAGCGTCTGAAATACCAGAGGTAATGGCCAAGGCCTTTTATATTGCAAAATCGGGTAGGCCGGGGCCTGTTTTGGTAGATATTACAAAGAATGCCCAAATAGACGAGTTGGAATTTTCTTATGAGAAATGTACTGGTGTTCGTAGTTATAAACCTACTCCAAAACCAAATGAAGGAGCAATAGCGGATGCAGCGGAATTGATAAATAATGCAAAAAAACCTTTTATCGTTTGGGGTCAAGGTGTTATTCTTGGTAAGGCAGAAGATGAACTGAAACAATTCGTGGAAAAAGCAGGTATCCCGGCAGCTTGGACCATTATGGGCGCTTCGGCATTGGATACAGGACATCCATTGAATGTGGGTATGGTGGGTATGCATGGAAATTATGGCCCCAATCTTCTAACTAACGAGTGCGATGTGCTTATTGCAATTGGTATGCGATTCGATGATCGTGTTACGGGAAGGCTGGAGGATTATGCAAAACAGGCCAAAGTCATTCATTTTGAGATTGATCCTGCTGAAATAAATAAGAACGTACATGCGGATATTGCCGTATTGGGAAATTCCAAAGAGACGCTAGGGCTTCTAATTCCAATGATTAAGGAAAATAGACATGAGTCATGGCATAATTTGTTCAAAGAGAAATATCAGATTGAGTTTGATACCATTATCAACAATGATATTCACCCTACGAAGGTCGGTTTGACGATGGGCGAAGTTATAGAGGAAATCAATATAGCTTCTGGGAACAAAGCTGTAATTGTTACCGATGTAGGCCAACATCAGATGATTGCTTGTAGGTATGCCAAGTTCAAACAAAGCAAAAGCAACATAACTTCAGGAGGTTTAGGCACAATGGGCTTTGCGTTGCCAGCGGCTATAGGGGCCAAGATGGGTGCTATGGAAAGAGAAGTTGTCGCTATTATTGGGGATGGAGGCTATCAAATGACCATACAGGAATTGGGAGTTATCTTCCAACATAATGTTCCGGTAAAAATTGTGGTATTGAATAATGACCATTTGGGTATGGTACGTCAATGGCAAGAACTGTTTTTTGATAAGCGCTATGCTTCTACCGTGATGGTGAACCCGGATTTCGTAAAGATTGCAGAAGGTTATCATATAGAAGCCAAACGCGTTAGTGAACGTAAGGATTTAAAAGATGCCGTACAGGAAATGATAGCTTCGGATAAGCCTTATTTCTTGGAAGTGAAAGTAGAAAAGGAAGATAATGTATTTCCTATGATTCCTTCGGGCGCTGCTGTTTCAGAAGTTAGATTGAAATAAAGATACCATCGATTTTAAAGAACATCATGCAAGAAGCAACCATTAAGGACATTCCTGAAATTTATAAGGAGATTCAAAGAAAATCCGAGGAAATTGGTTTTACCATGCCTTCTGATGTCTACATTGGAACCTTACTTAAGACACTAATAAGTTCAAAGCCTGGAGCTCGCATTCTCGAATTGGGAACTGGAATTGGCTTGTCCCTTTCTTGGATGATAGATGGAATGGCCGAGAGTTCAACCCTGATAACCATTGATAATGACCCGGAATTAATTTCGATAGCGAGTCATTATTTCTCTGCTGACAGAAGAGTGACTATAATTTGTGACGACGGGGCGGAATGGATAAAAAATAATAGCGGGTTAAAGTTCGATATTGTTTTTGCCGATGCTTGGCCCGGAAAATACAGCGAGTTAGATGAGGTCCTTGAAATGATAAATAAAGGTGGATTTTACATCATCGATGATATGATGCCGCAGCCCAATTGGCCGGAAGGGCATAATAAAAATGTAGAACTTCTGATTGACTATTTGGAACAAAGAAATGATTTCAGTTTAACCAAAATGAATTGGTCAACGGGAGTAATTATAGCGGTTAAAAAATAGCATATGATAACAGAGACCTATCTGGTTTAAATAAAATAGTTGTAGTCGAAATTCGATAATGAGACAGTTGGAAAATATTTGGGATGCAAATTTATATAACGATAAACACGCTTTCGTATACGAATATGGTACATCTTTGATAGATTTGTTGGACCCAAAACCAGACGAACGGATATTGGATTTGGGTTGTGGGTCAGGTGAATTAACCGAGCTGATTAGGGAACGAGCTAACGTTGTCGTTGGAATGGACAAATCCCCGGAAATGATAGCAAAGGCAAAGGAAAAATTCCCCTTGTGTGATTTTGAAGTTGGTGATGCTACTAGTTTCCATTTTGATGAACCTTTTGATGCTATTTTTTCCAATGCAGCCTTGCATTGGGTAGTAAATTATAAGGAAGCGGTTTCAAATATGTATGCCAACCTGAAAAATGGCGGTAGGATTGTTTTGGAGTTTGGTGGAAAAGATAATGTAAGGCAGATAACGGAACAGTTGCGAAATTCTCTAAAGAAAAGGGGTCACGGAAAACAGGCCAACCTTCAACTTTGGTATTTCCCATCTATTGGTGAATATACATCGGTGTTAGAAACAGCAGGTTTTAAGGTAAATTCCGCACAATGGTATAATAGGCCAACGGAATTGTCCGATAGAGAGACAGGAATAAAGGATTGGTTGCTTATGTTTTGTAAACCATTTTTAGCGGGTGTCAATAATTCCGATGTTTCTAATATTATCAATGAAGTTCAGGAAAACCTTAAACAGGAACTTTACAGAAATGGAAAATGGTTTGCAGATTATAAAAGAATTAGAATAGTAGCACATAGATAAATTCAAAAATGGAAAATCAGTGGTTCACCATATCAGTATACTCCGAGAATAACGTAGGATTACTGAATAGAATATCAGGAATATTCTTAAAGCGTCACATTAATATTGAAAGTTTAAATGTCTCTAAATCAGAAATTGATGAAGTTTCAAAATTTACCATTGTGGTTCATACTACGGTGAAATGGGTAACCAATATTGTAGGACAAATAGAGAAACAAATAGAAGTCATAAAGGCGTTTTATCATACGGATGATGAAACTATTTATCAAGAATCTGCATTTTTAAAATTGCTTCTGACCTATTATTTGACGAACGTCAGATTCAAAATATAATCAAGGAAAGCAATTCACAAATTGTTACTGTCGCCAGAGACTTTTTTGTTTTGGCAAAGAGTGGTAGAAGGCATGAAATAGATCAAATGTATGAGCAATTGAAACCTTTTGGTATCATGCAATTTGTTCGTTCGGGGCGCATTTCCATTTCAAAGGATGAAATGCAGATATCGGCATTACTTAAAGAATTTCAACATAATTAACTAATCAATTAAATAACCGCTGTTACCGATGCCAATCGGGGACGGCACTAAATTAAAGAACACAAAATGGCAAATTATTTTAATACACTATCATTACGGGACCAATTGACGCAACTAGGAAAATGTAGGTTCATGGAGTCATCTGAATTTTCTGATGGTGTAACTGCCTTGAAAGGGAAGAAAATCGTAATAGTGGGCTGTGGTGCGCAAGGCCTTAATCAAGGTTTGAACATGAGGGATTCTGGTCTGGACATTTCTTACGCGCTTCGCGATGCTGCCATAAAGGAAAAAAGACAATCCTATATCAACGCCAGTGAAAATGGGTTTACTGTTGGAAATTATGAAGAATTGATTCCGAGTGCAGATGTAGTTATCAATCTAACTCCTGACAAACAACACACTTCTGTAGTAAGTGCAGTAATGCCATTGATGAAAAAGGGAGCCACATTATCCTACTCGCATGGTTTTAATATCGTTGAGGAAGGCACCCAGATAAGAAAAGATTTAACCGTTATCATGGTAGCACCCAAGAGTCCCGGTTCTGAGGTTCGTGAGGAGTATAAAAGAGGTTTTGGCGTTCCTACATTAATTGCCGTTCACCCGGAAAATGACCCGGAAGGAAAGGGATTGGAACAGGCCAAAGCATACGCCGCGGCTACAGGAGGGCATAAAGCCGGAGTTTTGGAATCTTCCTTCGTGGCAGAAGTGAAGTCGGATTTAATGGGGGAACAAACTATTCTTTGTGGATTGCTTCAAACAGGCTCTATCCTATGCTTTGATAAAATGATTGAGAAAGGAATTGATCCTGGTTATGCTTCAAAATTGATTCAATATGGATGGGAGACCATTACGGAGGGAATGAAATACGGTGGAATCACAAATATGATGGACCGACTTTCAAATCCTGCAAAAATTAAGGCATTTGAATTATCCGAAGAATTAAAGGATATCATGCGACCGTTGTTTCAAAAACATATGGATGATATCATGACGGGACATTTTTCCAAGACCATGATGGAAGATTGGGCCAATGATGATAAGAATTTGTTGACCTGGCGCGCGGCTACTGGTGAGACCGCTTTTGAAAAGACACCTGCCGGTAATGATGCTATTTCCGAGCAAGAATTTTACGATAACGGGGTGTTAATGGTTGCAATGGTGCGTGCAGGTGTGGAATTGGCTTTTGAAGCGATGACAGAATCCGGAATTATTGATGAATCCGCTTATTACGAATCGCTTCATGAAACACCGTTAATTGCTAACACAATAGCAAGGAAGAAATTGTTTGAAATGAACCGTGTAATTTCAGATACTGCGGAATACGGATGTTATCTTTTTGACCATGCTTGTAAGCCATTGTTGGCAGACTTTATGTCTAAAATTGATGTCGACGTCATTGGAAAGCACTACGGAGAAGGTGAAAGTAACGATGTGGATAACGCCAAGCTCATTGAGGTAAATAAAGCCCTACGAAAGCATCCGGTAGAAATCGTCGGAACTAGACTTAGGGAATCCATGACTGCAATGAAACCTATAGTATAACGACTAAATCCTTGAGAAATCAAGGATTTTTTTAAATATGATTTAATCTATATAGAATGAAAAATAACGAGAATAAAATTCCGGCCGAGTTTCAAATAGATGCGCCTATTCATCAAAGAAAATTTTTGGTGGATGGTGAATTAAAAGAATGGAAAGGAGAGGTCACCGAAGTGTATTCCACCATCTCTTCCACAAAAGAGTATAAACCAACGTTACTTGGAAGTATTCCGGACATGCAGGAACCAGAAGCACTAAATGCTTTGGATGCTGCCTTAAAAGCCTATGGCAAGGGTCAAGGAGTGTGGCCCACAATGCACGTGAAAGACCGTATTGAATGTATGGACGTTTTTGTTGCCAAAATGAAAACAAAAAGGCAGCAAATTGTAAAATTACTGATGTGGGAAATTGGAAAATCTCTACCCGACTCAGAAAAGGAATTTGATCGAACCGTAGAATATATTGAGGATACAATTGAGGACTACAAACAATTGGATAGGAATGCAGCTAAATTCCAAAAACATGATGGTGTTTATGCACATATTAAGCGAGGTCCATTGGGAGTGGTTCTATGTTTGGGGCCTTACAACTACCCACTTAACGAAACTTTTGCGTTGCTGATTCCCGCCATAATTATGGGTAATACCACAATATTTAAGCCTGCAAAGCATGGAGTTTTATTAATTACTCCATTGTTGGAGGCTTTTCAAACTAGTTTTCCAAAAGGTGTGGTAAATATAATATTCGGTCGGGGAAGGGCAGTGGCGGCCCCTATTATGAAGACGGGAAAGATTGATGTCTTGGCTTTGATAGGAAACAGTAAATCGGCGAACGCTTTGCAGGACCAACATCCTAAAAGTAATAGATTGCGTTTGGTATTAGGTTTGGAAGCAAAAAATCCGGCAATTATACTTCCGGATGCTGATTTGGACTTGACGATTAGTGAATGTTTGGCAGGAACCTTATCCTTTAACGGACAGCGTTGTACGGCTTTAAAAGTAGTTTACGTGCATGAAGATATTCGGGAGAAATTCAATGCTCGGTTTGCGGAAGGAGTAGACGCTTTAAAATTCGGGAATCCATGGGAGGACGGTGTTAAACTAACCCCGTTACCTGAGCCTGGAAAGCCTGATTATATTCAAGAACTAATTGATGATGCCCTAGAAAAAGGGGCAAAAATCATCAATAAAAAAGGCGGTAAGCGATTTGATAACTATATCTGGCCGGCGGTACTGTATCCCGTTACAAAAGACATGCGGGTGTATCAGGAAGAGCAGTTTGGGCCTATAATTCCTATAGTTCCTTTTTCGGATATAGAAGAACCGTTGGACGATATGGCGGAAAGCAATTACGGCCAACAAGTAAGTTTGTTTGGGAAAGATGTGTATGCCTTGTCCCCATTAATCGATACGTTGGTGAACTTGGTCTGTCGTGTGAATTTGAATAGTTCTTGTCAGCGTGGACCCGATGTGTATCCGTTTACGGGAAGAAAAGACTCCGCTCAAGCAACATTGAGCGTTCATGATGCTTTGCGTTCGTTCTCAATTAGGACATTTGTGGCCTTTAAGGACAATGATTTGAATACTGAAACCATTCAACAGTTATTGGAAGCCAAACTTTCTAATTTTGTAAGTACGGATTATATCTTATAAAATAAACACCAAAATTCATATTGGAGCATCGGAACATACTTCCGATGCTTTTTTTATTTAAACTATTCGTTTTTAACTCAAAATTTTCAAATTATCATTAATTAGGGTAATATAACATAGATATTGGATAATTAAGTAGAATAAGAAAGGAAATACCCCAATTAACTTTGTACCATGAATATACTTCTTGGAATCTATTGATGAGAAGTTATAAATGAATTGGATATGAAAACAAACAATAATTCAACAAATAAAAAGGCGCTATTCGCATTGGCAATCGGTGGTTTTGGGATAGGACTTACCGAGTTTGTTATTATGGGCATATTAACGGAAGTCTCCGGAGCACTGGGAATAACTATTCCACAAGCGGGACATTTTATAGCCGCATATGCATTGGGAGTTGTTGTGGGAGCTCCTTTATTGACCGGGTTGGGTTCAAAGCTATCCCCAAAGAAAATGTTATTTCTTTTAATGATTTGGTTTACGGTGTTCAACACCCTTTCAGGATTAGCGAATAGTTATGGCAGTCTTCTCTTTATTCGATTTTTATCAGGAATCCCCCATGGGGCGTTCTTTGGGATAGGAGCAGTAGTGGCTACAAAGCTGGCCAAAAAAGGAAAATCGGCCCAAGCCATTTCTATTATGTTTTCTGGATTAACTATTGCGAATGTTATTGGCGTTCCAATTGGCACCTATCTAGGGCAACTAATTTAGTTGGAGTGTTTCTTTCTATTTAGTAGGTTTTATTGGACTTTTAGCTTTAAGCAGTATTTACTTATGGATGCCAAAAATTGAGATAGATAGCTCTGAAAAAGAAGCTAGTGTAACAAAGGGGTTGAAAAATAGGGAACTGTGGGCATTGATTGCTTTGACCACTATCGGTACCGGAGGATTCTTTGCTTGGTATAGCTATGTCGCACCATTGATTACGGAGGTAGCAGGACTACCGGAACATTTTGTAGGTTACGCCATGATGTTGGCAGGTTTGGGAATGGTTTTCGGAAACTTTTTAGGAGCAAAAATGACGGAATTATTTTCTCCTTTAAAAGCTGTAATTATAAGTCTTTCCGTCATGTGTGCCATTTTAATTTTGAATATGTTAGTTGCTACCAATCCATATTTGTTAATGGCAATGACCTTTATCATCGGGGCAATTTCTTTTACCGTAGCGACACCAATACAAATGGCGATTATTAATACTTCCAAAGGCTCGGAAATGTTAGGTTCTTCCATGAACCAAAGTGCCTTTAATATGGGGAATGCCTCAGGAGCCTATTTGGCCGGTCTTCCAATAGCCTTTGGTTATGGAATAATCTATTCTAGCTTAGTTGGTGCGGGACTCGCTTTATCGGGTGTCGGTATAGCGGTGGGTATATTAATTTATAGAAGACGAAGGGAATTGAAGTACAGGAAAATGGCATTCAATTATTAGTGAGAATTATTTACAAGTCAGTAATCAATAAAATAGGCTCCTTGAATAGTAAAATTTTTCAAGGAGCCTATGTCTATTTGAATTTTCCCTATTAAATATTCTTGGCCAGCCAATCTCCAACTTCACTTGTTTTATAGCTTTTTCCACCTTCTGCCAAATCTTCGGTTACATAGCCTTCTGCCAATGATTTATTCACCACTCTTCTTATTTCCTCTGCCTCTTGTGTCATATCCATGTCCTCAAATAGCATAGCGGCGGAAAGCACAGTTGCCAATGGATTAGCAATATCTTTTCCAGCAGCTTGTGGGTAGGAACCGTGTATGGGTTCGTATAGTGAAACCTTGCTTCCTACGGAAGATGATGGCATCAAGCCCATTGACCCAGCAATAACTGAAGCTTCGTCAGTTAAAATATCACCAAAAAGATTGGCAGTGATGATTACGTCATAACCTTTTGGCCATTGTATTAAGCGCATTGCGACGGCATCAATAAATTCATAGCTTACTTCCACCTCTGGATAGTCTTTTTCTAAAGCTTGTACTGTTTCTCTCCATAACCTGGACGATTCCAGTACATTGGCTTTATCCACGCAACACAGTTTTTTAGAACGTTTCATGGCCATCTCAAAGCCCTTTCTTGCTAGTCGCTCAATTTCAAACCTTTGATAGGTCATGGTATCAAAAGCCGTATTGCCATCGTCTTTTCTTCCGCGTTCCCCAAAATAAATACCACCGGTCAATTCACGTAGGATAATTAAATCAGTCCCCTCAATTCTATCCTTTTTTAAGGGAGATTTATCGATTAGCGAAGGGAAAGTAAAGGTTGGACGCACATTAGCGAACAATCCTAATTTTTGGCGCATTTTAAGAAGACCTTGCTCCGGACGGACTTTGGCAGATGGGTCATTATCAAATCTAGGGTGGCCAATAGCACCAAAAAGAACGGCATCCGCGCTAGCGCAAATTTCATGTGTTTCATCAGGATAAGGCTCTCCAACAGCATCAATAGCCGCCGCACCGGTCAATGCAGGTTTCCAAGAAATTTCGTGGCCATATTTTTTTCCAATGGCATCACACACTTTTACAGCTTGATCAATAACTTCTGGACCGATACCGTCACCGGCCAATAAGGCAATATTTAATTTCATTTAATTAGTATTGAGGTATGAGATTATAGTTTGCAGGTTATTAGTTTCTATGTTTCTATCGATTTTTTAGGTTATACCAATGAGTAGCTGAATACTTCAATTTTTATTTCGAGGCTAATCGAAATGATACATTAGGTTTCTTTCTAGTAAAGTTTATCTAACATCTCAGGTCTATATACTCAAATCTATATTATATTCAACATTTTTTCCGTTGCTTTAATGGCGGATACCGTCTGGTCAGAGTCCAATCCACGTGAAATGAATTCCTTTCCATTGGACGACCATGTTATAATGGTTTCGCAAAGGGCGTCGGAATTACTTCCAGGGGGTATCCTTACTGCGTAATCCACTAAAGTAGGTAAATCTATTTTGAGGGAACCATATATTTTACGTAAGGCGTTCATGAATGCGTCATACTGTCCATCTCCCTGTGCATTGGCCTCATAATTTTTTCCATTTATCTCAACAGAAAGGGTAGTGGAGGGCATCAAGCCTTTGGCATGGGTTAAAACATACGATTTCACGAATACCTTTTGTTGGTTATCCCCACTATCCAATACATCTGAAATGATGTAGGGCAAATCTTCTTTGGTAACACGCTCCTTTTTATCACCTAGCTCAATAATTCTAGCAGTAACTTTTTTTAATTCTTCATCATTTAGTGTTAATCCCAGCTCTTGCAGATTTTTCTGGATATTTGCTTTTCCTGACATCTTTCCCAGCGCATATTTTCTTTTCCGACCAAAACGCTCTGGCATCAAATTACTGAAGTAAAGATTGTTCTTGCTATCTCCATCTGCATGAATACCGGCTGTTTGCGTAAAAACATTCTCTCCAACGATCGGTTTGTTTGCAGGAATTCCAAACCCAGTAAAGGCGGAAACCAATTTGCTCACTTTATATAATGACGATTCGTTGACCGCTATTTCAACATCAGGTAAAAAATCATTGATTACAGCGATTGCACTTGCCATTGGGGCGTTGCCTGCGCGTTCGCCCATTCCGTTTACGGTTAAATGTAACCCGTGACAACCCGCTTTTACCGCTTCCATTATATTCGCAACCCCTAGGTCATAATCATTGTGACCATGAAAATCGATATGCATTTGTGGGTAACGGGCAATGATTTCGGATAGGTAATCAAACGTTTCATTATAGGTTAAAATTCCCAAAGTATCTGGCAGTAAGACTCTTTTAACTGGTTGGGCATTTAAAAAATCAAGGAATTGAAAAACGTAGTCTTTGGAATTTCGCATTCCGTTACTCCAATCCTCCAGATAAATGTTGTTTATAATTCCTTTGGTAGCTGCTTGGGAAAAAATAGTTTCAATTTCATTAAAATGCTGCTCGGGAGTTTTCTTAAGCTGATATTTGAGATGGTTCAGGGAGCCCTTGGTCAATAGATTTTGTGATTTTGCGCCGGCAGTTTCCATCCAGTCCAGGGAAACACCACCGTCAACAAAAGTAAGTACCTCTACCTTGTCCAAATAATTATTGGCCGCCGCCCACTTCGTAATTTGTTGTACGGCTTCTAATTCTCCCTTAGAAACGCGAGCGGACGCTACTTCTATACGGTCAACCTTAAGTTCTTCCAGCAATAATTTTGCCAGCGTAAGTTTTTCTGAAGCCGAAAAGGAAACACCCGACGTTTGTTCGCCATCGCGAAGGGTAGTATCCATTATTTCCAGCGTTCTCTTTTGTGTTCCCATTTGAATATTCGATAATCAGGAAATCCCCATCTTTTCGGGGATTTGAAAGGAAATCAGTTTACAGTGGTGTATTTTTGGCAAATTCTTGAATCTTGTCCTCAATATTCAATAGATAATCAATATCATCAAAACCGTTGGTCATATTACCTTTCTTGTACTCATTGATTTCAAAAGATTCGCTTTCGCCCGTTGCTTCAATTGTAACGGTCTGTTCGGGAAGGCTTACCGTAAATATGGAATCCGGATTTTCATCGATTTGGTCAAATATTTTCTGAAGAAATTCAGCACTTACCTGAACCGGCAACACACCAATATTTAAACAGTTACCTCTAAAAATATCCGCAAAAAAACTGGAAATAACGCATCGGAATCCATAATCATAAACGGCCCAAGCCGCATGCTCACGAGATGAACCTGAGCCAAAATTTTTGCCTCCAACAAGAATTTTTCCTGAGTATTTGGAATCGTTCAGCACAAAATCCTCTTTTGGGGAATTGTCCTGATTGTAACGCCAATCCCTAAAGAGATTGTCTCCAAAACCCTTACGCTCCGTAGCTTTTAAAAATCGTGCCGGGATTATCTGGTCGGTATCCACATTTTCGATTGGAAGCGGTACCGCCATAGATTTTAGTATTGTAAATTTATCGTATGCCATGTTATTCAGTCGTTAGTAAATAGTAATTAGTGCAAGACCTTAAGCCGTTTCCATCTGCATCAACTCTCGAGGATCAGTTACTTTTCCGGTAACCGCTGCGGCTGCAGCCACCAACGGACTCGCCAAAATGGTTCTTGAGCCTGGTCCTTGTCTTCCCTCAAAATTTCTGTTTGATGTGCTCACGGCAAGCTTTCCAGGAGGTACTTTGTCATCGTTCATCGCCAAACAGGCCGAACAGCCGGGCTCCCTTAATTCAAAACCAGCTTCTGTGAGAATATCCAATATCCCTTCTTCTTTTATCGCCGATTCTACTTTGTGGCTTCCAGGAACCAACCATGCAGTTACGTTATCCGCTTTTTTTCTTCCTTTTACGATGGATGCAAAGGACCTGAAATCCTCTATTCTACCATTAGTACAGCTTCCTAGGAATACAAAATCGATAGGTTTTCCCAGCATGGAATCTCCCTCGCCAAATTTCATGTAATCCAAAGATTTTTTGTAGGTAGAAGCACCCCCTTGAACCATGTCCGATGTTGGTATATCGTGGGAAATTCCCATTCCCATACCTGGGTTGGTGCCATAGGTAATCATAGGTTCTATCAAGGAGCCGTCAAAAGTCAATTCTTTGTCAAAAATGGCATCGGGGTCAGTGCATAAGGTTTGCCAGTAATCCATAGCCTTGTCCCAAGCTTCGCCAGTTGGCGTAAATTCCCTTCCTTTTATATAATGGAACGTAGTTTCGTCCGGGGCGATCATACCGCCACGAGCACCCATTTCAATACTCAAATTACAGACCGTCATCCTACCTTCCATGGTCATGTTCTTGAAGACATCGCCCGCATATTCAACAAAATAACCTGTTGCACCGGAGGTGGTCAATTGCGATATAATAAATAATGCCACATCTTTAGGCGTAACGCCATATTGAAGTGATCCGGTAATATTAATGCGCATACGTTTTGGTTTGGGCTGCATAATGCATTGCGTGGCCAAAACCATTTCAACTTCAGAGGTTCCAATACCAAAGGCAATAGCGCCAAAAGCGCCGTGGGTAGAGGTGTGGGAATCACCGCAAACGATGGTAGCACCTGGTTGGGTGATTCCGTATTCCGGTCCTACAACATGTACAATTCCGTTTTTTTCATGTCCCAGACCCCAATAGGAAATACCATATTCATTGGCATTTTCCTCCAAGCATCTTCAATTGGTTAGCGGACAACGGGTCGGCTACCGGAAGGTGCTGGTTAATGGTTGGTGTATTGTGGTCAGCGGTAGCAAATGTCTTTTCAGGATGCATAACGCGAATCCCTCGGTTCTTTAAACCTAAAAAAGCAACGGGACTGGTTACTTCGTGAACCATGTGCCTATCGATAAACAGGACATCCGGACCATTTTCTATTTGATGGACAACGTGGGAATCCCAAACCTTGTCAAATAACGTTTTAGTTGCACTCATGTTCTTTCATTTCTAAGCAAACAAAACTAATGAATCAAAGGGTTCTTTGGAAATTATAGCGTTTTAAAATTACGATGTTCAACAATAGAAATGTCAATATTTAGGTCTTAAGTTTTGATTTGAGGATAATAAAGTAATTTGTTGTAAAAAAAACTGTTATTTGGACTAATATATTTTGTCATTGTCCATGTTAGCGTTTTATTTACACAAAATTGAAATTATGAGAAATTTCCTATGCGTGATGTTAATTCTTATACAATTGTAATGTTCTAATTCTGAAAATGTTGTAATGCCAAGTGATGGAGAAGACAAAGTTGAAGACGATAATGTGGATGAAACAATTGATGAACCTCAAGATTATACTTTTCCAACGGTTATTGCAATAGGAGAAAATTCGAGTACATTTTATTCAATTAAAATTGCCTCAAATTCGGATAGTTTTGAACTAAAAAACCTTTCAAATGAGCTGGAATTATCTGAATCTAGTACTAACAGCATAATTTCATTGGATAATGGAATTTTCACATACGGCAATACAATTTTTGATAATTCTGAACAGATTTACAAAGCTAAAATTGAACAGAAAAATATAATTACAGAGGAAACATTTGGTTTAAGTGGATTTTGCGCACCAAATCTTGGTGTTAATTTTAATGCTCCGAAAGGTTCAATTGATTACCTAAGTTTTTACTATATAAATAGCATCACTGATTCCGAAGAATCTTTAATATTAAAATCTTGGAATAAGATAGTACAGTCCTGCTCGGAATTTTCCTTGGGCAATGGAGAATTTATGTCTTCCTCCCAGTTTGAAAATTACTTTTTAGGATATAGAATTCGTCAGGTTTATAATCCACAACTTACATTTATAAGGGAACTTTGGCTTGCCGATTTAGAGATAAGTCAGGAACCAATATCATATCAGGTTGATGACAGTTTTAATTTTGCCACAGTTAATTCTAACAAACTTTTTATCTTTTACGAAAATGGTAATTATGAAGTTTATGATATAGATTCAAATAATCTTTTGATTGAAAGTAATAATAATGTTTTTTCTGAATTCAATGGTAATGGAGTTTTCAAAACTACCTTTTTTGACGGACAGATGTTATTTTACGTTCCTGATGAGCAAACTGTACCTCCCTTACCGTTTAAGCCTATCCTATTCGATACTGAGAATAACATAGTGACTAATTTTAATATAGATTATCAGAAATTAAATAACCACACTATTGACAAGTACGATGCACTTGGAACAGTATTGAATTTTACTTTGGATTATGAAAATAGCCTGATGTTAATTGGGTATGGATTTTCAGGACAGGAAACAGGTCTAATTTTATATTGTAATCTGGATGGAACCATTTTGAAGGAAGTAGAACTACCTTATGCCCCAATATATATTAACGTAATCAACTAATATAAGTCCAGATATTCTTATACTTCACTAACTGCGCATAGTTATGACGTATGATTAAGTTTTCAGGTTTTTCTAAACTTGGGTCTTCTTTTAATAGCTGAATGGCATAATAACGTGCCGTTTTGAGGATATCATTGTCCTTAACAATGTCTGCGATCTTAAGGTTGAGCAATCCACTTTGTTGTGTTCCCATAAGGTCCCCTGGACCACGTAGTTTTAAATCCACTTCCGCTATTTCAAATCCGTCATTGGTGGCTACCATGGTTTCCAAACGGGTTTTGGCTTCACTGGATAATTTGTGACTGGTCATCAGAATACAAAAGCTTTGGTCTGCACCCCGGCCGACACGTCCACGAAGTTGATGCAGTTGCGATAAGCCAAAACGCTCTGCACTTTCTATAATCATTACCGAGGCATTGGGTACGTTTACGCCTACTTCAATTACGGTTGTTGCAACCATTATTTGAGTCTCTCCTTTTATGAACCGCTGCATTTCGTAATCCTTGTCAGCTGGTTTCATTTGTCCGTGTACTATGGAAATCTGATATTCTGGCTGAGGAAAATCACGAACAACACTCTCATAACCATCCATCAAATCCTTATAATCCAGCGCCTCGGATTCCTGAATTAACGGATAAACGATATAGATTTGTCTGCCCTTATTAATTTCATCCCTTATGAACCGGAATACTTTTAATCGGTTGGAATCATATCTATGTACCGTTTTCACGGGTTTTCTGCCGGGAGGAAGTTCATCGATTACCGAAATGTCCAAATCACCATACAAGCTCATGGCCAAGGTCCTAGGAATAGGAGTCGCGGTCATTACTAAGATATGTGGGGGTAAGGCCCCTCCAACCTCTCCGGAGGGGAGACTATTTAACTTTAATATAATTTTTTGGACAACAGCATCAATCGCACCGATTACTTCCTGATTCTTAAACCGAATTACACTATAGCCAAAATCATTTAAGATTTTAGTTCTAATTTCATCGGCTTCTAATTGAGAAGTAGTGCCATGATACTGTCCATAAACTTCAATTATCAATTTTTTAGGTAAGCAGACGAAGTCGACGATAAACTCGTCAATAATATGTTGTCTTCGAAATTTTATTCCAAGTTGATTGGTTTTTAGCTGCTCCCATAAAATACGTTCTGCTTCCGTGGTTTGTTTTTTCCGTTCTTCTTGAAATTGTTTTAACATATTATATGCCGAAGGTCTAGCGGTTTGATATTTACGATGAATTTCATTCACCCTCCCTTTGGGAGGGGTTAGGGGTGGGCTTCCTTTATGCCATAGTTTTGATCGTTGGGCAACTCCAAACCTGTGCTGTTCGTCAATTATGGCCAGACCAAGATTTTTATATTGTACTTTATCCTCCAATAGGGCATGGGTACCTATTAGAATATGCAATTCTCCATTTTCCAATTGCTGATGAATGGGCTTACGTTCAGATTTTTTTACGGATCCAGTCAATAAGGAGCACTTGATTTTGGTATCTTTCAAAAGTTCTGAAATCCCTTGGTAATGTTGATTGGCCAAAATTTCAGTAGGAGCCATCAAACATGCTTGGAACCCATTATCAATAGCCAATAGCATGGTCATAACCGCTACAATTGTTTTCCCGGAACCTACATCTCCTTGTAAAAGTCGGTTCATTTGGGCATTACTACCTAAATCCGTGCGTATTTCCTTGATGACTCTCTTTTGTGCTTCGGTAAGTTCAAAAGGCAATTTGTTCTTGAAAAAATCATTAAAGTACTCACCAACTTGATCGAAAGGAAACCCCTTTATCTTTTTTTGCCGGGTGAGTTTCTTTGCAATCAGTTGTAATTGTATATAGAAAAGCTCTTCAAACTTTAGTCGGAATTGGGCTTTTGCCAATAGTTCCTGATTTTTGGGAAAGTGGATGTTGAACAACGCTTCGCTTTTGTTCAATAATTTTAATTCATACAGTAATTTATCCGTAAGGGTTTCCGGAAATCTGCCTTTTACTTCCATAAACAACTGCTGGAGTAGCTTGCTTAGCACCTTGTTTGTTATGCCCTTATTGCTTAGTTTTTCAGTGGATGGGTAAATAGGCTGCATGTACACCTTGGTGCCTTTTTCGTGATCGGATAATAGCTCCATTTCTGGATGTGGCATTGAGAAATGTTCCATTAAACCAGTTGCACTTACCAAATATTACATAAGGCACATTTAATTTTAGATTTTCACGTATCCATTTTTGCCCACGGAACCAAACCAATTCCATTTCTCCGGTATCATCAATAAACTTGGCAACCAAACGTGTTCCTTTCTTTTGTTCTACCGTCCTGATATTGATAATCCTTCCGATTAGCTGAACATCGGCATTACTGCGCTGCAATTGGGAAATTTTATAATACTGGGTCTTATCTATATACCGATTTGGAAATAGATTCAACAAATCTTGATAGGTGGCTATGCCCAGCTCGGATTGCAAGCTTTCCGCCCTGTTCGGGCCAACACCTTTTAAGTAGGCAATCGGAGTTTGTAGAAAACTGGCATTCATAAAACGAATTTAGGTATAAGCCCTAAACCAACAAAGAGCAAGTTCAATAGCGGGACTGTTTTTATAAACGTACCTACCGTTATGATTTTGGTTTTATGCAATTCGCAATCTAAAGCCTTAAATTTGGTTCATGTTTTGTTTAAAGATGCATATGAAACGAATTTTGGAACTCATTTTTATTTTTTGCACGGGAGTTGCTTTTGGTCAACATCAGGATAAGGTTGATTTTATTCATGCTGATGTTTTGATCGAACCCATTCCATCGCAAAAGAAAATAGAGGGTAAAGTGAGTTATGAATTTAAGGTACTTGCCGATGTAGATTCTATTTTTTTGGATGCCAAAAACATGACATTCCTTTCCGTAAGGTTGAACAAAAAAAAAGCGTCCTATGATTATGATACTAGTGTAATAAAGATATCAAGGAAATTCAAAAAGGGTAAATCCTATAGTTTGGAACTGGACTACGCTTGCGTTCCTAAGCAAACCGTTTATTTTTTGGGATGGGACGACGAAATTGAGGGCAACGAACAAATCTGGACACAAGGTCAGGGAAAATATACGAGTCATTGGTTGCCTAGCTTTGATGTCATGGAGGAGAAGGTGGAGTTTGATATAAAAATTCAGTTTGATGCGTCCTTTACTGTAATTTCAAACGGTAAGCTTGTAGCCGCTACTAAAGACCAGGTTTCAAATTCAATCCATTCTTTTGATATGACAAGGCCCATGAGTAGTTATCTTTTGGCTTTTGCAATAGGGAAGTATAAAAAACAAGAACTGATTTCGGCTTCCGGAGTTCCACTAGAAAATTATTATTACCCCAACGATAGTTTAAGGGTAGAACCTACTTATCGGCATACCAAAGAAATCTTCGAGTTTTTGGAAAGTGAAATAGGTATTCCATATCCATGGCAAATCTACAAACAGGTTCCGGTTCGGGATTTTCTCTATGCGGGAATGGAAAATACGAGTGCTACAATTTTTTCAGATCAGTTTATGATTGATTCAACTGCATTTGTGGACAGGAATTATGTAAACGTAAATGCCCATGAACTCGCACACCAATGGTTCGGAAATCTGGTAACGGAGAAAGATGGAAACCACCATTGGCTTCACGAAGGTTTCGCAACCTACTATGCTTATCTGGCAGAAAAGGAGGTTTTTGGTAATGACCATTTCTATTGGAGGCTTTTTGAAACCGCAATGGAGTTGGAAAAGCTTTCTCAAAGTGGGGAAGGGGAGTCTTTATTAAACCCGAAGGCGAGTAGTCTGACGTTTTATGAAAAAGGGGCTTGGGCACTGGTCATGCTACGCGAAACAGTTGGTGACCAAGCATTCAAAATAGGTCTGAAAAATTATTTGGAAAAGCATCGGTTTAAAAATGTGACGATAACCGATTTCCTAATGGAAATTGAACTTTCCAGTAAGATGGATTTGTCCTCTTTTAGGCTGGTATGGCTAGAAAATACAGCATTTCCGTTTGAAATTGCAAAGGATTATTTAATGACAAAAAAACATTCTGTGCGAACGTACTATGAGGCAAGCGAGATGAATAACTTTAGTTGGCTTAAGGATGATATAGCTTTGGAAGCTAAAGAACAATTAATTTCTGATTCGGAAACTAAACTGCAGGAACTTCAATTTATTCCTTTGTTAAGAGACGACAATATTGAAATTAGACAAGCTGTTGCTAAAATAATTGGTAAGATACCCGAAAGCTTAAGAGAATTTACGGAACCCCTTTTATTGGATGACAGCTATATTACAAATGAATTGATGCTTTACAATCTTTGGCAAAGTTTTCCAGAAAGAAGAAACAAATATTTAAATCTAACAAAAGATATTATTGGTCTTCCTAATAGGAATGTCCGATTGCTTTGGCTAACCTTAGCACTAGTAACACCAGAATATGATACTCAAGAAAAGAAAAAATACCTTGACGAACTTATATATTACACAAGCCCTGAATTTAATCCTGAAATTCGCCAATTGGCTTTTCAATATAGTTCCCAAATCCAAGCGGAAAATGAAGAATATTATATCAATTTGATTAAGGCAACCAATCATCATTCTTGGCAGTTCCGGAATTTTACAAGGAAAATTTTGGATGATCAATTGGCAAATTTAGAAACCAAAAATCGTATTCTTACCATAGCTAAACAACTTAATCCAACCGATTTACGTTATCTTAAAACTAAAATAGATTTTCCGTGAGGGCATTAGTAATTTCAGGGGGTGGAAGTAAAGGCGCATTCGCAGGTGGTGTGGCTCAATTTCTTATTCAGGAATCTGGTAAAAAGTATGATTTATTTGTTGGTACTTCTACGGGTAGCTTGTTAATTTCCCACCTAGCCCTTGGAAAACTGGACAAAATCAAGGAAATATATTCCAACGTCAACCAAAAAAGTATTTTTAATAGTTGCCCTTTTTTGATTAAGAGGAAGTACGGAGTGGACGAAATTTCCATAAACCACTGGAACGTACTCCGAAATTTCATGAAGGGAAAGAAAACCTTTGGCGAGAGTGAGAACCTAAGGGAATTAATTGAAAACAGTCTTACCATAGAAGAGTTTCAACTTTTAAAGCAAAGCAGTCCGGATGTGGTTATTACGGTGTCCAACCTTTCCCTGAATCAAGTGGAGTACAAAAGCTTAAAGGAATATTCTTATGAAGATTTTTGCGATTGGATCTGGATTTCTTCAAACTACACCCCCTTTATGAGCCTAGTACGCAAAAATGGATGCGAGTATGCGGATGGTGGTTTAGGCAGTATAGTTCCAATTGAGGAAGCCATTAGGCGAGGTGCCACCGAAGTAGATGTTGTTGTTCTTCATACGGAGGTGACCTATTACAATAGAATGCCATCCAGGAATCCGTTTGAGCTATTGACTACGATGATGAGCTTTATTTTGGACCGTATTGAAAGTCAGAACATTAGAATAGGGAAACTTGTCGCCAATCAGCACGACGCGATTATAAATCTTTATTACACTCCAACGATTCTTACTACTAATTCCTTGATTTTTGATAAGGATAAAATGACCTTGTGGTGGAAACGGGGCTATTTATACGCCAAGAATAAAAATGAGGAAACGAATCCTATTGAACCCAACGAGAACGAATAGTTCATTTTTCAGTGGTCAGTACGAAGTGTAAAAAATCACGCCTAAACTTCTTAACCATCAATCTTTAAACTTTTTACCAAAGTTCCCCGATCTCTTTTTTAACGAAGGAAAGTGCAGTTGCGGAAGGCGAGGATTTTTCCATGGTCTCGGTAAGGATATCTTCCCGTAGCTTATCTGCTGAATCAGTTTGACTCATTGCTGCTTTACGGATCATTTGTACGGTAGCACTTTTAGCAGCCTTAATAATATTCCAACATTCATCGGTCATATAAATTTGCTGTGACAAATTATGGTCAAATTCAGTTTCAATACTTTTTATCAATTGGTTTTCATAGGCCGATTTATCTTTGGACAGCAGGTGCAACGCGAACGACCAAACTAGGAATGGCAATCCGTTCCAGAAAAAGCGCCATTCGCTCATAAGCTTGTAACCTTATGGGTAACGTATCTTTTTGAGAATCCTTTTGAAGAAGATAACGCCTTCTACCTTCCTCATTGTTCGTATGCATCCTAAAAAAATAAAAAGCAATGGCTCCGGTAACGACGGAAGGCAATAAATAAGCAAAAAGTTGGAAAATTTGATCTGAAGTCATTTTCTAAGAGTTTTATAGAATTAGTTAACTATTTGATGACTCTAGAACGACTAATTTATTCAATTATTATAGTAGGTTATCGATGAAATACATCTTTTTTTAATTCTTCATGTCATCCTTCGCTTTTGCATAGAAATCTTTGTAGTCTGGATGTATTCTTATCTGAATGGATTCCTTAAAACCTCCATCACCGGCTTTAACGTCCAGCCTAAGACCGCTTACGGAACCTTCTTTTATCAAGGTTTTTGCAACTTCCGTAGCCTGACTCAACGCGATATCAAATTCCCCAGTAATGGACATCCCCATTACTGAAATTGCCGCTTTTGGGCTTGCGTTGATTAACTTCGCCACATTATTAATCCAATCTTTTGATGAGTCCATTAGGCTGTTTCCAAGGCCATCAGCAAAGAAAAAATCAATGCTTTCGGAAATAATGACTACGCCATCATTTACCTGAACTTTTGCGTTTTCTCCTAAGGTTCTCTTGGCATTTGTCAAAACCACCAATGCAGTAGAATCGCTACTGGCAAAGCCGTCCACAATACTTTTTAGCTGTGCCTCCTTGCGCTCCAAAGTGGCTAGTGTTTTATTTATGTTTTCTGAATTCTGACTGCTCAAGGTGGCAAAACTATTTAGATTTTTCATCAAGGTCGCATTTGCATCCTGGAGCTCTGTAACTTGGTTCTGAAGTTCGTCTGCTTTTAGAACACTTATTCTTTCATTCTGTTTTGCATCAGATACAATACGTTTTACGGAATCCAGTTGAAATTTCAAGTCCTGATTTTGTTCGATCAATTCACTTTTTTTCTGGGCCGTGATAGCCGTACAGAATAAAAACGCAGCAATAGAAAACAGTAAAATTCTTTTCATGGGAAATGTTATTGTTATTTAACGGCTACCAAGATACGAACAGTCTTTTAATTCTTGCATACCCTTAAAAGGAACTTGAACTTTATTATAACCATATACCGAAGCCAAACTCTTGTTCATAGAATTGTCCTCAACATTTACTTGTACGTCTTCCATGGTAAATTGACAGGGATGTTCGTAGCCAGCAGCATGGGTAATCTCCAAAAACTCCTTGCGGAAGGTCTTAAAGTACTGTGCCAGCCGGTCCGACTTTAGAGGAATATTTATCCCGTTCTGTAACCATTTACTTTGCGTGGCGATACCTGTTGGACATCTATTGGTGTGACAGACCTGTGCTTGAATACATCCAATACTCATCATAGCCTCCCTGGCAACGTTCAGACAATCAATGCCCATTGCAAATGCCATGGACGCTTTACCCGGAAAACCCAGTTTTCCACTTCCAATAAAAACTATTCTATCTGTAATCCCCCGATTGAGAAAAACCTTATATAATGATGTAAAACCATAGACCCATGGCAAAGAAACATGATCTGCGAAAGACGGTGGCGCTGCTCCGGTTCCGCCTTCACCACCATCTACCGTAATAAAATCGGGACCTTTGCCGCTTTTTAGCATCAAGTCTGCCATCTCTTCCCATTGATCTAATTTGCCAATAGCTCCTTTGACACCCACGGGTAATCCTGTCTCTTGCGCGATGGCCTCAATAAGTTCCAAAAGTTCGCTAACATTGGAAAACGCTTTATGGGTAGCGGGGGAAAGCACATCTTTACCAACTTCTACACCTCTAATTTCAGCAAGTTCCGGTGTAATCTTTGCGCCTGGCAATACACCTCCTTTTCCTGGTTTTGCACCTTGCGATAACTTTATTTCAACAGCCTTTATACAAGGATTTTCATCAACGAGCTTTTTCATCTTGGCCATGGAAAAGTTTCCATCTTCCGATCGCACCCCAAAGTATCCCGTACCAAAATGAAAAACAACGTCACCGCCCTGTTTATGATAGGGGGATAATCCGCCTTCCCCGGTATTATGGTATGCGCCTGCTTTTTTTACTCCTTTGTTCATGGCTTCGACGGCAGCTGCCGATAACGAACCGAAACTCATAGCTGAAACGTTTATAATACTGGCAGGCCTGTAAGGTTTTTTCCTTTTGTTGAATGCACCAATTATTTTAGCGCAAGGCACAAACGTTGCATCTTCTTTATTAGGATGTCCATCAGGAATTTTGAAGGCCATCATCCTATTTTTTATGAAAATATGTTGATGTGCATAAAAATCACGGTCGGAACCAAAACCCTCATAATTATTTTCCTTTTTTGCCGAAGCATATATCCATCCCCGTTCAATCCTATTAAATGGAAGCTCTTCGCGATTGTTTGCAACAAAATATTGACGCATTTCCGGCCCTATGCTTTCCAACCAATAACGTAAATGACCTACAATTGGGTAGTTATGTTTTATGGTATGCCTTTTTTGAATGAAGATATCCCAGATTGCAACCAAAAGTAAAAACATAATAATCCAAGCCCACCAGGGGAAAGAAGAAAGTAGTGCCAATAGATTACTCATAAAATCAACCTTTTGGTCTATTTTCCAACCTTGGAGTTTTATCACTGTTCAAATAATCCAAGCTCATTTCGGTAAGCGCTCTTACACCCAATAATAGCCCACTGTCATCAATCCTAAAATCAGGAGTGTGGTGTGGATAGGATTCCGAGGTACCTGGGGTCATTCCACCCAAAAAGAAAAATAATCCAGGTATCTTTTCCTGAAAAAAGGAAAAATCTTCAGCACCCGTAATTGCCTTGGAAATAATTACATTTTCATGACCTGCAACTTTGTCAAAAGTGGGGGCCATTTGGGCCGTTAATTCCGGATTATTATAGGTTATGGCGGTCCCTGAAGCTATTTCTGTAGTTGCCTCTCCCTGATATGCTTCCGCAATAGATTTTACCATCTCCTTCATTCTCCTGTTCAATTGTTTTTGCATATCATAATCTAAAGTTCGAATGGTCCCTACGATTTCCGCAGATTCAGGGATAATATTGTTTCGTACCCCAGAAGTGATTTTGCCAACGGTGATTACGGCAGCCTCATTGGTCAAATCCATCTCCCTGCTGACAATGGTCTGCAGACCATCAATAATTTTTGCGCTGATCAAGATAGGATCAACACCTGACCAAGGTTGCGAACCATGGCTTTGTTTCCCCTTCACATTGATAACAAATCGCTGCGCTGCGGCCATTGCTCCTCCAGATTTGTATCTAATCACGCCTACGGGTGTCTGGGAATTAATGTGCAATCCAAAAATTGCATCCACGTCCGGATTTTGTAAGACCCCTTCCTTAATCATTAGTGCAGCACCACCTTCTTCCCCCGGAGGTGCTCCTTCTTCCGCAGGTTGAAATATAAACTTTACACTTCCTTTGATCTTGTCTTTGTTCTTAGCCATAATTTCGGCAACACCCATAAGAATAGCTACATGAGTATCATGCCCACAGGCATGCATGACGCCAACTTCTTTTCCCTGATATTCAGAGGTTACGTTGCTTTTAAAGGGAAGATCGTTTCTTTCGGTAACTGGTAAGGCATCCATGTCCGCTCTTAATGCCACTACTTTTCCGGGCTTGTCACCTTTCAACAGTCCAACGACTCCAGTATGGGCCACACCAGTCTGTACTTCTATACCTAACGATTCTAGATGGGCAGCTATCTTTTTGGCCGTTTCAAATTCCCTGTTAGAAAGTTCCGGGTTTTCATGTATGTCCCTCCGCCATTCAATAACCTTACTTTCAATAGCTGAATAATCCTTTTCTAATTTTGAACTTTGTGCCAGCGCAGTACAACCGGTTAGCAGTATTGTCAAAAGTGCAAACTTTCTCATAGTATGTATTTAAAATTTAATCAATCTGTAATTATCGTCCTGTAATTGTATCAATGCGGTCATAGCAGAAAGTGAAAGCTGTACACCGGGTATCAATTCTTCTTTTGGAAACCCTCTGGATAAAGAAGATTGTCCGCAAAAAATAACTTCTGCTCCCGCCTCAATCAAATCATTTAATAAATTTTCGTTCGGATTCGCAGTTCCATATTTTGTCTTGTACGCCTCTGAGCTGATTACATCTTTGGATGCCTGATTGTGTACTACTAAAGCAACCTTTAGCTGATTCGCGGGAACGCCGCTCTGGGCGTGCATGTTCAAAAACCGTGCGGCGGTTTCTATACTCGCATTCAACTGTGTGATGTCCTCTGGAGAATTCATAATATCAAATACAGCCTTATACGTTTTGGTGGTATCCACCTTAAAATCTGTATTATCGATACGCCAAACCTTTCCGAAATCCTTTATTATTGGCCCACTTTCTTTCGATTGGGCAATTAGTATTTCACTCGAAACAAGAGAAATCAAGAATGTGAAAATATAAAGGAATCCGTTTTTTAACATTAATCATTTATTAGGAGGCTAAATATATTCAAATTGGAAAGAATTACCGCCCATTGTTTATAATTCTAAAAAGCATCACTTTCGGTATCCTTTTATAATGGCTAAATTCACGGTTTAAAACCGCTAGAATATTGAGTACTTTTTTAGATGAACTGAACGATGCGCAAAAGGCCCCTGTTTTACATAAGGATGGCCCGTTAATGGTTATCGCCGGAGCTGGTTCCGGGAAGACCAGGGTACTTACGTATAGGATTGCCCACCTAATGGCACAGGGCGTAGATTCGTTTAACATATTAGCCTTAACCTTTACCAATAAGGCGGCTCGGGAAATGAAAAAGCGTATTTCTGACATTGTTGGGGCTTCCGAGGCCAAAAATCTTTGGATGGGTACGTTCCATTCAGTATTTGCCAAATTATTACGTTTTGATGGGAACAAACTTGGTTACCCAAGCAATTTCACCATTTATGATACGCAGGATTCCCAGCGGCTTATATCTTCTATCATTAAGGAAATGGGATTGGATAAGGATATCTATAAATACAAACAGATACAGAACAGAATTTCTTCTTTTAAAAATAGCTTGATTACAGTTAAAGCCTATTTTAACAATCCGGAGTTGATGGAGGCCGATGCTATGGCCAAACGCCCTAGGGTAGGGGATATTTATCAAAATTATGTTGAACGTTGTTTTAAGGCCGGTGCTATGGATTTTGATGACCTGCTTTTACGAACCAACGAACTTTTAACAAGGTTCCCGGATGTTCTTATGAAGTATCAAGACCGCTTCAGGTATATTTTGGTGGATGAGTACCAGGATACCAACCATTCTCAATATTTGATAGTGAAGGCCTTGGCCGATCGTTTTCAAAACATTTGTGTTGTAGGCGATGATGCCCAGAGTATTTATTCTTTTAGGGGTGCCAATATCAGTAACATTCTGAATTTTCAGCGGGATTATGATGATGTGGGAATGTACCGCTTGGAGCAGAATTATCGTTCAACAAAGAATATCGTAAACGCTGCCAATTCCATTATTGCCAAGAATAAGAATCAGCTCGAAAAGGTGGTTTGGACCGCCAATGATGAGGGAAGCCAAATTATTATCCATAGAAGTGTCACCGATGCGGAGGAAGGTAGGTACGTTGCCGGGTCAATTTGGGAGAATAGGATGCAAAATCAGCTGTCCAATGGTGAATTTGCGGTTTTGTACCGAACCAATTCACAGTCAAGGGCCATTGAGGACGCATTGCGAAAAAGAGATATTCCATATCGTATTTACGGCGGACTTTCTTTTTATCAACGGAAAGAAATCAAGGACGTTCTTTCCTATTTACGTTTGGTGATAAACCCTAAAGATGAAGAGGCACTGAAACGTGTTATCAATTTTCCTGCACGAGGTATTGGTAACACTACAATTGATAAACTGGTAGTGGCCGCAAATCATTATAATAAATCAATTTTTGAGGTAATGGAGAACATCTCTAAAATCGATTTAAAAATTAATTCCGGAACAAAACGGAAATTGGAGGATTTTGTGACCATGATCAAAAGCTTCCAAATTATGAGCGAAGGTGCGGATGCATTTGCACTGGCAGAACATGTCGCAAAAAAGACCGGAATACTGCTGGAGTTCAAAAAAGACGGAACTCCAGAAGGAATTGGGCGAATGGAGAATGTAGAGGAACTGTTGAACGGTATCAAGGATTTTGTAGAAGGGCAGAAGGAATTGGATGAAGCTACGGGCAGTATTTCAGAATTTTTGGAAGATGTTGCCTTGGCCACGGACTTGGATAAGGATACTGGGGATGATGATAGGGTCGCCCTTAATGACTATTCATTTGGCAAAAGGATTGGAGTTCCCATATGTGTATATCGTTGGTATGGAAGAGGATTTGTTTCCTTCCGCCATGAGTATGAACACCAGAAGTGAACTAGAGGAAGAGCGTAGATTGTTCTATGTGGCTTTGACCAGAGCTGAAAAACAGGCCTACTTGACCTATACTCAAAATAGGTATCGTTGGGGTAAATTGATAGATGCGGAACCAAGTCGCTTTTTAGAGGAAATAGATGAGCAATATGTAGAAAACCTTACTCCTCTGGACGGAGGTTATCGCTACAAATCATTGATTGATGCGGATATTTTCGGTGATATCGATAAGAGTAAGCTACGGCAAGTCAAGCCAACAAAAGGAACACCACCCAGTATTGGACAGCCAAATTTAAATCAGCTTAAAAAGCTGAGAAAGATAAAGCCACAGTTGGCGCAGCCGGTGGGAAACACCAATACAATAGACCCAAATTTAGCTGAAGGGTCGTTGGTGAACCATACGCGCTTTGGAAGGGGAAAAGTCTTAAAGATTGAAGGCGCAGGTAATGATAGAAAAGCTGAAATAAAGTTTGATCAGGGGGATGTAAAAAAACTTTTATTGCGATTCGCTAAACTTGAGGTTCTTAATTAGCCTAAAAAGGGTCTTTTAGCTAAGAAAGTTTGGCTTAAACTAAAAAAACACCAAGATGGGTACTTTACATTCATTATTTCTTTCATTATTATTTTTAGGTTGTTCAAGTTCGAGTGATTCAGAATCGGATATAGACCAACAACCCGAGGAAAACCTCAAGAAACGGAATCAGAGGTGAAGGACCCGGATGATGCTGACTACTGGGATAATGCAGAGTTAGTTTGGAGCGATGAGTTTGACGGAGATACCATTTCTACCGAAAATTGGACCTTTGAAACTGGAGGTAACGGTTGGGGAAATAATGAATTGCAAAATTATCAAGCGGAAGGGAACACGGAGGTTAACGATGGCCTTTTAAAAATTACAGCTAAAAGAAACACTGACAATAGTATAGAAGGGGCTTTCACTTCCGCCAGATTAAACAGTAAGAAGTCTTTCAAATATGGAAGAATGGAATTCCGTGCTAAAATGCCGGAACATAAAGGCAATGGAATATGGCCTGCGTTATGGATGCTTGGAAGTAATATTGAGACGGTTGGTTGGCCGGCATGTGGTGAAATAGATATGATGGAGTATGTAAGTTTTAAGCCTAATAAAACACATTTTTCAATTCATAGTACTGCTAATAACCATACGAACGGAACGGAAATTACTTCCGGTGCTGTTGAACTTGAAACCATTGAAGAAGCGTTTCATAATTTCGGAATTTTATGGTCTAGCAAATACATTAAGTTTTATGTGGATGATATTGATAATATCCAATTTACATTTAGACGTCCTACGATTTCCAATGTAGATAGTTGGCCCTTTTCCAATAACTTTTATTTTTTGATGAATATCGCGGTAGGTGGAAATTGGGGTGGTTTGGAAGGCGTTGATACATCCATTTTCCCTGCAACTATGGAAGTTGATTACGTCAGAGTCTATCAGGTAAAATAAATACTTTTTAAAAACGGTAGTTAAACAACCTATCCAACATGTAAAGAATCTTCTAGTATAAATGAAGATTTATAAAATCTTTCAATTTTATAGAAGTATCCAAAAGATTAAAACCTATCCACCCATGACCTTCATTTTCGTATAAGGTAAACTCATGAACTACATTTAGTTCTTCAAGTTTCGTATTTAAATCTATTCCCTGCGAAGTTGGTACCAATGGGTCTTGCCCGCCATAGAATAATAGGGTTGGGGGCGAGGTTGATTTCACCTGAGATAATGGACTTACTTCTTCTAGGAAATTTTCATCCTCACCAAATAAACCTATCAGTTCTTGGATGATTGGATCAGGACTATTTTGATAAGCTAAATCGGCAAGATTTGTTGGACCTACAATACTACAAACCATCTTTACTTGTTTGTTGGTGTCAAAAGAATAACTCCATAAAAGACCTAAGTGGCCACCGGCACTTACTCCTAATATTCCAAGGGAATTCGAAATCTGATATTCGTTTTGTTTTTCTCCAAGTAGTTCAACCAAGGCAGTGATATCCTCAACCTGCATAGGATGCGGATTAGTGGAAGTGTCGGCCAATCTATAGTTCATATTCACGACTGCGACATCCGGCAGCTCACTTTTTAAAAAATCATAAAAACCGTTCATATCGGTTTTGTCCCCGGATGTCCATCCACCGCCGTGTATCAACAATAACATTTTAGTAGCCAAACTTCTATTTTTTGGTAGATAGATGTCAAAATTTTGATTTTCATCTGCACCGTAGGAAACATTCGTAAGCTCGATTATTTCGGATAGATCTGGTGGAATTTCCTCGTTGATATCGACGGAACATGCGTTAAAAATGAACGAAATCAAGATAAAAATTGGAATGGCAACTTTTTTCATATTGAAAATATCACGTTATTTATAATATAACGGTTTTGAGCTGGATATGATATGGCAGAGTTCATTAAAATTTACGAGGAGAATCCAAACCCTAAAGAAATCGCTAGGGTAGTGGACGTATTGCGAAAAGGTGGTCTGGTTATTTATCCTACCGATACGGTCTATGGACTTGGTTGTGATATAAGCAATACTAGGGCTTTGGAGAAAATTGCCCGTATTAAAGGGAATTAAGCTTGCCAAAGCGAATTGGTCTTTTATTTGTGCCGATTTAAGTAATCTTTCCGATTATGTACGCCAAATAGATACCGCAACGTTCAAAATTCTTAAACGCGCTTTACCAGGACCATACACTTTTATACTTCCAGGAAATAATAACTTGCCAAAAGATTTTAAAAAGAAAAAGACTGTTGGAATAAGAGTACCGGATAACAGTATCGCTAAGGCATTGGTTATAGGGTTGGGCAATCCTATAGTTTCTACGTCCATTAGAGATGAGGACGATGTTTTGGAATACACCACAGATCCGGAACTTATTTATGAAAAGTGGGATAATTTAGTGGATATTGTTATAGATGGTGGTTATGGGGATAATGTTGCATCCACAATCATTGACCTTTCCTCTGGTTATCCAATGGTAATAAGAGAGGGCAAAGGAAATTTGGATATCATATAACAAATAAATTTTAATGACATAAAAAAAGCGATCTAATGAAGACCGCTTTCGTTTTTTATCTATTTTCTAGAATTACTTTCCGCCTATGGCAGGATCTTTCATTCCGTCTTCAATCATACTGTAGAACTGATCAATTTTAGGAAGAACTACAATACGGGTTCTTCTGTTTTTTGATTTTTCCGTTGCAGAAACTGGCACATACTCTGATCTACCGGCTGCAGTCATACGCTTGGGATCTACATTAAAGTCATTTTGTAAAATTCTAACAACTGCAGTCGCACGTTTCACACTCAAATCCCAGTTGTCCAACAAAACTCCATTGCCTCTGTAAGGCACGTCATCTGTATGGCCTTCTACCATGAATTCAAAATCTGGCTTGTTATTAACAACTTTTGCCACTTTACCAAGAACTTCTTTAGCCCTACTGGTTACATTATAGCTACCACTGCTGAATAATAATTTATCTGAAATAGATACGAAAACAACACCTTTTTCAACGCTGATTTCAATATCCTCATCATCCAAGTTTCCTAAAACACCTTTTAAACTCTGAACCAAAGAAAGATTTACAGAATCCCTTCTCGTAATGGCATCATTTAGCTTACGGATTGTAAGGTCTTTCTCCTGAAGGCTTTCCAATGATTTCTCAAGGTTTTCAGCTCCTTTTGTAGTCAAGGTAGTCAAGTTGCCCATGTTATTGATAAGCTCTTGGTTATTGGCCTTAAGGAATGCATTTTGATCTTCCAGTGTTTGCAATCTGGACGAAGCAGTTGCTTTTTCTTCCAAACAGTCGTTTAATTTGACCGTAGCAGAATTCAATAAATCCTGTGTTTCTTTTTGTTTTGCCTCAAGATCCGCATATTTCTTCTGCGATACACAAGAAGATAATAAAAGCGTTATTCCAAGACATCCTAAAATGATTTTCTTCATAATTGTTGATTCTATTAATTGTTTGTTATTTACTCTCTTTGTTGTTTATTGTTCACTCATATTTTAACATAAGCGCGACCAAAATTATATAATTTGGATTTCGCTAGTTACTGTACTTAGTTAATCTTTTACTAAAATGTTAAAATTTCTTATTTGATTTACGAAGTAAGACCATACTATGGATGTTGTAACATAGTATTTTAATAAAAATTTAGTTTTTTCCCTCTTTTTGTACATTTTCCTAAACTGCCTATAAAAGCTCAAGTGCGCCCTTAATATCGCAGTGAAATGCTTGAACCTAAATTGTAAGATAAAACGTGCTGCGGCAATACCATCCAAAAGTAATCTAATAAATATGATAATGAACGCCTTTCTTCGTGGAAGGTTTTTAGTGATTGAAAAAAGCGAGTTTCTAAAATTTAAGTACGTTTTCTTTGGATTCATGTTACTTAGTGTAGATCCACCTAGATGATACACTACCGAATTTCCAATGTAAAAAACCTTTAATCCCTGATTCTTAGCTCTCCAACAAAAATCAACTTCTTCCTGATGCGCAAAGTAATCCGAATCAAAACCTCCTAGGCTTTTAAAAACGTCGCTTTTGACGAACATACATGCTCCTGTCGCCCAAAAGATTTCACAAGTGTCATCGTATTGGCCTTTATCTTTCTCCAAGGCTTGAAAAATGCGTCCCCTACAAAAGGGATAACCAAGTTGATCTATAAAACCACCTCCCGCACCGGCATATTCAAAATGGTCTTTTTTCAAAAGGTCCAAAATTTTTGGTTGTATGATGGACACGTCTTTGATTGTATTAAAACCATCAATAATTGGCTTTAACCATCCTTCGGTAACTTCCACATCGGAATTCAAGAGGCAAAAAATATCTGCAGCTACGTGCTCCAAAGCCTCATTGTAACCTCTTGCAAATCCACCATTAGTCGTATTCTGGATTATCTTGATTTCGGGATAATTATTCTTTAGAAAATCGATGGAACCATCGGTAGAGGCATTGTCGGCAACATAAATATCGGCATCGGCAGAATACCGAACAACGGAGGGTAGAAAACGCTCTAAAAGCACTTCCCCGTTCCAGTTGAGTATAACAATGGCAATTTTCAAAACGATGGCAAATTAACGGCTAAATTCAGGAATCTCCTTTAAAAATTGATATTTTTCATCTTCTTTGAGCATTTTACAATGATAATGTGCCAAACCATTTGTTACAATTAGATATGTTGCGTCCAGATTAAAATTATACCTGGCAATTTGGTCAAATGTCTCCTGCGATATGGATATGGAAGGAGCTTTGCATTCTACCAGCAGGTGAATACTCCCATCAGAATTGAAAACTATGATGTCATAGCGTTTGTTTAAACCGTTGATCTTAATTTGCTTCTCTACATTGATATGGTTCAACGGATAGTTCTTATCCTCAATGAGGTATTTGACTACATGTTGTCTTACCCACTCTTCAGGGGTCAAAACCACAAATTTTTTCCTGATGTTGTCAAAAATGAGCGTCTTATTTTGACTATTTTTGACCCTGAAAGTGTAGCTGGCAAAATTAAGTGGTTGCATTGGACAAATTTGATGAATTTTTCCGAATGGATGAAGCGTTACAGATTGTTAATGACATACGGCAGGGTATTGTAAAGCCTATTTATTTTCTTTTTGGTGAGGAGCCTTATTTTATTGATAAAATTTCAGAATATATTGGAAATAAGATACTTAATGAAGATGAGAGAGGCTTTAACCAAATGGTGCTTTACGGTAAGGACACTTCCATTGACGAAATAGTGGGCAACGCAAAACGTTATCCTATGATGGCCGAAAATCAAGTGGTCATCGTGAAAGAAGCACAGCATCTGTCCAGAACAATTGAGCAGTTGTCCGCATATGCGGACAATCCACAACAAACCACTGTTCTTGTAATCTGTTATAAATATAAAAAACTGGATAAAAGAAAGGCACTTTATAAAAGCCTGAAAAAGACGGGTGTCGTGTTAGAAAGTAAGAAATTGTATGAGAATCAGGTTTCTGATTGGCTAAGAAAGACCATGGTATCTGCTGGTTATTCCATTTCACACAAAGCAGCACTTCTTTTGGTGGAAAATCTTGGTACCGATTTGAGCAGAATTAACAATGAACTGGAAAAATTGAAATTAGTTTTACCTCCCAAAAGTGAAATCACCCCGGTTCACATTGAGGAACACATAGGCATCAGCAAGGATTACAATAATTTTGAGTTAAAAAAAGCGATAGGAGAACGTAATGTGCTCAAAGCTACTAAAATTGTGACCTATTTTGCCCAAAATCCAAAGGATAACCCTTTTGTCCTTACCGTAACACTTTTACATTCTTTCTTTTCGCAATTGTTGCAATATCATGGCTTAAGTGACCATTCTCCCAAAAATGTGGCAAGTGCGCTGCGTATCAATCCCTATTTCGTGAGCGAATTTCAAACAGCAGCCAAAAACTATCCCATGAAAAAAGTGAGTAGAATTATTTCTTATCTAAGAGAAATGGACTTAAAAGGAAAAGGCGTCGGTGCTACCAACGTTAACCAATCAGACCTTTTAAAGGAACTTCTTGTGAAGATTATTTAAGCCTACTTCTTATCCAAGCTGAATTTTCCCGGCCCTACCAAAGCGATAGTTATAAAAGCAACCAGATACAACAATGCCTTTTCCTTAGTGCCAAAAGGATCCGCTGCATGGGCTATAAAAGCTGCAACTGCCATTGTAATTGCCACTGGTATAGAAAATAAGCGAGTTTTGTAACCTAAAATGATAAGCAAGGGGCAAATAAATTCACCAAAAACCGCCAAAAATAAAGAAGGTGCAGCGCCAATTCCAATGGGATTGCCAAATTCAAAATCACCAGCAATCAGTTTTTGAAATTTTGGTAAGCCATGGGTTATCATCATTACAGAAACAGATATTCTAAAAAATGCTAATCCAATATCTTTCATGAGGGAATTTTTCATTAATCAATTTATTTAAGCCCTAAAAGTATTAATTTTTTAGAGTTATATCCAAACTATCCTTTCTTTCCTAAACTCATTCGTTCACTTTCGGCCTATTTGAAAAATCAGAGGCCACCTGTTTATTGAACTTTTTTAAGCAAATCTACTTTGTCAATCCATGTTCTATTGCTATACTCTTAAAGTTAAGTCAAAGTTGTGCCTTAGTGCTATGTAAAGATTGTATCAGTCCCTCCTTTAACTTATATTTATAGCTATTCAAAAACACACATCAATCATGAGAAAAATTATTTTACTATTTCTGGTTTTGGTAATCGCCCAAACAATAACTACCGCTCAGGACTTTGAGTTCAAGGCAGATCAAATCGATATTAAGTACGAGCGTTTTGTTCTGCCAAATGGACTCACTCTTTTAGTACATGAAGACCATAAGGCTCCCATAGCGGCGGTTAATGTTTGGTACCACGTAGGATCAAAAAATGAAAAGCCCGGTAAGAGCGGTTTTGCACATTTGTTTGAGCATCTAATGTTCAATGGCAGTGAAAATTTTAATGACGACTATTTCCAAGCCTTGGAAAGAATTGGAGGTACGGATTTAAACGGTACAACAAACTCTGACCGGACCAATTATTTTCAAAATGTACCCGTTTCCGCTTTAGACCAGGTACTCTTTTTAGAGTCTGATAGAATGGGCCATCTTCTCGGCGCAATAGACCAAGAAAAATTGGATGAACAACGTGGAGTTGTTCAAAACGAAAAAAGACAAGGAGAGAATCAGCCCTATGGTAAGCAATGGGATTTATTGACCAAAGCGATGTATCCTAAAGGACATCCCTATTCATGGACCGTAATTGGCGAAATGGAAGATTTGAACGCTGCTTCATTAGAAGATGTGCAGGAATGGTTCAAATCTTATTATGGTGCTGCAAATGCGGTTGTAGCCGTTGCAGGTGATATTAATCCACAGGAAGTATATCAAAAGGTATTAAACTATTTTGGGGATATTCCTTCCGGCCCTACCATTGCTAGACAAGAGGTTAATATTCCGGTCCACGATGGTGATACGTATCAAGTCTATGAAGACCGAGTTCCGGAATCGAGAATTTTATTTGCTTGGAATTCGCCCCAATTTGGAGCAAAAGAGGACATTCATTTTGATTTATTATCAGCTATTCTAACCTCTGGTAAAAATTCTAGACTTTATAAAAGATTGGTATACGATGATCAAATAGCCAGTTCTGTAGTTTCCTTTCAATCATCCAGCGAGATAGCCAGTAATTTTATTACTTGGGCAAACGCCAAACCTGGAGAAGATGTGGACAAGATTAAAGCAATTATGGAGGAAGAAATTGCCAGGCTCATGAATGAGGGTCCTACCGAGGATGAATTAAAAAGAGTAAAAGCAGCCTATTTTTCTAGTTTTATTAAAGGATTGGAACGTATTGGAGGTTTTGGTGGCGTTTCGGATATTCTAGCTTCCAATGAAACTTATTTTGGGGATGCAAGCTATTACAGGCAGGTGTTAAAGTATGCGGAAGATGCAACCGTTGCGGATCTTCAGGCTACCGCTAAAAAGTGGCTTTCCCAAGGAAAACACGTTTTATTATGTAAACCGTTTCCAGAATATGAAGTGGTTAAAAGTACCATAGATCGTTCCAAATTACCTGAATTAGGGACTCCAAAAAGTTCTAAGTTTCCAGCGTTGGAAAGAGATAAATTGTCCAACGGATTAAACATAGTGCTTGCTAAAAGAGTAGGGGTGCCCACGGTGGTAATGAACTTGATGTTTGACGCGGGTTACAAAACCGATTATTTATCCAGTCCGGGCACGGCAGAATTGGCTATGGATTTAATGGATGAAGGTACCAAGGATATGAATTCATTACAGATTAATGAAAGATTACAATTGTTGGGTGCGAGCTTTTCCACCTTTTCAAGTCAGGACAACTCCAACGTGTATTTGAATACATTGAAACCAAGCTTGAATGCAAGTATTGACCTATTTGCCGATGTTGTTCTAAATCCGGCATTTCCTGAAAAGGAATTTGACCGATTGAAGAATGAACAAATTAATAGCATCAAACAAGAAAAATCGCAACCAATCACTATGGCCTTACGTGTTATGAACAAGTATTTGTATGGGGAAGGCCACCCGTATAGCAATCCTTATACAGGAACTGGTTATGAGGATACGGTAGAAAAATTGACGAGAGCGGATATAGAAAGTTTCTACAATACGTGGATCAAACCAAACAATGCAACGCTTGTGGTTACAGGTGATATTGAAATGGGCGAATTAAAATCAAAACTGGAAAAGGCATTTGGTAAATGGAAGAAAGCGGACGTTCCAAAAGTCACTTTTAGTGCTCCAAAAGTAAATTCTAAAAATACCTTGTATCTGATGGACAGGCCAGAATCGGAACAATCCGTGATTTTAGCTGGGCATCTTACCAGCAAATATGGTGGCGTACCACAGGTGGCGTTGGAGCAAATGGTTAGTGTGCTGGGTGGAGATTTTACTTCTAGAATTAATATGAACCTTCGTGAGGATAAGCATTGGTCCTACGGTGCAGGAGGATTTGTGATGGGAGCCAAAGAGGAGCGACCCTTTATTGTTTATGCACCGGTACAGACGGATAAGACAGCGGAGTCTATCACCGAAGTGCGTAAGGAGATATCAGAATTTATCTCAACAAGACCAGTAACACAAGAGGAGTTGGATAAAGTTAAGACAAACCAGGTATTGAGTCTTCCTGGTCAATGGGAGACAAACAGTTCCGTTAACAGTTCCGTAGTCAATATCATTAAATATGACCTTCCTGATGATTACTACCAAAGTTATGACCAGAACGTGCGAAACCTTTCACTGAAAGATGTACAGGATGTCAGCAAGATGGTGGTAAAGCCAGATGCAGTAAATTGGTTTATGGTAGGGGATAGGGCAAAGGTCGCCGATAAATTGGATGAGCTAGGTTTTGATGCCATCATAGAAATCGATGCTGATGGTAATCCAAAAATGCCAGCGATGAAGGCTCCTGAGAAGGAAGTAAGGAACTAAACTCTTTCAGGTTTAAGGAAAAGAAATCCCGCTATTTGCGGGATTTTTCAATTTTATTCTATTAAGAAGATGATAAGACTATAAACCAAGAAATTTAAATATTATTCGTATAAATTGGGATAATCTTCCGGATTGGCCTCGTGCATAATACCATAAACCTTTTCAAAAACATCCTCAACATTCGGTTTGGAGAAATAGTCACCATCTGTGCCATAAGCCGGTCTATGTGCTTTGGCGCTCAACGTTTGAGGGGCACTGTCCAAATACCTATAAGCACCTTGTGTTTCTACTATTTCGTTAAGAAGGTACGCGGAACAGCCACCAGGAACGTCCTCATCTATGACTAATAGACGATTGGTTTTTTTAACGCTTTCCATTACTTGGTGATCAATATCAAAAGGTAACAATGTTTGTGCATCAATGATTTCTGCATCAATTCCCACTTCCATGAGCTCTTTCGCAGCCTGTTCCACTACTCTGAGCGTTGAGCCGTAAGAAACCAAAGTGATGTCTGTTCCTGTCCTAACCGTTTCTACTACCCCAATTGGTGTACAGAACTCACCAAGGTTCGTCGGTTTCTTTTCCTTAAGACGGTAACCGTTCAAACTTTCAATCACTAGGGCAGGTTCATCGCTTTTTAAAAGGGTGTTGTAAAATCCAGCGGCCTGGGTCATGTTTCTTGGGGCCAGAATGTATATTCCTCTAAGAAGATGTATCAATCCGCCCATCTCGGAACCGGAGTGCCAAATACCTTCCAACCTGTGCCCACGTGTCCGAATAATTAAAGGTGCTTTTTGTTTTCCGTGTGTGCGATACAGCAAAGTGGCTAGATCGTCCGTCAACGTTGCCATGGCGTAAAAAATATAGTCCAAATACTGAATTTCAGCTATGGGGCGTAAACCGCGCATTGCCATTCCGATACCTTGTCCAATAATCGTGGTTTCCCGTATCCCCGTATCCGAAACACGAGATTTTCCATACTTTTCCTGAAGACCTTCCAGACCTTGATTCACATCCCCAATAGCACCTGTATCCTCTCCAAAAACTAAGGTATTTGGATACTTTTCAAATATTTTATCAAAGTTATCCCTTAAAATTATGCGCCCATCCACTTTTTCGGAATCTTCCGAGTAAGTAGGCTTTATAGCTTTTATGTTAGTAGCTCGATTTTCATTTTCATTATAAAGAAGCGAACTGAATTTGGTTTGGGAATAATCCATAAAATTTTTCAGCCAGCCAACTAAAGCATTTTTTTCGATGGAATTTTCTCCTAATAAATACCGCAATGATTTTCTTGCAGAAACGGCTAAATCCTTTTTTAGAGGCTCATCGATAGAAATTAAATCGTTCTTAACTTTTGTTAGAAAATTCTTGTTCGGACTTTTTGTAGCAACTGTATTGATGAGTTGGACCAGTTTTTTCTTATTACTTAAATTATCTTCCAAAAATTCCGCCCATGCCTCTTTCTTGGCTTCACGTACCTGTCTGCGAATCCGTTTTTCAATTTCCTCCAATTCGTCGGAAGTAGCAATTCCTGATTCTAGAATCCACTCCTTAAATCTTTTGTTACAATCATTGTCACGTTCCCATTCCAGACGTTTATCGTCCTTATAACGCTCGTGAGACCCAGAAGTTGAATGGCCTTGCGGTTGTGTAAGTTCCGTGACATGAATTATTACCGGAACATGTTCTTGTCTGGCAATGTCCGAGGCGTTGTCGTACGCATGCATTAGCGCAGTATAGTCCCAACCCTTGACTTTTAAGATTTCCAAACCCTTATGGTCCTCATCTCGCTGAAATCCTGATAGTATTTTAGAAATATCTTCTTTTGTAGTGTGGTATTTTGCCGGAACGGAGATACCGTATTCATCATCCCAAATACTTATTACCATTGGCACTTGTAACACCCCAGCTGCATTAATAGTCTCTAAAAACATGCCTTCGCTGGTACTAGCGTTTCCAATGGTTCCCCATGCTACTTCATTTCCTTTATTAGAAAATTTAGTACTATCCAAACCATCAAGATTCCGGTAAATTTTGGATGCCTGTGCCAATCCTAAAAGTCGAGGCATCTGGCCTGCGGTACAGGAAATATCCGCACTACTATTTTTTTGTTTGGTCAAATCTTTCCAACTACCATCCGGATTTAAGCTATAAGTTAAAAAATGTCCTCCCATTTGTCTACCGGCACTCATGGGTTCTTTCTCAATATCCGTAGTGGCATATAAACCGTGGAAAAAATCTTTTGGCTTTAATAAGCCAATGGCCATCATAAATGTCTGATCGCGATAATAGCCACTTCTAAAATCCCCGTTTCTAAAGGATTTGGCCATTGCCAGCTGGGGGAGTTCCTTGCCATCTCCAAATATCCCAAACTTTGCTTTACCGGTGAGTACCTCTTTTCGGCCTAATAATGAACAAGTCCTGCTCAAAAATGCAATTTCATAGTCACCTATAATCTGTGCTTTAAAATCTTCAAAGGAAATATCATTACTAGTCTTGGAAGAGACGTCCATATCAATTTATATATTTCCACAAAAATACCAAATCCAAAGGATTTTAGCAATGTAGAAATGTGATTATCTATTGTGATATTATCGATATAATCTTAAAATATTACGAAATCGACAACAATTAACCAAATTGAGACAGCTCAATTATCGATTTTAAAATTAAAACCATTTTCTGGTAAAGAGCCCCGTCAGCGTCTTAATATCCACAGTGATGATGAACCTAATCTTTTCACTATAATCCGGTTGTGCCACTTCCCAACCGTTATTGGAGTATAACGGCAAATACAATTCAAAGTAATCAGTTACTAAATTGAGTCGCACCCCAGAATCGTAGACAAATTTTTCTTTGAACCCGTTGTTCTTTACCAATCCCGCATCACCATAAAGCTCGATCCAGCGCCATAAGTTAAAACTTGCGTTAACGGTCGTTAGCCAATTGTTTGAAAATCGGTAGCGTTCATCCAGAAAGGATTTGAAGCCGCCCTCTGCAATTATTATTTGTTGGCTATAAATTCCAGAATCTTCCGATCTCCCCAAGTATCCATAGTCAAAAAGATAGTCGGTTGGGCGGTCCAAGGCAAAACTGAAGAAATCGGAATCGGTTTTGTTGCTCAGGAATTTACCCGCAAAAAATCGAAGGTTTAGTTGACGGTTGTTTTCAAAAAGCTTTCTATACTCATATTCAAAGGAAAGTTTTGAAAAATTACCGGCCAATTGAAAATCGGCAAACCAAGATTTATAGTTCAAAATTCCATTATCCCTATTGACATACCTAATGTTGAAAACGCTATAATCTGGATTTTCCTGGTCATTGGCCAAATCCTGTACACTCTCATCAAACTTTCTGAAAATATTTACAAACCTAAAAGAGAGCGCTTGTCTTTTATTGGATATTAAATCTTCTGGCCGCCAACCAAAACTTAGCGAAGGTGTAATGGAAGTATATCTGGAATTAATGTTAAAATGGGAAGTTGATGCACCAAGTGAATAATTGGCCACATACAATCCACTCTTGCTCAAATACTTTCTATAATTAAATCTGCCATATCCAACAAAGGCCTTTTCCCTAAAGGAATAGGATGGGGCAAAGTCATAAACAAACGGGCGCTCCAACAATGTTTTGTTGTACAAACGCATACCAGGGGTCCAACCATCGTATATGTTAAAATTCAAAACCGGCACATAGAACACCTGATTATAATATGGGTTTTCGGAATCCTTGAAGAAAGTGAATTTTAGCTTTTTATTACTGGATAAAAATCCGCCAAGGGACTTCCAATTGTCACGTTGATTAAACTCTGGTATTTTTTGGTCATAGTTCAACACAAGTTTATCCTCGTCATTGTTGGGTATGGTAAACGTTTCGGAAATTTCGATATCCTTAAACCAATATTTGGATATAACGGAGTCATTTTTAAGACCGAACACCGAAATAGGTACATTGGTACCTTCTTTATTTCTTAGGGTGACGTCTAACGAATCCCCAACCTTTCTTGCTTTCTTTATTTTAAAATCTATTTTACGATCAGTGGAGACATAATCCCTAAAAAACCAGTTGATGTCCTTATCGGTAGACCGCTTTAATATGGACTCAAAATCCAAAATCCCTACCTTATTTAGCTGATAATACTTAAAAAAAGTCTTTATACTTTCATCTACCTTTTCCTTGCCCATGTAATCCGCTAAGTATGCCAGTCCCAGACCTGCCTTATATCTGTTGGCTATTTTTTGATTGAACTTTATAAGCGAATCATTTGGTGTGGTAAGCGCTTGGTCTAAATTTTTCCTCGCCGTTAAATTATATAGAAAAGGGTATTGTTCATTAAAACCCATTTTGGCCAAATTAAAGCTGCGAATACCCCAGATACGGGCCAATTTGCCCAGTAACTTTTCGTCAGGATAATGTTGTTCTACATAGGCAATCATTAAATAATTTGCAATAGCGTGGTTCAACCACTGTTCCTTTCTTGGATCTAGAAAAATCGTTTCCTGCAGAATACTGTTCAATGCCGTCTTCAAGAACTTCATTTCAAATTGAAACTGCTGATCATAAGGGCGGATAAAGGAGGGTAACTGATTTAGCCCGTAAAGCGGATTCTTGTTGTAGTCGATTTCGCTTACTAAAAGGTTTTCATGTGGAAATTTGCCAAGATTTGCATGGATAAAATCGGCGATTTTGGAAATGCTAATTCCTTGTCCAATTGGACTATATCTTGGTGCTGAAATATCCGTGGTGATGGTCATGTAGGGTGTAACATGTTTGGTGAAATCCTTATCTGTCCTAAGAATAATCTCCGCGCTCTTTCGATTTTTACCTACTATTCTTGCATACTGTCCAAGTGAAAAATTAGTACTGTTTTCCACATCAAGATTAGTATAAAGGTTTAGGTTGGTCGGATATTTAAAGTCTATTTTAGTGTTAGTGATATTCGTATATAAATCCTCCAAGTTTTTATTGGAATAAAGATGCCATTTACCATCGTAAACGGCCGGGGTAAGGTACCAATCCTTTAAATAATAGTTCCCGTTATTGTCGTACCCGTAAGGCGTATATTTATTAGGTGGTAGCTTAACTTTGTAGGTGATTATGAGTTTGGTGGATTCTTTTGGAAGTAATGGTTTGTTGAGTTTGATCTGGAGAATATCATCTTCTTTTGTACGTTCCCATTCCAGGCCTTGGTAGTTGTCATCCACTGCACTAACTATGGTAGTGTACCCTCTTTCACTTTTTTTTGCCAGATGTAAGCTTTTCTTGAATTCCTGTGCGAATCGTTTTGCTAGACCTGTATTTTTATTGGAATAGGCATGGGCCCAATCATTAAAATATAGTTGCCCAAGGGAATAGTTGGAATTATTGTAATATGTAAATTCTTGTTTGATATTTAACTCCTTGGCGAAATCGTTGAGGGTTACCTCAAGTTTTGTTTCATTTTGGGAAAAGCAGCTCGTTACCACTATCAATATGAGTAGCGATGCGAGGAGGAAATTGATATGAGGGGATTTGTCCAAGCTAAAAATCAAAAATTAGGACTCATTGTGTGACCTTTGTAGAACGCATCGATAATCTCAACCACTTCATCTTCCGTATTCACGATTTTAATCAAGTTCAAATCTTCTGGACTTATATTTCCCGCTTTCAGCATGGTGTCTTTTATCCAATCAAACAAACCTGTCCAAAAATCACTTCCGACTAAAATAATGGGGAACTTTCCTATTTTATGAGTTTGAATTAAAGTAAGCGCCTCAAAAAGTTCGTCCAGCGTTCCAAATCCACCGGGCATTACCACAAAACCCTGAGAGTATTTTACGAACATAACCTTTCTAACAAAGAAATAATCAAAATCCAAACTCTTGTCCGCATCAATATATGGGTTGTCATGTTGTTCAAAAGGAAGGTCTATATTCAACCCAACGGAAGTTCCACCGGCAAGATTAGCACCTCTGTTACCTGCCTCCATAATTCCCGGGCCACCTCCAGTAATTACGCCATATCCTGCCTCTGAAATACTTTTGGAGATACTTACCGCTAGTTGATAATATTTATCATCTTCTTTTGTTCTTGCCGACCCAAAAATGGAAACACAGGGTCCAATTTTGCTCATTTTTTCAAAACCATTTACAAATTCTCCCATTATCTTAAAAATGGCCCAAGAATCATTGGTTTTAATTTCGTTCCATCCTTTGGGATGTTTTTCTGCTCTCATACTTTTATTTAATGTCGTAAGTTTAGTTCTTGGTTAATACGGTTCGTTCTTCGGATAGTTTCAGTTCTTTCCTCAAAAACTCTGCCGTATAACTCTTTTTGTCCTTACAGATTTCTTCGGGGGTTCCTTTCGCTACTAATTTACCGCCGCAGCGACCACCTTCGTAACCTATGTCTATGATATAATCCACCATTTTAATTACATCCAAATTGTGCTCAATGACCAAAACCGTATTTCCCTTATCTGCTAATGTATTCAATACTTCCATTAGTACTCTAATATCCTCAAAATGTAGTCCGGTTGTTGGTTCGTCCAAAATATAAAAGGTATTTCCAGTATCCCTTTTTGACAGTTCTGTGGCCAATTTTATCCGTTGTGCCTCTCCGCCGGAAAGCGTTGTAGATTGTTGCCCTAGAGAAATATAGCCTAGACCAACATCCTGTATTGTTTTTAACTTACGATGTATTTTGGGAATAAGTTCAAAAAAATCAACGGCATCGTTAATCGTCATTTCCAACACGTCCGAAATTGACTTGCCTTTATAGCGTATTTCTAGTGTTTCCCTGTTAAAACGTTTTCCGTTGCATGTTTCGCATTCTACATAAACATCCGGAAGAAAGTTCATTTCTATGACTCTAAGACCTCCGCCTTGGCAGGTTTCGCAACGACCGCCCTTAACATTAAAACTAAAACGTCCCGGTTTGTAACCTCGTATTGCTGCTTCAGGAGTTTTTGTGAACAGCGAACGTATTTCGCTAAAAACACCCGTATAGGTAGCCGGGTTTGAACGGGGTGTTCTTCCAATAGGAGATTGGTTAATATCTATTACTTTATCAATATGCTCAAGTCCGGTAATCCTTTTATAGGGCATCGGTTTTTTAACGCCATTAAAATAATGCGCGTTCATGATGGGATAAAGTGTCTCGTTGATTAGGGTAGATTTACCGCTGCCCGAAACTCCGGTCACACCGATCATTTTACCCAAAGGAAATTCAACCGTAATATTTTTAAGATTGTTCCCTGTACAACCTGAAAGCGTAATTTTCTTACCGTTACCTACTCGTCTTTTCTCAGGGACTTTAATTTCCCTAACGCCAGTAATATATTCAGCGGTAATGGTGTTATGGTTCTTGAGTTCGGCGGGTGTTCCCTGTGAAATTATTTCACCACCATGACGTCCTGCCTTGGGCCCAATGTCGATAACATGGTCCGCGCGTTCTATCATATCGCGGTCGTGCTCCACGACGATTACGGAGTTCCCAATGTCCCTCAACGATTCCAAAGACTTAATGAGTCGGTTGTTATCGCGTTGGTGCAATCCTATACTGGGTTCATCCAGAATGTAGAGCACGCCTACTAATTGAGATCCTATCTGAGTTGCCAATCGTATGCGCTGCGCCTCACCACCGGACAAGGATTTGGAGCTCCTGTTCAAAGAAAGGTAATCCAAGCCCACATCCAATAGAAACCGAATTCTGGTACGTATTTCCTTAATTATTTCCTCTGCAATTTTGAGTTGATTCCCTTCCAATTTCTTTTCCAAACCTTTAAAGAAATCAGCTAACTCTGAAATATCCATGGAGGACAGTTGTGCTATGTTGGTATCGTCAATCTTAAAATAAAGCGATTCAATACGTAAACGGGATCCTTCACAAGTGGGGCAGCTAATTTTATCCATGTACTCCTTGGCCCAACGCTTGATAGAGGTGGATTCCGCAGTTTCAAATTGGCTCTTTATAAAGTTCGCGATACCTTCATAATCAATCTTATAGGTACGTTTAACTCCCAATGATTTGGAATCCACTTCAAAACTCTCTTGGCCTCCGTTCAACAAAACTTCGATTGCCTCTTTTGGAATATCGGCGATGGCATCGGTAAGTTCAAAATCATATCGCTGACCAATAGTTTCAATCTGTTTAAAAGCCCAAGATTTTTTATACTCCCCAAGGGGAGCAATACCCCCACTTTTTATGGATAATTTTTTATTGGGAAAAATTTTCTTTTCGTTTACCTCATAAACATGTCCTAGGCCACTACAATTGGGGCACATTCCTTTGGGTGAATTAAAGGAAAACGTATTGGGCTCCGGAGTAGGATAGGAAATACCGGTTGTAGGACACATTAAGTCCCTACTGAAATAACGCGGAACGGCTGAACCTTCCTCCAAGACCATCAATACATTGTTGCCGCTATACATTGCTGTATTAATAGTTTCCGTGAGCCTTTTATGAAAATCATCACTTTCCACTACTTTAAGCCTATCAATGACGATTTCAATATCGTGAACCTTGTAGCGATCTACTTTCATTCCCATTACGATGTCACGTATTTCACCATCTACACGCACTTTAACAAACCCCTGCTTTCCTATTTGCTCAAAAAGTTCTCTGTAATGCCCTTTTCGTGATTTAATAATGGGTGCGAGTACATTTATTTTTTTATCGCGATAAGAATCGATAATCAAACTTTTTATCTGATCATCACTATAACTTACCATTTTCTCGCCCGTATTGTAGCTGTGAGCATCGGCGGCCCTGGCGAAAAGCAGTCGTAAAAAATCGTAAACTTCAGTGATCGTTCCAACAGTGGAACGTGGGGATTTTGAAGTCGTTTTTTGTTCAATGGCTATTACAGGGGAAAGACCATCAATTTTATCCACATCAGGTCGCTCCAAACCACCAAGAAACTGCCTTGCATAAGCGGAGAATGTTTCTATATAACGGCGTTGACCTTCAGCATAAATGGTGTCAAAAGCCAAAGATGACTTACCGCTTCCAGAAAGACCGGTAATTACTACCAATTTTTCCCGTGGAATTGTAACATCAATGTTTTTAAGGTTATGAACGCGTGCGCCTTTAACCTCTATATTTTCTTCGTAATTAATCATGTATTCATAGCAAAGTTGCAAAAATACGACTTTGGATGTGAATAAAATACCCGTCTATATTCTGATGTTGTTAATATGTAGCTAAATAAAATACCTTGGAAAATTTTGAAAGGAAAAAGCCCTTTCGTTCTGAAAGGGCTTTTGTTATTGTAGCGAGAGGGGGACTTGAACCCCCGACCTCAGGGTTATGAATCCTGAGACATTTGAACCCATTTGGTCTAAT
>CAWKFV010000003.1:0-149589 GCA_963848865.1 uncultured Flavobacteriaceae bacterium | reverse complement strand
CATGGTCCAGCCATCCTTTTTCCGCGGCAGCCTTTACCATGGCATATTCCCCTGAAACCTGATAGACCGCCACCGGCACATCAAACTCATTTTTTAGTTCCCGTACAATATCCAAATAGCAAAGTCCTGGTTTTACCATTACAATATCCGCACCTTCATCTATATCCTGTTGTGTCTCGCGAATGGCCTCAAACCTGTTTGCGGAGTCCATTTGATAGGTTTTTTTGTCCTTGGGCACGTTTTTCTGGTCTACAGGTGCGGAATCCAGCGCATCACGGAAAGGACCATAAAAAGCGCTGGCATACTTGGCGCTATAGCTCATGATTCCCGTATTTATAAAACCTTCGTCTTCCAACGCCTCACGGATACTTAGAATTCTACCGTCCATCATATCGCTCGGAGCTACAAAATCCGCTCCCGCTTTGGCATGGGAAACGCTCATTTCTGCCAAAACCTCCAGGTTTCGTCATTAAGTATCTGTCCGTCCGCTACAATACCGTCATGACCGTAAGAAGAGTAGGGGTCCAAGGCAACATCGGTCATGACCAACATATCGGGGCAAGCATTTTTTACGGCCTTAATGGCCAATTGCATCAGTCCATTATCATTAAGGGCTTCAGAGCCCGCATTATCCTTTAGGTTTTCCGGTACTTTTACAAAGAGTAGTACTGCGCACAGTCCCATATTCCATAATTCCTTCACTTCCTTTTCCAAATTATCCAAGCTAAGCCTATAGTAGTTGGGCATAGAGGCTATTTCCTCTTTAATTCCTTTTCCTTCTACTACAAAAAGCGGGACTAAAAAATCACTGGGGGTTAGAATCGTTTCCCGTACCAGATGCCGAATGGCTTCCGAGCTTCTTAACCTTCTATTTCTAATAAGTGGATACATATATAATTTTCTTGGATGATGTGCGCTAATTCTCAAAAAATTAAGCCTACACAAATATAAGACAAGCCTGTCATTCTATAAGGATATACCATTTTTCTTGTAAAAAGAAGTACGAACAAAAAATTTGCGATCGTAACAAATTCAATATCTTACCTACTTATTCCCTAAACTGATTAATCAACCAATAGTCAACATATGCTTTCAATAACCAATTTAAACAAGACCTATCCTAACGGGACACAGGCGCTAAACAATGTAAATCTAGAAATAGGCAAAGGGATGTTTGGGCTTTTAGGACCAAACGGTGCGGGTAAATCTACGTTGATGCGTACCATTGCCACCCTGCAACTGGCGGACAGTGGCACCATTACTTTTGATGGAATCGATGTTTTTGAAGCTCCGGATGAGCTGCGCAAGGTATTGGGCTATCTGCCACAGGATTTTGGGGTGTATCCTAAAGTTTCGGCGGAGATGATGTTGAACCATATTGCAAAGATTAAAGGCATTCAAAATAAGAATGAGCGTAAATCCTATGTTTCGGATTTATTGAACAAAGTAAATCTCTACAAATTTCGTAAACGTAACCTCGGAGATTATTCCGGAGGAATGAGACAGCGTTTTGGAATAGCGCAAGCATTGATCGGCAATCCTAAATTGATTATTGTAGATGAACCTACTGCCGGACTTGACCCTTTGGAACGTAACCGTTTCCATAATTTGCTGAGCGAGCTTGGTGAGGATGCCGTGGTAATTTTATCTACCCATATTGTGGACGATGTGGTAAACCTCTGTACCAATATGGCGGTTTTTAATGAGGGTAGGGTAGTTGTACAAGGACATCCACAGACCTTATCCAAAACATTGGATAACAAGGTCTTCAGAAAAAAAATAAGCAAAGAGGAAGTAGATTTATACCAATCGGAATATACAGTACTCTCAACCTATCTAAGAAGTGGTAATTTGAACGTAAATGTGTATAGCGATACCCATCCAGGTGACGGATTTGAACCCGTAAACAATAATTTGGAAGATTTTTATTTCTACAGCATCAACCAACCTCAAACTGTTTAATCATGCGAGAAATCTTCCTGTTTGAGTTAAAATACCGGTTGCGAAGACCGGCGACCTATATCTACATTTTTTTAATGTTTCTATTACCGCTTTTGTTGGCGGTGTTCGATAAGTCCATAACGGCACAGTTTACCAATAGTCCAAATGCTATTGTAGGCATATTGGGCGGTATGAGCACTTTGGCCCTATTTTTCTATGCGGCAATTATGGGAGTGCCCGTATTCAGGGACGAGGAGCATAAAACGGCACAAACGTATTTTACGTTTCCTGTTTCGGAGAAGCAGTACATTTTAGGACGATTTTGGGGTAGTTTTACCATTGTGACCATCATGAATTTGGCTGCCGTGTTCGGTGCTATGATGGGCTATGGATTGGGGGCTTTATTGGATAGACCTGACTATGGTACCTATACCGATTTTAATTTTTGGTCCTATTTTCTGCCTTTTATCTATTTATTGACGTTCAATGCGTTTTTCATAGGAAGTCTGTTCTTTAGCTTAATGACTTTCTTTAAACGAATGCCCATTTTATACTTGGGAGGTATAGTCATTTTGATCGCGACCATTGTTTCCGGACAATTATTGTCCAACTTGGATACGGAGTGGCTAAGTGTGTATATTGACCCTTTTGGGGAAACCGCCCATAGTTACTTGACTAAATACTGGTCCGTTAACGAACTGAACACGACACAGCTATCGCTCTCGGGGAAATTTATGCTAAATAGGCTACTGTGGCTGAGTATAGCAACGGTCATATTTTTGGTTACGTTGTTCAAGTTCTCGTATAAGGAATTTTTGGCTTCCAAAAAGACAAAGAGTGTAAAGGAAAATTCTGAGGCGTATGTTTCAAGCGGCATTACTTCGGTTGAGCAAACGTTTACGTCAAAATCACAGCGCGAAAATCTTTGGTCGCTTAGTAAAATTGAGTTTTTATCCATAGTTAAGGAATCGGTATTCTTGGTATTGATAGTTATCGGAATACTTATTGCTGGATTTGTGGCCTATCAATCCAATCAAATTTATGGAACACCTTCTTTGCCTTTGACCCGATATATGGTCGTCCAAATTGCCGGAGGCATTTCGCTTTTTTCCGTGATTATTTTGATAATCTATGCTGGGGAGGCAGTCCATAGAACAAGGAAAAACAAGACTTTTGAGTTTTATGATGCGCTTCCGATAAGTAACAATACACTTTATCTTTCAAAGATAATCGCCCTCACTGGAGTGGCGATTTTATTGACCTTGCTGGGTATACTAGTCGGTATTATATACCAAACGGTTAATGGATATTTCAACTATGAACTGGGTATGTACTTTACCTACAACTTCGCAAAAATATTCCCTGCTTATTTAATGACGCTATTGCTTGCATTTTTCATTCATGTACTGGTCAACAATAAGTTTTTGGGCCATTTTATAGTGATTGTCATTTACATTGGTTTACCGCTTCTTTTGAATCTTGCGTTTAAAACCAGCAATCCATTATTGGTTTTTGGCGAGACGACCGGAAGCTTTCTGAGTGATCTTAATGGTTTTGGGCATTACCTCTTTGGGGAATTTTGGTTGAACCTTTATTGGATTCTGCTTACTTGCATTCTGGCGGCGATAGGTAAAATATTCTGGAACCGTGGGTTCTTTTCTTCCACTAAGGAACGTTTAAAACTGGCGAGAGCCAGATTTAAGGGGAGAACGGTTGCCTATACGCTGTTCTTTGTTTTGGCCTTTATCTCAGTTGGGGCCTACAGCTACTACAATATTAAAGTGTTGAATCAATTGGAAGATGGGGATTACAGTGAAAAAGTAGCTGCGGATGCGGAGAAAGCTTATGGGAAGTATATTGATAAACCGCATATTCAGGTTATCGATTTAAAAGCCAATATCGATATTTATCCAAAAGCACGTAAAGTGGACGCGGAAGGTATATTTAAAGTTATTAACCCAACCGAAAGTCCCATTGATACGGTTTTAATGGAGATTAAATTTCCAATTGCCGATACCAAAATCAGTAAGGTAGTCTATAATGGTACCGAGATACAACCATTTTTGAACGATAGCGTATATCGGTTGTTCATCTACAAACTACCGCAACCGTTGCAGCCAAGGGATACTGCGGATTTGGTAATCCAGACGAAAGTACGTACCCACGGTTTTTCCAATGATACGGAAACTTCTATTCTCGGTAATGGAACGTTTTTTAGGGATGCCATTTTCCCCACATTTCATTATGATCGTGCCCTGAGTGACAATGGCGTACGCAAAAAGTATGGTTTGGAGGAACTGGATTTTCTATATCCACCAAGAACGGATAGCATAGCGCTTGAAAAAGAATTTGTTCAATGAGGATAGCAATTACATGACCTTTGAAGCGACCGTAAGTACATCAAACGACCAGATAGCCATTGCTCCAGGAACATTGATGAAAAAATGGGAAGAAGGAGACCGTTCGTATTACAGGTATAAGTTAGAGGATAAGACGGACTATTTCTTCAGTTTTGTAAGTGCCGATTATGAAGTAGAAACGGATAGCTGGACCGCCCCTAGTGGTAAGAAGGTGGCTATTGAAGTCTATCACTCGCCCAAACACGATAAAAACTTGGAATATTTCATAAAGGGGGTCAAAGTCTCGTTGGACTATAATTCCAAAAATTATTTTGAATATCCTTATTCCGTAATTCGAATAATCGAATTTCCCGCCTATTCCAATTTTGCGCAATCTTTTGCGACTACAATACCCTATTCCGAGGATTTTGGTTTTGTGGCGGATTTCTCAAAGGCGGAGGATTATAACTACGCGTTCCGGGTTACCTCGCATGAGGTGGCACACCAATGGTGGGGACATATCGTGACACCAAGTAAGACCTCTGGAGCCAATATTATTTCGGAAACCTTGGCGGAATATGTATCGCTCATGACCATGAAAGAAGAATATGGGGAAAACGGGATAAAATCCTTTTTAAAGAACTCCTTGGATGAGTATTTGTCTAGTAGGCAATTTAGTTTTAAGCCGGAACGCTCGTTAATTGATGTAGAAACCGGTCAGTATATTTGGTATGAAAAAGGCTCCATGATCATGTATGATTTACAGGATGTTATGGGAGAAGACGTTGTAAATACAGCACTTCGCAATTTTTTGAACGAGTTTAAGTATTTTGAAAAAGGCTATTATGCTACCTCTGAAGATTTGTACAAGGCCATTTATGCGGTTACACCGGATTCATTAAAATATAAGGTCGATGACGGATTTAAGGAAATCGTACTTTATGAGAATAGGGTGATGGATGCCAAGACCAAACAATTGGATAACGGCAAGTGGGAAACTACGTTTACCGTGAATTCTAAAAAGATTTATTATGACGATACCGGAAAGGAAAAATCAGTGGACGAAAAGGAGAATTTGGTGGATGTGGGACTTTTTGGGGAAGATGTGACCAACGAAGACGGCGTTACCATAAAAAATCCACTTTCATTCGATTTAAAGTGGTTGTCGCCGGGAGACAACACTTTCACCATAATTACCGATAAAAAGCCGTTGAAAGCGGGAATAGACCCTTATAACAAGCTCATAGACCGTAATTCGGATGATAATTTAAAGGATGTTGAGGAGTAGGAGTTTAGTTAAAAATTTTAATGTCTATTTCCCCAATCAAATAACAAACCGCTTTTCCGGATATTTTGACACGTTCTCCCAGAAATTCGCAAGTCAGGTCTCCGCCCCTTTGTGAGAGCTGTTTTGCGGTCATTTTGGTTTTCCCAAGTTTGGATGACCAATAGGGCGTTAACGTGGTATGTGCGGAACCGGTGACCGGATCTTCAGGAATCCCGCATTGGGGCGCAAAAAAGCGCGAAACAAAATCGACCGTTTTTCCTCGCGAAGAAACAATGACACCGCGACAATCCAATTGGTCCAACAAATGGAAATTAGGATTTATAGCTTCAATCTCCTCTTGTGATTCATAAATAAGCAGGAAATCCGTCTTGCCCCTAAATGTTTCCAAGGGAACTTTTCCAATGGCCTTATTTATTTTTTGATCGGCAGGAACCGCGTTCAAATCATCCGTAGGAAAATCCATGGTCATACTGTTATCCTCGTTTTTGGCAACCAGTAATTCCCCGCTTGTTGGAGAAATAAACCGAATAGTATTTTCATTGTGATGGCAGTAGTTAACGATGACAAAAGCCGTTGCAAGGGTAGCATGGCCACAAAGGTCTACCTCCAATTCCGGGGTGAACCATCGCAATTCATAATGGTCGGATTTCCTAACAGCAAATGCCGTTTCGGCAAGATTGTTCTCTGCGGCTATGTTTTGCATAAGGGAATCGGAAATCCAAGATTCTAGAATACAGACCGCTGCCGGATTCCCACTAAAGACAGTATCCGTAAACGCATCGATTTGAAATAGTTGTTGTTTCATATTGTATTCCTGTTGGCTCTATTATAATTTTTCTTACTTCTTACCTAAATCCACTCCTTTGGATTTTTCAAGACATTTAATAATCGCTCTTCTTCACTCTCTTGTTCGGGCTGGTGGTCATACCGCCATTGCACATGGGGTGGAAGACTCATCAAGATACTTTCAATGCGTCCATTGGTCCTTAATCCGAATAAAGTTCCTTTATCGTGAACCAAATTAAACTCTACATATCGTCCGCGGCGAATCTCTTGCCAATCCCTTTGTTTATTCGTATAATCAAGGGATTTTCGTTTTGTAACAATCGGTATATAACTGTCCAGGAAGCTGTTTCCAACTTCGGTTACAAAGTTATACCAGTCCTGCATGGTCATGGTATCCGTGGCCTTACAGTAATCAAAGAAGAGTCCGCCAATTCCCCTGGCCTCATGGCGATGAGCATTCCAAAAGTAAGCGTCGCACCTTTTCTTATACTGTTCGTAGAATTCGGGATGATGTTTATCACACGCTGCTTTACAAATCTCATGAAAATGCTTGGCATCTTCGTCAAATAAGTAATAGGGGGTTAAATCCTGACCTCCGCCGAACCACTGATCTACAATTCCCCCCTGTTTATCGTACATTTCAAAATAACGCCAATTGGCATGCACGGTCGGCACCATAGGATTTTTGGGGTGAAGTACAAGACTTAAGCCACAGGCAAAGAAATCGGCTTCCTCGACTCCAAAGTAGGCTTGCATGCTTTGGGGCAGTTCCCCATGTACTCCAGAAATGTTTACGCCGCCTTTTTCAAAGACATTGCCATTTTCAATAACCCTAGTTCTGCCTCCACCACCTTCCGGGCGTTCCCAGAGGTCCTCCTTAAAAGTAGCTTTGCCGTCAACTTCCTCCAATTTGGAAGTTATTCTTTCTTGTAATTGTTGAATGTATGCGTAGAATTTGTCTTTCATTGTCCTCACCCCCGGCCCCTCTCCAAAGGAGAGGGGTGAGAAGGATTTTATTTATTTAATTCGTAAAGTTCCATATCCAACGGACTCTCGTTTGGAGGCGTAAATGCACCAGGTAAAGTCCTTTTCCAAATATACCCACATTTATCGGCTACCCGAATGCTTCCAGGATTGGATTTATGAACGATAATCTGTAGCGTTCTTAACCCTAATTCTTCAAAAGCATAGTTAGACAGCGCCTTAACACCTTCCGTCATATATCCTTTTCCTTCATATTGATAACCGATGCAATAGGCCAGTTCTGCCTGTTTTTTTTCCCAATTCAATTCTTTGATATAAATCAGGCCAATAACCGTTCTGCTTTGCGGTTCTTTTAAAATGAAGAGAAATTCTTCTTTTTTATCAAATTCACGTACTTTATTTTCAACAAAGTATTGCGATAGAGTGGGGGTGGAATTTTGCTGTACCGTGACCGGGAAAAACCTTTTTAATCGATCCGAATTAATGGTCACAAAATCGCATACGCGCCACGCATACTTTTCGTGGATGGAATCAATTGTATAGTTATTCGATTCAAAAACCATATCATTCTAAACTGCAATGTCCCCAAGTGGAATTTTTTGTTCTGGGTCCTGGTGTCTTGCCCATATAGCCAAGCCAAATGTAAGCACGCCCAATCTACCTATAAACATGGTCACAATTAGGACACCTTTTCCAATTGCGGACAAATCACCGGTGATACCCGTACTTAAGCCAACGGTGCCAAGGGCTGAAGCTACTTCAAATAGAATCCTCTCAAATTTAAAATCTTCGGAAAATGTTAGTATAAAGGTTCCCAAAGCGATAAGTGAAGTATAAAAAATGAAAGAAGAGGTAGCAACGTATAGTCTTTCATAAGGGATTACCCTACCAAGAAAGGTTATTTGCTTACTATTTCTCAACCTGCTTTTAATAACCGCAACAACCGCAGTCAAAGTTGTAATTTTTATTCCCCCGGCCGTACCGGAAGGGGAGGCGCCAACGTACATTAGGAAGATGGTCACAAGTATCATAGGTAAGGCAAAGGCACCAAAATCTACCGTATTAAAACCAACCGTGGTCATCGCCGTCATACTTTGAAAAAATGCAGCTAAAAACCTTTCACTACCTTCAAGACCCTTTATTGTGGGCTCATAAAAATAAAAGAATACGAATCCAAATGACAACAGGATTAAAAAGCCGTAAAAAATGATTTTAGTTGTAAAGCTAAGGGAGTGACTTTTCTTTCGAAGAAATAGTGCAAAGTCAGTGACAACTATAAAACCTAGGGATCCCGCAATTGCCAAAATTGAAATTGTCGTGTTTATAAGTAAATTGTCGGTGTAAGCGCTAAATCCCGAGTTAAAGAGGCTAAATCCCGCAGTACAGAAGGCGCTGATACTGTGAAAAATTGAGTGCCAAATTGACTCCCAAAAATGCATGCCTTCTTGACGAAAAGCAATAAAGAACAACACAGTACCCAAAATTTCCATAATTAGCGTAAAAATTACGACCGATTTAAGAAAGTCTCTTATTTTTATTGTAGTAGGTAGTGTAAATTCCGTTTTGAGCAAATTCTGATGCCAACGAGTGATTTTCTTTGTGGTTGATAATATCATAAAAGTGGTGAAGGTCAAATACCCTATCCCACCTAGTTGAAATAAAATGACAACCACCAACTGTCCAAAGAAATTGTAAGAATCAAATACGGATACGGTCACTAGACCAGTGGTAGACACTGCAGAAGTAGCAATAAATAGGTTATCCAACAAAGGAGTTGCGGTTTTTTGAAGCCATGGTAAGGATAGCAGAACCGTACCTATTAGAACGTAACTTAAAAATCCATAAAAAAGATTCTGCTGTGGAGAAAGTCCAAGTTTAAATCGCAAATACTTTCCCTGTAAAGTTCTGATAAGACTCATTAGTATGTATCCTCATTTACACTCTTTTACCCTTGGCATTTACCGTGGAGAATTTTTCTAAAGATTAGTTGATTGGACTAACTTTTAAAACTGCAATATATTCATCTTTTTTAAACAGAATGATTTGCGTAACAATTTTATTCCAAGAACCCTATTGGGTTTCTAGTACCTCGCTGGTCTATTATATTCAAAGTGGTTTCCACTCCTTTACGGCATCAATAAAAGCCTTGGCATTTTCTACGGGAACATTGGGTAGAATCCCATGGCCAAGGTTAACAACATACTGGTCTTTACCAAATTCGTTTATCATTTGTGCGACCATCTTTTTTATTTGTGCTGGAGGTGATAATAAACGTGCCGGATCAAAGTTGCCCTGCAGGGTTATTTTTCCGCCGGAAAGGTAACGTGCGTTTCTTGCGGAACAGGTCCAATCTACTCCTAAAGCGGAAGCACCGGATTTGGCCATGTCCCCCAGAGCGAACCAACAACCTTTTCCAAAAACTATAACTGGGGCTTCATCCTTTAACGCATCAATGATTTGTTGGATATACTGCCATGAAAATTCTTGATAATCCATAGGGGATAAGCATACCGCCCCATGAATCAAATACCTGTACGGCATCCACCCCTGCATTTACCTTTGCCTTTAAGTAGGCAATAGTTGTATCGGTAATTTTTTGAAGTAATTCATGAGCTACGAAAGGTTGGGTAAAACAAAGTTCCTTGGCTTTATCAAAGGTCTTGCTACCTTGTCCCTGAACGCAATAGCATAAAATGGTCCATGGAGAACCTGCAAAACCGATTAAAGGAACTTCACCATTCAATTTTTCCTTCGTAGCTTTTATCGCTTGCATTACGTAATCCAAAGCATCGTTCACATCCGGGACGATAACGCTTGTCCAAATCCTGTTTAGAGCGAATAGGATTGGGTAAATAGGGACCAAAATTGGGCTTCATCTCCACTTCAATATTCATGGCCTGCGGAATTACCAGAATATCACTGAACAGGATAGCGGCATCCATCCCAAATCTACGTATCGGTTGTACTGTAATCTCGGATGCCAATTCCGGGGTCTGACAACGTGTAAAGAAGTCGTATTTGTGCTTTATTTCCATAAATTCCGGCAAATACCGGCCCGCTTGACGCATCATCCAAACTGGAGGCCTTTCAACGGTTTCGCCTTTTAGGGCTTTAAGAAAAAGATCGTTCTTTATCATACTATCATATTTGCTAATAGCCTCTAGCATTTTGCCTTTGGCTTTTAGCTATTTTTAATTTTGCTAATTAGGCTGTTAATCATTTTTGCCTCTTTGCTAATCAGATTTAGTACCGCTTCAAGTTGCTCTTTTTCCATAAAATCTAATTCAATAGTAATTATCAATTGTGTTTCTAGTTCAAATAGAGAACCCATTGCAATTTCCAAAAAACGTTTGAATTCCATCTCGCTATTTCTGCTACAGCCTTCGGCAATGTTAGACGGAATAGAAACGGCTGCTCGAGTAATTTGACTTTTTAGACCAAATCTTTCATCTGCAGGTAGGTTTTCTGATATTTTGTAAATCTGTGCAACGATGATTATACCGTTTTTCCAGATATCGAGTTTTCTAAAATCTCGCATACTTTTTTATTATCCAAAAGCCAAAAGCCAAAAGCCAAAAGCCAAAAGCCAAAAGCCAAAAGCAATAACGCCCAACGGCTTTATATTCCTCGTTCACCAAATCAATAACACTTTCAACATCGGGAATTTTTGCCACCTTAACTTCTTTAAAATGCTTTCCGGGCCTCTGAGGCCGTTGTTTCCCCAATACAATAGGCAATTTTATCGGGTTTGTTTTGGGTCAGGTAACTTTCTATACCGGAGGGGCTATAGAAAAGAACGCCTTCCACAGTAGTTGCAATAACTGATGAAGACAATTTAGTTTGGTATGCTTCAATGGAATTGACGTTAATTTTATTTTCTTCCAGTATTTTCGGTAATTCTTCCAGACTTAAATTTCCGTGAAAATAAGTGACTTCGGTTCCTTCAATGAATTCCACTAGATGGTTTGCCAAATCGGTAGCATTGTTTTCAAAATGGGTAACCTTCCCGATTTTTTTCTGAATAAGGCGACGGGTTTTTCTTCCTACGCAATAGATATTCTCAAACTGCAATTCTGCAGGACTGATATTGGTTAAAAGGCTTTCCACTCCGTTTTTGCTGGTGAAAACAACGTTCTTCATCTTTTTCTTAAGCAGAAGTGGCGAAATCCTGTTAGGACTGATTTTTATGAAATCTTCGGAATCCACTTTAATATCAGGTTTGAACCTTCTCAATTGCGCTTCGGTAAGTTGCTTTGTGGAAAATATGGTTGTGCTTTGGGTTTCATCATGCAATTGATGCATCAAACGTCTTCCTCCACGACTAAGGATACTTTTAGCGCAATCTATACCCAATCTATGATGTTTGCCCACTGGCGCGGTTAAAGATGCTTCCAATTTTTTGGTGCCATCCACGGTCAGCAAAACTCCTTTCAGCGTAACTTCTTCGTTCTTGTCTATGTAGGCCAGAGCCCCAATGGGAGCTGAGCAACCGCCTTCCAATTCCCTGAGGAATTCACGTTCCAATCGGGTACAGGTCTCCGTTTCGGTATGGTTTAAAGCGGCGCAGATTTCCCGAACTTCCATATCGGCCTCCATGGCAACTACCATAACCGCACCTTGAGCTGGGGCGGGGAGCATCCATGTTAATCCCAGGGTGTTTTCGGGTTCCAGGCCGATTCGTTCCAGACCGGCCGCTGCAAAAATAGCACCGTTCCAGTCGTTGTCCTTTAGTTTTTGATACCTACTGTTCACGTTGCCCCGTAAATCGGTAACCGTATGTGTCGGGTATCGGTTTAACCATTGGGCTTTTCTGCGGAGACTTCCAGTAGCGATGACGCCATTTTTTTGTCCCAAAAATTCCTCGTTACCCTTAAAAGCCAAGATATCCATGAAGTTACCCCTTTTTAACACGGCCGCCTGCACTATTCCTTTTGGTAGTGCCGTGGGTACGTCTTTCATGGAATGCACGGCAATATCTATCTCGCCTTTTAGCATGGCCACGTCCAAGGTCTTTGTGAAAATACCAGTAATTCCCAATTCATAAAGGGGCTTGTCCAAGATAAGGTCACCGGTGGATTTAATTGGAACCAGTTCTGCTTTATGCCCAAGGGCTTCCAGCTGCTCCTTAACGGTAGTGGATTGCCATAGTGCCAATTCACTATCGCGGGTACCTATTCGGATAATTTTACTCATTGTTGGCCCAATTCTAGTTGAAAAACCTTTTGGATCAGTTCCAAACTTGAATCGGAATCCACGGTATCATCCTTTAAGTGATTGGCAAACTGCTTGGTAATTTTTTGAATGATACGGTCGGAAATAATGTCGGCATGTTCGGAATCGAAATCTACCCTTTTTTTGGATTGATAGTCCAATTCCTCATCTTTCATGGTCTTTAGTTTCTTTTTTAAGGCCTTGATAACCGGCGCAAACTTTCGCGTTTCCAACCATTGGATAAAGTCTGACATGACCTCTTCTATGATCCTTTCCGCCTGTGGAACAAACTGTTTTCTTCGTTCCAGGGTGTCATCCGTCATTTGAGAAAGATGGTCTAGATGAATAACGTTAACATTATCCAATTCCAAAACATTGTCATCAACATTTTTGGGAACGGAAAGATCTAAAATCAACAACGGATTTTTGGTGTAGATAAGCTCTTTGCAAATCGTTGGTTTTTGGGCGCCGGTAGCCACTACCAGAACATCCGCTTTGCGAATTTCGGTCTGCAAATCCCCATAATCCTTTACCGTAAGATTAAATTTTCCAGCTATTTTTTCGGCCTTGTCCTTGGTACGATTGATTAAGGTTATATGTGGATTCTTAGTATGCTTTATGAGGTTTTCACAGGTATTACGCCCAATTTTCCCCGTTCCAAAGAGCAAAATATTCTTTTCCGAGATATCCGGCACATTCTTTAGAATATACTGTACCGATGCAAAAGCTACGGAAGTGGCACCTGAAGAAATTTCGGTCTCATTTTTAATGCGTTTGCTGGCTTGTATGACCGAATTACAAAGTCGTTCTATAAAAGGATTGGCTATCCCTAGCTTTTTGGAACGATTAAAACTTTGTTTTAACTGACTTATGATTTCAAAATCGCCAAGTATTTGACTGTCCAAACCTGTTCCAACTCGAAATAAATGAACAATAGCCTCATTATTTTTGTACACATAGGCCACTTCTTGAAATTCCTCAACAGTACCGTTGGAATGATCGCAAAGTAATTTTATCAATTGAAAAGGATGCTGGGCGAAACCGTGTAGCTCCGTTCTATTACATGTTGATGTAGCCAATAGACCGTCAATACCCTGTTCTTTTGCTTTAAGCAACAGTTGGCTCATGGTGGATTCGTCCAAACTGAATTTACCGCGGACTATAGCATCGGCCTTTTTGTAGTTGAGACCAATGGTATAAAAGGAACTATGTCTGGAAATATGATAATCCTTCATAAAGCGATGACAAAAATATGGGCATGGCAGCGATAAAAGTAACGCTAGAGGAACTATTAACATCGATTAAGGCATTTTTAGACCTACAACGATATAATTAGGTCAAAATACCGTAAATTTATAATGAAAACAAGGGTTAACAGAATTATTATTTAGACTCTTTCTAAATAAATAAAAATAGTATAGTAAAGAAATGAAAGCAGAAAATGTCGCTACAGGTTCTTTTGAGGAAATACTAATCGATGATGGTTTTTATGTGCTAAAAATTCAGAACGATGGGAATCAAATCAAACATATAAAACGTGAGATCAATAGAAGGTATATCCAATTCCATTTTTGCTTAAAGGGAGGAGGTAAATTTATTTTTAATGAGGGAAACTATGCGCTGGAAGTTTCTGAGGAGAATTCCTTACTGCTCTACAATACGCAATTGGACCTACCGTTGAATCTAGATTTATCACCGGGTTCATGGATGGTTTCCGTTGTGATGACCATACGTAAATTTCATTCCTTATTTTCGGATGAGGCGAGCTACATTCCATTTTTGAACGCCGAGAACCAAGAGAAAAAATACTACGCCCAAGAGGGGGTATCTCCTGCCATTGCCGTGGTTTTAAGTCAGATTATCAATTACAATTTACATCCCACCATTAAAAAATTGTACATAAAGGGGAAGGTGTATGAGTTGGTATCCCTCTATTTTAATAAAAGTACCGATGCGGATATTGAGCAGTGTCCATTTTTGGTAGATGAGGATAACGTAAAGCGCATCCGGCAGGCCAAAGAAATTATTATCGCCAACATGTCTGAACCGCCTTCGCTTTCTGAACTATCCAAAGAGGTAGGGCTAAGTTTAAAGCGTTTAAAAGAAGGTTTTAAGCAAATTTATGGGGACTCGGTTTATAGTTTCTTGTTCGATTATAAGATGGACTATGCAAGAAGGCTATTGGAATCGGGACAGTATAATGTTAGTGAAATCGGATTGAAAATTGGTTACAGCACATCCAGTCATTTTATAGCTGCCTTCCGAAAAAAATATGGGACAACTCCCAAAAAATATGTAATGGCACTGGCTACGGGTCAATAATTTTTAGACCGAACGGTCGGGACTCGTAAACCAATTCATAGGATTATGATTCTGAATTTCATTTTACCGATAAATTAAATAGGTTATTCGGTTTTTAGTTAATGTCTTTACTCTATATCCTTTTTTAAAACCGACTAATCGGTCGGAAATTGGGTTTTGCTATAACGGCCGCGCTACCATAATTCCAGTATTTCCTTTTATCTTTTTAAGGTATTCCGCCAGCGGTTTTTCTGAGACTTCTACCTCCATAGAACCTGTGGAAGCGTGTAAAAGATGAATTCGTCCGTCCTTCTCCCGGGTTGCAATACCTGTGTGGGTAACGTCTAATCCTTTGATTGATGTGGTGAGCGCAATGATGTCTCCAGATTGTATCAAATGTTCGTTTTCAGCGATGTCTTCCTGAGCGAGCACACAAATTACCTGACTGTTTAGATAGTTTTCAGAAGCTTTAATCTTATCATAGTTGGATGCATCGGACAAAAAGGGATATAAATCGCGGTGCGTACTCATAAAATTGATATCCTTCGTAATTTCTTTTCCTCCTATTTCTCCGGTAATGTCCCTAAGTAATCCTTTGGTCTCGTTATTGCGGATCCATTCGGAAAAGTAATGCAAGCGAGAGGCGTAGCCGTCCAGCGTTCCATCCTTATATCTAATGCTTTCCAAGGTTTTCGTGAAGTCATCAAAACTGGTTTCCTCGTTTTTGAGCATCAGACTAAATGCCAGTACATTTTCAACGAAAGTGGTGCAATCCAACCCGTGTAAATTGACGACCAAAGACTCTGTTTTTCCAATTTCCAGGGTTTTGGCAACATATGGTATTCCTTTAAAGGTTTTCCCAACGGAAACTATGGTCTGTCCGAAATCATCTTCAAAAAGTCCGTCGATTTCAATGATTTTTGATTCAAAGGCTTCTTTGTCGGCTGGGGAACAGGTAATTTGCTGGCAAAACCCTGTATTTCGAATAAATAGGCAATAGAGGATTACAAAAATTTTAAAAAGAATTTGCATTAAGTTTTTCAATTTGTACTTAGTAATAATATTGCTTCTTCGCTATTTATATTAAATTTCGTTTTTGAATAAAGCAATTCTCCTATATTTAAATTTGGATATTCAATCAACAACTCTTCAGGTAAATCGCCGATAATTGGAGAATAATCTTTTGATGATTGAATATCCCATGTTGTAGTCGATCCATCTCCAGAACTGTAAACCCAACTCGACTTTTTATTGATGTAGTTTGAAATACTGGTATTGAAGCTGAAATTATTAATTGATGGGTTTTCAATCGATATTTCAGGTTGTTCTGGAATTATTATTTCATCTGGTAATTCCCCACTTTTCTGAAATTCATATTCATATTCAGAATTGGGAGAAATGCTAAAAAGAATTTTATGTGAATCAAACCTACTTAATTGACCTACTCTAAGTCTTCCTTGAAGGCCACCCAGAGAAAACGCTTCGTTTAAATTGTAAACTTCATCTTGGTCAGTATTAAATCCAGCCATTAAAAGGCGTAAACTGGAGTGGATAGGATAATCTATGTTTAGATAGCTATCATAAGAGCTAAAATCTTCATAGTTTATTGTAAAGACATCATCAATATTATATTCCGTTAATACAAAGTACTTTGCGTCTTCATTACCATCCTGAATAGAAATTATATAATCTGTTTTCTTTTCGTAAATATTTAAGTCGCTTACATATATAGTTAAACCTTGACTTGTAGATTGGGAATATGCGAAGGTATTACTTTGACCATTAGAAGCATTGATGCCCTTTATAACGGGATTATCCGGCACATTGTTAACAGTCAAATTAAAGGTACCTAATATAGTGTTGGAAACATTTTCCTCAATGGGACAACTAAAGTCTAAAGATTCCCCTTTATTAATTTCAGCAATGGAATTAAGCTGGTGCCATATATTTCCCATAAATTCATTAACGGATAATGTAGTCATAGTTAATTTATTAGGCTGTACGTTCTCCAAAGCTTCAAAAATTAATATTTCATCTAATTGATAGGGCTTAAAATCAATTATATTGCCATTTTCATCATTCAAGATTATCCAGTTGCCTAAATTTCCACTACTCAGATTGCAGCCTGTTTTGACAGTTAAAAAAGTTGAAATTTTTGGCTCCTCTATTACTTCTTCCTTTTCCATAACTTCTTCATTTGCACTTTCATTCTTCGTGCAACTCAGAGTAAAAAGTAAAAAGAAAAGCAAAAATAAATTATAAATTTTCATACTTGATTTGGAGATACAGAAGTTTATTAATGAAGAAACGGTTAAAATATTAATTTATTTGTCCTATCTATTGAATTGGATTTATTAGTTTTCTGAACCTTCCAACAAAACCCGTGTTCTAGCAATACTTTCTGGATAGTTTTCCTGTAAAAAATTGATAAGTTTTTCCCGTACAAAAACCCTTAAATCCCAAGCGGTTGGTGAATCTTTTGCACTCATAAGCGCTCTAATTTCCACGCAATTGGGTTTGCTATCCGTAACTTGGAGCACATTCACTTCTTTGTCCCAAAGATCAGTACTCTCTAAAATTTTAGTCAGCTCTTCCCTCAAGGCATCAAAAGAAACCCTATAATCGGTATACAAAAATACCGTGCCCAAAATATCGGAGGAAGTCTTGGTCCAATTCTGAAAAGGCTTGTCGATAAAATAGGGTGTAGGTACAATTAACCTTCTTTTGTCCCAAATTTTAACGGCCACATAGGTTAGTGTTATTTCCTCAATTTTGCCCCATTCCCCCTCAACGATTACCACATCGTCTATTTTAATAGGCTGGGCTATGGCAATTTGAACCCCGGCCAGAATGGTACCAATCATCTTCTGGGCCGAAAAACCTATGATGATTCCAGCAACACCTGCAGAGGCAAAAATACCCACTCCAACGTCCCTAATCTCTTGAAAACTCATTAACGCCGCTCCAATGGCTAGAATAATGGTTACGAATATGAAAATCCGTTCCAAAATATTGAATTGTGTGTAGATTTTACGCGCCCTAAGATTATTGGTCTCATCAACATTATAGTTTTGAACAATGGACTTCTTTATAATTTTTATGATGTTCAGCAAGAGCCATGTAAAGCAAAAAATAAATAACAGTGTACTCGCTTTCTTAAAATAGAATGCGAAAGCTTCCACGTCCAAAAGTATTCTTAACGATTCGGACCTGATCAGAATAGACATTAAAATCCCAAATATTGGCCAGCTTATGCGCTTAAACGCTCCTTCTGGCATCAAGTATTTCGGGTTTTTGCCCCAACGTCTAAAAAAGTAGGAAATAATGTAGTATAAAATTAGGATACCAATAACGGTCGCCAAAAAAAACAACAAAGGTGTCATTGGATATTTGTCGAAAAATGAACTCATAAATTTGTTTTTCTATTTGCTTTAACATAACCAAATTTGGTCGAAACCCAAGCTATCTTTTTGTAAATATCGATAGCTTTTATGATATCATCAAAAAGTAATGTAAAGCATTAAACTATATACAAGCTCCAAGCCTTATTTTTGCAACACAAAATTGTAATGATGTAGTTTTCGTTAGTACTTCTAAACACCTTTGGCATGGTTTAATGAAGATATACATCAGACCACAATAATATTGTAAGAAATGAAAGGAATTTTATTGGTAAATCTAGGCTCTCCGGATAGCCCCACTGCAAAAGACGTAAAACCGTATTTGGACGAATTTTTAATGGACGAACGCGTAATCGATGCCCCAAAGTGGTTGCGTACTCTATTGGTTAGGGGAATTATTTTACAGACGCGACCTAAAAAGTCCGCCAAGGCGTATGCTAAAATATGGTGGGAAGAAGGTTCCCCTTTAATAGTGCTGTCGGAAAGGTTTACTGACAAATTACGGCAACATACGCAAATGCCGGTAGCGTTGGGAATGCGCTACGGTACGATGACCATAAAAAATGCCTTGCAGGAATTAAATGAAAAAGGTGTTAATGAGGTCCTTTTGGTGCCTTTATACCCACATTATGCGATGTCTTCCTATGAAACCGTTGTGGTAAAGACCATGGAAGATCAGCAAACGTTTTTTCCCGAAATGAAACTGACAACGCTGCCTGCTTTTTATAAAAATCCGGAGTATATACAAGCACTTTCCGAAAGCATCAAAGAAGGTTTGGACGGGTTTGAATACGATCATATTCTGTTTTCCTACCACGGTATTCCTGAAAGGCACATTCGCAAAAGTGATCCAACCCGGTTTCATTGTAAGATAGATGGAACGTGTTGCAGCATTAATTCAGTTGCCCACAATACATGTTACCGCCATCAGGTATATGATACCACGGAAATGGTAAAGGCCTATTTAGGATTACCGGAAGAAAAGACCAGTACTTCCTTTCAGTCCCGACTTGCAGGAGATCCATGGCTAAAACCCTACACCGATTATGAATTTGAGCGTTTGGCCAAGGAAGGTAAGAAGCGTTTGGCGGTAATTACACCCGCTTTTGTGAGCGATTGCCTAGAAACCTTGGAAGAAATAGCCATGGAAGGTAAGGCACAGTTTGAGGAAGCTGGCGGTGAAGCCTACAAACATATTTCCTGCTTGAACGATAACGATGCTTGGGTAAAAGTAATGGCCAATTGGTTAAATGAATGGGAACGCACGGAAACATTGCCGCTTTAAGTCCTCAATCTTTAAAATCTTAATGACCAATAAGGGTTACTAAAGTTCTACATAACAAAATATGGCAAAAGTATCTTCAGAACAGCTTGGTTCTGAACCCATTGGCAAACTTCTAGTAAAACAGGCTGTTCCTGCCAGTATTGGGATATTGGTCATGTCCCTTAATATTTTGGTCGACTCTATCTTTGTAGGGAATTGGATAGGTTCCATAGCCATTGCGGCCATTAATGTAGTGCTGCCCGTTTCGTTTTTTATCGGGGCACTGGGAATGGCTATAGGGATTGGGGGATCAAGCATTATCTCCAGGGCTTTAGGCGCTAATGACCATTCAAAAGCCATACATACCTTTGGGAATCAGATTACATTAACCTTGTTGGTGACCATTAGTATGGCACTGCTGGGACTGTACTTTGTGGACTCCTTAATTCCGGCATTTGGTGGTAAGGGAGCCATCTTTGAACCTGCTAAAATTTACTATACCATTGTTTTATACGGTATCCCGTTCCTTGCACTCTGTATGATGGGAAATACGGTTATCCGAGCAGAAGGAAAACCGAAATTTGCCATGATTGCCATGATTATTCCATCCATCGGGAATTTACTAATGGATTATGTTTTCATTTATATTTTTGACTGGGGCATGGAAGGGGCGGCTTGGGCAACCACAATTGGTTACGTTTTGTGTTTCAGTTATATCCTCTACTTTTTTCTATCAAAAAATTCCGAATTAAAACTTACATGGTCCTGTTTTGGGTTGAGTCTTCCCATTGTTAGTGAAATAGGTTCCTTAGGTTTTGTTACGTTGGCCAGGCAGGCTACTACAAGTGTGGTGTATCTATTGATGAACAATATCTTATATGGATTGGGGAGTGAACCTATGGTGGCCGTTTATGCAATAATTGGTCGTATGCTTATGTTTGCACTTTTCCCAGTTTTTGGAGTAACGCAAGGTTTTTTGCCAATTGCAGGATTTAATTATGGGGCGCACAAATACGCTCGTGTACGTAAAGTAATCAATACCGCTATTTTGTATGCAAGCATTTTAGCTAGCGTTGTTTTTCTTGGTCTTTTTATATTTCCTGGGGAAATAGCCGGTTTGTTTTTAAGTACAAAGGAAGGCATGTCACGGTTGGAATTGGATACGAACGCTTTTGTATTGGAAAATACTCCAACTGCAATGCGTTGGGTGTTTGCCGCTACGCCTATAATTGCACTGCAATTAATCGGGGCGGCGTATTTTCAGGCTATTGGAAAGGCTATTCCCGCATTGCTTTTGACACTGAGCAGACAGGGCTTCTTTTTTATTCCATTAATACTTATACTTCCAAACTTTTTGGGGGAACTAGGGGTTTGGATATCATTTCCCATTGCGGATGTTTTATCTACTATAGTAACCGGACTCTACCTAAGGAAAGAGATAAGGAGAAATCTTGTTTAGAGATTGCGTATGTTTTTTAGGATTAGGCTTCATGAGTATGGATATCGCATGACCTAAAATAGATTAAAATTATTCCAGTTTCAAAAGGATACTTCATGTGGAAATACTATAGGAATGACAATTTGTATAATTATAAGTTTATAGGGTTACTGGACAAGAATTTCTTTTTTTGGTACTTCTCCATGATTTTTGTGAGGTTTTACTTCAATTTTCGGGAAAAGGTGGCAGCTTTTGGTTTATATGTCCCCTTTTATCGATAAATACCTAGTATACGGTACTTTAGAATGTTTTAAAATATGTTAAATTGTTCTCCTAAATACTTAATACAGTATCATGAGAACATTATTTTTATTATTTCTATTCATTTCCACCTTCGCTTTTGCGCAAACACAAAGAAGTACCGGTTTATTATTTGATGATGAAGCCTACGAACAAACGCCCGTTAAAGCAAAAAATGTTGCTTTTCAAGATGTCGTAACGGAGTTTACCTCTGCATCTTTGAAAAAATTTGTTCCGGTGGTCAAAGACCAAGGTGGTTACGGCACCTGTGTAGGTTGGGCAAGTGCTTATTATGGTAGGACAATCCTGGAAGCTAGGCTTTCTGACAATACCGATGTTGAAACGATAACCAACAATACCTTCTCACCAGTCTTTACCTATTTAAATGCCAATGTGGAGAACGATTATAATTGTCAAGGTGGTGCTTTTATTGGTAAGGCAATGGAAGCGATGGTAGAAAAGGGAGTGCCTTACTATAAAGATTTTGATGTGATGTGCGAGACAAATTTCCCACAATCGCTACTTGATGATGCCAGAAACTATAGAATAAAGGATTTTACGAGAATTTTTGGAGCAGATGAGTCAGAAGACATAAAGGTTGATGGCGTAAAACGCTCATTATTAAATGGGAATCCGGTTATAATAGGTTTTAAAGTTGAGAATTCTTTTTTTAGTGCAAAGACCGTTTATGAGCCGGATAACTTGGGAACTGAAGGAGGTCATGCCATGTGTGTCATAGGCTATGATGATGATAAATATGGAGGTTCTTTTGAGCTGGTCAATAGCTGGGGAAGTTCTTGGGGTAATGATGGTTTTATGTGGGTTCGATATGCTGATTTTGCTAAATATACACGCTACGCATTTGAAATGATACCGTTAACGGCCCAACCCAAAACCAAGATTTCTCTAGGTGGCGAAATAGACTTTGTTTTAAGGGACAAAAGTATAATGGATGTAGTTAAAGGTTCTGGAGATTATACAAGCTCAGTTTTTGGTGCTCAGGAAGTAGTAATAGAGGATGAAGAAGAAAGTATAGGGGATTATTCTACTGAAGAAAGTTATGGAGTAGGAACACTTTATAGAATGGTTGCAAAGGTTGACCAGCCATCTTATGTTTATGCCTTCGGATTGGATTCAGATAGTGAATTTTCTCCATTGTTTCCACATAAGGATTCTATCAGTCCATACATTAATTCAGATAAATCCGAAGTATTTCTTCCTTATGCAGAAGCTGGAAAAAGGGCTTATGCTAAATTGAGCAAGGACGTAGAAAAAGAATACACCATAGTGGTTTTTTCTTTAGATCAATTAGACCTATCCGCAATAGAAAAACAGTTGGCTGAAATGGAAGGTAAACTTTTGGACAAACTCTACATTCTTTTCAAGGATAAGCTAATAAGTAAAAAGGATATGGAACTAAGAGAGGATAAAATGGGATTTAAAGCAGAATTTGAAAAAGGTTCAATGGCCATGATGATTTTGGATATCAAAAGGTCATAGCAATGATGAAGATGCTTGCTTCAATAGTTTGTTTTGTCTTTATGTTGTCCTGCAATTGTCAAAAACCGGTTAAGAAAGGGGATGGAGAATTGGTTAGTAATGAAATCAGTCAATTTTTAGGAGAGAAGAATTATAATATACTTCAGCAAACGGAAACCGTAGTAGTATTCAATATTGAGAAAAAATTAATAGAGGGAACAAAAAATGAATATTCCAATAGGCTGGTAATCAAGGATACATTAGTGGCTACTGACAAGGATGACTTTCTTTTAAAATTACAGAATGATGATTTATACAATTGGAGCGATTTGAAGCCTGATGTTTCTTTTGAGCCCTCAAAACAGTTTCTTTTAAAAGGTGAAAAAAGTAGACTATCCTTAATGTTGGATGAAAAAAGGGGTCTCTTGGGATATATCAATTTGGAAGGTCAGAGACAGGTTGCTATAAATGAAGACTTATCTAGTTTCCTAAGCGAACTCTAGTAAATATTTGAATGAAGAAATATTTGCCAAAAATAAATACCACGTTACTTAAAGAAGCTTTCTTCTGTATGCTTTTTGCTTTTTGTGTCTTGGGCCTTGTAAGTATTATAGGTCTAAATCTCGGATTTTTTAGTCCGTTTAAGAACGCATTTAAGGATTTCAGTTATCTGGATATGTACTATTCCGAAAAGCTCAGTGATAGTCCAGTTGCTGTCAACGAAGATATTATTTTGTTAAATATTGATAGGCTAAACAGAAAGGAAATAGCATCCCTAATAGCGAAGGTCCAAAATGAAGCTCCAAAGGTAATTGGGTTGGATGTTATTTTTAAGAATCAAGAAGATCCTGTTTGGGATCAATTTTTATCGGAATACTTACGGAATGACAAAATAGTGGCTACTTATGTTTTGGACGAAAAGAACATTATCACATCCAATAACCACATTGTTCAAAATAATGTTCCGGCAGGATATTCTAATTTTAACTTTGACCCAAAAACGGAGGTAGTTAGAAATTTTCGAGGTGTGAAAAAGGATAAAGACACCACCTATGTCTCCTTTGGGGTATTGGTTGCCAAGAAATTCATGAGTGGTGGTTGGAATTCTCGTTTAGATGATTTTTTGTCCAAGGATATACCCATAAATTATTCCGGAAATCGTGAAATTTTTTTGGTTTTGGAATTTAGTGATTTAATGAATCAAGAAAATGTTCCCTTGTTAAAGGATAAAATAGTTTTGCTTGGTTACCTTGGAAATGTGAATAACCATGAGTATGACATAGAGGACAAACATTTTACACCAATGAACGATAAGTTTGTGGGTAAAAGTCCTCCAGACAGTTTTGGCGTTGTTATCCATGCTAATATTGTTAAAATGTTAATAGAACAAGATTTTGTAAAGGTAGTTCCGACATGGGTCACAGTAATAATGACGGTTTTATTAACTTATTTGGCATTGGCCTATTTTATTTGGCTGAACAAAAAACAATTGGCCAGTTATATTTTAAGGCTAAATATTATGCAACTGTTGTTTATCGTGCTTTTTGTTTGGATTTCACTTACGTTGTTCAAGAACAAAGTATTGTTCAAAACAGCCTCGATTACGGCAGTGATGGTCTTTAGTATTGGTCTTATTGGTTTTTACAAAAAATTGGCACATTATTTATATAGAAAATTCAAATGGGGAGGATATTTTTTTCACGATTAGCGGTTACCTTTTTAAGTCTATTTTTTGCAAGAATTGCTTTTGCACAAAATAGCTATTACATTTTTAAAAAGTCTGGTAGCCCAACTTTCAATGTAGATACCTCCGTAGAGCGTGGTACATTTTTTAACCGGAATGACACCTTAAAGTTAAAAACCGGAGACTACGTTATGCTTGTTAATGAGAAGGGAGAGTTGTTTGAGCTAAATACACCAGATTTATACACCGTTCCACAAATTCCTGCGTATAAACTTAAGATGGACCATACTTCTTTTACAAGAAAATATTTTTCCTATGTATGGCGTCAATTTACCAATAAAAGAAAAAGTAAACAGGAAGCTGGTGTTGTTTATAGGGAGGGGAGAAATATTAACCTTAAAATGCCAATGGATAGTGCCAAGATATATAAATCTGACTATTGGTTCGTTTGGGATAATAAAACAGACAATGATTTGGTCTATTTCTTCTTAAAGGACATAGAAAAAAATCACATTACTAAAATAGGAACGCCATCGGATTCACTTTTACTGCATGTGGATAATTCATTATTGATTCCGGGAAAAAATTATGAATGGTCCGTGACTTCTTCTGCTTTCCCCAATCTAAATCAGTTAAAATTTAATGCTTTAAGGGTTTTGGAAGACCAGGAATATTTAGAAGTTAAGAAAGAGATTGCCATACTTATGAAAACTTTTAAGGTTCTTGGGTTTTCAGAAAAAGAGATTCAACAAGTGATTTGTATGGACTATAAATTTTGTGATTTTTAATTTTCTGGACACCATAGAAAAGTTTGAAGGTAAAATGTATGTGCTTGTGTAAAATATTGATTTATAATTCTTTAGTATTCGAATGAAGAACTTATCTTTTTTCACTAATTTATACTTGTTAATCAACTTTAAAAATAACAACCATGTCATCAATTAAATTAACGACAATGAATCTTAAAAACGGTTTGATTTTGATTATGGTGCTTGCCGTATCAGTATTATATGCACAAGACGATCAGGAAAGCACCAATGCATATAAATCCTTATATAAAACGAAAATAGATTTAAAAAAGGGCACGGAAGACTGGGCTAATAATATCGCTTCAGTAGTTTTTGACGAATCCATTCCTGAAAATCAAAAAACTACTGAATTTAACATTTCAAAACAAAAGAACAATCTCTTGGTGAATAGTGAAATACCATTGAGAAGCAACAAGAATGACAAAGATGAGGATAGTAAGAGTTGCGAAACTGTTAAGAAAACTTGCCGAAGCGAAAAATGTGTAGCAAGTACTTTAATAGAAATACTTGGTGATGGTGACCGCGATGTTCTCATAAAATATGAACGAAAAATGCTTTCGGTACAAATTTATTATACCTATCAGGATTGTCAATAGCAAGGAGTTTTAAGTATAAGCAAATATGAATGGCAAAGAAAAAGAAACAGCCAGGTGTTCTAATATTGCTTCGCGATGGTTTTATCAGCACTTGTCTATCACTGGTGGTCTGCTATTTAATTTCCATACTGTTTTTTAATATTTCTTTTTTTAACCCTTTAAGCAAAGCTCTGGAAGACTTTAGTTTTCTAGATGTTTACTATAGCGAAAGACTCAACGATAACCCAAAAATAGAACCAAATATTGTTCTTCTGAACATAGAACATGCAAACCGTTTGGAAATTACAAATGCCTTGCAAGCAGTTTTAAAGGAAGAGCCCAAAGTTGTTGGTTTTGATGTTATTCTAAAGGCTTTTGAACAAACTGCAGTAGATAGCACATTGGCTTCATTATTAAACCATAAAAAAGTGGTAACCGGATATGTATTAAGTGAGAATGGAACGGTTTCCAACCACCCTTTTTTTAAGGGTAAAGGACCTTCTGGATTTGTGAATTTTAATTTTGGGTACCAAGATGCCGTTGTTAGGGAGTTTACAGGTTTCTTTGAAAATGCTAAAAAGGTCCATAAAGCCTTTTCGGTAGAGGTGGCCAAGAAATTCTTGTCTAAAAAAGCCTGGAAGAAGCAAGACTTAGATGAAAAATTGACTTCCTCCCGGGTCATTAATTATGTGGGAGACTATGATTGGTTTCCCAACCTCTCCATTTCGGAGTTTATGTCGCTTTCAGATAAATCACTAATTAAAGATAAAGTAGTCCTATTGGGTTACTTAGGAACACCAACGGGAAACAGGTATGATGTTGAAGACAAACATTTTACGCCATTAAATGAGGTGACTGCAGGTAAGAGTATCCCAGATATGAACGGTCTTACGTTGCACGCCAATATTGTATCCATGATTATCACAAATAATTTTATGTATAAGGTTTCCAATTTTTGGTTATTAATCATAACGTTTGTTTTTAGCTTTGTGGCAAGTATTTATTTTATTTGGTTGGATAAACGTTTAAAAATTAGCTATAGAACAGTTAGAAAAGCGATACTTTTTGTCTTTGCCGTGTTAATGATTTGGGTAACGCTTTTACTTTTTAAATACGGGATTGTCTTGAAATCCGCACCCATTATCGCGGTAACCGTTTTTAGTGCGGGCTTTATAAAATATTATAAACATGTGGTGCGCTATATAAATACTAAAAGAAAATTTAAATCGCACTTAAAATAATGGTCTGCTACTTGGTTCTGGCCTCTTGAACTATTTTTAGGTTGAATTCGGAATCGCTTTGTATAATAGAGAAAAAACTTAGAATATAGTTTTTGGCTTCCCGAAAGCTTTTGGGGTCCTCAAAATATTGCTCATGCGCTTCTATTAATTTTAGTATTGCGTGCTGTTTTTGTAAAAAATGTTGACGGACTTTTTGAGTACTATTGGCACTCCTTTTAAATCCCCTGTATTTACGTTCGGTTACTTTAGTAATATCCAATGGGTCATTTTGTACATTGGAGACCACGGAATAGCTTGCATTTACCAAACCGCTCATATCAAAGTCATAGGGTAGAGGTATCGTTTTACCTTCTTTAAACAGTAGTTTTTGGTTGTGTTGATATGCCGTTGAAAAATCCGTATTCCCTATCATAAACTGAAAAAAGGCGTTAGTCAGGGAAATGGTTTCCTCTTGGTTCAAAGGATGTACAAAACGTTCTAGCACCTTAGCATTAAGTCTTTTTGCAACTTTCTTGTCATCTTCAATAAGAATGGCCATTAGTTCATATTTTTTTGGCTTTCTGAAAGCAAAGGCCTCCTCTCCTTCATATTCATAAAGTTCATCTAATTTTTTCTGTGGTAAGAATGCAGATAAAGGATGAATTTCTGATTCCTCACCTCTCGTATCAACATAACTAATGGTAGCCAGTCTGGTTTTAAAATGAACATCGGCCAATTCCTCATAAATTTTATAGGCTAAATATTCTTTTAGCACATCATCGTTGCTCCTGTCCTGTAAGAGACAGGGTAATACTATTTTAAGGTTCTTATGACCTTGGAAAGGAGTGTTTTTAGTTATTCCTTTTTTGAGGTACATCTTTAAAGGAGGAAAATAACAGGTGGCACGTCTAAAATTGCCACGCGCTCTAATAGAAACAGGAATTGTATCCCAATGTTCATCTACCTTGTAGATTAAATCTGTGTAAATGGCATTCTTTTTATCCGTGTCTTTTTTTACCTGTTTGTTGGTGTATTGGAGTTTTAGGGGTAGGATTTCTTTCGATTCAAATAATGGATTATTCATTTGTTGAGCCTCAGCGTCAAATAAACAGCTTAGCAATAGTATATATAAAAACTCAATTGTTCTCATGTTTGAAAAAGTTTCAAATTAACTTTTTGAAATTTTTAAATATGAGTTCGTACTGTTAGTAATACCATCTTCGGTCTTATTCGTTTGAATCCGAAATATATAGTAATCACCAGATGACAACTCATTTAAGGGGATGGTTTCTTCCTTGGAATCAGATTCAGATCTAGTTGTACCCCGTTGATTATAGGTTAGGACGGTGACATCTTCGATAATTTCATTTGTTTCAAATTTATTGCTCAGAAAAACATCATAACTTAAATTGTCTATGTTTTCTCTGTCATTCGACCATGAAACAACAAATTCGGTTATTGTTGTTCTAAAGGAAATTTTAGAAGGTAATGGCAGAACATCCAATATAGGTTCAGATTCACTAAAAAAGCCTTGTTTAGTAGTGGGGATTTCTTCGCCAGAGTTTAGTCTTCCAATAATTGACCATTGATAATTCTTACCCCTTTCCAAGGTAATTATCGTATCCAATTTTATACCACTTACATTATAATTGGAAGTTGAATTATCATCTTCCCTTATCAATTGTATGCTAAATTCTTCGAAACCTGTTTCACTGTCTACGGACCAAGAAAACGGTATTTCTAATCGATTGTTTGTGGTTGAAACACCTCCTTCACATAAACCATCTGGTTCAATTAGGGTAATGGAATTATCTTTAGGAATGAATTCACCCTCACAGGAGACAAAAATGAGAGCTAGTATTACAAGTATGGAGAAATATCTAGATTTCATTTACTTAATTTTTAATTAATTTAAGAGTATTAACAATTTCATCCTCGGAAATAATCTTACATAAGTAGGTTCCCTTGGATAATGATTCAACATTCACTTCCCAATTTGATGATTTTTGATTCAATCTTTCGAAAGTAGCTACAACTTTGCCTGTAGTATCGTAGAAAATTAATTTTAAGTTATTTGTACTTGATAATCCATCAATGTGAACAATACTATTTGTCGGATTTGGAAAAATCTTTAAATCGTTAAAGAAAATCTCATGATCTATTATACCTTGGCATTGAGTTTCCCCTATAATTTGGATTGAATTTTTTCCTATTTGTAAAGGAAGGTTAATTTCATTAGGCCCATCATTTTCAAATCGATGCTGATAGCTTTTATCATTTATTAGGACTTCATAAAATTTACTTCCTGATACTTTCAGACTCGCTTCCTTTTTCTCCGAATTAACCATTGAGGATAAAAGCTGAGTAGAATTTAAGTTCTTCCGAATAGTCAATTTAAAAGAAGGTGGTATAATTTCTTCATTATCAATAGCGGTTAATCTAATCTCATACTCACCTACAGGCAATTCATCAAAAACAATGTCACTATCTTGAGCTAATTCTTGGTTCGGAACATTTTCTTGAGTTGGTAATAGTTCTGCTATAAAATTGAATTGCGTATTATTAGCTACCGAAATGGAGCCTTCATTAAATCCTGGGCAGGTTGGACTGCTGACTGTTGCCAGGATTTGACTTGGGTCAAATTGGTCACCTCTTTGTTCGCTAACAATAGCTATGGAAGCAGTCTTTTCTATTTGTCTAACTTCATAATTAGAACCAGAATTTAACTGTATTTGTATGCTTTCGTTTTGAGGTTCAACCACTGTATCTGGTAAAGCTTCAACCGAAATTAAACCACGATTTTCACCGGAATTAATAGTCACATAAAACTCATTATTCTGAGATATGTCTATCTTATTATTATCATTACCATCAAATATTAGATAATCTACGCCTGTAATTGGTTGATTATCTTCTCTTTGAATTGAAAATTTAACCAAAATATCTTCGCTTGCAGTTAGAGCATTATTGTCTTGATCAAGTAATAAAACTTCAAAAAAGGATGTTGAACCCCTAGACTCATCTTCAAATATTAACTGATTGTTATCTGCAACATCGGCAAGAAAAACAAAGTTTGTAGACTTATCCGTATCCAGTATAGAAACTTCTGCAAACTCACCTTCTTGAACCTTATATCCAAAACTATCCACCAAGGTAAAAATTACCGACTCGGTTGGTTCTGGCTCTTGATTATTTGCGTCTTCATCAATCGGAACTACCACAACACTAGCCTCTCCATTTTGATCTAATGGAATGCTAAAGATTTGAGCGTCCTCATCAACTACCTCAATATTTTCCATAGGAGATAATTGGTAGTCTACCAAATAAGTAGCACTACCCGTAAGTTTAAATTGAACTTTAATGTCTTCTACATTAGGATTATCAACCTTAAAAAAGACTTCTCCGTTTACAGCTTGAGGTTGCTCTTCCGAAGGTTCACTGGCATTTGATATTATAGTTTGAAATTGTGCAAATGGGGCTTCTATTATAACAAAGGTGTAATTACCACTTTCATCAGCACCTAAAAGGTTAAGATTATTCTGCGATTCGAAGTTTAAAGTAAAATATTCCAGTGTATCACCTTCATCAACATTGTCGGCTATTGTTAATTGCGTAAAACCATCAATTTCATTATTATTAACAACCTTTACCAATTCTTCCTCTATATTTTCCGTAAAACTATAATCATCTGTGTTGTTATTGAATGGGATATAAACACTTCCCTCTGGAGCAAATCCATTATTTGTTACATTTAAATTAACTCGATATTCTGACCCTTCAGGAGCTTGCGGTTCAGCATTATAATTAATCGTTATTTTTTCGCCTTCTTCAACAAAATACCAAAAACAACATAAAGGACTACCCACCTCATCTATTTGTATATTCCCCTCAAAAGAAATGTCGACTGCAAATGGTTGATTTGGATTAAATTTATTTTTAATAATAACTGTAAAAGTGAACGAATCTTGAATGGTATAAACTTGATTATCATCAGAGAAAATTTCAAATTCATAAACTTTATCACCACTATTAACTCCGTCATCAATTGCAGTAAATTCTATAAACCCATCCGGATTATTTGAATTAACAGTGATAGTTTTAAAAAGATTATCAATTTCAAAATCACTTGAGTCTTCAAAACCATCTTTTATTATAAAAACTTGAGGATTGTATTCGGTACCATCCAAAGCAAATTCATCTGCTTCAAAATTTAGAAAAAAAGTCTGACCTTCAATAATTTCGAAGTTGGGTGAAGTTCCAGTTACATCACCAGTTACACTTGGTATTACTGTAAATACTGAACCAGAAGGTTCATTAATAGTAACACTAATTCTTAAAAAACCATCTCCAGCAACTTCTTCCCACTGATACCCTACTGGTTGGTCTAAAATGATATCTAGAACCTCGCCCGCATCGTCACCATCATTGGCTACAATTAAGTAAGTTAAAACTCCATCAGGATTAGCATTAGCATCTACTGTAACGTCAAATGAGGTTTCTGGCCCAGTATAATCTGCACTTTGAGCGGTAGTATTACTCAAATCTAATGGTATAGTAAAAGAAGTTCCATCGACACCATTTAAAGCTTCTATTTGTATATCTAAGGTCTGCCCTTCTATTATTTCATAAATATTTCCATTTGGTGTAGCGCCTATTACTGTTGTTCTTAAAAGTATTGGTGCATTTAAAGCATCTGTAACCGTTACCTCAAAAGTTTCTGGCGTTTGTAAGGTATAAGCAGCTGTATTCTCAGAAGCCACAGTTATGGTATAGACTTGGTCTCCAGTATCATTACCATCATCATTAGCAGTAAACTGAATACTTCCATCAGGGTTTACACCGTTGTTAGCTGTAATTGGTTGATTTAGGCCGGTAATAGTAAAATCTGCGGCTGCATCAACACCGTTTCTTTGAATGGTAACGTTTGGGGTATAATTAACTCCATCAACAACTGTGGTGCCCGAGTCAAAATTTAAGGCAAAACTGTTTCCTTCGGTAATTTCGATTGCAGGCGGGTTTCCAGAAGTACCTGGGATGCTCGCAGTTACGGTAAAGGGTTGGGGGCTGCAATTTGTGGAATAAGAAGTCCCAGTATCTATAGACCACGCCCTTTGAGCGAAATCAAGGTTACTTAATTGGATACAGAGTAAGTTTGGGTTGCCAGTGGCATCCAAATCAAATAAGTTTTGATCTGCTGTACTGACATCCAAAACGGTCAATGCATTGTTTTCCAAATAGAGTTCAGATAACGTGGTTGTAGTGGGCAATGAGATAGTAGATAAATCATTGTCGCCGGCATAGACACTTCCAATTACGTCGTTATTGGAAAGGTCTAAGGATGTCAACGTATTTCCGCTAATATTCAAAAAGGAAAGCTGACCATTTTGACTTACATCTAATTCGGATAAGCTCGAGAATGATGCCCCTAAAGATTCTAGATTGCCCAGAGAACCCAAATTGGCCAAGGTCGTAAGATTGGGACAATTATTAGCCAATAATGTTTCAATGGAAGTGGATTCATTAAGCTGGATGGTTTCAAAATTATTATCACTTATATCCAAATAGGTAACGTTGGGAACGCCGCCAAAACTGATGGTGGACCCGGCAGATCCAATACCATTGTTTTGGATTTCCAACGTGGTAACATTGGTTAAAAAAGCCCCATTAGGAGGAGCATTTTGGAACCGAATTGGTTTACCTGCTAAGTTGCAGTCATTGGCATAAATTTCTATCAACGATAAGTTTTGTAGCTCTAATGAATTTAAATCATTGTTGCTAACATCTAGAATTTCCAATGAGGCAAATGCTTCCAATCCCGTTAAATCATTTATTCCTTGATTGGAGATATCTAAGGTTAATTCATTTTCGATGTCAGCAGTTAGCACCAAACCATTTGGTATTCCCCCCTCACTATCTATATTTTGATTTACTAAACTTTGTTCAAAATTACGATCTGGGATTTGTGTGTAAATCGCTGTGCAGGTGTTCGAAAACGTGGTGGCCCCATTTTTTCTAAAATTGGCGTTGCCATTTAAACTTGTTGCCCTTGCAGCACTTTCTACTTGTATACATGCCAATAGTGAGTTATTCTGAACATTCATTTCTGTCAGGCCATTTAACCCAGAAATATCTAAGTACAACAAGTCATTTTGGGCGATATCAAATTGTCTAAGATTGGTGTTGGTGGAAACGTTTATTCCGGAAATACTATTATTGTTAAGACCAATAATATCTAAATTAACGAGCCCTTTAATATTAATACGGGCCAAGTTGTTATTAAAAGCACGTACATCTGTAAGGGTCGTCATACCTTCCAAGTCCAATTCGACCAAATCATTCTGCTGTGCCCAAAGCACTTCTAAGTTTGTAAAAGCTTTTATACCCGTTAAATCGTTAATTCCCAAACCTGGGGCCGTAAAAGTTTCAGTTACGTCATTGGTGTCAACACCGGTCAAATTCAAAAATGTAACCGCCGCTGCATCACTTAGGGAAATACCGCCATCCCTCACAGGGTTGGAATCATGGCCAAGACGAATAAGTTCGTCTTCAAAGGCCGGATCATTAATTGTTTGAAACTGTGCATTGCCAAATGCATACGCAAGCAACAAAAATCCAAATAGTAATTTTCTCTTCATTTTCATAGTATTTAAAATACCTCTTCTAAAATGGGAAGGCTAAGCCCAACATAGATATGGTTCAATGGTTGGTCCTGTATAAATGTGTTCAGTGCGGCACAGCCAGCGGTCAGGTATTTGTACCGTACTCCTAATCCTGCATAAATACCGGTATTTTTTTCATAACTAATAGGTAGATAGACGGAAAAATCTCGGGTTTCATATCTTGGGGTAAGGGTAATCAAATTCAAAGGGGTATTGGCATATTCATCCGTGATCTTGGTAAGCCCGGTACGGTAATTAAGATTTATATAATAGTTTTTGTCATTGAAAAGAATATAATCCAAACCTATATTCAAGGAACGGGGCAAGGCAAAGGTGACACTACCTCGCCGTATTGGGGTTCCTGCATTGTTGTTATCATCCAGCCCTTCAAAAAAATCATTAACATTTGATGTGGAAATGGGCTCACTTGGGGAGATGACATTGTAGTTTCTTAGTTCAATATTCTCTTCTTTTTTGCCATAGGAAATGCTACCAAGGTCCAAAACTGCCGCACTAATGCGTAATTTATAGACGTTTACACCACTGCTACTGTTTCTCCCAACACGATTTGTTTCCCTGGGCCGCCATTCATAAACCAAACCTACATCACCGCCAATTCCACTGCCATTTATAGCAAATTTGATAGCGTTGGATGCAAACAATTGATTGTCTGTCCTATCAAGATTAGAGGTGGACTCCTCAAAGGTATTTAGATAAGTAAACTCAGCACTATTTATGGTTTCGCCCGTTTCGTTGCTATTTACGCTTCCTGAAACTTCTACTCCTCCGCGCCCGGACAAATATTTAATCGTGCCCCCAACTTTCAGGAAATGGTAATTGGAGTTTAGAAGAACAAAGCCATAGTTTAGTCCTATCTCATCCCATTGGTGAACGGTATTATTAAATGTACTTACACCATTTAGGCCAGTTATTGGGGTTTCTCCGTTCAGTCTTCCCCAAAGGTTGCCGTCAAAACCTTGATAGTCACTAAAAGCACGTGACCTCAAAATAAGACCTACCGCATGTTTTTCATGAAATCCCCAAAGAAGTGAGGGTAGCAGGACATCGCTATTGGATAGCATGACATTGTTTTTGGTACCATCCGTATTATTTTGGAAGAAATCCAAACCATTAAATCCGTTTGGCGCTGCTTGTATATCTAAAAGGTCAACAGCACCATAATCCGAGACGTTCCAACGGTTATAGGATAGCGCATTGACATGAAACCGATGTTTGGACTCTGCACTATTGGCCGGATTAGCAGTAACGTTATAGATGCCTCCGTAGTTGTCAAAAGTAAAGCCATGGTTTGTTTGTCCATTTGTGGGCAATGCAATAAAAATTGTTGAAAATACAAACAAAAGGTAGGGAGGTAAGCTTTTCATGTGTTCGGTTGGTTGATGCCATTAAAAAATGGAAGTTCAATATAGGGAATAATCATGGCTTTAATCCGTGCATTTTGTCGATTACATCGATATTTTATAGACTTTATCGATTAAGTCAAATATAAAGGCAAGCTATTCTTCAAAAAATACCCGATACTAGGTAAATCTTCTGCTAAACGCTAATAATCAGTAATTTAAAAATGTAAGGATTTACGTATTGTGAAGGAAGGAATTACTTTAAAAAACTAAAGCTCACTTGTAGATTTAAAATTAATATTGCTTATTTTTCGTTTTTGAAAAATACCCTTTTCACGTTCAGGAACATCATATCTTAAGGGTACACTGCTTACATCAACTTCAGAGGGAAATAATATACCATCTACCTCTTCATAAGAATTAATAATCCACTCTATTTTTTTTGTTTCCTGTTTTTTTGGATTTCCTTTTTTAAAATAGGCAATATTTTCTTTTTCAACAATGCCATGCAACATTCCTGTACCTGTATGGAAATAATATTGCTTTTCTATGGTAACGCGTTTTCCCCTCTTTTTAAGGTTACCAATCTCAATGGTTTTTTCGGGTAATTGCAATTCAAAACATTCTTCATTTCCAATACGTTTTCTACCCCCGTAACTTGCTAATTCCGGATTTGAAACCAAAATAAAATCGTCAAAAAAACTATGGCTGACGGGGCGCTTGTCTCTTTTGAATTCGTAAGGTTCCGTCTTTATGCTAGTACCTATTCTGGGTGCTCCAGGATTCCAGTGCTCTTCATCTGAAAATTTGTTAAACAAAGAATCATTTTTAACTAAATATTCTTCACTGTAATCCAAATCTTTGTATTTTTTAGAAATCAATGTTTTGTTGGCAGATTGTTGATATTCCATTAATGTTATACTTTCATTGTCATTTAAGCTCTCCCCTATAGATTCCGTAATTTCTTCCGTGAAGTTAAGTTCACTTATTTTACCTAAATTTTTAAGGCCGCCTGCCGATTCGTAGTATTTATTTATAATAAGTTCTGATGTAATATCTCTTTCGGCTGTATTTTCATTTAAAATCACCTGCTTCGTTGGATTGTTTACACTCATCCAACCTGTTTTTACGGCTTCCAAACGCTTACTGCGACCCGGATGCGTTCTGCTATCTTCTTCTAATGTATAATTATCGAACATACTCTGTGCTTCTGTTAGAGTGCTTCCCATCATCGCCAAGGTTTTTCCGGCAAAACGGTCGGCATCAATCTCCCACCTGGGGTTACTTCCCTTGTTATTTAAAGCATGATACAATAAAAAATGGCCAACTTCATGCGCAAGAACCCCAATAGATGCCCAATCTGTTTTGGATTTATCGGCCATGCTCTTTAACCAACTTGAATCATAAAGGAGGTAGGGTGATAGATTGTCGTTGTCATCTTTCTGAATTGTTGCAACAGCATTTTGGATTTTATCGCACTTTCTAATTTTAAATACTTTTTTTAATTGCATCTGGGCCATCATTTGGTCAACAATATTATCTGCTTCCGGGTCTGCAGCTTCACTTTGGTAGCCAAAACATAAATCGTCTATGTCCTCGGTTACAACATCCTGGAATCCTTGAGCGTTCAAAGTAATGTTAGCTTGGAATAATAGCAATAATAAAATGGTGCATCTCATTATACTTATCATATATAATTTAATCTTCAACTTTGGTTAAAATATAAAATCTATTTTAAAACACTTTAAATCTTTGGACTATCGCACAGCATATTGGCCTATTTACTAATGGCCCTTATCAAAAATCTAGAAATATTATCCTGATTGCTTTGGTAGAGTTCTAGATAACGATTCCAGTTTTGCGTTTTAGCATTAATTTCCCGTACCCTTACTTGAATATTTTGAAGCACTTTCATTTTGGGAATCACTTGGAAATTGATGTTTCGAATTTCTTTCCCTTGTGCTCCAACAACCTGTGCGTCCAGTAGAATAGGGTTAATATGAAATTCTTGGGCCTTATCATCATCATCAAAATAGTAAAAACTGATGTCGATGATATAGTTCATTCTATTTTCTGTAGAACTTAGTTTGCTCCAAGAATAAGGTAGGTTGTATGCCTTTAGACCAAGAAAATGATATCCTTCCACATTTTTAACAACACCTAGCTCAAACTCAAACCTATTTATAAGTTGCCTTTTGCCTAAATCGTTTTCCCCGGTTTGTTCAAGGACAAGTGTTGCGTCAGGATTTATTTTCTTAAAATAACCTGACGAATCAAAAAATGAATAGCTTGCAAAATATTCTTTGTTAAAATTATCTGGATTATAAAATAATTTTGAAGCTCCGTCAACTAATAGGGGAATTAACTTGGCTGCCAACCCAGCCCACCCTACAGTAAAGGCTTCTGCAGAGTTTTTGTCATCAGTCTTAAATTTGAGTTCATGAACAATATCTGAGAACTGTTCTTTTTGTACATCATTATTTTCAATAGTGTAGAAGATTTCCGTTTGAGCATATATTGTATTGGCACTAATTGAAGAACAAAAAACAAATAATAATAGGGTTTTAGCATTCATTGAATTGAAATTTTTATTCCTAAAGGAATGGCTAAAATTTATATTTTTTCTCTAAAGCATATCTTAGTAACTCCCCCTTTCCTTTAATTCCCAATATACGCATCATATTTTTACGATGGGTATCTACAGTATGAATACCTATAAATAGTTCTTCTGCTATTTCTCTAGAAGTTTTTCCTTGAGCGATAAGTGAGAGTATTTCTTTTTGACGTTGGGTCAAAAGGCCTTTTGGAGAGTTTGATTTTTCCTTTCCATGGTTTTTCACGTTAATGTTGCCGTCATAATAGGAATTGCCATCTGCCACAGTTAAAATTGCCGTCAGCACTTCTTTTAAGGAAGTGTTTTTTAAAATGTAACCGGTAGCTCCGGCATTTAGCATTTGGGTAACTGCTTCATCCTGATCGAACATGGTGAATGCAAGTACCTTTATATGTGGAAACTCTTTTTTAATGATTCTCGTCGCTTGAATACCATCCATTTTTGGCATTCTTATATCTGTAATTACTACATTGGGCTCTTTTCTACGTACTACTTCCAAAAGTTTTTCTCCGTCATTGGCGGTGCCTACAATACTTATATCATCCTCATATTTTAAAAGTAATTCCAGGCCGTCAATAAGTGATTGGTGATCTTCGGCTATTGCTATTCGTATCATAAGGGTATATCTATGATGACCGTGGCACCTTTGCCAGGTTCAGATTCTACATGAAAGGTGCCATCCAAATGGGCAATACGTTTGTCAATACTTTTCAGCCCCATGCCTTTTTCGCTCCATGCAGTTCTTTTCGAATTGAATCCAACACCATTATCCTCAACCAGAATATTCAAGGTGTCACCATGGTTTGTCAAATGGATGTTCGCAGTGGTGGCGTTCGCATGTTTAATAATGTTGGTAATCAGTTCTTGAATGATTCGAAACAGGGTAAGTTCTAAACTGTTTTCGAGCCTATTGTCCAGACCAAAGTCTTTTACAGTAATGGAAATACGGTTGGCGGAAGACACCTTTTCTGCCATTTGCTCTACCGCTTTCAAAAGTCCTTGTTTTGCGATGACCCCAGAATTTTTAGCGTGCGCAATGGCTCTAATTTTATTGTAGGCCTCGTCTAATAACCTATTGGTTTTTTCAAAAAGTCCTTCTTTGTCATCTTTTGTTCGTTCCTGTAAGTAATTAAAGTGAAGTTTTACATTGGCCATTAATCCACCAAGATCGTCATGCAAATCGTTAGCGATTCTTTGGCGCTCCTTTTCCTGACCTGCGATCATAGCATCTATGGTGGTTAATTCTTGTTCTTTCATCAAGGTGGCCACACGTTGTTCTTGTAGCGTTTTACCTTGTTCGGCTAACAATTGTTTGCGTTTGGTATTGGAATAGGCCAGAAAGGCAATAGCTGACCCTAACAATAACGTCAGCCCCAAGGCGACCGCCCAATTGGTGATTTTTTTATTTTGGGCATCAAGCTCCAATTTATCAAGTTTAAGTTTGTCAGTTTGGTTCTGTACCGTTAATATGGATGATTCCAAGGTGTTATTTTTATAGCCCAACTGATATTCTATATCGACCGATTTTCGTAAGTAGTGGTAGGCAGAATCATAGTTGCCTTCTTTTTGGAAGATTAAGGAGTTTAACCTATCAATGTAAAAAGTGTCCCTAAGTTTTCGTGATAACCCTCTTGAAACTTTTAAATATTTTTTGGCTTTATCCAAATTATTATTTTGAAAATTGACAGCTGCTAATTGCCAAGCATTTACAACTCGTTGGAAGTGTAATTGAGAGTTCAAAGCGGCTAAACTATCTGCCTTTAAGAAGAAATCCTCAGCTTTTCTATAATCCCCATCGATTTTATAGTACATCCCTTTTTCATAATAATAATTGGAAAATAGATGATGGGATTTAGGATAATTGGAAAATATAGAATCAAGCTTTTCTATATAACTATAATATTGGGCATCTATATCATCTACATCGTCATCAGCTTTTGTGAAAAAGATAAGATTATATAGAATAATCAGGGCTTCATCTGTTTCATCTGATTTCAATTCTATAAATCGTTCCAGAAATGGTTCAAACTGACTGCTGCCGATGAAAATTTCTGACCCAAATAGATCAAGTAATGCAATTAAGGCGACCTTAATTAAGTTTATTTCGCCCATAGATTCACTTAATTTTAGGGCATCAGAAAAATTCTTATACGCTTCTAAGCTATTTCTTTTTGATGCATAGGAATTTATGTAGCCTAAACTCAAGAGTTTGACAAATCGGAGGTCTTCAGAATCAGTTTTATCCAATAGAACAAGTAAGTCACTTTCTCTGGTAATTAAAAGATTTGTTAAGTTAATCAAGGTATTCCTTAACTCTTCATCCTCAATTCCTAATGCCAATTGATTGGCACTCTCGAAATCCTGATATTTAACTAAGTGAAAAAATTTCCCAAGCTCATAAGAGTTGGACCATAGATTAAAGGTTATAAAAAATAAAAAAAAGCTTATTTTTTTGGACATTGATTAAAACATGACTTTGTTAAAACTATGGAAACATCTTTTTCCTGGTAATGTAGAAACAAACTCATTCTTGTATTGTTGCTCCTGTTTTTCTTTATCATAATCCTCTTTCCTAACAATGTGTCTACCATCCATATAGAAAAATTCAAAATCAAAAGCTTTGCCGTTATGAGGTTTACAGGCTACCCGACCATTCTCCATAAAAAGAATATTACCTGAATTATCTTTTTCCGGAAACATAGGATTCAGATAACGCTCGGAATGCAGATAACTTCCTTGTTCAAAATGAATGTTGGCCAGGTCTTCTGAGCCCAAGCTATAGGTGACGGTATCCGAAAGGGCACGCGTGTAAATTTTAAAAGTGAGGACATCCTTGCTTTGTATAGAAGCCACTACAATAGAATCTATACCAATAAAATAAGTGGGCTTATAATTTACAATTTCGAATTCCATATTTTTAAGGGTTTTGTAATTGGGGCCCAACGAAGATTCGCCAATTTCTATTGATGCATAGATGCCATAGTTGGTCTGGTAGTTTTGCCCAGCCATAAGCAATTGCTTCCGATTGTCATTTAAATCCAAAGTAGAGCTATACTCTTCTATACCTCCGGTCTTTTTAACGATAAAGGGAGCTTTGTCTCCCATGGGTTTTATCGTTTTTTGTGCTTGAAGAGCACATACACTAAATGTTAAGCTGCATACAACGAGTAGACGGGAAACTTTTTCTATAACTTTCATATTTTTCTATTAGATGGTTTGGATTCCAAATATGCATAATTCATATCTATAATTATATACCTGATAAGTGGGATTTTTAAAAGATAGGAAATTCACAAAAGAATTTTAATGTGAAATAGAACTTTTCCAAAGCAGCCAAAATAATATATGGGACATATAAATTTTATATATAAAAGTTTAAAATATTATTACAGGGATTAATCTTTTTAATTTCAGCATAAACTCATTTCTGCTTACATTTAATCTTGACTAATTCAAAAACTCAAAAAATGAAAATTTCACTTGCCAAAGCCGGTATGTTTTTACTGGTTAGTTGCCTCTTGCCATTAGCCTTAAGCGCACAACGAAAAAACAAATCCAATCAAGCTACGCCCACTTTCCCAGAGGAATTGTACTCAAGCTTGGATTATAGATTGATAGGTCCGTTTCGCGGAGGCCGTTCTGCTGCGGTGACCGGAGTTCCGGGCGAACCAAACCTATTTTATTTTGGAGCTACGGGTGGTGGTGTATGGAAAACGTTGGATGGTGGGCGCACATGGAGCAATATTTCCGATGGTTATTTTGGGGGAAGTATCGGCGCGGTTGAGGTCGCCAAAAGCGACCCTAACGTTATTTATGTTGGGGGTGGGGAAAAAACCCTACGTGGAAACGTTTCTTCAGGGTATGGTATTTGGAAATCGGAAAATGCAGGAAAAACTTGGGTATCCGCTGGATTAAAAAATAGTCGACATGTGCCAAGAATACGGGTACACCCTACGGACTATAACACAGTTTACGCGGCCGTACTCGGAAATATATACAAACCAACGAAGGATAGAGGGATTTACAAAAGCACAGATGGCGGTCAAAACTGGAAACAGGTCTTATTTGTAAACGACCAAGCTGGGGCGGTGGATTTAACCTTTGACCCTAATAATCCGCGGATTTTATATGCTTCCACATGGCGTGCGCAAAGAACGCCATATAGTCTTAGTAGTGGCGGGGAAGGCTCCGCACTGTGGAAAAGTACGGACAGTGGGGAAACGTGGACGGAGATTTCAAAGAATGAAGGCTTTCCAAAAGATACCTTGGGAATAATGGGCATTACAGTTTCGCCGAAAAACTCGGAACGCGTTTGGGCAATCGTTGAGAATAAGGAAAAAGGTGGACTTTACCGTTCTGACGACGGAGGAAAAAAATGGACTCAGGTTAATGATGAACGAAAACTGCGCCAAAGGGCTTGGTACTATACCCGTGTTTATGCGGATACGGAGGATGAGGACGTGGTGTATGTGCTCAATGTAAACTATCATAAATCAACGGACGGCGGAAAGACGTTTAATACGTTCAATGCCCCACACGGAGATCATCACGATTTATGGATTTCCCCGGAAGATGGCCAACGTATGATTATCGGTGACGATGGTGGTGCACAGATTTCCTATGATGGAGGAGAAACTTGGAGTACGTATTACAATCAGCCAACGGCACAATTTTATAGGGTGACGACTGACAATGCTTTTCCGTATCGCATTTATGTTGCCCAGCAGGACAACTCTACCCTTCGCATTAACCACAGAAGCAACGAATCTAGTATTTCCGAGGAAGATTGGGAGGAAACCGCCGGTGGAGAATCCGCATGGATTGCGGTAGACCCTACGGACAATGATATTGTCTATGGAGGAAGTTATGACGGATTCCTGACTCGAGTAAACCATGATAAAGGAACCGTTAGAGGTATAAATGTTTGGCCGGACAATCCCATGGGTGCCGGAGCGGAAGCTATGAAATATCGCTTTCAATGGAATTTCCCAATTATCTTCAGCAGACATGACCCGAAAAAGTTGTACACCTTTTCACAGCACGTGCATGTGTCCGAAAACGAAGGGCAAAGTTGGGAAGTAATAAGCGGTGATCTTACCCGAAACGACCCGACCAAATTAGGTTCTAGTGGTGGTCCCATCACTCAGGACAATACCAGTGTTGAGTATTATTGTACCATTTTTACCGCCAATGAGAGTCCATTAAAAGAGGGATTGCTTTGGGTAGGAAGTGATGATGGTTTGGTACATGTTTCAAAGGATGGCGGTGCCAATTGGGAAAATGTTACCCCGGCTAACATGCCGGAGTGGAACATGATCAACAGTATCGAACCCTCGGCATTTGATGAGGGTACTTGTTATATTGCGGCAACCCGCTACAAACTAGGTGATTTTCAGCCTTACTTGTACAAAACAACGGATTACGGCCAAACCTGGACGAAAATCACGAATGGAATAAATGATGAACATTTTACCCGTGTAGTTAGGGAGGATCCAAAAAGAAAAGGCTTGCTGTACGCCGGAACGGAAACGGGGATGTATATTTCGTTTGATGACGGCGCTAATTGGAGTCCGTTTCAAATGAACTTGCCGATTGTGCCTATAACGGATTTGACTATAAAGGATGATAATTTAATAGTCGCGACACAAGGTAGAAGTCTTTGGATACTGGATGATTTGACGGTGTTGCATCAGTTGAATGAAAACAAGAAAAATGCGACTTCTATTTTGTACAAACCAAAAGATTCGTACCGTACCAAAGGTAGAGCTGCGAATACACCATCAAAAACTGAGGGGCAAAATCATCCTAATGGAGTCATAACACATTTTTACCTAAAGGATTTAAAGGAAAAGGACAGCGTTAATCTTACGTTCACCACTATGGCTGGAGACACTTTGGCAAATTATAGTAATACGGCAAAGGAAAAGGACAAAAAATTAGAGGTGAAAAAAGGAGGCAACACGTTCGTTTGGGATACGCGTGGGAAAGGAGCGGAACTACTTGATGGGATGATACTTTGGTGGGCAAGTTTGGATGGCGCAAAAGCTGTTCCAGGAAACTACCAGGTTCATTTAAATGTAAATGGTAGTACTAGTACCGAAACATTCAAAATTGTTCCCGACCCTAGGGCAGAAGCATCGATTGAAGACATGCAGCGGCAGTTCGATTTTATTACCGATATCAATACAACTATTGATAATGCGCATCAATCCATAAAAAAAATACGAAAAATCAATACGCAATTGGATGCGTTTAGCAAACAGTATAAGGACAACGAAGCGACCAAGGATTTGGTGGAAAAAGCTAAGGCAATGAAGGAGCGATTGGAAGAGGTAGAAAAGGCTTTGTACCAAACAAAAAACAGGAGCCGGCAAGATCCTCTGAATTTCCCGATAAAACTCACCAATAAATTGGGGCATTTGAACAGTTTGGTCGCCATTGATGATTTTCCGCCAACGGATCAAGACATTGCGGTAAAAAACGAGCTAACTGCTAAAATCAATTCGGAACTAAAAATTTTCGATGAGGTGGTTTCCAAAGAACTTCAGGAGTTTAATACCGCATTTAATCAACTCGGTTTAAACTATTTATTTGTTGAAGAATAAAAAAAGTCCCTCCTAATAAGGAGGTCCCGATAGCTATCGGGATAGGGAGGTGCAAAAATGAAATTTATTTTAGTTGCCACCGGAGTTGAGGCCGATTTTAGTATTAAGAAAGAAATAAATCACCAAATTAAATGAAAAAACTAGTAGTCATACTCCTAATTCTAGGAACAGCATTAACCTTCGCCCAAACGGCAAACGACTATTTTAAACCCTTAAAATATAGGAATATAGGTCCTTTTAGAGGAGGTAGAGCCGTTACGGCTACCGGTGTCGTGGGTGACCCGATGACCTATTACATGGGGACCACCGGAGGGGGTGTTTGGAAAACCGAAACTGCCGGCCAACGGTGGGAGAATATATCCGACGGTTATTTTGAAACAGGTTCCGTCGGTGCTGTAGCGGTTTCCGAATCCAATCCTAACATTGTTTATGTAGGTATGGGAGAGCATGCGCCAAGGGGCGTAATGACTTCTTATGGTGATGGCGTTTATAAATCTACGGATGCTGGCAAGACATGGAAAAAAATGGGTCTGGAAAAAACCCAACATATTTCAAGGATTATCATCCACCCTACTGATCCTGATATTGTTTTCGTTGCAGCGCAAGGGGCTTTGTTTGAAGGGAATCCGGAACGTGGAATCTTTAAGTCAACCGATGGCGGCCTGACTTGGAAAAACACCTTGTTCGTTAATAATCTTAGCGGGGCCGCGGAATTATCCATGGATGCCAACTACCCGGAAATTATGTACGCTGCCATGTGGGAACATCAACGTAAACCGAACATTGTAATTAGCGGAGGTGAAGGGAGTGGACTTTACAAATCTACCGATGCAGGTGAAACTTGGTTCAGGATTGAAAAAGGCTTACCGGATGAAATGGGAAAAATGGCTATCGCTGTTAGTCCAGCAAACTCGAATAAGGTCTACGCGTTAGTAGAAAGCGATTCCAATGCCGATAAAGGAGGACTTTTTGTGTCCAACGATGCAGGGGAATCTTGGTCTATGGTCAGTGGTGACAACCGTTTGGTACAACGTGCCTGGTATTACATTGAAGTCTTTGCGGACCCAAATGATGAGGACACGGTATATGTTTTAAGTGCGCCCATGTTGCGTTCTGAGGACGGTGGCAAAACTTGGGAAAATATAGATGTACCCCATGGAGACACTCACAATTTATGGATCAATCCTAAAAACTCTAAAAATATGGTTTTAGCGGATGACGGTGGTGCCACAATAACTTTTGATTTTGGAAAAACATGGTCCACCCAGGATAATATGCCCACCGCTCAATTTTATAGGATTAGTGTTGATAACCTATTCCCTTATAATGTGTATGGAGGTCAGCAGGATAATACATCCGTAAGGATAGCAAGTTTATCCATGGGAAGAGGGAGTATTACGGAGCAGGATTGGACGTATGCAGCCGGAGGCGAAAGTGCTTTTTTGGCCTTTGATCCGGACAATCCAAGATATGTATTGGGAGGAAGCTATTTGGGAACCATAGAAGTTTTGGATATGGAAACGAAAGGTTCTACCAATATTATGGCAGCCCCTATACAGTATCTGGGACGTGAAGCGCGCAATATGAAATACCTCTACAATTGGAACGCTCCCATTATCGGTTCAAAGCATGAACCTGGAACGTATTACCACGGAGCGCAATTGGTTTTACGAACTAGGGATATGGGGGTAACTTGGGAAGAGGTTTCACCAGATTTGACCAGAAATATAGATGAAAAACAAGGGAACGGAGGTGGGCCCTATACCAACGAAGCAGTTGGTGCGGAAAACTATGGCACCTTGGCCTATATGATTGAATCCCCACATGAAAAGGGAGTATTTTGGACAGGGAGTGATGATGGTTTTGTGCAAATCACTAAAAATGGAGGGGAAAGTTGGGAGAACGTTACGCCTAAAGGGCTTAAGGAATGTTTGATAAATGCTATTGAAGTGTCGCCGTTTGATCCGGCAACGGCCTATATCGCTACTACACGATATAAATTTAATAATTATACGCCGGCCATCTACAAAACAATGGATTATGGAAAAACATGGACAAACATCAGTACCGGAATTCCATATGGGGCTTTTACAAGGGTGGTTCGGGAAGATGAAAAACGAAAAGACCTTTTGTATGCTGGAACGGAAAAGGGAATGTATATCTCTTGGAATGGAGGCACAAACTGGGAACCTTTTCAATTGAATTTGCCTGTTACCCCAATATTGGATTTAAAAGTACATCAGGGCGATTTGATTGTTGCGACTTCCGGTCGTTCCTTTTGGATACTGGATGATTTGGAAGCGCTGAATCAATATCAACCTTCCGATAAAGGATTAAAGATTCTTAAACCCGATGCAGCATATGCAGGTTCTTGGGGAAGTCCTTTGAATGGAAACTCTAAAGATTTTAAGGGTACAGATTCGTTTGAGGGGATAAATCCTGCTAATGGTTTGGTCATCTATTATGAATTGCCAAAATTGAAGGATTCCATAGTACTTTCTATGGAAATCAGGGATTCAAAAGGGAAATTGGTACGAGCTTTTAGTTCGGAGAAAGACCCTGATTACAAACCTCATAATGGTGGGGGTCCATCGCCGGAGCCCATTTTATCCAAAAAGGAAGGTTTAAACCGTTTTGTTTGGAATATGGGTCATGCAACCATACCCGGTATACCTGGTGCTTATATTGAAGCTGGTTTTGGAGGACATGATGCTATTCCTGGCGTATATGATATCGAATTAAAAGTTGGGCAAGAAGTGGTGAAAACCAAAGGTGAGATTAAGGCAATACCCACTTTTGAAATGAAACCGGAACAATATGAAGAATATGATGTACTTATGGGTGAAATGGAGCAAAAGGTAATCACCATGCACCACATGGTAAACAAGCTTTATGATGTTCAGACAGATTTAAAGAAAATCCTGAAGGGAATAGATAGTGAAGGCCTCAAAAAAGAGGGACAAACGTTATTGAATAAAATGCAGGCTTGGGACGAGGATATGATTCAGCGGAAATCACAGGCTTATGATGATGTGGAGAATTTCCCCAATAAATTTACGGCAGAATACCTGTTTTTAATCAATCAGACCAATAGCAGTATTCCACGTGTGAACAAATCCAATCTGGAACGTAAGAAGGAGTTGGACCAGCAATGGAATGGACTAAATTCGCGAGGAAAAGAATTAATGGAAAACGATATTCCATCATTCAATAAAAGATTGTGGGAAGCAGGAATAGGTGCTTTGCGACTATAAAGTTTTAGCTAACTTTGAACCTTGAAGCTTTCGCATGGAGCGAAACAGAAGTGTGAAAACCGAAACGCTATAATTGGAAATTTACGGATACATTAAAGCCCTACACCTAATCTTTGTGATTACATGGTTCGCAGGGCTTTTTTATATACCAAGGTTGTTCATCTATCATATTGAGGCACATCAAAAACCGTCTCCCGAAAAGGAAATTTTAAGTAAGCAACTGAAGTTAATGACCAAGAGGCTTTGGTACATCATTACGTGGCCCTCGGCCATCTTGGCCACCTTATTTGCTATTTGGTTGTTGATACTTTCTCCCTATTGGTTACAACAACCTTGGATGCACGTAAAGCTCGGTTTTGTTGTGTTACTCATCGCTTATCATATCAAAAATCACTTTATTTTTAAAAAGTTCCAGAAGGATGATATACAATACACGTCAAATTACATGCGCATCTGGAATGAAGGTGGCGACCTTAATTTTATTTTCGGTCATATTCTTGGTGGTTCTTAAAAGCGAGTTCAACTGGATTTTTGGAGTCATCGGAATTTTGGTGTTGGGGGTATTGTTGATGCTTGGAATCAAACTTTACAAACGTTTGAGAAAAAAGAACCCAGAAGTTTAGAAAATTCAAATTCAACCCCAAAAATTAAACTCAAGGGATTTTTGTCTTGAATTTAAGCGGGATACTCGCCCTTGAACTTTTTTGGTTCGATATTTGCTAACTTTGAACGAAACGCCAGACCCTTGTTCAGAAAATTTTCCCTACGATCCCGTATTTTCCTAGCCATGATTTTTTTGGTGTTGCTGGCATCTGTCTTGATTTTAGTGACGACCATCTTTCAGTTTCAGGAGATAAATAGGGACTATCATCAAGATAGAATGGAACGTAAGGAGGAACAAATAAGGCAAAGTATAGATTTGGCGATACAAAAGACCACCTATCCGGTCACTCCTGAAAATTTGAGACTCATTTTTAAAAATGAAATATATGAGATTGCGGTAGTCCAAAACATGAATTTCAACATTTATAGTTTGGATGGGGAACTTCTAAAAAGCTCGCGTCCCAAGTTTGAGAATGATTCCATCTCTATCTGCTTGGACCCCGCCGTGCTGAATCACCTGGAGGCCAGTGTTGACAAAAGATATGTGGAGGAAAATTCTGCCGCCGGGGACAAGTACCAAGCATCCTATACCTACATTTCGGATCGGCAGTTCAAACCTATTGGGATTTTAAATCTTCCCTATTTTGAAGATAACTCTTTTAACGATAAGGAATTAAGAGAATTTCTTATGCGCTTGGGAGGTGTTTATATTTTGATGTTGTTGATAGCCATTTCCTTTGCATTCTTTATATCCAAATATATTACCAGATCCTTGGAAGCCATTTCAGATATGATGGAACGTACGGATCTAACCCGTCGTAACCAAAAGATTTTTATAGATAGTCCCGGTGAAGAAATTGAAAAACTGATATCGTCTTATAACGCGATGATTGACGAACTTGGACAAAGTGCAGTAAAACTAGCACGCAGTGAGCGGGAACAGGCCTGGCGGGAAATGGCAAAACAGGTTGCCCATGAGATTAAGAATCCATTGACACCGATGCGTTTGAGCGTACAAAGTTTTGAACGCAAATTTGACCCCAATGACCCTAAAATAAATGAAAAAGTAGCGGAGTATTCTAAAACACTTATTCAGCAAATAGACACTATGAGTAGTATTGCATCGGCATTCTCAAATTTTGCAGAGATGCCGGCACAACAGAATGAGACGCTTAATGTAGTTTCAATAGTGAAATTGGCACTGGATATTTTTAATGAGGATTATATCCATTTTATAGCGGATGAGGAAACGATTATTGCTAAACTAGATCGTACACAATTGATACGGGTAGTGACCAATTTGGTCAAAAATGCCATACAGGCGGTACCTGAGGTGGATTCACCTAGAATTCTGGTCTCCGTAGCTACAGATGGGAAAATGGTAAAAATATCAGTAGCCGACAATGGTGTTGGTATCATGGAAGAATATGCCGATAAAATATTCGAACCCAAATTCACTACCAAAACAAGTGGTATGGGGTTAGGTCTAGGCATGGTCAAGAATATTGTGGAAACCTATAAAGGCACCATTAATTTTACATCAAAACTGGGAAAAGGCACAGTTTTTTGTGTGAAGTTTCCAAAGGAGATTTAGAATTCTTTCTTGATTTACCATTTTAATCCAACAAGACTAATTTCCGAAATCCAGACCATTTACGTTTCTACCAATGGCATAGCCTTGTTCAAGACCGTTATAAATAGCTTCCCGATAATGGATACCTCCATAAAGTCTAGAGATTGCAGCTTCTTCGGCTATGTCAATGAAAGCTGTCAAAAGTTCTTGCGGTCCCGTCAATATCGGTTCTTCCCTCATGGGTTCGGTCTGTAAAGGCATAATTTTCCCCAAAAAAAGATATCATTACCTGCGCAAGAGCGCCAGATTGCACGGAATGACCCGAAGTATATTCGGGAAATGGAGGCGTGGACAGAATGGGCTCCCAATCCGGATCTATATTTTCGTTGATATACGTAATTGGTCTTACATAGAGCGTTTCATATTTAGATTTCCAGCAGGAAACAAAGGCGTCGGAAATCGCAATGCCAAGTTTCGCAAAAATTTCCGCTGCTTCTCCCAAATCTGAGTTGTTCTGAACAATCAATTGATTCGCGATAGAAATAGAATGTCCTGGAGGTGTCGCCGTGGTTACGGGGTCATCCGACCAAAATTGGGCTATTTTAATTTGTTCGTCCGTTATGTTGTTCACCACTTCATAGACTTCAAAAGCCCGTTCATAGCAGAGGGAGTTTTCATCAGTGGACACGACTGGAGGGGCTACAGGTTGAACATCGTCCACATTTGCTGTTAAAAATGGACGATTAATCCCCCAATAGGGTTGTAAAGGCGAATTAAAATCCGGAGCCGTTGGCTTATAAGAAGCCGTCGCGGGCAGCACATAATCGCTAGGAAAATTATTGAATTGTCCATCCATTCCCCCATCCGTCTCAGACCAAGCTATAACTTGGTCAGCTACTTGTTTGGCCAGGGATTCCGATGCTTCAAAAACTTCAGATTCAATTTCTAATTGATATTGGGTAGAATAGGCTAAGTTCAAATCAGTTATAGCCTGCATTCTTTCGGTGGAGGTATTGCTGTAGAAATATAAAGTGGTCTGATTTAGAACTGCATTAGCGACTGTAGGCCAATGATACATTTCTAAATCGTCCGTTTGTATGTTTAGCTCTAGCTCATTTAATTGTCCGGAAAGGGATTTTTTATTGGGCAAGCCGGTTACAATGCCTTCGTACAAGGCAATGCCCGTATATCCAAAAGCCCTAGCGGCTACCGGCGGTGTAAATCCCGGTGTCTCCTGTGTTAGTGTTTTGATGAGGTCGTACCAATCTACAATTACTTTGGCATTTAAGTTTGTTGATTCGGGCGTATTAGAGAGGTCGTAAAAATTATCATCTTTAGAACAACCATCAAGTAATAAGAGTGTCAATAAAAAATATAAAACGCGCACTTTTGACATAACAATCCAATATTTTTTTGCTAAAGTATTAAGTAAGCTTAACTTCAATCCAGAAAATCGGCAACTTTTCGTTGAACGGTTTTTTGCATCAGCATCAAATTGAAATAATCTTAAAAAATAAAGTCATGAGTTTTCAAAATATTATAGTAGATACTGAATCGTATCTTGGCCTAGTTACCATAAACCGACCCTCAAAATTAAATGCACTTAATAAAGAAACCATAAAGGAACTCCACAAGGCTTTTTCAAATCTGGAAAAGGATAAGAATGTAAAAGTCATTATTCTAACAGGTAGTGGGGAAAAGGCTTTTGTAGCCGGCGCGGACATTTCGGAATTTGCGGATTTTTCGGTCAAGGAGGGAAAAAAATTGGCTGGAAAAGGACAAAAACTACTTTTTGATTTTGTTGAAAACCTGTCTACTCCAGTTATTGCTGCTGTAAACGGATTTGCCTTAGGGGGTGGTTTGGAGCTGGCCATGTCATGTCATTTCAGAATAGCCAGTGATAATGCAAAAATGGGACTGCCGGAGGTCTCTTTGGGCGTAATTCCTGGATATGGGGGAACACAACGCTTACCACAATTAGTCGGGAAGGGAAGGGCAATGGAACTCATTATGACCGCGGGAATGATTTCTGCGGAACAGGCCAAAGATTATGGGTTGGTGAATCATGTAACCACCCAAGAGGAATTGATGCCGTTATGCAAGAAAATTGCTGGAAAAATATCAAATAATTCGACTGTAGCCATTTCATATGCAATAAAAGCGGTAAATGCTGGTTTTATGAATACTGTAAATGGTTACGAGCAGGAAATAAATGCATTTGGCGCTTGCTTTGGGACGGATGATTTCGCCGAAGGAACCACGGCATTTCTAGAGAAGCGAAAAGCGGAATTTCCAGGTTCGTAGCACTTAAATCGAACCCACATGTTCAGCAAAAGCGTAGCCTTTGTACTTCTTTTTATGGCTGCCTTGGGCAGTTTTGCCCAAGAAAATGATATAGCGTATACTATTGGAGAAAAGTACAATGACAAACACAAATACTCAAATCTGTTGTCCATTGCGGATGATGGTACTGGGGGTACAATTATAGTAAGGTCTTATTATTCCGGTATTATCTTAAGGCCAAAAGGATATTTGGTAGAACATTATAACAAAGAGCTTGAGCTAATTTCAGAATACAATTACAAGCTTAAGAACGCAAACTTTGTTGAGGCTTTTGTGAAAAACGGACAAGTATATTTACTGTTTTTGGAGTATGACTTTAACAAAGTAGCCTACCAATACATTGTGCATAGAAGCCCTTTTTCGGATTTCAATTTTACACAGGAAGTATTGGTGGAAATTCCTTCGGAGCCAGTTCAGGAACCTTTGGACCGAAACTATTATAACAGAAACTTCTCTTCCGGATTTACAACTTCAGTACTTTTTAATGACGATAAATCCGCTTTTGCGATTACGACTCATTTTAAGAAACGAAAGGAAAATCAGCACATCATTCATGTATTTGATGCTGGCTTGAGAAAGTTGATGGAACATGATTTCTCCGATGAGGTAGAGGAAAAGAACTATGCTTTTGAGAATATCGTTTTTTCTGAGGATTTAAGTAATGTCTATTTGGTAGGGAAAGCGTATTTTAAAAAGAAACGATTTAATGCAACGGAACGAAAATTTCAATATGAACTGGTTCGTATCTGGAATGGCGGTAGGGAAACTCAATCGTTTTATACCGAAGGAAAATTTCCCGAGGCACTTAAGCCTGTTTTCAAGGGCAACGAATTACTATGTTTAGGTTTTTATGCGGACCGTAAGGATAATAGATATAACGGTATTGCGTATTTTAAACTGAATCCAAAATCATTGGAAATCCAATCACAGAAATTCAATCCTTTTTCCAATCAATTTATGATGGATAAATTCGGTAGGGAGGATGACAAGACCATAAAGGATTTGGTTTTTAAAGCTATGGATATTACGAGTGATGGATACATTCTGTTTAACGCGGAAGAATACTTCACCAGTACAAGTACGCAGGCCAACTCAAGCGGCGGCAGGGTATTGGTAACTAGATACCACCATAATGATATTGTAAGCGTAAAATTAAGCCCAGAAGGTGATTTGGTATGGGCACGAAACATTAATAAGACAGAGGTGACACAGGGAGATGGGGCCTATGCCTCATACAGCGCCTATACAAAAGGAAATAATACGTATTTCTTTATAAGCACCGCCGCTGAAAATCCACAACAGATAGGCGCGGATAGAATCATGTTCAAACAAGGATTGGGAAGAAATAGAAATATATTCCTCATTAAGTTGGATGAAAAAGGCCATATGAATTACGATAAGGTAATTGACGATACCGAAGCCCGGCTACCCTTAATGGTTTCCATGCCTTTTGTAGATTCCCAGAGTGATGAATTGGTATTTTATGCCAAGCGAGGGACAAAAAAACAATTAGTGCATGTAGGTGTTAAATAATTCTATTTTATGGATTTATTCCATAAATTTGGAATAAATCCTAATAATGCAGAATGACCCAATTAAAGGTAGGGGTGCTCAACAGAATACACCAAACAAGTTTTTTGAGCATGTTTATGAGACGCGGGACGATTTTCTTGAATTCTGTAGGCTAGAAGGTGAGGAGTCCGATAATAATCGCACCAAGTACATTCCAATTTTTCCCAAAACCATTGTAAACAAGGTTACTAGTCCAGATGTTGGGATGATGTATTCCATGAACACCTATCAAGGTTGTGAACATGGATGTATCTATTGCTACGCCAGAAATTCACATGAATTCTGGGGCTACAGTCCTGGGCTGGATTTTGAACGTAAAATTCTCATCAAAAAAGATGCGCCAGCCCTTTTGGAGGCTAAATTAAAAAGTAAAACTTGGAAAGCTAGTACCATTGTGATGTCAGGTAATACGGATTGTTACCAACCCGCGGAGCAGAAATTCAAGATTACCCGTGCCTGTTTGGAAGTGTTTTTAAAATACCGACATCCAGTAGGAATAATCACAAAAAATGCTTTGATAGTAAGGGATTTGGATATTTTAAAGGAACTCAACCAACATCAACTTATTGGTGTAAATATTTCAGTCACTTCCTTATCAGAAGATACAAGACGCATTCTAGAACCAAGAACGGCGACAATCAGGAAGCGATTGGAAACGATACGGATTTTATCGGAAAATAATATACCTGTAAACGCGATGCTGGCCCCAATAATCCCTGGAATTAACAGTCATGAGATACTTAAACTTGCCAAGGCGGTATCTGACAAAGGCGCAAAATCTTTTGCGTTTACAGTGGTACGATTAAACGGCGCTATCGGTGGTATTTTTACGGATTGGATAAAAAAGACTATGCCGGATAGGGCGGACAAGGTATTGCATCAAATACAGGAATGTCATGGAGGCACTTTAAATGATAGTCGGTTTGGTATTCGGAGTCGAGGTGAGGGGACCATAGCCACACAGATTCATGATCTTATGCACTTGGCCAAACAAAAATATTTTAAGGACAAGTTCTTTCCTAAATTGAATACATCCTTGCATGAAGAATACAAGAATGGACAATGGAAACTCTTCTAGGACATGGTGCAGGGAATAAAAAATATTGTTTAATTGATGCGTTTTTGATGAAAGGTTAAAGACCATTTTTTAGGGAATCATTATGGTAAGGCCCAATAGTTTCAATATTTGATAATAACCAAAGCTGTTAATTTCTTTTGTTTAAAAAAATGAAGTTTACGCCTAATTTTACTACTATATTCCTAATATTACGGCTATCTTAGAAAAGACTGAAAAGACACGTATAAATGGCTTTAAAAGTAGTTATATCCCATAAAACAAAGTACAAATACGATAGAAGAGTAAAACTCTCGCCGCATATTTTTAGATTGCGGCCAGCTCCTCACAGCCGCACTCCAATTGAGTCTTATTCCATAAAGATAAAACCGGAGAATCATTTTTTTAACTGGCAACAGGACCCTTTCGGGAACTATCTTGCGCGGTTGGTTTTTCCTGACAAGACAGATGAACTTTCCGTAGAAGTGGAGATTATTGCGGACATGAAAACCATCAATCCGTTCGATTTTTTTGTGGAGGAATCCGTAGAGGATTTTCCGTTTACCTATTCGGATGGGCTTAAAAAGGAATTACAGCCCTATCTGGAAATAACTGAAAAAGGACCGCTCTTGGAAGAGTGGTTGACCAAAGTGGACAAGACGCCACGAAGAAGTATCGATTTTCTGATAGCCCTTAATCAAGGCCTGTATGACTATTTGAACTATACCGTGCGAATGGAGCCGGGCGTGCAAACCTGCGAAGAAACTCTGGATAAGCGTCTGGGTTCGTGTCGTGATTTTGCTTGGCTTTTGGTGCAGACATTACGGCATTTAGGGTTGGCGGCGCGTTTCGTTTCAGGATATTTGGTTCAGTTGAAAGCCGATGAAAAATCATTGGACGGGCCGTCTGGTCCGCCAGAGGATTTCACTGATCTTCACGCCTGGGCTGAGGTTTACCTTCCCGGAGCGGGCTGGATAGGATTGGATGCAACGTCGGGACTTTTGGCCGGTGAAGGGCATATTCCGTTGGCATGTACACCTTCTTTTGAAAGTGCTGCACCAGTATCCGGGTTTACAGACGTTTGTAATACCGAATTTGAATTTGATAACTCTGTAACTCGGATTTTTGAATCCCCAAGGGTCACAAAACCCTATACGGATACTCAATGGAACGCAATTTACAACTTAGGGTTTGAGGTTGAAGAAGAATTACAGCAGGGTGATGTCCGCTTGACCATGGGAGGCGAACCTACTTTTGTATCCATAGACGATATGGAATCCGAAGAATGGAACACCGCCGCGGATGGGGAACATAAAAGGAAATTGGCAAGTTCATTATCCAACAAATTAATGGAACGGTTCGGGAAGGGAGGCGTTCTTCACCACGCACAGGGTAAATGGTATCCTGGGGAGCCGTTGCCAAGATGGCAAATTGGAATACATTGGCGAAAGGATGGCGAACCCATATGGAAGGATCCAAGCTTGTTGGCCTCTTTTACCGAAACTTATGAGTTACCTGAGACCATTTCAGAGGATTTTTTAAAAGTTCTCGCAGGGCATTTAAATTGTCCAAAAGAAACCATAGTACCAGCTTATGAGGACGCTTTCTATTATTTGTGGGAGGAAGGAAAATTACCCGTAGATATAAATCCGCAAGAATATAATGAGAAGGATACCGCCTTACGTCGAAAGTTGGGAGAGATTTTAGACCGGGGAATTGGAGAAAAGGTGGGGCATATATTTCCATTGACGAAAAAGGAGAACGACTGGATTACCAATACTTGGGAATTAAGGTCAAACCATCTTTTCCTAACGCCGGGTAATTCTCCAATAGGCTTGCGTTTACCCTTGGAATCGTTACCAAAAGAGCCAGAAGTACCATCAGAACCTGTCAATGAGCCGGATCTTTTCAAGGATCAAGAGTCCTTGGCAAAGTATGGACATGATTTGGAGCTTAGAAAAAGTAATACCAGTTCCAACAGTAAAAAGGAGAAGCAACCTTTTGTGCGTACCGCTCTTTGTGCTGAGGTAAGGGAGGATAAACTCTTTCTATTTCTTCCGCCTTTTGAAACTGTGGAGGCTTTTTTGGATTTGGTCGCCTGTATTGAAGCTACCGCAAAAGAATTGAAAGTCCCTGTGATATTGGAAGGATACGAACCCCCTCGGGACAATAGGATGGAGGTACTCAAGGTAACCCCTGATCCCGGGGTAATAGAAGTGAATGTGCATCCAGCCAAGAATTGGAAGGAGTTGACCGAGAATACGTTAGCGCTTTATGCTGATGCAAAACAGTGTAGACTGGGCACGGAAAAGTTTATGTTGGACGGGAAACATACGGGTACTGGTGGTGGAAATCATGTTACTTTGGGAGGATTGACCCCTTCTGATAGTCCATTATTACGAAATCCACAGCTGTTAAGAAGCTTGCTTACTTTTTGGCAGCACCATCCAGGGCTTTCCTATCTATTTTCTGGCGCATTTATTGGACCTACAAGTCAGGCACCAAGGGTAGATGAGGCACGGCTGGAAAATTTATATGAACTGGAAATTGCGTTTTCTCAAATACCCGATGATGAGGAAGTGCCCTTTTGGCTTACAGACCGACTTTTCAGGCATTTATTGACCGATATTACTGGAAACACCCATCGTGCGGAGTTTTGTATCGATAAGTTATACTCACCGGATTCCTCATCGGGTAGGTTGGGTATTTTGGAACTTAGGGCTTTTGATATGCCACCACATGCCCAAATGAGCCTAATGCAAATGCTTTTGGTAAGGACTTTGGTGGCCTGGTTTTGGAAAAAACCCTACAAACATGATTTGGTGCGTTGGGGAACGGAACTACACGATAAATTCCTTTTGGAACACTATGTAAAGGAAGACATCAAGGATATTGTAAATCAATTGAACGATGCCGGTTATCCGTTTCAACTGGATTGGTTTGATCCTTTCTTTGAATTTAGATTTCCGCTCTACGGCATGCTCAATATCAATAGTATTGAACTGGAACTGCGTATGGCCATTGAGCCTTGGAACGTTTTAGGGGAAGAAATGTCCGGTAGGGGAACGGCGAGATATGTAGATTCCTCTTTGGAAAGAGTTCAGGTGAAAGTGACCAATTTTACAGAGGAACGTTATATTTTGACCTGTAACGGCGTTAAAATCGAATTGAATTCTACGGGAACAAAGGGGGAATATGTTGCCGGCGTACGCTATAAGGCTTGGGAACCATGGTCCGCACTCCACCCAACTATTGGTGTGGATACACCATTGGTATTTGATATTGTCGATACTTGGAACAATAAATCAATTGGAGGTTGTACCTATTTTGTTGCACACCCAGGCGGACGGTCATATGAGACCTATCCTGTCAATAGTTATGAGGCGGAGTCCAGAAGAATCAATAGATTTTGGGATATTGGTAAAACACAAGGGGATGTTGTACCGACAGAATTGGCACCTACAACTAATTTTGTAGGGAGAATGGTGGAACCTAAGACTGCTTCCAATAACTTTGTGTACAAAGAAATCCCTGTAAACCATGAATACCCCCATGTTTTGGACCTTAGAAAAAAGTAATTTACCACTCATTGTATGCCTATAACAAGGACATCTTGGCTTAACAACTATTCTACCGATCATACCAATGACGAGTTATTTTCGCTCAATGAGGGCATAAAACCGTATTGGAACAAGTTTTTTGAAAAGCTTGAAAAGATAGGGGATGAAAACCTAGGATCACGTCAAAAGGATATGGACTGGTTGCTTTCGGAAAACGGGGTTACTTACAACGTTTATAATGATCCAAAGGGGATGCACAGGCCTTGGAACCTGAACATTATTCCTTTCATGTTGCACGAATCGGAATGGGCATTGGTAGAAAGGGGCTTAAAGCAACGCGCCATGTTGCTTAATCTCGTCCTTAAAGATGTCTACGGTAACCGGGAATTAATTAAAAATGGTGTTATTCCCCATGAGGTTATTTACGGGCATAGGGGATTTTTGAGGCAGTGTGCGGATATAAGCTATAACACGGAAATACTTTTATCGGTGTATGCGGCGGATCTTTCTAGAGGAACCGATGGTAGGTTATGGGTAGTTAATGATCGTGCCGAAGCTCCATCTGGAATGGGCTATGCGCTGGAAAATCGTTCTACAACGAGCCGTATACAGCCGGATATTTTTGGAAGTATGAAAGTGAAACGCTTATCTGGTTTCTTTCACGATTTTAACCAAATGTTGGTCAATGCATCCCCCGAGAAAAAGGAGAATCCCAATATCGTTATCCTTACTCCGGGCTCCCTCAACGAGACGTATTTTGAACATGCCTATTTATCTTCGTTCTTAGGATATCCATTGGTTCAGGGAAGGGACCTGGTTGTACGTGACGGATACCTCTGGATGAAATCTCTAAAAGGGCTCAAACAGGTTGATGTAGTTCTTAGAAGGGTAGATGACATTTTTACTGATCCTTTGGAACTCAGAGAGGATTCCCAATTGGGCGTGGCGGGACTTTTAGATGTGGTCCGTAGAAAAAATGTAACCGTTTTAAACCCAATTGGAAGTGGCGTAATAGAAAATCCTGGTCTTATTCCTTTTATGCCAGCAATCGCAAAATACTTTTTGAACGAAGATTTGTTGTTGCCACAAATTGCATCTTGGTGGTGCGGACAGCAAAAGGAAATGAATTATGTATTGGAGAACCTTTCACATCTGGTCATCAAGCAAATAGATCGTACCAATAGGGAAAGTATCTATTTTGGTGAATTGATGAGTATTTCGGAATTAGAATCACTCAAGAAAAGAATAATAGCAAGACCCTATGGTTTTGTTGCTCAGGAAAAAATAAATTTTTCAACTGCCCCCAATTATGTCCAAGGCGGGTTTGAAGCACGTAATATGGTTGCCAGGGCATTCTGTATTGCCCCAAAGGAGGATTACAGTGTAATGCCAGGAGGCCTGGTGCGGGTTGCACCGGACAGTAAGACCATACGTGTGTCCAATCAGCGGGGAGGTACGAGTAAAGATTTTTGGGTCTTACAGGATCGGCAGTCCAAGGCCAATCAGAACCCTAATTGGCAATCCAAGTCTCCCGTTTCAGTTTCTGGATTGGACGATTTACCGAGTTTAACGGCGGAAAATTTATACTGGGCTGGGCGCTATGTGGGTCGAACGTTGGTGAACGCCCGTTTTTTACGGATGGTGCTAAAACAAATGGCACTAGTTCAAAATCCTAATATACGGCAGGAAAGCGCTAAAATGGATGTCCTTTTAAAGGCTGTTACCCATCTTACGGGAACCTATCCGGGATTCACCAAAAAGGATAAGGAAGGAAAGAATGCCAAAGAGCTACCATATGAAGAACTTTTATCCGTTATCATGGATAGGAATCGGGTGGGTAGTTTGGCGCATACGCTTACCATGTTCGGGAATTCCTATTATGCCATAAGAAACCTGTGGTCATCGGATATGTGGCGTGTTTTTGAAAACATACAAAACCTTTGGCAAAGTTTTGAGGGCGGTAAGGACCGTTCTATCAATCGGATTATCAAAGTTTTGAATCAATTGATTACCCGTTTAATCGCTTTTATGGGATTGATAGAGGAGAGCATCATGGTTCAACAGGGATTATTGCTATATTTTATAGGATTACAATTAGAGCAGAGTTCGTTGACCATTACCAAATGCCGTTCCTTATTGAGCATCAAGTATGATGAGCAGGTGGAATATGAGTTGTTGGAATACCTGCTTACAAGTCATGAAAGTCTAAATATCTATCGCTATAGCTACCGTTCTTATATCAAAATAGAACATGTTCTGGACTTGGTGCTTTTAGATTTGCAATACCCGAGGTCGCTCACTTTTATGTTGAATAGGTTGCAAAAGGATATTGCCAGATTGCCACATTCCCAAGAGGACAATCATTTGGCAAAATATGAGAAGTATGTCTTTGAGGCTTTTTCTAAACTCAGACTTGTGGAGACTAGGAAATTGGTCCTTACGGATTCTGATAACGATGTGCTTAGAGAGCAATTGGACCAATTGTGTAGTGAATTATCTGAATTGATATATAATACTTCCCAATCCATATCCAAAACCTATTTTGACCATACCGATAGACAAAATCAGTTGGTAACGCAGTCTTTCCCTATTTAATATGATTTTTAACCTTACCCATACAACGGAATATAAATACAACGCCCCGGTAAGTTATTGTCATAATATCGCTACACTTCGGCCACGTAATTCCATAGGGCAAAAACTGTTGAGCTATACCATTAAGATTTCGCCTGAACCCACTGAAATTTCGGAACGGTTGGATTTTTTTGGGAATTATATTACCCGTTTTTCCATACAGAGCGAACACAAGAAACTAGTGGTGAAAAACAATAGTAAGGTAGAGCGAAATTATGGTCCGTACAGGGACACTTTTTACTCCGATAAATGTAAATCCGTTACCCTAAATGAAGCGTTGGCGCTTTTAAATAGTATACAGCCTGAAATTCTGGATGCGAAACAGTATGTCTTGGAATCCATTTTTATACGAAATACGGGCGAACAGTTTAAAGCATATGCAGAGCAATCCTTTACGCCTGGACGCTCCGTTTTTGATGCCACATTTGAGCTCATGCAGCGTATTTATATCGATTTTAAGTTTGTTCCCGGTTTTACAAGTGTTTCTACCCCTATAGATGAGGTAATGGAGGAGAAGAAAGGTGTTTGCCAGGACTTTGCACAAATTGCCATCGCCTGTGTGAGGGCCATTGGATTACCCGCGAGGTATGTAAGCGGGTATATTGAAACATTACCACCGGAAGGGAAGGAAAAACTGATTGGAGCTGATGCCTCACATGCCTGGTTCGCCGTCTTTATTCCCGGTTTTGGCTGGGTAGATTTTGACCCTACCAATAATCAAATTCCCGCAGACCAGCATATCGTAGTTGGTTGGGGAAGGGATTATTACGACGTACCTCCCTTAAAAGGAGTTGTTTATGGCAGTGGCAAAAGCGAATTAAAGGTTGCAGTGGACATCGCTGCAGCAATATAGATTTTTAGTCTTTGGTATATACTACCTCGCCATCAAAAATGGTCATGGCAATCTTAGTATCCAATAATTTATCCTCGGCGACGGTCATTATATCCTGAGTATAAATCGTAAAATCGGCTAATTTTCCAACTGTAATAGAACCTTTAATATTTTCTTCAAAAGCGCCGTAAGCAGCATCCAAGGTATAAGACCGTAACGCTTGTTCCCGGGTCATTTTTTGTTCGGGTTCGTAACCACCTTCGGGCGTTCCTTTTAATGTTTTACGACTTACACTCGCGTAAAAACTTGCGATGGGGTTTATCGGTTCTACTGGGACATCCGTTCCATTTACAATTGGAATACCGGTTTTCAATAATGCTTGCCACATGTAGGCACCTTCCTTGATTCTTTTTTCTCCCAAACGGTCAATTGCCCATGGCCTGTCCGAAGACATGTGAATGGCCTGCATGGCAGGGATTACGCCGAGTTCCGCAAACCTCGGGATGTCATCGGGATTTAAATGCTGTGCGTGTTCTATGCGAAATCTGTGATCAGAAGCCATATCCGGTAATTCCGTAAAAGCAGCTTCATAGCGGTCCAGTATTTCCTGGTTTGCACGATCTCCAATGGCATGGGAACAAACTTGAAATCCATTTTGCAGACCTTTAAGTGAGGTTTCTTTTACAAATTCCATAGGCAATGTTTCATGCCCAAAGTGTCCCGGTCTATCGGTATAGGGTTCTAAAAGCCATGCACCGCGTGAGCCGAGAGCACCATCACAATTCAATTTTACAGAGCGAATGGTAACTAAATTATCCGGATCTATCATTGGTCCTTTTTCATACCATTCGTTAAGCAAATCCTTATCCCAGCCCGTAAGCATAGAGTACATACGGATTTTCATTTTACCCGCAGTCTTCATCTCTTTGTAGAAATGAATCGTCTCTCTGCCAATACCCGCATCATGAAAGCCAACAATGCCATTTCTATGGCAGGCAGCTACTGCCAGTTCAAAAGCCTTGGCATTTTTTTCTGGAGTGCTTTCCGGAATATGCTTGGTGATTAAGCACATGGCACGCTCATTAAAAATACCTGTAGGCCTTCCTAGTTCGTCTCGCATGACTTCGCCACCTTCTACTTCAAATTTATTGATACCGTCTTTAGAAAGGATTTCCAAGCCTGCGATTTCCATTGCCTTTGCGTTCGCAAAACCTGCATGACCGCTTGCGTGCCTAAGATAAACAGGATTGTTCGGGGATACTTCACTGAGCAAATAATGTGTTTGAAAACCATTTACCGTATCTGAAGGCATTTCCGTCCATTTACTTTGGTGCCAACCCCTACCTGTAATCCACTCGCCCGGTGCCGCTTTTTCAACCTCTTCCGCCACGGCATCCACAATTTCCTGATAGCTGGTTGTGCTCATCAAATCCAAGTTCAGCTCGTTGTAGCCCAATCCCATAAAATGCCCGTGACCTTCAATAAGACCGGGGGTCATGGTCTTGCCTTTTAAATCGATGACCTGTGTTTGCTCTGTTTTAAACTGCTCTGCCTCTGCCAATGTTCCGGCAAAAAGGATGGTGTCTCCACTAGTAGCTACAGCCTCCACCATAGGGTGGGTAGCGTCTACCGTATAGATAGGACCGCCATGGATTAGTAAAGTAGCGGACGGTTTGTTTGGTTTTGAGCAAGCTGCGAAAAGTAAGATGCTAACTACGGAAGTGACTAGGTATAGTTTTTTCATTTATAGGTGTTGGTTATTTTCAAATTTTAATTAGGATGTCATTTTTTACAGTTCAAATTCAGTTTGGTTGGTACCAGTATCAAAAATATGTGGGTAATGACTTTTTGCGTTTTCAACCATAAATTCGACAGGTACATCTTCAAAATGGCCATAGTCTTCAAGGTATTCCATAAACAAATTTCCTTCTTGATTGAATTCTTGTAATACGGAATCATTTTCTCCATCAAAATCTAAAGGTTCAACATTGAACATTCTGCACATAGTTGCATTGAAAGCCGGGGATAATTTAATCCACTTTCCGTTTAGTTTTACATTGACCATTCCATGGTTTGTTAACTCATTGGTTCCAAACTTTTCGGTCAACCTTTCAACACCAATATGATTCTTGACTTTCGCCAGATGAAGTCGCGCAGGAATTCCCAAAGCCCTAAGACAGGTGATTAGTAAAATCGATTTATCCACACAATGCCCCTTGGACTTTTTGGCAATCACACTTGCTTTATAATTTGCTTCAGAAAAACTTAAGCTATAAGGATAGTACCGCCAATTATCCCGTATTTTAAGATAGAGAAGCTTTGTTTTCTCTTTTGCTGAGAGCGACGTGTTTTTATATTCCGAAATTAGCTCTTGGATTTCATCACTCTCATAATCAAAAAAGTAAGTGGGTGATAAGTAATCCATTTTAAAAATTATGTTGCTGAATTTATAGAAAACCTAGAACTAGTACGAAGAATTCATTCTCCTTAATTGAGAGAACTATCCATCCTAAAGTCTAACTCAACTCCCAACCTTTTCGGTAACTCCCTTTTACCCATTCATTGGCCAAATCCCAATTGGTAACTTTCATATTGGCACCGTCCCAAAGGATTTTTCGTCTTCCTGGGTACTCGAACGGGTCCCAATCCCCCAACTTTTTACCTTCTTTTAATTTTTTGTACTGGAATGCTTTTATGGCCAAATTCCCCATTAGTACAGCTTCAGTCAGAGGTCCGGAGCGTTTAAAGTCGGACGAAGTTTCCGTGCCATTCAAACATCCTTCCACAAAGTTACGTTGGTGGCCGCCGGTATCGCCTTCAATCCGCTTCAAATAAGGGGTTGGAGGCGTCAACAATTTCATAGTGCTGGATGGGAGCAAACGTGCATTTCTGGAATAGGTATCACAAACTAGAATACCACGCGTACCGTAAAAAATACTTCCGCCGCCATTGTCGCCAATGGTCTCGCCATCTTTTAACTCGTCCGGCAAATCGGGCAGTAAGCCACCATCATACCAGTTGAGGGCAATATCGCCATGTGCTTCCGTGTTGAACTTCAATCTAACAATGGAAGAAGCCGGACAGGATTCGCTATAATCGGCTTCCACAAAATCGCCCACCCAATTCGTAGTACAACTGGCTTCAGCCTCGGTGGGGTAACCCAAATCCAACACCCCAAAAGGCGTCTCCATAATATGGCAACCCATATCCCCAAGAGCACCTGTTCCAAAATCCCAATAGCCACGCCATTTGAACGGAAGGTAGGAATTGTTATAATCCCGCATCTCCGCTACACCCAGCCATAAGTCCCAATCCAATCCTTTTGGGATAGGGTCTTTGGTGGTGGGTGCCGGAACTCCCTGTGGCCAAACCGGCCTATTGGTCCAGCAATCGACTTTATAAACCTTTCCAATAACCCCGGATTCTATCCATTCCTTTGCTTCACGGCTTCCGTCACTGGATGCTCCTTGGTTTCCCATTTGAGAGACGATTCCATTTTCCTTGGCCACATTGGTCATTAACCTGGCCTCGTTAATATTGTGCGTCAAAGGCTTTTCCACATAGGCATGTTTTTTTGCCCGCATAAAAGGTAAGGCGATGGAAGCGTGCATATGATCCGGAGTGGCGACCATAATTGCATCGATATCTTTTAAATGCTTATCATAGACCTTTCTATAATCCTTATATCGTTTTGCATCCGGATAAGCCGCAAAAGTCTCCGCTGCACGTCTTTCATCCACATCACACAGTGCCACAAACTTAACTTTTCCGGTTTCGTTTAATCCCTGAATGACCCCGGCACCCCGTCCACCTACGCCAAACGCACCAATATATAGCGTGTCACTTGGAGCGGTATGCGTTTTTCCTAAAACAAAACTTGGGACGATTGTAAAAGCGGTAGAAGCCGCTGTGGCATTCTTTATGAACTTTCTTCTTTGCATGGTATTACAGTTTTTGGTCTAAGCGAGGAAGATACAAAAAATAGGTTTCTTTTTGTGAAGGTCTGTATGGCCGATTATATTTTTTAATGGGTTAATTTTTTATGTTTTGGAGTTACTGAAATTAGGTGGTTTGAGTTGGGATTTTAGTGAATTTCCGCACCGTCATTACCTTAAAAACTAACAATATGTTAAATGTGGTTTTTTTGCTTAAATAAATCATAACTGCGAGTCCAAAAAACCAATCTGAACGTATCTCTAACAGAACAAATCAAAAATAGAACACTATATCAATATGAAAGCCAAAAATTCTACCTCGATACCGCTTGAAATTTCGAAAAATGACGAAAGCAATAAAGGAAATTCAAAAAACACATTTTACAATAAAATAAAAACGTTTCTAGATACGGCAAATGCTTGGGGCGTTTTTGTGATGGGGAGCACCTTCGTTTTAATGATTGCCTCCATTTACGTGGTATACGTATTACAGACCGATTTTGATAAATTCAGGGAGTTTCGTATGAGTTCCACCATAGGATTTGGTTTTATGATCGTAGCTACTGCCTTGTTCGTTTTTAAAGCTGGGTTTTTTCTATATACCTTATATAGATACTTTAGGTACAAAGCCATCGATTCGGTAAGTGATGATGAATTACCAACAGTAACCGTTATCGTTCCAGCTTACAATGAAGGAAAACAAGTTTGGGCCACTTTGATGAGCTTGGCCGAGAGCGATTTTCCACATGAAAAATTACAACTACTTTCTATTGATGACGGGAGCAAGGATGACACATGGCATTGGATGCAGGAGGCAAAAAAGTCACTTGGCGATCGTGTTGCGATTTATCAGCAACCAAAAAATATGGGAAAACGTCATGCCTTGTACCGTGGATTTAACGAAGGTACCGGTGAAATTTTTGTTACGGTAGATAGTGATTCCATCGTAAAAAAAGATACGCTACGTAATTTGGTAAGCCCATTTATCACCAATCCTGAGTGTGGTGCCGTAGCGGGAAATATTCGAGTATTGAACAATAAGAAAGCCTTACTTCCAAAAATGTTGGATGTGAGTTTTGTGTTGAGCTTTGAGTTTGTTAGGTCTGCCGAGAGTAGTTTAAACACCGTTCTTTGTACTCCTGGTGCCTTGGCAGCGTATAGAAGCAAAGCTGTATTTGCCTGTCTTCCAGAATGGATCAATCAAACATTTATGGGGCAGCCTTCCGATATTGGTGAGGACCGTGCTATGACTAATATGATTTTGAAGCAAGGCTATCACGTTTTGTTCCAGAGAAACGCGTATGCGTATACCAATGTTCCTGAAAAGTACAAAGGACTTTATAAGATGTTCATCAGATGGGGTAGAAGCAATGTTAGGGAGAATATACAAATGTCTAAATATGTATTTACGAATTTTAGAAAAGGAAATAAGGCAGGAGCAAGATTATTGTTCTTTAGTCAGGCTACAAAAATTGTAATGAGCTATCCGTTCGTTATTTTCATGCTTTACTTTGTGTTGACTCACCCATTGTTGTTCTTGAGCTCCACATTATTAAGTATTCTGGTCTTGTCTACGTTTCCAGTAATATTTTATGCGAAGCGCTATAATTTTATAGAATCATTTTGGGCATATTCCTATAGTATCCTATATACTTTTGGATTGTTTTGGATAACTCCGTATGCCATTGCTACTGCAAACAGAAGAGGTTGGTTGACCAGAGGTTTGGCGGAGAAGAAGTAAAAATTTTTAGGGCAGACCGTTTGTGGTCGGCCCTATTTCTTATTTAATAGTACATTTAACTTCACTTAGGAATCTTTTGCATCTTATTCGAAAGATTTCTCGATAGTTTCAATTAATAGTATGAGCGACTTAAAGAAAAAGAAATTGGCCATTATTGGCTTAGGATATGTTGGCATCCCTTTGGCCGTGGAATTTGCTAAAAAGGGCTTTGAAGTCATTGGTTTTGACATTAATGCCGATAAAATTGCAGATTTGAAAAACGGTAAGGATGCCACTGGTGAGGTTGAATCAACCGATTTAAAGTCCATGGCCAAGATTAAATTCACCACGGACAAGGCTGATCTAAGTTCGGTAGATATTTATATCGTAACGGTTCCTACCCCCATAGATAAATCCAAACAACCTGATTTAACACCCATTTTAAGTGCCAGTAAATTAGTGGGCGAAAGTCTATCCAAAGGAGACATTGTCATTTATGAATCTACTGTCTATCCGGGTTGCACGGAGGAGGATTGTGTGCCCGTGTTGGAAAAGTATAGTGGAATGGTATTTAATGAGGATTTTTTCTGCGGATATTCCCCGGAACGTATAAATCCGGGCGATAAGAAAAGGCGCGTACATAATATCGTAAAAGTAACTTCAGGGAGCACTCCTGAAATTGCGGATGAGGTAGATGCACTTTACAATGAAATTATTACGGTAGGAACGCATAAAGTTTCAAGTATTAAGGTAGCGGAGGCTTCTAAAATAATTGAAAACACACAGCGGGATTTGAACATATCACTAGTAAACGAGTTTGCCTTGATTTTTGATAAGCTAAATATTGATACGGTAGAAATACTGGAGGCTGCGGGAACCAAATGGAATTTTCTTCCTTTTAGACCGGGATTGGTTGGTGGTCACTGTATAAGTGTAGACCCGTATTATTTAACGCACAAGGCCCAAAGTCTGGGTTACTATCCAGAGGTAATTTTATCCGGAAGAAGGATAAATGACAATATGGGTACTTATATCGCAAACAGGGTGGTAAAACTTATGGTGAAGAATAACCTAACCCTTACAAAATCTAGGATTTTAGTGCTTGGAATTACGTTCAAGGAAAATTGTCCTGATATTCGTAATTCTAGGGTGATAGATATGGTCAGGGAATTTAAAAGTTTTGGTTCAGAATTGGATGTCTACGACCCTTATGCTAACGTAGAAGAGGTTTATGATGAATATGGACTAAGTCTGGCTCCCAAAATCGGCAAGAACTACGATGCAATTATTTTAGCCGTAGGGCATGATAGTTTCAAAAAAATAAATTTAGGGGAGATAAAAGCAAGTGCCAAAACCGTAATTTTTGATATCAAAAGCTTTTTTCCAAAGCAAATGGTTACGGAGCGCCTCTAATGAATATTTTGTACTGAACAAGTCTAAGAAACTGACTTTTAATGTGTTGTTTAAACTAGCTTTTGCTTAAAAATCAGGTTGGGCGCACAGCTAACGGATTCCATTCTTTATAAAACTGCTCCAGATAATCCAGCATGTATTGATGCCGTTTTTCTGCTAGTGCTTTTCCGGTTTTAGTATTCATCTTGTCTTTCAATAAAAGTAATTTCTCATAAAAGTGATTGATGGTCGGTGCGGTAGATTTTTTATATTGCTCCTTAGTCATTTTTAAGTTGGGCGGAATTGCCGGATCATAAATTGCCCTATTTTTGAATCCACCGTAATTAAATGTTCGGGCTATTCCAATTGCACCCATGGCATCCAAACGGTCGGCATCTTGTACCACTTGTAGCTCTTTGGAGTTAAAGCGTTTCTTTTTGGGTTTTCCATTGTCCAGGCTTGATTTAAAGGAGCTATTTTCAATGATTTTTACTACGTGATTGACTATCTTTTTAGAAGCGCCTATTGAGCTTAAAAAATCAGCAGCCATTTTGGGCCCTAGGGATTCATCGCCGTTATGAAATTTGGCATCGGCGATATCGTGCAGCAACGCTCCCAAGCTGACCACAAGGATATCTACTTTTTCATCCTTTGCAATCAGCATAGAATTATTGAACACGCGCTGGATATGAAACCAATCGTGGCCGCCTTCCGCATTTTGAAGTGTTTCCTTTACAAAAGTTATGGTTTCTTCTACAAGTTCGCTGTCGGTCATTTAAATGAATTTATTCCGGAATTTACGGCTGCTTCTGTTTTTTGGATAAGGACATCAATATCTCCATCATTTTCAATTGGTCGGTGCACATCAAACGAAACTTTAGCACCGAGTCCCATGGGGAATTTACCATATCGAACCAATTTCCAGGAATTATTGATGCTTATGGGAACGATAAGCGCTGAGGGCGCTTTTTTCATCAGCATTTTTAACCCCATGGGTTTGAACGGTTTTGGATGCCCGTCCCTGCTACGGGTTCCTTCAGGAAATATTACGGCACTCCTCTTGTGTTTTTCAATATAAGCTCCCAATTTTCCAATTTCCAATAGGGCACTTTTACCATCTTTTCTATCGATTAGAACAGAGCCGCCGTGGCGTAGATTATGGGAGACACTAGGGATTCCTTTCCCCAATTCTATCTTGCTCACAAACTTTGGATGATGTTTTCTCATGTGCCAAATTATTGGAGGAATATCGTACATGCTTTGGTGATTGGTAACAATGATCAACGGTCTATCAGTTGGAATGTTATAGGTATTGGTGAATCGATACGTTGTTCCGAGAATATTGGTGCTTCGCATCAGGAACCAGTTGAGTACACTCACTGTTTTTTTAAGCCCGTTGTAGCCGAATAGCCTTAGTCCCAACCATTGTATTGGATGAAAAAATACAAGACAGGCTCCAAAGGAAATGAAGAAAAAAGGGGTAACAATGTAGGACAGCAGTTTCTGCATACTGCAAAAATAAAAAACCACTCGTTTAGAGTGGTCTATTATCAGTTATTTTTGAGTTCTCTCTTTTGAGGGAAAGATAGGCTTAACAGAATTCGTCGTACGCCTGAGCCAAGTTTTGTGCTATCATCTCGGCAGGTCTACCTTCAATATGGTGACGCTCTATCATATGAACCAATTCACCGTCCTTGAACAACGCCATAGAAGGAGATGATGGAGGAAAAGGTACCATAAGATTTCTTGCCGCGTTTACGGCATCCGTATCCACACCGGCAAAAACAGTAACGGTATGGTCCGGAGTTTTTTCATTTTGTAGGCTCATTTTTGCAGCAGGGCGTGCATTGGCAGCGGCACATCCACAAACGGAATTCACCACAACAAGTGTAGTTCCTTCTTGTTTTATGGCGTTTTCAACCGCTTCGGCCGTATATAATTCTTCAAACCCGGCAGAAGCCAAGTCATCTCTCATAGGTTTTACTAATTCCGCAGGATACATAGTCTATTTTTTAAATTAAAAATCGATTAACAAAGATAACCAATTTGTCGTATTTCTTCTTTAGACCTTAACTTTTCATTAGCCATTGGTTCTCTGGTTAATATTTTATCTTTGCCCTTCATTAAAATCGATGTATGATAAAGTGGGTTGGCGCCTTTATTGGTTTTTTTATTAGAGGCTTGTCCGGGGCCATCTTGGGATTTTTTGCGGGCAGTGTGCTAGATGGCTTATTTGGGTCCAACAATCAGCGTACTAGAACGGTATTCAGTGATTTTACCAGACAGTCCGTCTCACCGGCCGATTTTGAGTTGAATTTGTTGTCGCTTTGCTCTATTGTCATTAAGGCGGACGGGCAGGTGAGCCAATCCGAGATGGACTATGTACGCCAGTATTTTGTGAGTACGTATGGGAAGGAAAAAGCGAATGCTATCTTCAGGACATTTAATGAAATCAATAAAAAAAGGGAAATATCCGCAAAGAATATCTGCACTTTTTTGGCGCAGCGAACCCGGTATGAAGTTAGGCTGCAATTGCTTCACTTTTTATTTGGAATTGCACAATCGGACGGCAGGGTAACCAATCCGGAGATAAATAAAATCAGGGAAATTGCTGGTTACCTTCGAGTATCCATGAGCGAATTTGAAAGTATCATGGCCATGTTCATAAAGTCTGCGGATAACTCTTATAAAATTTTGGAGATTGATAAATCTGCTTCCAATGAGGAAGTAAAAAAAGCGTATAGAACTATGGCTAAAAAATACCATCCCGACCGTGTGAATACGCAGGACGAAGCCATTAAAAAAGGGGCCGAGGAGAAGTTCAAACAAGTGCAAATGGCCTATGAGACCATACAGAAGGAACGTGGAATAGGATAGAAAAAAATGGAAGATTTTTGGTTCTACATAAAATTAGGTTTAGATCATGTGCTGGATTTTAGCGCCTATGACCATATACTATTTCTTACCGCTTTGGCCATTCCGTTCACTTTTCGCCATTGGAAGAAGGTATTGATTTTGGCGACTGTCTTTACGGTAACGCACTGCCTGTCCTTAATGCTCTCCGTCTATGGGATTGTTGAACTGGATGTTTCGTTGATTGAATTTTTGATTCCTGTTACCGTTTTTCTAACCGCATTATTTAATATCTTATACCTTAAGATGCTTCAGGGAGAGAAAAGCATGGCATTACCTATTGTGGCGACAGCTTTTTTTGGACTTATACACGGTTTCGGTTTTTCTAATTATTTTAAAATGCTAATTTCGGGTTCCGATGAAAAAGTTACCCCGCTAATTGGTTTTGCTGCGGGTATAGAGATGTCACAGGTGACTATTGTACTGTCGGTTTTGGTGCTTGCGTATCTTGTTCAATCGATTTTAAAAGTAAAGCAGTCCGTTTTTATTTGGGTAGCCAGTATTATGGTGTTGTTGATTACAATACCAATGCTGTATCAAGCGTTCCCTTGGTAGCAGCTTTTGTTAAAATTAACCTTATGTGGTTGTTGTTGGTTTTTAAAGCCGGTATCTTAGTAAATTATCCTTCGTTATTTTGAAAAAATCCAAACAAGAAAAATACGATAAAGCCTATTTACGCATGGCCTTGGAGTGGGGAAAATTATCCTATTGTGAGCGTAAGCAGGTAGGTGCTATCATCGTAAAGGGACGGATGATAATTTCGGATGGGTACAACGGTACCCCATCGGGTTTTGAGAATTTTTGTGAGGACGAAGAAGGATACACAAAATGGTATGTGTTACATGCGGAAGCAAATGCAATATTGAAGGTGGCATCGTCCACCCAATCCTGTCAGGGAGCTACATTGTACATTACGTTATCGCCATGTAGGGAATGTAGCAAGCTTATTCATCAATCTGGCATAAAACGTGTTGTATACCAAGTGGCTTACAAGGATGATTCCGGATTGAAATTTCTGGAGAAAGCCGGCGTCGAGCTCATGCATATGCCAAAAATAGAGGCATAATTGATAAAGTAAAATCAGAATGAAAAAATATAGCTACCTCATACCAACTTTCATTGCCGCGGCACTGGCGTTAGGGATTTTTGTGGGCGGTAAACTGCATTTTAATGATACCCCGGAGCGTCTTTTCACCACCAACTCCAAAAAAGACAAACTGAACAGGCTTATAGATTATATCGATTATGAATATGTGGACGATGTAAATACGGATAGCATAGTGGATGTTACCGTGAACAGTATTCTGGAAAAATTGGATCCACATTCCGTCTATATTCCTGAAAAGGAAATGACCCGGGTCTCAGAAAACATGAAAGGGGATTTTGTTGGGATTGGCATCAATTTTTACCCTTATAGAGATACGATTGCGGTCATCAGAACCGTAAAGGATGGCCCTAGTTTTTTAAAAGGAATTAAACCCGGTGACCGGATTTTAATGGCAGATTCCGATACGCTATATGGGAAGGGAATCCCTAGTGATGTTATTGTAGAAAAGCTCAAGGGAAAAGAAGGCAGCCCGGTTAAATTAACCGTCTATAGAAAAGATGAGGACAAAATATTTACTGTGAACATAAAACGCGGAGTAGTTCCCATAAAAAGTGTTGAAGCCAACTATATGTTAACTCAGGATGTTGGATTTATTAAGGTGAATAGATTTGCTGAATCTACCTTTAAGGAGTTTAAGTCAGCTTTGATCAGTTTACAGAAACAAGGTGCTAAAAAATTGGTATTGGATTTAAGGGACAACCCTGGAGGATATTTAGGAATCGCGGAGCGAATGGCGGACGAGTTTCTTAAGGATGGTAAATTAATATTGTTCACCAAGAACAAAAAAGGAAATATAGACAAGACCTATGCTACAGACGAAGGTAGCTTTGAGGACAAACCAATTTATGTGCTAATTAATGAACGTTCGGCTTCCGCTAGCGAAATCATTGCAGGGGCATTGCAAGATAATGATATAGGTACCATTATAGGAAGAAGATCTTTTGGAAAGGGATTGGTGCAACGAGAGATGGCTTTGGGTGATGGCTCAGCGGTTAGGTTAACGGTGTCTAGGTACTATACTCCCACCGGAAGAAGTATCCAAAAGAACTATGACAAAGGAACAAAGGATTATTATCAACGTTTTACAGATCGTTACCATAGTGGGGAAATGATTTCCGTTGATAGTATCAAGGTTGCGGATTCGTTAAAATTCACAACCCCAATGGGCAAAGTGGTCTATGGAGGTGGTGGAATAATACCGGATGTTTTTGTGCCTATCGGTACTAACGAGGAAGAAGCTGTGGAGAGCATGGACAGCTTAGGTTTTCTTTCGTTTTTCGTTTTTGAACATCTGGACGAGGATAGAACTCGATACTCACAATACAGTAAGGACGAGTTTATTCGGGATTTTAAGGTGGATGACATTCTATTTGAAAAGTTTGTGGCATACTCCGTAAACCGAAACCTTAAAATGAGCTTTTATGATTATGAGGATAGTATCAAACTGTATTTAAAGGCAGCTTTGGCGGAGCAGTTGTTCGATGCCAATGTTCATGCTAAAATTAAAAGTAGCGAGGATGCAATGTTGAAAAAAGTATTGGAATTGGATAATCCTATCGTAAAACGGGGTGAAGCAGAGGAGATAGAAAGTAGAAATTAATCCTTGATTTTCTTCTGTACTTTTTTGCTCGCCGCAAAAATCAGCAAAAGCACTATAGCGCACAAAGATGCCATTATTCCAATAATCGCAACAATGCTATTACCTTCTAACGGATTCCCAAAGTCCACCAGAGTCACATTATAGGCAATTAGACCCAGTGCCAGAACAATTAATATAACCATCAATGTTTTGCTCATAGGATTATTAATTTTTACACAAAGATAAAATGATTGATTTATCTAAAAAAGTTGATTGATGTTAGAGGTAAACAATTTAACAGCAATAGCCATTAAAATTACACCAAAAACTTTTCTGATAACGCTTACGCCAATCTTGCCTAGAATTTTTTCCAATTTTACGGACGATTTAAGAACAAGGTAGACAAAAATAATGTTCACTATTATAGCTATTATAATGTTCTCTACATAGTATTCTGCCCTAAGGGATAATAAGGACGTTAAAGTACCGGCGCCTGCTATTAGGGGAAAGGCAATAGGAACTATAGAGGCACTTTCTGGTTCATCATCCTTGTACAAGGAAATTCCTAGAATCATTTCTATGGCCAAAAAGAAGATTATAAATGCGCCCGCCACTGCAAACGAATTGACGTCTATTCCAATAAGGTTCAAAATTTCCTCTCCCAAAAAGAGAAAGGCTACCATAATACATGCAGCCACTACAGAAGCTTTCTCAGATTGGATATGCCCTACCTTATTGCGTAATCCAATGATTATTGGAATACTCCCTAAAATATCGATTACTGCAAAAAGTACCATACTTGCAGTGGCAATCTCTCTTAAGTTAAAATGAAATTCCATACGCGAAATTTTTTGCAAAGCTATAACTATAAAAAGGCTTTTTTATCTTTATTTTAATAAATAATCCGTTAAATCATACTCTCGAAATACTGTATCTTTCAGCGCAAAAAGTATTCATGTTTCAATTAGGTAAAACCATCGTTTCAGAGGAGATTATTGAAAAAGATTTTGTCTGCAATCTTACCGCTTGCAAAGGTGCATGTTGTATTGATGGCGATGCGGGAGCACCTCTGGAAGATAAGGAAACGGAAATTTTGGTTGACATCTATTCTAAAGTAAAGCCATTTTTAAGCACGGAAGGTATTGCCGCTATTGAAGAGCAAGGTGCGTTTGTCAAGGGAGAGGACGGTGAGTGGGAAACTCCTTTGATTAATGGCAGCGCTTGTGCATATGTTATTTTTGATTCTAAGAAAATAGCCAAATGTGGAATTGAGGAGGCCTATAATCAGGGAAAGATACCGTGGAAAAAACCACTTTCATGCCACTTATATCCCGTTAGGGTTCGGGAATATACAGAATTGACCGCTGTAAACTATCACAAATGGCAGATCTGTGATCCCGCTTGTGCGCTTGGAGAGGAACTTAAAGTTCCTATATACAAATTTGTAAAAGAAGCTTTAATCCGAAAATTCGGAAAGGATTGGTATTCCGAGTTGGAGAAAGTGGCAAAAGATCACGCTAAATAGTGGGAATATGAAGCACTATTTTAGTGCCGCTAGGTTCATTATTCTCGTTGAACAAATCGATGATTTCTACATGGAAAGAGTTTTGATAGTCTCTTGAAAAATTCGCAAGACGTTCTTTTGTAATATCAATTCCAACAGATTTTCTTTTCAACACTTTACTTTCCTTTATTTTTTCCGCTGCATCGCGCCCTACGCCATCGTCCGTAATGGCAATGTTGATGAAGCCATTTTCACCCTTCTTTGCATCCAGAGTAATATTTTTTTGACCTTCTTTTGATGAAAGTCCATGCCACAACGCGTTCTCTAGAAAGGGTTGTAGGATTAAGGATGGTATTTTTACGGAATGAATGTCCAGATCATCGGCAATATTGATTGTGAAATTGATTTCATTTGAAAACCGAATATTTTCAATATTCATGTACAGTTCAACCGTTTCGAGTTCCTCCGCCAAAGGTATTTCCCTTTGAGAGGAAGCCTCTAAAATTTTTCGAACCAATTTGGAAAATTTATTTAAATAATGGACAGCATTTTTCTTTTCATTATTTATGATGTAAAGCTTAATGGAATTAAGGGAGTTGAACAAAAAATGTGGGTTCATTTGGCTGCGTAACATGGTCTGCTCCAAGGTCAATAGTTTCTTTTCACTATTTAACTGGTATTGACGGTATAGGATATACAAAATCCCGGCCAAAAGGGCCAATGCAATACCACTAATCAACAAAGTAGTCCTGTTTTTGCGCAGTTTTAAACGTACAATTTCATTTTCTTTGGCTAGGGTTTCAATTTGACTGCTTCTTTTTTCCGATTCGTAACGCACGATCATATCATTGACGTAACGGAGGTTGAGGTTGCTGGTTATTTGCTCTTCGTATTTCTTGAACTCTTTATAGAATTCCATTCCCTTCTTAAAATCGTCTTTTTTAATGTAGAGCTCTGAAAGAAATTTGTTGGATTCCGCAATTTCTGCCGGAAGGTTATATTTTGTGGCAATTTCCAAACTTTTGGTTAGGTTGTTTTTTGCTTCCGAGTAATTACCATTTTTCAGAAAAGCAAAACCAAGATTAACGTAGACAGACGTAATTATTTTTTGGTCCCCTAGCGCTATGGCTTTTGTTAAAGTGTTTTTTAAGATTTGTATTGCTTCATCTATTCTTTCCTGATGAACATAAACATGGGCAATACTAGAATTGCAGATGACTTTTCCTTTTTCGGAGTTGATTTCCTCATTAAATCGTAAGGATGTATTGAAACTGTTTAGGGCTAAATCTAACTTACCCTGCGCTTCATAACATTCCCCGATATTTTGATAGTTTATTGCCAAGCCCAATTTGTTCCCTAACTCTTTTTCTAGTTTTATGGACTGAGAGAATTTATCAATGGCTAAATCGTATTGTTCAAGGGTTTGATAAATATTTCCAATACTGTTTAAAGAGACATTTATACTTCTTTTAAGACCATCAGATGGGTTTTCGACCGTTTCTGCCAATTCTAGGGCTTCCTGACTGTAATCCAAGGCCGATTTTATGGCATCACTACGCCTAAAAACCACACTGATCATGTTTAGACTGTAGACCCTAAATTCTACATTCTCTGAATCTTCGGACACTTTAAGTGCCTCTTGAAACAATTTTAGGGCTTTGGAAAACTCGGAGATATCCCGATACGCCCTACCCAACTGGTTTAGTGCATAGGCTTGCCCATCCAAATAGTTGTATTCTTCTGCCCGTTTCACAAACTGGCGCATTAAAAAAGTGTCTCGTCTAACAGGCCTTAGAAATTTATCCAATTCACGATAGGTACTGGGCCGACTTTTTAGTATGCTTTCTACAGTTTCGTCAAATGTTTCCGGTATATCTTGTGAATGAGAAATGGAAAAAGTAAAAAAAAGAAAAGCAATTAAAAACCATTTTGGAAATACAGCAGTTAGTGCTTTGTAAAGGTAGAAAGTATTATTTCGAAGGAATCGCATAGTTTAATTAAAGCAAATCCAGAAAATCCGATTTTTTCTGACGCGAAACAGGGATTTTATGATTGGATTTGAGAACTACGTAACCATCCGTCTTTAGAAATTCCTTTATTTTATTCAAGTTGATGATAAAAGAATTATGTATCCTAAAAAAGGAATCTTCAGGTAAAAGTTCATTGACTTCTTTAAGTTTTTTTGTCAAAACGATTTTTTGACCATCGGCCAGAAATATTGTACTATAATTGCCATCTGATTCCGCATAAAGTATTTCATCGCTTTCCAGAAATAAAAGCTTACCATCTGTATTCAAAGTGATTCTTTTGTTCAAGGATTTGGAATTAAAATTCAAAAGAATCTGCTCCAGTTTTTCTGCCGTAAAATTTTTGGCATTGAATTTTTTGATTTTTTTTATCGTCTCCTTCAGGTCATCCGTATCTATCGGTTTTAGAAGGTAATCTATGGCTTCATTTTTTAAGGCTTTGATGGCATATTGGTTATAGGCCGTAGTAATTACAACGGGAAAGTTTTTGTTCGTAAGCTTTTGTATGAACTGGAAACCATCCATAGTTGGCATCTCAATATCAAGAAATAGGCAGTCTGGCGTATTTTTTTCCAAATATTCCAACGCTTCGAACGGATTGGTGAACGACGCCGAAACATGAATTTCATCACTGAAATTGGTTAGCTCCCAAGAGAGGCTCTGAAGGGCTTTAATCTCATCATCTACAATTACGGCTTCTAACATATGGTGTATGAATAAGACAGAAAGTTAATCAAAAATTATACTTGAGAATATCTTGATGATGAATTTTGTGTCAATGGAAGCTAATTACGTATAGTCGGTAAAAAAATTATTAAGAGCTACAAAAAAGCGACAAACCCTAAAATTGAAAGAAAAGCATTACATCCAACTGTCATGAAATTGTTGTCTTTAACACTGTTTGTCCAATTACACAAGAAAATGGACAGATTATACATAAAGACTTATTTGAGCAAGTTCTTCACTTAATTTTGGGGAAATATTTGTTTTACCACTGTATTTGTAGTCTTAAGAGTATAGTAATGAAAAAGTGTTTGATAATGTTCGGTTTGTTTGTTCTAGCGTTGGTCGTTGCGATGTTTGCTGGATTATCGGATGATGAGTCAATGAGCCGCCAAACAATTGTGGAAGCAAAACCCAATACTTCCGATTTACTTTCTGATTTAAAGGATTATTAATTTGATTGTTTTAAAATGTCGCAGTCTCTGATTAAATATTCAAAATATTTCCTGATAGGACTCTTGCCTTTGCTCTTTATTTCTAGTATAGGTAGTGACCAAGGTTCTAGTTTGGACCTTAGACAAGGGAAGTTTTTGAGCCTTTTCTCTGAATTTGGCACACAGGAACTTAAAGGGGATATGTCGTTTGAGTCCACTAGCCAAAGCTTTAGGGACGGGAGATATTTAAATTCAATAAAATTAAGATTAGAGGATAACTCCGAGGAAGTTCCTAGCGTGATTGAATTTGTACTTTCAAAAGAAAGTAAGGTGGACGATGCATTGCCAGTTGGAAATTACAAAGTAAACCATATTGATGGTTTTATAAGTCATTTTGATGGTGTCTTTGGGGTGGCCAATATCAGTTCGCTTGGAGAAAGGCCTTTCTTTGCTACCGAAGGTTCCATCCAGATTTCGCATGTTGGACTGAAAGGGGTTAAGGGCACTCTGAACATGAGACTGTCTAACGGGGATGGTGAAGCCATAAAAATATTAGGAAATTTTGAAGCCAAATAATATTTACATCAATAAAGAAGTACGGCTTAGGATATATGTTGTTAAACATATTTTCCGTCCATTGTTTTAGCGCCAAAACAGTGACCTCTTTTGGTCGCAAGTCTAATGAAAGGTTTCGGGGGAACTACCTGAATTAGTACTTGGTGGGCAGTAAAAAAACATTGGAGAGCCGTACATTTGATGAAAAAGGATTATCAATTAAACGAACATTCTTCAGGTAGTTGCTTTGGAATAAACCAATAAGTATGTAATATATACTTTTTGGTTTATTTTTTTTGGTTCAACTCTTCAAAAAAAATCATCCTAATTGTAAAATGTTTGAATGGTAATAAACATCACTTGCGAGCCTAGATTTCAACATTTTGTGTTAAAAACTTTGTAATGGAAAAGATGAAACGTCCTTTACATATCCCTCATAATTTTGAATCTTTGTTAGTCCCTAAAAGAGGGTAATATTTATTCTCTTTATCACTAACTTTTTTAAATTTTATAATTATGTCCGCAGCCCTAGAGCCTATATTGGAACAAAATGACGACCGCTTTGTAATCTTCCCTATTAAACATGATGATTTATGGGAATGGTATAAAAAATGCGAGGCATGTTTTTGGACCGCGGAGGAAATTGATTTACATGAAGATCTCACAGATTGGAACAATAAGCTAAATGATGATGAGCGTTATTTTATAAAACACATATTAGCATTTTTCGCTGCTTCAGACGGTATTGTGAATGAAAATTTAGCTGAGAATTTCGTGAGCGAGGTACAATATGCCGAAGCTAAATTCTTTTACGGTTTTCAGATTATGATGGAGAATATTCATTCGGAAACCTATTCTTTGCTAATTGACACTTATGTTAAGGATGAGAAGGAGAAAAACATACTTTTCAAAGCGATAGAAAACTTTCCGGCAATCAAAAAGAAAGCGGATTGGGCATTAAACTGGATTGAATCCCCAAGTTTTGCAGAACGATTGATTGCTTTTGCAGCAGTAGAGGGAATCTTCTTTTCAGGCGCGTTCTGTTCCATCTTTTGGTTGAAGAAAAGAGGTCTAATGCCTGGACTTACATTTTCAAATGAACTGATTTCAAGGGATGAGGGAATGCACTGTGATTATGCCGTTCATCTTCATAACAAGCATCTGATCAACAAAGTTCCAAAAGAACGAATAACCCAGATTTTGACAAACGCCCTGGATATCGAAAGAGAGTTCATAACGGAATCCTTACCTGCGAGCCTTATCGGGATGAATTCAAAATTGATGACCCAGTATTTGGAGTTTGTAACGGATAGGCTTTTGGTAGAATTGGAATGTGATAAAGTGTACAATTCCACCAATCCTTTTGATTTCATGGATATGATTTCATTACAGGGTAAGACCAACTTCTTTGAAAAGCGGGTTTCTGAGTATCAGAAAGCCGGCGTTTTAAATAAAGAAAAAGATGAAGACGCACAGAAAATAAGCTTTGATGCGGATTTCTAAATAAATTTTAGCAAAAACCCCTAGCTGAAATGCCTAGGGTTTTTTGTGACCCTTTTAAAAAATGTTAATTTTTTAACAAATAGATATAATCAACTAATTAATTAAAATAAAAGTAGCCAAATGTATGTAGTTAAAAGAGACGGGAGAAAAGAACTTATCATGTTTGATAAGATTACCGCAAGAGTACGAAAATTATGTTACGGTCTTAATGGCCTTGTAGACCCATTAAAAGTTGCAATGCGGGTTATTGAGGGCCTTTATGATGGGGTAACAACTTCCGAGTTGGACAATTTGGCAGCGGAAATTGCGGCGACAATGACCACGACCCATCCGGATTATGCTAAGCTTGCGGCACGTATTTCTGTCTCGAACCTACATAAGAATACAAAGAAGTCCTTCTCTGAAACCATGAAGGATCTTTATGAATATGTGAACCCCAGAACTGGGAAAAAGGCGCCACTTTTATCCAATGAGGTTTATGAGGTGATTTCAAAAAATTCAGAAAAACTGGATTCGACCATAATTTATAACCGTGATTTTGGCTACGATTATTTCGGTTTTAAAACCCTGGAACGTTCTTACTTGCTAAAGCTTAATGGTAAGATAGTGGAGCGCCCGCAACATATGTTGATGCGTGTTTCCGTTGGAATCCATCTAAATGATTTAGATGCGGCCATCGAAACCTATGAGCTGATGTCCAAAAAATACTTTACTCATGCGACGCCAACATTGTTCAATTCCGGTACTCCTAAGCCCCAAATGTCTTCCTGCTTTTTATTGGCGATGAAGGACGATAGCATTGATGGGATATATGATACGTTAAAACAAACAGCAAAAATTTCCCAGTCGGCCGGTGGAATAGGCTTGTCTATCCATAACGTTAGGGCAACTGGCTCTTATATTGCCGGGACCAATGGTACTTCTAACGGTATTGTGCCTATGTTGCAGGTTTTTAACGATACCGCAAGATATGTGGATCAAGGTGGTGGAAAACGAAAAGGAAGTTTTGCTATCTACATGGAACCATGGCACGCGGATATCTATGAGTTCTTGGATTTAAAGAAGAACCACGGGAAGGAAGAAATGCGAGCGCGCGACTTGTTTTACGCCATGTGGATTTCGGATCTGTTCATGAGAAGGGTAGAGGCTAACGAAGAATGGACCTTAATGTGCCCCAATGAATGCCCCGGACTTTTTACAAGCCATAGTGAAGAGTTTGAAAAATTATATACCAAGTACGAGGCTGAAGGGAAAGGAAGGAAAACTGTTAGGGCCAGAGAACTTTGGGAGAAAATATTGGAATCCCAAATTGAGACCGGCACACCTTATATGTTGTACAAGGATGCCGCAAATAGAAAGAGTAACCAAAAGAACTTGGGTACCATAAGGTCTTCTAACCTATGTACCGAGATAATGGAGTACACCTCCCCAGATGAGGTAGCTGTATGCAACTTGGCATCCATAGCGTTACCTATGTTTATTAAAAATGGGGAATTTGACCATAAAGAATTGTTTAAAGTAACCAAACGTGTTACCAAAAACTTGAACCGTGTTATAGACAGGAATTATTACCCTGTAAAGGAAGCTGAAAATTCCAATATGCGCCATAGACCAATCGGTCTTGGAGTTCAAGGTCTGGCGGACGCCTTTATTATGTTGCGATTGCCTTTTACAAGTGATGAGGCAAAGAAATTGAACCAAGAGATATTTGAAACACTTTATTTTGCTGCGGTAACAGCTTCCATGGAAATGGCCAAACAGGAAGGCGCCTATTCTTCCTATAAAGGTTCTCCAATGGATAAAGGAGAGTTTCAGCATAATCTTTGGGGCATTAAAGATGAGGAGCTTTCCGGAAGATGGGATTGGCGAAAATTGAGAAAGGATGTCAAGAAAAATGGAGTTCGCAATTCATTATTGGTAGCTCCAATGCCAACTGCATCAACCTCTCAGATATTAGGTAATAATGAATGCTTTGAGCCATATACTTCCAATATTTATACAAGAAGGGTACTGTCCGGAGAATTCATTGTGGTAAACAAACACCTTTTGGAGGACTTGGTGGAGTTGGGACTTTGGAACGAGAATATGAAACAGGAGTTGATGCGAGCCAACGGATCTATTCAACATATAGAAACAATCCCAACGGAAATCAGGGAACTATATAAAACGGTGTGGGAATTAAGTATGAAGGATATAATTGATATGTCCAGGCATAGAGGGTATTTCATTGATCAAAGTCAATCATTGAACTTGTTCATGGAAAATGCTAATTATTCCAAACTAACCTCTATGCACTTCTATGCTTGGAAGAGCGGTTTAAAGACCGGAATGTATTACCTACGTACAAAAGCGGCCGTGGATGCTATCAAGTTCACTTTGGACAATACTAAAAAGAAAGAGGTTCCGGTTAGTGTTGCTTCGGAATCTGAAATTATGGCAGCTACACCTAAAGCTACAAGTGCCTTAAACGTTTCTGCAACGCAAGTTACGGCTCAGGCAGAAACGGATATACAACCGATGACAGCTGCTGAAATGAAAGAAATGATTGCAAGAGCAAAGGAAGGTCAAGCAGACGACGATTGTTTAATGTGTGGCTCTTAATGGCAAAATATTAAGTTTACGACATCAATGGATAAATAAAAAAACCGCATTACGCGGTTTTTTTATTTCTAAGTATATGATTAGTTTTTACTAGTTTTTTTGTTCCTAACATATGGATTTAAAACCCCTGTAAATATTAGGGCGGCCGCATAAATCATTAAGATAATAAAATGATTGTCCATTGTGATAACTAAAAAGGAGTATATTATTTGCGTATATATAACGTGAAAAGGCCTATGGGAATTTTATTAAATCATTAAAATAGGTATTTAAAGAGAACACTACTCTTTTTCTTATGTTCTCTAGGGGGGACCTATTTGAAACATAACCGCTAGCAGTTATGTTTTTCCTTTTATGATACAAGTAGAAAGTCATCTTGGAGAGACAAAACAAAGCAATATAGACGATAAGTAGGTATACGTATGGGGACATAGTACAAATAAACGAATATGAAAGTAAAACCTTACAATTTGAGAATGTAGTTCATCGAAATGTTCGTTTTTTTCGATGAAATGCACCACTATCAAAGAGTATCAGTTTTTTAACTAATATTTGAGGTCAATAATTTCAGTTTAAGGATGGATAAACAGAAGAAAATTGATTTAAAAAAGAAAGCCACGGTAACTACCGTGGCTTTTGTTTCAAGAAAAAATCGATTTATAGAAAATCATCGACTTTTTTGTAAGCTTCAATAACAGCTTGTTCACCTGCTTTATCCGGTTTGGAGTTACCGTGTTCCATGCCCAAAATTCCTTCAAATCCTTTTTCGTGGATGAACTTAAACACATTATGGTAATTTATTTCACCTGTGGTAGGTTCTTTGCGCCCTGGATTATCCCCAATTTGGATATACGCTATTTCATCCCAACATGCCTCCATATTTGGAATAAGGTTTCCTTCCTGAATTTGCTGATGATATATGTCAAATAGAATTTTACAGCCTGGCGAATCCACCGCTTTACAGATTTCATAAGCCTGTGGAGATTCTGATAAAAAGAGACCTGGATGATTCCGAAAATTTAGCGGCTCCAAAACCATAGTCAGTCCGTGTGGTTCTAATAGTGCAGAAGCCTGTTTTAGGGATTCTACAACATGTGCCGTTTGATAACCCATGTTCAACTTTAAATCGACATGCCCGGGAACTACAGTCATCCATTTCGCATTTACACGTTTGGCAACAGCAATAGACTGCTTTATATAATCAAGAAACTCTTGACGCTTCTCAAGATTTCCGGAGGCAAGATTAGGTTCCTGCCAATAGATTTCATGGGCTACAAATACGCCCATTTGAATACCATGTTTTTGCATGGTACGTGCCATTTGCTCTTGTAAGGAAATATCACGTGTTCGCATCCCATTATCCTCGAATGCGGTAAAACCTTGATCCGCCATAAAGTTGAGCTGGTCTATGGGGTCTTTCCCGGCCAAATTCTCAAACATCCCAATATGCGGTGCATATTTAAGATTAAACTTATGTGGAACGGTATCCTTGTTGAAGGAAGTCCTGGCATGGGAAAATGTGGTACCCAATGAAATTGCTCCGCCGGTAAGTGCTGTTTTTTGTAAAAAACTTCTTCGCTTCATTTTATAAAGACCAAGCTTTGCCTCCTGTCAACTCTTGTGTGTCGGCACAAGCGATATACTCTCCAGGTATTGGTAGATAGGCCATAACCTCCTCGCCAACGTATTCAGAAGTTTTATACCCCCAAATAGTTAGTCCCCGCAAGTTGTTTGCAAATGCAAATCGCGAGGTTTCGTCATCCAAAGTGGCCTCATTTCCTTCTGCCACTGCCTCGGTATATGACGTAATGGATTCGAACATTTTAGCCTCATCCTCCTTACTATATTTGAGAGAACTTGCCAATACGCGGTTCCAAATCCTCTGCGGTTAGGTCTTCTAATTGTGTTTTTCCTGAATCCTGAAGCGCCTTGTCAGTAAATTTGGCCATGGCCATTTTGGTAAATTCCTGTTCTTCTTTTTCCATGACATCCTTGGCGAACTTGTCGATGAAGATGTCAACCTGAACTTCGGAGGCCGACGGGGTATCCGTTTTCGGAAGAATAACATCAACTACTTTTGTCAGTACCGATCCTTCAGAAGGGGTAAAAAACTCAGGTGTCCAAGTTGCTACGGGTTCTCCCTTACAACTTTGCATGATACTTATAAGGGTTGGGGTGGCTACGGTATATCCCATAGCAAGTCCCATATTTTTGAGTGCTTTTCTTCTATCCATTATATATTTCCTTTTTTAAGTTCCTCTGCAGCATGGTTTGCGGCCCTTGCGGAAAACGCCATATAGGTAAGTGATGGATTGACACAACTTGCAGAAGTCATGAACGAACCATCCGTTACATAAACATTAGGTACATCATGGAGCTGGTTATTGCCATTTAATACCGAAGTTTTTCTATCCCTTCCCATTCTGGCCGTACCCATTTCGTGGATTCCGAGACCTATGGCATGGGATGCTTTATTATCGTGTCCCTGAACATCACGTAGACCTGCTTTCTCCAGCATTTCAACCGCTGATTCCTGCATATCTTTACGCATATTGTATTCGTTTTCCTTGAATTCTGCGTCAAAAGTAACCGTAGGTAGCCCCCACTGGTCCTTTTTATCATAATCCAAGGTAAATCTATTTTCTTCGTAAGGTAGAATTTCTCCAAAACCACCAATACCGAAGGTCCAACCCCCCGGTTTGGTAATGGCATCTTTTAAATCCTTACCATGGGACATTTCCGCAATCATGTCTTCCCAATTACCACGGCTGGCGCCTCCTTGATATCCAAAACCACGTTTATATCCTTTTCTATCTGTATCGCCTCCAAGATTCCTGAATCTAGGGATATATACACCGTTGGGTTTACGGCCTTTATAATACTTGTCTTCAAAACCATCGAATTTACCTGAAGCCCCTACACCCAAGTGGTGATCCATAACGTTACGTCCTAACTGATCGGAATCGTTACCCATACCATTGGGAAACCTATCGGATTTAGATTGCATTAATATAGAAGTCGAAGCAATGGCAGAAGCACAAAGGAAAATAACTTTGGCCTTGAATTCATATGTCTCTTTGGTGACCCTGTCAATTACTTTAACACCTGTTGCCATTTTAGAATCTGGGTCATACATAATTTCATGAACAATGGAATCTGGTCTTAAGGTCAGGTTTCCAGTTGCCTCGGCCGCAGGCAAAGTAGAGGAAAGGCTGCTGAAATATGCCCCAAAAGGACATCCTCTTATACATCTATTTCTAAATTGACATTTGGTTCTGCCATCAAATTTTTTATCTCCTGTAATATGTGCTACTCTTCCTGCTGTAATTACGCGGCCATCGAAATTTTCAGCTACTTTTTCCCGAACATGTTGCTCCACACAGTTTAGGTCCATCATGGGCAAAAAGTTACTGTCCGGAAGTTGGGGCAAGTTTAATGCCTCGCCACTTACACCTATGTAATCTTCAACTTTGGCATACCATGGTGCAATATCCTTATATCTAACGGGCCAATCTACTGCGATACCTTCTCTTTGATTGGCGGTAAAGTCAATATCGCTCCATCTGTAGCTATGTCGTCCCCATTGAAGTGAACGACCACCTACGTGATAACCACGCATCCAGTCAAATCGCTTGGTTTCATTATAAGGATGTTCCAAATCATTTACAAACCACATATGGCTTGCTTGGCTAGTGGTATAGCCTGTTCTGTTCTGTTTTGGTTGTTGTTCAATAATTTCCTTTGTGGCCACGCCTCCATTGGGAAAATCCCAAGGATCTTTATTGGCTGTTTCATAGTCCTCAATATGTTTTACCATACGACCTCGTTCCAAAACCAAGGTTTTTAAACCATTTTCACATAGCTCCTTTGCGGCCCAACCACCACTAATTCCAGTACCAACAACAATCGCATCATACGATTCCTGCTCTTGGTTGTAATAAAATTTATTCATAGAAATTGTTTAATTCTTAAATTTATTAAATATAAAATTAATTCTATACATTTATTCCTTATTCTTCTTATGAATATCGTACTATAACGTTATAGAAGATTGTTTAGATTTATACTTTTGTTCAAATTATTCCAAATGACCAAATACCCTATCAATAAAATAAGAACCAATATAAAATGAAAAGAAGAAAGTTTATCAGAAAGGCTTCCACAGCCGGAATAGGGGTTTCCCTTTTAGGGACTTACGCCTGCAAGGAAAACAAAAAGAAAGAGACGGAGATGACCATGGAGGAAGAACCAATGACAGATTCACCCTTTTTTAAATTGTCTTTGGCACAATGGTCATTGCATAAAGCGATTAGGGAAGGTGGTATGGATCCATACACCTTTGCGGAGAAGGCAAAGAACTGGGGTTTTGAAGGATTGGAATACGTAAGCCAACTATATGATCCAGAACTGTCGGATACGGGCTATTCCCCTGAAGCAATGGCCTCCTTTGTAGAAAGGTCTAACGCGGAAGCGGAAAAATATGGGCTTAGAAATGTGCTGATTATGATTGATAGGCAGGGTGATCTCGCCGTCAATGATGAAGCCGAAAGAAATGAAACTGTAGAAAAGCACAAAAAATGGGTAGATGCCGCCGCAGCTATGGGTTGCCATGCCATACGTGTAAACCTTAACGGAAGTAGCGATCAAGAGGAATGGAAAAAGAACTCCGTAGATGGACTAACAAAATTAGCGACGTATGCCAAGGATAAGAATATTAATGTCCTAGTAGAAAATCATGGTGGATTATCTTCCAACGGGGAACTACATGCGGAAGTCATGGAAATGGTGAACATGGATAATTGTGGTTCATTGCCAGATTTTGGCAACTTTTGCATCACCAGAAAACCGGATAGTTGGGATTGTGAAGTAGCTTACGATAAATACAAAGGGGTTAAAGAATTGATGCCACATGCCATGGCGGTTAGTGCCAAATCCAATGATTTTGATGAAGAGGGAAATGATACAGGAATCAATTATGTAAGAATGCTGCAAATCGTAAAAGATCACGGCTACACAGGATATATTGGCGTTGAATACGAGGGGAATAATCTAAGTGAGGAGGAAGGGATTATTGCTACAAAGGAATTATTATTGAAAGCGGCTAAAGAAGTCACCTAACAGGCAAAGATTGTATGAAAGTCTTTTTTAACGAGTTGTTCGATTATAATTTTTATTGTAACAAAAAGATAATCGATGAGTGTATTGCAATGGAAAAAGTGCCGGACAAAACTCAGGAGTTATTTAGTCATATTTTAAATGCACATCATATTTGGAATTGTAGGATTCTAGGAAAACCTTCTCAATATGAAGTTTGGCAACGACATCCGGTGAAGGATTGGGCTGATATCCATTATGAAAATCAGCGAAGTTCCTTTGAGATTACTACAAATGCGGACGAGTTTGATAAACGAATAGATTACGAAAACTCTCAAGGTAGGCTGTTTACCAACACACTACAGGATATGTTGTTCCATATAATAAATCATTCCACGAACCACAGAGGACAAATAGCGGTAGATTTTAGAAACAATAAGTTGGAACCAGTTGTTCTGGACTATGTTTTTTATAAAAGATAATCCATCGTAAACATGAGCTCAAGTATACGCTTACAACTCTGCTTTATGATGTTTTTGGAATTCTTCATTTGGGGTGGTTGGTTTGTAACGCTAGGTACTTTTTTAGGTCATAATATTAGTGCCTCCGATGGTGAGATTGCACTGGCATTTTCTACCCAATCATGGGGAGCCATAATTGCTCCTTTTGTAATTGGTCTTATAGCGGATCGCTATTTTAATGCGGAACGCATACTTGGTGTACTTCATATTTTAGGAGCTATTCTATTGTACCTTATGTATGGTACTACGGAATTTACCAATTTTTATCCCTACGTATTGGCTTACATGATTTTGTATATGCCCACGCTTGCATTGGTCAATTCGGTTTCCTTTAATCAAATGAAGAATCCTGCAAAGGAATTCTCTTTGGTCCGGGTATTTGGCACGCTGGGTTGGATTGTTGCAGGTTTGCTGATTAGTTATTTATTTCATTGGGATTCCGATTCTGGAATTTCACAGGGGCTGTTAAAGAATACCTTTTTAATGACGGCAATTGCATCTATATTACTGGGTGTATTCAGCTTTACACTTCCAAGAACTCCTCCAAGGGCGGCGAGTTCCGAAAAGTTGAAGCTTTCTGAAATTATCGGATTGGATGCCCTTAAGCTTTTGAAGGACAAGAATTTTCTTATTTTCTTTATTTCTTCAATACTTATATGTATTCCTCTGGCCTTTTACTATCAGAATACCAATCCATTCCTAGTGGAAATCGGGATGCAAAATCCTACAGGTAAGATGACCTTGGGGCAGATTTCTGAAATTCTGTTCATGTTGTTACTCCCTTATTTCTTTACCAAATTCGGTTTTAAGAAAACCATTTTGGTAGCCATGTTGGCTTGGGTGATACGGTATCTTCTCTTTGCTTACGGGGATGTTGGCGAATTGGGTTTTATGCTTATCATAGGAATCGCACTGCACGGTATTTGCTATGATTTTTTCTTTGTTTCCGGTCAAATTTATACGGACAGTAAAGCAGGGGACAAATATAAAAGTTCCGCTCAAGGTCTTATTACTTTGGCGACCTATGGGGTGGGAATGCTGATGGGGTTTTGGATTGCCGGAGAAATTTCCAAAACATATGTTTTGAGTGATGGCATCCACATTTGGGAAACCATTTGGTTATATCCATCAGGCTTTGCGGTCATCGTGTTGGTTTTATTCGCACTATTGTTCAAAACTGAAAAAATCGACTACAAGTCTTAATTTTTTTATATAAATTGAATTTCAAATTAATTAAAACGAAATTATAACATGCCAAAAAAGATTAGGTTAGGAATTTTAGGAGGGGGCGGAGACTCCCTAATAGGTGTTTTACATAGGGTTGCTTCTCACATAAATGATAATTACCAGATTACAGGTGCGGTTTTCAATCCGGATTTTAAGGTAAATAAGGCCTTTGCACGTGAAATTGATGTGCCGTTGGATAGAATTTACGAAGATTTTGACACCATGATTGAGGAAGAATTGAAACTTCCCGAAAGTGAACGAATCCAAGTATGTTCCGTACTAACTCCTAACTTTTTGCATTTTCCAATGGCAAAAAAGTTATTGGACAATGGTTTTCATGTCATTTGTGAAAAGCCGATGACCACCACTTATGAAGATGCGAAAATTCTGCAAAAAGCTCATAAAAAAGCGGGTACCGTTTTTGCCTTGACCCATACTTATACGGGTTATCCTATGGTGCGTCAAATGAGGGAAATGATCAAGGCTGGTGCGCTTGGGAAAATCCACAAGGTAGATGCCCGTTATTATCAAGGATGGATAAATACCATAATCCATGATAAGAAAAAGCGTTCCTCGGTGTGGCGCTTAGACCCAAAAAAAGCAGGAATCAGTTCTTGTATGGGAGATATTGGGGTTCATGCCTTTAACTTGGTAGAGTATACTACAGGGTTGAAAATTGATTCGCTATTGTGTGATTTCAACTATTTGTACAAGGATAATAAAATGGATATTGACGGTACCGTGCTCATCCGTATGGGGGAACATGTTAAAGGAGTAATACGTGGAAGTCAAGTGGCAACTGGAGAGGAAAATGGTTTGGCCATTCGCATTTATGGCGAAAAGGGAGCTTTTGTTTGGGAGCAGGAAAAGCCTAATTTCCTTTATAAGCTTAGTGACACAGAGCCAACACAGGTGTACAAGCCGGGTCATGCCTATAATTCCAAATTATCTTTGGAAGGGACAAAGCTTCCACCAGGACATCCGGAGGGAATATTTGATTCCATGGCAAATATATATTTAGGTGCAGCTAAAGCTATAAGAGGTAAAAAATATGATGCCGGAGAATTTCCTACGATGGAGGACGGCGTACGTGGAATGGATTTTATTGAAGCTACGGTTGCTTCCCATAAGGGAGGAAATGTTTGGATAAAGCTTAAAAAGTAACTCCTTTTATGGAATACAGATTAAATCAAAAGCCGCTTAAAAGCGGCTTTTTTAATTTACAGTAATTGAATAAAAAGGAATCAATATACTTTTTCAAATTCTTGACATACAACTATCATGCTTTCCCGTGGAACACGTCCAAAAATTTCTAATTCTCTGGTATAATAATCCCAATGCACTTTCTTCCAATATGCTAGGGATTTGTCGCCTTCTCCCTCCAGCTTTGCATACGCTGCATCAATACGAAAATAGGGTTTAAGCGTAACTTTTGTAGTTTCAATAATGCATTGGGCTTTGCCCTGCCAATCGGTTACTATGGTAAAATCACCTATTTTGGGTAATGGCTCGTTTCTATATTGTATGCCAAGCAAAGAATCTGAAGTAGCCTTTTTAATACCCGCCTTGACCAATTTTGCGCATTCATCGGCATCTTGTTCATTATCACAAAAGTGCATTACCTTTGGGACAGCATGAAAGACATCTTCCAGGTGATTTTTCAAGTAATCCCCCCACATATTGTTGGCCGACGTATTTTCCATAAAATCTAAACGTTAGGTAAACTATTAATATTGTTATTTAAAAGAGGGTTCTAAATATAGGGGATTTTAGGAAAATGTGCCCTTCTTAAATTCTCCCGCTGCATGATTAGCAGCTCTTGCCGTAAAAGCCATATAGGATAAAGAAGGATTTACGCAACTGGAGGATGACATAAAAGCACCATCCGTAATATAAACATTTGGAACTAAATGTAGCTGATTGTGCTTATTAACGATGGATGTTTTGGCGCTATGTCCCATTCTTGCACCCCCCATTTCGTGTATTCCCAATCCAGGACCAGTTTCCTCATCATAAACACTTACCTCTTTAAAACCGGCGGCTTTAAATATAGTAGCAAGCTGTTCTTTAATATCTTCCCTCATGTTGTATTCATTTTCCTTAAACTCAACGTCAAAGGCTAGTTGGGGAAGTCCCCATTTGTCTTTTTCAGTGGGGCTTAGGGTCACCCGGTTATCGTCATAGGGAAGGAACTCGCCAAAACCGGTAGCGCCAATAGTCCAATTTCCTGGTTTTAACAGTTGTTCTTTCAGCTCTTTTCCATAGTTCATCTCGGCAATGGATTCTGACCAATCCCCTCTACTTGCCCTTCCTTGGTATCCAAATCCTCTGAAATAGTTCTTTTTCTTGGTCTTTTCATCAAGATTAACAAAGCGAGGAATATAGAAACCGGAGGGCTGTCTACCTTTATAATATTTATCCAGATACCCATCAACCTTGGCAGAAGCTCCCAATTTATAATGATGGTCCATGATTCCTCTACCTAACGCATCGGAATCATTGCCCAGACCGTTTGGAAAACGTTCGGATTTGGACTGAAGCAAGATTCCTACCGAAGCCATTGATGATGCACATAGAAAAATCACCTTTGCCTTAAACTCCAATTTTTCATGGGTTTCCGTGTCAATTACTTTTACACCGGTAGCCTTTTTTGTGGAATCGTCATACATAACCTCATAAACAATAGAATTCGGCCTCAAAGTCATATTACCAGTTCTTTCAGCCGCGGGTAATGTGGAGGAATTACTGCTAAAATATCCTCCAAATGGGCAGCCTCTTGAACAACGATCCCGATTTTGACAAGTACCACGACCTTCAAATTTCCCATCTGGATCTGTAATGTGCGCCGCTCTACCGATGGTTATTAAACGGCCATCATCAAAATTTTCCGCAGTTGCTTTTTTTAGGTCTTCCTCCACACAATTCAATTTCATAGCAGGTAGAAATTTCCCATCGGGCAAGTGTTTCAGTCCAAGATTTTCACCACTTACGCCTATATATTCTTCCACTTTATCATACCAAGGTGAAATATCCTTATACCTAATGGGCCAATCCACCCCTATGCCTTCTTTCTTGTTGGCTTCAAAATCGATATCGCTCCAACGGTAACTTTGCCTTCCCCATGTTAAGGATCGTCCTCCTACCTGATAACCCCGTATCCAATCAAACCGCTTTGTCTCTACATAAGGATGGTCTAAATCGTTCACAAAAAAATGTTTATTGTCATCCTTCGGCGCCCAATTGACCCTATGTTGGATATGGTATTTTTTTTGGTCTTCAAGGGAGAGATTGCCTTTAAAAGGATAATCCCAGGGATCATCGTGCATGGTAGGATAATCCTTTATATGTTCTACCATTCTACCGCGTTCCAGGACAAGTGTTTTTAAACCATTTTCCGTTAGTTCCTTGGCAGCCCATCCTCCGCTTATTCCTGTTCCGACTACAATGGCATCGTACGTTTCATCTTGATTCATCCTTATTTTTTTATCTTTTTCTAGCGGTATTTCCTATATTTATAGATTCACTATTAACAAATAATGGAATATGTAAATTTTTGTCTAAATATAAGATTAATTCACACATTTCTATTTACAAGATTTACAACCATTTAAATAAAAGAAGCAATAAAAAGCATGAAAACAATTAAAGGCCCAGCCGTATTTTTAGCACAGTTTGTAGATAGCAAAGCCCCCTTTAACACCTTAGATGGAATGTGTAAATGGGCTGCAGATCTTGGATATAAAGGAATTCAAATACCTACTTGGGAAAGCTTCTTAATTGATTTGGATAGGGCTGCGGAAAGTCAGACCTACTGTGACGAGCTAAAAGGTAAGATAAACTCCTATGGTTTGGAAATCACTGAGCTTTCTACACACTTACAGGGTCAATTAGTTGCCGTACACCCGGCATATGATTTAATGTTCGATTCTTTTGCGCCAAAAGAGGTACACGGTAAACCAAAGGAAAGAACAAAATGGGCTGTAGAAACCGTAAAAAAAGCGGCTAGCGCAAGTAGGAAATTAGGATTAAATGCCCATGCCACATTTTCTGGTTCTCTTTTATGGCATACGATGCACCCTTGGCCACAGCGACCCGCTGGTTTAGTGGAAATGGGATTTGAGGAACTTGCAAAAAGGTGGATGCCAATTTTAAATCATTTTGATAAGGAGGGTGTTGATGTTTGTTATGAGATTCACCCAGGTGAGGATTTACACGATGGTGATACTTTTGAGCGGTTTTTAGAAGCGACAGGTAATCATAAACGTGTAAATATCCTTTATGACCCGAGTCACTTCGTATTACAGCAGTTGGATTATATTGAATATATTGATTTTTATCACGAGTTCATTAAATCCTTTCACGTAAAGGATTCCGAGTTTAACCCCACAGGTAAGAAAGGTGCTTTTGGTGGTTATAATGATTGGGGAAATCGCGCGGGTAGATACCGTTCCTTAGGTGATGGCCAAATTGATTTCAAGACTATTTTTTCCAAGCTTACCCAATATGGTTGCGATGTCTGGGCGGTAATGGAATGGGAATGTTGTATTAAAAGTCCGGAGCAAGGAGCACGTGAAGGAGCAATGTTCATTCAAGATCATATTATAGAAGCTACCGAAAAAACTTTTGATGATTTTGCCGGAGCGGATATAGATAAAGATATGCTCAAAAAAATATTAGGCCTATAGTAAATTAAGGATATAAAAACATGAAAAATATTTTAAAAGTAGCTGTTTTAGCACTATTGGTCTTAAGTTGTAAAGAAGCCAAAAAGGATGAAAGTACCCAGCGAGAAGTGGTAGCGGACATGGAAATGACTAATGCCGATGAGGAATGGACTATGATTTTTGACGGGAAAACTTTTGACGGTTGGCACGAATACCTAAAGCAGGATGTTTCGGATAATTGGAAGATTGAAGATGGGGCCATGGTACTTTACCCACCGGAAACCAATGAAAATGGAGAGCAATTTAATTTGGTGACCGATGATACCTTTACGGATTTTGTGCTGTCATTGGATTGGAGAATATCGGAGGCAGGAAATAGTGGCGTTATGTGGGGTGTTAAGGAAATTGAAGATTTAGGACAGCCTTACTTGCACTGGGCCTGAGGTGCAGGTATTGGATAATGAAAAACATCCGGACGGTAAGAATGGGACAAGTCACCAATCAGGAGCGTTGTATGATATGGTTTCCCCATCCGAAGATGTTACCAATCCGGTTGGAGAATGGAATACGATGGAAATTACTATAAATCATAAAACCAATGAAGGCAATGTTGTTTTGAACGGAGTTGAAGTTGTTGCGTTTCCAGTAAATGATCCCGAATGGCAAGAAATGGTAGCCAAATCAAAATTTGCGGATTGGGAGCATTTTGCAAAATACCCTACTGGTAAAATTGCGCTACAGGACCATGGTAACGGGGTAGCTTTCCGAAATATCAAAATAAAGGAACTTTAGAACAACACTAATAATAAACCAGCAAAATGAAAAGATTTTATTTTTTAGGGATACTAATTTCCCTAATATTCGCGTCCTGTCAGGAGAAAGCGGAAGAAGTAACAAAAGAAACGGAAACCGTAATGGAGGATGAGGTAATCACTTACGAGGAGTATAGCGGTACCGAACCCACCACACCTGAAGAAACGGAGTATTATGAACCTAAAGTACCGGAGGTGAAACCGTATGCGAAAAACGGAGCTCCTAGTGACGCCATCATATTATTTGATGGTAGTAGTTTGGATAACTGGATATCCTCAAGGGACAGCACAGCGGCCAAATGGCACCTGAACAATGATGGAAGTATGACAGTGAACGATAAGACCGGTGACATACAAACAAAACAGACTTTTGGCGATATGCAATTGCATATTGAATGGCGCTCTCCCTTACCTGTGCAACGCGAAGGGCAGAATAGAGGGAACAGTGGTATTTTTCTCGATGGTATATATGAAATCCAAGTACTGGATCAAAATGATAACCCGACCTATGTGAACGGCCAGGTGGGTTCACTCTATAAACAGGGTCCACCTCTTGCTATGGCATCTGTTCCTACAGGGGAATGGAATACCTATGATATCATTTATCATGCACCGGAATTTAATGCCGACGGTGGTAAAATAAAGTCGGGTACTGTTACCGTATTGCAAAATGGTGTAGTTATCCAGGACCATACGGAAATCAAAGGCAGCACCCCATACATTGGTTGGCCAAAAGATGTTCCACATGGTAAAGGGCCGATTAGACTTCAAGATCATGGGGATGATAGCCGTGTAAGTTATCGCAATATATGGGTCAGGGAGCTGTAGAGCCATGGCGTCGCCATTGTAAAACAGTTACCTTTGCCAAGAAACCTAAATACATCTTATGATTCAATCCATGACTGGATTTGGGAAGCACGTAGTACAGCTTCCTACAAAAAAAATTACCGTAGAAATAAAATCGCTTAACAGCAAGAGCATTGATTTGAATGCCAGAATGCCTTCTGCCTATCGTGAAAAAGAACTGGAAATCCGAAAGCTCATTGCTAACTCATTGCAAAGGGGAAAGGTAGATTTTAGCCTTTATGTGGAATTGACAGGGGATGAAACCTCGGCCCAAGTGAACGAGGTTGCGGTAAAACAGTACATGAAGCAATTGAAGTCCATCGCAGATGGTGATGATTTAAGGCTTTTGGAGATGGCCCTACGATTTCCTGATGCCATGCGAACCGATAAGGAAGATATAGACGATGAGGAATACGCTACCATATTGGAAGCATTGGACGGTGCCCTTTTGGAAATAAACAAATTCAGGTCTGAGGAGGGAAGTGTCCTTGAAAAGGATTTTTTGCAGCGGATAGAAGCGATGCAAAGATTACTGAAAAAAGTAATGGAAATGGATCCGGAGAGACAGGCAACTATAAGGGAACGTTTGGAAAAAGCAATAGAGGATATTAAAGCGGATTTGGATGCCAACCGTTTTGAACAAGAGCTGATCTATTATTTGGAGAAATACGATATTACGGAAGAAAAGGTACGATTGTCCAATCATCTGGATTATTTTGAAAAGACCCTACAATCTGACGATAGTAATGGCAAAAAGCTAGGCTTTATCTCTCAGGAGATAGGAAGGGAAATCAATACGATAGGTTCAAAAGCCAATTATGCACCAATGCAGCAGCTAGTAGTGCAAATGAAAGACGAATTGGAAAAAATAAAGGAACAAATGTTAAATGTGCTGTAGATGAAAGGAGGAAAGCTAATCATATTTTCGGCTCCTTCAGGCAGTGGGAAAACTACGATTGTTAAGCATTTATTGGGCTGCCCGGAACTTAACCTAGCTTTTTCAGTATCTGCAACTTCCCGGCCGAGGCGTGGTAAGGAAAAGAACGGGGAGCATTATTATTTTATGTCCGTTTCCCAGTTTAAAAAGCACATAAAAAACGAGGATTTTTTGGAGTGGGAGGAAGTCTATCGCGATAATTTCTATGGTACTTTAAAAAGTGAAGTTGAACGATTATGGAAGGAAGGAAAAAATGTGATTTTTGACATTGATGTTGTGGGAGGATTACGGATAAAAAGTAAATATCCAAAAGAGACCTTGGCCGTATTTGTGAAACCACCCAGTGTGGATGAGCTTAAAATTAGATTGAAAAAAAGAAGTACGGAGAGTGATGATAAAATAAATATGAGAATTGCCAAAGCCTCAGTGGAATTGGCTACGGCTCCTCAGTTTGATAAAATCATCAAAAATTACGATTTGGAAGTCGCCCTAGAAGAAGCCAAGAAATTGGTCGCCGAATTTGTCGGAACTAATACGGAGGAGTAGAATGAAGAAAGTGGGGCTATACTTTGGCACGTTCAATCCAATACATATTGGCCATATGGTCATTGCAAACCACATGGTTGAGTTTTCTGATTTGGATGAAGTTTGGTTCGTGGTAACGCCGCAAAGTCCCTTCAAGGTAAAGAAAACACTGCTGGAAAATCATCATCGTTTTCAGATGGTTCAAGAGGCCACCAAGGATTTCCCTAAATTAAAACCCAGTAATATTGAGTTTGACCTTCCGCAGCCAAATTATACCATCAGCACATTAATACACTTGATGGAAAAATATCCGGAAGGCTATCAGTTTTGCCTGATTATGGGTGAGGATAACCTAAAAGGTTTCCATAAATGGAAGAATTATGAGGCAATTCTTGAGGATTATGAACTCTATGTCTACCCTAGAATTTCTGATGGTGAAGTAGATCATCAGTTTGTAAACCATCCTAGGATAAATAAAGTGGCGGCTCCGATTATGGAAATTTCATCTACATTTATTCGAAATCAACACAAGAAAGGAAAAAATATTAGTCCAATGCTTCCAAAAGTGGTTTGGGACTATATGGATGAAATGAATTTTTACAGAAAGTAGTTTAATCAAGTACAATAAGTTCTGCAACCCAGGCAATAGCGGAATCTAAATTATCAAAAATCTTTACAGGTGCATTTAGAAATGTTTTTTCCATTTCAGCAATGTCCCTATTCATTGAATCGTAGGAAACAACCCCGTATCCCTTTAGATTTGGAAACAAAGGAGCAGTCTTAAAATGATCTGTAGGATTAAAGGAATACGAGTTTTTTCGATTGGTGATGTATACGAACGGAGTGGTATTCCCGTAATAGACCTTGGCCAATTTTAGCATTTCTGTTGCATTATCAAAACCCAAGGCAATACCTTCCTTAATTTCCACAACCATGTAATTTTCATAGAAAGAAATGGACCCGATTTGCAAATCGTGCCTTCGAATAAGAGTTTTGTTGATTTTAGAAGCCATCTGTAAACGAACATCGATGTTCTAAGGTACAAAATGTATTAATCGATAATAAATTTTAGCAGCATAATTTGTGGGAAATACGCCACATTATTAATTTTGTCTTTTGGAAAATACTTCCTTTTAATAAGCACAGGAAGCGTATGGTTCACTTTACAGCGCGCCTATTTTATTTAGTGTATCCGTTCCAAGGTACTTGTCGTTCCTATTATAATACCATTTCCTGGTTTTAGGTATTTTTAGCCCATTGAGTTCCATGATATCGGAAAGTAAAATGTATTCCCCATCATTTTTGGATTCATCATGGAAAAACTGATATACTTCCATGGCGTAGGTAGTTGGATCAAAGTAAAAGTACCACGTATCTTTCCCAACGGCTTCCTCATAGTTAACTTTTAGAACCAAATATTCCTTTCCTTTAAAAGACTTTTTTTCAACCTTAGGGTCTATCAAAGTTCCGGGATTTTTCAATTTCATGGGCAACCCATAGAGATAGGTGTAGTAATCCTTCATCAATCTAGCCCTTTCACAAGTAATGTTAAGGCTATCTCGATATACTTGTGCGATGTTGGTACTTCCATTCAGCCTAAGGATGCAACTATCTTTTTCGATTATGGATTCAATCTTGTGGTTGTCTTTTGTAACTAAAGATCTAAAATATTGGCCAGGCAAATCCAGAAACAAAATAGTATTGCGGTCGCTTGAATTTGGGGAACTCATGGTAATGGAAAGTTTGCCTTTAAAGTTTTTCCAAGTACCGTTTACGTCATGATAGGATATTGCTTTATCCAATAATTCAGTGCCGGAAATAGTTTGGGCGGTACCATTATTCATGAGTAGAGACAAAAAAAGGTAACAGCACAGGTATAATTTTTTATTAGCTGCTAGCATATTTTTCATACGTTTCTATAAGGTTCATAGTGGCAAGTAGCAAGTCTTTGGTCTCAAGTAGAATGCTAAAGTAAAGTGCGGTATTCTTAGGGCTGGATTCGTCCGCCCTGGTTCTTTCCACCTGTTTGGCTATTTTGGCATCTACCTTACGCAGCAACTCCTCTTTTCCCATGATCAAGGTGGTAAGACCTTCAAAATTGTTGGATTCGAATATGGTCTGCACTTCGGTAAACAACTTATCCACATATTGATCCGTCTCCTTAAGATCTTTTATCTGATTGAACCTTAGTTTTTTATGATTATTGTTTACATGTTTGTAACCTGCTTTTGAAATATATTCAAGAGACTGTGTCATATCCTGAAGGTAGCTCAAGGCAGTAATATAAAAGTTACTAGTTTCGACACTGGATTCGTCCAAATTCTTAATGAAATAAAAGATATTGTCCCGTAATTCCTCTACTTCCTTATCCAATTTGGAAATGCCCTTTTTACCCTTTTTAAGGGTGTCTAAATCATGTTTGGCAAGACCATCAATAGTTTGTGTGTAAATTTTGTTACCTCTTTTCATGGCCAAAGCAATGTTGGAGGCACTTTCTTCAATAATTCCGATTATGGTATTGCTTTCGGCCTTTTGAAGTTTTTCTTCCAATTTGGTCTCCTTCATTTTTTTGGAATGGGACAAGTAGTTTTTCCCGATCAATACAAAGGCCAGTAACAGAAGGAGTATTATTGCCACTAAGCCCCCAAGATATATAACGTAGGCAATTAGGGCCGCAGCCGAAAAAGCACTAATGGCGGTAAAAAACCATCCTCCGATGACATTTAGCACCCCTGCTACCCTATACACGGCGCTTTCTGGACCCCAAGCCCTATCCGCAAGCGAACTTCCCATGGCGACCATAAACGTAACGTATGTTGTTGATAATGGCAGTTTCATGGAGGTGGCCAAGGAAATCAGAACACTTGCCACCATAAGATTTACCGAAGCCCTCACTAGGTCAAAAGCAGGTAGATTTTTTATTTTGCTTTTAGGCATATAAACATAGGGCTTCTCAAACTGTTTGTTTAAAGTAACCTTAATGTTCGCAGGAATTAAATCTGCAATGTTTTCCGATGCCTTAATGCTGTATTTAACAATTTGTCTTGAAAGAAAATTGGGCTGAAAACGTTCGTCGCCTTCATCCTGTCTGGATAGGTCTACACTGGTTTTTACCACATTTTTTGCTTTGGAAGAAAACCATAGCGTAAGTACCATAATAACACCGGATGCCAATAAAAGGTATGTGTCCGTTCGTACGGCTTGCGACAGGCCTTCCATGGTATACTCCGTGGGGGCAACCCCAGAGACACTCCACGACTTATAGGATTCCAAGGCAGCCAACGGTACTCCGATAAAGTTTACAAGATCGTTTCCGGCAAAAGCCATTGCCAAGGCAAAAGTACCTAGGACGATGATAATAGTGTAGATATTTATTTTAAAGAACTCACTTACTATCCAAGATAGTAATGTCCAAATAACAAAGTTGCTAAAAAGGAAAAGTTCAGGATTTTCGCCAACATATGAAAGTACTTCAGGACTTAAAAATGAAGTACTTTTTAGACCCTTAACAAGGATAAAATAGATTATCGAGGTTATGGCAAAGCCACCGAAAAGCGCACCGATCCATTTTGGCTTTTCCTCAAACTTAAAAGAAATAAGCAACCTGGAAACAAACTGCACCAAAGCACCTATAGTGAAAGCGATGACTACGGAAAGTAAGATACCCAAGATAACCTCAGTGGCCTTGTCCGTGTTGATGTATTCCCCAAGATTACTGAATCCTTCATCCAAATTATAAATTTTCAATAAGGAAACCGCGACCGCCGCTCCCAAGAGTTCAAAAACTATGGATACGGTTGTGGATGTTGGCATTCCCAACGTGTTGAAAAAATCCAACAATAGGATATCGGTAATCATGACAGCCATAAAAATTATCATGACTTCGGAGAAAACGAATTTGGGAGGATTGAATATGCCATTTCTCGCAATATCCATCATGCCGCTTGAGGAAATAGCACCAAATGCAATCCCAATACTGGCAACTATCATGATTGTTCTAAAGGAAATTGCCTTTGAGCCAATTGCGGAGTTTAAGAAGTTAACAGCATCATTACTTACGCCCACGACTAAATCCGTTACCGCCAAAACGGCCAAGGCGATAATCATGAACAAATAAATATTTTCTCCCATCAAAATTAAATAATGACAAAAATGATATTATAATTGCGTACCAATGTTAATAAAAGGTTATAAAGCACACCGTAACGTTGTTGCTGAGTATGTTGCAAATACTAAAATTGTGGATGAAAGTACTGAATTTTTTACGATGAATTCCCGAAATTAAAAGTAGATCAAAGCAATTAATCCATTGTGTTTTAGAAATTACTTGTCCAGTTTGATATTATTTGGGTAAAAGGGGGCTATTCCTACAATCTCTTCATCCGTGGATTCGGATACCATAATAAGCGGTAATGACTTTGCTTTTAAGGATTCAAAAATTTCAATTTTCTCATCAGCTTTTACTTCAATGGGCAACTTCTCACTTTCATAACCTAAAAATTGAATTTCAAGTACATAGGAACCTGGAGTGACACCAGTGATTTCAAAGTTACCGTTGAAATTTGTTTGAGTTGACCAATCGGTATTTTTTATACTTACATGGGCCATAAGTAATGGTTCATTGTAAAGTTCACCGTCCAAAATTTTTCCGCCTACTTCACCGGTTACTTGTCCAAAGGAAGCAGAAACATAAGATAGGACCAACAATAGACCAAATAGTATTCTTTTCATTTCATTTGCTTAAAGTGCTTTGCAAAGCAAAGCATGGAAGGTTAAGTTAATGTTAATCGTAAGTTATTTGTCTATTTCTTAAAGGTTAAGATTAGGTGTGATTTCTTCAATACACGTTTTAAATTGGCTGTTATTGGAAAACCAAAAAATGTATCTTGCGCCAATTAATCATTTTATCATGAACTGGGAGCAATTACTTTCGTTGAGAAGAAACGGAGACACCAATAAAAGGTTGAGAAATGAACAGGATGAAACCCGTTTGGGCTTTGACGTGGATTATGACCGTATTATCTTTTCTTCTGCTTTCAGGAGCCTACAGGATAAAACCCAGGTAATACCGCTTTCTAAGACCGATTTTGTGCACACACGGCTCACTCATAGTTTGGAGGTTTCCGTTGTGGGCAGAAGTTTAGGGAGGTTGGCCGGAAAGAAAATTTTGGAAAAGCATCCGTACCTAAGTGAAATCCATGGGTATAAGTTTAATGACTTTGGAGCTATTGTAGCGGCGGCTGCGCTTGCCCATGATATTGGTAACCCACCATTTGGCCATAGTGGCGAAAAATCTATCGGGGAATATTTTAAAACGGGAAACGGCCAAGTATTTAAGAGTCAACTTTCTGCAAAGGAATATCAGGACATTATAGATTTTGAAGGTAATGCCAATGGTTTTAAGCTCATGACCCAAGATAGGGAAGGAGTTTCCGGTGGATTACGATTAAGTTATGCCACATTGGGCGCTTTTATGAAATATCCAAAGGAATCCCTTCCTAAAAGGCCATCAAAACATATTGCAGATAAGAAATTCGGATTTTTCCAGACCGAAAGAAAAGCGTTTACCCTTGTAGCTGAAGATTTAGGACTTATAAAAACTAGGGAGGGCGAAGACATTTCATTTTCAAGACATCCTTTAACGTTTCTAGTTGAAGCGGCAGATGATATCTGTTATACGATTATCGATTTTGAAGATGGGATTAATCTTGGGCTTATATCCGAAGACTATGCGTTGGAATACTTAATAAAACTGGTAAAGGACACCATAAATACTAAAAAGTATAATTCCTTGGAATATAAGGAGGACCGGTTGAGTTATCTTAGGGCATTGGCCATAAATACGCTTATTCAAGACGCCGTATCCATTTTTATGGATAATGAAGCGGACATACTTAATGGAAAATTTGATGTTTCCTTGATGGACAAAAGTAAATATGACGCACAGATTACTGATATCATTAGTTTAAGTGTACAGAAAGTCTATCAATGTCAGGAAGTAATAGAAAAGGAGATAGCTGGGTACACCATTATCTCGGATATTCTTGATGTTTATGTGAATGCTCTTGTCCAAATTAAGAACAGAAACGATTCCAATTACCACAGACTGATAGCTAAAACCCTTCCAGGTTTTTATCAGCGGACGGATATACCGCTTTACGAGGTCTTATTGAATACTTGTTGCTACGTGGCCAGCCTGTCCGACAGTTCGGCGGTACATATCCATAATAAAATAAAGGGAAAGCAACTTTAGAAATCGTAGGCAATACCAACAGCAAGCACCTGCTTGAACTGGATTCTTGGCTCACCGGGATTCGTTACGTTGCCGTTATCATCACGTACCTCGCCAAATAGAATATCATCATCGTAAATAAGTTGTGTGCCAATAGTGGTTAGGATATATTTGTTGACCCTAAGCTGAAGGTTTACCTCCCAATCCACATCGATATTCCCGAAACTGGAGAGGTAATCCGAGTAGAGGCTTAGCCTACTCTTCAATTCGATTTGTTTGGCAATGTTCCAGTTCCAATTGTTGGTAATCAGAAAACCCAATTCCAAAAGGTGGTTTTCACCTGGGGTAATTACATTTCCATCGGCATCCAAAACTGCGGCATCAACCCCGAAAGCACCCACATCCGCCAATCGCTGATCCAATACAAAGGTGGATTTCTGTGTCAAGGGAGATAAATAGAGGTTAAAACTTTGGTCAGGGGTTATGTAGGACGTTCCCGCACCAAAAAATAGATAACCCGGAGCCATAAAACGTGAAATGGGGTCATCCCGATCTGGATACTTATAACCATTAGAGAATTGAGTATTAAAATTGAGTTGAACCGAATAATACCAGTTGCTAATGGTATCGCGCCTATACCCTAAACTGGAACTAAGTCGAATAACATCCTCTGTTTTTCTTAATTTTCTACCATCTTGGGCATTCAGACCATATCTCATATCCAATTTATTGTCCCATTGGAAATACCGAAACTTATAATTTCGTACGAATTTGAAAAATCCCAACCCGCTAACGGCATTGTCACCACCGGCGTTCCAATTGACAAAAGCGACTTCACTAACGTTAAGGCCCAACATGTTTTCCTTGGTCCAAAAAGAAGGAACACGGAATCTATTATAGCGGTCTTTTAAAGGTTTGGTTTTTTTAAAGGAAATTACAGGATTCGTCAGGTTAACGCCCCTTGGAATATGTTTGATCTTATCCTGTGTCTTTCTGATCACAATTGTATCCACCACCGTAGTATCCGGAGCAATGGGCTCAGGAATACTGTCCTGTGCACTTAAAAACGAAGTGGTTGAAATTAAAATAAGCAAGAAATATATCCTTTGAGATATAATTAAGTTTCTCATAAAATACGTCGTATATAATCTTTTATGGATTTTTTGTCTATCCCGGCTATCTGATGCAGTTCCTCTGTCCGGCCATGCGTGATGAATTCGTCCGGGAGCCCAAATATCTTAATATTTTTAGATATTCTTTCAGAATTTGCGAATTCCAATATGGAGGTTCCAAACCCACCTTTTGCTGCACCATCTTCCAAGGTAATCACTTCACCATAATTTTTGAAAATGAAATGGAGCATTTTTTCATCCAAAGGTTTTACAAAGGAAAAATCGTAGTGTCCTATTTTCGGATTGTCATCCAACTCTTCTAGAACTTCTATTACAACATTTCCTATAGGTCCATGACTTAAGATGGCTATTTTAGTTCCTCTTTTAAGTTCCTTGGCTTTACCTATTTCTAGTTGTACCATAGGCTTCTCCCAATCCAGAAGCATCCCTCTTCCTCTTGGATACCTAATGGCGATAGGATGTTCCAGTCCCAACTGCGCGGTGTACATCATGTTCCTAAGTGCTATTTCATTCAAAGGTGAAAAAAGCATCAGATTGGGAATACATCTCAAATACGCTATATCGAATGCGCCATGGTGTGTTGGGCCATCTTGACCCACGAGACCGGCCCTATCCAAACAAAAAATAACCGGTAGGTTTTGAAGTGCTACATCATGAATAACCTGATCATAGGCACGCTGTAAAAAAGTAGAGTAGATGTTGCAAAAGGGAACAAGTCCATTCGCTGCCATTCCAGCGGCAAGGGTTACGGCATGTTGTTCTGCAATACCAACATCAAAGGCACGGTCCGGCATTTCCTCCATCATATATTTTAAGGAACTTCCAGTTGGCATAGCCGGTGTAATCCCAACTATTTTTTCGTTCTTTCGTGCAAGTTCCACAATGGTTTTACCAAATACATCTTGATATTTGGGAGGCAGATTAGTGGAAGTTTTCTTTTCCAGTTCCCCCGTTATCCTATCAAACTTACCGGGCGCATGATACGTAACCTGATTTTCTTCGGCTTTTTGAAGGCCTTTGCCTTTTTTGGTAATGATATGAAGCAATTTTGGTCCCGATACGGATTTTAATCTATTCAACTCTCGGAGAAGTGTTGGGAGGTCATGACCATCTATAGGTCCTGTGTAGTTTAGATTGAGGCATTCAAAGATATTCTCTTCCTTGGCCGTACCTTTTTTTACATTCGTCAGGTATTTTTTTAGCGCTCCAACACTAGGATCAATACCAATTGCATTATCGTTCAAAACAACAAGTACATTGGTGTTGGTTACCCCGAGATGATTAAGACCTTCAAACGCCATTCCACTGGCAATGGAGGCATCGCCTATTATAGCTATATGTTGCCTTTTGTTATCTCCTTTCTGTTTGGCGGCTATGGCCATTCCTAAAATCGCCGAGATGGAAGTAGAACTATGCCCAGTGCCAAAAACATCATATTCACTCTCTGACATTTTTGGAAAACCGCTGACACCATTCAGTTGCCTATTGGTGTCAAAAATAGCCTTTCTTCCAGTAAGTATTTTATGTCCGTAAGCTTGGTGCCCCACATCCCAGATAAGTTTATCATATGGTGTGTTGAACACGTAGTGCAGGGCAATCGTAAGTTCAACAACACCCAGACTTGCTCCTAGATGCCCTTCCTTAGTTGCCACAATATCAATAATAAATTCTCTAAGCTCTTGGGCAAGCTGAGGTAACTGTGCCGCTTCAAGCTTTTTAAGGTCTTCAGGTAACTTTATTTGGTCTAGAAGAGTGTTCACGGAAAATGAATAAGCAACAAAAATAGGTCTTTTAAAAAGTATAACAATTGTTTTTCAAGCTACTTCTGTACTGTGCTATTATTGTATTTTTGATGGTATGATCCTTCCATACGATGATACATACTTTATGAAGAAAGCCTTGCAGGAGGCTAAATATGGTTTTGAACATGGCGAAATTCCGGTTGGTGCAGTCATAACGGTTAACGATAGGATTATTGCCCGGGCCCATAATCTGACCGAACAACTAAACGATGTTACCGCCCACGCCGAGATGCAGGCCATTACCGCGGCTGCTAATTTTCTTGGAGGCAAATACCTGCGAGATTGCACGTTATATGTTACGTTAGAACCTTGCCAAATGTGTGCTGGGGCTTTGTATTGGAGCCAAATTTCCAAAATCGTGTTTGGGGCATCGGACCCTCAGCGTGGTTTTAGGACCATGAGTACCCATTTGCATCCGAAAACGACAGTAGTGGGAGGGATTTTGAAAGAGGAGGCATCAATTCTTTTAAAACAATTTTTCGCTAGGAAGCGGAAGTAGTTTTCAGTCATTTTGTCAATTCCTTGGCTGATTATCAGATTTCCATATTATATTCATTTTAATAAATAATAGCAATGGTTACGGTGAGCCTAAGAGAATTAAATTTTTCTGATTTAGATAGGTTGGTTCTACTCGCCAACAATAAGAACATCTGGGACAATGTCCGGGATGCTTTTGGACACCCATATACCGAAAAGAATGCTGAAGAATTTATTCAGCGGCAAGCGAACAGTGAAAAAGAGAAGGTATTTGCAATAGACCGTAACAAAGAACTCTGTGGTTTGGTCGGTCTAATGCTACAAAATGACGTGTATCGAAAATCGGCTGAAATAGGTTATTGGATAGGGGAGCCTTTTTGGGGCGAAGGAATTGCCACAAAAGCGGTTGAGCTGATAGTTCAGTATGCGTTTGAAGACCTAAAACTAAAACGCATCTTTGCCGGGGCTTTTGAATATAATCTGGGTTCTATGAAGGTGTTGGAAAAAAATGGTTTTCAAAAAGAAGGTATTGCCAGAATGGCCGTATTTAAAAATGGAAAATTTTGGGACGAGCATCGGTATGCACTTTTATTCGATGAAGCTTCTAAGCAAAAATAGGTAGGACAATTATTTCTCCTAATCTAACAGGTCTCGAAAAAGAGGTATTAGACCCGATTTGGATAATTTCAAGAATTAAGTAGATTGTTTAATAATTTGTGTTCAACAAAAACTCAGTGGTCTTTTACGGAACCGTCTGTATCCCACATTTCGGGAAACTCCCATTCGGGGACATTTTTTTCATTTTCCACAATATTTTCATCAAGTTCTAGGCCGAGTCCAGGTCCATCAAAATTTCCGGTCACCATGATTTCGCCATTGTTCATGGTAAGTGGTTTTTTAACATAACTCTTTCCGAGGTAGCTCCGTTCCACGCCATCGTCTGGAGCCGCTTGTAGACTTGGGAGTTCATGACATACAAAATTGGGAATGGAAGCTGCTACGTGCATGGATGCTACCGCACCAATAATTCCCTCCTTGGCATGGGGCAGCATACCTGCATAATGGGCCTCTGCCAATGTGGATATTGCTTTGAGTTCCGTTATTCCACCACAATGGGTAATGTCGGGTTGTAGTAATGAGGCAGCCTTAAGTTCCAGAAGTTCCCTGAATTGCCATTTTGTAACCATACGTTCACCCGTTGCAAAAGGAATATGAGTTTTTTTGGCCATCTCTGCCATAAGAGGAAGATTTTGGAATTGTATAGGTTCCTCATAAAACCAGGGTTGAAATTCTTCAAGGGCTTTGATCAATAGCATAGATGTTTGTGGCTGGTGGTCGCCATGAAGCTCTATCCCCATATCCACTTTGGGTCCGATTACATCTCGTATAGCTCGAATGTTTTCAACTGCACCTGCTATAAAATCTGGGTTTTCGACATAACGTGAAAGTCGGCCCCTACTGCTTGTTACGCCAACTTTCATAGAAGTATAACCTTCTGCCATTACTTTTTTTGCGCCTTCCGGTGTTTGGGCTTGGCCATACACTCGTATGCGATCCCGGGTAAGACCACCTAAAAGTTCATATACGGGTACACCTAATGCTTTGCCTTTAATGTCCCACATAGCAATATCTACCGCCGACAGTGCGGAGGTAAGAATAATTCCGCCCCTATAGAAGGCATGGCGGTACATTGCTTGCCAATGGTGGGCTACCAACCTTGGATCCTTACCTATTAGGTATTTCTCCAGTTCCTTTATGGCAGTCATTGTCGTGGGTACCCTTCCTTCCACGGTGCCTTCTCCCAACCCAATGATTCCTGCATTCGTATGCATCTTTACGAATATGGTTCGCAAGGTGTGCACAGGAATAATTTCGAGTTTGGTTATTTTTAAATCATCTTTTGGATGTATAAGGGCGGTAACATCATTAAGATAACGGGAGCTTTTGGCATAGGTCCGTTCATGTAACATAAGACCTGCCACCCCAAGTGAGATTCCCTTTAACCAATTGCGACGCGTAAAATCTTTCATCTCGAAATAAAATTTAATAAGGTAAGATAACGATAAACACCATGGCTACCAACAGTGGGATGATTTCCGCTTAATTCTTTAATAAAAGATGGTTATCAATGGGTAAAAAGAAACCACGCTAGGCGTGGTTGGTCTTTTAGCATTATTCAAACCTGTTATACTTACAGAACTTGAACTTGTCCTGCAACAGTTCCTTTTCTGCCTTCTTCTTCTTCATAAGAAACTTTGTCTCCCTCTCGTATTTCCGTACCGTTTAGAGCAGTAGCGTGGACAAAAATGTCCTTTCCAGTGTCGTCGTTGGTAATAAATCCATATCCTTTGGATTCATTAAAAAATTTAACTGTGCCAGTCATTAAAATAATAATTAAAAGTTAATACCCTAATTTACTATTTTTTGATGAAAATGACTAGTAATGAGACGATTAAATAAACAAAAATTATTTTTCGTCCGATTTTTTAGGAGCCTTTCCCTGCATTTTTCTAATGTTTTCCTCGGTTAACATATAATCGTTCATCTTTTTCCCTTTGCTTTCTTTGAATAGAAAAAGGGGCATTGCAACTAAAAACAATCCCAAAGTTCCCGAACCAATATATTTATCGGCCAACGCTTCTTGGGTCTCATCCAAGGAAAAACCGTAGATAATCAATCCAAAGGATAAAATTACGACGAGTGAAATAACGTACTTCATACTACAAAATTAAACAAACTTCGAATATCACTTATTTTGTAAACCTAATGAGTTCCCTGCGATAAGCGGTAAGTAATTTTGATTTTGACACAAAGCCCACATATTTTCCGTTTTTGATAACGGGAAGGTTCCAAGCTCCGCTGTCCTGAAACTTTTGCATGATGTTTTGCATGCTATCCTCCCCATGAAAGATATGTTCCGGTGCCCTGTGCATAAAAGTCTCTACTCTTGTCGTGTTATATAGCGAAGTATCGAACATGAATTCCCTTATGTCGTCCAACAAAATTATACCCACTAGGGATTGTGCCTCGTCAACCACCGGAAAAATGTTTCTGGCCGATTTTGCTACGGATTCATGAAGCATTTCACCCAAAGTCATTTCAGGATGAACTTCTTTGAAATCCGTCTCGATAATGTCGTCTAACCGCATCAAGGTTAAAACGGCCTGGTCCTTATCATGGGTCAACAAGTCTCCACTCTCCGCAAGTTCCCTAGTGTAAATTGTGTATTCTACTGCGTTTTTGGTCAGCAAATAAGAGATGGATGCCGTTATCATCAAAGGGACGAAAAGACCGTACCCGCCGGTAATCTCTGCAATCAAGAAAATTGCGGTAAGTGGAGCATGTTGCACCCCGGCTATAAGTCCGGCCATTCCAATGAGGGTAAAATTGCTTTCGGAAACTTCAAATCCCAAACCGGAGTTATTGATGACCTTTGCCACCACATTTCCTAATGCACTTCCCATGACCATAGTGGGGATAAAAATACCGCCTGCACCTCCTGCCGCCAAAGTGGTGGTCATGGCGACTGCTTTAAAAATCGTAATCCCGAAAAGTAGTGCAATAACAACCCAAATATTATCCGCAAAAGCATCAAAAGGAGTTGTTCCCAAAGCCAATCTGTGATTGCCATCCAACAGATGATTGATAAAACTAAATCCCTCCCCGTATAATGGAGGAATCATATAGAGCATAAGTCCAATGGCCAGACCACCCACCAAAAGTCTATACTTCGGACTTCTTAAAGGCCTGAACAATTTCATAATACCAAAGTACATTTTGGTAAAATAAATGGAAGCGATAGCCGTACCCGCACCTAATAACATGTAAAAGAACGTGTCCTTAACCTCAAAGGATTGGGTTATGGTGAATTTAAAAAGGACTTCGTTTCCCAAAAAGAAATAGGAAGTAAGTACCCCGGAGATAGATGCCAATAATAGGGGTAGCATAGAAATCATAGTCAAATCCAAACTAAATACTTCCACCGCAAAAATAATGGCGGCTATAGGCGATTGAAATATAGATGCGATGGCTCCTGCAGAAGCACATGCAATCAATAAAGAACGGGTTTTAGCATTGATGTGAAATAGTCTACCTAAATTAGAGCTAATGGCCGCACCAGTTGCTACCGCGGGTCCCAATAGTCCAACCGACCCTCCAAAACCTACTGTTAAGGGGGCCGTAATGAGCTGTGTCCAAATTTGTTTTCTGGAAATAATGCCCTTGTTTTTGGAAAGGGAAAACAGAATGGAGGAAACGGCGTGATTTAATTTCTCCCTATGCACATATTTTACGTATAGAGTAAACTAAGTAAGCCCTAAAATAGGTAAAATAAAATACAATTGATTTCTGGAAAGGATGATTCCATTTTCAAGCGAAGCTTCTATAAAGTAGGTAATGTTTTTTAGCGTTACCGATGAAAGGCCCGCCAAAAGCCCAACCAGAACGCTAAGAATGTAGATGAACGTTTTGTTGGAAACATGTTTGTACCTCCAAATAAGGATCCGCTTAAAAAGACTTTTGTTTTTGGTTGGCATAGTAGAAACTTAATTAAAAGTATTAAAAAATTCCACTACATGCGTTGGCCTTTTTTGAACCTACAAATCCAACTTCAGATTCAGTTCCTTTAATTGTTCATCATCAATAGGGGCAGGGGCGTCAATCATAACATCGCGGCCACTATTGTTTTTCGGAAAGGCGATAAAATCGCGAATGGTTTCCTGTCCTCCCAAAATGGCAACCAATCTGTCCAGTCCAAAAGCGATTCCACCATGTGGTGGCGCACCATATTGGAAAGCATCCATCAAAAATCCAAACTGCGCTTTTGCTTCTTCGGGGGTAAATCCAAGATGTTTGAACATAGTGGATTGCGTTTCTTTATCATGAATACGAATGGAACCTCCGCCTATTTCATTACCGTTCAATACCAAATCATAAGCGTTGGCACGTACCGCACCTGGGTCAGTTTCCAATAATTCTAACTGACCAGGTTTTGGCGAAGTAAACGGGTGGTGCATGGCATGGTAATGACCAGTTTCCTCGTCTAGTTCCAACAAAGGAAAATCGATTACCCAAAGTGGAGCAAATTCGGTGGATTTGCGAAGTCCTAAACGGGTCGCCATTTCCATACGCAGCGCACTTAATTGAGGACGAACTTTATTGGTAGCGCCGGAAAGTACACAAATGAGGTCTCCCGGTTTTGCGTCGGTAACTTCTGCCCATTTGGCCAAATCCTCTTGGTCATAAAATTTATCTACGGAAGACTTGAAACTTCCATCCTCATTATACCTACAATAGACCATACCTAAAGCGCCTATTTGGGGGCGCTTTACCCAATCGATTAAGTTATCTATTTCTTTTCGAGTAAAGATATTGGCTCCAGGAACGGCAATACCGACAACAAGCTCCGCCGAATTGAAAACATTAAAATCCTTATGCTGTGCAACGGCATTCAGTTCGCCGAACTCCATCCCAAAGCGGATATCCGGTTTGTCGTTACCATACTTTGGCCATTGCTTCGTCAAATGTTATCCGTGGGAAAGAAGCAATGCAACACCTTTAATTTCTTTAAGAGATGTCTGGTCAGACCCTCAAAGGCATTAAGAATGTCCTCTTGTTCCACAAAGGCCATTTCACAATCTATTTGGGTGAATTCCGGTTGCCGATCCGCACGCAGATCTTCGTCCCTAAAACACTTTACGATCTGAAAATATTTATCCATTCCGCCAACCATTAATAGCTGCTTAAAAGTTTGCGGAGATTGTGGGAGGGCATAAAACTGACCTTCGTTCATGCGGCTTGGAACTACAAAATCACGAGCACCTTCCGGAGTAGATTTTATCAAATAAGGTGTTTCCACCTCAATAAATCCTTGGGCGGAAAGATATTTCCGTACCTCCATGGTTACTTTGCTACGGAAGATGAGGTTGTTCTTTACCGGATTTCTACGGATGTCCAAATAACGATATTTCATACGAAGGTCTTCACCACCATCGGTATCATTTTCAATGGTAAAAGGTGGGGTTTTGGACTCGTTCAAAATATGAAGCTCTTTCAACCAAAACCTCAATATTTCCCGTTGGGATATTGATATTTTTAGATGCACGTTCTATGACCTTTCCATGTACTTGTATTACGAACTCACGCCCTAAATTTCTTGCCTTTTCCAAAAGTTCTTGGGAAGTTCTATCACTGTCAAAGACTAACTGTGTAATTCCGTACCGGTCACGTAGGTCTATCCAGACCACAAAACCTTTGTCCCTTACTTTTTGGACCCAACCAGATAACACCACATTGGTGTTTACATGTGATTCCCTTAATTCTCCACAGGAATGGCTTCTGTACATAATAGCTTATTTGAAGGGCAAATTTAAGAAGAGTTGCCCATTAAAGAGGTATTTAGAAAATAGGTTTTAAGGTCAAAACAAGAATTACGAAATGTTAAAATATTTTATATAAGTATTTGATTATCATGTTCTAAAGTATTCAATGTAAATTTAATGTTAACTAAAAGTTACCTAAACATTGATTTTTAGTAAAATAATCTTACATTTGTAACGTTAATGTTATGAGGCGATAAATACTTTTAAAAAATATACAATGAAAAAATTACTCTTAATCGCAATTTTGGCTCTTTCCTTCGGGGCAAATGCGCAACAAGTAGAACCTAAATTTGAAAAAGAAGGTAATAAGGTAAAAGCAACTTATTTCCATGCTAACGGAGAAGTTTCGCAACAGGGATTTTTCTTAAATGAAAAATTACAAGGCAAATGGACCATGTACAATAAGGATGGAGAGAAAATTGCTATGGGAAACTACGATAAAGGTGTAAAGACAGGAAAATGGATGTTTTGGGAAGGCGATACGGTTAAGGAGGTCGATTTTGATAACAATAAGATTGCAGCTGTTACTAACGGGAAAGACTCCAAAACAATAGTAGTGAACAAATAATTAGAATTATCGTAAAAAATAGTAAGCCCGTTCAGGATTATTCCTGAACGGGCTTTTTTTTAGTTAGTACTGACCTATTAAGCCGCAGTTTCCAAACTTTCTTTTGCTTCGGTATCTTTCTTCCCAGTTCCCCGCACCGCTATTTTTATTCGGTATACAATATTGAAAAGAACAGGCACTATAATCAGGGTCAAGAAAGTGGCAACAATCAATCCGAAAATTACCGTCCAAGCTAATGGTCCCCAGAACACAACATTGTCACCTCCAAAATAGATTTTCGGGTCAAATTGTGAGAACAAAGAGAAGAAATCAATATTTAAACCTATAGCCAGTGGAATTAGTCCTAAAACCGTAGTAATTGCGGTCAAAATTACAGGGCGTAATCTTGCTTTACCAGCTTTTGTAATTTCTTGGGTGGCATCTTCTAAAGAAAGTAGGTCTTTGTCATTCAAGTCCAGTTTTACCTTTTTACGGTCAATTAGTATTTGGGTATAGTCTAGAAGGACAACGCCATTGTTAACTACAATTCCTGCAAGAGATATAATTCCCATCATGGTCATCATAATTACGAAAGACCAGCCAGTAATCATTAATCCCCCAAAAACACCAATAAAGCTTAAGAAAATAGCTATCATTATTATTAGGGCCTTAGAAATTCCGCCAAATTGGAAAATCAGAATCAGCATAATTAATGCCAAACCACCAAAGAAAGCACTTACCAAAAAGGCCATTTGTTTGTTCTGCTCCTCTATTTCACCAGTATAGTCTACCTTTATATTCTCAGGAATACCATTAAAGTTCTCCATTTCTTTTTGAACCTGCGCCACAACCTGAGCTGGATTTCCACCTGCCTTTAAACCCGAATAAACGGTTACCACACGATTACCGTTCCTATGCTTTATGGAACTGAAACCAGAAGAGTTTCGTTGCGTGGCTACAGCAGATACCGGAATTTCTTTGATTTGACCATTCGCCGGATCTCTAAAAATAATATTTTGGTTAAATAGCGCATTTTTGTCATATCTAATATCCTCATTAAAACGAACATTGATATCGTAATCTTCGCCATCTTTCTTGAAAACCCCTGCTTTTTCACCAAATAGCGAGCGTCTCAGTTGGTTTCCAACTTGACCCACAGCTACGCCTAATTCGCCAGCTTTTTGACGATCTACTACCACTTGCATTGAAGGTTTGCTCTTGTTCACATTAATCTTCAATTCTTCAATAAACGGAATATTCTTACTATTGAGATAGTTCCGTATATCTTCCGCAGAAGTAATCAATGCATCATAATCGCTTCCCTGTAATTCAATATTTACCGGATACCCTGCAGGAGGACCCTCATTCAATTTTTCAACGGAAATAGATACTCCGGGATAAATTCCTGTAAGATCTTCCTGGATGGCGCCACGAAGTTCTTCCGTATCCAATCCGTTTCGGTATTTAAATTCACGCATAGATACGGTTACCTTGCCACGATGTGGCATCTCAGAAGCAGAACCGCCATCGGTTTGCGGATTACCAGCACCTTCACCAACTTGTGATACTGCAGACTCTACTAAATAATTATAGTCATCATCTCTTTTATATTTATCACGGGCTATAACATTGTATACCCTTTCCTCTATTGCTTTTGTAATCTTATTTGTTTTTTCTATGGACGTCCCTTCGGGATATTCAATATATACGTATACTTCATTAGGGCTATTTTCTGGAAAGAACTCGATTTTGGTTCTGCCGGAATCAATTGACAAACCAAAAAGCATAAAAGTCACTACTAAAAGTAATACCGTGAGCCCAAAATACCAGTATACATTACCGCCCCGCAATGCGTGATTTATACGGCGCTCATACCAATCCTCAAATCGTGGCATAACCTTATTTTGGAAACTATTGGCCCATCCTTTAATTGCATACTTGTAGGCCCAGAATAGGAGTGCTGTAAAAATCATTACGGTTCCCAGTCCTCTAACAGGTCCGCCAACAAAAAGAATGAGCAGTCCGAGACCTCCTAAAATTGCCGTTGTTTTAATAAGCCCCTTCTGGCTAATTTCTTTATCGCCAATTTCCATGTACTGTGAAACCAGCATGGAGTTCATAAATAGTGCAACGAACAAGGAAGATCCCAATACTACAGAGAGCGTAACCGGAAAATAGATCATAAACTGCCCAAATAGGCCTGGCCAAAGTCCGAGCGGAACAAAAGCAGCTACGGTAGTAAGCGTTGAAATTATAATGGGAACAGCAATTTCACCAATACCTTTTTTAGCTGCTTCCGTACGCGACATGCCTTCACTCATTAAGCGATACACGTTTTCCACTACAACAATGCCGTTATCCACCAACATACCCAGACCCATTATCATTCCGAATAAGACCATGGTGTTAAGAGTAAAGCTTAGACCATCAACAACAACGCCCAGCGTATTCAATACAAAGAAAGAGATGAACATGGACATGGGGATAGCAAACCCTACGAATAAAGCATTTCTAAAACCTAGGAAAAACATCAAAACGGTGACCACCAAAATAATCCCGAAAATAATACTGTTCACGAGATCATCCACTTGGTTGAGTGTACGGTCAGACGAATCGTTCGCGATGGAAATATTTAAATCGGCTGGATAGTAATCCGCTTGGGCTTTTTTTACAATTTCCCTTATGTGTTGTGTTGCTTCTATGGTGTTGGAACCAGATCGTTTTTTAATATCAAGCATTACAACGCTTTCCCCAAACTCTCTGGCATAGGTAGTCTTGTCTTCTTCATCAAATGTTACCGTTGCAATATCCTTGAGGTAGACTGCACCATTCTCAGATTTGACTACAAATTCGTTGAGTTCCTGAGGGTCCTCAATTTCACCCAAAACACGTATGGTCCTTCGCTGCTCAGCGGTTTTGATATTACCTGCTGATATTGTCATATTCCCGTTTCCTATGGCACCGATTACGTCTTGAAAACTAACCTTTGCGGCCATCATTTTGTAAACATCTACGGCCACTTCTACTTCTCTCTTTTGGGCACCACGGATATCTACCTCTTTTATTTGCGAAAGGTTTTCTATCTCATCCTCTAAATATTCGGCATAATCCTTTAGTTGTTCCACTGGATAATCCCCCGTAAAATTGACGTTCATGATAGGAAATGATTCCGCCAGATTCAAATCGAAAATATTAGGTTCAACTTTGGCACCGTTGAACGTTGGCCAGTCTTCACTAGCTTTTTCGGAATCAACTTCGTCTTTTACTTTTTGTTTGGCTTGCTCTACCGTAATATCCTCATCAAATTCTACCGTTATAATAGAATAATCTTCTTGGGAAGTTGAAGTGGTCTCTACAACATTACTTACGTTTTTTAAACGATCTTCAAGTGGGTCAGTGATAAGACGCTCAATATCTTCTGCGGTATTTCCAGGATAAGGTGTGCTAACATAAACCTTGGTCTCTACGATTTCTGGATAATCCTCTCGTGGCATCGTCTGATAGGCACTGAAGCCTACCCATAACAATATGCCAATCATTACAAAAATTACGGACGGATTATCAATCGCCCATGAAGCTATGGCGAACTCTTTATCAGCATTCTTTTTTTGCTTACTCATTTGTAGTGGTTTGTATATTGATGAGTTTAAAAGTTGTTTTATTTTTCTACAATTTCTGACTAAGGATTTGAACTTTTTGACCCTCTTTCACAGTTCTCGCACCTTCTTTGATGAGAAGGTCACCATTATTAATTCCGGAAGTGGCCTCTACCATACTGCCTTGTGTTTTTCCTGTTTTAATAATACGCCTTTGGGCCGTAGCCTTGTCATCGTTTGGTTCTGTTGCAACGTAAACATATTGGTCTCCCTCAGAATTTTCAGAAATAATGCTTTGTGGAATCAGTATAGCATTTTCGCTTGTGTAGTCGTTTAGTCGGACCTTGGCCGTTAAATTGGGTTTAATGCTTCCATCTTTATTTGGTACCGCTACTTCTACAGTAAATGCCCTATTACTTGGATTAATGAAGTTTCCTGTTTGCCTAATCTTAGAAGTCACCGTGTCCCCAAGTACTGGAAAATATACAATAGCCTCTTTACCCTCTTTCATACTACCCAAATAGTTTTCTGGGACTTCCACTTCGATATACATATCCGAAAGATTTACAATCCTGAAAATCTCCGACCCAGGGCCTGGAGCTACTACCGTTCCTTGATCCTTGATGACATTATCAATAATGCCCGTAAATGGGGCTCGAATAGTGGATTTTCCTAATTGACTTTGTGCTTGCCTAACGGCGCTTTCGGTAGCCTCATAGTTTGATTTAGCCTGAAGGTATTGAATCTCAGAACCAATTTTTTGATCCCATAAACGCTTTTGACGTTCAAATGTAGTCTCCGCCAAAGCGGCCTGTGTTTTTAATTGTGCCAATTGACTGCCCATACCACCGTCATCTATGGACGCCAAAAGTTGTCCTTTAGAAACTTTTTGTCCTTCTTTAACGTAAACACGTTGTAGAGTTCCTGCCATCTCCGGGTAGATTAGAACATTCTGTTTGGTCATTACATCGCCCTGTAATTCAAGAAAATGGTTAAAAGTTTCGGCTTCAGCGGTTATCGTTGTTATCAATGGAAGATTTCCTTCACCGCTTAATGCAGCTATGGCAGAATCTAGCTGTCTCAAGTTGGTATTAATGACTTTTTGTTGCTCGGAGATTTCATTTTTCTTTGCCCGTAGTGCTTCCAGGTCTCCTTTTGCAATCATCCCGCTAACAGATTGATCAGATTCTCCCCCACAAGCGGAAAGCAGTATCGTAATAGTTAAAAGATAGGTTATGTTTTTCATCGGTATTAGTTTTAAGATTGATTCTTAGGATTTGTTATTTAAAATTATCTCCAGTTCGGTTTTCTTGTTAATTACTTCCACCATAGACTGTAGATACTCATTTTGAGCGGTATATAACTGGGTTTGTGCCTGCCGTAATTCAAAACTGGAGGCAATCCCCTCAAAATATTTTATCTGGTTTTTATTCTCAATGCGCTCTGCAAGGTTCAGGTTGTTCTTGGAGGTCTCATATTGTTCTATGGCCAAGGTATAGTTGCTTTTGGCATTCTCTAGCTGTAGACGAATCTGTTGTTCTGCCTCGGTTAGCTGCGTTTTGGCTTTTTCCAAAGCAATTTTTGCACGTTGAGTGCTAGCACTTCGTCCTAGCGAACTAAAAATGGGAATACTCAAATCTACTCCCAGGGTAGAGAACTCAAACCATTGCTGGCCATTATCAAAAAAACTAAAGTCTTCTCCAAAGGATAGTGCGCCGTAGGTTGCAAATGCATTTAGCGTGGGCAGTGCCCGGCTTTTTGCCAATTTCCACTCATAATAGCGTTGTTCGTTCAGGTTAGTGGCTAATTTGTAATCTGTATTGTTCTCAATGGTCAACTCGCTTTCCAGAAGATCAAAATCTATTTGTTTCTGCGTAAGATTATCTAGGTTTTCCGACAGTCGGGTTGGGGCGTCCAAATCAATGCCCAAGACCAAATTGAGCATTTGGCGTGTAATATTTTCAAGACGGATTGCATTTTTCAGTTGATTTTCAATGGACGAGAGCGTAATCTGTAATTGGTCAACACTTTCTTCATCCCCTAATCCGTTTTCATAAATTTTAGTGGTCTCAAAAAGATTTTTCTCTAGCGTTTCTTTGTTGTTTTCTAGAATGGCTACACTTTCCTCGGATAGCAGTACGTTTCCGTAGGCCTCTACCACCGCTTTTCTTACTTCTTGTTCTGTTTTTTCCTTGTTATTGGCACTGTAGCTCAAAAAGGCTTTTGTTGCTTGTACCCCTACGATATAGGATCCGTCAAAAAGTTGTTGTCTCAAAGTGGCGGCGGCATTTACCTGCTGTGGCTGTCCAAAAACGACCTCAACAAATGTTCCCGGTTCACCTCCCGCGATTTCACCTGGCAATTGAACGACCTGCTGTATCAACTGATTTTGATAGTTGACCGCTCCAGTAATTTGCGGCAATCCCGTTGCAATAGTTTCCCATTTTTGCTTCTGGGCATCTACAATATCACGATTGGCGTTGATGGCGGAGTAATTGTTTTCTAGGGCAAAATCTATAGCTTCCTGTAGCGTGAAACTATAGGTCTGCTCCTGTGCAAAGGTCCAGCCGCTGATAAAAAGCGCTATGAGTATGAATTTAATTGATTGCATTTATTGTTGGTTTGAATTGATGATTTCATTTAATATGTTACGACCTTCCGGTGTAACTATCCCCCTTAAGTGATATTCCAAATAAATATCCATTAGTTCCCTTACCGGAAATAAGGTTATGGGAAACATGTTTTGGTCTTTTATGCTGTTAACGCCAGTGAAATAGATTCTGGCAACAAATTCTACGTTTAGACTATTGCGATAAATCCCCTGAGCTATTCCTCGCTCTATATTAGAGCGTATACACCCACTCATCTTTTCATAATGAAGGGATTTCATTTGCTCAAAAACCGTGGGATAATATTTGGATAATTGGTATTGTGGAGAGGATTTCTCATCCTTTAAATGAGATAGTACATATTTTTTGATTTCGTATAATTCCAAAATCGGATTTTTGTCCAACGCTATGATGGCATCGATACCGTTGCTCATGCTACAGAATTTGTTCATTACACAATCTTGTACCAAATCGGTCTTATTGGTATACTCTGCGTAAATGGTCTTTTTGGAAATACCCATTTCGTTGGCCAAATCGTCCATGGTGACACTCTTGAAACCCCGTTCCAAGAATAAATCCGTTGCTCTATCCCTTATCTGTTCTTTCATAGAAGTTGCAAAGATATATCAGGAAACTTTAAAAACATTAAAAGTTTCCATGGTTTTACAATTTCTTAACATTTATTTAGGTTTAGACTTACTGTTAGCTAGCTCCAAACCGTCTCCATCTAAGTGTTGTCCGGAAATTGTGGTTACAGTCTTTACATTGAGACTCCAAAAGAAAGGTCTATAGGGAAAATTATATTTCCTCTTGTTTGAATTTCTTTTGTCGATTTTCATAGCTCTTCTTTTTTAATTTTTTCCAAATAGGCTTTGTAGGCTTCCTCTCCTTCTTCTTTCCAGAAAGCATCATAATGTTTCCATTTTGAAAAGTCCTTTCTCATAGGTCTGCAGTTTCCAGAAAATGATTCTCCTTTTTTCTTACTGTGTTTGCCGGGACCGTTACCTCCACCAAAACCAAAAAAGATTTTGGCAAGAATTAGAATGCCAACCGCTTGCCAATAACTTACCAGGGGTAAGCCAAAGAGTTCCGGCATTAACCAGTTCCATAATCGCATTACTATATATCCTACCAAAAAGGCAATGGTAAGGCCAAGGACTATGAAGAAAAGTATTTTAAATCCTTTGGTTACATACTGTTGTACGTTGCGCTCTACATGTCTTTCAATGTGATCTTTATTTTCCATAATCTGTTTTTTAATTTATTCTACTTCTAAATGTTTTAATAATATTGATATGGCCCTGTGCCTTCTGGACATTAGGGTTCCTGCTGAAATACCAGTTTCTTGGGAAATCTCCCTATAGGTATATCCTTCAAAATCCACGGCTACGATAATATCGCGGTATGCCGGTTTTAATTCGCTAATTGCTATTTTTAATTTTTCCTTGATTCTTTCGGAAAAAGGCGATTCCTCTTCTTCATAGAACATGGATGCAAAATCGGTCCATAATCGTTCCAAGTGCTTTTCATCATAAATCCGCTCCCTTTTTGTGCGCAGGATATCAATTATCCTATTTTTAATAGCATTGTATACAAAACCACCAATATTTGTGATGGGCAATGCATCCGATGGTCTTGAGAACATCTTTAGGGCAACATCTTGAATAATATCCTCCGCATCACTTTCGGCGGTGTGCTGTATTTTAGAGCGCACATACCCTTTGAGCGAACTGTATTCCTCTTCAAAGAACTTGGATAGGTTGTTATTCTGTTGTTTCTTGGAAACCACTGATGGTTTTTCTTTAGGTCTTCAATAGTAGAGACGATGATTTTAAAATCTATTGCATTCTTGGACTAATTTTCTTTATATCATTTGACGTTTTTAAAAGCTATTTGTAACAATGGGCGTATTTTTGAAAAAAATCCAACCATGCACTCCGTAGAAAAATATCGTAGTGAATTTATCTCCTATTTGGAATCCAAAACGGAAACTAAGGAGCCTCAAAACCTTTATGCCCCAATCACTTATATCCTGAATTTAGGCGGGAAAAGATTACGTCCCGTACTGGTTTTACTAACGACGGAGCTTTTCGAAAAAGATTATAAAGAGGCACTGGACGCGGCATTGGCCATTGAGGTTTTCCACAATTTTTCACTAGTTCATGATGATATTATGGATGGTGCGCCGAAGCGGCGGGGAAGGGCAACGGTCCATGAAAAGTGGGACGTAAATACAGGAATTTTATCAGGAGACGCTATGCTCATTATGGCATATCAGCTTTTTGAGAACTATGAAATACATATTTTTAAAGCACTGGCAAAACTGTTCAGCAAAACGGCTTTGAAAGTTTGCGAAGGCCAACAGTATGATGTTGATTTTGAAACTAGAGATGATGTTTCGTTGCCAGAATATCTTAAAATGATTGAATACAAAACCGCAGTTTTGGTGGCTGCGGCAATGAAAATGGGAGCTATTGTTGCAGAAACTTCGGAAAAATGCCAAGAAGATGTGTATGCTTTTGGGTTGAATCTAGGTATCGCGTTTCAATTACAGGACGATTATTTAGATGTTTTTGGAAACCCTAAGACTTTCGGTAAACAAGTTGGCGGAGATATTATAGAGAATAAGAAAACCTTCCTCTACATTAAGGCAATGCAATCCAGTACGGATGAGGATAAAAAACAACTTCAGGATTTGTATTCAATTCAGCCAAAGGAGACCGAAGGTAAAGTACATGCTGTACGCACCATTTTCACCGAAAGCGGTGCGGCATTAGCCAGTCAGGAGGCCATAAAAAGCTATACGCAAAAAGCTTTCACGGTTTTAGATAGTTTGGATTTGTCTAAGGAGAAGAAGGATATCTTAAGGCAATTTGGTGAAAAACTAATGAGAAGACAAGTTTAGAAGAAACGTCTGAACAACGCTCTCATAAAAGGAAGTTTTGGAGACCCCATTATATAATAGAGGTCCTGGGAAACATTTGTTTGTTCATCCAAAAATTTAAAAATCAGTTGCGGCTTTCTTTTTTTGAAGAGACTTTCAAAAATTTGATGCCCCCCTGCGTTATTTTGATAAAGTACATCCAGGAACAGCAAGTCATAGTACCAAAACCTATTTTTAAAGTTCAATTCTTTTAGCGGCCTTCCTATTTTGAGAAATGAGACCAGTTTTGGAACCTTCCTAGCGGTGCTCATGAAGGTATAACCGGTACTTGGTTTGGCCCAACCACCTGCGGTTCCAATAAATCGTATTCTATTGGTATGGTGTTTCTTAAAATCATAACAGGTCATTGGGATGCTCCCTTGCTCTTTCTCCAATACGTGATAGTTTGTTACAGCTAAATTATCCTTTAAATAACCTTTAATGGCTTCTTCATATTCCTCTTTTGGAAGTAATTTTTCCGAAAACAGGGTATATTCAATAAGAGCGGTGTCGTTATTTTGGGGAAGCACGTACATAAACCGTGTATTTCCCTTTTGGGGAATTGAAAAATCCATGTAGGTCGCTTGGTCGGGGTCAAAAACAGGAGTTTTGGTCTTCACCGTCCATCCAATAAAATGCTGCTGCAACACAGGGTACTCTTTTTGGTGCGTTGCCATTTTATAATCAAAAATGCTGTTCAAAACCCTATTTCCCGTATATGTTGCGGTTGCGGTTTGTATGGAAACTATATCATCCGTTTCTGCTATTTTTTCTACCGCTTCCTGAATAAAAGTGATATTGGGATATTTTGAAATTCGATGTAGGTAGGAATTATAAAAATCGATGCCCCTAATCATTTTGTAGCTATAGGGAGCGATGTTAAAGCGTTTGGAAAATTGTTGTCCCGCAAAGAAAATATGATTCCATTTTTTATGGACGATGGAATCAAACTGACCATCGCCTTTTTCCCAAAAGCACCACGTACGATCATTTTCTTGTTTATCGCTCTTATCAAGCACTAAAATGGATTTGTCCGAAAAAAAATCATCCTTGCCCATGGCGTCCGCGAGTAGTAAACCTGCGGCTCCCGCCCCAATAATGATGTAATCGAAATGTGAGTTGGTCATCAATCAAAAATACGAATTTTGACGCGTCAGGTTTTCAGAACTTGAGCGGAACCAATAAGATTTATTAATTTAACCGATAACGCATTCCAAAAAATCCGCGTATTCCTTGGTTTGGACCGTACACGTAGGAAGGGTCAAAGGTAAGGGCGTTTGGGTTATTGGGTGTAGCTACTGGGTTTCCACTGGAATCAAAAGCTACTTCCTTATCGAATGGGTCGTTTGCCCTCGCAATAATAAAGGGATTCCCTCTATTTGGTGTCCAATCCAACAAGTTTTTAATTCCGCCATAAAACTCAAAATCATCCAATCCCTTATAGGTAAATTGTATATTTTGGATGCTCCAAACAGGCGAGAAATCACTTCGTGGATCTGATTCGCCTAAGGTTGGCAAACGCATTGGGCCATAAAGATTTCCGGTATAGTCTACACTAAACTTAAGATTTCGGAAAGTATAGCCCACATTCCAGGTACCGGTATAACTTTCCGTTAAAATTTGTCGCTGTTTAATACCGTTTTCGGTTTGGGAAACATCTTGAAATGTAGCTCCGATTAAAAACTTGAAACCACTTGGAAAAACAACATCAATATTAGCGCTCAGACCTTGTGAAACGGATTTGCCGTCTAAATTGTCATAAATAATTTGATTAGGATTCGTGTCATAATCGGGCAGAATGGCGTTACTGAAATTCGTATAAAACGCGGATGCATCCAGACTTATGAAAGCACCATTATCAGCATATATTTTCTTCAAATAATTTAGGTTAAAGTTGAAGGAGCGTTCAGGACTTAATTCCTCGGCAACTATTACATCACGTGCCCCTGTTAGTGCTGCATGTTCTTCCGTAAATAAATTTACTACCCGGAAACCTGTCCCGGCGTTAAAACGGAGGATATCGTTATCGGTAATTTTCCAACGGTAAGCCGTTCTAGGGGTAACGATATTGCCATGCCTTTGGTCATAATCATAACGCAGCCCTAGCAATAAGGAATGTTTTTTTGCCAAGGCAATCTCATCTTGGGCAAAAATACTTGGGATGACTACCTCATCCGCAACGATTGTGGCGGTGGTATTGTCATCGTAATAGTTATATCGTAATGCGGACCCGAACAATAGGTCGTGCTTTCCCAAAGTTTTGTCCCAAGTCAACTGCGTAAATCCAATTCTTTGGTCCGCCAAATAGGCGACATCACCATATACGGAGTTTTGATTGTGATCGTTATAGGAGAAGGAAAGCATTACCTTTTCGTCTATAGGTAGTTGGTATTTACCCAATATTTCCCATCTGCGTGTATAGATGCTCTCCCCATAAATTTCATCACCGCCTCTAAATTCGGGTGTCCATTGCAGCTCTCCGCCCCATCGGTCTTCATAAAAAAATCGTCCTGCCAAAGAAAAAATACGGTTTTCCTCTCGTTTAAAACTCCATTTTTGAAATATGGAAATACGGTCCTGTAGGGTGAGGTCCGTAAAATTATCTCCGTTATTGTCAATAAGCTCATCATAGTTAAAATAATTCACGCCTAGCAAGACATCCGCCTTTTCGCCCATATCTATTTTATCACCAACGTCCAAATTGTATTCGCCCCAACCCGTGGCAAAAGCATCGGCAAAAAAGTCGGGAGCTTCCAAAGAATTTTTTGTTATAATATTGATTAACCCACCGACGGCTTCGCTGCCGTATAGACTGGATGCCGGGCCTTTCACGATTTCAATCTGTTCTATAAGGGAATTAGGTATTCCGGATAATCCGTAAACGGTACCTAAGCCGCTGACAATCGGCATCCCATCAATCAAGACTAGTGTATACGGGCCTTCCAGTCCGTTGATATGGATATCACCGGTATTGCAAACATTACAGTTGATTTGTGGCCGTACCCCGTTTACATTTTGCAACGCCTCAAAAATGCTGGCGGTCGGGTTCTTTTTTAGGAAAGTAGGGCTATAAACCTCAACGGGAACGGGACTTTCTGACCGGGAAACAGCCTTGAGCGTTCCAGTTACCACCATCTCGTCCAAGGTTTCAGCAGATGGGATTAGCTCAATATTCAAAAGTTCTGTTCTGCCGTCTTTCAATGTTATAGTACGGCTATACGGATTATAACCGATTGCGGAGACAATCAGCTTTTGTGACCCAATTTTGATATTGGATAATGTGTAATTGCCATTCTCGGCGGATGCGGTGCCAATCTGCGTTCCCTTCAGATAAATGTTTGCAAATGGTACTGGCTCCCCTTCGGAAGAAATAGTTCCCGAAATACTGACTTCCTGAGCGGTACCAGTATAAAAAACAAATACGAGCAGCATTATTGTAATTATGTTAGTCACGAATGGGCTAAAATTAAATTTAAACATATCAAAATAATAATTTAGACAAAACTAAAAATATGTTTTTAGATATAAAAATGTATTTTAGCATAAATTATTTTTTATTTGATGACGCTTTCGGAAGAAGACTACATAAAGGCTATTTATCACCTAAGTAAAGGGCACGAAACCTCAATCTCCACCAATGCTATAGCCGAGCAAATGGATACGAAACCCTCTTCCGTTACGGATATGATTAAAAAACTATCCGACAAGAATCTCGTTTTTTATAAAAAGTATAAAGGCGTTAGCCTAACGCATGAAGGAAAGACCACCGCATTGGCCATTATTAGGAAACATAGACTATGGGAGGTTTTTTTGGTTGAAAAGCTAGATTTTGCGTGGGATGAGGTGCATACCATTGCGGAACAGTTGGAACATATAAAGAGTGAAAAGCTCATTGATAAGTTGGATGGCTATTTGGGATTTCCCAAAGTGGACCCACATGGGGATCCTATTCCATCAAAGGATGGGAAGTTCAAAAAATCGATTAAAAAATTAATCAGTGAACTTGCCGTTGGAACCGAAGGCGTATGTGTTGGGGTAGAGGACTCATCCCCAGCCTTTTTAAAGTTTTTGGATAAAAATAGAATTGCCTTGGGAGATACGTTTCAAATACTGGACAAAGAAGAGTTTGACGGCTCCGTTCAATTAAAAACGTCCAACGACACTATCCGAATATCTTCTCAAATAGCGTCAAACCTATATTTGGAAGTTTCGGAAAGTCAACAATAATAACAATTTAAGAATGTAGATTATGCAACAGGTAATTGATTATTTTGAATCCATAAACCCAATTCTGGCTGCATTTTATGCCACGCTATTCACTTGGGGGCTCACGGCTTTAGGTGCCGGATTGGTATTCTTTTTTAAGAGTACTAACAGGGCGGTAATGGACGGAATGTTAGGTTTTACCGGCGGGGTAATGGTTGCCGCCAGTTTTTGGAGCCTTTTGGCACCCGGAATAGAGTTGAGCCCTGGGGAAGGATTTGTAAAAGTGATTCCGGCAGCGGTCGGTTTTTTATTAGGCGCTTTTTTTCTATTCGGGCTAGATAAAGTGCTGCCGCATTTGCACCTTAATTTTAGGGAAAGCGAAGCGGAAGGTGTAAAAACGCCTTGGCATAAGACCACACTTTTGACCTTGGCCATAACCTTGCACAATATACCTGAGGGCTTAGCGGTAGGCGTACTTTTTGGTGGTGTTGCAGCCGGTTTTGAAGGAGCTAGTATCGGTGGGGCAGTGGCTTTGGCATTGGGAATTGGTCTCCAGAACTTTCCGGAAGGTTTCGCCGTATCCATGCCGTTGCGTAGGCAAGGGCTATCAAGACGAAAAAGCTTTATGTACGGTCAAGCGTCGGCTTTGGTAGAACCTTTGGCGGCCGTTTTAGGGGCTTGGGCAGTACTAACTTTTCAGCCTATCTTACCATATGCCCTTGCATTTGCAGCTGGTGCCATGATTTTTGTGGTGGTAGAGGAGGTTATTCCGGAAACGCAACAGGATAAACATTCCGATGTGGCCGTTATGGGATTCATAGGTGGCTTTATCGTAATGATGTCTTTAGACGTAGGTCTTGGATAGTTACTCGCTAATCGAGATTAAAACTACTCGGTCGCATGTGTCTAAATCATACTTGAACTTTCTTTTAATATCTTTTGACTTGTCCCAAGGTCATTCAGTCTCCCAAAAGCTCAAAAGCGCCCCTCGTTAAAAATTGATCCGAGGAGTCATACACTTCCATGTTTTTAAGTGCTGTAAAACTATCGTCAGTAGCTCCAACTTCCACTTCAATTTGTTCAAATGCATAATTACCATCCGCACTTTCTTGGAGACGTAAAACGTAGTGAGACCCATCGGTTTCCACTATCGCCGTTTCAGGAAGTGCTTTGTAAGTTTGAGAATCCGTAATGATTTCCGCATCAATGAACATGCCTGTGAGAAAATTGTGCTGTTCCTCATCATGTAAATGCCCATGGACTTTAATCGTTCTATTTTCACCGATGGAAGTACCTATCAAGTGCACTTCTGCTTCATAGGTTTCGTTGGATGCCTCGGGTATTTTGAATCGTATGGGTTGCCCCTTTTTTATTCCCATAATGTCTTTCTCAAAAACCGAAAGCTCTAAATGGATGTGATCATTATCAATAATTTCTAAAATTGGCATTGCTGGCGATACATAACTTCCTTTACTAACATTAACTTTCGTAATGCTACCTCCAATAGGAGCAAAAATCGTTGCGATGCTTGTTATAGTTCCTTTTTCCACTTCTGCAGTGGATATATTGAGCATTTGTAATTGTTTTCTGAGTCCATTATATCGTGCATTAGCCGTTTTATACTCGCTTTCTGCTTTCAAAAAGCTTTTTTGCGAAGTAATGTTTTCATCCATTAACGTTTTTTGTCGGTCGTATTCCGAACTCAAGTAATTAAGTTGTTGTTTTATTTCCATGTATTCCTGTTGCAGGGTAACAAATTCAGGATTTTCCAGTGTAACCAAAAGCTGTCCTTTTTTTACCACATCGCCTATTAATAATGGTGTTCTTTTGACATACCCGCCCATTGTGGCACTAACGACCGCCCTATTCTCCGGTGGAACATCAATCATCCCGTTAACCTGTACGGTTAAGGGGAAGGATTTCTCTTCAAGCTTTCCCAGAGCCATTCCGTTGTTTTGGAACTGTTCCGTTGTGATGCTGATATTTCCATTGGAGTTTTCAGTCTCGGATTCAACAGTTTCAACATTCTTTTTTTCGCCACAACTTGATAGAAGTAGGAATTGGGCGATGACCAGCGTATAGATTAGTTTTTTCATTTTTTTAGTTTAAACTGATATAATTGAGTTTTATAATGGTCTGATTATAATTATTTAAGTTCTCCAACCTATCCAATAGAATTTGATTGGCATTTTCCACACTTTGGATGTATTGGAAAAAATCGATTTCCCCGTTTTTAAAGCTCATGGTAGCCGTTTTAAGAATTTCATTGGATAACTCGCTTCCTTCGGTTTCATAATAATCAAGGCTTTGAGCGTATTTTTCATATTGCGATTGAAGTTCTGCCAACCGTGTCTTCAAAAGGATTTCATAGGCTTCGGATTGTTTGGTTGCGATTTCCTCCGCAATTTTTGATGCCTTTATTCTAGAAGCGTTTCCACCAAAAAGCAAGGGTATTTTCAGTCCAGCCCTATACCCGTATAAATTACCTTCGAGAGCGCTATTTGTACCTTGAAAATATTCCACACTAATATCAGGCAGAAGTTGCTGCATTTCCAGTTTTCGTTTAGTGCTGGCTAAATCAATGGTTTTTTCGTAATAGGTAATTTCTGGTGTTTCCTCAATATTTAAAGTACGTAAGGGAATCTTCTCCAATGGTACAGAAATAATTTGCACTTTGGTCGATATTTGGGTTTTAGCTAATAAATCAGCATGGGCAATAGCAACATCTTGTGATGCTTGTTCCAGGGCAATCTGTAGTTGTCTTTGTTTGGAGGCGGCAGTTATTTTTTCCAGATAGTTTGTTTCCCCCAATTCAAAACGGCGTTTGGCCATGTAAGCGAAATTTTGATAAAGACTGTCCAAGCTGCGATAAATAGTTTCCTTCTCCTTGGCAAATAGGTATTGATAATAGGAGGATGTTACTTCACGCTTTAAGGCCTTTTCGCGAATTTCGTATGTATTTAAACTCAGCTCATGATTGGTCTTGTTCAATTTGCGCTTGGCAAAATACACTGTAGGGAATAGAAAATCTTGCTTTAATCCAAGAACGTTCAATGGTAGGTTCCCTATGGAGAGATTATTTTCATCGTAGCTGTAGAATACCTCGGTTTTATCAAAATCAAAAGCGTTCCCAACCAATACATTAGATTGCTCAACATTTAGACTGGCGGCTTTAAGGTCGGCATTGTTCTCTATGGCCATAGCTGTTAGTTTCTCTAAGTTTGCCTGGTTTTCCTGTGCGGTCCCGGTTGAAGAAAAAGCCAATCCCATCAAAACTAGAATAATACCGATATTTTTGTTGAAGGATGGTTTACTATTTTCACTTTTCTTTTCTTCGAACCAAGCGTACAAAACGGGAAGGACTACCAATGTTAACAACGTTGCCGTAATGAGGCCACCAATGACTACAGTTGCCAATGGACGTTGCACCTCCGCACCTGCGTTTGTAGATATGGCCATCGGGAGAAATCCTAGGGCAGCGGCGGATGCCGTCAACAATACGGCTCTTAAACGGTCTTTGGTACCTTGTTTGATAAGTGTTTCCATATCATCAAAATCTTGTTTTTTAAGTTCCTTAAAGTGTTCTATGAGTACGATACCGTTTAGTACGGCAATTCCAAAAAGGGCAATAAAGCCTACGCCTGCCGAAATGCTGAACGGCATATCACGTATCCAAAGCAGGAGGACGCCTCCCACGGCTGATAACGGAATTGCGGTAAAAATCAATAATGCTTCTTTAACAGAACCAAAGGCAAAATAGAGCAAGATAAAAATGAGCAATAAGGCAATGGGAACTGCCACTAATAATCTTGACTTGGCACTTTGAAGGTTTTCAAACTGTCCACCGTAGGTAATGTTATATCCAATGGGCAGTTTTATATTCGAGTCAATTAACGCTTTTAAGTCATCCACTACGGATTGTAAATCTCGATTTCGGACGTTGATGCCCACTACGATTCTTCTTCTTGTGTCGTCCCGTGATATTTTAGCGGCTCCTTTTTGATAACTCACATTGGCTAATTCGCTTAAAGGAATTTTTCCTCCGTTAGGTAAGTCTACATATAGATTTTTGAGATTGTCGATATCTTGGCGATTTTCGGAGTTTAATCGTACGACCAAGTCAAAACGCTTTTCACCTTCAAAGACACTACCAACGGTTCTACCGGCAAAACCCATGGAAACCATATCGTTGAGGTCCTGTATGTTAAGTCCGTAACGTGCTATTTTCGTTCGATTATACTTAACGTTCATTTGGGGCAACCCAACAATTTTTTCCACGGAGATATCCGCAGCGCCTTCAACATCTGAAATCAAGTTTTTGATTTCATTTCCTTTATTACTGAGTATATCTAAGTCTTCACCGAATATTTTTATGGCGATGTCCGCACGTACGCCAGTAATAAGCTCATTAAAACGCATCTCTATGGGTTGGGTAAATTCAACTTCCATTCCGGGAATAATAGCCAAGGATTCTTTAAACTTATTCGCCAATTCATCTTTGCTATCTGCAGAAACCCATTCGTCTTTGGGCTTTAAGACGATGATAACATCACTTTCTTCCATGGACATAGGATCTGTGGGTACTTCGGCTGCCCCTATACGGGTCACTACTTGGGTGACTTCGGGAAAGTTCTCTAAAAGTATAGTTTCGATTTGTGTTGTAATTTCTACGGTTTTACTTAGCGATGTTCCGGTTTTGAGCACCGGTTGAATTACAAAATCGCCCTCGTCCAAAGTGGGTACGAACTCGCCGCCCATCCTTGAGAATAGGATAATTGTAATGACAAGAAGTATACTAGCCAGGCCTAATACTAATTTTTTCCTTTTTAACGCCCAATTAATGATGGGCTCATAGCGGTTGTTCAACCATTTCATCAATTTAACAGAAATGTTTTTGTCGGACTGTTTGGTAGGCTTTAAAAATAAAGTGGCAATCACGGGAACATAAGTAAAGCAGAATACCATTGCTCCCAAGAGGGCAAAACTAAAGGTAAGCGCCATGGGTTTGAACATTTTACCTTCAACTCCGCTCAAAGAAAGGATGGGAATAAAGACGATGAGTATAATGAGTTGACCAAAAATGGCCGAATTCATCATTTTAGAAGCACTATTTAAGGTTATCGTATCCTTTTCTTTTTGTAATGCATTTTTGTTTAGAACAGCCAATTCCGCACTTTTTGCCGTAATCTGAAACGCGACAAATTCTACGATAATCACGGCCCCATCAATAATAATCCCAAAATCAATAGCACCAAGGCTCATAAGATTGGCGTCCACTCCAAAAATGTACATAAGCGATAGAGCGAATAATAAACATAACGGAATCACGGATGCGACTACGAGTCCGGAGCGCAGATTGCCCAGCAAAAGAACCACTACGAAAATGACAATCAAAAATCCCAATATCAGATTTTCGGAAACCGTGAAGGTAGTTTTGGCAATAAGTTCGCTTCTATCCAAAAACGGATTGATATAAACCCCTTCAGGTAGTGTTTTTGATATAAGGTCAACACGTTCGTTTACCGCATCTATTACTTTTTTGGAATTGGCATCCTTGAGCATCATGACCTGACCAAGGACTTTTTCCCCCTCTCCATTTCCGGTAATCGCACCAAAACGTGTGGCATTTCCAAAGCCAACTTCGGCCAAATCCTTAATTAAAACCGGTATGCCATCCTTATTGGTTACCACAATATTTTTGATATCATCCAGATTTTCCACTAAACCTTCGCCTCTTATGAAATAGGCCTGATTTATCTTTTCGATGTAGCCACCGCCCGCAACGTTATTGTTCTTTTCCAACGCGGTGAAAACCTCTTGGGCTGTGATGTTCATCGCGTTGAGTTTCTCTGTTTTGATGGCCACTTCGTACTGTTTAAGAAAGCCTCCCCAAGTATTCACCTCTACTACTCCAGGAATCCCGGATAACTGCCTTTTTACAATCCAATCTTGAATGGTTCGTAAATCCGTGGCAGTGTAACGCTTTTTATATTCGGGTTTTACATCTAGAATGTACTGGTAGATTTCACCTAAACCTGTGGTTATTGGCCCCATCTCCGGAGTGCCAAAACCTTCCGGGATTTTCTCGGAGGCAGATTTGATTTTCTCCGCTAATAATTGCCTGGGAAGATAGGTGCCTATGTCATCGTCAAATACAACGGTAACTACCGACAATCCAAACTTGGTCACAGACCTTATTTCCTTAACTCCAGGCAAATTTGCCATTTCCAGTTCTACCGGATAGGTGATAAACTGCTCCATATCCTGGGTAGAGAGGTTACGGGACGTAGTAATGACTTGTACTTGATTATTGGTCACGTCCGGGACGGCACCAATGGGAATCTGGGTCAAGGAATACAATCCAAAACCTATAACAAAGGCCGTAAATAAGAAAATCAAAAACTTATTACGTAAGCTGAATTTTATGATGTATGAAAGCATAATCCATAGAAATAAAATGGTATAATATGCGAAACCCAAGGGCTAACGCACTATTAAATAGAAATAGAAAAGGGATTATGTATTCTTGGGAGGTTGAAAAAGTCCTTCCGGAAAAAGAGAGTGGTAAGATGCTTGATAAAAATAGTTTGCGGAAGCATGGACGCTCGGATCTAAGAAGCTAGTGGTTTCCATAATCCTATTCAGAACAACGGCATACATGGAAGGTGATTGGCATTGATGTTGAAAAGGTAATTGTTCATGTTGTTCCTTTTCTTCCTGATGCTCTTGGTTGTGCTCTGCCTTTAATTCTCCGTAATGTTTTGAAATGAACACAAAAAAATTATCGCCGTACTCCTCCGAATGGAACTGCGCATGTTCAATGAGCTCATCAAGTTCAATTAAATCACTAGCGTGAACATTGAAGCTCTGCACTAGGATGAGCAAAGAAACCGCTATGGAAGTTAGTTTTAGCATAAATTCTTGTCTAAGATAATAAATTTATACGTTGCCTCACTTTTCAAGTATCATTTGAATTTCTACTAGTCTTTTAAAATAACGCTTTGAAGCCTTACTATTTTCAGCTACTTTTAAATCATAAACCATTTTATTGTGAGAAATTATCTTTTTCTTTTTAGTCTAATGTCAATCTTGAGCCTAAACGCTCAAAAAACAAACTTTTCCTATCTAGATGTTTATGATTTGGAATACGTATCGGACCCCCAAATTTCACCAAATGGAGAATGGGTGATATATCGCCGTATGGGTTTTGATATCATGGAGGATAAGGCTGTCGGAAATCTTTGGATGATTAAGAGCGATGGTTCCCAACATCAAAAATTGACATCTAGGGAGGAAAGCGAATCCAATGCAACTTGGTCGCCCTCTGGTAATCAATTGGCTTTTACAGGCACTACGGACGAAGGTTCGGAAATTTATATATACTGGTTAAGTTCCGGGAAAATAGCCAAGATTTCACAATTGCCTTTTAGTCCAAGTTCTTTGACCTGGTCCCCTGATGGTGAACAATTAGCTTTCTCCATGAATGTTGAAAAAGCACCGCCGGTATTGGCCAAAATGCCTAAGAAACCAAAGGGGGCCAAATGGGCGGACAGTCCTAGAATAACGGATAGGTTGTATCACGAAGCCGATGGTAGAGGATATATTGCCCCTGGTTTTAATCATATTTTCACCATTCCATCAAATGGAGGGTCTGTTAGACAAATTACCTCCGGAGATTATCATCATAGGGGTACGCTTTCGTGGAGTGCGGACGGAAAACAGATTTTCTTTTCGGGAAATAGAAATGAAGATTGGGAATACGATTTTAGAAATAGTGAAGTTTATTCGGTAAATGTAAATGATGGTACCATAAAGGCCCTAACGGACAGGAACGGACCTGATACAAGTCCCTCAGTTTCACCTAATGGAAAATACATTGCCTATATAGGTTTTGAAGATAAGGTACAGGCCTATCAGGTTAGGCAATTATACATAATGAACAGCGATGGAAGCAACAAACGAGTCATTTCAAACTCCTTGGATAGGGGAGTTTCCAATATCGTTTGGAATCCTAAAAGTGACGGACTCTATTTTTCCTATGATGACAAGGGTAATAGTAAAATTGCCCATATAAATTTAAGTGGTAAAGTTGATAAACTTGCGGATAACATGGGAGGGACTTCCATTGGAAGACCTTATGCCAGCGGTTCTTTTACCGTATCTGTAAATGGCACCATCGCTTTTACAGAGAGTAGGCCTGATTATCCTGCAGAGTTGGCAGTCCTGAATGTAAAAGGTAAAACTGCATCTAAAATAACCTCGCTTAACAAAGCCCTATTGGACTACAAGAACTTGGGTAAAGTGGAAGAGGTGTGGTATAAATCTACGTTTGACCAACGAGATTTACAAGGATGGGTGGTTTACCCACCTGACTATGATACCAATAAGAAATATCCTTTTCTGGTTGAAAATCATGGAGGACCTATTTTAAATTATGGAGACCGTTTTTCTGCCGAAATGCAATTATATGCAGCAAACGGCTACATCGTTTTTTATCCAAATCCGCGGGGTAGTACCAGTTATGGGGAAGAGTTTGGCAATCTGTTGTACAACAATTATCCCGGAGAGGATTATAACGACGTCATGGATGGTGTGGATTATTGCATAGCAAAAGGGATAGCCCATGAAGATCAATTATTCGTTACCGGAGGTAGTGCAGGTGGAATTATGTCCGCGTGGATGATTGGAAAGAATAACAGGTTTGAGGCTGCAGTAGTAGCCAAGCCAGTGATGAATTGGATTAGCAAAACCTTGGTGGCCGATAACTACTTCGGGTATGCAAATTCCAGATATCCGGGCCAACCGTGGGAAAATTTTGAGGGATATTGGAAATTTTCACCGCTTTCTCTAGTTGGTAATATAGAGACACCAACTATGGTAATGGTAGGAATGAATGATTTACGCACTCCGCCCAGCGAGGCCAAGCAACTGTATCATGCTTTAAAACTTAGAAAAGTAGAAACTGTTTTGGTAGAAATCCCGGAAGCTAGTCATGGAATAGCCAATAGGCCAAGTAATTTGATAACGAAAATTGCGCATACCTTGGCTTGGTTGGATAAGTATAAAAAATCTGTAGAATAGAATGGCCGCCCAAAAAAGACATTGGTTCTGGAATTTACTTATGGTAATTACCGTAGTGGTATGTCTTTCCGTTTTGGTACTCCACTATAAAAATTGGATAAAGACAGAACCTAATCGCGTTCAGATTTTATCAGGTTTTTATAAGGTGGATATAGCTTATGACAATTTGGACAGCGTAGTTTTCGTGGATAAAATTCCCCCCATGATGCGACGGAACGGATTCTCAGCTTTAGAGAAAGAAAAAGGTATTTTTCAGGAATTTCAGGATTCCTTGACGGATAAAAAAGTTTATGTATTTGTAGACAATATTTCGCAGCAAAAAATAAAATTAGTTTACAAAGACTCTTTACTTTTATATGTTAATCAAAAAGATTCTTTGAAAACAATTGAGCTGTTCGATTTTTTAAATAGCAAGTTGGAAAGTAATAATATTCCCAATTAACATTTAATACTCAAAAATAAACAGGCTGCACCAATACTATTTACCGTAATTTATAGTTTGTCTTATACAATTCTGAAGTGTTTATGAAAATTCAAAAAGTAATTCTATCGCTTTTACTGTTTTTTATAAGTTTCCTTGGATTCTCCCAACATAAGCTTAGTTTGGAAATTGGAGGCGTAAGTTCAAATAATGGAAACGTTTGTGTTGCGTTATATCAGGATAAGGACTCCTTTTTAAATTTTGATAAGGTTTTTAAGGTTGGTTCGCACAAAGCGGTAATGGGCAATATGCATGTAGAAATTGATGATATTCCTATTGGAGAATATGCAGTGGCTATTTTTCATGATGAAAACGGAAACAAAAAATTGGACACCAATTTTATGGGAATCCCAAAAGAAGCATATGCCTTTTCCAGAGGAAAAGTGAAAATATTTGGCCCTCCAAAATTTGATGAATGTAATTTTTCAATTACCTCCGATACTGAAATTGGTATTGCTTTTCAATAATTTTTAAGGTTTTTAGTCTTCTTAGTACCCTTCCGGTCTTTTCCATTTGATAGGCGGCGCTGGCTCCGGTTTCATTTTAAATTCTTCCGTTTTTAGTAAGCGCATGGCTTCTTCGACGCCTCTTTCCAACTGAGGGTCTTTGCCTTGCAGCACTAATTTTGGATCTTGGATAACTTCAATATCCGGCGAGATGCCCTCGCCTTCAACGGCCCATTCCCCATCAACATCGAAGAAACCTCCTCTTGGCGCCACCATTCGTCCACCATCAATAAAATCCGGGGTATCCCATGTGCCTACGAGACCGCCCCATGTTCGGGTGCCCACTAGCGGACCTATTTCTTTTGCATGGAACATATAGGGCAACAAGTCGCCTCCGGAACCTGCATTTTCGTTAATCAACATAACTTTTGGACCCCAAATACCCGCCATTGGCGTTGTCCATGGCCTATTGCTCTCCGTTCTGCTGTTGAAGTAGCCGAAAAGTTCCCTGGACATAATATCAACCATATAATCTGCCGCAGAACCCCCTCCATTATTGCGTTCGTCTACAATGACCCCTTTTTTATCCTGCTGTGAGAAGTAGTAGCGGTTGAATGAAGTAAAACCTCCCCCACCGGTATTCGGTACATAAACATAAGCCAATTTTCCTCCTGAAAGTTCGTCAACTTTTCTTCGGTTTCCTTCCATCCAATCGTAAGTTCTTAGACCTCGTTCACTTTCAACGGGTCTTATGAGAATATCCGTTGAGCCGGAAAGACTAGGTTGGGAATTCACTTTAATCGTGATTTCCCTATTCGCAGTCTGTTCCAATAATTGGTATGGATTAACACCTTCTTTAAGTGCTACCCCATTGATGGAGGTAATATAATACCCAACATTTACAGCTAAACCAGGCTGTGCTAAGGGAGCATATAAATCTGGGTTCCAGTTTTCCCCATTGTATATTTTATCGATTTTATAAAAACCATTTTCAATGGATAAATCTGCCCCTAAAAGTCCAATAGGAACTTCTTTCACATCTGGGAAATCCCCACCGTAGACGAAGGAATGTCCAATGCTGACTTCGCCGCTTAGGATATCTACAACGTAATTAAGGTCGGTACGATGTCTCGCATGTTTTATCCAAGGGGAATACCACTTATAAATGGTGTCCCAAGGTGCACCGTGAACATTGTCCACATATAGGAAATCGCGCATAAAACGCCAACCTTCTTTAAAAATCTGCTGATATTCTTCCGCAGGGTCCACCTTCACTTTCATGTTAATTGAAAGTTTATCCTTGGCTAAATCTGGTTTGGCTTCGATAGCCGAAAGTACCCAAGAACTATTTTGGTTCAGGAGTATGTTTTTTCTATCTGAGGAGACGACCATTTGTGCAACTCCTGTTGCATATTCTTCGGCCTCCATTTTCTCAATATCATATTTATGTACTTTTAAACCTTGTTCGTTAGGAATGGCCTCAGCTAGAAAAACAATATTTTTTGGACCCTTAGCAAGGGAGATATAGTTTCGGCTGTCCAGTTTTAATGCAACGATGCGGTTAAAAATGCCTTCAGCATCTAGTTTGACGATAACATCCTTTGGAGTTTCATCTTCCTCCTTTTTACCTTTCTTCTTATCCTTGTCCGACTCGTCGTCTTTCTTTTCAATTTTTTCCTCATCCGTTTTAGGAAGGTTGGGAGCTGAATCGGTTTTAGCGAGAACAATCGCGTATAGGCTTCGGCTTACGTCTGTGTCGTACGAGCTCATATCCAACCAACCGGATTGCAATCCGTAGTCCGTACTTGCTAGAAAATAAAGGTATTTTCCGTTCTCGTCCCAAATAGGGCTTATGGCATCGGCCATACCATCCGTCAATTGCACGGATTGTTTTGTATCAATATTATAGGCGAAAATTGCTTTAAAGTGACTCTTTAACTGTTTGGGATAGGCAATCCATTTGCTATCGGGGGACCAAACGGGATTCATGGTCCGGTTGGGATGCGCATAGTTATCCGTAGCTACTTTTTCTACGTTTCCATTATTTAAGTTGATGATCCAAACGTTATAATCCGTATCGGAATAGGCAATATGATTGCCATCAGGCGACCAATCGGGCTGAAAATAAAAGGTAGGGTTGGGTAGGGGATAGTATTTTTGGTTTGCTCCATCCTGATTGGAAACCACCAATTGGTATTCCCCGCTTTTATCAGAAAACCATGCGATTTTATCCCCCTTGGGTGACCAAACCGGTACTCTATCCGCAACACCTGGAGAATTTGTCAAATTACGCCAAGTTCCATTTTCCTTTGGGACGGTAAAAATTTCTCCCCTATGTTCAAAAATCGCACGTTTTCCGGTGGGAGAAAGGTTTGGATTTGCAAGTTGCCCTGCACTTACATTTTCCCATCGAGGTCGGGCAAAGTTCATATCTCCGTTGACGGTAATAGTTAATTGTTGGGCGTCCCCTGTTTCCGGATTCAATAGGTGAAGATAGCCGCCCTGTTCGTAAACGATATGCTCAGCGCTGGCATCCAAGCTTTTAACATCGAATTTTTTGTGGAAGGTAATCTGTTTCTCCTCTTTAGTTCCTATATCATAGGACCATATATTACTGGCATAATCTCGTTCGGATAGATAATATACTTTGTTATTGAACCAAACTGGGTCTAAATGACGTTCCTTGGTGGGTTGCGGGATTGTCATCAAATCCTTGGTCTCCATATTTACGATCCAGATGGGCACGGCTTGTCCGCCCCTATAGTTTCGCCACTCCTCATCCCAAGCCCTTAAGGGTACGTAGGCGATGTGTTCTCCATCGGGAGAAATCTCACCAAATGCCGCGTTGGGCAAATCAATGGCGGTTGGAAAGCTTCCATCCACAGAAACGGTATAGAATCTGTCGGTTAAAGTAGGTTTGGCGTCCCTTCCCGAACGAAAAAGAACCTCACCCTCGGGAGTCCATCCCTGAACAAAATCACCGCTAGGATGAAACGTTAACCGTTTGGGTTCACCCCCTTCTGACGGAATTACAAAGACATCTACATTGCCATCATATTCGGCAGTAAAGGCAATCTGTTTTCCATCTGAGGAAAAATGGGGCAAGGATTCGTAGCCCTCGTTACTCGTTAATCGGATTGCAGTACCGCCAATAATGCCGGTTTTCCAAAGATCATCTGCATAGACGAAAGCAATTTCGGTACCCGATACTGTTGGCTGTCGTAACAATTGAGTGCCTTGTGCATGTATTTGAATTGAAACAGTAAGCAGGAAAAGTGTAAAAGTAGACTTCATAACGGTCGGATTGCGATGCGCAATGAAAGTATTGAAAATAGATGGTGTGGGCAACATTATTAATAGGTGAAGTATGTTTTAATAATGTGTTAATCTATGAACACCCATTTAAATATTTTGTAATTTGAAGTACGACAACCTAAAATTAAGATATATGGAAACAAAAGAAATTGCCAGTAAACTGGTCCAATGGTGTAAAGAAGGGAACTTTGAAAAACCCTATCAAGAATTGTACAGTCCCAACATCGTTAGTATTGAAAACGATGGGACTGCAGAGGGTGGACGTGTTGAAGGTTTTGAAGGCATCCAGAAAAAAGGGGAGTGGTGGCAAGAGAATTTTGAAGTGCACAACACATCTGTATCCGACCCTATAGTTGCGGATAATTGGTTTTCACTGCGTTTTGAAATGGATACTACGCACAAACCATCCGGACAGAGATCTAAAACGTCTGAAATAGCCGTCTACCAAGTTAAGGATGGTAAAATCGTAAAAGAACAATTTTTTTATGACGAAGCATAAATTGTGCTAAGCTAGAAATATGATTTTATATGAGGCCGTCTTTTTAGACGGCCTCTTTTATTTTGAATACTTATCTTACAATCAAAATTAGAATATGGTTCTTTTAGCTCAATTAATAGGTGCATTATTCGGTCTTTTAGCTGTTGTTTTTGGAGCTTTTGGTACGCATATCCTCAAAAAATCTTTTACTCCGGAACAATTGACAAGTTTTGAAACAGGGGTCAAATATCAATTGTATCATGCCTTGGTATTGCTGATGCTCAGTTTTAATTTGAATCTGGATAGTGGTTTAGAGAAGTATATGGTCTATTGTTTTATAATTGGAACATTGCTTTTTTCCTTTAGTATTTATGGGTTGTGTATAAGCGCATCAAAAGGGAAGAAGCTGAAGTTTTTAGGTCCAGTAACTCCTCTTGGCGGGCTGTTTTTGATAACAGGTTGGTGCTTGCTGCTCTACTATTTTGTTCGAAATCTTGTTTAATACCGTGCTTAGCACTCATTGGTTTACTTCAGAAAAAGAGTACTGAAAGTTTAATCTTCCGGTTCCACTTCAGAAGTAAACTCCCTTATGGCCGTATTGGGTTCCATAATAGTGTAGCCCTTCCAAAACTCCGGGTCGTAGTTCGGCATGTATTGCGGAAGTACATCATTGTTTTCCGTAAGGCTTTCAAATTGGGCTTCGTTTATAGGTTCCATGTCAAATACCACTACTTCGTAACGATTCCGACCGTTAAAGGCAGCATCTATTTTTAAATGAAGCTCATTCTGTTTTCTTCTACCCCTAACGTTCTTGTTTTTTTCAATAATTTTAACGGGTCTTTTAAAACCTACTTTATTTCCTTTTACGATTTCATAGTATTTTAAACCGTACAATCCGTTACTGCCCTTTCCGAAAAGAATACTTCCCTTGGCCAAATACTCATTAAGGGAAACCCCCAAAAGTTTAAATTTCCGCAGCGGCTCTACATTTTCAAACTCCATTTTTACAAGTGCAAAATCATCGGAATTTATATACAATTTGCCTCTGAATTCTTCGGAACGCTTTGGGGTAAAACTGATCACATAAAGGGCTTTGTCGCCAATGTAAGTGAAATCTTCCAGTGTAAGGTCATATCGGCCTGGCTTATAGAGTACGTTGTAATCTGAATCCTTAAAAATGGGAAGGTTGGAATATAGATTCCCGAGCGTCCTACGCTTATAGTTGGCAAAAAACTTTTTCTGATCTTCCTTTTCTTTTTTCTTTTCTTCCAATTGCTTGTTTAGTGCGCCGACGTCCGTAGAATCCACGTCGGCATCAAAAAGCTCATCAGCATCTACTTTTGTTCCGAACAATCCGGATTTCACCTTGAAATAGGAATCGGTCTTCACATTTTTTTTGATGATTTCATTAAACCGATCCTCTAGATTTTCGAAGTCCAGTCTTTTGCTTTTGTCGTAAAGTTCGGAAGCTTTGATGAGTTTTAGTTTTTGCTCATCATCTTCCTCATTGCCATAAAGATCACCCAAACTTTCGGTATAGTAGGTGTCATCTTTGGGAACGGTACGAATTACACTGTCCAAAAACGTCTTGTTAAACGCATCTATTGTAGATTCCTTTATGGTATAGTTGGTCTTTTCTATGGTATTCTGATAGGATTCCCGGAGAAATAATCGCTTTTTGGTAAAACCGAACTGATAGTTCTTTTCGAGATTTTCTTCTACCAATTCAATAATTTCCTTTGGGGTGTAATTTTTGTTCGATACTATAACCTCTCTTAGTTCTATAGCTTTTGGACTAAGATTTATAACCTTTCCATCAAATTCATTCAAAGGCTTTCCAACCGATTCATAACCGATGCAGGAGATTTTTAGCGAATCTGTTGCGGTAATATCCGTATCCAGTAAAAAAGTAAACCTGCCTTCCTCGTTGGTGATGACACCTTTGTTCTTTAACAACACCGTGGCATAAGGAATTGGTTTTTGGGTAACGGAATCCAGCACAACGGAGGTCAAGGTCTGAGCCTCTACCAAACCAATAGTTAAAAGAAAAAGAATATTAAACAGAAGTGTTTTTGTCATGCACAAGGCTAGTTATGAAGTTTCTACCACAAAAGAAGCGATACCTTTTAATTGCCCCGCACCATTTTTGATTTCATTAATACGTATTTATCCTTTTTTTAACGAATAGGGGTAGACTTTTACTAAAACGGACTGTTGAGGGAAGGAAATGTTACCTAAAGAATAGAAAAATAATCAGCTGATAAAACAATGCCATTAATGACAGCCACAATCATCTTGGCCACATGCCTTGGAATTGCCTTTTTTGGAAGCAAAAAGCGATTTAGGGAGGAAGAACTTTTTTACGATATAACCAATAGAAAGTATCAACGTGATATAAACTAAAGTATGCTGTAAAATGTCCATATTTTATTTTAAGATTTGATATGCGATTAAAGCTACAATATAAGCAAAAAGACTCATGAATACCAACTGACCGGCAGGCCATTTCCAAGAATTTGTTTCCCGTTTTACAACCGCAAGGGTACTCATACATTGCATGGCGAAAGCATAGAATAGAAGCAACGAAATCCCGGATGCTAGATTGAACAAAGGTTTTCCGTTAGCGGGGTTGACTTCTGCGGCCATTCTGTATTTAATGGTTTCTTCCTCATCGTTTCCCACACTATAAATAGTGGCGAGGGTACCTACAAAGACTTCCCTTGCCGCAAAGGAGGTCAATACCGCAATCCCTATTTTCCAATCGTAGCCCAAAGGCCTTACAATGGGTTCAATGGCTTTACCCATATAGCCCATATACGAATGTTCCAGTTTGTAGCTCGCTATTTCCTGGTTTAATGCACGTGTTTCCAGCTCGGTGGTCTGTGATACGATAGAATCTTGCAGTACCCCTAAACTTATGGCATTGGATTGTTCCAAGACACTAACATTGGTGCTGGATTTGTAATCCTCTAATTTACTTTTTATGTATGCCTCACTGTAAGGACTAAAACCATCTTTTTCTACTCTTTCCGTTACAATTTGCTCGGCATTCTTAAAATCGTCCGAAAAGCCGTTCGACCCTAAGAACCAAAGGATAATTGCAATAGCTAAAATAATCTTACCAGCCCCAAAAACGAAGCTTTTTGTTTTTTCCAAAACGGTATACGCAACATTTTTCAATAGCGGAAGTTTGTAATTGGGCATCTCCACTACAAAGAATGACCGACTTTGGATTTTGAGAATTTTGTTCAAGATCATAGCGGATAAAATGGCTGCAACAAAACCCAATAAATATAAAAGCATCAGGGTTAGTGCTTTATAACTTAACCCAATAAAATTTCCTTCTGGTATGACCAGCGCAATGATGATTACATAGATAGGAAGCCTGGCGGAACATGTAGTAAAGGGCGTTACCAAAATAGTAATCAAGCGTTCTTTCCAACTCTCGATTGTTCTCGTTGCCATAATTGCCGGGATAGCGCAGGCAGTACCAGAAACTAAAGGCACTACACTTTTGCCGCTAAGCCCAAAAGGACGCATAATCCTGTCCATGAGAAAAACGACTCGACTCATATAGCCGGTTTCCTCCAATAGTGATATAAATAGGAAAAGAAATGCGATTTGAGGAATGAACATAACGATTCCACCAATACCCGGAAGAATACCTTCCGCAATGAGATTTGTGAAAACGCCAGTTGGAAAGTAATCCTTAACCCAACTGCTTGCCGAAGCAAAAAAAGTTTCTATAAAATCTTGGGGATATCCGCTCCAACTGTAGAGCATTTGAAATATGGTTAGTAGGATTATGAAAAAAATAAGGTAACCAAAAACTTTATGTGTGAGTATCTTGTCCAAACCGGCCCTAAAACCTTTTGCAGCGTTGGCATCAACTTTATAGGTCTCTTTTAGAATGCCGTTTATAAATTGATACCTAAGAATGGTTTCTTTTTGCTGTAACCTTTTAAGCTCGGATTTTGTTTTAGTGGCAAACGAAGAAGTGTCCTTTATTAGCTTTTTTTCTATGGGCATGAAGTTTACGTCCTGCGTAATTACCAACCATAATTTATACAGGTCCTCTTTTGGAAACGTCTCCCGGAGTCGCGCAAAATATTCAGGGTCAATAACCGTGGTATCCACATTGGTAACCTTGGAAATATTTTTATAATCGCCGATAAGTTCTTTTAGCTTGTCAATCCCCGTACCTTTTCTTGTGCTCACCAAGGCCACTCTGGCATTCAGCTTTTCTTCTAACAGCGGAATATCAACACTGATACCTTTTCTAGACATTCTATCCGCCATATTAATGACCAAAATAGCAGGTATTTTAAGGTCTTTTATCTGGGTGAAAAGCAACAGGTTTCTTTTCAGGTTTTCAACGTCGGAAACTACTAGCGCTACATCTGGATGGTCTTTGGCATTTTTGTTCAAAAGAAGTTCTACTGCCACACTCTCGTCCAAAGAAGTCGTATTAAGGCTGTAGGTTCCAGGAAGGTCCAAGATATGGGCTTTTACACCTCTAGGAAGCTTACAGACACCCTCTTTTTTTTCTACCGTTATCCCCGGATAGTTGCCTACTTTTTGGTTTAGGCCCGTAAGTTGATTAAAGACCGATGTTTTTCCGGTATTGGGGTTCCCTATGAGCGCAACTTTTATTTCCTTGCTCATAACAAGACCGCATCATCAACTAGTTCCAAAGCAATCCGTAGCGCCATGCTTCGGCGAATGGCAATATGGGAACCGTTTACGTTTATATAAATAGGGTCTTTTAAGGGGGCTACTTGAACCATTTCTACTAAATTACCGGGAAGACAGCCCAATTCCAAGAGCTTTATGGGAATAATATCATCGGTAAATTCCTTGATAATCCCTTTCTGTCCACGCTTTAAATGAGCTACGGTAATTTCCAATTTTTATTTAGATTGATTTTAAGTAAGGGCAAATGTAAGGGAAAAATCTTTAAATCTTTGGGATAGCGTTCAAAAAATCCGGTAGTTCTAATTGCTGTTTGACGGTTAGGTTATTACTTTCTTTAACCTTTAACCTTTAACCTTTAACCTTTAACCTTTTTTTTATCTACTCCGAATAAGATGCCTTCAATATGGCCAAGTCTTCCATCAATTTATCGATGTCTTCCTTTTTAGTGCCATCATAAAACCCACGGATGCGTCGTTCTTTATCCACTAGAATAAAATTCTCCGTATGTATCATATCAAATGGACCGCCGTCACCATCGGTCTTAACTGCCAAATATGATTTTCTGGCGAGGTTATAGATATCCTTTTTATCGCCCGTAACCAAATTCCATTTTGAATCGTCCACACCCTTTTCCAGTGCGTATTTTTTTAGTTGCGCAACTGAATCTATTTCGGGTGTAACGGAATGTGACAACAGCATCACCTCTTGGTCGTTCTTAATTTCATTCTGGATTTCGGCCATATTTTTTGTCATTATCGGGCATATGGTTGGGCAGGTGGTAAAGAAGAAATCCGCTATGTATATCTTGTCCTTGTAATCCGCTTGAGTAATGGTTTCCCCATTTTGGTTCGTCAATGAAAAATCCCCAATCGTATGGTATTTTCTTATATGCTGTATTTCTTCTGGAACAAGTTCAGAATTCACCATTGCGGGAGAGTAAATAGGAAGTGTTTTCTGAGGTTTAAGGGCGTTATAGAACAGATAAATAATTACTGTTGAAAGCCCTAAAAGGACCAATCCAAAAAACTTGTACTTGCTAAAGAAGGAAAGCATAACAATAAGTTTATAAAGAATTCAAATCACCTCTCAGCAGAGAAAATTGGACCAATCCAAATTCTTCAAGCCTCGTCGTTGAAAAACGAATTCATTGCTGCAAAGGTACGTTACCGGTGCCACGCTTTCAAGCCTACGGTTCTTCATTGGCTGCCAAAATATTCTTAAAATGAACCGGGCCGGGGTACTTTCTTTTTTTAAGAGGTTGTAAAAACGTACTTTTGTCCGATTTTAAATTTTAGGAGAAGCTGATGAGCCCCATTGTAATAAAGACCATTCAATTTTTTTTAAGTCTGTCGCTACTTATTGTTTTGCATGAGCTGGGACATTTTATACCCGCGAAGTTGTTCAAGACCAGGGTAGAGAAGTTTTATTTGTTTTTTGATGTTAAGTTTTCCCTTTTCAAGAAGAAAATAGGGGAAACAGTTTACGGTATCGGCTGGCTACCCTTGGGCGGTTATGTGAAGATAGCCGGTATGATAGATGAAAGTATGGATACCGAAGCCATGAAAGAAGAACCCAAACCATGGGAGTTCAGGAGTAAGCCGGCGTGGCAACGCCTTATCATAATGTTGGGTGGGGTAACGGTTAATTTTATATTGGCGGTTATCATATATATTGGTTTGGCGTATGCCTATGGAGAGCAGTTTATTGCGAACGATAGCCTAAAGGATGGTGTTTATGTAAATGAAACGGCAATTGGAGAAAAAGTTGGTATACAGACTGGTGATAAAATTCTTTCTGTAGATGGAGAACCCATTGAAGATTTCCAGCAAATATTCATTGAACTTATTAATGGGAATTCTTTTACGATTGAGCGTGACGGTCAACGAATAGAGAAGGAAATCCCAGTGGATTTTATTGCTACCTTACTTGAGGATGAAGATAAGATGCGCTTTCTAAGTCCTAGATATCCTTTTGTAGTCGGTTCAATTCCTGAAGAATCTTCCAATAAAGATTCAGGATTGGAGGTAAAGGACGAAATTGTAGCTATTGGTGGAAACTCGTTCACTTATTTTGATGAGGCAAAGGATATCTTAGAAAAGTATAAGAGTCAAAAAGTTGATTTGACAGTAAAGAGGGAGGGTAGTGGAGAACTTACGATTCCTGTAGTGATTAGTGACTCCGCAACAATTGGCGTTGGTCTTGGTGGTATGACCTATGAGGAACTGGAAAATAGGGGAGTATTTAAATTGAAAACTACCACCTACTCATTTCTCGAATCCATTCCAGCAGGAATTGATAAAGGTGTAAGTACACTTTCGGGTTATGTAAAGCAGATGAAAAAGATATTTAATCCATCCACCGGAGCGTACAAAGGTGTTGGAGGATTCGCAGCCATTGGGGGCTTGTTTCCCGATGGATGGAACTGGCCCGCATTTTGGAGCGCAACGGCGTTTATATCCATTATATTGGCATTTATGAACATACTGCCCATTCCCGCGCTAGATGGGGGACATGTAATGTTTTTACTTTATGAAATGGTTACCGGAAGAAAGCCAAGTGATAAGTTTTTGGAATATGCCCAGATGACCGGTTTTTTCATATTGATAGCCCTTTTATTGTTCGCAAACGGGAATGATGTATACAAGTGGCTTTTTAAATAGAAAAACCACTTTTTTTTGTTTGGCGAGTTTTAAAAAACAATTATATTTGCACCCGCTTTAGGCAACTAAAACGATTTATTTTCCTCCTTAGCTCAGTTGGTTAGAGCATCTGACTGTTAATCAGAGGGTCCTTGGTTCGAGCCCAAGAGGAGGAGCTAGCAATAGTAAGGCTTCAGAGAGTTTTCACTCCTGAAGCCTTTTTTATTTGCACATAATTTGCACAT
>CAWKFV010000002.1:0-257540 GCA_963848865.1 uncultured Flavobacteriaceae bacterium | reverse complement strand
CAATTAACATGAAGATGAAAATGGCTAAAAACGAAAATGTATATACGACTTTATTCGGAAATGGACTCACTTATATACTTTGGTGTTAACTCAAATAACTGATTAATAATTTATTAAATACCCTGTCAGCATTAAACTCCTCAAAACTCGTCCATGCATTCTTGGAAAACGATGGGTAATTTTCTTCGTTTAAATGAAGAATTTGCTTCATTAGAGAACTTGAGTTTTTAGGCAGACATAAAAGCCCATTAAAGCCAGTAGATATTATTTCATTTATTGCTTTCCAATCACTTGAAATAACAGGCATTCCCACAGATAGGGATTCAATAATGATGCCGGGATAACCTTCTCCATCGAAATAGGTTGGTAGCAAAAGCACATCATTATCCATTAATACATCCATAACCTCTTCTTCAGATAAAATCCCTTTGTAAAAACAATTTCGCTTATTTAATTCCTGGATTCTATATGTATTCGGAGGTATTGGTCCATAAATTGAAACGGTATAGGAGCGGTCCAGTTTTTTAAATGTCTCTAATATTAGATCAACACCTTTTTCTTTAATAACTCTAGAAATAAAAACAAATTTTTTATTGTATGATCTTTTTGGAAACTTATCCAAAATTTGGTCCCTAGAATTGGGCAACCATATTATATTTTTATTAATATCTGCACTAAAGTATTGAAGCAGTTGTTTGGTTTCGAAAAATACGAAGTTAGCCTTAAATGTAGTACTATCTATAATTCTTCTAACCAACTTCGGAGCAGATTTATATTGTTCATAAAAGTTACCTCCAAAGAAGTGATATATAATCTTCTTATTGAATATTTTGGCAATTACTACCAAAATAGGACCGATTGTTAAATTCATATCCGGGGTGGAATGAATACTCACAACATCATATTTCCTCAAGATGAAGGGCATTTTTAGAATAAGAACAATGAAATCTATAATCTGAAATTTTGGTCTCCAATTTTTTCTAAATTGATAATGCCTCAAATAAATTTCCTCTTTCCTTTTTAGAAAGTCCAATATCTTTTTAGACAATACTGTAGCCCCTCCTACCGATCTCTTATCAACTTGAGGGATATTGGCTAGGAATAATACCCTTATTTTGTTTTCCATGATATATAATAGGATAAATCAATAATATTGAAATGGATAGATAAACCAAATTGTTTAGTGAATACGTGAAAAGAGCATCAACAAATAAAGCAAAGTATATAATCAATAAGACTTTAAAATATCGCAGCCTTATTTTCCTAGCCCAAATTAATGGAACAAAGAAAAGAAATAAGTAAAGCAAAGTGCCAAAAAAGCCTATTTCTATGAACAAATGTGGGTAAAAGGTATCAGTAGTAGGTAAATCTGGCAAGCCGTACCAGTTAAAGTTTACTTCGTCATAGTAAGGGGATTTATATTTCGTGGAGGCAGGTCCCCCAAAAGAACCAAGGCCCTCACCAACTAGAAAATTAGATTCTTGTAACATTACCCTATATGACTCAGACCGTGCTGAATTCCCTTTTGACACATAGGCTTCAACCCTAATTTTAGCATTGTCCACCATGAAGGCTATCCTGGAAGGAAAGAATAAGATGGTCATCAAAAAAACAGAAACGGCTATCCCTATGATTTTTAGTTTTTTATTTGAGAATATAAACAATAAAAATAAAAATGTTCCAATACCCTTAAATGATAGGCTAAGGAATAAAAAAACTACCGTAAGAACCATAAGCGTTTTCTTGAATTTCCCGTCATAAAAAAAGTCAATAAGAAAATACATGATGAGGTTAAAGAACCCGAACGTACTAAAAAAGCCCATTAGGCCAGTGGCCCTTAAAACACCCGCAACTGCGGGAATGTTTACACGCCCTGTTGATGTATATACATAGAACCATTGGTTTATTCCCTGTAACCAAAAATAATAATTGAAAATTTGGGCTATATAATTTAAAATCAAAAATACAAGCAAAAACTTAAAAAGAAACCTATAATTTTCCTTAATGGTATAACCGAAAATTAGCACTATTATCGGGAAAAGATATCTGACCAATTCTTCCGTTGCAGCACTATAACTAAATGATAAAAAAAAATGGATTACCAAAAAAGGCAAGAATAAGATTGAAAGCAAAATAAGGTTTCTGTCAAATTGGCCAAAAACAATGGAAATCAGGACCATCATTAAGGCGGCAAATAATTTTAGATACAATCCCAAAGCTGGACTAGTAAATCTAAAATACTCCGAAATGAAAATGAGAACCAATGGAAGAACCACGGCTGTATTTTTAATCGAGATTCGCAAAAAATATTTTTTGAAGTTAAACTGTTTTCTTTATGTCCAACTCGTTTAGAGCCAACCTAATATTGGTTATATACCGATCTTTGTTATAAAACATATTAAAAAGTTTGGTATAGTCGCTATGTAATTCAAAATAATCTATCGTTTCGCTCCTGTCGTATTCAATGATTCGGTTTTTTGCGTCCTCCAAATCAAAATGTTTCGCAAGTACGATTTTATGTTTCACATCCTTCAGATGAATTTTAAAAGACTTAATAACATCAGAATAAATGGGTATTACGCCTGATGCCATATAGGTGCATAATTTGTTGGGAGTAGATACTTGATTAATGTTTATGTCTTCCCTAATCAAAAAGCCATATTTAAATTTAATTAAATATTCAGGCAGTTCTTCCAAGGGTACATAATTCACATTCGCATTTGCAATTTGGTATTTTTTTAATAACTGCTTGGCCTTCTCCTTTTTGTTGGAAAGGATTTCTAGGGTAGCGGAAGGGATGTGCTTGTTTATTTCTTTAAAAAGTTCCAAAGTCTTGTCTAAACATTGCCACTTGGATAGAGATCCAATGTAAACAAATGAAAGCCTATCAACTTTCATCCCAAAATTGTCTTTTAAGTGAGCATTAAAACAGGGCATAATAAAATACCTGTTCCCTTTGTAATTGTATTTTCTTTGATAATGGCCCAACATTGCCTTGGAAACAAAGAAATTATAATCCGATGTCCTTAAACAAAACCACTCCATAAAACTATACATATAGTAGCGCAATTTACTTTTTTGCCACAAATAAGATTCTTCCGGGAGTATTCCTTGAAACCAATTTATTATAGTACTACGGGGGTGCAATATCCTCGCAACAAAGTAGTCTTTAGCAAAATAGGTGACAATTACATCGGCGGAGTTTGCCTCTTTCAAATTTTCGGAGACTTGAAAATTGGTCTTGCCAGTGAGGGCTTCGCTAATTATTTGTAAATAAAACTGGACCGCATCATTGACAGATTTATACTTTGTTAGGTAAAATAGCACTTTAATTTTCATTGCGACATAATTTATATTTTAAAAATAATTTTATATCGCATATTCAATTTTTGGTAGCAGCGCTCTGGGTGGACATCAAAATATGTTCTTTAACTTCACCGAGGTAACTGGTATTCCTAAGTTCATTTACCTTGGAATAAAAATCCGGTTTGTCAATTTTCGAGATTTCCCGAATTTTGGCAGTAATAGCACCTGAATTGTTGAATTCTTCCAGATTCATTACAAAATCCGTATTCTTATAAATTAAGTTGGCCATTCCCAAAGATTTTTTACTATAAGAAAGAAATATAGCGGGTGTATGCGTTGCCACCGCATTTACCGCACAATGCATCCTAGCCGCAACTACTACGTCACACTTTTTAATGTGCTCTTTAATTCCTATAAAACCAGGGTCATTTTCAACAATCTCTATTTTTTTTCCGTGTATTTCAGAAACTACATTTTTTATTTTTAAAAGGTACCTATAGTCATCGTCCTTGATGTCTTTGGACAGTACATGGGGCAATAGAATAACTTTACAATTTAATTCTTCTATAATATCCGATATGGTCTTGGCTTGCTTTTTAATGGCCTCCTCCAAATTATCCGTGAAGTAAAGTGTGGATAATGGACTCAAATTTATGCCAATAACAGATACCTCGGGGCTATTATTTACAATTTTTATATTATCAGTGGCAACATTATAAGCGGGGTCAGGAGCGAAAAATACATTGTTTGTTACCCCAATTTTTTTAAGGTATTCCACAGTTTTATGTTCCCTACTAACAATTAGGGATACATTTCCTAAATGTTGTTGAAATTTCTTTAGAATTTTAGGATGATTGTCAAACGGCCCAATGGAGCAACCCCAAAGAATATATTTTTTGCCTTTCTGAATAGCTACATCACCAAATTTCATTAAAGAGTAGGGATAATAACCGGTAGAACTGATAGTATACATGTCTCCACCAATGGATACGATAAGATCATAATTGTTTACAAGATCAAATGAATCAATATATACTGGATAATCAATATTGACATATGATAACAGTTTTCTTATAACACGTTTTATTAGACTATTGTGGAAAGGTCTTTCAATTATTTCAATGTCACAACCTTTCAACCTTTCTTTGTCATCTTCAACATTAAATGACGCGTAAGTAATTGTCGCATCAGGAAACATTGTTTTAAAACTGTTTACAGTGCCCCTAACAATTGCTTCGCAACCGTAATTATATACTCCCCAAATACCGTACAACAATATACTTTTCATTTACCTTTCAATTTTCTAATCCAATATTTTTTTCGAAACAAATGGTCCAATTTAGTATAAAACATAAGCTTCCTTTTAGTGGTTGAAATGTTTTTTTCAAAATTGGATTCCATTTCATTTCTTTCCATTTTCCAAAAAAAAGTACTTTCAATTTGAATCTTTTGTCTTAGCCTAAAAATTTTTGCTTTGATAGGGTTTTCTATAAAAACCTTCTTTGTTCTTTTGGGAGGAACTATCTTGTTCTTTTTGTCAGCCCATTTGAGGCGATATGAAAGCCCTTTTATTCTATGGTTATAGTTTCCTTCCTGAGAAAGAAATGCCTGATTTTCAGTGATTACATCACATAATAATTGTTTTTCCGAAATTCCATCTGCAATTAATTGTTTGGCTAAAACGGTTCTTGTAATTATAAGGCTATTCCCTCGACCATCTTGATTATATGGAGGTATCCAAGCGTCACCTAAGGAAATGTCCGCTAATTCTCCTGATAAATCCTCACAAAAATCACATGCGTTTGGCTTAAAGTAACCAGTACCCCACATATCCCCAACTTCTTTCATTGGCAATATAAGGGGGTTTTGTTCTCCTTTTTTAATACAGGAAAAGGAATAGTCCCCTGCGCTGGAATTTACATTTTTGACCCTATACTGCGGTTTGGTAATCTGGTTAGGTCTAACCCCAATTTTAGAAGCCAAATATTCCGTAAAAAACGAACTTTTTAATCCTCCGCAAAAAATACTAATCGTAAATTTTATATGATTCCATTTATTAGGTTCATTTATTTGGGCTAGGCGCAATGCCTTAATGGAACACGGCAGACCTATCAATACAAAATTACCTGATTTCTTTTGAGATAGTCTTAATACTTCACTTAGTTCAATTGGGTAGTATTTGGTTTTAGAGGATAAGTCTAATTGTTCTGGATTATCGATTATTATATATTTGAAATACCTATTATTGTCCGATGTATCTTCAACGGTCGTAATAACGGCATCTACAATTTTCTCCCGAAGCATTTTTTTTAGTAGCCAAGTTGCAATTCCTCCAGAGGAAGCTTCATCACGATAAGCACTGGCATAACCTACATTAAGGGAGTGATATTTTCCAAAGGCTTTGGAATGACCGAAATAATCTTCCTGAATATCTATCTTATCGGAGATTTCGTCCTCTGTTCTTACTTCTTGATCTGGGAAAGGATTGAATGGACAAACCTTAAGGCAATTACCCGTTTCATCACACTCATTATTCTCCATATAAGGTTCATAGGTTCCGTCTTGGTTCAATTTAATTTTAAGGCTGTCTGTGGGGCAAACCGGTTCACAAATCCCACAACCTACACACAAATTGTTGTCGACTACATTTTTAATTACATTTTTGTATTTTCTCATTAATCCGAAAGCAATAATTTATAAAATAAAGATGTAAAAATGCCTAATGACGCTATTAGTCCCAAAATTCTAATTTCAACATTGGAAACATTAAATTGGTAGAGTGTAAACACAAGGATAGAAAAAATAATCCAAATTAGGATGGATAATCTGGATTTGATCAGTGACAAAGGGATTATCTTTCTTTTTACATATAGGGGTAGAATAATTACAGTATTGACTATATAAGCAATAAAATAAGCAAAAGCCATCGACTCGGCGTTCTTTCTTTTTGTGAAATAAAAAACAGAAAGCAGTAATAGGCCCCAAATTAAATTACTTAGAAAGCTTAGCCACATAAGATTATTTACAATCATAATCCTTGCTATACCTTGTTTATACAACATTATGGTAGTGGTTATAAGTATTAGAAACAAAGTACCTTTATAATTGGCATCCTCCATATACTCTTCGCCCAATAAAACTCCATATATATTGGGAAAAAAGAATACAGGTAAGACCATAAATACGCCGATGGCCCAAGGAACAATAAGATTTAACCGTTCTATCTTTTTATTGATTTGCTCTTTAACCATGATAGTAATCAAAGGCGCATCTAAAGTGGTCGTGACCATCATTACCAAATTCTGAAACAAAATAAGTGCGGTAAATAGGCCTAGTTCTTTGAAACCATTTTGGTGATTTACCATAATGGTGTCGACGCCCCATTTAAAAGGCATGACCATTATACCGGTTAAAATGGCTGGTAGTGTAAAATGCCTGAGTATTGGATATTCTCCCTTAAAGTTAAAAGAAAGTGCTATATGGTTCCGGGCAAGGTTTTTTCCTAAATAAAATATTCCTAATAAAACTAAAATTAAGGTACTAATAGTAAAACCGGCAAAAGTTCCTTCTACCCCATATTTAAAAGTTCCATAATACAAAAATCCGAGCAAGCTAATGCCATAGAAAAAATTAATGACCATCAATGACTTAAAGTCTTTAAAACCTCTTAGACAACCTGATAGAAGACTGCTGAGGGCACTTAAAAACAAAAGGAAAGAGCTTATTTGTAATGTTACCAATAAATCTGGAGCACTTAAAACATTGTTGGCAATGAATGAGGAACCAATGAACAAAAGTAAGCTTAAAAAGAAACCTATTAGAGTAGAAACAGTCAGTGTTAGACTTATAATCTTACCTACTCTTTCTTTGTTTTTCTCCAATAACTCAGGAATGAACTTAGTGGTCGTAAGGGCTATGCCAGAACCTACAAAAATAACAAATACATTTATGGTAGAACGCACAATTCCCACTTCACCGTTTCCTTCCTTTCCTAATATTTTTGCGACCATTAACCAAGCGACAAAAAGTAGCCCCTTAGAAATCGCAGAACCCAGTAATGACCAAAAGGAATTGATGGAGAATTCCCTTAGATCTTTGGAATTGTTCACTTTATCAACAAATTCCCTAAATTTTTTCAAATTGCCGATATTTTAAAAATCAATAAAATCTTATCACAAACAATTTAAATTACCCTTCCTATATAAATATTGACTTTCTCAATAATTAATTTATAATTAGTGGTAGTATAAAACCTAGTGCTATTGAACCGTGGAATTCCTTAATATAGCTTTCGGCTTAATATTCTTGGCGGATGTGAAAAGCTTAATAGTGTTTCAATATTGGTTTTGATACTACAATTCCTTAGATTTCCTGTTAAGATAAATTAAGAATGATATCAAAAAGAAAGCCATCAAGAAAATCATGGGAATCAAAATAATATTCTTTCCAAAAAATGATTTTCGCACTACTTGGGTCTTTCCAAAATTAATAACACTTATGGGCTCAGTTTGTTCTTCCAATTCCAGTTTTTTCAGTTCAATATCACGAATCAATCTATTTTTATATTCAAATAGATCCGCAATATTAACTTGTTCTTGATTATCCAAAACGATGCGTTCGCTCGCTGCAGCATTTTCTTTTGCAGCCAAGCTCTTGGTATAATTTGCTATGATTTCATCAACTTGTTGTAGTAAGAGTTGATTGGCCTCAATTCTATTTTGAGCATTCCCGCGGGATACATCTATTAATCTATCAAAATATTTGTTGCTATTAATATATTTGATGACTTTGTCCGCAAATTGCTTTCCCGACTTGGGATTTTTAAAGAAAAAAGTGATTCTATGGTTAAAAGAGCTTTTGTTCTGTAATTCCTCTCTAACAATGTCCGCAATTGCATCCGTATTTTCAAAACTTTGTAACAACTCCAAGTATTGCATATCAGATTCCGAAGTACCATCTTCTATAACTCGGTTGACAGTGACTTCCAAACCTGTAAAATCAATTTCATCAAGCCCCATCGCTTTAAAAAACAAAGTATCTCTTGCTCCTATATTGGCCTGTATTTCATCAATAACATCGTACAAATAATTCTTGCTTTCAATTTGAGGCTTTACGATTACCTCCATTTTCAATCTTTTGGAGATAATTTTATTGAGTCCATAACCAATGGCCAACCCCACAACTACCAAACCAATAAGTATAAAAATGTTCTTTTTTAGATATAGAAATACCCTTAGAATAAAACGGAAGATTGAATTGAAGCCTCTTCCAATTAATTGAAACAACTGCCCTAGGTCTATTTCATCGGAGTTGTTTTGAGTTTTGGGTGATTGATTCTCTGCCATTTTATGATTTAAATATCTGTTTTAATATTCTATCGGTTATTAAATAGGTTGGTTTTACGCCCGTAGTACCCAAACCTCCGGAAGCTAAAGTGCTTCCCGTTTCTAAAGGATTGTCAGAGGCATAATAGGCATATCTGACTTGAACATCTTCACGAATGCTCTTCCTTATTTTTGAAGCTGACTGTATCGCTTTTTGGTAATGCACTCCTTCCATTTCCAAGCCTATGACATTCCAGGTAGACTTATGAAAAAATTTCAATATATCCTTATTCTGCAAGGAAGTCCCCAATACCGTAACCATAGTGCCTTCAAATATTTTTAACCCGTATCCTTCAAAATCCTTCGCGCACAACTCGTTCTTAAAAGGATAGTTATCTGCCGTGCCCTCAAAAATATGGGCCGATGGAATCATTAAATCGCCTTTGCCTCCATCCAAAATACCTGCTTTTCCCATAATGGATACAGATGCTATATTCAAAAAAGTTTCCTTTTTCTTTCCAGTGTCATATGGTTTCAACAGCTCATCAATAGTTTCATAAGCTTGCTCACCAAATGCATAATCCATTACAAATATAACAGGTTTTTCCTCATCATCAGTCTGAGAGAAATTATAAGAACATACAAGTTTATCAAACTTTGAAGTATCGAAAATCTGCACGTCAATATTGGTTCCAGAAGCATCATCAATAGAAATCATTCCATTTTCTTCCGCCAATTCCTTCACTTTATTTCTGAAAGTCTCGTTCCCGGAGCCGCTTAAGGCTTCGTAAATATCAATAGATTCACGATCCGGAAACTCTTCTTTCAATGCCGCCTTGGCAAACAGTGAATTCATAACGCTATGCATATTGGCCGAAATAATATGAATCGGCCTATTTAAAAGCGAATTTTTCTTTAAAGTCTCCTTAATGTCATTCGCCCATCGTTCTCCATGAATATGATGCCCTAATCTTTCCCGTAATAAGGAGCTAAATGTTATGGTCCTCTTGTCTCCTGTTATCTCTTCCTCCAGCGCTAGCTTCCCTAGCCAATACACAATTTTCAGAAAACGATCGGGATTGGTTTTGGTACTGAACTTTTCATACACGTCCAGAATTTCCTCAAAAGATCTCCCCAGTATATTGGCCACATGAATAATTGTAATCTCTCTTTCCGCTTGTGACAATTCATCCTTTTTGTATACTGCTTTCAAGCTTCTGCCAGTCGCGTATCGTTTTCTCCGTGTCTGGGATGAGCACTCTTTTACATATTTTTTCCGATTCGATAAACAGAAAGGTAAGATGGGTAAGAATATCATAGATATCAGATCTACCTCTTGTTATCTCAATATTCATCTGTTCATCATCTATCCGATAACAATTACGCCTCCTTTTGGGTGGTATTATCGGATTTATATGGGATATACCATAGCCCTCGTCCGAGGTCAGGTTTATAAACCTACACTGCTCTATCCCTTTTGGCAATCGTTCCAAAACATAAATAAGACCATTTAATTCGGCTTTCTCTTCCGCAACGGAGCCATAAATTTCGGGTCTAAGTAGTAAAAGAGCATTTTTCAAGGCTTCACCGGAAACACCATTCGGCTTGTAAAAACCCCTATTAAAAAGGTGTCGCATCGTAATATAGAGGCGCTCAATGGCATTTGTAGATTCCTGAGCGCGGGTGGTTGTGACTGCTTTTCCCAATTGAATAGTTTAAACAAAATTACGACTTAAATTCTTTAAAACCTTGATGTGATTTTAAACCGCTTTTTGATTTTGTAATGCATCCGCCAAGGCCCGATCATTAGAAAGCCGTTGTATCTTGTTCTGTCCTCCAAGTTTGCCCTTACTTTTCATATAATCTCTAAAACCATCGATTTTAATGGGAGTGACTTTCAACGGCTGTAATATCCTACCAGCAATAAGATCATAATAATAACTGTTCTGCTTTTGCAACGATGCATCCAAAATAGCTATGAATTTTTGCATGTCGGTAGGAACTTTATCAAATTCGATGAGCCACTCGTGATATGGTAATTCATCTTTTTCAGGTGTTATTTGAGGCGCCACAGTAAACTCATTGACCTCGGCATCGGTTTGTTTCATGGCCTCGGACATGGCCTCCTCTACTTCCTTGGCAATAACATGCTCCCCAAATGCCGAAATAAAGTGTTTAATCCTGCCTGAGACAATTATTTTAAAAGGCTTTATTGAAATAAACCGAATGGTATCTCCAAGATTATACCCCCAAAGCCCTGCGTTTGTTGAAATAATCATGACATAATCCACATCCAGTTCAACGTCCTTTAAGGTCAAACGTTTTCTGTTTTCATCAAAAAAATCGTCAGCTTTTACAAATTCGTAGAAAATACCGGAATTCAATAGGAGCAACATTCCTTTCTCAGTTTGCGAATCCTGGTAGGCAAAAAAACCTTCGCTTGCAGGAAAAAGCTCTATACTTGCCACCTTTCTTCCTATAAGCTCTTCAAACTTCTTTCTATAGGGCTCGTAATTGACACCGCCGTAAATAAAAAGCTCAAAATTCTGAAATAAATCCGAGATATTCCGATTGGTTTTTTCTTTAAGCTTCTCGAAATACATTTGAACCCATGATGGAATACCTGCTATTACGGTCATATTCTCATCTTTCGTTTCCTCAACAATAGCGTCGACCTTGGTTTCCCAATCCTCGATACAATTGGTTTCCCAGCATGGCAATCTGTTTTTCTGAAGATAGTTTGGCACATAATGGGCAGATATTCCGGAAAGTCTACCCAGTTTAATTCCATTTTTTTCGTGCAGCTCTGGACTGCCTTGTAGAAAAATCATTTTTCCATCCACAAAACTGGAATTTCCAGTTTCCTGAATGTAATTTAGAATTGCATTTCTTGATGCCTCTACCTGATGTTTTATGGATTCTTTTGTTATCGGAATATACTTGGCGCCGGAAGTTGTCCCGGATGTCTTTGCAAAATAAATAGGTTTTCCCGGCCAAAGGATGTCCGGCTTTCCGTCCACAACATCTTGGATATAAGGTTTCAATTCCTCATAATCCCTGATAGGGACCTTTTTTGCGAAATCCTCGAAACTATTAATATTCTTAAAGTCGTGGTCTTTACCAAACCGAGTGTCTTTAGCCTTCTCAAGAAGTTCCTTAAAAATGCGTTGCTGGGTTTCAAAGGGCTTATTCGACCACTTAGATGTCTTTGTTGCAATCCGTCTTGCAAAAATCTTTGCCGCTAATGCTTTTAAGGACATGCTTCTTAGTTAAAATCAATAAAATCCAATGGATTTATAGGGTTGCCATTATCCCATATTTCAAAATGCAAGTGTGGGCCTGTAGTAAACTCGCCGGTATTTCCAACTGAAGCTATTACCTCTCCTGCTCTAACAATAGAGCCCTGTTGTTTGGCCAAGGAGCCATTGTGTTTGTAAACACTTAATAAACCTCCTTCATGTTCTATGATGATAACATAGCCGGTCTCTGTGGTCCATTCGGCAAAAATGACCATACCATTAGCAATACTTTTAACCGGTGTGTCCATTGGAGCAACAACGTCTACGGCGTAGTGTCTGTTTTCCGCATCATATCCCATAGAAACATTTCCCGAAATTGGAGGGAAAAGTACTAGATTTCGCTTATCCGTCTTACGTTCAAAAAGATTGTACTTATCTTCCAAGGCAACTTCCGCTCGTAGGAGCGAATCTTCTTTAATCGGGGTTAGGTCAATAGAGGAAGGGTCCAACTTAAACTGTTGAAACAGCGAGTCCCTATTGGTTTCGCTGTTTTCAATATCGCCTTTAAGAACCATTCTAATATTATCCAAATACCTATTGGTATAATTTAAGGTCCTTACCAAGGAATCGGTCTTATAAGTTAGTTCTGTAGCTTCTTTTTTAAGTTTAGTGGAAGAATAGCCAGGTATATATTCGCGCAATGGGGTAAAGGCAATTAGCAATATTGTAAGTCCGATTAATCCAATCATAAATAGTGACCCAGTGACAAACACATTAAGCCTACTCAATTTAAAGGATATTTTCTCTTCAAAAGTATTCTCGTTCAAAATCACTAAACGATACTTATGAAGTAGTTTACGCCTTATCTCCTTTCTTTTTTTTACTTTTTTGGCCATTGCTACAAAGATAGACTTAGAAATTAATTTAGTTGTAGTTGGCCGTAAAAATATGGTCGAGTTAAAACCATTTCTATCTAAAAAACACTGTTGATTTTGTATGATATTACATTCCAATGTAATTAATCTGCCTAACAGACGTTAATATTCTAGTAACCTAATTTAGTTTTTTGTACATTTGATATTAATAAAAATAGATATCTCTATGAATTTTTCAAACATATTTTTAGCTATTGGCCCGTGGCAGATTGCTATTGTAGTTCTTGTTGTTCTATTATTGTTCGGAGGTAAGAAAATACCGGAATTAATGCGCGGACTTGGTAGCGGCATAAAGGAATTTAAAGATGCCTCAAAAGAAGAGGAGCCCATTGAAGAAAAAAAGAAAGAATAATTTCTTTTAAATTATACTTTTACCAAAACGCCTTAGTTCAACACTAAGGCATTTTTTATTGAATACAAACTCATCATTCGTTTCAAGTTGGCCACTATATTTTCTAGAGATTTCAGCGATTTTTCATTTTTAGAAATCCTAATAATTAACAGTATTTAAGCCTACACGACAAAAATACATCCTTTCACAACATAAAATAATCCACTTTAACCAATTGAATTATTTTCGACGGATAAGATTTGATAATCACATCCCATTATGCGTTTAGATTTCTACCAAACTTTAAAGTTGGCGGCCGCTAGTCTGCAAAACCCAACATGCATAAAAAGAACTATAACTTTTCTATGTATCCTGTTTTGCTTCAATTTAGGGGCACAAAGCTTTCAGGATGAATTATCCTCGGAACAGACTTCAGCGCCTTATTCAAACTATAATAAGCAGACAGCCCAGGAAACAAGCATAGCAGACAACAAGGCCTTTGAAAAGGCTGCAAACGACTATGACATACCTCAGCGCACATTTGAAAACGTGGATGGTATTGATGCGGGTTACTATGCTATTATCGGGGTGTTCAGCGATGACGCTAAACTTCCCAAACAAGTGAGAAGACTAAAAAGAAAAGGTTTTGATGCCGGGTATATTTCCAATCCAGAGAATAAGCTAAACTATCTCTACTTAGAGAAATACGATGTTTGGCAAAATGCGCTGGAAGATTGCAATACTGATTTTGACGGTAGGTTTACAGATGATTTATGGCTTTTGAAAGTTGTGGACTCTTCCAATGAGGTTTTACCGGTATCCTTAGAAGAAGTTGATTATGAAACTTTGCAAGAATCCGAAATAACAAATCCAACAGAGAACGTTGATAAAAAAACTGTCGTAGAAACCAAAACGAAGGGAAATCAAAGCAAGCTTATCCAACGAGCAGATGAATACTTTTATAAAATGTGGTATGCGGAGGCGGCCAAACTATATGAGCAGGCACTAACAAATGATAAAGCCAATTACTCTTTTGAGGTCTTACAAAAAGCTGGTGACGCTCATTACTTTAATACTAATATGGAACAGGCCTATAAGTGGTACACAATTCTTTATGAGAATTATGAAAAGGAAATGAGTGCAGATAATATTTTTAAATATGCACATTCCCTAAAAGGAACAGGAAACTATGGGCGTGCGAAACGATTAATGCGCCTTTACAATAGAAAACTTAAGGATGAAAATATAAATTCACAACAGGTAATCTCCGAGTACGAGCGCAACGAAGCAGTATTAGACAATATTCTGAGTACCGCTAAAAACTTTGATATAAAGAATTTGGCGATCAATTCTGAATATTCTGACTTCTCCCCTATGTTTTACAATGAGGACGAGGTAGTATTTGCCTCGGCCATGGACTCTTCTTTTTTTAGTACCAGACGGTATAAATGGAACGATCAACCTTATTTGGACCTATACACCGCCAAACTGAACGAAGAATCTTCTGAATTAAGGAATGCTTTAAAATTTTCAAAAAAAATAAATACAAAGTATCACGAGGCTTCCGTTACTTTCTCTCCTGACAACGAAACCATTTATTTTACCCGTAATAATTTTGGTAAAAAGCTCAAAAGAGATAAGAAAGGTGTTAATCACCTTAAAATATATAGGTCTCAAAAGATTGATGGGGAATGGACAGAAGCTACTGAAGTTTCTTTTAATAGTGACAATTATTCCACTGGTCACCCAGCACTTAGCAAGGACGGAAAACAACTTTATTTTGTTTCAGATATGCCTGGCAGTATTGGGGAGACCGATATTTTTGTAGTAGATGTTTTAGAAAATGGTGGTTTTTCCACTCCTAGAAACCTAGGCCCCGAAATTAATACGGAACAAAAGGAAATGTTTCCTTTTATCAACGATAAAAAATTATACTTCTCTTCTAATGGTCATGTTGGTCTAGGAGGTTTGGATGTGTATGAAGTCGCTTTTGATGAGGAGGATGCAGGCTTCTTGGAAGTTCGCAATCTGGGAGCTCCCGTTAATAGTAATAAGGATGATTTCTCCTATATCGTTAACGAGGAAACTCAAAAAGGCTATTTTGCTTCTAACAGAGATGGTGGTAAAGGAGATGATGATATCTATTCCTTTAAAAAACTTATCGTTGAGGAAATACCTGAAAATCTCAATGCTATTGCAGGAACGGTTACAGAATTGATTACTGGTGACGTAATGCCAAAAGCACTGGTTGAATTATTGGATGAAAATAACATCAAGCTCAAGGAAATAGAAACCGCTGAGGACGGAAGTTTCATTTTTGAAGACTTGGATTCCAATACAAAATATACTGTTAGAATCACCAAAAGATCTTATTTTGAAGATGCCAAAGAGGTTACTACCAAGGATAACGAAACCGTAACCGTTGACTTTACTTTAAAGAAACTGAAAGAAATGATAGCGGTTGAAGATGGCATTCGTAAGTTGAAAACCGAGATGATTCATTTTGACTTTGATAAATCCTACATTAGAAAGGATGCAGGAGAGGAACTTAACAAGCTAGTCTCCGTAATGAAAGAATATCCGGATATGGTTATTAAGATTGAGTCCCACACGGACTCCAGGGGTAGCGCGGTCTATAACAAATACCTATCCGATAAACGTGCTAAATCCACTAGGGAGTACATTATCTCCAAAGGAATTGATGCGTCACGTATAGAAAGCGCAATAGGGTATGGTGAGGAGCAACTCTTAAACGAGTGTAATGGAAGGGTTCCTTGTACGGAACAGAAGCACTATCTGAACCGTAGATCAGAATTTATAATAGTGAATATGTAAGAAACAAAGGATACATAGTAAAAAGCCTCCAATAGTCAAGTATTGGAGGCTTTTTTATTTCTTTATATATAGATATTCCAAGAAGGCCGAGTCTAATTAATGTCCTATTGTATCAAAAACACTTCGGATTTTTTACTAGCGCGCTCAAACATCGCATAATTTTGCATGTCATCGATCACATAAAATATCTGATTCTTTTCGTAGCATAAATCCCCCGTTCATCTAAACAATTTAATAGTACGCTTACCTAACACGATATTTGTCCGGAACGAACATTTTAAATGATTAGGTATGACGAAATTTTTACTTATTAAGGAGATTTATTTAGAAGCTTTTAGAAACTGGAGGAATATAATTTTAGAAAATTACTTTAAGATTTTCTCTTGGATTTGTTTTTTTCTAATTGCAGTTACCATCTATGCTTTTGCATTTAGGGTTTCCACAGGATTCTCTTTCGGAAACTTCTAACTATCAAAATATAAATACTAAAAAAAAGGGCCTGAGAAATATCTCAGGCCCTTTTTTTTAGTATTTATATTTATTCTTAAAGGTCAATTCTCATCAAAACGCACCGTTTTAAGAATAGCTTCCAGTTCAAACATATAATCTCTTTTCTTAGTGGCGGGTGCAAAAGTAAAGCCTTCCAATATTAACTTACGGTTGTTGGGCTTGTCATTAATGATATAGGTTAAAAACGGACCTGCCATAGGATATCCGGACATTTCCCAGATGCCCCTAGCCTCTGCCGCCTTTCTTCCAGAAACTTCCGCAGGAAAGACATAAGGGGAAAATGCCCTTTCGGTTACCATATAATTTTCCTTACCGGGAACTTCTTCACCAGGTATAAAAAGCTTACCTATCGAGTCTCTCATCTTAACAATGTCCTCCACAAAAGTAGAGTCGCTTTTAAAAGTATCCCAAGGAACGCTGTAGGCTATAATATTCATTGTTCCCGTTTGTATTTGGCGATCTAGCCAAACAAAATTATCTTCTTCCCTCCCAACTTTATATACAGAGGGTATATCCATCGAAATTCCCAAATGTTGTTCCAAAGCCTTTTCCTTGTTAAGCGACTTTAAAAAACGCTTTTGCGCCTCTTCCAGTTCAGTGGCCCTGAACACGGAAACAAATTCTTCTTTTTTAGCTTCAAGGTTTTCAATGATTTCCGCTTTGTTTCGGCCTTTTATGACACCAACTTTTTGAGGCTTGGCGTACATATTGGATTTCATATGGGCTACGTTTACAGAATCCTCCATAACATAAAGCACGGATCTCGTATTGCGGACCGCTCCAGAAAATATCTGGGGTGGTATCTGGGTGATACTGAACAACGCTTCGTCCCAAGTGAGGCCTAAAACGGGAGCTGCAAAACCCTCGCGTATCTCATCTCCAACTTCACCTTTCCAAAGTTCATTGTCAATTACAACGGTCAGCGTATTAACCGCACCAATGGATTCCGGTAGATAATCTTGTTTTGTAGTTTCTCCGCAGGAAATAATAAGTAGGGAGAATAGAAAGGATAAGGCTAGTGTTACTGATTTTTTCATTTTGTATTCCTAATTTACGATGAACAATCGCACAATTTAAGTTTTGTGCCCGGTTTTAGATTGTTACCACTAATACCGTTCCATTTTCGCAAATTTTCAATACTAATTCCAGGATATTTTCTGGAAATTGTCCAAAGTGAATCGCCACTGCGTACTTCGTGAACTTTTTCATTTCCCGTAACCGCCGTCCTTGCTGGTGTATCCTTAGGTTTTACTGATGAAGTTATATTTTTTCTCGGATAAATTGTTAACCGCTGGCCAATATTCAAATTATTGCTTCTAAGGCCGTTCCAGCTTTTAATTTGGCTCACACCAACTCCATAGCGTTCCGCAATTTTACCTAAATAATCCCCACTGCGTACCTTATAACGAATTCTATCTTGTTCCGCTTGTTGCACCAATTGTGGTAACGGGCTTTCCTTGCTTTTAAGTTCCTTTTCTACATGGGCATAAATTGCCTCTTCATTCTGTACAAATTTTCCCATTAAAGAAACGGGCAATCGCAACACATGCGTTTTACCCTTTACGTGAGGAATGGCATTTAGCTTATAGGAAGGATTTAACAATTCCAATTCCTCTTTATCTATCCCGGTAAGTTCCGAGATCTGGTCAAAAGTGATTAGGCTTTTAATGTGAACCGTATCGGTTTCAAAATAAGCCCTTGCCGCCCTTTTGGCTTTTAACCCATGTTCCTCCGCATATTCAAAAATATACATGGTCGCAAGGAACGCCGGAACATAGCCCGCCGTTTCCCTGGGTAAATTTCTTCTAATGTTCCAATAGTTTTTATATCCGCCAGACCTCCGTATGGCTTTGTTTACATTTCCAGGGCCGGAATTGTAGGCCGCCAAGGCCAAATCCCAATCCTCATAAATGCTGTACAATCTGTTTAAATACTTACAAGCGGCCGCCGTAGATTTTAAGGGGTCGCTCCTTTCGTCAACATAACTGGTAATGTCCAACTTCATTTCTCGGCCTGTGCCATACATGAATTGCCACAATCCGGTAGCTCCTACCCGCGACCTTGCCTTGGGATTCAGAGCGGATTCCACTATAGAAAGATATTTCATCTCTAGCGGAATATCGTGGTTGTCCAATTCCTGTTCGAACAAGGGAAAATAAAACTGGCTCACCGTCAACATACGCTCCATCAAATCTCGCTTTCTTGTTAGAAAGGACCTAATTACATTTTCCAAGGAGCTATTATATGCGACGTTAAAAGGTGTCTTTTGGTTCAATCTTTCCAACCGTAACTTTAACGTATCCGTGTTCAGGTCTAACTGAAATACTTCCAGTGAATCGGGACCTGAGGTTTTAAGATTAACGACTTCTTCATAAATCTCGTCAAAAAGAGGTGCAGCATCCCTGAGTTCCTTCATCCACAAGCTGTCATATCTTGCAGCAAGCGTATTATCTTTCAGGTTATAAGAATTTGAACTTTCCGATTTGGATAGCAATATGCCGGCATCCGCTATCTCATTGGGAGATTCCAATTCTCCCATTTGTTCCACTGTCTGCTCGTCCAATATCAAGGTATCCAACTCCATTTTGGTTACCACCCGGATTGCTTGCTTTTTAATGGATGTGGTATCTTTTTGCTGCGCTAATGCACAAAACGGCACTAAGAAAAGTACCAATAAATAAAGACGGAATGGGTTTAGCTTGTTCATAGAAGGTATTTCAAAGTGGGACCAACGAAAATCGTACATTTTTTTGTGAGAATAAAATTAAATCTCTTAAAATGCATAAAAAGTCGATAACCCCTTTTATCGATAACGCCCTTACTACGCTAATATTGCGGCAATTCCCGGTAAGGTTTTGCCTTCTAGGCTTTCCAACATGGCGCCTCCTCCGGTAGACACGTAACTTACCTTGTCCTCAAAGCCAAATTGCTTTACCGCAGCTACGGAATCCCCGCCGCCCACTAAGGAAAATGCGCCGTTTTTAGTGGCCTGATCTATATAATTCCCTACTGCAATGGTTCCTTTGGCGAAGTTTTCCATTTCAAATACACCAACAGGCCCGTTCCATAGAATGGTTTTCGCATTTAAGATTACCTTTTTAAAGTTTTCCAATGTTTTTGGACCGGCATCCAATCCTTGCCAGCCATCAGGGATTTTATCCACGTCAACAACCTTCGTGTTTGCTTTATTGTTGAAGTCGTCGGCAGCCAGCACATCCACGGGTATATGAACATTTACCCCTTTTTCCTTTGCCTGCTTTAATATCTCCATGGCCAAGTCCATTTTGTCGTCTTCGCAGATGGAATCTCCCACCTTGCCTCCTTTCGCCTTAACAAAGGTATAGGTCATTCCCCCTCCAATGATCAAATCATCAACCTTATCCAGAATATTCTCTATAATCGTAATTTTAGAGGATACTTTTGCGCCTCCCAATATGGCAAGCACGGGTTTTTCGCCAGTTCTCATTACCTTTTCGATAGCATCAATCTCCTTTGCCAAGAGGTAGCCAAAACATTTAGCGCCTGGAAAGTATTTTGCCACAATTGTAGTTGAGGCATGGGCCCTGTGAGCCGTTCCAAATGCATCGTTTACATAAACATCGCCAAGTTTGGAAAGCTTTTGTGCAAACTCTTCATCACCTTTCTCCTCTTCGGCATGGTATCTAAGGTTTTCCAGCAATAAGACTTCCCCATCCTGTAGTTCCGCAACGGCTTTCTCCGCTTCTTCACCAACACAATCACCTACGAACTTTACAGATACCCCAATTACATCAGAAACGGTGGCGCATATATGTTCCAACGATAAATCTGGATTTCTTTCGCCCTTTGGTCTTCCCAAATGACTCATTAACACGGCACTTCCGCCATCTTCCAAAACTTTTATAATAGTTGGTTTGGCGGCTTCAATTCTATTCGTGTCCGTTACCTCAAACTCCTCGTTTAAGGGAACATTAAAGTCCACACGTATTAAAGCCTTTTTATTTTCAAAATTAAAATCATCCAGTGTTTTCATCCTTTTTTACTTTTATCCCTTGCAAATGTAAAGATTAAAAGAGTTGTGATAAAAAAGTCCAGACGTTAATTTATGAATCCCAATCCAATTCATAAATGGCCTAAAAACAACTATATTTGGTCCTATGTTATTCCAAGATGTCCTAGGACTTTCACACATTAAAAACCATTTGGCTTCCAGTGCGGATGCCGGTAGAATACCCCATGCACAATTATTCGTAGGGCCCGAAGGTTGTGGGCTATTACCGATGGCCTTGGCCTATGCCCAATACATAATCTGCAACAACACGGAAGGTGAAAACAATAACGGGAACGGTGCATGTAATCTTAAGTTCAATTCCTTTTCGCATCCAGATGTTCATTTTGCCTTCCCCGTTTCCAATTCGGACAAAGTAAAGTCCCATGCTGTAAGTGACCATTATATCCAAGAATGGAGACAATTTATGAGGGAACAACCTTACGGAAACCTGTTCGATTGGTATCGACTTATCGAAATAGAAAAAAAACAAGGCCAGATAGGAGTTGATGAAGCTTTGGACGTGGTTAAAAAACTCTCCCTAAAGTCCTATGAAGGAGGTTATAAGGTGATGTTGATATGGATGGCCGAAAAGATGAATACCTCAGCAGCCAATAAACTTTTAAAGCTGATCGAGGAGCCTCCAGAAAAAACTGTGTTTCTTCTTCTCTGCGAAGATGAGGAGCAAATTATACAAACGATCAGGTCCAGGTGTCAAATCTTGTATTTTCCTCCTTTAGCTGAAGATGCTATCGTAGAAGCATTGCTTAAAAAAGGTGGCTCCAAACAGGAGGCGCAACGCATTGCCCATGAGGCGAATGGGAATTATAACAAAGCCCTTGATCTGCTCAATAACGATTCCGAGGACTTGGTCTTTGAAAAATGGTTCGTGCAATGGGTTCGTAGTGCTTTTAAGGCAAAGGGAAATAAGGGAGCAATTCATGAATTGATTCTTTGGAGCGAAGAACTGGCAAAAACAGGCAGGGAAACCCAAAAGAAATTCTTGGATTATTGCATCTTGGTCATGAGACAGGCGTTGCTTATTAATTATGGTGCTGAAGAACTGGCCTATATGAAGATCCATACCGATGGTTTTCAACTAAAGAAATTCGCCCCTTTTATCCATGAAAATAATATTATGGACATCACGGAGGAGTTGGAACTTGCAATCTATCATGTGGAACGTAATGGGAATGCCAAAATAATTTTTACAGATCTTTCCATTAAATTAACCCGACTCCTTCATAGGAAAACAACGGTCATTACAACGGAATAGGGGCATACCACAATACCGTTAGGAACAGAAAAACATGTTAAAATCACTAACCAAACTTTTGAAAAATATCTCAAAATGGAAAACCTCTTAGCAAACGCCACCGAAATTCTACTTCTACTGTTCCTAATCATAACATTTCTTCAAAGCGGTATCGACAAGGTGTATGATTGGCAAGGAAATCTATCCTGGCTTAAAGGTCATTTTGCTGAAACTCCATTAAAAAATTTAGTCCCCATTTTACTGGTTACAGTGCTTTTGGTAGAAGTTGTTTCGGGGTTGCTTTGTTTAATAGGTCTTTATCAACTTGTTGTGGTAGGTACTACGGCAATAGCATTTTATGGTGCAATACTCTCTTGTATTGCGTTGTTGATGTTACTTTTTGGGCAGCGTATGGCCAAAGATTATGAAGGGGCCAAGACCATAGCCGTATATTTTATCCCTGCTATTTTTTTAGTTTTTCTGCTTCAAGGGTAAAGTATTTGGTTTTTTAGGAGTTTTGAAGGGTTATGGGAATCCCGTAAGTTCTGAACAAAAAAACCTTTCTGGAGTAGGAAGGTTTTTGGAGGCATCGAGGGCCCCGAAGGCTCGGGGGAACCGCTGTAACTTCCCCCAAAAAAGAAAACCTTCCAGGAAAGGGAAGGTTTTTGAGGCATCGAGCGGATTCGAACCGCTGTACAAGCTTTTGCAGAGCTGCGCCTAGCCACTCGGCCACGATGCCAATTTAAGACGTCAAAAATAAGAATTAATTTAATCTTTAGAGGAAATGTTACCGAAGAATAAATACCTCATTATAATCTTGGGAAGTTTTTGAGGCATCGGGTGGACTCGAACCACCATAAAGGTCCTTGCGAGACCTCGTCTATCCAATTCGACCACAATGCCTTGTATAATTTACCCTACAAAGATATATTGATGTGGAACGATAACAAAACTTAATTAGTTTAATCTATCAAATTTTAGACAAACTGTAACCTTTTCTACGTCACCACCAATAGGAGGGTTTATCTTGGAAACACTCACCTTTGTCTTCTCTATCAAACTAATTTCCTTAAAAAGACGATCGCTAATTCTTTTGACCACATGTTCCAAAAGCTTGGATGGCGTTGCCATTTCATGCTTTACAATTCTGTTGATGTGAACATAATCCACAGTTTCGGATAATCTGTCGGAAACAGAGGCTTTAGCCAAATCCGCCTTAACCGAAATATCAACGGAATAATAACTTCCTATACTCGTTTCTTCATTCAGACATCCATGATAGGCATATACCCTAATGTTTTCTACGCGAACTGTTCCCATGACACTATCAAAGTTTGGGCAAACTTAAAATAAAGAAACGGGATTTTAGTACGTACACCTACAATTACTGATTCCTTGGAACAGGTCTACACCCAAAGTAACCACATGAGTACCTGAACTGTAGCCTAGAATTTCATTTAGAATGATCTGATAGGAATATCCAAAGTAGAAATTACTCTTTTTCAACCCTGCAATCGGAGCAATGTATAGTGGATTACCAATTTGATCGTTCAAAAAACGATAGGTAACACCGGCATAGTAATAATCCTCAAAATCATACCACCTGAACTTTACGTTAAGGTCGGTAACCGATCGACCATCACTCTCAAAAAGTTGAAAAAATACAGACGGTTCAATCTCCAAATTGCTACTTCTGTTTTTGGTGTATCTATACCCTGTATAAACGTAGTAATTACGTAGTCTGTTCGGTTCAAATACTGGATTGAATCTAGAGAGGTCCTTATTCAATATATTCGAAGCATTGGCACTGATATAGAACTTGTCATACCTGTAAAGCATCCCCACATCAAAGTTATGGTTTGTTGTTGCCCTATCATCTGTAACGCTGGGATCCAGCGCGTCAAAATTCTCAATATCTATTCGAAATTGGTTAAAGTTATAAGAGAGACCAAAGGACAAAAACTCATCCTCATACCTATCCAAAGTAAGGTGGTGCGCAAAAGAAACACGTGCCCCACGTTGTTTGGTTTCCCCATTACTATCATTATAAAGCAACGCCCCTATACCCGATTTTTCACCTATCCGCATGTCTGCAGCCAACGATTGCGTATCCGGGGCATCCTTAATTCCCACCCATTGGGTAAGGCCGTTTATCCTGATTTTTACATGGTCGCCAATTCCCGCGTAGGTTGGCGACATCACGAATGGGTTGTCCGCCAAATATTGCGAAAGCTGCGGAATGGTAAGCTCCTGACCTTTTAGGGCAAAGGCACTTATTAAAAAGGCCAAGGTCAATAGTTTATTACGCATAGTTTTTAGGTTAAGTTTTATCTATAAAGGGTGAAATGGCCTATAAATTCCCGATCATCCTCTGCTCCGTTCAACTGGATTACGTACCAGTAATCTCCGGTTGGCAACTCTCTACTGTTGTATAATCCGTCCCAGCCCTGAGAATCAACGGCTTGTTCGGATACCACTCTACCATAACGATCAAATATTTTGATTAGTATTTCTGGGAACTGTTCCATGTTTCTTGGTATCCAGAAATCGTTCTGCCCATCACCATCAGGCGTAAAGAAATTAGGTATTTCTATGTCTATAAATTCCATAAAAATAGTGGCTACGGCCTCACATCCATTTTCGTCAACAACAATTACCTCATAGGTGTCCGTTCTAGTAATATAGAACGTATTATCATCTCCATTGTCCCTGCCATCAAAATAGTAGGTGTAACCTTCCCTTCCGCCTTCTGCAAGTGCAGTAATCTCATTAAGATTTCTTTGTTCCAGAACCAAGGCTAAGGGTTCAAAAGCCTCAATCGTGAAATCAAATGTTTGAACACATCCATTTGAGTGGGCAATTGCTATATAATGCAAGCCTGGTGCAGTATTTCTAAAATCAGGATTCAACTGCATATCAGCAGGGTCTGTAGAATCCAATGCATATAAAACATCGCCGATTACCGTTGGATCTTCCAATGTAATGTTCACATAGTTGTCTGGAGTGTCGCCAGAACATTCGTAAACAGGTTCAATTATTGCGTTCAGATTAACACCAGGGTCAATATCAACAACCACATTTGTTTCACAACCATTTGCATCTCTAATGAATACCAAATAGTTACCTCCTGACAGACCATTGAAAGCCAACCTATCTTGAACAAAATCAGCATCGCTATTAGAATTTAATGCCGTACTGTAGGGCGCTGTTCCTCCCGTAATATCTAGTGTGATTGAACCGTCAGCACTTCCTACACAAACTTCCGGTAATACTGTTGGAACAACCATAATCACCGCTGGTTCTATTATGGTATACTCCAAACGTTCAAAACATCCATTTTGATCTTGGGCTATTACAACGTAATTGCCCGGGGCCAAGTCTGTAAACGTATTTTCAGTATCAAACTGGTTTAGGTTTGGGGAAATGGAGTATTGATATCCTCCGGCTCCTCCAGAAAGGGCAACCGTAATACTACCATCATTCTCACCTGAACAAGTAACGTTTATAACCTCGTCTGTGTAAGATAATGGGGTCGGTGGAATAATTTCAACCCGCTCAGGAGCCGTTGTACAATCTCCACTAACGACCTCTACAAAATAGACGCCTGCGGTAAGATTTCTGAAAATACCATCTGAATTCGGCCCTGCTATTCTGGAACCTACACTTAAAGAGGCATCCGTGTAAAGGGAATATTCATAGTCTCCTAAGCCACCATCTGCATCAGCAAAAATAATAGCGGTATTTTCCCCAGTACAATTGATGAATGCTGCAGACTCATCAACGTCCAAAGTCAACGGTTCAATTATATCTTCCTCAATCTCGTTGGAAAGTATGGATTGACAATTGAATGAATCCTGAATATAATAGCGATAGGTTCCTGCACCTAGTCCTGTAAATAGGTGTGTGTTAGGCCCGTTAGCCGCGTTCATTGGGAAGAAATTTACCCCATCCTCACTATAGGTATACGGACCAGTTCCTCCAAACGCCCTTAATTCCAATTCAGCACCTGTTTGGCAAGTTAATTCGCTTGTTCGTATTAATTGTGCGGAAACTTCCGTCGGATTGGTTATTTGAATCCTATTCGTTTCGCTTGAACATAAATTATCGTCTGCTACCGTTACGCTGTAAAATCCTGCGCCAAGACCGTCAAAAGTATCTGATGCTTGTCTAACCGATGTTTGTAATGGTGTCGTTGCGGTCATATCAGCATAAACATTTAATTGATATGTGTATACAGGTGATACGTTTCTTGGCCCTACAGAGGCGGTAACCGAAGCATCATTATCGCCATAACAAATAAGTGTACTTGCTGTTAACGTCGCTACAATGTCATCCGGTCTTATTATAGTAATGCTATCCGTATAATCGCAACCATAGGCATCTGTCACCAAAATGTCAAAATCTCCCGCCGACAAGTTTCTGAAAATAAATGCAGACACATTATTTTGCGTATAGCTTTGTAATGTTGTTGTGTTATTCAAAACAATGGTATAAGGTCCTTGACCGCCACTCGGGTTTACCAGCAAGATTCCTTGGTCATTTGAACAACTAACACTTGCCTGCTGAGTGACGACAGCGGTAATTGCTGCTTCAGGAGCTATAACAGTAATTACATTGGAATTCTCAACACAGAATGGTGCTTCCGTCTGTGTAATACGAACGTAGTATGTGCCTCCAGGTAAATTTGTAATCGGTGGCAAGGCAACGCCTGTATTCCCTGTTCCATTTTGTCCTGTAATCGGATTGTTATTGACATCAAATACCTGATAGGAATAATTTCCAACATAATCCGAGATTGTAACTCCGAAACTTCCATCATCCACCCCGTTGTTCAAACACTCCTCATCCGTTAGTTTGGTCGCAACTACATCCATTTCAAGTGGTGCTTCAACCGTATGTACCGTATTGATAATACATCCCGTATCCAAGTTTGTAATGGAAATACTATAATTTCCTGCTGCTAGTCCCCCAAAAGTTTCCGAATGATTGGTTGAGGTAACTGTTTGATTATACACAACATTTATTCCGGTCACCACATACTCTAAATTCGGGGTTGCTGCTCCTGGGTTCACAGTAATACCAACCTCAATCTGTGCATCATTACCTGGGTTACAGGTGACATCAGCAGTATCTGTAACCGTTGGCGTACTGATTTCTATGAACGATGCTATAGTTTCGGTTTCCACCGGACTTGAACAACCATTATCATCAAACGCTGTAATTTCATAAACTCCACCGGCGTAGTCGGTTTCTATATAAGTGCTATTAGGTCCATCCTGTACGGTGATACCAGTTGTGGTATTCACAAAAAGATATCTAATAAAAGTGTCGGAACCACCGCTCAATGTTGATGTGTCTACGGTAATACTGGCAGTATTGGCATTGTTTCCAGTTGTACATGCAAACTCTTCCGTAATCAAGGTAAAGTTTGAAATGACGTTTGGCTGTGAAATTACCTGAGTAATATCCTGAGTACAACCATTAGGCGATGATACCCTTATGGTATAGGTAATTCCTGCAACACTTCCTTCCAAGCCTGTAAAGACTGCAGTAGCAGATGTGCTACTAGTTGGAAGAATTGGGAAAACAGCCCCGCTTCCAGGTCCTAAAATAATCTCAAATGTGTAAGGTCCTATTCCATTATCAGGATTGGCACTAACAGTTATCGTTCCGTCGTTGGCACCATTACATGTTACATCCGTAAAATCATCAATACTGATGTTTGGTAACACCCTATCCTCTAATCGTTGGGTTACATTAACACTACATTCATGACCAGTAGCCATGTCCGTTACGGTAAATACATAATCCCCAACAAGGCTAAGACTTGTGAATATGCCAGTACTATTGGTGTCGTCGGCAGGGTCGGAAGCTAAAGTCCCAGGATACCTAACCTCATAATCAAATGCGCCTGAACCTCCTGTCTGCGTAACCGTAATCTCACCTCCTGAATTACAATCAATAGTTTTTACAATATCTGCCCTTGGAGCAATTACTTCGTAAAGTGTTATCGGTGCACTTGTGGTTCCCGTACAGTTGAATTGGTCTGAAATTTCCACCGTATACGAACCTGCTCCCAATCCACTAAAAACTCTAGTCGCTTGTGGGGCTCCAAACGGAATTCCGTTTCGCACCAATTGATAGTTATAGTTACTTCCTTGACCCCCCAAGACATTAATCAATTCTATCTCGCCTGAAAAATCGGTACAGTTGGGTTGGTTGATTTGTAAATCTGCCGTTATCGGGTCTGGTTGTATCAAATTAACATCAGTTAATCGCTCCATACAACCTCTGCTGTCCCTTATCCATACTTGATAATCTGTTCCTGCGGGAGAAGGCGCTCCAAAAAGTCCCGTAAATCTTGGGTTGGTTACAAAAGTTGTAACCGCCGTTGGTACTGGATCAGAAGCTGGAGCTACAAAATATTCATAACCACCCCAACCACCTTGGGCATTAATAATTTCAATAACACCATCGTTATAAGCAGGATCTGTAGCACAAGTAACTGGTGAAACCTGTGTATTTCCTATAATTGGTCCGTTAGGTCCAGCAATGGAAAAGAAATCGCTTGCCGTACAATCCGGATTTGAATCCTGAATGATTTCCACACGATACTCCCCTTCACCTATTGCAAATGGTGTTGTTGGACCAGCGTTGGCAGATGTGCCATTTGCCCCAACAATTAGAACATCATCCCCGACTGCAATTGTTCCTTGCGAGTCATAGATTTGCCAAGAGAAACCTCCAGCATAAGGATTAACCGTGTCGTTTATGGTAAAACTAACCGTACCATCCGTGCCATCACATACCACATCTGTAGTCGTGCTCGTAATTTCAAAGTTGTTTGGCTCACCTACGGTATGACTGACGGAGACTATACAATTGGTGTTCACATTTCTAACCTCAAAATCATGAGTACCTGTAGATAGGTTAGTAAAGACATTTGTAGGGTTAAAAGTGCCGGATGGCAATTCCCTAAATTCATAATTTGCCAAACCTGCAGGTGTACTTGAATCTGTAACAGAACCAAATGCATTAATAGTAATATCCTCGCCACTATTGATACACGATATCGTTTGGTCAACGGTTATTGTAGCGGGTAGAAGTTCATCAAACGGAGCAATACTTGCCGTTGTGGTTCCAACACATCCTTGGTCGTCAAAAACGTTGATAGTGTAATTACCACCGGCCAAATTGGTCTCAATAAACGTTTGGTTCGTACCATCCTGTACAGGTGTACCCGGATTTAAGTCATTTATGAATTGATAGCGTACAAACGTATTTGAGCCACCACTTACACTTTGAACTGTAATACTTGCATTGTTCGGATTGTTTCCTGTGGCACATCCAAATTCAACAGGCGTAGCCATGGTAACTGTAATTACAGCTGGTTCCGCTATAGTCAAAGGCGCACTATCCGTGCTACATCCATTATTAGCATTACCGGTAATCGTAACTACATATCCAGCTCCTATTGAAGCAGAAAGGCCAGTAAATATTGCACTAGTATTCGTGGTAGTAGTTGGGTTTATACTTACGACAGCACCGTCAAAAGAGGTAATCTCAAAAGTGTAAGGTCCAGTGGCATTGTCTACTACCGAAATAGATATAGTTCCATCCGAATCCCCAATACAGGTAACATCAGTTGAACTGAATGTATCTATAACTGGTACAATTTCAGCTGGCACTTCAATAACAAAACTTCTTGCCGGACAAGTTGGTCTGTTATTGTCAAAAACTTCAACAGTATAGGTTCCCGCAACTGAGGCCAAGTTCCACACGGTGGAATTTGCCGGAGAAGGAAGCGCAGTTCTCGCTTGATTTACCGGTCCTGTAATCTGAAAATCATAAGAACCCGAACCATTAGTTGCCGCAATAGTAATCTCAGCATTTGGGGATACCGTACAGTCTAAAAGTTTAGTCTGTACTGCGCTTGCCTGTAATGTTGGATAAATTTCAGCAGTATCCGAAGCGGTACAACCATTTGCATCAATGATAGAAATAGCATATGAACCTACTGGCACATTATTGAAAACTCCTCCGTTATTTACGTAGGTAGTGCCTCCATTAATGGAGTACAAATAAGGCGCTAAGCCTCCACTTGCATTTACCGTAATACTAAACGGGGTCGCACAATTTGTTGTTGTTACACTGGTTATCGTCGGGCTCTGTGAAATATCCAAAGAAACCGTATGAGAAGGCAAACTGGTAACTGGACAATTATACTGGTCCGCTATTTCCACCAACACATTAAAAGGTGTTGCTGTTGGGTCTACCAAATTAGCGATAGGAACCTCAATAGGATTGTTCGTAGTTACGATTGGAGCAATGAAATTGGTGCTACTTAAAGTATACGTGTAGATTCCCCCTCCACCTTGTGGATTCTGTATTTCAATCAGTCCTGGGTCGGCGCAGGTAATGTCAGCCAATACATTTGGTGTAAAGGTGATTGGGTCTAATACTTCAATCTCAACATTTTCGCTGCCTATGATACAGTTATTTGGCGCAGCTCCCCTAATTTCCACGAAATAATCTCCGGCTCCAAGGCTTGCAGGAGTTGGGGCTACAAATGAATCTCCTGAAGTAAATGTAGCAACTGTACCAGTGGCCACAGACGTATGTGTAGGACTTCCTACCCTAAACAGTTCCCAATCAAAAGTTCCTCCTAATTCCCCAGGAGTATCCTCGGTTACTGTATACGTTATTTGTCCATTTGTAAGGCCGTCACAAGTTGGTGTGGCTACGGCGTCAATTTGTACTGGTGGCGGTGCCACATCATTAACATTCACACTACTTTGACGTACGCATCCTGGAGGTCCAGAGGAATCCCTAACATAAAACACATAGGTGCGTCCTGGAATCAAACCTGTAAAAACATGACTACCAGGAGTTGCTGCCGTCCATGTTGCAGTAGCCGGGTCAAAATTAACCGGGTCTTCTGAATACGTATATTCATATGGTGAAACTCCGGCAGTACCTTGTACGGTGACCTGTAGGTCGTTACAGTCTATAATAATTGCTGCAATGGTGATATCCAGATCATCTAAAGGATAAGGAATCGTATACCTAGGAAGGTCTGTCTGGCAATTAGTGCCCTGTACCCTTATTGAAGGTAAAACTTCTGTCCCAGAAGCAAAGCTCGCCCCCACAAAAGTATCTGATAATCCCCAGGTTGCACCACCATCGGAACTAAACTCTAATGTCCCCAATGTTGCAGGATAATTAATAAATTCAAATCCATATAAATTAGGATCGGGATCACAGCCAGGAGGTAAAATAGGACTGATTTCTGCGATAAGTTCATCAGGATTAGTGATGGCTACCGGTGTCTCTGTTACGGCACAACCATTGGCATCCGTTACGATTATCGTATAATTTCCATCTGCAAGATTGAAATAGGTTCTTGTTGTATTGACAACATTCGTATTGGTCTGGTCAGCTATACCGCCATTATCTAAATCGATAATTTGAATGGTGTATGGCCCATCGCCAGAAGTAATGTTAACTACAATAGAACCTGGACCCTCATAACATTCCGGATCTGTAGGTGTTGCCGTGAAAGTCAAGGCCACCGCTGGATTTACCGTAACGGTTTCCATATAATTGCAAGCATCCGGAGCAACTGCAAAATTATCCCGTACATATACGTCATAATCCCCATCGTTACCCGTAGTAACCGTAAACGTATTGGACAAACCAAAATCTGCAAATACTGGTGCGGAACCTGTTGGCATAAAGGCATAGGAATAATCCCCATCACCCCCTAGTGCATTAACGGTGATACTACCGTCTGCACAAGAACTGATATCGACTACATCAACCGTTGCGTTCAAACTTGGATTAAGCGTTACGGTCTGAGTATTTGATGCAACTGGACACCCAAATTGGTCCCTGACCTCAATATCATAAGTGCCATTTGTTAAATCTTGGAATGTAAAAGTAGTTGCTGTTACTGGTGTTGGAGTCCTCCATGGACCTCCATCTATTCTAAATTGATATCCACCGTTGCCATCTGTTACATTAACCACGATTGTTCCATCGTTATTTCCTGTGTAGCAAGGGGTAGGTGTAACATCAAACACAATAGTATCAGGATTTACAACTGTTACTGCCGTACTTGCATCAAGGCAATTGTTACTGTCTCGAACCTGTACAATGTAGTCTCCTGCAATAGTAATATTACTAAATACTGTATTGTTACCATTCGTTACAAAATCGTACCCTGCTATTATATTTCCTAAATCATCTTCTAATTGATACGTATAGGTTGGTGTACCACCAGATGCGCTGGCAGTAATTGTCGCGCCAGAATTACAGGTGATTTGTGGAGAAACACTCGCTGAAGCAACAAGAGCTGCTGGTTCTGTTAGGGTTTGGTTTAGGGCCACTGTACATCCGGTAGGGTTATTTACATCCCTAACTACAATTGTATGGGCTTGGGCATTTAAGCCAATAATCTGTTGCGGGGTTGTAAAAGGCCCGTTAAACGACCCTCCATTTACATTGTATTCGTAACCCCCAATGCCATAATTAGTCGCATCAATAGTTATTGTCCCTGAACCATCACCATTACAATCTAGATTATCGAATGCAGTTATGGAGGCTTCAAAGGCATTTCCATCGGCTACTATAACTGTTGAATCCACGTGGCAATCCGGGCTATAGGTAACTCTTAACGTATGTGTGCCGACCACTATGTTATTAAAAGTGTCGGACCCGGCCCCAGGACCTTGAGAGACACCTCCTAAAATATATTCATAAGAAGCATCAAACGGTGTGATGGTAACATTTCCAGTTCCGTCACAATTATAATCGACCGTATAGTCTACTATGGGAGCCACAGGCAACGGGTCAATTGTAACATTTAAGGTTATGAAACATCCGGTTGCATTGGCATCGCGAACCCCTATGGAATACGTGCCGTCATTCAAATCGGTAAACACATGCCCACCTGTTGTGCTAGCGGTCCATGGGCTACCATTAATACTGTATTGATAGTTTCCAGAACCACCAGAGGTAGGAGTAACACTGCCCACAGAGATTTGTCCTAGTTGTGTACAGGTATAGTCTTGGGTTTGAACAGCTTCCGCCACTAATTGGCTGGGCTCGTTCACAATAATATTCTGTATGGGGGATTCACACAAATTTGCATCCCTTACCCTTACTGGATACGAACCAGCAGTAAGGTTGGGGAAATTATTTGCCGTTACATAGGTAGAACCCCCATCTATACTATAGGTAAAAGGAGCTTGCCCTCCAGAATTTAAAACTATTGAAATGGCGCCATCAGAACCTGCAAAACATGTAACATCGGTTGGTGTAGTTGTAAAATTTAAAGGCGCGTCTTGTGTAATGGTAATTGGAAAAGTTGCTTCACAAAATCCGCTTATCGCATCTCCATTATTGTCTCTAACATATACGTCATAGTTTCCTGGTGTAAAACCTCCTACAGGGTTAGTAGTGCTGAAAGAGGCATCCGCAGGAGTGTTACCGCTAGGAACTATTGAATATACATAGTTTGTATCTCCGCCATTGGCCGTAATTGTGATAGCCGCGTCCGTTCCACAGGCAGTTATGTTTTGTCCTGTTGCGGATACCGTTAGTTGTGCTTCAATCGTAACTGTTTCAGTGGCTAAGGCAATGGGGCAGCCAGACTGGTCCCTTACATCGATATCATAGGTACTGCTAGAAAGTCCATTAAAGGTATAGCTTGTTGCAGTAGAGGGAGTAGGTGTTAACCACGGCCCACCATTAATCCTAAATTGGTATCCGCCGTTACCATCCGTTACATCGACTTGAATTGAGGCCGTATTTCCTCCGGAATAACAACTTGTTTCTGTTACAGTAAATGCAACAGGGTTCAAAGGTGCGATCGTTAACGGAGCCGCTGTCTCTTCACAGGAATTTGCATCCCTGGTCCTAACCACATAAGTTCCATCTGAAAGGCCGGAAAAAACACGATTATTACCATTGTTGGCAAAATCGAAAAGTCCAATAATTCCACCGCTCTCGTCCTCCAATTGATACGTATAACCTGGTGTTCCGCCGGAAGCAGTAGCCCTAATAGTAGCATCATTTGTACATGACAACGCTGAGGTTACGGAAGAAGTTACACTGAGTACCGTGGGTTCGGTTATTGTTTGTGTAACCGATGTAGTACACGTTATCTCGTTGGCCTTACGTATTTGTACCGTTTGGCTTCCGGCGGCAAAAACAGCATTCGTAGTTACTGGTGAACTGGTTGAAGTTATCCAAGTTGTTCCGCCATCTTCCGAATACTCAAAACCGGCTACGGAATCAAAATTTTCAACTTCGAAAGTTATTGTTCCATCAGATAATCCATTACAAGAAACATTAGTAGAGCCTAATAAAGTGCTTGTAAAAACCCTTCCTGCTTCAACGGTTACAGGTGTTTCTACGAAAAGCTCGCAAACTTCTGGAACCTGAAAGATTTCAATATCGTCCAATGCCAAGTCGTTACCGCTATTCCCCGAAATTTCAGAGCGAATTACGAACTCTAAACTGGTGTTTGGCCCTGGATCTAGATTTGTACTGAATAACTCCCAATCATCTGGTCCCGTGTTCTTTGGAATTTGTCCCGTTCTGATAGATTGAATAATAGCTCCACCCGTAGTTCTTATTTCAATTGTCAAATCTGGATTTAACTGAGTGTTTCCAATTAATCCGTTAAGTAGATTAAAAATATATAGGTTTATTGTTAGAGGTCTATTTGGAATTACATCATTAATTGGTTTTGTGTAAATGATTTGACCAGGGCTAGGAGTTCCGACATTAATAACTAAAAAACGACCGTTAGGATCAGCTGGATTCGTATGGTCATTTGGATTTACCCAAGGTCCAAAAGGAGCTACTATGTGGTTGGTAACACTATATTGAAAATCATTAATATTTTGGTTTGCATCACCTCCCCCAGCAGTGCTGGTAGTTTGATCTTCATACGCGTATCCAATGGTATCCGGACTAGGAATTGTTCCGTTGCCAACACCAAAATCCTCAGTTAATAAAAGGCTTGGTGTAGGAGGTGTTTGTGAAGCATAATACGTTGTCACCGTATATGTCCCCGGTCCTATATTTGTAAATACATTACTATCTTCCGGAGTGTTAAAAGTGCCGTCAATAGCATACCTATAGTCATACCCTGCTATGCTTGGGGACGCTGTTATTGTTCCCGTACCATCACAATTGTAGGAGACCTCTGGGGTTAACGTTACATTTGGAGGTGTAGGTAGACCTTCCACAGTTACATCCATTGGATACGAACAGGCGCCATCTCTTACATAAACAGTGTAATCGCCAGGTGGTAATAGAGCCGTTGAAGCACTTCCCCATGTACTACCGCCGTCAAAACTATATTCATATGGCGCATTTCCACCAACTACATTAGTAATCCGTACTTCTGCACCGTTGGGGTCGCATGTTGCATCCCTGGATACACCTGCAGACGCGCTTAATGGAAAAGGTTGGTTAAGTACGTATTGTTGGGATATGTCACATCCGCTACTGTCCAGAACTCTTACGTCATAGTTTCCAGCTGCTAATCCTACAAAGTTGTTGGTAGGTTGGTAACTGGCTCCATTATCAATACTATATTGATATGGCGCAACACCACCTGAAACATTTATGGTTAATTCTCCATCTGCATCCCCACTACAAGAAGGTTCAACTTCATCAATCGAATCAATAGCGATAGAGCCATTATCGTTTATGGTAATGGGGCTTGAAATAGCATAACAGTTATTAGCATCCAAAACAATAAACTGATAGGTACCATCTTCGCCTGGATAATATTCATCGTTTCCATCATCATCTTCATCCCTCCATCCAAAAGTGAAAGTAGTCTCTACTTGATATGCATTTGGGTCAATATTGTCCACAATTTGCCTTTCGGTAGGACTACCTCCGGGACTGTGTAAAATGGTGCCATCTTTACTCCAGATAGCGAACAAAAAGTCCGGGTTACCCTGTCCTCCAGTTCTGGACAATTCTATGCTTCCTGCTGTACAGCCAATATCCGCTATGGTAACGCCAGATAAAGTAGGGTCTGGGATTCTATCCACTGTAACCGGTTGAACATCCACACAATCATCATCAGTTCTTGTTACTATAAAATAGTTACCCGGGTTAACGTTGCTAAATGTATGGGTATTACTAGGCTGAGCTGTTTCGCTATCCACTAGTGTTCCACCGGGATGGCCAGGGTAAGCTGGAGTGGCTGGAGGTGGCGTTCCGTCGTCTAATCTGAGTTCATATTGGTAATTAGGAAGAACATTGTTGGCATTTATGCGGATACTTCCCAGATTATTGCAATTAGCATCTGTAATAACCGGATCAACTTGTAAATCACGATCAAGAATTCCTATATCCGGTGTGCTAAAGATACATGCGCCCGGAATCGGATTCCCAGTTGATGGGTCCAGTTGTACTACTTCTACCCTAAATGCTCCGTTGCTTGTAAAATCAAAACTAGGCCCATTATTTGCGCTAAAAGGTAATACTATGGCATCTGTGCTTGCGTCAACTAGTTGATATCCATACCCGGATCCTAAATTTGTTATGGTAATATTACCCTCAGTTTCACAAACTACATTGGTCGTGTTGTACTGAATGTCCAAGGTGTTCTGAAATATATCAAAGTAAAAACGGCTTACACAACCGTTTTGATAGGTAATGGCCAATCTATATTTTCCTGCCGTTGTAGCCGTAAAACTACTTCCTAAACCGACTTGATCCCAAGAACAACCTAAGTTCCTATTCAAACAGTTTTCTGGCTGAACTGTACAACTGGATTCATCCAATCGCTCCCAAAAAAGATTTTGCGCATCTGAAATATTAACCTGTAGTAATTGCGTATCATTTATCCCACATAGAAATATTTTCGGGAAAAGTGTGGTACCATCACCACAGTCGGCAACGATTTCACCTTGAATGTCATTAGTAGGGTCGGCATCCGAATTACTGTCATTGAAAAAGTCTATTATTGGGTTCGTTTGGGTGGTTCCAAAACGTTCCACAGTAATAATTTCCATAAATCCTTTACAAGGATCAGCAATCTGCTTATCTACAATATAAACCCCTACTTCGCTAACAACAATAGTACTTGGGTCATTATCTGGATTCCCATCTTGACCTGTTATATTAACATCTCCAGCATCTATTAAACCATCTTCATTAACATCCAGATACCATACATAATTATCAAATCCATCTCCTGAATCCAATACAACGTTATCACCACATAGTTGGGCGGTTCTAGAGAAATTACAAGCGGAAAGATCATCCAATAAGAAATTGGTTGCCCCCGGGGTAACAAAGCCGCAATTATCAAAATCGGAAACACTAGGATCGTCCGTAATAACAGCGCTATTAATGTCCCCTCTATATGTTGAGTATGCTAAGTTTTGAATAAGATCTGTACAGGCATCTACAAAATCGAAACAATTCTCTGCCACCCGAACCCTAAGGCGAATGTTGTATACGGCACTGCCAATTGTCACAAGATCATCCGGTACGTTAAATGTAATTTCATTAGTAACTGAGTCAAAAGAATGGGTAACTCCGGGAGCTCCATCGACATCAACGCTTAAAAAAGTGGTGTTAACTGGTAGTACGTCCCTTATGGTATATCCAATTGCATCATCATTACCCAAATTTCTAAACGAAAGGACATAATCCAGTGTTTGTCCTAAATTTACCCCCAAGCCGGTAATATCATTGCCCGCAATATCTTCTACCCTCTTTTCAAGAACAATGTTAGGTTCTATAATTTCTACTGAAAAAGTTGCCAGAAAAGGCCCATAGCCATCTCCCGTTGATGTAAAACGTAATGTTGCACCGCTTTCGCTATTAGGTAATACATTTGCACCAGGATTGTTTAAGTTAAAAATGTCTAAATCTGTTCCCAAGGTATTGGTTCCATAAGGAGTACGCGTGGGTACCTCCGCCCCGTTGGTGGTAATTGTAGAATTAAAGAAATTATTGGCAGGGTTTAATCCAGTTGAGAGGTTTGTAAAAGAAGACCCAGAGTTCAAATCCGCTCTTATAAAAAAACGGTCGTTACTTATTCCGCGATCCCCTTCTAATGCGCCAACACCTATTCTTGCCCTAACAGGAAAAGGCGCAGGAAGTGTTCTAAATCCATTAACATCTACATCTACGTTGCCTACTGATCCTGAAAGACTTGCATAGCCATCAAATGTAGAGATAAACTTTCCTGACTCGTTCGGGTTTTCATAGATAATAACCATTACCCACCCGGCAGAACTAGAACCATTTCTTCTTCCTCGTGTGGCTCTTATATTTGCTGCAGTATATTCCCCTGTGGGGTCTGCATTGGAACGAACTAAGTCTGTAATGTTTTTATAACATATTACAGGGCCATCCTTGGCAAATGTGGTAGGGTTTAGTGGTTGATAACCATTCATGATTATGTCATCCTCTTGACCCGCTGGATCTGGATTATTATCGGCTACCAAATCCACATATGCTCCGCCAGGTACTCTAAATTTTATTTCATTCCACGTTTCTAATCTAGGCGTTCCATTAAACTGAGCGCCCCCATCCGTACTACGTTCGTTAGGGTAGGTGCCTGCCCAATAAAGTCCGGCATATCTTACCTGGGAACAGTCAGGATCTGTAAGATTCAATTCTGCACTACTAGAGCTAAACGTTGAAGGGTCATTGTCTATATCAATATACTCCATCCACAGCGAGTTATTGTTTGCTGTTCCATTATATGGGTCATTTGCCTGTGCTGGGTTGGCTTGGGTAGCTCTGTTCAAAATATTGTTTCCAACGAAAATGATATCACCCCTAATTTCTATATTGCCTCCTGCTAGTCTTGGTGTAAATGGCACATATTCCTGGGCATTGGTAAAAAATATGCCCGCTATCAACAAAAAGAATAAGGGTACTAAGCACTTTTTGAAAATTAGTTTATTCATTGTACTCAAAGTATTAAGGTCGGTAGGAAGAGTGGTTCTAACTGAGTTGGTCATGATATTTTTTATGCACATTCCAAAATCTATTTGCCCTAATCTGTTTAAGACGGATTTTAGGAACTTTATCCAACAAATATTAATCGAACAAGGGAGGTGAGAAATTTAATGTTGTGGTATAGCCCTTTTATGTTGTGAAACAGCATTTAATAAGAGTCAGGTTTTTCAGAACCCCCAATGTTTTCAGTACCGACCGAGTGGTCGGTTTTTTTGGGTACAGTGTTAAAACACATTTTAGTAACGCAAAAAAAGGCATAAGAACCACATGCTGTACGGGTGGTTTTTCTGCCTCTTTTAATACTCTTATGTCAGAAAATTAGATTACTGGAAGAATTTTTTGAAAACAGCTATTTAAGCCATTTGATTGGAGTTTACCCTCATAATCCACATCTTATCATTGTAAGCGTCATTTAATCTTGAGTAGTATGAAATCAGCGCATTGTTCCAAGATTCATGTCTTTTTAGATAGACGTACCTGTAATTGTTCTCCGGATTGATAAAATAACTTGCGCTTAAGCCGTATGAGTTTAAAAGCTTTACAAATCGGTTCGCATTGCGTGGGTTGGCGAAAACATTCGCAATGATGTAATAACCTGAACCAATACCGTCAATCTTGTAGGTTTGTGGTTCTGTTTCAACGGCCGCAACTTTGTCCCGCTCCACAACGTTCTTTTGGAGAACGTCCGCATCGTATTTAGAGGATTTTTCTTTTAGCTTATTAACGTTTGCCGCATAAGCTTCATTGGTATATTTGTTTTCAACGTTCATTATCCATGTAGCACCATCATAGGCTCCGTTAAAATTACTCTCATGCGCAGCAACAGCTTCTTCCCAACTATCGTAACGCTTAAGGTAAACGTATTTTAGACCATTGTTGGGATTGTCCACATAGTTCGCATCAATACCAGCAGCATTGAGTTTGTTCAGGAATTTATCCATATACTGACCACCTTTGTAAACATTGGCAACAACGTAGTAGCCATCCGTAACATCAGGAAGGTCCCGGAATTTCCGACTTTTAACTTTGTCCTGAACTATATTTCTTGGAGACGTGGTCTTATCAGAATTCGTGTTGTTAGTGGTAACGGCCACTGCGTCTTTAGCCTGTTCGCTACGTCTGCTATTTGCCGCTACTTCATCCTCCACCTCTTTTATGGAAACGGCTTTCGGATTGTTGATTTGGTTGGTCGTGACGGCATCTTTGGCCATTTCATTGCGATTGGTATTTATTTCGTCAGGTCTTGATTCATCCGCTCTGTTTTTTGCGGTTGCAATCGCAGACTGCGAATCGTTACCTTTAAATATATCCTCTGCCTTTTGTTCTAAATCTGGTCTATTTCCTTTGGTTTCATTGCGTACCATACGCATCACCATCTCAAACCTACGCTCCAAGTCCTTTTGCCTTCCCGATTCCAAGGAGTCCTGGCGAAACATCAATTCCTCTATTATGGCATCATTTTCGGCAAGCTTACGTTTCAACTCTTCTATTTCCTCGTTGGTAGCAATATCATCAGGTACCAATTGGTTTTCTACCAAATCATCCGTATCGTCTTCCAACATTACGCGGTCTTCGGTCAAGTTAGGTGAGAAGGAATAAGCAAATGAAATCTCGTGGGTAAGTCCAAAATTGTCAAAATTGTTAGACAATCCCTTTTCCATCGTATAGCCCAAAGAAATTCTTCTGTTGAGATTAAAACCAATACCTGCGGCGGCACCATAAAAACTATCGTAGCCACCTTGAATCCACCCCAGCTTAGGGAGGTCCAAAATTAAGCTGCCTCCAAGGGTAACTTCCTCTTCGCCAACCTTTCTTACTCTTGCCAACGGCATCAAACGACCCTCTTCAAATACTCCCGTTTCATTTTTAAACTGATGAGTATATTGCAAATGTCCCGAGAATGTTTTGTCCTTGAATTCAGTGAGCGATTCACTGGTCTTCAAGTTATAGTCGAACAGATTTTCAGCAAAAACACCAACATCAAATTTTCCATAAGAAAGGTTTAATCCTGGTTGTACCGATAACAAGTTCTGGTCTTGTAAGCCTGCTAATAATGGATCCACTTCTACGGTAGATGCCCTGTTCTGGTCAAAACCGCTATTGTAGTATGAAAGGTTTGCTCCAAAAGTCAGGTTGCTTTTATCGCTCAACTTAACACCGTAGGCATAATTGGCAAGTACTCCATAATTACTCAATGCACCTAAACGCTGGGTATACAAACTTAATCCCAAACCGGTACGGTCACTGATACGCCCACTATAGCTTAAAAAGTAATTCTGATTGTTATCATCAAATTGTACCGATTGGTTTCGGTGCAATAAATTGATGTAAGACTTATCCTCCCGTACCGTGGAGAAGGTAGGGTTAATCAAGAATCTGTTATACTTTAAAAGGTTCTGCGCTGGGACATCATAGGCAACAAAAGGATTATCCTCTTGTGCCGATAGCTTTAGCACAGCAAGCGTAAACAGTAGTAAGAATAGAACACTTTTCTTTAGCATGGTAGTTTTAGCGTATTACTGTGATAGTGCCTTGCTTTAGCACCTCACTGGCATTCCTAATCTTATAGTAGAATACCATATTCTGTTTGGTAAATGCAGTCGACGTTTGCGGCCAGTTATTTTTATAATCAAACTCATTAAGTACTTCCTCACCATTCTCATTGTAGATGATTACGTTAACCTCCGCCTTGTTGGAATATGAATTTGGAATTATCCATTGATCGTTAATACCATCCCCGTTAACGGTAATTACGTTGGGAACTTTGAACGTATCCAAATAAGATACCGTTAGCTGTCTCACGATTTCACAATTATCAATATTGGCAATCAAGGTATATGTTCCCTCTTCAGTAAAGGTTACACTATCGGAAGTGCTCATTTCAGCGTTGGTACTATCCATCCATCTGTAGGCGGTTCCTCCACTAGCGGTTACCGTTCTAGAGGTTCCCTCTGGAATTACTATTTCCCCAGTTGGGTTCAGCGTAATCAAATTCTCATCCAACGGTGAAACGGTAATTTCATTTGAGATTAGAGGACAACCATCACGGTCCAAAACCAAACGGTATGTTCCGGTTGCGTTCACGTCCAATGACTGACCCGTGGTACTAACGGCAGCGCCGTCTAGTTGCCACTCATAACTTTCAGAAGTCAAGTCTGTGGTAGTGGTTATTGTAACGATATCACTAGCACTACAATAAATAGTACTGTTGCTAGATATTGACAAAGTCTCACTAGTCAACAATTGTACTGGCAACGTATTGGATGTTTCATTATAGGAATCAATACTAGCAGTTAATAGGTAATCCCCGTTTTCTATTGTAGAAGCCAGACTGATATTCTTTCCTGTGGCGCCAGCAACATCAGCACCATTTCTTTGCCATTGATAGGAGAACGAATCTTCCAATGCGGCGGTTACATCAGTTTTTGTACCGTCGGCAGCAACAGCATTAATTAGGGTAACTTGTAAAGCAGCATCTGTACTTACACAATCGGTGTAGCTGCCGGTATAAGCAATCGTCATTTCAAAAGAAGCGGGTGATACCGCAGTAGTAGTTTCTGAAATTTTTGCAGAACTGCCACAAGACCCTCCTGTCTGACTAACCTCGGCGTAATAATCTCCGGCTTGGCTAATATCCAATGTAGCATTTGTTTCGCCAGAAACTTCAATTCCATTCCTAAACCATTTGTATGCTGGGTTGTTTGCCGTAGTACTCACACTTAATGTTTGCACTTGTGCTGGTAGTACAACAACATTTGCGGGGTTGTTCCTGGTTACCGTAAAGTCATCCGCATTGGTGATGGTAACTGCCTCAGTTCTTTCGGTGCAAATTCCACTTCCTGAAATCTCAACGGCATAATCTCCTTCAAAACCAGCATTTGATGCATTCACTATATATGAGGAAGCAATAGCGCCTGCTATAACATTACCATCCTTATACCATTTGTAACTCCAAACAGGGTTGGTGGTATTAATGGAAAGGGTCTCGGTATCAGTACTACATAAGGCAGTTTTAGAAGGGGCGTTTAAAGCAATTCCCGAGCCGGTAGCTCCAATGGTCACATCGACTATATTGGAATCCGTATTACCCGAACCGGTACAATTTTGACCATAATCAACAAAGGCATTATACATACCACTCTGCGTAACGTTTAATGTATGTCCGCTTTCTCCGGTAAGCAGCGTTCCGCTCCTATACCATATATACTGATAGGTTTCTGGATTGGCTATATTGTCTACCTGCAAGGTTATTGGATTGGTGCTACATATGGTTCCAGGAGGAACCCCGTTACCGGTTTCGCTAATGTTAAGGTTAGAAGTAACATCCATGTAGTACATGCTGTAGGCAGGCGACTCGGTTCCAATTTTGACGGGATCCGTACTTCTTACACGCATTTTGAACCCGTCTCCCCTAGTGGTTGTAGGTATTGAAAAATCAACATCAAAATCCGAGGTGGAATTTTTATCGGTAATTGTAGCTAAGGTAGTGGGACTGGTAAAACTTCCTGAAGCATCCGATAATTCTAAAATGAACTCGTTTGCTGGATTGGCCGTGCCCGCCCAAGTAATGTTTACAAAGTATTCGTTAAACCCGCCATTACCTGCACAGATATATGGCCAAGTATTGTTACCAGCTAAATTTGGATTGTCCGCCGGTTCGGGAGCGTTGATAACAATTGCCTGAGCGCTCAACTGTAGGTAGCTGAACACTAGAAAGAGTACTGTTAAAAAATGTTTTGTGTAATAATTTTTCATAATGATGTGTAGATTTGGGCCCCTACTTGTTATGAATGTTGAAGGTCTTTCATTTAAACCTAGTATCCGAAAAACAAATATGTTATTAATAACGCGCGTAGGAAATTTAATGTTGTAGGGTGGTTTATTTCTGTTGTGAAAAGCATTTTATACATGGTGAACCTTTTTTAAACCTAAGGATTACCGCATTTTTGCTACTTTTGTAGCTTGAAAAATAATGACATGAGCGAGACATCCAGGTCTTTGAATTTTATTGAGCAAATTATTGAGGAAGACCTAGAAAATGGGTATTCCAAAGAGGAGCTACGTTTTAGATTTCCTCCTGAACCTAATGGATATCTACATATTGGCCATGCAAGTTCCATTTGCCTCAATTTTGGCTTAGGACTTCGGTATAACGCACCAGTCAATCTAAGGTTTGATGATACAAACCCGGCCAAAGAAGAGCAAGAGTTCGTAGACGCTATAAAAAAGGATGTTGAGTGGTTAGGTTTTAAGTGGAATACCGAACGGTATGCTTCAGATTATTTCCAACAGCTCTATGACTGGGCGGTTATGTTAATAATGGAGGGTAAGGCCTATGTGGATAGCCAATCTTCAGAAGATATGGCATTACAAAAAGGCACTCCTACCGAGCCTGGTACGGAAAGTCCCTATAGAAATCGTTCCGTTGAAGAAAATTTGGAATTGTTCGAAGGAATGAAAAATGGTGATTTTAAAGAAGGTGCCCACGTTCTTCGCGCCAAAATTGATATGCAATCTTCCAACATGCTAATGCGTGATCCAATCATGTACCGAATATTGCACAGAGCGCATCATAGAACTAATACCGATTGGTGTATTTATCCCATGTACGATTGGACACATGGGGAAAGCGATTATATAGAACAAGTTTCGCACTCCCTTTGTACATTGGAGTTCTTACCGCATAGAGAGCTTTATGATTGGTTTTTAGATCAAGTATACGACCCTAACAAAGTGCGTCCCAAACAACGTGAGTTTGCAAGGCGTAATTTGAGCCATACCGTAGTCAGCAAGCGTAAGCTTGCCCAATTGGTCGAACAAAATGTAGTTAGTGATTGGGATGACCCCAGAATGCCTACTATTTCCGGATTGCGAAGAAGGGGATACACGCCGGAATCTATCCGAAATTTTGCCGATACCATTGGAATTGCAAAGCGAGATAATTTAATTGATGTGTCTTTACTGGAATTTCATGCGCGGGAGCATCTGAATAAAATTACACCCCGCGTAATGGGCGTTTTGAATCCCTTAAAATTAGTTATCACCAATTATCCAGAAGGTCAAGAAGAATGGCTGGAAGCAGAAAATAATCCTGAAGATGAATCCGCGGGTTACAGACAAGTTCCCTTCTCCAAGGAACTGTATATTGAAAAGGCCGATTTTAAGGAAGAAGCAAACAAAAAGTTCTTTAGGCTAAAACTTGGTGGTGAGGTTCGTCTTAAAAACGGATATATTATTAAAGCTGAGAACTGCACAAAAGATACCGATGGGAATATAATTGAGGTTCAATGCAGCTATGACCCAAAAAGCAAGAGTGGTAGTGGAAATCCCGAAAGCCTACGTAGAGTAAAGGGGACCTTGCATTGGGTTTCTATAGCACATGCGATTCCTGTTGAGGTTAGACTTTATGATCGCTTGTTTACCCATGAAAGTCCCGATACACAGAAGGACATTGACTTTATGGAGTTTGTAAATCCTGATTCATTGGAAGTTATAACAGGGTATGTAGAGCCCAGCTTAAAGAGCGCTCAGATAGAAGAACGGTTTCAATTTCAACGTATAGGGTACTTTTGTGTGGATAAAGATTCCTGTTCCGAAAAATTAGTTTTTAATCGCACCGTAGGTTTGCGCGATTCTTGGGCAAAAATCCAACAGAACAGCTAAGTAAGCACCGGAATCCTCATTTAAGATTTGGTGCAAAAATTAGATTGAACATAATCTGATAAATTTATTGTTTGACCGTTACTTTCAATTTATACCAAAAGGTCTATTTTTTGCAATTTTATAGAAAAGGCCGATATATAGTAGTATACATCGGCCTTTTTAAATTATTTTTTGTTCAGATTACTTCTTATCTTCCTTTTTAACGTTCGTTTTCTTCATGGACTCCCCTATCATATTACTGGCCGTAAATGAAGCTACCATATTGTTCAACATATCGCTACCCGCCTGTGGAGAATTAGGTAATAGTATGAAATTAGTATTGGTTTCTTCGCCAATGCTTTGTAATGTATCGTAATGTTGCGTAACCACAATTAATGCGGACGCTTCCTGAGAGTTGATACCTACTTTGTTAAGCACTTCTACGGATTCTTCTAGGCCACGTGCAATTTCCCTGCGTTGATCCGCAATTCCCTGTCCTTGCAAGACGTTTGCTCTCCGCTTCCGCCTTTGCTTTCTCCACGATTAGGATACGGGCAGCGTCCCCTTCAAACTGCGCCGCAATTTTTTCGCGTTCGGAGGCGTTGATACGGTTCATTGCCGCTTTTACCTGAGCATCAGGATCTATATCCGTAACCAAGGTTTTTATGATGTCAAATCCATAATCCGACATAGCGTCGTTCAACTCCGCCTTTACGGCCAAGGCGATATCATCCTTTTTAACGAATACATCGTCCAACTTCATTTTAGGAACTTCGGCACGTACCACATCAAATACATAAGATGTAATCTGTTCGTGTGGATAATCCAGCTTATAAAAGCATCATAGACCTTCGTCTGTATCACTCTATACTGTACAGATACCTTAAGACGCACAAAAACATCATCCAAAGTTTTTGTCTCTATGATAACATCAAGCTGTTGAATTTTAAGACTTAATCGTCCAGCGATACGTTGTACAAACGGAATCTTAAACTGCAGTCCAGACTGTCTAATACTGCTAAATTTACCAAACGTTTCTATAATGGCCGCTGTCTGCTGTTTTACAATAAAAACAAAGGATAAAAGCAATAAACCAAGAAAAATTAAAATCGGAATCCAAATAAATCCACCCATAGTATTATTGTTTAAGTTAATGTTTGAAGTTACAAAAAGGCTGTATCATATTGGTCGCTATTTCATAAGAATTGTTACAAGTCGAGTCTTAATAGCATCCCTGGTTCGGAGGAATAAAAAAGCACCAACTTATTCAGGTTGGTGCTTTTTAAAATGGAATTCAGTTTAGTTCTAAGAATCGAAACGATCTAGATTCATCACTTTGGTCCATGCCTTTACAAAATCACGGACAAATTTTTCTTTTGAATCGCTCGTGCCATAGACCTCGGCCAACGCACGAAGTTCGGAATTAGAGCCAAAAATTAAATCTACCCTGGTTCCGGTCCATTTTACTTCACCTGTTTTACGGTTACTTCCCTCAAATACGGTGTCGTCGCTTTGCGTAGCTTTCCAAGTGGTTCCCATGTTCAACAAGTTTACAAAGAAATCATTGGTCAATTTTCCAGGGTTGTCCGTAAACACACCATGTTTAGAACCGTCAAAATTTGTGTTCAAAACACGCATTCCCCCAACTAAAACTGTCATCTCCGGAGCGGTAAGTGTCAGCAAATTTGCCTTGTCCACCAACAATTCTTCCGCATTTACTGAAAATTTCTGTTTTGTATAATTACGGAAACCATCTGCCTGAGGCTCTAATGCTTCAAAAGCTTCAATATCAGTCTTTTCTTGACTGGCATCGGTTCTTCCGGGCTTAAAAGGAACATTAACGTCCTGCCCAGCCTCTTTTGCAGCTTTTTCGATAGCTGCCGACCCACCTAAAACAATCAGGTCCGCGATAGAAACTTTTTTATTACCGGACTGATTCTCATTGAATTCCTTTTGAATACGTCCTAGTGTGTCCAAAACCTTGCCCAATTGCTCGGGATTATTCGCTTTCCAGTTTTTCTGCGGCTCCAAACGAACGCGTGCTCCATTGGCACCACCACGTTTATCCGAATCCCTATAGGTTGAGGCTGATGCCCATGCAGTAGAAACCAGCTCCGAAACGGAAAGTCCAGAAGCCAAAATATTCTTCTTTAATTCCGATGCATCAGCATCATTGATAAGTTCGTGGTCAACAGAAGGAACTGGATCTTGCCATAACAATTCTTCTTTTGGCACTTCAGGACCTAAATATCTTTCCAAAGGCCCCATATCACGGTGTGTTAACTTGAACCATGCACGAGCATATGCATCCTGAAATTCTTCTGGGTTTTCCAAAAAGTGTCTTGAAATTTTCTCATATGCGGGATCCATCCGCAAGGACATATCCGTTACCAACATAAACGGTTGATGTGTTTTACCTTCTATATGCGCATCTGGCACTGTTCCCTCGCCCGCATCACCAACAGGTTTATATTGCCATGCACCTGCAGGGCTTTTTGTTAATTCCCATTCAAAACCAAATAGGTTCTCAAAATACTTGTGGCTCCACTTTGTTGGGCTTTGTGTCCAAGCACCCTCTAAACCACTGGTGATGGTATCTGCTCCTACGCCACTATTATATTTATTGTTCCACCCCATGCTTTGGGCTTCAATTCCCGCAGCTGCTGGTTCAACATCTACATAGTCTTCCGGATTTGCAGCACCGTGCGTTTTTCCAAAGGTGTGTCCACCGGCAATCAACGCAACAGTTTCATAATCGTTCATCGCCATGCGTCCAAAAGTATCACGAATGTAGTGCGCTGCCTCAACAGGGTCTGGATTTGCATTATGTCCTTCCGGATTTACATAAATCAATCCCATGTGCGCTGCACCTAAAGGATTTTCCAATTCTCCATTCTCTTCCGCATATCTTTTTTTGTTGCCCATCCATTCGGTTTCCGAACCCCAATAAATATCTTCTTCCGGTTGCCAAATATCTTCACGTCCACCTGCAAAACCGAACATTGGTAATCCCATAGTTTCGTGGGCTACATTACCGGTCAAAATCATCAAATCCGCCCAAGAAATTTTCTTTCCATATTTCTGTTTAATTGGCCATAATAATAATCTTGCCTTGTCCAAGTTTGCATTATCCGGCCAACTGTTTAATGGCGCAAAACGTTGGTTTCCGGAACTAGCCCCTCCACGACCGTCTGCAATACGGTATGTTCCAGCGCTATGCCAAGCCATACGTATAAAAAACGGTCCATAATGACCATAATCCGCCGGCCACCAATCTTGACTGTTCGTCATTAAATCAGCAATGTCTTTTTTAACTGCAGCCAAATCCAAGGATTTGAACTCTTTGGCATAGTTGAAATCGTCATCCATTGGATCCGCTTTCTTAGAATGAAGCCTTAAGATGTTCAAATTTAACATGTTAGGCCACCAATCCCTATTGCTGGTTCCACCGCCTGCAGCTTGGTTTAATTGTCCGTTTAAAAAAGGGCAATTAGCGGCAGCCGAATCGTTAACGTCCCATGCTTCTCCGTGATTATTATCTTCCATAATTATAAATGTGTTTTAAGTTCGTAGAAACGTAAATTTATTAAAATTGTCTTATAATCATAGCCTGCTTCCGATAGTTATTATCTATGAGTCAATGGGCTCTCTTTATATTTTTAGGTGACAGATCAAAAAAGTATTTTGCCTTAACCATAATCCTATACTAAAATGTCTTGTCCAACCGCGGCTTAGACCTTAGAATCCAGTTTTTTTATTGCGGTTTTTATACGGTCTATGCTTTCGTCCTTTCCTATAAGCGACATGATATCAAAAACATGCGGGCCTTTCATATCACCCACCAGAACAAGACGCAAAGGTGCCATTACTTTTCCAAAGGAAAGTTCATTCTCGGTTATCCACGTTTTTACTACAGACTCCGTATTCTCCGTAGAAAAATCTAAAATGTCGCTTAATATACCGGTTAGTCCTTCCAAAATGTTAGCCGTATCAGGCTTCCATTGCTTGCTGACCGCTTTTTCATTGTACGATTTTGGGGCAACGAAGAAGTAGTCACTCAAATCCCAAAAGTCATTGACAAAAGTTGCGCGTTCCTTTATTAGGGAAACAACCTTTTCGTAATATTCCCAAGAAAAAGATTCCAATGGCGCATCTGGCGTATTTGAAATGTCCTCCACAAATAACTTTGCCAATTCAACATTACTTTTCTGCTGTAAATAGTTATGATTGTACCATTTGGTTTTTTCTGGGTCGAATCGCGCGCCGGACTTATTTACGCGTTCTAAGCTAAAAGCATCGGTTAGTTCCTCCAAGGTAAATAATTCCTGTTCAGTGCCCGGATTCCAGCCCAACATGGCTAAAAAATTGACCACTGATTCCGGAAAATAACCTGATTCCCTATAGCCTATAGATTCATTCCAAGACAAGGGAAAAACAGGAAAACCTCCTTTTTCACCATCGCGTTTGCTCAATTTTCCCTTTCCTACAGGTTTCATAATCAAGGGCAAGTGAGCAAATTCCGGTGCGTTCCATTCCAAAGCATCATACAATTGTTTATGAAGCGCCAGAGAGGGCAACCACTCTTCCCCACGAATCACATGGGTGATTTCCATTAAATGATCATCTATTATATTCGCCAAATGGTAGGTTGGCATACCATCACTCTTGAACAACACCTTGTCGTCCAAAACGTTGGTGTCAATTTCCATTTTACCTCGGATGATATCCTCCAAATGCAGTTTTTCATCCGGCGGGGATAAAAATCGGATTACATAATCTTCACCGGAATTCAGTCGCATTTCCAATTCTTCCGGCATCATGGACAGTGAATTGTCCAGTTTTAAGCGATTATGCCAATTATAGATGAATGTCTTTCCCTTGGCCTCATGATCCTTCCGGTGAAAATCCAACCTATCTGCAGTATCAAAAGCGTAATACGCTTTTCCTTTCTGTACCAGCTCATCCGCGTATTGTTTGTATAAATGCTTTCTTTCGCTTTGTCTATAAGGTCCAAAGCCGCCATCTTTTCCGGGACCCTCATCAAAAGGAATTCCGCACCAATTTAAAGCCTCAATAATATAGTCTTCCGCTCCATTCACATACCTGTTTTGGTCAGTATCTTCTATCCTGAGAATAAAATCCCCGGAATGCTTTTTGGCAAATAAATAATTGAAGAGTGCGGTGCGAACACCGCCAATATGCAAGGGGCCCGTAGGACTAGGGGCAAAACGAACGCGGACTTTTTTCATCATAACGCAAAGGTATAAAAAGACGTACTGGTTAGAAAGAAGCGCTTACGTATAATTTCTAAGCAAAGTTTTGGTTATATTATTGATGAGAAAAGGACTTTACGGCCCCTTTTAACAATTTTTTCTAATCAAAATTTAGGATTACAGCTATCTTGCTGTTAAATATTGATGAAATTGAGTGCATACCAAAACATACTGGAGAAACTGAACGAGTTTATCCGGAAGCACTACACCCAAAAACTGATTAAAGGCGGACTGCTCTTTATCTCTTTGGGAGTGTTGTTTTTTTTAGCGGTAACGGGCATTGAGTACTTTCTTTGGTTGAATTCCACCGGGCGATTTATTCTGTTGCTTTTATTCTTAGCCACCGCTTTTTTCTTACTGTTTACCTATGTACTTACCCCTATTTTCTATCTATTTAAGATTAAAACAGGTATTACCGCAAAGGATGCCGCCCAGATGATTGGCAAGCATTTCCCAAACGTGGGGGATAAGTTGCTTAATCTCTTAGATTTGGCGGAAAACGAAGAGAAGTCCGAGCTGCTCTTGGCCAGTATAGAGCAGCGCTCACAAGGATTGAGCCCTATTCCTTTTACCAAGGCTATTGACCATAAAGAGGCATTGCGCTATTCCAAATATATCCTTATACCAATTGTAATTGTAGGCTTATTATACATTTCGGGCAATTGGAACTCGTTTTTTGGTTCTTATGACCGTGTTGTAAATTATGACCTGGCTTATGAACCGCCTGCGCCCTTCCGTTTTGAACTGTTGTCCAAGGAATTGAATGTTATTGAAAGTGAACCATTTACTTTCCAGGTTACGACGAAGGGAGAGGTCAGACCGGAAAGTGTTTACATGGTTTTGGATGGAAAGGAAATCCTTTTACAGGAAGAGAACGGTTTGTATCAATATACCTGGTCCCCGCCCGTAAAAAATGCCGATTTTAACTTTAGAGCAAACAAGGTCGTGTCCAAGAATTATTCGCTAAACGCCCTGAAGGCACCCGCAATTGTTGACTTTAACATTAAATTAGAGTATCCCGCTTACCTAAAAAAGAACAGTGAAATATTAAATAGCACGGGGAATGCGGTAATTCCAGAAGGAACCAAGGTGACGTGGAATATTGAAGGACAGGATACTGAGCTTATACGGATGTTCACAAAAGATACCGTTCTGTCTTTTCTAAAGGACGACGATATGTTTACTTTAAGCAAGCGCTTATATTCTGACCTTTCCTATGAATTGACGACCTCTAACGAAAATGCCAAGGACTACGAAAAATTAGATTATAACTTTAGCGTTGTAAAGGATGCCTACCCAGCGGTAAAGGTTGAGCAGACGTTGGATTCCCTTGACCCAAACGTTTCCTATTACTCTGGTGAGGCTACGGACGATTATGGCATTGCCAAAATCGATCTGGTATATTTTGAGAAGGAGGTTGAAAAAGAAAAGAAGACGGTTAGTTTAAGCGCTCCCAATACTAGTTTTAGTCAATTTTACTACACTTTCCCCTCCGGTTTGCAGTTGGATGCCTCTAAAAGTTATGCGTTTTATTTTCTGGTGACCGATAACGATGGTATCCATAATGGAAAAACCACAAAGAGTCAGGTTTTTACGCAAATATTGTTAGATGACAATCAATTGAAAAATAAAGATTTGGAATCCCAACAAAAATTGATAAACGAGTTGGATAATTCCTTAGAAAAGGCAAAGGAACAAAAGGAGTTTCTAGAGGAGCTAAGCAATCAACAGAAAGAAAAGAACAGCTTAAATTTTAATGATCAAAATCAGGTAAAGGATTTTCTGAAAAAACAGGAGCGCCAAGAAGAGCTGATGCAGAAATTCAGCAAAGAATTAAAAGACAATCTTAATAAGGGAAACAAGGACGATAAGCTTAACCAATTATTACAGGAACGTTTGGAGCGTCAGGAAATGGAGGCAAAAAAGAACCAAAAGTTGTTGGAAGAGTTGAATAAAGTGGCGGATAAAATAAACAAGGAGGAATTGACCAAACGGTTAGAGGAGCTTGGAAAGAAACAACAAAACTCCGAAAGAAGCCTGGAGCAATTGCTGGAGTTGACCAAGCGCTATTATGTAACCGAAAAAGCCGCACAGCTTGGGAAAGATTTAGAAAAGCTTGCTGAAAAGCAGAAAGAATTGTCCGAGCAACAAGTGGGTAAGGATTATTCAAAAGAAGAGCAGGAGAAGCTGAAGAAAGACTTTGATGCCATTTCCGAGGAACTTGAAGAACTGCAAAAAGATAATGCTGCGCTGAAAAAGCCAATAGGCTTAAATATCGATGAGAATAAAAAGGACGGTGTAAAAGAGGACCAAGAAAATGCTTTGGAACAGCTTGAAAAACAAGAAAATGCCGAGCAATCCGCGCAAAGTGAAGAGATGAAAAAAAGCGAAACGGGGGCTAAAAAAAGTCAAAAATCGGCTGCTGAAAAAATGAAGGAAATGAGCGAGGAGCTCAGTGCATCTTCCGCTGGTGGGGCAGGAGGTTCATCGGTTGCGGAGGATGCCGAAATGCTCCGTCAAATATTGGACAACCTTATAATTTTCTCCTTCAAACAAGAGCATCTTTTTGACAAGCTAAGCGCCCAGGAGCAAGAGGATATTTCGCAATATTCCGCTACTGTAAGAGACCAAAAAGAATTACGGGATTTGTTCGAGCATGTGGACGACAGTCTTTTTGCCCTGTCACTAAGGCAGGCGGAACTTTCTGAATTTGTTAATGAACAAATAACAGAGGTATACTATAACATAGACAAGTCTTTGGAAAGTATGGCCGATGGTCAAATGTATCAAGGGATATCCTATCAAAAATATGTGTTGACAGCATCCAATAGTCTGGCGGATTTTTTGGCAAACGTTATGGACAACATGAACCAAAGTATGCAAATGGGCAAGGGTTCGGGGAAAAGTCAAGGGGGATTTCAGTTGCCGGATATTATTAAAAGTCAAGGTGAGCTAGGAGAAAAAATGGGACAGTCTGGTAGCAAAGGTCAACAAGGTAGTCAAGGACAACAAGGGGAACAAGGGGAAAGCGGACAAGATGGCGAAGGACAAAAAGGTGAGGGTCAAGGAGAACAAGGTCAGGACGGTCAAAATGGGCAGGGACAAGGAGGTGAGAACGGACAGGGTGAAGGGGGCGAAAACGGAGAAGGCGCCAATGGGAAAAACGGTTCTAATGGTAATGGGGGAGAAGGTCAAGAAGGTTTATCCGAAGGAGAGCTACAAGAAATTTATGAGATTTACCAGCAGCAGCAACGGATTCGTCAAGAATTGGAAAAGCAACTTGAAAACATGTTGAATGACGGTGACCGTAAACTTGGTGAAAAGCTTCTGCGACAAATGGAAAATTTTGAAAACGACCTGCTGGAAAATGGTATTACCCAGCGCACAATCAATAAGGCAAATACCATTCAGTATGAGCTTTTAAAGTTGGAAAATGCGGCATTAAAACAAGGAAAGAAAGCTGAGCGCGAGAGTAATACAAACCAAAAGGATTTTAGCAACCCGATTACTACTAAACCCTCATTATTAGATAATTATCGTAATGAGATAGAGATTTTAAATAGACAAGCCTTACCTTTGCGGCAAAATTTTCAAAATAAAGTGAAGGAGTACTTCAAAGGCGATGATTAATTTTCATTATGAAACTGATTTTCAGCTAGAAAACGAGCAGAATTATGCTAATTGGGTTGAAAATATCTGTAAATCAGAAGGTTACAACAGTGGAGAGTTGAATTATATCTTTTGTAACGATGATTATTTGTTAGAAATCAATCAAAAGTATTTAAACCATGATGATTATACCGATATCATCACCTTTGACTATACGCATGGTAAATTGGTATCAGGTGATATTTATATCTCAATAGATCGACTACTTGAGAACAGTAGAAGTTTTAAGGTACCATTTGAAAATGAATTGCTTCGCGTTATGTCACATGGGATACTTCATTTGATGGGCTATAAAGATAAAGGAGCGTCGCATATTAAAGTAATGCGTCAAAAAGAAGAAGAAAAAATAAAGCTGTTCCACGTGGAACAATAGAGAATTATGTTTGGAGAAAATTATGATGTTATAGTAGTTGGTGGCGGTCATGCAGGTGCGGAAGCGGCAGCGGCAGCGGCCAATATGGGGTCCAAAACCCTTTTGGTTACCATGAATTTGCAAACTATTGGGCAGATGTCCTGTAACCCCGCAATGGGCGGAATTGCTAAAGGTCAAATCGTTAGGGAGATTGATGCGCTTGGTGGTTATAGTGGTATTATTACGGACAAGTCCGCCATACAGTTTAAAATGCTCAATAAATCCAAGGGGCCTGCTATGTGGAGCCCTCGTGCGCAGAATGACAGAATGCGATTCGCCGAGGAATGGCGTTTGGCTTTGGAGCGCACCCCTAATGTTGATTTTTATCAGGAAATGGTTTCCGGACTATTGGTTGAAAATGATAAAATCATCGGGGTAAGAACTTCCTTGGGAATTGACATTAAAGGAAAAGCCGTTGTACTCACCAATGGTACTTTTTTAAACGGTCTAATCCATATTGGTGAAAAACAATTTGGCGGAGGTCGTGCAGGAGAAAAAGCCGCTACTGGAATAACGGAGCAGTTGACTGGTTTTGGTTTTGAAAGCGGAAGGATGAAAACCGGAACGCCTCCTAGGGTTGATGGAAGATCTTTGGATTATTCCAAAATGATTGTTCAACCGGGAGATGCGAATCCTGAAAAATTTTCCTATACGGATACGCCGATTCTTAAAAAGCAACGTGATTGTCATATGACACATACCAGTGCATTGGTACATGATTTATTGCGTGAGGGATTTGATAGGTCACCCATGTTTAATGGTAGAATTAAAAGTATAGGTCCACGATACTGTCCTTCCATTGAGGATAAAATTAATCGGTTCGCGGATAAGGATAGTCACCAGATGTTTATTGAACCAGAGGGATGGGAAACGGTTGAAGTCTATGTAAACGGATTTTCAACTTCCCTGCCCGAAGATGTTCAATTTAAAGCTTTGCGCTCTGTTGTTGGTTTTGAAAACGTGAAATTTTTTAGACCAGGATACGCCATTGAATATGATTATTTTCCCCCCACCCAACTAAAGCACACGTTAGAAACTAAACTAGTAAACAATCTTTACTTTGCCGGTCAAATTAATGGCACCACCGGTTATGAAGAAGCAGCTTCCCAAGGTTTGATGGCGGGAATAAACGCCCATTTAAAAATAAATGAAAAAGAACCTTTTATTCTTAAAAGAGATGAGGCCTATATTGGAGTCCTTATTGACGATTTAATCACAAAAGGAACCGAAGAACCTTATCGCATGTTTACCTCCAGGGCCGAGTATAGAACTTTACTTCGCCAGGACAACGCCGATTTGCGTCTTACACCTATGGGCCATGAAATAGGCTTGGCTAAAAAAGAGCGACTTGAAAGAATGGAAGAGAAGCTTCAAAAATCAGATAATTTTATTAATTTTTTTAAGGAAACAAGTGTGCAGCCTGAGGATATCAATCCCATATTAGAAGATGTGGATTCCTCTACCGTAAAACAATCAGATAAAATGTTCAAAGTCTTTTCCCGTCCAAGAGTAACGATGGACCATATGCTACAATTGGATGCGGTCTCAACTTACGTTAACGAAAACAATTTAGACAGAGAGGTTTTGGAACAAGCAGAAGTCCAGGTTAAATATTCTGGTTATATAGCAAAGGAAAAGGTAAACGCCGACAAATTACACCGATTAGAAGCTGTAAAAATTCCTGAAGCATTTGATTACTCAAAACTCAAATCCCTCTCTTTTGAAGCACGAGAAAAATTAACGGCTATACAACCCGTTACCATATCGCAGGCTTCAAGAATTAGTGGTGTTACTCCCAGTGATATTAGTGTGCTTTTGGTGTTTTTAGGTAGATAAACCAAATTGTTCCACGTGGAACAATACAGAATCTTTCTTCTCACAGTCTTTGTTCGAAGGTTACTATTGGCTTAGTTTTTGATATCACTCAAACCTAAACTTGCCAACATGAACCGCTTCCTATTACTGACTTTTATCGTTCCTATGTATAACCTCGTGCATACCGTTAAGAATTGTCCCGAACGTAAATAACTACCGAGTGGTAGAAGGTAAAAAGTTTAAACGAAGTCTACCCAAGCGGAACATGTTTATCTTTCAAGATCCAAAAGAGGCAGACGCATTTTATTCATATATAAACACGAAATACAGCTTAAATAATCAAGACGTTTATGACAATGTTCCATTTACAATTGACGAAAAGCAATTCTTTTTTTCCTTCTATGAAACAGACATACCCGACAAGCACTTAAATCTTTTCCCTCTTATTGCCGACGTATTTCTTAATGCAGCACTTGGAAATGAAGATATAGAACCCATAATTTCCAATGGAACCGAAGAAATTATAAGAAAAGGAAATTGGTATATTGCCATTGAAGTTTATAACGATGAAGAAGCCGATTGTTTGACAACGAATTCCCTTTCGCGAACTGCAGTATTAAAGTATCTTAGCACCCTTAAAAAGGAATATCTAAGTACTCAAAATTACAATGAAATCGTATTTAAAAACTAAAGATTACTTCCATACTCAAGAGGAATTTGAGCTCTTATATGATTCCGAGTACGAGATGTTGGTAACCCATCCACAACCAAAAGATTTAGCTCCATATTACAATAATGATAATTACATCTCCCATTCTGATAGTAGGGCAGGACTGCTGTCCAGTATCTATCAACTCGTAAAAAATTACAGTATAAAACGCAAGTTAAAACTAATCAACTCCTTTAATACTTCCGATAAGTCCCTACTTGACATAGGAGCCGGAACCGGCGATTTTATTCTTGAAACTAAGAATAACGGCTGGAATGTCTATGGTGTTGAACCCAACCTTAAAGCTCAAAAAAAAGCTGCTCAAAAAGGACTTCGATTGGAAACCTCCTTAACAGATTTAGGGAAAGCTAAATTTGATGTCATTACACTGTGGCATGTATTAGAACACCTTCCTAATCTATCCGAGCAAATAAAAACGATAACATCCCTTCTAAAGGATAATGGAACATTAGTTATTGCTGTGCCCAATTTCAGGTCTTACGATGCGCAAAAATACAAATCCTTTTGGGCGGCATTTGATGTTCCTAGACATCTTTGGCATTTCTCAAGAAAATCAATTCCTTTACTGTTTAGTGAATACGGATTAAAAGTAACCAATACCCAACCCATGCTTTTTGACGCCTACTACGTTTCGTTACTATCCGAAAAATATAAATTTGGAAAGACTAGCTATTTGAAAGCGTTTTACAGTGGTTTTGTTTCAAACATAAAGGCAATGTCTTCAAAGGAGCACTCCTCCATCATTTATGTCTTAAATAAAACAGAAAATTGATTTTTAAGACCTACAGCGCCCTTTTGCCGGTCTGGCCACAGTTCCTGTAGCCATAATTCCAAATAAGCCTCTAATCGGCTTAAAACATATTCAATTTCAATAAATAAAAACTATGGATAAGACAATTTGCTATAATTAATTATAATGTTATGAAATAACTACATAGTTTAAAAAAACTCTAAAGCCAATGACAGTTAAAAAAGCTTTGTTACTTTTGCGCAACTTTAATATAAAAGAAATGAGAAAAATAATCCTAGGATTGATGGTGTTGGCTTTAGCTTCATGCCAACAAGAAAAAATAGGTTTCGTTGATAACGTAAAACTAATGAACGAATACCAAGAAAAAATTGATGTTGAAGCAAAGTTTCAAACCAAGGCAGCAGCTTTGACAAAAAAAAGAGATAGTATTTCCCAAGCTTTTCAAATGGAAGCGCAAGCTTTTCAGACAAGGGCGCAAAGTCTATCCCAGCAAAAAGCGCAAGAAGAATATGCTGCATTTCAACAGAAAGGCCAGATTATGGGTCAACAGCTACAACAGGAGGACCAACAATTGCAAGCTGAAGGACAAACCGAGATGGACAGTGTAGTACAAGTTGTTAAAAAGGAAATTGAAGCTTACGGTAAGGCCAACGGCTATAGTTATATTTTAGGTGGGGGAGATGGTGGAAGTGTTCTTTATGGTAAAGACGCAAATGATTTAACAGATGATATCGTTAAACTCCTCAACGATAAGTACAAAAATTAATAAACAGGCACTTGATAAAAAAACCGGCAATAGCCGGTTTTTTATTGCGTAGACGTTATTTTTTCTATTGACTCTATTCCCTTCTTAATATTGAATTTGTCATGTGGAAGAAAACCTTCAACTATCAAAACCAATCCACAGATTACCAAAATTATACCGATAATCTTCTTTATCCATCTGATTCGTTTATAAGTCAATTTCCGTTTTAACTGTTTGGCCAACAGTATTTTAAAGATGTCGGTTACAAAGTAAGCTGATAGCATTGTGCTAAAGAAGACAAAGATTCTGTTAGGTTCGTTCTCCAAGCTAGGGCCTACAATTATAATAATACCCAACCAAAACACCAACACCCCTATATTGATAAAATTTAAAAGAAAACCCTTCACGAATAATCCTAAATAGTCACTTCTAGTAGTTTTAATAGGTTCCTCCGCAGGTATTTTTTCTTCCTTTTTGAAGCAAATCGTTAAACCATATACCAATAAAATAACACCCCCGAAAACATAAAGACCCGGTTGATTGCTTAAATTTTCCAGTAATTGAAAACTACTGAAATATGCCGCCAGGATAAATATAATATCCGCCACAATTACGCCAACATTGAACGTAAGCGCAGCTCTAAAACCTTTTAAAGCACTGGTTTGCAAAAGCACAAAAAATACAGGACCAATCATAAAGCTTAATAAAAAACCTAATGGAATTGCTGCCTGTATATCCTCCAGCATAAAATCTAAACCTTTTTTATTATACCTCCAAAAACCGTTTTTTCTTCCAGTTTAGGAGGATTACCATGAACAAGAACTTCACCACCGGCCTTGACCGCAGCCTTTACATATTCCGTTGCGTAGATTTCTGCCCTAGATCCGGCATTGACATTAACCGTAGAAAACTTAGTCTTAAAGTTCTTTCCCTCATAAACACCTCCAGTGTTTATTTGAACATCCTGAAGGTCCGAAAATCCGGTAGTTTTAATTACTCCCCCGGAAACAGATTTAATCAACATCTGTTCCACTTGAGCATTCACTACCAACTCTCCACCTTCCTGAGCCTTAAGTTCCAGAACATCCTGTTTAATTACGCCTTCAGCAGTTATCCTTGCATCTTCATTAACATCAATAACTACAAGTTTATCCGTGTAATAAATATCTACAAAAGTCTTATAACCACTAAAGATCTTACCTATCTGCATACGGATTTTCAATACGCCGTCATTATTGACGATGGCAACTTTATCCGTATTCTCTCCCGTGATTACCGCTTTATTTTCCGTTGATTTTATAAGGTTTATGGAGAGCCCATCGAAACCCTTGAGTTCAGAGAATTTATCCAAACTCTGGGTAACCTTACTATCCTGTGCAACCATAATTTGCAACCCACAAAGAAATAACAATAGTATACTATGTTTCATTCCGTTGGTTTTTACTTATTAACCGACCTGATTAATCAAAAGCCATTCCAAAAACGCCTATTCCCTTTTGCCTATCAGCGCAAAATCCAAATGTCTTTTTACCAAATCAGTGTTTTTAACCATCACAATGACTTCATCACCCAATTGGTAGGTTTTCTTGGTTCTTTCCCCAACAATGGCATATTGCTTCTCGTCAAAGATATAATAATCTCCTTTTATGTCACGGATACGAACCATGCCTTCACATTTATTCTCAATAATCTCCACATAGATTCCCCATTCTGTAACTCCACTTATGACCCCTATAAACTCTTGATCTTGATGGTCCTGCATGAACTTTATCTGCATATATTTTATGGAATCCCGCTCCGCACTGGCAGCAAGCCCTTCCATATCTGAGGAATGCTTACATTTCTCCTGATATTTTTCTGCTTTGACAGATTTTCCTCCATCCAGATAATGTTGAAGCAAACGATGCACCATCACATCGGGATATCTTCTAATCGGAGATGTAAAATGTGTATAATAATCAAACGCCAGACCGTAGTGTCCAATATTATCAACCGTATAAACCGCTTTACTCATACTTCTAATAGCAAGCGTATCCACTAAATTCTGCTCCTTTTGTCCCTTAACATCCTCCAGAAGTTGGTTTAAGGAAGCGCTGATGGATTTTTTATCCTTAAAGTTAAGCTTGTGTCCAAATCTAGATACAATACCGTTCAATGCCATTAGCTTCTCTTCATCTGGATCATCATGAACTCTATATACAAAGGTTTTGGTAGGTTTTTGTTTTCCTATGAACTCAGCAACTTTTCGGTTTGCCAATAGCATAAACTCTTCAATTAGCTTATTGGCGTCCTTTGACTCTTTGAAATAGACACTGGTAGGTTCATTTTTATCGTTCAAATTAAAGCGAACTTCTACCTTATCAAAGGAAATAGCACCTTGATCCATTCTTCTGTCTCTCATCACCTTGGCCAACCTGTCCATTGTTAACGTAGCATCTATAATTTCATTATCAACACTATATTCCGATTCCCTGATTGACACTTCCTTAGGAATAAAACCTTTTTTGGTTTCAATTATATGTTGCGCTTCCTCATAAGCAAAACGCTCGTTGGAATTTATGACCGTTCTTCCAAACCATTGATTCTTGATTTGTGCTTTATCATCCAATTCAAAAATAGCGGAGAACGTATATTTTTCCTCATTAGGTCTTAGGGAACAAGCATTATTTGAAAGTACTTCAGGAAGCATTGGAACTACGCGATCCACCAAGTACACCGATGTTGCCCTGTCATAGGCTTCATCGTCCAAAATTGTATTTTCCTCCAAATAATGGGAAACATCCGCAATATGAATTCCTATCTCATAATTACCGTTCTCCAAAACCTTAAAGGATAAAGCATCATCAAAATCCTTGGCGTCTTTTGGATCAATAGTGAAGGTCAGCACATTACGCATATCCCTTCTTTTGGAAATTTCCTCGATTTTAATTGCCGTATCCAAACCATCTGCAAAGTGTTGTACCTCCGTTGGAAACTCGTACGGGAGGCCATATTCGGCAAGAATGGAATGTATCTCGGTATCATGTTCACCTGGTTTCCCGAGTACTTCGGTGATTCTTCCAAATGGAGAATCTACATCATCTGGCCAATCACTAATTTCCACCAATACCTTTTCCCCATCCTTTGCATCCTTTAGTTTATCCTGGGATACAAAAATATCCGTGTACATTCTAAAGTCCGTTGGTCTCACAAAAGCAAAGGTCTTTTGCATATCAACAATCCCTACAAAGGTATTCTTGTGACGTTCCAATACTTTTACGATTTCCCCTTCTAATTTCTTACCATTTCTTCTCGGATAAATAAAAACCTCTACTTTGTCTTTATGAAATGCTTTATTTATCTTATTGGATGGAATAAATACATCATCATCCATTCCCTCGATAACAATATAGGCATTCCCTTTCCCGGTAATATCAACAGTGCCTTCATGATAGGTCTTGTTATCTTCTAAAACTTGATAATTACCCCTACTGCTTTCCCGTATTCTTTTAGTTTCCTTTAATTGATTAAGCCGTTGAATGAGTAGATTTCTTTCATTGGCATCTGAGATACCTGTTTTAGCGGCTATTTGTTTATAATTGAAGCTTTTATTAGGTTCCTTTTCTAAGACCGTAAAAATTCCTTTTGTTATCTCGTTCTTTCTATGGTTCTTCGCCTTCTTATTTCTTTTCGACATTAAAATTTTAATTTGGTGGAAAATTACGAATTATAATCCACTACCCATTTCAACTACACCGCTGTAATGCAATTCACAATACAGGTTATGAACATTTATTATATAATTATATTTTCTTTTTAAAGATTTAAATAAAAATGGTGATTATGATAGTGTGTTAATAGCAGGGATAACTAAATTACTTTTTTCTTGATTTAGTTAGATGCTAAAAGTTGTTGACAGTAAATTAATCTAAATACAATTGATTATCAGAATTTTGATAGAGTTATTAGAGATGGTTAACAACCGTTTTCAACATGTTTTTTTTGATAAGTTAAAGTAAAATTAATGTTAACTATCGTATGATTGATTTGGTCTAAAAATGTGATTAATTCTAATAGTTAAATTAGGTGCTTTCGTTAATTATTTAAAAGCAGGGAAGAAATAGAATCAGCAAATTTTTGAGTTCTTTTTTATAAACATCTTTTCAGCTATGTATAAATAGAACCAACATACTAATGAACAATTAATTCATATGAAAATTAAATAAATGTTGTCAAGTGTTAGTTTTTTGTGGTGAGTTATAGGATGTCGTACCTTTGTTTGATGAACAACTAGTTTCCCTGTCTTTAAAATAGTTAATTTGAACCTAAATAAAACTCCTTCATATGAAAATAGCTATAGGTAATGACCATGCGGGAACCGAATATAAGCTTGCGGTCATAGGTTTGTTAAAATCCATGCAAATAGAGGTTGTAAATCATGGAACGGATGGTTCGGATAGTGTGGATTATCCAGATTTCGTACATCCAGTAGCTCAAGACGTAGAAGATGGCAATGTGGATTATGGAATCATAATATGCGGAAGTGGAAATGGTGCTTCCATGACCGCGAACAAACATCAGAAAGTAAGGGCGGCATTATGTTGGACCAAAGAAATAGTGGAATTGGCCAGGGAACATAACGATGCCAATATTTTAAGTTTGCCAGCAAGATATATTGCATTGCCCCAAGCTTTGGATATGGTATCTACTTTTTTAAATACAGAATTCGCCGGTGGTAGGCACGAGCGTCGTATCGAAAAGATAGCTTGTAAATAGCGTTTTAAATAATGGGCCAAGGACATCATCATAATCATTCACATGGCCACGCCCATCCAAAAGTAGAGGGGAGAAACCTAATAATCTCCATTTTTCTAAACATCCTCATTACCATATCCCAAGTAATTGGGGGTATACTATCCGGGAGTTTAGCCCTTATTTCAGATGCCCTACACAATTTTAGTGATGTACTATCCCTAATCGTTAGCTACATTGCAAATGTCCTTTCTAAAAAGGAAGCTTCTACCAATAAGACTTTCGGTTATAAAAGAGCGGAGATAATAGCGGCCTTTGTTAATTCATCTACACTCATCGTAGTCGCTATAATATTGATAAAGGAAGCAATAGAACGTTTCTTTTCGCCAGAGGTTATAGAATCGGATTTAGTTATATGGCTATCCTTGCTTGGTATTGCCGCCAATGGTTTTAGCGTCCTGTTGCTAAAGAAGGATGCCAATGCGAATATGAACATGAAATCTGCCTACTTACATTTGTTAACGGATATGATGGCTTCTGTTGCCGTACTTATTGGCGGATTGTTGATGAAGTTTTATCAAATGTACTGGGTTGATCCAGTGCTAACGTTAGCTATTGCAATCTATCTCGTATATATGGGCTTTGATTTATTGAAAGACGCTACACGGGTATTGATGCTCTTCACCCCAAACACTATTCAGGTACAAAAAATTGTGGAGGCTATTTTAAAGATTGAGCCTATTAAAAATGTACACCACGTACATATCTGGCAATTAAATGAGGATGAAGTACATCTAGAAGCACATATCGATTTTAATGAGGATATTAAATTGTCCAAATTTGACGATATCTTGGAACAGATTGAAGAAGAACTATACCATAATCATGGTATAAATCATGTAAATATCCAACCGGAATTCGGAAAATGCGACAGTAAGCAAATAATTGTTCAGGACTGATGCTAAAAACTATCGTTAAAACTTTTGAGGAACTAAATTTAGAAGAACTTTATTCCATTTTGCAATTAAGAAGTGAGGTCTTTGTAGTGGAGCAAGATTGTGTATACCAAGATTTAGACGGGAAAGATAAAAAGGCATTACACGTTATCGGCAAAAAGAAAGGAAGGATAGTTGCATATACACGAATTTTTAGACCTGGCGATTATTTTAAAGAAGCAAGTATAGGTAGGGTTGTGGTTGCCAAAGATGAAAGGAAATTTGGTTATGGTATTCTAATAATGGAAGCCTCTATTAATGTGGTTGAAGACGTGTTGAAAGAGGAAACCATTAAAATATCCGCCCAGACCTACCTCAATAAATTCTATAAAGAACTGGGGTTTGTGTCCGTAGGAAAGGAATATTTAGAAGACGGTATTCTTCATATTGCAATGGTAAGAAATTATTAAAAAACCCGCTGAAAAGCGGGTTTTTTAAGTCTATAAAACGCTGATTATTATATTTTTATGGGCTGCTTATTACTAAGGTTAATATCCTCCAACATGGTATCCGTAAACTTATAGTGACCTCTAGTAGTAATTATTCTGAACCGGTTAGAGTTCATTCTGCTAAGGGTATCTAAAAACAACCATTTTGTTTTTAACAATCTTGGCTTTTCGGATTTTAAACTGATATCGAAAAAATACTTTCGTCCGTTTTTAATCGCCACGATGTCCGGAGTAATTTTGGAGTCGCTACCTTTTCTAAGATAGGACTTTGGGGTTTCATACCCTTCCATATCCGCTTTGATATTTTCAAAACCGGTAGCTTCTAAATGTTGAATTGACTTCTCTAAAAATTCGTTATTATCTGACTTTTCTACTTTTACCATACCTTATAAGATAACATAAAAAAGGTGAAATCAAAATTTTTGGAGTTGATTAACAACGTCTTAACGTTTTAAGAGTAAATCTATTCCTAACTAAACCAAACGTTTGGCAATTCCGTGTCTTATTAAATATTCCAAACGAAGTATGAGATTAACCGGTTTTTCGGCCTTGTTTTTAGTTGAAAAATACAGATAGCCCTCCGTTTTTGGATTCAACCGATCAAGAACCAACTTAGCATGTTTATGGGGACGTTTTTCTATTTTGGTCATTAGAAAATCCTTTGTGATTTTCTTGGCGGCTAAAAAAGCGATTAACTTGTCTCTGTTCACTAGGGTAATTTTGCAAGAAGTAAAGGTATCCGGACTATCTTCAAACAGTGCAGTAATCAATGAATAAAAATGGGTTTCTTTTGTATTGTCAAAAAGCCAACCTTCCTTTTGCCGCCCTTTCTTTTCATACTGGATTTCAAAAGCAAAAGTGGGCAAATCATCATTTATGTAATCCAACTGTGCCTTTTCATCTATTAGATAATCTTGCCGAGTAGTGTTATGCGTAAAAACAATATCAATACCCTTGAGTTGTGCCTTATAATCTGAAACACGTTTAAAAGTATAATGCCTCAATTTATCCGTATAAATAGCATCCAGGAAAGGAAAAAGTTTTTGCTCTTTTTTTAGATCCGAACTGAAATTGCTTTTTAACATGAGGAGTTAGGCTTTTTCATAAAGCGATTTCCCTAAACGTTCCACCACTCCAACCACCAATGCGTTACCCATAAAAAACGCCCTTTTGGTATTGCTAATTCCTTCCAACTTGGTGTGGTCATCCGGAAACATATTCAAGCGCTCTAGTTCCACAGGGGTCAATCTTCTTAATCCTTTTGAAGAAGGAACAACATGCTTGAACCGAGAAGGACTCTTACCACCTTCGCCCGTAATTATGGTCCTTGAGGCATTCTCCAAAGCATCTGGAAACACCATGGCGCCTTCACTGTAATTATAAGAAAAACCGTTTTTAGCGGTTCTAACTTCCTTTTTGCCGCCCTTTAAATACCCCCATTTTTCTAAGTCTTCTTGCGGGATATAAAACTCATCCGGAATGGCTTTATCTTGAAGTACAGTTGCCAACACGGTGTGTTCACCATCGTAGCTGGCAACTGTTTTACCTGTATGCACCGTTCCATCTACGCATATGCCCGCATTTTCAAATGGCGATAGTTTTTTAGCGCTATTGAAGTCTTTGGATAGCGTTACCAAATCTTCTCTTAATTCAAAAGTTCTAGAATTAGTTAGGTTCCCGTTTACGGGAAAAGCTTTTGCAATAGTACCTGAATTAATCATCCACTGGTTATTATCCGTTTTTTGTAACGAAGTAAATAAACGGGTCGATTTATGATAACCAAGAATGAAAATGCGCCTTCTTCGTTGTGGCATACCGTATTCCGCGGCATTTATAACCCGCCATTCTACTGCGTATCCCAAATCATCTAGACTTTTGAGCATTAACGCAAAATCCCTTCCTCGTTGTGATGCCGGTGATTTTAACAATCTATCTACGTTTTCCAACATTAGATATTTGGGAGGGTGCTTTTTTTCCGATAGTATCCTATGGATGCTCCACCATAACACCCCTTTTTTACCCAACAGCCCTTTTGAGTTTTGCAGGGTAGTGGCTACGGAATAATCCTGACAGGGAAACCCGCCCACCAACACATCTGCATCTGGAATAGCACATGTTGGCACTTCTTCAATATTGAGGTTGCTATGATTTTTAGAACCGAACCTGGCCTCATATACCTTTGAGGCATGTTGCATTTTAGTACTTGGCTCCCATTGATTGCTCCAAACCACCTCGTAGTTGCCCGCTTGTTCCAAACCTAAACGAAAACCGCCAACCCCGGCAAAAAGCTCTAAAACCTTTAGTTTTTTCATGAAATGCTAATTTAATTAAATTATGTGCTGGGATCCAAGTCCATACGCCCCAAAGTATGGGTTATTATGTATTTTTACAGAAAACAGAACGAATGTATTCAAGAGTTTCCGCCCTATTTTTACTCCTTCCTTTTCTAATTGGATGCGAACAAAAGAAAGACGAAAACAATGTAGTTCAGCAATATATCGATGCCATAAAACAGGAAGTGGCCCCGGATAAAAGAGTAGCACTTTTTGCAATTGAAAATTACAAAAGCAACGATGAATTTGTTCTTAAAGGGGAAAGCAATCTGCCCGATGGAATACAAATGCTTAAGGACCGCTTGGAGCAAAATCAGGTTGCATACGTTGATAGCATTACCCTACTTCCTGCCGCCGAACTTGGTGACAGCACAAAAGCGATTGTTAACATTTCTGTTGCCAATTTAAGAAGCAATCCAAAACATTCGGCAGAATTGGCAACCCAAGCCACATTGGGAACACCTGTAAAGATTTTGAAAAAGGAAGGTGGCTGGTACTATATACAGACTCCTGATAAATACTTGTCCTGGGTGGATGATGGAGGAATTATCCTGATGGATTCTACACGTTTTAGCCAATGGCAAAGCACCGATAAGATTATTTATCAAAACACATATGGGCATGCATATTCTGGCGAGGATGAAGAAGAGATTATTTCCGATTTGGTCGCTGGGAATATCTTGGAAATCATAAAATACGGCGGAAAGCATTTTATTGTCCACTTTCCGGACGGGCGGACTGCTTTCGTAAGGAGAAACGAGTCAACAACTTATAATAACTGGTTGGAACAGATGGATATAAATGCCGATAGTCTTATAGCAACTTCAAAGAAGCTTATGGGCGTTCCTTATTTATGGGGCGGTACATCTACCAAAGGAATGGATTGTAGTGGGTTTACCAAAACAGTTTATTTTCTTAACGGGATGGTGATTCCGCGTGACGCATCGCAACAGGTGCATGCCGGGAAACCTGTGGATTCCGTTGGCAACTTTGAAAACCTAGAACGTGGCGATTTATTATTTTTTGGAAGAAAAGCAAATGACTCCACGGCGGAGAAAGTAGTTCATGTGGGTATGTGGATCGGTGAAAATGAATTCATCCACGCTTCTGATATGGTTCGGATAAGCAGTATAGACCCTACAGCGGATAATTTTGACGAAGCAAATAAAAACAGATATCTGAGAACGAAAAGAATACTAAAAGAAAAGGGAAAAGAACTCATGAATTTGGCACAGACCCCTTTGTTCAAGCATTAAAAAACTGGGTATCCCTTTTTTAAACATATAATTCATTCAATCTAAAAATCATGAAACTTAAATTATCTATTTGTCTACTCCTGATTACCTCAATCACCTTTTCCCAATACGAAATTAACCCGACAAAAGGCTATTCCCCAAATATTGGGTTAATGGTTAACATGCTGGAAGACTTAAAAGATAGGATTACAGAGGAAGTAAAAGATTTAGACCAATCCCAAACAGATTTCCTATTCGATGAACAAGCAAATAGCATTGGGTCTCTGGTAATGCACTTGGTAGCCACTGAAGCCTATTATCAGGTTGAAACATTGGAAAACCGTCAATTCACCCCGGAGGAGGCAAAGTTATGGGATGTTGCTTCCGGTCTTGGAGACGCTTCACGTGAAGAATTAAAAGGAAAACCAATTAATTACTATTTGAAAATTTGGGATGATGTAAGGCAAAAGTCCCTGGAAGGGCTCAAAACAAAGGATGATGTTTGGTTTGCTTCCAATATAGAGGACGGCGTAAACTATCATTGGGTTTGGTACCATGTTATGGAACATCAGGCCAACCACATGGGTCAAATAGGTCTAGTAAAGAATAGGCTGCCTAAATAAAAGCAAGGTTTTCGGCGCGAGAAGTTAGTCAAAAAAAATGCTAGAATAAGTAAGTCTTCTAAAATCAGTCTAGCGAAAAGGCAATTATCCGATTTCCTTTTTCCGTACCTAATTTCTCCCCTCCACAAGCAATGGCAATATATTGTTTGCCATTTACCTCGTACATGGCCGGAGTTGCGAATGCGGCAGCAGGCAGTTCATATTCCCAAAGCAGCGTTCCGTTTTCTTTGTCAAAAGCCCTGAAGCAACCATCCTTTGTGGCTCCTATAAACAAGAGTCCATTGGAAGTAACAACTGGTCCACCATAATTTTCCGTTCCCGTTCCAATACCCTCTTCACCTAATTCCGGGGTGTTTCCAAACGGAATGGACCACTTATAATCCCCTGTATTTAAATCAATGGCATGCATGGTTCCCCAAGGCGGACTAATTCCTGGAAGTCCGTTACTATCTAAAAACTTGGTATACCCCGTATGTTTAAAAGGGACTATTTCGGTTTCACCTTGTGTAGTTTCAGAAGCGACGGTATGTTTTACTTCTTCATTGTATAAAAAGCGTAAGAGTGCTTGCATTTCTTCCTCTTTTAGTTGGGGAAATCCCGTCATCATTCCCTTCCCGTTGGTTATGATTTGGGCTACTTCAGTTTTCTCCTTTCGTAATTGTAAATCTATAAGTGATGGAAATCCACTCGCGGCAATACCTTCCCTATTTGCTTGATGGCAGGCCACACAGTTTTTTTGATAGATTGCTTCCCCAAGAGGCGTATGGTCATCAATTTTGGTTGCAGGTGCCAATTGTAGGTTCCAAGCCATTTCGTTGGAATTCACATATAATACTCCGTCATCTGGGTCCGTAGCGGCCCCTCCCCATTCCGCAGCTCCGTCATATCCCGGTAATAGAAAGCTGGGGGAAGTGCTGGGTGGAGCATATTGCCTTTTATCGGAAGCCCTATAAATAGCTAAAAGCGCTTCCTTGTTTTCTGCAAACGGACTAACATCATCCTCCGTTAAATCATGGGCCATGCGCGCAAAAGGTGCTGGTTTAAGTGGAATTGGCTGTGTAGGCCAAGCTTTTTCGCCATCCATAACCGATGGGGGCATCGTTCTTTCTTCAATATCAAAAAGCGGTTCACCGGTTATCCTATTGAATACAAATACATATCCTTGCTTGGTTACCTGTGCCACTGCCGGGATTTTCTCTCCATTTCTTTCAACCGTCAAAAGGTTGGGAGGTGCAGGAGGGTCCCTATCCCATATATCGTGATGGGTAAACTGAAAATGCCACAACCGTTCTCCGGTGTTGGCATCCAACGCCAATAGCGTATTGGAATATAAATTACTTCCCAAACGGTTTCCCCCATAAAAATCCGGCGCAGCCGAACCGGTGGGAACATAAAGTATTTCGGTTTCCTCATCCAAGGCCATACCCGCCCAATTATTGGCGGCGCCGACAATTGGGCTTTTGTAGGCCGTAGAATCTTCCCATGTTTCAAAACCGGTTTCTCCGGGATGCGGAATAGTATGGAACACCCATTCCAACTCACCCGATAGTATATTGAAGGCCATAATGTCTCCAGGTGCGGCTCCTGCACCTTCGGAAATACGCAAAGGCATAATGATCAAATCCTTGTAAACGGTTCCCGGAGTATTGGAGATAACGAACTTGTCCTTGGCGTCGGCAGGCATTCCAGAACGTAGATCTATTTTTCCATTATTCCGAAAGGAGGTAACAGGTTCGCCGGTTAACGCGTTCAGGGCGTAAAGGTCTGGACCACGGGTGCACAAAATACGTTTGTCGGTGCCATTTTCCCAATAGGAAACACCTCTGCTCGTGGAATGCCATACTTTAACCGAATCCCCAAATTGCCATATCTCTTTTCCGGTTGCGGCATGTAGTGCAACTACCCGAAGAGCGGACGTAACCCCGTATAGCATAGAATCTACCACTATGGGATTCATCTGCATTTGTCCCCAGTCATTGGCTTCATAGGACCATGCAACTTTCAAGTCCCGTACATTCTCTTTGGTTATCTGGGACAAGGCGGAGTAATGACTGCGGCCAGGGTCACCCAAATAGGAGGACCATGTAACGTGGTTTTTGTTTACCGTACTTTTTTCTTCAAAGTTTTGACATGAGGAAATGAATAGGGTTGCTATAAAAAATGTTAGGAGTTTCTTGGCAGGCATTTCTTGTTGTATAAGTTAGCTAAATGTAATCAAAAATACGTTTTAAGAATAGATGGAAACAGAATCGTAATAGGACTTTCCAAATAAACTTAGGTGTACGAGCAAATAGTAAAGCTGATAGATATCCCTACGTTCCCGCTCTTGGGGCTGAAAGGGAAAATGCTCCGAATAAGCCTGATAAAAATGGGTCGCCAAAACCACCGAAAAGCTGACTCATGGCAATATCAACTTCATGATGGCCAAAATAAACTGCGGGATCGATGAGGTAGGGAGTTCCCTCTTTTGATATCAGATAATTGCCTCCCCACAAATCCCCATGGAGCAATGAGGGACTGACTTCAGGAAAAAGATTCTTGCAGGTTTTAAGAAGTCGTGTTTCGGATGGAACCTCATTGGAGCGGATTAATTTGGAGTCTTGTGCCCGCTTTAATTGAGGAAGTAATCGTTCCTGGACATAAAATTCTGCCCATTTGGAATGATGGTTGTTTGACTGTTGAAGATTACCTATAAAATTATCCTTCTCCCAACCAAAATCACTGGAATTCGAAACATGGTGTAAGGCAGCTAAGTGGTGTCCAAGCTTTTCATTGTCACTGGGAGAAGCCGTCTTTGATTCTACATATTCCATGAGCAACAAACCTCCCTTCTCCAACTTTTCACATAGCAAGATATTAGGTGTGGCTATTGTTTTGGTTCTAGCGATAGCTTCCAACCCTTCCTTTTCTGCCAAAAACATTTCATAGGAATTATGATTGTGGTTGACTTTACAGAAAAAACGTTCAGATTCAGTCTCCAGCAAAAAGGCCTGGGAAATATCGCCACCGGAAACAGGGCTTATACGCTCAATATTTACGCACAGCAAGTATTCTATATGTTTCTTTAAAGAGGTTTCCACAACAAAATTACAGCTGAAACGTCATTCCTATTTGTGCAATATGGAATCCGCTTTCTAAAACTTCTTTGGATTGCTCGCTTTCCGAATTCAATAAAGGGTTGGTATGGTTAAAATGGATGAAATATATTTTTTGCTTTTCCGATTTGGAAAGATTCGAAAACAGCTCCATGCTTTCTACCACAAAAGGATGTGGAATTTCCGAAATATCCCGATGGTTTATCTCATCTCCATCATAAAAAGTGGCATCCAAGAACGCATAATCTACTTCATGGATAAGCTCCGTTATGGATGTTTCCCAAACGGACCATTTGTTGATATCCGGAATGAACAGTGCACTTTTATTGGGGCCAATAATTTTGTACCCTACAGTTTCCGAATATTCATCTCTATGTGGTACCGTGAACGGAATTACCTTTAAATGGTTTGTCAATATTACTTCAGCTTCATGCTCTAACGCTTCAATTTTTATATTGCTGTTTTGAACCAGTTGGCCCCATGGCCCATTTTGCTCTAAAAAAGTTTTCATTTTAGGCATGGCAAAAACTGGAATTTCAGGGGCATTCGTGGCCTCTTTGCCCAAATACATAAGACCTGCATAATGTCCAATATGGGCGTGCGTCAAGAAAATTCCATCAGGTAATTCTGGACTGGACGCTCCCCGCTTCTCTTTTAGATATTTCACTTGTTTGGTGATATCTGGAGTAGCTTCAAAAAGATAGCTTTTATGATTTGTATGATCTATAACTCCTAACGAAACAACTTCCTTGGGTTTTTTGGAACCGTTGAAAATAGCTGAGCAACATTCTTTTTTACAGGCAATATGGGGTGAACCTGCATCCTGCGCGGTTCCCAAAACCATCAAGGACACTCCCTCTTTGATTTCATCCTTTAGCACATTTGAAACATGGGTATTGGTTTTGTCCGTTTCCGCACAAGCGAAAAAAAAGAGAAGGACCAATGGAATAAATTGAATTGACCGCATCAATTTTCAATTAAAAAATTTCTTATGTCTTTAGCCAATTTTTCCAAATCGGGTTGATGCGTGTACATCATATGACCGCCTTCGTAATAGGTCATTTCCACTCGGTCGCTGACAATGCCGTTTCTGGAGAACGTATATTCCGCGTCAAAGAATGGCGTTATTAAATCATAGTATCCACTCGCCACGAGCACTTTTAGGTCGGTATTTCTACGCATTGCCTCGCCCAAATCGTCAGCGGTATTAACCGGCGTAGGTTCCCAATAGCTACCATCCGGAACGGTTCTCCATCGCCATTTTTGGCCAATTTTATCGTTTGACGTTACATAAGGGCGGTCCATTTCTATTTTTAGGTCCGATGCGAAATAGTGATTCAACGCTGCCGTATAGGCCGCCCCGATATTGTAACTGGCGGGGTCTCCTAAAGTGGGCCGGTCTGCTACATCGTCCGATTCGTCTCCCATAAATCGCCCGTCCAATCTGCCTATGGTGAGCCCCTTATCGTATAGTAGTCTTTTTTGAAAACGAGGCACCAGCACTCTTAGATTTGATTTTAAAATATAGTCTTTGTCCAGACCCGTAAAATAGACCATTTTATCCGCGATTTTATCCCTCTCTTCCTTGGTCAACAGGTCTCCTTTATAAAGCGCAGGAGTATATGTGGTATAGGTAAACTCCCTAGCTTCCTGAACAAATTCGACCAAATTTTTACCTTGGCCAGCCTTCTTGTGGTACCAAGCCGTAGCTGCCATGCTTGGGAGGTAGGTTAGGTATGAGGTAATATTATAGTGATCAGATGTTGAACCTGCATAATCCAACGCTTGGGAAATTAGTATTAAACCGTTTAGCGCCATATTCTGACCGTCGCCCTCCATTTCTTTGGCTACGGCTGCTGCTCTTGTAGTACCAAAACTTTCTCCTGCAAGATATTTGGGGGACATCCACCTTTTGCTATCGGTTATCCACTTTCTAACAAAGGTGGTGACAGATTCTGCATCCTCTTTTAAACCCCAATAATCTTTTTCCTTTCCTTTTCCAATTACCCTGCTATATCCCGTTCCTACCGGGTCTATAAAAACTAAGTCGGTGAGGTCCAAAAGACCATATTCATTATTTTTTAAAGGAAATGGCGCCGCGCCGTCATCTTTTTTAGCGTCTGAATCTACGGAAACCAATTTTGGACCGAAAAGCCCCATATGCAGCCATACGGAAGCTGAACCGGGACCACCGTTGAAGATGAAAGTAACCGGCCGCTTGGCGCTTTCGAATATGTTGTTTTGCGTATAGGCAACTGACCAAAATGAGGCAACGGAATCTCCTTTACTGTCCATCAAATAGGTTTCTTTAGCTGTTGCCGTATAATTGATGGTCTTGCCACCAAAAACCCCTTGATGGGAAGTGATAAAGGATTTTGCCTCAGGAATGGGCTTTATCGATTCCTCTTTTTTGGTTTCTTGGGAAAAAACGGGATTGGAAAAAAACAGAATGTAAAAGATAATAATATAGTTTTTCATTTTAACCTTGTTTGGATGGTGTTTGGATTACTGCTAAATGTAAGGATTAATAAGTATATTTAATGATACTGCCGAAATTACAACTGGCACATCATTTCTTCAGGCAAACACAAAATTCTGATCAGAACATGATTGAAATTTACATAAGATTCAGATTAAAAATGGCATTATTTCTTTTCACTTCAATAGTATTGAGTAGTTGCGGAAGCACAAAGAAAAGGATGGAAGTTGATGGGTATTGGAAGCCCCTCTTCAATGGAAAGAACCTGAATGGATGGACTACGAAAATTCACCATTATGAGGTTGGCGATAATTTTGGCGATACGTTCCGAGCGGAGGACGGACTTATTAAAGTACGATATGATAAATATAAAGGCGACTTTAATGACCGTTATGCCCATCTGTATTATAATACCCCATATTCTTCTTTTCATCTTTCATTGGAATATCGATTTATTGGCGAAGTGCACCCCGGGGCTCCAAGCTTTGTAGAAAAGAACAGCGGTGTCATGTTTCATTCCCAGGACCCCAGAACTATTTTAAAGGAGCAGAATTGGCCAATTTCTGTGGAGATGCAATTTATAGGAGGTATAAAAGAGGGCGAACCCAGACCAACCGGAAATATGTGTTCTCCCGGTACCGATGTGGTCTACCAAGGTAAGATAGACCCAAATCACTGTATCAACTCCTCATCGGAAACCTATTATGGGGACCAATGGGTAAAAGCGGAATTGATAGTTTATGGAGACTCGTTAATACAACACATCATCAATGGAAAAAAAGTGCTTGAATACTCCAAGCCACAGATAGGGGGAGGTGTTGTAGAAGGTTTTGACCCCGGACTAAAGAAAGACGGTATGCTTTTGAAAGAAGGTTTCATTGCGTTACAAAGCGAAGGACAGCCAATTGACTTTAGGAATATAAAAATCAAAAATCTTAGGTAACAGTATAATCCCGGATTGAAAATCACAAAACCCGATTTTTATAAATTGAGCTTTCAGCGTCTTTAAAAGATTAAGGCAAGGAAATGGTCATAAATCCTCAGGATATTTTCCCGCGGTGGTCCAACCACCATCAACGGAAATTGTTTGTCCATTGATGTGGGATGATGCGTCCGATAATAAAAAAAGACATGTTTTGGCAACATCCTCTGGAGTCCCCACACGATTATTTGGATTTAGCCTGGACCAAGAACCTTCATAATCCGGTTGCTCTTTAGCCGTTCTTTTTGTAAGCGTGGCACCAGGAGCAACTACGTTAATGTTTATTTTATAATCGCCCAGTTCATAAGCCAGATTGGTGGCCATCATCTGTAATGCCGCTTTTGTCATGGCATAGGCGGTTAGATTGCGATAGGCACGAATACCGACTTGTGAAGACATCAGGACAACTTTACCTCCACTACCTTGACCTATGAATTCCTTTGCGACGCGTTGTACAAGGAAAAAAGCCCCCTGAAGATTTAACGACATAACTTTTTGAAAGGACTCTGGGGTAAACTCTAGAAAATCCCCGAACAAGGTGATACCAGCATTTGGAATAACAAAATCCACCCTTCCGAATTCTGTGATGGCGGCATCTACAATTTTGTTAATGATGTTAATTTCACCAGCATCACCTTCAACAAACAAGCATTTTCCTTTATTGTTTCGGTTTAGCTCCTTTGCTATTGTTTCACCTAGGTCAGAATTGATATCGTTGATGACAACGCAACAGCCATTTTGCATAAGAATTTCTGAAATGGCCAGCCCAATTCCCTCGCCCGCACCGGTAACAATGGCAACTTTATCCTTTAAATCGGAATAACTCATTTTACTTTTTACTAAAAAACTTATTCAGGTATAAAGTACCGTTTTTTTAGCAAAAACACTCAGAACAGAGTCAACCTATTTTAAAATGGAGCTGTATTTACTCGTATTGCCCAATAGTTCCGTAGCCGCAAGAATGGCATCGTCATTGGTCAGATAATACTCATAAAGGCCTTCACGATAGAAGTATCGCTTTACAATTTCGTCTTCAAGATTTTTTTGGATTTCACTTTGATATTTGTCCAGTGCATTGATTTTTCCTTTCTCAATGTTGGCCAAAAGCGTTTTATAGCTGTCTTTCACATCCGAACCTAAAAAGTCGTTTTCCTCACCGGACAAAGCATTCTTAATGGCCTTTTCCGCCTTGGTCTCAAAGGAGAAATTACTATCTTTTACATAGCTTTTGAAGCTATTGAAATCAGAATTTTCAAACTTAAAATTGGAGACATCGGCTAGTTTATTCTTGTAGTAATACTCTGTAGCATAGTCAAAAATCACATTGTTTTGCAGCAACGCCATGGTAAGGTCGTTGGTTTTAACAGCAGCTACTTCTATATCTGGCAAAACCCCTCCGCCATCCTGAACTTTACGTCCGTTTCTAGTCGTATAGTCATTGAACTGAGTGTTCCGTACGGCATTACCACTATCGTCCCTGTTCCAATAATCCAATGCTTGGATGCATCTGCCGGAAGAGGTATAATATCTGGAAATGGTCACTTTTAACTGTGTCCCATAAGTAAGTTTTAAAGGACGTTGTACAAGGCCTTTTCCAAAACTTCTGGCACCCATGATTACTGCTCTGTCCAAATCCTGTAAACTACCGGATACGATTTCACTGGCGGAAGCACTGCTGCCGTTTACGAGCACTACCAAAGGTATTTCCGTGTCCACCCCTTGATTGTTGGTCCTATATTCCCGATTGAATTTCTTTACCTTGGATTTTGTGGTAACGATAAGCTCGCCTTTTGGAACAAAAAGATTGGTTACATTAATTGCCTCGGATAAAAGCCCTCCTGGATTATCTCTAAGGTCCAATATAATTTTCTCCGCACCCTTCCCTTTTAAATCCAACAAAGCGGATTTAGTTTGATCGGAAGCTTTTGCATTGAATTTAGAAAGTACTATATAGCCGGTGACATCATCTATCATTCTGTAAAAAGGAACGGCATCAACCTCTATTCCTTCTCTTGTAATAGTAGTGGTATTTGTTTTGCCCTGTCTTTTGTAAGTAATGGACACCGATGTTCCATTAGCGCCTTTTAGTAGTTCACTTGCATTGTCATCAAAATCCGCAACTTTGATATCACCGATTTGGATAATTTCATCCCCAGCTTTTAATCCAGCCTTGTCCGCAGGATAACCCTCGTGCGGCTCCACTATCAACAATTTATCCTTGTACGAACGCACTAGAGCACCAATGCCAGAATATTCCCCTGCATTATTTATCCGGTAGGCCTCCACATCCTGTTCGTTAAGAAATTTGGTATAGGGATCCAAATCTTCCAGCATGTTTTTAATGGCCGTATCCATTAATTCCGCGGGATTGGTCTCATCTACATAGTTCATATTTAGCTCTTTGAACAACGTAGTAAAAATTTCAATCTGTTTTGCTATTTCAAAAAAGTCGCTTTTGAAACTGCTTCCAACTATAAGAAAAACAACAGCGATTACGGGGACAACAACTCTTTTTCTAACTAGTTTTTTCATGAACACGGGCATTAAATTTTTGTAAAAGAGACTTCATTTTACTTTCAACCTCCAGAAAAGTAGGCTTTTCCTTACCAAGGTATAAAAATAGAAACGCAAACTCGTCCTGTGTATTGTTAAAAACCACAGCTTTATTCAACCGATATGCTTCGCGCAAAAGTCGCTTTATCCGGTTACGGGCAACCGCACTTTTAAAATTTTTCTTCGGCACCGCCACTCCGGCCTGTATTTTTGAGGCCTGTCCCATGGTTTCTAAATAAATCAGTTTTATAGGATAATTGGTTATCGCACGGCCTTCTTCAAATAATTGAGCTATCCGTTTTTTACTTTTTAGCTTTTCTTTTTTTGGGAAAGAGTATTCCATAAGCGCTTTTTTGAAATTCTATTTGGAATCCCTTATTTCCCTAATTCTTCGGTAATGGCTGTGCGGACCAATAATTATTTTCCGGGTTTACATCCGCCATCAATTGTGATGGGTCAATAACAACACCTTTAATATTTTCTATTGGCACATCAATACTAAAACCATAGGAAGGGTTGGCCCAGGTCCAATCTTCCAATACGGTCCGTTTTATGGCAGGATAGGGATTTTCCTTTTCGCCACGCATCATTCGCAACGGAGCGTAAAAGGTCTCCTGAGTTCCATCATTATAAACGACCAATATATCTATTGGCATAGGCATTAACCCGATTCTTTCCATTGAAATTTTGGTCTTCTCACCTTCCGCCGTAACACTCTCGATACTATAATCAATAGTATTGGTGGTTTGCGTCCAGTCCGTTAAATACCAGTCCAGCTCTATTCCGGACACTTTCTCGGCGGTTCTTTTAATGTCGTTTGGAACCGGATGCTTAAACTTAAAATCCTGATAATATTTTCTAACGGTCTCCATCAATTTATCCTGACCAATTACATAGCCCAATTGGGATAGAAAGATAGCCCCCTTACTGTAGGCGGCAATACCGTAAGGCATGTTGGAATTATAACGGTCAGAATGGGTCGTCTGAGGTTGTTCTTGACCCGATTTTACAAGATAATAGTAGCTTTTATACGAGTTTTCGAATGGGTTTTCTAAATTTTTATCCAATATCTCATTGCTGCACAATGCCGAAATAAAGGAAGTAAACCCTTCGTCCATCCACTCGTGCTTGGCTTCATTGGTAGCAAGAACATGTTGAAACCAAGAATGCGCCAACTCATGGATCATGGTACCTACAACACTTCCGGGTTTGTCTCCGCCGGTAATCAACGTTGCCATAGCATACTCCATACCCCCGTCGCCACCTTGTATGACGGAGTATTGCTTATAGGGATATTCGCCAATATTTTTATTAAAAAATTCCATTGCCTTCTCTGTCAACGGCTGAACCCTTTCCCAATTCTCTTTAAACTTTTCGTCATTCTTATACAGAAAATGAAGTGTAACCCCGTTCTCCATTTGAAGTGTGTCATGCACATATTCCGGGTCTGCGGCCCACATAAAATCATGAACCATAGGCGCTTTAAAGTGCCAAGTCAAAGTTTTGCCTTTTTGGGCTTTCACGTTGGTTCCCGGACTTTCATATCCATGACCTATCTCATCGGCATTTTGCAAATATCCCGTTCCGCCTACGGTATAGTTTTTATCAATCGTAAGCTTTACATCAAAATCGCCCCAAACACCATGAAACTCCCTTGCAATGTAGGGGTCTGCGTGCCAGCCTTCAAAATCATATTCCGCCAATTTTGGATACCACTGACTCATGGAGAGGGCTACCCCATCGGCATTGTTACGCCCTGACCTTCTGATTTGAACGGGCACTTGGCCTTTAAAGTTCATTTCAAAGGTGGTCTTGCCTCCTGGTGGAATGGGTTTTGCCAAGTCAACCACCAATACGGTTCCTTCTTCATTAAAGGTTACGGACTGACCGTCTTGGGTCAATTGCTCTACATGCAAATACCCAATCTCACTATCGGTTAGACTTGCAATACGACTCTTTTTGTCTTCTATAGTCATGCGTTTGTCAGGGTCGGCTATATTTTGAAGTCTCATATCCATTTCACTTCCCGGCTGAAAGGCATTGAAGTACAAATGGTAATATACTCGGCTAAGTTCATCCGGCGAATTATTGGTGTAAACCAGTTTTTGCATACCTGTGTATTGATAGGTTTCAACATCCATATCAACATTCATGGTGTAATCCACATGCTGTTGCCAATAAGACGTTCGGTTTTGAGCCACCAGACTAATAGTGTAACAGGCGAAGAATAAAAATGAAAGCGCTATTATTTTCTTTTTCATAGAATTGATTTTATAACTGTAACTGGCCATTAGCAACTTGTGATGCCATGATAAGGGCATTATAAGCGTTTGCAATTTTTCCGGAAGTGGAAATATCGCTTAATGAGGCGCTTTTGGAAGCGTCTCCACCTAAAATTACTTTTGCTTTTATGGGCAGTCCTGATTTTAGGATTATCTTTTTCACCTGTGCAGCAGTCAATGTTGGATACTGAGAAAACAGCAATGCCGCAACACCCGCTACTGCAGGAGCCGCCATGGAAGTTCCAGGAGAATATTCATATTCGTTATTGGGATAGGTAGAATAGATGTCCGTTCCAGGTGCGAAAATATCTACATTAATATCACCATAATTGGAGTACGAAGCTACCAGTTCGGAACCATAATTTGGGCCCAATGCCCCAACCGTGATCACGTTATCGGCGATTTCCGGACCATTGTTCACTTGGTCGTTTGGAAAGTTAGGGTTTGTTGGGTCATCTAAATTAGCGCCATCATTTCCGGCGGCGTGTACGAAGAGCACATCTTTTTCCGCTGCATATTTAATGGCATCGTATACCCATTCCGCTTTGGGAGAGAACGATTTTCCAAAACTTCCGTTGATGACCTTCGCGCCATTATCTGTCGCATATCTGATGCCCAGTGCAATATCCTTGTCGTATTCATCTCCGTTGGGAACCGCTCTAATGCTCATAATGGCCACATTATTGGCAACTCCGTTTGCTCCTTTGCCATTGTTACGCTCAGCAGCAATAATTCCCGCCACATGCGTACCATGGCTTTCATCATCCACACGATTTTTTGGGTTGCCATTACCGTAAGCCCTGTCATTCCAATCATAGGCATCGTCACCTACCACTTTTCTACCGTCAAAATCCTTGTTGAGATTATAATTTAGCTGCTCCGTAAAGTATTTTACCCCATCATTTAATTCCTCCAATACCTCTGGAATGGTTTCTTTAATCCCGAACATTTGGGTCAGAATCGCCACATTTCTTTGCATGGCCTCATCGGTCGCCTTTATTGAAGCAACATCCTCTTTGGTATACGTATCTTTTCCTAGATGTTTTTTCACCTCGGCATCCGCATTTTTTACCGCCTGTAAAATCTGCTCGTATTGTTGTTTGTTTTGTTGTGCCTTAGTGTACTCGCTATCCAATTTGGATTTCGCCTTGGCCAACGTAGCCTGATCTCCAATGCCTAAACGCAGCATACGTACATATTCCAACTGTTCATTATAGGACTCCCCTAGGAAATTATAACCGTGGATATCATCTACATATCCGTTGCCATCATCATCTTTATTATTTCCAGGCTTTTCATCGGTGTTGGTCCATAAAACTCCATCTAGGTCCTCATGGGTTAAATCGATACCGGAATCTAGAACCGCCACGATTACTTTAGTGCCTTTTTTATTCTTAATGATTTCTTCATAGGCCTTATCCACGCTCATGCCTGGAATTGTATCGGCAACCAAATCCAAATGTCCCCAATTCTGTTTTTCTTTTGTGGTCAGGTCACTAACCTTTAGGGGAGTGGCATCAATATTTTCTACAGGGGTTAAAATCAAACCACCGGTACCACCGCATCCTAGTAGAAATATAGCTACCGTTAAACTGAAAATGAATCTAGAAAATGTACTTGTCATATAAATTTTATTGAGGTTAATGTATGGTATTTATGTGTATGGATAATTAATTGAAAATTTCATTAAAGGTGAAAACAGTATCTAAACGAACCCCTTTTTCCGTTTGTTTGAGCGTACATAATTGGTTGTGTGCATCATGTTCAAAAAGAAGGTAATAGTCTTGGACCGCAGCTCTATTTAAGAAAACAAGTTTTTCTTCCAACGTAAGCAATGGTCGTGTATCATACCCCATTATATATGGTAAAGGAATGTGCCCAACGGTAGGAATCAAATCTGCAACGAAAACAACAGTTTTTCCTTTGTATTTAAATTGGGGGAGCATCTGTTTTTCCGTATGTCCGTCCACGAAATGAATACCGAATCCTAGTTCCGATTGATTTAAATAATTTTCGCTTGTTCGATTTATGAAATTAAGATGACCACTTTCCTCCATGGGAAGAAGATTTTCTTTTAAAAAGGATGGTTTTTCCCTGGCATTAGGTTCAGTAGCCCATTTCCAATGAGCTTCGTTTGTCCAAAACTTTGCATTCTTGAAGGACGGTTCATAACCGGTTTTGTCTTTGTTCCATTGTATGCAACCTCCACAATGGTCAAAATGGAGATGGGTCAGAAATACATCTGTAATATCATCCCTATGAAACCCTAGTTTTTTCAACGAGTTGTCCAAGGTATGATTGCCCCATAGGTGGTAATAGCCAAAGAACTTGTCGGACTGTTTGTTGCCCAGTCCTGTGTCAATTAGCGTCAGCCGGTTGCCGTCTTCTACTAAAAGACTGCGGGCTGCAATATCAATAAGATTATTGGAATCTGCCGGATTTGTTCTAGACCAAATAGTTTTAGGTACCACTCCGAACATTGCCCCCCCATCCAACTTAAAATTACCAGTCTCTACCGGATATAACGTCATTCAATTCAAGATAAAGTTTTGCAAAATAAGAAATCCAATAGGCATAAACGGGCTTGTTTGATGTTTTTTAACAGTTTGGAACGGGATTTATTATTAGATCACTGTTGACTGGAATTGCTTTTCAATTACACATCAAGGACTCAGTTCTACCGCTTAACCGCAGTTCTTTTTAATTTAGTAATTATACTAAAGTATTGAAAGACCCCATAAAGGATGTAGAGAAACAGACCCAGATTACTTTTATTCGTCCTTCTTCTTGAAAGGAAAGAGTTGCCATATGGCAACTCCGATAATCTAGGTGCGAAACTTAATACATATTTTGAAACCATTTGGAGGACACTATTTTCCTATTAAACACCCCAATTAATAAATCTTGATTATCTTTTCTTTAGGGATATTCAAATTGCAGTAAAATGGTTATAAAGAAGGTTTGCTACAATTTATTGTTTGCTATCTTTAACCCCTAACTCATTAGTCGGAATTTTGCCATGATTGAGCTTGCTGGAATCATTATACTGGGAATATTTGCCCAATGGAGCGCTTGGAAATTTAAAATTCCGGCTATTCTGCCACTTATATTGATTGGATTGGTCGTTGGTCCGTTATCTACGTTCTACTCTTCGGACGGTAGTCAGTGGATTCAGCCTATCTGGAACGATGAAAAAGGGTTCTTTCCAGGTGAGGGATTATTCTATTTCGTATCCCTTGCTATAGGTATTATATTGTTCGAGGGAGGGCTTACCCTTAAACTTGGAGAAGTAAAAAAACTGCAAGGCGTTATCGGTAATTTGATTAGTTTAGGGTCCATAATCACATTTTTTGGCGCTGGTGTATCAGCACGATATTTTTTTGGACTTGATTGGCAAATTTCATTTTTATTCTCAGCATTGGTAATCGTTACTGGACCTACAGTCATCACCCCTATTTTACGAAACATTCCTTTGCGGAAAGATGTTGCTGCCGTATTGAAATGGGAAGGTATTCTTAATAGACCCTATAGGTGCGTTGGTAGCTGTTTTAGTGTTTGGGTTTATTAGCGTAAACCTGCCTACGGGACTTGAGGAAGTGGCCACAGAAACTGCAGCTAGTGGTGCGCATAATACAGGAGGCGGAGATAAGAGCTATACCATGCATGCACTGGTAGAATTTGTAAAAATCATATTAGTAGGGTTTGCCTTTGGATTGGCTGGTGGTTTTGCCCTCTATCAGGCCGTAAAGCGAAAGGTAATACCGCATTACCTACTGAATGTGGCATCGCTATCTTTGGTATTGCTAGTTTTTGTTGTAAGTGATTTGTTCGCACATGAATCGGGATTATTGGCCGTGGTGGTTATGGGGATGTATTTAGGAAACAGCGACCTGCCCAATCTTAAAGAACTACTGTATTTCAAGGAATCTTTGAGTGTATTACTTATTTCTATCTTGTTCATTTTACTTGCTGCAAATATTCGGGTAGAAGATCTGATGCTGATTTGGAACTGGAATACCGCAGCTTTGTTCGCTGTTATTATTTTTCTGATAAGGCCTTTAGGTGTATTTATTAGCACCATTGGAAGTAACTTGAGTTTTAAGGAACGCGTGTTCATTAGCTGGGTAGGGCCTAGAGGAATTGTTGCTGCCGGTATTGCAAGCCTATTCGGGACGGAACTAGTAGAATATGGGGTTCCAGGTGCCGAGTATATTACTCCGATGGTGTTTGGCCTAGTTCTGGTTACCGTTTTGTTGAACGCCACTACGGCGCGCTTCGTAGCGTCGTTATTGGGTGTTTTCTTGAAGAAATCAGAAGGAATTCTTATAGTAGGTGCCTCTAAAGTTTCGAGATTGATAGCTTCATATCTTCATAAAAACAATAGACATGTGGTATTGGTAGATACGAACAGATTCAATATCGAGAATGCCAAGGAATTGGGCCTTGATGCTATCAATGCCAACATTTATAGTGATGAACTTAGCAATAATATTGAGTTAAGTGATGTAGGATATCTCTTGGCCATGACAGGTAACGATGAGATTAATTTACAAGCCACGAAACGTTTTGGCAACCGTTTTGGAGAAAATGGCACGTTTCGTTTAATCACCAATGATGAATTGAGGAATAACGGGCCTAAAAATCCCAACGATGTTTTAAGTAACACCCATGACTATATCCGTTTTACTGAAGTGGCCCGTAACTTTCCCTCTATTCAAGAAATTGAAGTAGACGATAAGACTCGATTTCTGCAGGTTTTGGAAATTATTCGAAAAAATGAGGATGCTATTCCGCTGTTTATTAAAGATACTAATGGTCATTTGCAACTAATCGATTCGCTTAATGACTTCGAAGTAGGCCAGGGTAGTGCTATCGCATATTTGGGAAAACCTTTGGATTTTGAGAAAGTGGCAAAGGCCACGGGCTCTAATGAAGATGTTCCCACAGCTGAAAACGAAAATGTGTAGTTTTAAAATAGTCTAGTAGCATCATTTAAAGTAGATGCTTATAGATGCATTCAAAACTAAAAGAGAATAAAAAAATCACAGTTTTACTCCAAGGAGGTTTTAAAATCAAACTTACCTAAATGTAAATAGGAATCTTGACGTATAAATATACATCATGAACGATATTTTGGATATGCAACCTTATTTTGTTGCGATAGCTTATATTGGATTTGCTATCGCTGTAGTTGCATTTCTTCCTCTTTATACCAAAAGAATCAAGGTCACATATATTATACCGTTGCTATGTTTGGGAATGGTACTATACTTTCTTGAAGCGCCATTACCTTGGCCCGACCCATTATGGAATGCGAACTATGCCAAAGTCATTACGGAAATCATCGTAATCATAAGCTTAATGACTGCGGGATTAAAAATAGGAACGCGTTATAAGTGGTCCGAATGGAAAAGGCCCCTATCCTTAATTGTTGTTACCATGCCGCTTTTTATGGCTATGGTTTTCTTAGTTGCACATTATTTTTTAGGTCTTAACGGTCCGGTATCCTTGCTTTTGGCAGCAGCACTTGCCCCAACAGATCCAGTATTGGCTTCAGAAATGCAACTTAAAGAGCATCAGCACGAAGATAATAAGGAAACAGGAATGCAGTTTACCCTTACTACGGAGGCAGGAATAAATGACGGTTTGGCTTTTCCGTTTATTTTTTTGGCGATTCTTTGGTCCAAATCAAACAGTTTCGAAACGATAGATTGGGGAGCTTTTTTTGGTTTTTATCTCTTCTATAAGATATTGGGTGGAATATTCTTAGGAACATGTATTGGTTATCTCTACAGCACCTTGGTATCGCTTCATTCCAAAAAGGAAAAGAGATTTATCCTTAGCGGATTCATTGCGGTGGCCCTAACTTTCTTCTCCTATGGTATTGCTGAAACGCTTAGTACGTATGGGTTTTTAAGTGTATTCGTGACAGGCATATTTCTACAACATCATAGGCCAAGAAAAGAGAGCGAGTCTGTGAATGACTTGATGTTACCATTTATTGAAGAAATTGAAAAGTTGCTTGTGGTTTTATGGACTATTTTCTTCGGGGGGTCACTGCTTTCGGGTATTTTGAGCTATACGGACATAAGTGGCATTGTTGTGAGTCTTGCCATTGTTTTAATATTTAGGCCCATCTTGGGATATTTGGCTATGTGTACAACCCGCTATAGCAATGCCAAAAAATGGGCGATTGGGTTTTTTGGAATAAAAGGTATCGGAAGTTTTTTTTACCTAAGCTATGCTCTTTTACATGGAAATTTTGGTGAATACGAAGAATTATTCGGTATTGTAAGCTATGTAGTACTCTTCAGTATTGTTATTCACGGCCTTACTAGTTTGCGCGTGCTAGACTACTTCAACAACCAAACACCTTCCCATTGAGGAAGTAGACGGGAACGATTAAACGATAGAACTTAGATGGATTGCTTTGTTAATCGTTCAACTTTAAAACAGCCATAAACGCTTCCTGTGGAATTTCCACATTCCCCACTTGGCGCATTCTTTTCTTCCCTTTCTTCTGTTTTTCCAAAAGTTTCCTTTTTCTCGAAATATCCCCCCCATAACACTTGGCGGTGACGTCTTTACGCAAAGCCTTAATGGTTTCCCTAGAGATTATCTTAGAACCGATAGCAGCTTGTATTGGAATATCAAACTGTTGTCTTGGAATAAGTTCTTTTAATTTTTCGCACATTTTTTTGCCAATGATGGTCGCACTATCAAAATGTATCAATGCGGATAGGGCATCCACCGTTTGCCCGTTGAGCAAAATATCTACCCTTACAAGTTTGGAGGTTCGCATACCGATAGGCGCATAATCAAAAGAGGCATACCCTCTGGACACTGTTTTTAACCGATCATAAAAATCGAAAACAATTTCAGCCAAAGGCATATCAAAATTAAGCTCAACACGCTCCGTGGTTAAATAGGTCTGGTTGGTAATCTGGCCCCTTTTTTCGATACAAAGTGACATTACATTACCCACAAAATCGGACTTGGTAATTATGGTCGCCTTAATGTAGGGCTCTTCAACACGGTCTATGGTAGATGGGTCTGGCAGGTCACTTGGATTGTTTACGGTTAGTGGAACTTCAGGGTCTTTTCTAGTGAACGCGTGATAGCTAACGTTAGGAACAGTAGTGATTACCGTCATATCAAACTCACGTTCCAATCGTTCCTGTATAATTTCCATGTGAAGCATTCCCAAGAACCCGCAACGGAAACCAAATCCCAGGGCAGCGCTACTCTCTGGGGTAAAAACTAGGGATGCATCGTTCAATTGCAATTTTTCCATAGAAGAGCGCAATTCCTCAAAATCTTCGGTATCCACAGGATAGATTCCGGCAAAGACCATCGGTTTTACATCTTCAAAACCTCCTATGGGATTTTTGGTTGGATTGGCAGAATCCGTAATGGTATCACCTACCTTTACCTCTCTGGCGTCTTTTATGCCCGTTATCAAATAGCCCACATCCCCGGTATGTACTTCTTGCTTTGGATGCTGAATCAATTTTAGCGTACCAACTTCATCTGCATAATAACTTTTGTCCGTAGCCACGAACTTTATTTTCTGTCCCTTTTTAATAGAGCCGTTGACCACTCTAAAATAGGTTTCCACACCTCTAAATGGATTGTAGACAGAATCGAATACCAAGGCCTGCAGCGCTTCATCGGCATTTCCTTTGGGAGCAGGGATTCTCTCTATAATAGCACTTAAAATTTCTTCTATACCTATGCCCGTTTTGGCACTGGCGGGAATAACTTCTTCCGGCTTGCACCCAAGTAGGTCAACAATATCGTCTGTTACCTCCTCCGGATTGGCGCTTGGCAGATCCACCTTATTTAGGACAGGGATAATTTCCAAATCGTTTTCCAATGCCAAATACAGATTGGAAATCGTTTGAGCCTGAATACTTTGTGCGGCATCCACTACCAACAGCGCACCTTCGCAAGCTGCAATGGAACGGGATACTTCGTAGGAAAAATCTACGTGTCCAGGGGTATCAATTAAGTTTAGGATATATTTTTCGCCTTTATAGCTATAATCCATCTGTATGGCGTGACTTTTTATTGTGATACCACGCTCACGTTCCAAGTCCATACTATCCAGCAATTGCTCTTTTTTTTCCCTTTCGGTAACCGAACCGGTAAAGTCCAAAAGGCGGTCCGCCAAGGTACTTTTACCATGGTCTATATGGGCAATGATGCAAAAATTTCTAATATTCTTCATAGCGATAGGAGCAAATAATGGTGCCTTAATACTGCATATTTTAATGAAGCATCCAAAGCAAGTGCAAATATAATCTAATTTCCAGCGCTATTTTAAGCTGATGTTTCCAAAATAGGGCAGATTACAGGTTCAAATGCAACTAAACGGATTACAGGTTTTGTAAAGAAAAGCGGTATTAATTTGTTAGATTTGAGGTTCAACCCAAATATGAAGTGAAGCCGCTACTACTTTTGCTCCTATCGCTATTAGGATTTTTTCAAAAGGTATCCGCTCAAACCTTTCAACTTTCCGGAGAAGTCCGTGATGAGAGGAACGAGGCGATACCTTTTGCATCTGTCTTTTTATTGAAGATCGGCGATTCCACATTGGTAAAAGGAACTTCGGCCGATGAATCTGGATTGTTTGTTATTGATAATATAACCCCAGGCGTTTATTACTTGAAAGCCAGTTATATCGGCAGAAGCTCCAATCCCTTGGCGATTGATGTTTTCAGGGATACCAAAATAGGTGCGGTGATCATAGAACAAAACACGGAGGAACTTAATGAGGTGGTGGTTACCGCAAACCGGCCGCAAGTAGAAAGAAAAGTTGACCGGCTGGTATTTAATGTGGAGAACACGGTTCTTTCACAAAGCAATTCTTGGGAAATTTTACAACAGACACCTGGAGTTATCAGCATGCAGGACGAACTTCAAATACGCAACCAAGCGGCCACGGTATATATCAACGATCGTAAAGTTCAGTTATCTTCCGACGAGATTCGCAGTTTGTTGGAAAATTATCAGGGATCAAATATAAAATCTGTTGAGGTCATTCCCAATCCACCGGCCCGGTATGATGCTGAAGGAGGCGCCGTACTTAATATTATTACAAGCAAGAACATTTCACTAGGATATAAAGGCAATGTGAATGCAAATTATACCCAAGCCATTTTTCCCAAGTATAGTTTTGGCACGTCACATTTTTATAAAACGGATAAATTGAATGTTAACGCTAGCTATTCCTACGTTCCAAGAAAGGATTTTAAGAATACGCAAAGCATCACGAATTTTATAAACGACACTGGTTTTTTTTCTAGATGGGATACGGATTTTGATAGAACGAACAGGGTTAAAACACACAATGCAGGTCTTGTCCTGGACTATTCCTTTGATGATAGGAACGAACTTAATCTAACCACCAACGCACAACTATCACCGGAAATAACCGACGATAGATTTCAGAACACCGTCATTACCGATGCGGCAGGTGTCATAGATTCCACATTTATCACAAACAGTTTTGTGGACGAATCAAAAAACAATATTTCCGGGGACCTGACTTTTAGGCATCGATTTAAAGAAAACGGCAACTTACTTTTTAACGGACATTACACCCATTTTGATTTGACAAGTACTCAAGATGCCACCTCTAATTATTTTAGACCGGACGGGAGTTTTATCCGGGATTTCAGCTTCTTTACGAATGCCAATCAGGATATAGAAATTATTACGGGGCAATTGGATTACACCAACCTTCTGGGAACGGTGGGCGTAGAAGCTGGAGTTAAAGGCTCTTTTATCAATTCTGAAAGCAGGTTGGATTATTTTGACGCAAACAATGGTCGGGTATTGGATACAAACCTGTCCGATAATTTTCTATACGATGAGGATGTGTACGCAGGCTATTTAAGTCTTTCCAAGGATTGGGAAAAATGGAGCGTAAAAACCGGTCTAAGGGGAGAACACACCCAAAGTTCTGGCACTTCCGTAGCGCTGTCCACAATCAACAAGTTAGCGTATTTTGAGTTGTTCCCCTCGTTCTATCTTTTACATAACATTAATGAAAACCATAGTTTATCCTTTGATTATTCAAGAAAACTGAAGAGACCTCGGTATGAGGATTTAAATCCGTTTAGGACGTTTATCAATGAGAATATTTTTACCGAAGGAAACCCTAATCTATTACCAAGCTTCAGTAATAATTTTAACCTGAACTACACCTTAAAACAGGAATTTTTCTTTGATTTTTACTATCGGGACAATGGCAACTACATATCCACTTTGTCTTTTCAGGATAATGAAAATCAGGTTTTAAGGGATGTAACTCAAAACGTTTTGGAAAGCACATCGTACGGTTTTGATTTTAACTATGGAAAATCCATTTCCAATAATTGGTATTTGTATAGTTATATTTCCATTTTTCATGAGGATGAAACCTTTTTGGCCTTGGAAAGCGATGCTTTTTCCGCTACCAATAAATTTGATGGATTTTATGTGGATGTCACCAATTACCTAACACTGTCAAAAGATGGAAGCTTTAAAGGAGAATTGGGCCTTGCATATTTATCTGGATTTTTACAAGGATCTTATATTTTGGAAGAGACTACAAATCTTACTTTTGGTTTGCGAAAGTCGCTATGGAATAGAAGAGCATTGATAAGTCTTGCGGTCAACGATATTTTAGGAAAGGCAAATGCTAGGGTCACTTCTAAATATCTTAATCAGGATAATAACTACTTAGTGGTGCCAGAAACGCAATATGTCCGTTTTGGCTTTACCTATAACTTTGGGAACTTTAGACTGGAGGACAACCAGCGAGAAATCGATAAAATAGAAAGGGACCGTTTAAGCTCCGAATAAAATAGAATGAACCAATCGCTATAAAAAAACTGCATTCTACTCGAAGATGTAGGATATTTCCGATTTTCTTTTTATGTTTAGCGCTAACCTACATATGAATGAAGAGGGAACTTAGACTATTCTCGATTATTGTGCTTTTGTTTTCCCTCGCAACTGCACAAGACTACAAGCTTTCAGGAACAGTTACAGACGGAAACGGAGATCCAATCGTTTTTGCGAATGTGCTGTTACAAACAACGGATTCTATTCTAATCAAAGGCACTGCAACGGATGAAAAAGGGTTCTTTCAACTTTTTGAAATAGAGCCTGGCAATTATCTTCTACGCGCCAGCTTTATTGAAAACACTTCACAACCGCTGAAAGTAAAATTAGATTCAGATAAGGACATTGGACAACTTGTGATTAAAGAAAACGCACAGGAGTTGGATGAGGTCGTCGTAGCCTACAAGAAACCTACTTTAGAACAGAAGGTGGACCGCTTGGTCTTCAATATTGAGAATACGGCACTTTCTGAAAGTGATATCTGGAGCGTTTTAAAGCGCACACCAGGTGTTGTGGTGGTTAGGGATGAGTTGACCATTAGAGGAAGTTCTAACGTGGGCATCATGATCAATGGAAGGTTGGTGAATATTCCAAAAAGCGATATCATAAATCTTCTTTCCGGAAGCGCTGCAGGTAACGTTCAGTCCATAGAAGTAATTACTAATCCGCCCGCAAAATATAGTGCGGAAGGGGGACTTTTAATCGATATCAAGATGAAGAAGAATCTTATCTCCGGCTATAACGGTTCCATATATAATAGATATTCACAAGGCGTTTTCCCAAAACATACGCTGGGCACGGACCATTTCTTTAAAGGAAAGAAAACGGATTTTTCCGTTAACTACAGTTTTAGAAACACAAAATCGTTGACGAGATACACCGATATCACCAACTTTTTCGATAATAATATGGTTGACGAAACATGGAGCGCGGAGCAAAGTTTAGTCTCTAAAAGAAAACAACACAATATTAGTGCGTTTTTGGATTTTGAACTAGATGAGCGGAATACTGTTAGCTTGTCCACCATAAATTCGTTAACTCCGTCCGTTAATCGTTTTTATGATTCGGAGACCCTGATAACTGATATTAACGGCAGTTTAATATCCAGCTTTGACACCACAAATGATTCGGATTTTGATATATTCAATACATCGGTCTATTTGGATTGGGTTCATAAACTGAAGAAAAAAGATGCGGAAATCGCCTTTAACACCCACTATACCAACTATGATTTCGATCGCGGACAGATTTTGAATACCGATTTTTTTAATGCGCAGGGTATGGTAACTGGTGAGAATGATTTCACTACACAATCCGGCCAAAAAACGGGACTGTTTAGCATACAACTGGATTATACCGCACCGCTGGGAAAATCAAGCAAACTGGAATCTGGCTTGCGGTATGCTAACATTCAATTCCGATAATACCATCTCACAGGAAGGATTTGATAGAAATCAACCAGGCATCAATCCTACCGAATCGGGTGTTTTTACCTATGACGAAGAAATATCGGCTGCATATATAAGCTTAAACAATAGTTGGGAGAATTGGAAACTTCAAGTTGGACTTAGGGCAGAGTATACCGAAACCAACGGATTTCTGGATACCGAAGTCAATGCAACAACAAACTCCTATTTAGAATTTTTCCCCTCTTTTGCTTTACGACATACCTTAAAGGAAAAACACAGTTTGGGCTTCAACTATTATCGTCGTATTACCAGACCTAGATATAACCGGTTAAACCCTTTTCAATATTTTCAGACCAACAATTCTGTGGTTGAGGGGAATCCCAATTTGCAACCATCCATCCGAAATTATGCCGCCCTGGAGTATACTTTTGACAAAACGTACAATCTGGTATTCTTTTATGGCGAAACCACGAACGAACAGCTACTTCAGGTTTTTCAGGACAATAATTCCAACCTGCTTAGGTTTATAAACACCAATTTAGGATTGAGCAAGAACTACGGAGCCGATTTTTCCATTAATAAAAAAATAACCGAATTCTGGAATACATTTTTCTTGGTAAGTTATTTTTATGAGAAGAATATATTTACCGATTTGGGTTCTGGTTCTGAATTAACCAATGATGTGTGGACGGGACACATTCGCGCTACTAACAGCTTTACATTTTTACCGGATAAATCCCTTTTTGCGGACCTCAGCTTTACTTATTTCTCCCCAACAATAAATGGCAATTCCCGCCAAGATTCCTACAATCAATTAGGAATAGCATTTAGAAAGACCATTTGGAACAAAAATGCAAGTATTTCGTTGGAAGTAGAGGATATTTTTAATCAAGGGAACCTTTTCAACACAAGACGGTATCTTAATCAGGACAACACATCCTCGTACAGGCCGGAAAATAGATTATTGATTTTAGGCTTTAGATATAAGTTTGGAAATACAAGGATAAAGGATAATTACAAGAGGAAGCGTGTAGATGAGCGCAACAGGATTTAAGAATCTGTTCATTCCTGCCATTCTGCAATGAACAAATTGGTATCCCTTGTGCCACCATTATTTCGGTTACTGGAAAAAGCCAAGTATTTGCCGTCGTTAGAAAACACAGGAAAGGCATCAAATGTTTCGCCATGTGTTACGCGTTCAAGGTTCTTTCCGTCAATATCAATAAAATAAAGGTTAAAGGGAAAGCCTTTCTCCGCTTCAAAATTACTGGAGAACAAGACCTTTTTGCCGGAGGGATGAAAGAACGGACTCCAATTGGCGTTGCCCAAAAAGGTCAATTGTTTCATATCGGACCCATCGGCATTGCAAATAAAAAGTTCCATCTCCGTTGGCTCTACCAACCCTTCGGCCAAAAGGTTCTTATATTTTTTAATCGCCTCGGGAGTCTTTGGGCGTGAGGCCCTAAATATAAGCTTTGTGCCATCCGGGGAGAAAAACGCTCCGCCGTCATAACCCAGTTCATTGGTGACCTGTTTCACGTCGGAGCCGTCAAGATTCATCGTATACAGTTCCAAATCCCCGCTGCGTGTTGAGGTAAAAACAATTTTATCACCTTTTGGGGAAACCGTTGCCTCAGCGTCGTAACCGGGCAAATCTGTTAACTGTCCGGTAATATTCCCATTTAAATCGGACACGAAAATATCGAACGAATCATAAACGGGCCATACATAGTTTCCATTTTTGCGTAAGGGTACCTCCGGGCATTTGTCATCTGCTAAATGAGTAGATCCATAAACAAAATGCTTGTTGTCCGGTAGAAAATAGGCACAAGTAGTTCTTCCCTTCCCTGTACTGACCATGGGAGGAATACTATCGGCAAAACTTTCATCAATGTTCATCAAAAACATTTGGTCGCATTCCATTCCCCAGTCGGCATTATTGGATTGAAAAATCATCTGTTTGTCGTCCCAGCTCCAATACGCTTCTGCATTGTCCCCGCCAAACGTGATTTGGCGAATGGATTTAAAATATTTTTCCTCGGGATAAATCAACGTATCCGTCCCTGCCATTAACGAAGTTTTCTCCTCGCTTTTAGTTGCGGCGGTTTTTTTCGATTCATTCTTACAATTTGTAAAGAGTAATAGAAGGGTTAAGAAGGTTAAAATTCTCATGGGATGCTTAATTTTACACAAAATTACATTCAAAAATGATGAAAAATACGGTATTTGTTCTGTTTTTGCTTTTGACGTTCTCTTGCAAGAAGGATAAATCAAAGTCAATCTCCTTAGAAGAAGATATTGCATATTTAGCCAGCGACAGTCTGCAAGGCCGAGAAACGGGCACTTCCTACGAGCTGAAGGCCGCGGAATACCTTAAAGAGCGTATGGAAGCAATTGGGCTGGAACCAAAAGGGAATGCAGGCACCTATTTCCAGACGTTTACCTTCAAACCAAAGACAGACCCACATTCCGAAGTTCAATTCGTTAATGGGGATAGTACCATTACAGGAACCAACGTCATTGGATATTTGGACAACAAAGCTGAGAAAACAGTGATAATTGGCGCTCATTATGACCATTTGGGAATGGGCGGGGAAGGTTCTTTGTATGCGGACGGACAAGCCATCCATAACGGGGCGGACGATAATGCCAGCGGCGTTGGGGTTTTGCTTCAATTGGCAGAAAGGCTTCGGGATACCTTACAGGGAAGTAATTATTTGTTTATGGCCTTTTCAGGCGAGGAAATGGGTTTGTTGGGGTCTAATTATTTTACCAAGAATCCTACAGTAGATCTTTCAAAAGTAAATTACATGATGAATATGGATATGGTGGGAAGGCTTCGTGATGATAATACACTTTCCATAAGCGGTACGGGCACTTCCCCAATTTGGAACCAAGTGCTGAATTCCTCCAATGTTGATTTTAAGTTGGTGCTTAGCGAGTCCGGAGTGGGACCATCCGACCATACTTCGTTCTATTTACAGAATATCCCCGTCTTGCACTTTTTTACCGGACAACATGCGGATTATCACAAACCTTCTGATGATTCGGAAAAATTGAATTATGATGGAATGCGGATGATAGGAAATTACATACTCGCCATTATTTCGGAATTGGATGATGCTGCTGAATTGGTATTTAGGCAAACAAAAAATGAAAGTGAGGATGTACCACGATTTAAAGTCGCCCTAGGCGTCATGCCCGATTATCTTTTTGACGGGAAGGGCATGCGGATAGACGGGGTAACGGAAGGGCGTCCTGCAGCTGCGGCGGGTCTTCAAAAAGGAGATGTGGTGGTGCAGATGGGAGATAGTTTGGTAACCGATATGATAAGTTATATGCGTGCCTTATCCGTTTTTGAAGAGGGTGATATGACTAAGGTTACTGTGGATAGGGAGGGTGAAAAAAAGACCGTTGAAATCACTTTCTAAAAATGATGTAATTTTGTAGCCTTAAAGTTTTTACGTGCCCAAAATAGGAGATATACAATTACCGGAATTTCCCTTGCTTCTTGCCCCCATGGAAGATGTGAGCGATCCGCCTTTTCGTGCCCTCTGTAAGGAACAGGGAGCGGATGTGGTATATACTGAGTTTATTTCTTCCGAAGGTCTGATTAGGGACGCCGCCAAAAGTGTTATGAAGCTGGACATTTACGAAAAAGAGCGTCCGGTAGGCATTCAAATTTTTGGGGCCAACTTGGATTCCATGCTGCAATCCGTAGAAATTGTGGAGAAATCCAATCCTGATATTATCGATATCAATTTTGGGTGTCCCGTTAAAAAGGTCGTTTCAAAAGGTGCGGGCGCAGGTATTTTAAAGGATATTGATTTAATGGTTTCCCTTACGGAAGCTATGGTAAAACACACCAAACTTCCCATAACGGTAAAAACGCGTTTGGGTTGGGACGAAAGTTCGATTAAAATAGTTGAGGTGGCTGAGCGATTACAGGACGTTGGTTGCAAGGCAATAGCCATACATGGCCGCACACGAGCACAGATGTACAAGGGCAATGCCAATTGGGAACCTATTGCAGCCGTAAAAAACAATCAAAGAATGCACATACCCGTTTTTGGGAACGGAGACGTTGATACGCCTGAAGCCGCTGTAAAAATGAGGGATGAATATGGATTGGACGGTGCAATGATAGGTCGTGCAAGTATTGGCTACCCTTGGTTTTTCAGGGAAGTAAAGCACTATTTTAAAACAGGAACCCACCTAGAACCGCCAACGATGCACGAGCGTGTTGAAGCTGCACGGCGACATCTGCAAATGGCCATAGATTGGAAAGGGGAGACCTTGGGAGTCTTTGAGACGCGCAGGCACTATACCAACTATTTTAAGGGTATCCCAAATTTTAAGGAATATCGGATGAAAATGGTCACAAGTGACGATTCTGCTAGTGTATTTGAAGCTTTTGATGAGGTGCTGGAGAAGTTTGGCGATTATGAATTCAGCTTAGCTTAGGGAAATCAATTTTTTATTGATTCTGCTGCTGGCAATCTTGGAGGCGATTATACCAAGAACTACAATCGTGACCAAGACCAAAAGGACGTTCATAAGCCTAAATTCTACAGGATAGGCCAAAGAGGGCGTTATCCGCAACCATCCGAAGGCAAGCTGCGACCAAATCAACAGGGAACCCAACAAAACCCCGATAATTCCTCCAAGGCTTGTTACCAAAACACCCTGTACGAAGTAAATGGAGCGAAGTTCTTTAATGGTCGTCCCGAAGCTGTAGAGTGTTTTCGAATTCTGTTGCTTGTCCAAAATCATCATAATAATTGCCCCCACAACGTTGAACAGGGCGATGATTAAAACAAGGGTAAAGATGAGGTAGGTAGCCAAGTTTTCGGTCTTCAACATCTTGTAAAGCGTACTGTTCAGTTCCTCCCTGTTTTTTAATACTACGGCATTACCTAAAACTATTTTTAAGGATTTTCGCACTTCAAGAGCATCGGCACCTTCCTCCAGTTTAAAATTAATGCCTGAAATTTGTAATTCGTTCTTTTCCAATAAGGCCTGTACCAAGGGAAGCTGAGCAAACACATATTTATTGTCCAAATCCGCTTCTACAGCATAAACTCCTCCAATTACCATTGGCAATTGATTGTAAAGCGAACCAACGCCCCCTTGTTGGGATATGGAACCGGTTCCAGGCTTTACGGCATAAATTTGCAACGGACTCCTAAATTGATTGATGGTGACACTGAGAATATTCGCAATACCGATACCGGAAACCACCTGTTGTTCATTTATGGTCCAGTCCCCTATGTACAAAATGCTATCCACTTGGATGACACTTGCATAATTTGAGTCGATGCCCTTTATGTAGGCGATGTGATTTTTTTCGCGATGTTCCAGATATACCTTCTCCTCTATTTCCTTGGAATAATGGGCCAAGCCCGCAATGGTTTTGAGCTTTTCCTCTTGATCCGGGGTTATTTCGAAGAATTTTCCGGTTGCGGGTAGCGCTTTTAGCTCTGGATCAAAGGAATTGGTAAAGGAAAGACTAAAGGTCTTTAATCCGGCAAATCCAGAAAGTACGATGAACAGAGCCGCCGACCCGATGACGATAACTAGAAAGGTGATAAAATTAATAATGTTAACCGCGTTCTGACTACTCTTGGAACGTACATACCTTTTGGCAATGTATAACGGAAAATTCAAGGTTTAGGATTTTTTACGTTTGGGCAGCAAATCCCTATTTTCAATTGGATTTTCCTTTACCTTTAAAGAACTTTCTATCTTTTCGATATAATCTAAGGAATCGTCCAAAAAGAAAAGCAGTTCCGGCACCCTCCGTAATTGGTTTCGGGTACGTTGTGCCAATTCGTGCTTGATTAAAGGTTGATTGGACTTTATGCCCTCCATAAGCTCCTTCGCCTTATCCGTTGGAAAAATGCTGACATATACTTTGGCGATGGAAAGATCTGTGGTAACGGATACCTTGGACACGGAAATAAGCGTCCCCCTAAGACCGCCCTCTATGGCTGCTTTTTGAAGGATATCTACAATATCCTTCTGAATTACCCCACCTATTTTTCGTTGTCGTTGCGTTTCCATACCGCAAAAATACGCAGTAATACTGTATCTTCGGTAAAGGACGTAACTATAATCGCTATGAAGAAAATAGAACATTTGGGAATTGCGGTAAAAAATCTAGAAGCATCCAACCTTTTGTTTGAGAAATTATTGGGCGAACCACCCTATAAACAGGAGGAGGTGGCCTCCGAGGGTGTTATGACCTCATTTTTTAGGAACGGCCCCAACAAAATTGAGCTTTTGAAAGCTCTGGACGAAAACAGTCCAATTGCTAAATTTTTGGAAAAAAAGGGTGAAGGCATTCATCATATCGCGTTTGAGGTGGATGATATTGTAGCGGAAATAGCTCGACTCAAGAACGAAGGATTTACCGTTTTGAATGAAACGCCCAAACGTGGCGCTGACAATAAACTGGTCGCTTTTGTGCATCCCAAAACGGCAAATGGGGTGTTGGTGGAGCTTTGTCAGGAAGCTCCGCCCTTAAATCCAACTGACTTGGGCGACGGAACTTGAGGATATGGTGTAAGAAAACCTTGTGCCGATTAAAAATAAATAGTAATATTGCATCCGCAATTTGCGGGCTCAGCTGCCCGCCCGGATGAACGAGTCACCGTTTGGACGGGGTTAAAGCACCTGACACTTCCGATAGCTATCGGATAAAACAAAAATAGTAACCGGTCCTATAGCTCAGCTGGTTAGAGCACCTGACTCATAATCAGGGGGTCCCTGGTTCGAGCCCAGGTGGGACCACTTAACAATCAAGCAGTTACATATGAATGTAACTGCTTTTTTTTATTGAATGGCGTGTTTTTGGCATGCTTTTATTGATTCAATTATTTGCGACTTCATTTTTTGTTTGTCAACAAACTAATCTTTTTAATTTCAAATTGTTTAATAAATTTCACTGGTAATATGCTGATATTACTATGGATGCAGTTTCGAATTTGTAAAATATTGATTACTACATTTAATTTAAAGTCCAGTTCTTTGTAGGGTGGGTTCCCCTGAGGCTTCGCAACCACCTTGATTTCTTAGAGGGAAAGCCGAGACAGATGTCTCGGCTTTTTTAATTTTGGTACAACATAGATAAGAGAAATAATTGTTGTAATGCTTAAGGGTTGATATAAATTGATAACGGAGACAGCGTTTTGAATACTTAGGATTATAATTTTTTTTAGACTTTTTATTATATAACAGTTTTGAATTTTCTAGAATATTTCATAAAATTTTATCTACAATTCATATCCTTCAAAACTGATAAATATCATGGTAAGTAGTTGGTTCTAGGGCTATCTTGAATTTAACAAACATCAAGATTTTGAAACTCAAAAAACCTAAATCATAATTAAACCGGAATGGTAGGCCCTATTTGGAATAGGGTATATAGTGTCTTGGCATCATTGCAACAATGGATACCTAGAAAGCATAAGTGTTCCGGTCGGTTAAAATACCTTGTAGCATAAAGGCAAACTTTAAATTAAAATAGGGCTGCTGTAAACAAAAAACTCATCTTAATACCTCAATAAAAATCAGTGTGGACATTCGTTTTTATTTTCATTTATTTAGTTCTTGCTGTTTCAATTGTCATAAGTATCTTGTTACATGGTGCTAAACCGTCTAAAACACTTTCGTGGCTTTTGACGGTCTTCACTATTCCAGTAGGTGGAATATTGCTTTATTTGCTTCTGGGAAGAAATCGAAGAAAGAACAAACTTCTTAAGATTGAAAAGAATACCTTCTTCAATCTACCCAAACCGACTTCAGTTCATATGGCATTTGTGAAAGGCAAATACCGAAAATTGATGATGCTTGTCTACAGGAATTCCCATTTTCCACCAACAACTCATAATAGATTACAACTACTTAAAGACGGAAAAAGCACATTTGAAGCTATTTTCAAAGCATTGGAAAGTTCTAAAACCCAAATACACTTGCAATATTATATTTTCGAGGAAGGTGAATTGGCCAATCGGTTATTGGTGCTCTTTGAAAAGAAGATTAATAGGGGTGTTAAGGTAAGGATGATTTACGACGGTATCGGAAGTTTTTCGCTAAGTAAGTCATACTTGAAACGATTGGCTAAAATCGGCGTGGAAGTCTATCCTTTTCTTCCGTTTAAATTTGGCCGTTTTTTCTCGTCCTTAAATTATAGGAATCATAGAAAAATAATTGTTGTAGATGGAGTCATCGCATTTACGGGTGGAATCAATATATCCGATAAATATCTAAAGGGAGATTCTACTTTGGGAAATTGGCATGACATGCATCTTAGACTAGAGGGACCTTCGGCAAATCATTTGGATTATCTGTTTGCTATGGACTGGTTTTTGGTTAGCCAAAAAACTATCAAACCAATTTTACCCATGGAGATGTCTAACCGTATTGAGCAAGAGAAACTTGTTCAGATTGTTTCCGGAGGACCAGATGATGATTTCCCGGCCCTGGAGCAAGCCTATTTTACTTTAATCACTAAGGCTAAAGACTATATTTACATTACTAATCCTTACATAATTCCTGGACCGGCCATTATGCAAGCACTACAGACTGCGGCTTTGGGTGGAGTTGATGTTCGTTTGATGGTTTCGGAAAATGCGGATATAAAAATTGTGAATTGGTGCGTGCGGTCTTATTTTGAACCTTTATTAAAATCTGGTGTTAAAATCTATCTTTTTCCTGATGGCTTTTTACACAGTAAAATTATTGTCAGCGATGATCTTATTACTTCCATAGGCACAGCAAATTTGGACGACCGTAGTTTTGAGCAGAATTATGAGGTGAATGCGATTGTTTATGACAAGGGATTTGCTCAACTATTGAAAGAGGATTTTTTAAAGGATGCAAATGTAAGCAATATGCTTTCCTACCATGAATATTTAGAAAGACCGTGGATTAGGAAGTTGCAGGAAGGTTTTGGTAAGGTTTTTAGTCCTTTGCTATGAGTTAATGAGTTCCAACCCCAATTCGTTTTTGCTTATTTTGCCTTCCGACCAACAATCTATATTTTCAAAGGTGATCTCAGCAATTCTGGTTAAGGCCTCTTTAGTTACAAAAGCTTGGTGCGGAGTTAACAGTACATTGGAGAAGGATAGCAGTTGTTTTAAACGTTCATCTGTAATCCCATTAATAGAGTTATCCTTAAAGAAAGTACCTTTTTCCTTTTCGTATACATCAGCACAATAACCACCAAGGTGTTTATTTTCCAATGCCTTAATCAATGCATTAGTGTCAACTACCGCCCCCCTTGCCGTATTCACCAGAATGGTTCCTTGTTTCATTAATCCTATTTTGTTTTCGTTGATCAAATAATAGTTTTCATATGACAGAGGAATATGAAGGGTTATGATATCTGATTGTCTACAGAGATTGTCTAGCGTAGTATAGGTAACATTACATAGTTCTACCAGGTCGTAGTCCGGGTCAAGGTCATGGGCAATAATCTTACAGCCGAAACCGTGCATGATTTTTGCCATAATACTTCCAATCCTACCAGTTCCGATAATACCCACCGTCTTGCCATGTAAATTAAAACCCATTAGGTCGTCTTGTAGAAAATTATACTGGTGTACCTGAGAATTGGCTAGAACTATTTTCCTACTAAGCGCCAATAGTAAGGCAATGGCATGTTCGGCAATGGCATGAGGGGAGTAGTCTGGCGCATTTGCTACCTTAAAACCAAAACTTTTGGCCGCTTTTAGATGGACATTGTTGTAACCTGAAGATCGCACGGTAATGTAGCGTACACCCATATCCCAAAGTTTTTCCATAACTATGGGAGAGGCGTCATCTCCAGAAAAGATACTGATGGCTTTGTAACCAACAGCTTTTATGGCAGTATTGGTATCCAAAGCCTCGCTTATGTAAGTTACCTTATGACTGTTCTTATTTGCGCTTTTTAAAAAGGGTACTTCAAAACTCTTAGCACTATATACCAGTAACTTCATTCTTAATTTCTTTTTCTTTCCTAAATATTAAGTCTTGCTCTTCCAAGGCAAGCACAACCAGTTTTATATAATCACTTACTGATTTTTCTATGTTCGTAGGATCCGTAATATCTATACTGCCTCTCCATATCATTGCTCTTTCTTTACCTTCACAAATACAGTAAAGAGTTGTCTGCGCATGATATACCGTAAAAGTGTCGTAGTAACCTTCATCATAGTATATCTCTTGATGATCAAGATAATCATCGTTGAACCTACCCTTATTATTATCCCAACTGGAAATAGTTTTCATAAAACTTCTCCGGTCTTCCGAACCTATAATTTTAGTAAATAAAATTGCATCAAAACCCTTGTCCAAAAGACTTTGCTCTACCTTATCCAGTTCCTCTTCTGTTTTTCTGGAATTGGTAAAATTTACATCGAAGACGTCCAGACTTGACATGGCCTCTACATTCCTTTTGTCAAATTCGGTTTTTAGCTTGTCCTCAAAATCGGCTCGCGCCTCTTTGTTTTGGGTCATTCCAACAATCAGTACCTTATTGGCATCGAATAATACGATATCGGGATTTTTCCAATTCTCCATTAAACTTGCCGAGGAACAACTAAAAGTTAACGCTAAGAATAGTATTGAAATTTTTTTCATGATTTCAGTGTTTGTTTATAGTTCTAACCTTATAGTCTGGATTGCCTAAAGCTCTTTTATTTTTTGCTGTTTTAAGGGTTGAGGCTAATTGTGTAAACCCCTTTTCTTTCACCGTTCTGTAATCCAATAGATAGTTGTTCACTTTCTGGAAAAGTTTGTTGTGTGTCTTTTTATACGCTTTTTCCATTTCTAGCTGATTTATACAGTCTATCATAATCTCCAACTGGTTCATGTGTTTTTGCACCTGTATGAAAATTTTGTTTAACCTAAGCCTATTTTCTGTTAGCGACTTTTTGAAATCGTTAATTCTACCGAATTCTTCTTTTTCTAACGGTTTGATTGCAAAAGATTGAATCAATTTATTTAAGAATTTTTGTTCGTCCCTAATAAAGGAAAGCTCTGAGAACCACTTTTTGGAATGTTCATGCATCTCCTCGGGACTGAACCACTCCATATAATTATATGTTTTCTTGCTACTCATTCCGCTTCTTTTGTTTTAGATTGTACTAGTGTTTAGAAGTTCTAAGGTATCGCAACCGAAAAAGAATAAAAATGACAATAATCAGTTTCTTGATAACTGTGGCTAACAATGGGTTAAATTCTATGGTTTACGCCGTTTTAAAACACTGCCTGCGTAGTTTAAAATTTCCGATTTCAATTTTTGAAAATCCTTAAAGCATTCACCTACTATAGTCTTAAGCGCGGCGTGCTTACGGTAATAATTTAAATCACAGGAACTGTCGGTACACTCTAACATACCACCCAGCGTATTTTCATGTTGTGAAATAGTATCTCGAACCGTTTTGATTATTTTTTGGACCGATTTGATATGTATATGGTATTCTTGTAGGCGCTCAAAAAGATTAGGTGTTGTAGGTTCAAAAACATAACTGTCCAAGAGACGTACAACAAAAAGAAGTTCATCCTCCATAAATTGAAATTGCGATTTCCATTGCTGAATTTCCCAATGAAGTTCTTCCACTTTCTTACCTTGTTCAGTCCTAGTTTTTTCTGTTTTCATTTTAAAAAAGCAATAGTTCTAAAACTACTTACTGCCGTAGAGTAAAACAATGATAAAAATCATTTATCCTACCCCTATTATAACTTCATAAGTTTCGTTCAATTTTGGAATATGCGCTTTCCAACCCTTAAAATCATTGATTTTTACCCTAAAGGTGTCCAAGGCGGTAGCCTCCCCATGTACTAGAAACACCTTCTCTGGAATATTTTTGATGTTTCCCATCCATCGCATTAATTCGTGTTGGTCAGCGTGTGCTGACAGGCTTTCTAGATGTTTAATTTTGGCATTAACCGGATAATACTTTCCAAATAGTTTTAATTCGTGGGCTCCTTCTAAAAGTTGCCTGCCCCGGGTTCCTTCAGCCATATACCCCACTAGGAGTATTGTGGTTGTTGAGCTACCAATAAGCTGTTTGAGGTAAGTAAGCACCCTGCCCCCCGTAACCATACCACTACCCGCAATCACAATTTTTGGTCTAGTGTCATCAATGGTTTTCCAAGTATCGGCATAGGAACTTATAATGTTGAAATGGCCGCACATGGCATAATATTCCTTTATAGAAAGTTTGTGCCAACCTGTGTAGTTTTGGAATACAGATAACACGTTCCTTCCCATGGGACTATCAATAAAAATTGGAATATTGGGAATTTTATTCCTTTTAAATAGTTGCCAAAATTGGTACATTAATGATTGCAAGCGCTCCACTGCAAAAGAAGGAATAATGAGATTACCCCTATTGACAATAGTTTCGTTGACCAGTTCAATCAGAATTTTCTCCACTTCTTCTTGGGGGTGCAGTTTATTTCCATAGGTACTTTCCATAAAAAGGTAATCCGCCCATTTAGGACGTTCAGGTGGAGCCAAAAGCAAGTCCTTCTCTCGCCCTACATCTCCGGAAAATACAAATGCTTTTCCAAATATTTCCAATTCGATAAATGTTGCGCCGATAATATGGCCGTTGTACCTGAATTTGAAACGGATGTGTTCGGACAACGTAATCCATTCTTCTTTTTCTTCAGGGCGAAAGAGGGCGATAACTTTTTCTACTTCCTTTATCGTGTATAATGGCAATGCAGGCTGGTGTTTACTATACCTTTCACTATTGGCTCTTTCGGCCTCTTCTTCATTGATTTTGGCACTATCCAAAAGAATGATCCGGGTTATTGCCAGGGTAGGGGCCGTGCCAATAACCCTTCCATTAAAGCCTTCCTTGACTAAGCGTGGTAGATATCCGGTATGATCTAAGTGGCCATGAGTCAATAGTACAAAATCAATTTTTGAAGTATTAATCGGTAAAGGTTTCCAATTCAATTGTCGAAGTTCCTTTAAACCTTGGAACATACCGCAATCTATCATAAGTTTAAGTTCTGGTGTTTCCAGAAAGAATTTAGACCCTGTAACGGTTCCCGATGCTCCAAGAAAATGGATTTTTATCGTGTTCATCCAGTTATTGATTACAAAGCTGTTTTATTTCCACAAGAATTTTTACTTGTCTAGTTTTGGAAATTCCCAAATGGTCTAAAAAGAACTTGTCCTTCCAGAGTTGTTGACATAGAACAATATCCCTACTTAATAAGAATTGTTTTTCCCTTTTTGCCAATAACGTGGAAACAGTTATAGGATACAATCCTAATCTGTCTATTCTATCTTTTAGTCCGTCTTTTATAGGATAGTCCCAACTCAGAAGGTATAATCCAGAACATTTTCCGAATTGTATAGCATGTTCGGTAAATCTGGTGTTGGTTACCACCCAACCTTTTTCCAAGGTCTTAGTTTCATTTTTTTTGGTTGTCCAATAGGCTTTCACATCGTTATAACGGGAATGTATGTAAAGGGGCACTTTTACATTACAATTGCGGCCCTCCTCTCCATGAAATTTACATTCGATTATGGTGGTCTGTCCGTTTTTCTCCGCAACTACATCAATTTCATGGGTCACACAAATTCCATTCATTATCACATCCACTTTAGTGAAATAGCCAGAATATTCCAATAAAGCACTTATAAAGCGTTCAAAAGGAAATCCCGTAGGGCCAAGTTCGTAAATCGCTTTTTTTAACTTGTATTTTGAAGCAAATACTGATTTCTTTCTTTTAAGTAATGTAAAGGCCCTATTGTAGATTTCATTTGTAGTGATACCTTCATATAGTTCATTTATTACTTTCTCAACGATTTCCTCAACTAAGTTGTGGTCGGCTCCACTGTGTTTTAAGGAATTGCGCAGCTTATCCATAGAAAATTTGGCTTTTTCCCCAGATGATTTAATTATATCGATTTTGGTTTCCTTATTCATCCTAGTTTTTTAGCTTCACCTCAATTTCTGGAATTTTGAGAAGTTGTAAAGTGGTAGATGCCAAAATGACTTTACCGTTTGTTTTAGTAACAGCATTTTCGATATGCTGAAACAATTCATGCTTGGTGCCCCTTCTTAATTTATAATCGGTAATATATCTCAAGTTTAGTGCAATCCAATTGTCGGTGAGATTTACAGCCAAGGTAGGTTCCAGTGTTGCGTTTTCTATATAATAGCGTTCTACCATCTCCGCCCATTTTGCCTGGGAATTTTTGGTGTATTCGGAAAGTAGTTCCAACGCACTTTCCATCACGATTTTTTTTGCAACTTCGATGTCGGAGTCGTACGTAATCAGAATGTTCAACTCATCCCAAACAAAGGGGAAATCCATAGAATAATTTTTTATGGGTCCTTTAAAGACAAAAGCATTGCTGATTTTGACTATTCTACCGGAATAATTGTCACTGCTTACCCATTCGCCCATCTCCATCATAGTGGTGTAAATACTGTCTATGTCAATAACATCACCTTTAATACCATTTAGTTCTATCCTATCACCTGGTTTATAGACACGGACGAAGAAGATATAGAAAGATCCTGCGATACTTAGGACAAGTTCTTGCAATGTAAAGGTGATACCAGCTGTAAAAAGGCCGATGATTATTGTATAGTCCTCTAAGTTTTTGACTGTAAACGTTATTAGTATCAATATTCCTATCAGTACATACCCAAAGACTTCGACCGCTTTTTGGGCCTTGTAGCGGATAGCCACATCGTTAATTCTACGCTTTAAGATCTTTCGAAGAAAGCCTATGGCCAATAGGATGAACAATATCAAGAGTAGTAACTTTGCCGCTCTTAGAAAAATGGGATTCTCAAAAAAATGTTGTAGCTGTTCCATATATGTACTGGGAATACTCAAGAATAAGAATCGTGTTAGGTTTTTTTTAGCTATTAACCAATTCTAGCTTGTATAATAGTCCCTAACCAACGCTTTTATCTGATTTTCCGTCATACTGTCCACTTTTTCCATAGTTTTCAGTTTGGCCGCTAGCGACTTGTGATTGCTTATCAATTCTTTTCTGAACTTTTCATTGGTATCCGAAGGACCAAAAAGAGCTATGGCATCCGCGTCAGCAATGACTTCTACCAAATAATTGAAATACCTCTTTAACTGGTGTTTTTCCCTTTCTAGATATTTACTATCCTGTACCACATCTTGTGGCCCCATTTGGCGGATCGTGTGCGGGATCCGCCTGAAGGTTTAAAAAAGTCCAACTCCGACGGAATTGTTTTAAATTCTTCCTGCTCACCATCTAGGCTCACAATGTGGGCCTTTTCTTTATCCATCCAAATACCAATATTCTTCATAATCTTTTTTTAATGCAGGGCTAAAATGGGAACGGTAGCATCATAGCCAATCTCCTTGACTAAAGGCTTAGAAAAAATGCTCCCAAAGAAAAAGTGCTTATGGTTTATAAAAGCAATCATATCGCTATCCCTGCTTTCTACGAAGGCGGTTAGACCATCGGATACATTTTTTTTGGATAGTTTATGAAAGCTGTGGTCCACTGTATCCAGTATTTTAGCCAATAAGTGTTTGTTGCTTTCTTGTAACGCGGTCAAAGTGTCCTTCCTGGATACGTAAAGTATTCTTATAGCGGCTTCATGCACTCTTACAATTTCAACGAGGTAATTTAGCTCCCTACGTTTAAAGTCAGACCTGTAATCCGTTGGGAAAACGATTTCCTTAGGTGGGGAAAAACGAACATCTTCTGGGATAGCTAACACGGGACATTCCCTAATTTTCTCCATAATATTCACCGTATTGCTTCCAAAGATTACGCCTCGTGCACCTGTAGCTCCTTTAGTGCCCATAATTACTATTTCAATGTCATTTTCAGCAACTGTCTGCTTTATGGCCTCGGATAAAAAATTAAAAGTTGAAATGGTGTGATAGGTATGTTTGGGGTTATTGTGGTGGAGCATTAGCATATCCATTAGTTTTGAAAAACCCTCTTCAGATTTTGACTTTGCACCTTCGTATTGGGCACTGCCCGGTTCTGGAATAATAAGCGCGTCAGTAGTGTAGCTTTCGAGTCGAAATACATTCAAAAAATAAAACTCACAATTCAACTTACGATACAAGTCAAGCGCATAGCGTAATGCATTGAGGGCATTTTTAGAGAAATCCGTAGGTACTAGTATTCTTTTGTCCATGATATTTTTTTAAGCGTTTGATGTAAAAATATTTGCTGAGTACCGCTTTAACTATGACAATTATCAGTCTTGGGGAGGTAGAATTAGGAATGGGGTTTGAGAGTACATACTCACATCTTTAATGATGGGCTCATGTGTCAATTTTTCAAATAAGTTGTGTCTGTGGTTAACCATAGCATACAGATCTATATTAAGGTTTTTCAAAAAAACGTCTATGACCTTTGCCTTGTCATCGAATGCCTGCATCCAATGAAAGCTATGGTCAACGTCCTTTAAACAGAGTTCCAACAATTTTCTTTGAGATTCTTGTTCACTGGTCAAAATTTCTTCCTCGTTTATATGCATTATCCTAATTGCAGCATTGGAAAGCGAAGCTAAAAACAACAAAGGCGAAATGGCTTCTTTCTCACAACTCTTTTTAAAATCAGTAATAAACGCAATTTCCTTTGGTGCGGTAAAATGTATTTCTCCGGGAACGGCTAAAACAGGACATTTGGTTATCTTCTTTACTGTCCTTATCGTATTGCTGCCAAAGAAAATATCTGTGGCTTCCGTTAGGCCTTTGTTGCCCATAACTGCCAAGTCTATATGTTTTTCATGAACTATGGTTGCGATTACCTTTGATACGACCCCCTTTCTTGAAAGAATTTTAAACTGATGTTTAGGATTTTCGTTGTCCGTTACTATTCTATGTAGTGTACTCGTCAATTTTTCGGTTGATTCTATTTCTAACTGATTTAGGTATTTCTTGCCGCTGAACAGTTTTGTCTTGTTACCAAGCAGAGGTATATTTTCATTATACACATTCAGTATATGAAAAACGCAAAGTTTTGAAGCCAACAATTTAGCCGCGTAAAAAAGGGCACAATAAGCATTATTGGAAAAGTCGGTCGCTACAAGAATGTTCTTCATACTATTTTCTTTTTATAGGTTGAAGTACTAAAAATGGTATAGTCACATGAAAACCAATTTTTTTAATTATGGGCTCTATGAACAGCCGTTCCATAAAGGTATGCTTGTTCTGTACCATAGCTAAAAGGTTTATTTTTTGCTTGACCTGAAAGTCGTTTACTGCTGCAATTATCCCGTTATCTGGAACCTCATGAAAGAGTGCATCATTACCCAAAAGTTTTTCAAGTTGATTTTTACGGCTCAATTGTGCAGAATTTAAATCGTAGCCTGAGCGTACATGCAGGACGTTTATTCTGGATTTATGCTGTTTGGAAATTGATAGCAAAGTTTCCAACATACTATTTTCATAAGCTATTTCATAATCTGTAGGAAACAATATTTCCTTTGGGGCTTCATATTCGAATTTAGGGGGTACGGCTACAACAGGACATTTTGCCTTTTTAATGACGTGAACAGTGTTGGTGCCAAAGAGAATTTCCTTGGCTCCCGTTGCCCCTTTGGTTCCCATTACGATTAGATCTATTTTTTCTGTGTTAACCGTATTGGTTATTTCATCCAAAAGGGTATTAAAGGCTGAATGGAGAATTAGGCTATGCCTTGGATTTTTATATTTATTTAACAATTGGTCTTTCAATTCTTCCAATCGGGTCATGCTGTTTTCTTGCATCACGTCCCCCAACCCGATTTGTCCTGGACTACCAACAAGGTATTCTGTATGATAAACAGGTGGTGTATAGGTGTTCAGTAAGTAAAATTTACATGCTACATCTTTGTAAAGCGATAAGGCATAGACAATAGCCTCATATGCATTATCAGAAAAATCCGTGGGTAAAAGAATTCGTGTCATAGCCCAGTAATTTTGTTTTAATGTAAAACTAGGGGAGAAGAAATCTAAAAACCATGATATTGGTCAGTTGGCCGAGTCATCAATTTTGGTATTTTTAAACCTTTAAAAAGTATAATGATGAAAAGTAGTTTTTCTAGAATAATCGATTCCGAAACCCCTGTTCTTATAGATTTTTATGCCGATTGGTGCGGGCCATGCAAGATGTTGGCTCCAATTTTAAAAGAAGTAAAGGGTGAAATGGGCGAAGCAATTAAAATCATAAAAATAGATGTTGACAAAAACCAACCGATTGCCTCAAAATATAATGTCAGGGGAGTTCCTACTATGCTATTGTTTAAAAAGGGAAAACAACTTTGGCGTCAGTCCGGGCTTTTGCAGAAGAACGATATTCTACAAGTTATAAAATCACATTCTTAATTGCTATGGGATTATTAGTTCTATATGGAATTTTTTTCTCTCATTCATGAATTACTAAAAAGGGAACTGTAGTGTGATAGCTAATTTTTTCAACTGTGGGTCTAAAGAGAATACGCTCCAGAAAATTGAGATTCTTGGCTACCATTATGATTATATCCAAATCACGGCTTTCAACAAAATGCTGGATGGCCACATCCAACTTCTTGCCCATAAGGGTATGAAAGGTGCATTCCGTACCAGAAAAATATGCTTTTAGGAATTCTTGATTCTTGGCCTGCGTCTGGGTGAGGTTTTCTTCTTTGGTAGAAACATGCAAAACTCTAAGCACCGATTTATGAAGCATTACCAAATCCTTAATATTTGCCAATACTTTGGTATCGTAGCCCAATATATAGTCTGTTGGAAACCCAACTTCTTTGGGTCTGCTGTAAGTTGCGTTCTCCGGAACGGCCAGAACAGCACAAGGCACTTTTGTGATTACATTTCCTGTATTACTTCCCATGGAAGCAGCCTTAAGGCCCGAAGCTCCTTTTGTGCCCATGATAATCAAATCAATATTCTTTGTATGGACCTCTTCTTTGATATAATCGGTAAAGAACCCGTACAAAACTTCTGTAAAGAAAGTGTGTCTGGTGTTCACCGGCAAACGTTCTATTCTATGTAATAATTTATTCATCTTTTCCTTGTTCTCACTTAAAATGCTTTCTTCAAGTATTTCTGGGGCGACGAACATTGCTGCTTCCCCACCTGAATGGGCGGTAATTGGATGAATATTTACAAGATAGAAGGTACATTTCGTCTTTTTGTGAAGGGAAATACCATAAGTAATGGCGTTCCATGCGTTTTCTGAAAAATCCGTGGGTATAAGTATATGCTTCATCTTTGATAGAATTTGAATCTAAATGTATCGGTGTTTGGAAAACTTTCAAATGACAATCGTCATATTGTTTTGGTACTATCTAATTCCATCCAGGCCAGAGCTGCTGGCCCTAATAAAGCGTCAGCGCTAGTGGCTTCTGATAACAGTATTTGTACTTTACCCTTATAGGCATTGAACAAGTGATTTTCCATGCTGGCCTTTATAGGGTTTAGAAGTATTTCACCTGCTTTGCTCAAACCTCCTGATAGTATGAATGCTTCTGGGTCTAGATGGGCAACGGTATCCGCCATTTTCCTCCCCAATATTTCTCCTGTCCTTTCGAAAGCTTTTAGGGCGATAATGTCCCCATTTAAGGCGGCATCAGAAATTACCGTTCCGGTCAATTCTTCAAAACTAAGGCTACGTAAGGGCGAATCCTCCTGCATGTCCGATATCAACTCAAACACTGTTCGTTTAATTCCGGTTACAGATGCATAGGTCTCCAGACAACCACGTAGTCCACAGTTACAACTTCGCCCGGTTGGATATACATTTACATGACCTAGTTCTCCTGCTGAACCATGCTCTCCAATGACTAATTTCCCCTCCACTATCAAACCACTGCCAAGACCCGTTCCTAACGTAAGGGTAACAAAGTTTTTTATTCCTTTTGCAGCACCAAAAAGCATTTCGCCCAAAGCCGCGGCATTTGCATCATTTGCTAAGTAAACGGGAAGTTTAAAAGCTTGTTTGATAGATTTGGCTATGGGAGTGGCAGGACCCCATCTAAGGTTAGGTGGGTTTTCAATTTGACCTGTATACGGATTGGCATTTGGGGCACCCACCCCGACTGATAATATTTTAATATCCGGACCTGATTCAGAAATAAGGGTTGCTACCTCAAATTTCAGTTTTTTCAAAAATTCTAGAAATGGTTTTTGAGCTTCGGTTTTAAAAACTGACTTGCCCAGTATAGTTCCTTCCTTTGTCACTAGGCCCAATTTTGTAAGGCTTCCGCCGATATCTATCCCTAAAACCACCTTCTTTGCCATGCGTTCTTGCATTAGGGTACAAATAAAAAAAACATAAAATTAGTTTCAACTGACCAATGTCATTTTAGATTTCGCTTCCCGTTCTTACTTTGTCAGGAAACCCAAAATAAACACTATGAAAGCCCATGCCACTCTTAAAAATCTGAATTCAGAATCTTGTAAGCCTATAATTATTAGAAACCTGAACCGTATATTGGATATACGGATTATTGATATTGACGTGGAGAGTGGTATGCTACACTTTCTTTGCAATGGTCAGTTGGCATTGGAGAAAGTAAAAAAGGAGCTGGCACGAATTGGTTTTCCAGTCCAGCACTGTGATAGTGGAGCCCTTACAACTTCAGTAAAAGGAACAACTAATTCTCCCATTATTTTTTATAGATAAAGAATAAAGGCCCTATTTCTTTAAGGGTCGATAAGTGGAAGTATTAGGAAAGGAACTTCCGAGGAAAAGGCAACTCTGTTAATAACGTTCTCTTTGGTTAACCTCTCAAAAAAGCTATGCCAATAGTTGACCATGGCTATCATATGCACTTTCTCATTTTTAGAAGTGAAATATTTGATGGCATCCGAAATTTTTGATTTTCCTTTGACCTCTTCAAATTGAAGGGGTATACCGTCCAAACGTTCGGTCAATAGATTTTTACTTGTTTTCTGCTGTTGTGTCAACTTTTTACCCGTATCCACATGAAGAATGACAATTTCAGTATCCCACAGTTTTGCAAACTCTGATAACGGAACAAGTTCCGCCTTCGCATACACATGCTCAAAATTAGTGGCAAAGGCTACTTGATCAGGAATTTCAAAATGGTAATGTTCAGGTACGGCCACAACAGGACAGAAATCCAGATTTTTTATGACATTTACCGTATTACTCCCCATAAAGACTTCTTTTACCGCGGATGAACCCTTAGTGCCCATAAAAATATAGTTCGCGTTGTTATTTATAAAAGTCTTTCCCAGTGCGTTCAACAAGGAATCCCCAATGCACAAACCTTTGAATTCATGGAAAGGATTCTTATTTTCTGATTGTAATTCCTTTAAAAGAGCGTTCATGTTGCGTTCGGATTCTTCTTTTACAGCACGATATAAACGGGTGTTCTTTGCTTTGCCCATAGTGCTACTCAACCCTGATGCTCCAACTTCAAAGGCGTTTAAAACATAAAAAATACATTGTTTCTTCGCAAAAAGATGTGTGGCATAATCGATGGCATTTTTTGCATTCGCGGAAAAATCCGTGGGTAAAAGAATATGTTTTGATTTCATGATTTCTACGATTAGATGAATTGAATACCATTACTCCGGTAAAACCAATAAGGGTATTTTGGTGTGAAATGTCATTTTTTTGACTACGGGTTCCCCTATAAATTTTTCCCAAAAGGTATGATGGTAACGTATCATGGCTATCATTTGCACCTCTACTTTCTCTATGAACTTTTCTAGGGTATGTGCAATGTTAGCTTCAAAGCCGACATTGTAAAACATAACTTCCAGACCTTCTAAACTTTCTTTTAAGAGCTTTTGATGTAGAATTTGTTGATCGTTGAGGGCAAATTCTACTGCCACGTGAACAATTTGAATGTTGGTTTTCCAAAGCGATGCCAATTCAATCATGGGCATCAGTTGGCTTTTTTTGTACTTCTTTGAAAAATCAGTAGAGAAGACCATTGACTTTAGCGATTGAAAATTAAAGTTGTCCGGTACGGCCAAAATAGGACAGCTGTTTATTTTTTTCAACACCTTAACCGTATTGCTTCCAATAAAAACGTGTTTAGCACCTGTTGCTCCCTGGGTGCCCATGCAGACCAGATGAAAATCTTTTTCGGCAATAAGTTCTGCTATTGCACCTTCCAGGGTGTCAGATTTGGAAATGGCTTCAAAACTATGCTTTGGGTTATGGTGATTCTCATGCATGTAATCCATAACCTTGTCAAGTTCTTGTCTGGAATATTCTGACAAAGAATCATATATGACCCCTAATCGCAGCTGGCTTTTGCTACCAAGCATGTTCAAGGCTTTAGGTGTGTAGGCATGCAGTAAATAAAACTTGCATGTTTCCTTGGCATATAGTTTCACCGCGGTAAAAATGGCGTTCCACGTATTATCGGAAAAATCTGTGGGTAGTAGTATATTTTTCATTTTCTTAGGGTTACGATTATCTTGGATGGTTTTGCATTACTAAAAAGGGAATTTTTGGGCGCAACCCAATTTCATCTACCGTTGATCGGTATAACATGTCCTCTAAAAAAGAGTGTCTGGCATTTACCATGACCAAAAGGTTCATATCTTTTTCTAAAATGTATTCTGTAATGGCTTCCCCTTTATTCTTTACGGGCGTACGCTCAAAAAATAGATAAGCGTCGGGCAATGATTCCTGTAGGAAGCGCTTATTGTCCAACTGCCTATGGCTAAGATTCTCAAAATCCGAAATATAAAGGCAATGCACCTCTGATTTAAATTCAGCGGCCAAGGTGTTTAATAGCTTTAATTCTCTTCTTTTATAGGGCAACATGTAATCTGTTGGGAAAGCTATTTTTTTTGGTTGTTGGTATTCATAGTTTTCTGGAATGGCCAAGACGGGGCAGGAAACGTATTTAAAAACCTGTACGGTGTTACTACCAAACGTAATTTTCTTATCTGCTGTCTTGCCCTTGGTGCCCATAATTATAAGGTCCCCATTAATCTGGTTGGCAAAATCGTTGACCGCATCAACCAAAGACTCAAAGGCGGATACCGTTTCAAAACAATGCTTCGGGTTGTGATACTTTTCGGTAATTTTTTCTACTAATTTTTTTAGCGATTTATCTACATTTTTCCGAATAGTATTTTTTTGCTCTTCTAGAGATTCGCCTGCGTTCTTCTTAAAAGGCCCATAAACCTCGTCGGCATACGCATGTAAGAAATAAAAATTGGTACGCTCGCACTTGTAGAGTTGTAAAGCATATGTAATGGCATGTACGGCATTAAGTGAAAAATCGGTGGGTATCAAGATTTTTTTCATCGGTCTTATTTTTTACACTTTTATAAAAATAGATGCGACGACTTTCACAAACTATGATTTTGGTCAGCTCTGGAATACAATGTCATTCATGAATCACCAAAAGCGGGACGGTAGTATGAAAGCTTAACTTTTCTATTGAAGTGTCGAACAGGAGTTGTTGAAAAAAATTAAGGTTTTTGGCTACCATTACAAGCATTTCAATATGATTATCAACTGCAAAATTCACGATAGCAGACTTAACATTTCTGTCTCGTATACAATGAAAATTATGTGTAAGAGGAAAAGTTTCCTCCAAATAATCCTTCAGATAGGTCTTATTTGTTGCTTGTACCGGCGTAAGGGAAGTAGTGCCCTGAACTATATTCACAACCTGCAAATTAGCTCTTGAAATTTTTAGAAGTTCCGTTAAGGTCTCCAAAATTGGATAGGTATAAAAAAGGTTGTAATCTGTTGGAAAGGCAATTTTTTGAGGTGTGCTAATCGTTGTGTTTTCGGGTATTGCCAAAACATTGCAGAGCACTTTGGTAATGACATCACCCGTATTGCTGCCCATTACTGCAGCTTTTAGGCCAGAAGCGCCTTTGGTGCCCATGACCACAAGATCTATTTTTTTCTCTTCTACGGTTCTGCGAATATTATCAATAAAATTCCCGTACTCCTGAAGTGCTATAAAGTGATGCTTTTTATTTATTGGTAATCCTTCAATTCGTTTGAAAAGTGATGTTAATTTTTCTCTTATTGAAGAACTGATTCTCTTAGTGGGGAAAGCAAATGAATTGCCTTTTACGGTTGATTGTTTTCGATAGCCAATATGCAAAATATAGAACGTACAACTCTCTTCATTAAATAAGTGTATTGCATATTCTAAGGCTCTCCAAGAATTAACAGAAAAATCCGTGGGTATTAAAAAGTGCTTCATTCATAGGGCTTGGTAAACAAAAGTAAGCTGCCAAATAAACGTTGAATATGATATTTATCAGTTCTCTCTGTTTTCTAACAAACAAATTAATTCTAATTGACATACTGTAGAGCTTTTAACTCCTTGATTCGAATGTTTCGTCCTTCAATGGCAATAAGTCCCTCCTTTTTAAAACCGGAAAGGGTGCGTATAAGACTTTCAGTAGCAATACCTGCAACACTTGCCAAATCGTTCCTGGATATTTTAATAGGTTCCTCGGTTTTGGTATTCATAATTGCCGCAAATTGCAATAGCGTCTGCGCCGTTTTTTTTCGGACTGAACCATAGGCCATTTGTAATAATTGCGCTTTGATTACGCTAATGTTCTCGGTCAAAAGCTCCATTAGCTCCAACGAGATGTTTTTGTTTTTTCTTAAGATTTCTTTAAGGTTCTCTTTGGAAATTCCTGCTAATTCTACTGGTTCCATTGCCGTTGCGGATTCTTGATAAGGAATATTGTTTAGGAAGGAGGTAAAACCTAGAAAATCATCTGCCCGGTATAATGAGGTAATCAGTTCCTTGCCATCCGCATCCATACAGTGACATTTTACAAGTCCTTTTAGAATGAGATAAATTTTATTGGAGCGCAATCCTTCCTGATAAATAGTTTCTCCCTGATCAAAAGTTATAACTTCTCCATTATCGTCGAAAAAATTCTTTAGTTCATTCAGGGTGCGCATTTCATCTTCCGAAATCCCATGATCCTTTGCAGTTTGATCGCGCATGCGGCTCAAAAGTTCGGATTTTGCCAAACGGCTCTCCACCGCGCTAATAAGGTCTTCCTCATCAAAAGGTTTGGTCAGGTAATCATCCGCTCCCAGATCCATCCCCTTTCTTACTTCTTTATGTTCGGTTTTCGCGGATAGGAAAATAAACGGTATTTGTTTTGTTTTTTCATCTGCAGAAAGGTTCTCCAAAACTCCGTAACCATCCACCTCCGGCATCATAATATCGCAGATTATAATATCGGGTAATTCTTTTTTAGCTATTTCTATACCAATTTTTCCATTGGGTGCGGTAAGCAGTGAATAACCGGATAGTTCCAATAACTCCTCGGTATTTTCTCGTAGTGCCTTGTCGTCCTCTATTAATAGAATGGTTTTCATCTTTTAGTTTTTTTCTTTTCAGTGCCAGACCAGTATATGAGCTGGTAGTTGTAAATTCAGATAGTCAACCTTTTATTAAATGAACTATAAATTTCATTTACTAGTGAAATTAAGTTCTTTGGGAATGCCTACAGTAAATATTGAGCCTTCGTTCTCCTTACTTGAGAATTCCAGGCTTGCACCTAAGTTTTCCAGATGTTGTTTGGCAATATTAAGGCCAATACCCGTACCTTGGGTCAGCAAGGCATTACCCGCTCTAAAATAACGGTTGAAAATATGTTTTTGTTCCTGTTCGGGGATGCCTATTCCTTGATCAATAATTTTGAGGAGCAACATATCTTCTTTAGCCTCTACCTGTAGATTGATAATGGAATCTTCCGGGGAATATTTGATAGCGTTGTGAACTAAATTGGACAATGCTAATTCCAATGTTTTTTCATCGAACTTTAAAATAACATCATCTATATTCTCGGGATACTGTATTTTTTGTCCTTCCTTGAGTAGCATATTGGAATCGTAAACCACTTCGTTAACTACCTTACTAAGTGGAAAAGTTTCTATCTTGTACTTGACCTTTCCTGATTCTAATCGTTCTACAGAAAGAAAATCGTTCAAAATAGCATCAAGGTATTTCACTTTATTCTTGATGGTGGTCACATGCTTGTCACGCTTTTCCTGTTGCTCGGTCTGGGTGTACTTGCCCAACAATGTTATTGAGGTTAAAATACTACTTAAGGGTGTTTTGAATTCGTGCGATACCAACGATAAAAACCGCGTTTTAAGCTCGTTAAGTTCTTTTTCCTTGGCCAGTGCTTCAGTCAATTGTTTGGTACGCTCCTGTACCGTTTTTTCAAGTTTTTCGGTATAGCTTTTTCGTTCTGTAATGTCTGTTACAAGCGCCATTACGTAGGTAGACCCGTAAAGCTCAAAAGGATTTAAACCAGCTTCTACCGGAAATTCATGTCCATCTTTACGGACACCGTACAAATCACCCCCATGACCCATTTGCCGTTTTTCGCTCTTTTCGATAAAATTCTCCACATGGGCATCATGGCTATGTCGATACCTTTTCGGGATAAGGGTATCTAACGGATTTCCAATAAGTTCGTCCTTTTGATACCCGAACATTTCCTCTGCTGAAGAGTTTGTTGCAACGATTTTCTGCTCTGTATTCACAACAATAATACCTTCTGAAACTCCTTCTGAAAGTAGATTGAAAATATTACTGTTTTTCTGAAAAACCCGCATAAATCAAATATAAAGATTCCATACTGATTATTATCATAGAAATGCGGTCTTGGGAGTACTACTTTTAAGGATGTAGAAATAAAATCAGCAAGAATGAAAAATACATCAAAAACCATGAACCAGCTCTACGAAAGCTTGGGTAAATTATTCTATGCCGTAGCCATTTGTGACGGCAATGTTCATACAAAGGAGTGGGATAAAGTAAAGCAAATTGTAAAAGAGGATTGGTTATATGTAGATGATTTTACCGACCGCTATGGTACGGATGCGGCTAATCAGATAGAAATTGTTTTCGATGGGCTTATGGAATACGGCCAAAGTAGTGAATACTGTTTTGAAGAATTTAAGGACTTTTATAAAGAACATCCACACGCCTTTTCAGAGGAAATTAAATCATTATTAAAGCGGACGGCCGGTGCCATAGCCAACTCGTTCTCAGGAAAAAACAAGTCTGAACTGATGATTTTAGCCAAGATTGAGTTCTTGTTAAAGTAAACCAACGGTTTCATTAAGATTTGAAACTGCCAATGTTTTCTCAGAATGTATCTAGCATATGCGATCAAGTATTTCTTTTTTAAGTTTCCAATCAAAAGTATCCACGCTAACCTTTTTGTAAAATGATTTATGTCATTTCTGGAGTTGGCTTCAATGGTGAATTTTGCTGCTGGTTAATTACAAGAAGTAATGGTTTTGAAATTCAAAAAAATAACGCTAAATAATAAAAAATGGAACGGTTAAAGGATAAGGTGGCTATCATCACGGGAGGTGCTGGAGGAATAGGAAAGGCTACTGCAAAATTGTTTTTGGAAGAAGGCGCTAAAGTGGTTATGGTAGATATTGGCAAAGAGCACTTGGAGCAAGCCAGCTTTGAGTTGGATTATGAAAATCTTTCGTATTACGTTGCCGATGTATCCAAAGTTGATGACACCAAAAAATTTGTGGATTACACTTTGAATGTTCATGGTAAAATAGATATTTTCTTTGCCAATGCAGGTATAGAAGGCATTTCAAAAAACATTACGGAATATCCTGATGAAATATTCGATCAGGTCATTGCAGTAAACCTGAAAGGTGTTTGGTTGGGATGCAAGTACGTTATTCCCAAAATGGAGAATGGAGGCAGCGTCATGGTCACTTCCTCAGTGGCCGGCCTCAAAGGCTTTGCTGGCTTGGGAGCATATGTGACAACCAAACATGGCGTTGTTGGCCTTATGCGGGTAGCTGCATTAGAAAATGCAGGACGGCGAATCCGTGTGAATACAATACATCCCGGTCCGGTAAATAACGAGATGATGCGGCGTATAGAAAGGGGAATGTCTCCCGATAGTCCAACTGAAGTCATGAAAGGTTTTGAAGCTGCAGTACCCTTTGGTCGGTACGCTGAATCTCTTGAAATCGCCAATATGGCCTTGTTTTTGGCCTCGGATGAAAGCAAGTACATTACAGGCAGAACCCATGTTGTGGATGGAGGAATGTTGATAAAGTGAAGATATGTGACCATAAACAACCTTTTAAAAAAAATGAAAACTGAAACCCAATTATTTCTGGAGCTATGGACTGAGGCTAGAACCCGTTTCACGAATCAACTTGTTCACCTGACGGAAGAAGATTTGAAGAAAAGGCTTCTGCCAGCGGTAAATAGTGTTGGCTTTTTGATTCGGCATATAGGTGATGTAGAATTGTTGTTCGCAAAAAATGTATTTAAATGTAAGGACGTCAAGGTCACGGCCAAAACGGTCATTGCCAAAAAAGACTCGGGCGAATGGACAGATCTGACAGAATTGAAGGAATATGTAGATTATTCCTTCCTAACCTTAAAATCAATCGTTGAAGAGCAAACAGATACAGATTGGGAAACAACCATTACGACCAAAGAATTTGGCACCAAAACGAAAGCAGAAGCCTTTGGAAGGATTGTTTCGCATACTAACCATCATGCCGGGCAAATGGCAATTTTGGTAAAGTATGGAAGATAAAATATAATTCTTGAGCTTAATTTAAGCGTCTAGACTCATAATTGTACTTTTAAGTCTATAGTATAAAGACAGTGAATAAATAAACAATGCAAAAAAAAATCTTACCGAAAATTACGGACAATTTTCGAAAAGAAACTCCTAAGGTAAGCGGACGAAAGGCTCCTTAAATATTTAAAGGATAAGATTTGAGTAACCAATTGCAATACGATTTATAGTACTCATCAAGAAATAGCTTATGATTTAAATACCTCAAGGGCAGTGGTTTCGCGATTTCATAAGAAGTTGGAAAATATGGGTAAGGTGACGCTTCACAGATATTATATCCAAATAAAGAACTCTAAGTTCCGTTGACCTTTTTCATATTTCACCAACTGACAAAAATCATTTCCCGTTCCATTCAAGAAACCGAGCTTGCAATATAAACTCAAGCAAAATGAAAAAATATGCGATTTTTTTAGTTTTTAGTATTCTCCTATTGAACTGTAAAGAAGGGGAAACAGATAAAACCAAATATGTAAAAAACCCATCGGTTATTAATAATGAGGAGGTGGCAAAACAGCATCCCGGGAAACGTATTATGGAACAGGAATGTTATCTCTGCCACAATCCCGAAGCTTCGCAAGAAAGTATGATTGCGCCCCCCATGATTGCTATTAAAAATTACTACATCGGTGATAACACCACTAAGGAGCAGTTTACTGAAGACCTTATCCAATGGATTATAGACCCCGAACAGGAAAGCAAAATGCCCGATGCGCTATTCGAATTTGGGAGTATGCCATACATTCCGTATTCAGACGATGTCATCACCCAGATTGCCGAGTACATTTATGATTATGATATTGAACGTCCAAAGTGGTACGATGAGGCCTTACAAGAAGAAGACGCGAAAGGCTCGATATTGAAAAGAAGTATCATATCCAAAGAAAGACAAAGCGAAAATGCAAGCATAGGTATGGCCCATGCAATGGCGGCTAAAACAGCACTGGGAAAAAACCTTGCTAAAACTATTGGTAAAGAAGGAACTATAGGAGCCATAGAATTCTGCAATGAAAAAGCTTTGGAAATAACCGATAGTATATCCGTAATGAACAACGTTGTTATCAGAAGGCTATCTGACAAACCTCGAAACCCAAAAAACGTTGCCACCGAAGAGGAACTAGGTTACATTACCTATTTTAAAAAATTGGTCGCTGCAGGGAAAGAACCTAAACCCATTGTTATAAGTGAGAAGGGCGTAGTAGATTTTTACTATCCAATTATTACAAATACCATGTGCCTACAATGTCATGGTAAGCCTCAGGAACAAATACTTCCAAAAACCTTAGCAACATTAAGGTCGCTATATCCTTTGGATAAAGCCATAGGTTACTCGGAAAATGAAGTCCGAGGCGTTTGGAGTATCAATTTTGATAGTCAAGAATAGCAATTAACGTGTCGTTAATTCAAAAATGAAACCTGTCCATGCATATTATTTCGTATGAATACGTTGTTTTTTCAACTATGTAACCTAGGATACTGTGCAGGTTCTAAGTGCACGATACCTTTATTGTATTAAACCTAAAAACTATACATCATGAAAGTAGAACAAATTTATACAGGTTGTTTGGCACAAGGTGCCTACTATATTGAAAGTAACGGCGAAGCTGCAATTATAGATCCATTACGTGAAGTTGAACCCTATATTCAAATGGCCAAGGAGCGCAATGCAAAAATTAAATATGTTTTTGAGACCCATTTTCATGCGGACTTTGTTTCGGGACATATTGATTTGGCGAAGAAGACCGGGGCCGATATTGTATATGGTCCTACCGCTATGAAAACCACATACAATATCATTGTAGGTAAAGACAGTCAGGAATTTCCACTTGGCAAATCAAAAATTAGATTGATTCATACGCCGGGACATACTATGGAAAGTAGTTGCTATCTGCTTATTGATGAAAATGGAAGGGAGACTTCACTTTTTACGGGAGATACCTTGTTTATTGGCGACGTAGGCAGACCGGATTTGGCCCAAAAAGTAATTGCGGAACTTACTCAAGAGAAGTTGGCCGGACATTTATACGATTCCCTAAGAAACAAGATTATGCCGCTCTCTAACGACATTGTGGTTTATCCCGGACATGGGGCCGGTAGTGCCTGTGGGAAAATGATGAGTGACGAAACTACGGATACACTTGGTCATCAAAAGAAGACGAATTACGCATTACGACCAGATATGGGCAAAGAAGCGTTTATTGATGCCATTCTTACAGGTCTTACCCCGCCACCAGGTTATTTTCCACAAAATGTATTGCTGAACATACAAGGTTATGAGAGTATTGATGAGGTGGTCAAAAAAGGAACGACTCCCTTGCCCGTGGACCAATTTGAATCACTATTGGAAGAAAATCGTGCCATCGTTATAGATACACGAGAAGCCCAAACCTTTGCTAAAGGTTTTATTCCTGATTCCTATAATATCGGTATAGATGGTAGTTTTGCAAATTGGGTAGGAACAACCATAATAGATGTAAAGCAGCCTTTACTCATTGTTGCAGATGAGGGCAGGGAAGAAGAGGTAGCCACCCGATTGGCTCGGATTGGTTTTGATAATACCCTAGGTTATTTAAAGGGAGGGATGGAAACATGGAAAAAAGCTGGTAAGGAAATGGAGACCGTCCCATCTATTGATGTAAAGGAGCTGGCCCATAAGATCAAAGATGAGGATATACATATCCTAGATGTGCGCCGTGCAAGTGAGTACAATAGTGAACATGTAGAAAACGCTATCAACGCTCCATTGGATTATCTAAAGGACAGTATGACAAAAGTGGACAAGAAAAAGACCTATTATGTGCATTGCGGTAGCGGTTACCGGTCAATGGTATTCGTGTCCATTTTAAAATCGATGGGATATGAAAACCTTATCGATATCAAAGGAGGTATGAATGCTATGAAGGAGCTAGGTAAATTTAAGCTTTCCGAGTATCGCGAGCCTACTACGATGCTTTAATCAAAGGGAATGAAAGTCAAAAAAGACATTAAATATTTTTAAAGGTGGAGGTGCTGGCGGGCTTATGACTGCCAGTAGCCTACCTCCTAAAAAACCAAAGCTATGTGGGCGTACAACCAAAAAATTTATTCCACAACCCCAAGTTGAAACGAATACTCATATAAGACTCTTCTAAATAGCGTTGGCCATTATTGATACTCAAAAAATATATCCTTCGCGATTTCTGTTGCTTTTTTGCCATTGCAATACCAAAATGGAAAGCTTTTAATGCCGGTACATGGCTTACTCTATCGCCGATCATGGCTACAACTTCATTATTTGCCTTTAATGCATTTGACGATAAGCAACTTGGCATCTTGGAATATTCTAGTAAAAACTTGAGTAGTCTTTACTTTTTCTCGTAATTCTGTATCGTCCAATCGCATCAATTCATTTCCGGATATACATTTTTCATATCCTTTGAATTCAATTTCTTTTGCTATAACTGCCGCCGTTTCAGAAGTATCTCCTGTGTCTAATTTCACAATGATTCTTACTTTATTGAATTCTTGTAAAACATACGCTAGAGCAACTTTTGCAGGAACGAACCACAAACTTCCCAACTATTGATAGCAAGATATCTTTATCTACTATTCTATTTACGAAGCTCTTTTCTTACCGGTAATTTCGTCGATGCGAATGCAGAATACCATAGGCGCGTTTTCTTTTTCTATTTTGGCAGAAAATTCACTTATGTATCGGGTATTTTTATTGGGTGATTGATTTATGATGTCTTTGACACCTTCTGAAAATTGATGAAGCATATACTTTGCATCAATACCTGAAAGTTCTTCAAAAGTACCATGTGCCAGCACGGATTGCCAATTGTTAACGGAGTATATTTCATCAACGCATATAGAGACCGATGGATTCTTTCGCATCGCAGCTATCTTGTGACCTTCGGAGGAATAACTGATAATTGAATGAGAGTCGTCATCATAATAATAGGTGATGGGCACTACATAGGGATTAGCTCCTGCTATATACCCTAAATAACCTATGTAGTTGCGTTTAAGTAGTTCTACACGTTCTTTTTGGTTCAAATTTCTTCTCATTTCCTGTTTTGAATTTATGTAAAACTAGATGAAGTTGGTTTTAAGCCATATGATATTGGTCAGTTTTGGTTTTTTGCAATTAAGTAGGGAGAATTTACTTCGGGAAATAGGGAAATCAGGTGTAGGCAAGTCTACCCTACGCTGTATTCCTCTACTACTGACGTTCTATTGAATATAAATTATTCTTGAAGTAATTCCATAAAATAATGAACAAACGCCTTGGAGAATTTGCCGGCGAAAGGCCTACTCTTAAAAAATAAGACTATTTAGTAGACCAAATCCAAACGAAAATGACAAAAGTCATATTAAGTGAAAAGGGTTGAGCGTAGTTTTACTGAATTAATATTAACTCGTAAATGATGAAAACCATGCTAGAAATACAGAACCTTAAATGCGGGGGATGCGAGAACACTATCAAAAGGAATTTGAACAAATTTGAATTCGTGAGCAATTTGGAAATTGATATTCAAAAGAGTACCGTTAGTTTTGACGCGTTACCACCAGACTACCTTGTATTTGTTAAGCTAGCGCTTTCGAATATGGGATACCCTGTTATTGAGGATGCCAATAATCTTGGGAAGAAAGTAAAATCTTATGTAAGCTGTGCCATTGGTAGAATACATAATTGAGATTGTTTGGTTCTAGTACTTTTTTATAGTACATATTTGGGTTCTTGGCACGCTGTATTTCCCAAAACCCAGTGACTGTAAAAAACAATTAGGCTACAGCCTTATAGAAGCCATAACATGATAAAAGTCATATTCCCTATGTCTTTCTAGTCCTAACTTTGTTCTTCAATAGAACCAAATTACAGTCTATGTGTAACCTAATTCAGAAATACAACGTACCCGGGCCTCGTTATACAAGTTATCCTACAGTTCCTTACTGGGATTTAGAATCTTTTTCCGGAAAGAAATGGGAAGCTTCGGTTCAAAGAAGTTTTGAAGCTAGTAATACTTCTGAAGGCATAAGCCTTTACATTCATTTACCCTTTTGTGAAAGTATGTGCACCTTCTGTGGATGCCATAAACGCATTACTAAAAGACATGATGTAGAAATACCCTATTTAAAGTCGCTCCTAAGGGAATGGAAAATGTATCTGAATCTTTTTTCCTCAAAACCCAAAATCAAGGAGCTACATTTGGGTGGGGGTACACCTACCTTTTTCTCGTCAGAGAATCTCAATTTCCTTATTAATGGAATTCTGAGATGGGCAGATAAGGCAGAGAATTACGAATTTAGTTTTGAAGGCCACCCAAATAATACGACTTGGGAGCATTTAATTGCATTATATGACCTTGGTTTTAGGCGTGTGAGTTATGGTGTGCAGGATTATAATGAGACGATTCAAAAAGCTATACATCGCTTACAGAGTTTTGAAAATGTAAAGAAAGTAACAGAGTGGGCCCGCGAAATCGGATATACCTCGGTCGGACATGATATTATCTTCGGATTACCTTTTCAGACCTTGGCTCATGTAGAGGAAACAATTTTAAAAACCAAGGAATTGATGCCCGATAGGTTGGCATTTTATAGTTACGCGCATGTTCCATGGATGAAAGGTAATGGACAGCGAGGTTATAAGGATGCCGATTTGCCCTCAGCCGATGAAAAAAGGAAGCAATATGAAAAGGGTAAAATCTTGTTGTCAGAAGCCGGTTACGATGAGATCGGAATGGACCATTTTGCCCTTAAAACGGATGGTTTACATGAATCAATGAGGTCAGGTAAACTACATCGTAACTTTATGGGCTACACTGCCTCTAGAACACATCTTATGATAGGGTTGGGTGCCTCAAGCATAAGTGATAGTTGGTATGGGTTTGCACAAAATGTAAAGAGTATAGAGGAATATCAACATTTGGTTGAAAACGATATCATTCCAATTTTTAGAGGTCATGTTCTGACGGAAGAAGACCAAATCATACGCAGACATATTTTAAACTTAATGTGTCGCTTTGAAACTTCATGGAATAAATGGAAGCTTCATTTTTCTGAACTTGATGAAGTGTTGGTTCGGTTACAGGAAATGCAATCAGATGGATTGGTAGTTATTTCCGAAAACAAAATTAGAATAACGGAAATGGGAAAACCATTTGTCCGCAATATTTGCATGGCGTTTGATTTACTATTACAGAGAAAAATCCCGGAAACAAAATTGTTTTCGATGACCATTTAAATTGGAAACCAAATTGATTTTCGGAAAACCGCCAATTCACTTTTAAATTATTAGTTATGAAAAAAATAATTGTACCCGTAGATTTTTCTGAGCAATCCAAATTTGCCATAAAAGCGGCGGCATCCTTGGCCAAAAAGCACAATGCCGAAATTCTAGCATTGCATATGCTTGAGTTGAATCAGGCGATGATTACTTCATCAGAAGGGTTTCATCCTGAACAAATCGTTTTTTTTATCAAATTGGCGGAAAAGCGATTTAAAGAGTTTTTAGATACTCCATGGCTAGAAGGAGTTACGGTAACACCCATAATAAAACATTATAAAGTATTTAGTGAGGTGAATGAAGTGGCGGAGGAGCACGGTGCGGACCTTATAGTTATGGGTTCCCATGGAAGTGATGGACTCAAAGAAATATTCGTTGGATCAAATGCTGAAAGAGTGGTTAGAAATGCCGAGATTCCCGTGGTAGTGGTAAAAGGGGAGGTGAAGGATTTCAAAGTTGAGCGTTTTGCGTTTGCCTGTGATTTTAAAGACGAGAGCCTTTTGGCTTTTCAAAAGGCAAAGGATTTTGCAAAAATGTTGTCGGCCCAACTTGAACTGGTGTACATCAATACGCCGGGGGATGATTTTCTAAGCAATAAAGATGCTTATGAAAGAATTAATAAATTCCTGACAAAGGCCAACGCAGGTCAGCAGGTAGAAATTTACAATGATTATAGTGTTGAAAGCGGAATTCTAAATTATAGTGAAAGTATTTTGGCAGATATGATAGGAATACCTACCCATGGCCGCAAAGGACTTTCTCATTTCTTTATGGGAAGTATAGGTGAGGATGTCGCTAACCATTCAAAAATACCCGTTGTAACTTTTAAAATTAGTTAGTTTTTAGAATATATTTCGGGACTGTAAGGGAATCTTTTGAGTAAGGTTCCCTTTTTTTAATTTTGCGATTATAAGAATAGAAACTTATTCTTTGACAACAATCCGCATCATAAACCGATATAACTGTTCCATTTGTGGCTTTCCTTTTCTCCTTCCCATTCTACCGAAAACATAGAAAACAATCCAAAGCAGCGCCATAAGAATCATAAGGCCAATTTGAAGTCCATACGGTTTTTCTAAAGATGCGCATGAGTATGCCCAAATACAGAGAATAATAAAGAAAGTGGCCACTCCAAAATGAAGGAACATAAAAAAAGTCCAAAGCGTGGGATTTGGTCCAAAAAGACCATGGAGTTTGGAGCTCCTATCATTCACTTCATTAATTTCCAATTGTAGCTGAGGTGACCAGAAATGACTGTCCCTTGGATCCAATTTTATAAAAATATGGTCATCAATGCGTTTAACTATGAAAGGATGATTTTTGGATTCCTCAAAAGCTTCGAGCACTTTCTCTTTGTCTTCAGGTAATTCCAATTGAAATCTTGGTCTAAGGACAATATCATTGGCTAGTACCTTCATATAAAGTTATGGATGACATTCTGAGCTTGAGGATACAATTTCCAGCACTGGTTTTGGAGAGACATAGGGAATACCTAATCCAAGCCCCCGAATTATAAATAGCATCCCTACAACTACCACGAAAGCGGGAATAAGTTTTTGTATGCGCCGCTTTGCATTTCCTTTAAGAAAATTACTTAAGTAAATAGCAGTAGTCATCAACGGAATGGTTCCAATTCCAAACAACAGCATATACAGACTTCCCTGCCACGCGTTACCCATAGCTATGGCCCCAAAAAGAGCCATATATACCAACCCACAGGGTAGGAATCCGTTCAGGAATCCAATCGTCAAAAAAGTATCCGGGGACCTTTTTTTTAGTTCTTTTCCCAACCGGTTTTTGACTTTTGATATGATACGGTACACCGGTTTGGATAAATTATATCGATTAAAAAATTTATAGGGAATGAGAACGATTACAATCATTACCAGCCCAATAATTATAGATAGGTTTTGCTGCATACCGAAAACATAAAGCCCTTTACCTAGTAGACCAAACAATAATCCGATTATGCTATACGCAAATAAACGGCCCAAGTGATAAAGTAGGATCTGACCTAGTCTTTTAATATTGTTCGACCTATCTACCGGAAGCATAAAAGCTATAGGGCCACACATGCCTATGCAGTGAAGACTTCCAAGTAACCCTAATGCAATTGCCGATACCAACATTTTAATACGTTAAACGTTCTTTATGTAAATATTTTTCTCCTTTATAATCCCAGGAGACGCTAATATCCCAACGGCCACCCAACAAACGTTTGTCAGGTATGAGCAAATGTGTATTGGACAGACTAATGGGTAAGTCAAAATCCAAGTGCTTATTGGATGGCCTATAAAGGGATACCTTTCCTTTAATTTTTTTTGTGTCAAATTGTTCTGGGAACTGCAATAGAAGACCTTCGGTTGTTTTCTCAATCTTAATCTTAGCAATGTCTTCATTTGCCTTATTTTGTTCATTGATTTCTCGCTGATATTCCAATTCTGCTTTATAATAGTCCTCTGTTACTAAATCATGGTTTGCACGGTCGTCCATATTCATTTTAAACACAAAAAACAGGATAAAACCTATGAACCCGATAAATGACAGTACTATTCCTGTCCCCCAATTTATTCTCATCTTTATAAATTTTTTAAATTACATCTAGGCATCGTGAGTTATACTTACCTAGTTGTAAGTTCTAGGCGATAGGAATGCCGTCATAGTTGTCTCTATTAATTTCTGACCACTGTAAACACCTATTTTTACTTTTTCTTTATCACTTTTTATTGCAGCATTATTAATTTCTATGAAAAGTGTTCCCTCGGCCAAATCTTGAGCGGGAACCTGGAAATTGTCGTTTCTCACTAGTTTGATATTACCCTTATGGGATAACAGTTTAAAACTTACGTCTTCCACAGCTTTGGTGGTTTTATTGACCAATTTATAGGTATACACGTTGCTTATAATATTTCCTTCTTTATGCTCGTACAACTGGCCAGGAAGTCTTAAAATATTGGCTTCTAAATCATTTCTTAAAAAGAGCATGCCCACCAGTACTCCTATCAGGATTGTAAGAACAGCCGTATACCCTTTTAAACGCGGGGTAAATTTGAATTTTTCCTTTTTTGTGATTTCATCCTCACTGGCATACCGTATTAAACCTTTTGGAAGGTTTACTTTTTCCATTATGGTATCACACTCGTCAATACACGCAGTACAGTTAACGCACTCTAGTTGTGTTCCGTTTCGGATATCTATTCCTGTAGGACAAACATTAACGCATTGAAAACAATCTATACAGTCACCATAGCCCAAGGCTTCCCTATCTTCATTTTTGCGCCATTTTTTCCTGCCTTTTTCCGCTTCCCCTCGTTCATGGTCGTAGGCTACTATGATAGATTTGTTGTCCAACAATACCCCTTGCATTCTTCCATAGGGGCAAGCTATAATGCATACCTGCTCCCTAAACCAAGCAAAAACGAAATAGAACACAGCGGTGAATATCAAAAGTGATATTAACGTACTCACGTGTTGTAAAGGCCCGTCCGTGATGTAGGCGATGAGCTTGTCACTTCCTATTAAATAAGCTAGAAAAACATTCGCAATGAGAAAGGAGATGATAAAGAATATGAGCCACTTTATTGAACGTTTTCTAATTTTTTCAGCGTTCCAGGGTTGACGATCTAGTTTGATCTGAGCACCGCGGTCACCATCAATCCAATATTCAATTCGTCTAAAGACCATTTCCATGAAAATGGTCTGTGGGCACATCCATCCACAGAAAATACGGCCAAAGGCTACCGTGAACAGCGCAACGAAAATGACACCAATAATCATTGAGATGACGAACAAATGAAAATCTTGTGGCCAAAAAGGAAATCCAAAAATATTGAATCGCCTTTCCAGAACATTGAACATCAAAAATTGATTGCCATTAATTTTTACAAAAGGGGCGGCAAACAAAAATGTCAGTAGAAAATAGCTTACATATTTCCTATACTCATAGTATCGTCCACTAGGCTTTTTGGGGAAGATCCAAGCTCGTTTGCCCTCCTCATCAATAGTGCCTATGGAATCCCTGAAGTTTTCTTGTTCCTGTGCCATTCTCTTTACCTCGCTCTTACCTCAAAAATTAAGTAATCGTATTATTCTATAGTATTTCCACCTTCATCAATGGTTCTCTTAAATTCTAAAGTGTCTACTTCTATGCCGATTCGAACAGAGTCCACTTCGGCCGCATCTACATCCATATGAGGGTCAATCCAAATATCGCCCTCGGCCGCTTTTGGATTGGCCGCAGTGGAACCTTGAAAGGTAAGTACGTAACTGGCAACCTGAGCCATTTCAGCTGGCTTTAGGCTTTGCTTCCACGCAATCATACCTTTGCCATCTCTACCACCCTCAGAAATAGTATTGAACACATTTTTAATGCCGCCGCCCAAAATCCAGTTTCTATCCGTGAGATTAGGACCTATCCCCCCACCGCCATCGGGCATATGGCAGGCTACACAGTTCGTCTCGAATATGGTTTTACCTGCTGAAATATCTGCAGCATCGGTTAATAGCTCTACGGTATTCACATCTACCAAGTCTTTGGCATTTTTCTTATACTCCGCAATTTCTGATTCAGCCAAAGTAATTTCAGTAAGGTATTCTGTGTCTTGGTCATAATCACCAAATACATGAAAACGGGCCAGATAGATTATTCCAAATAAGATAGTGGCATAAAACATGTACACCCACCATGGCGGAAGCTTATTGTCCAACTCCTTAATACCATCGTAATTATGATCCAAAATAATTTCTCCCTCTTCTTCAATAGGTTTTGACCCAAGAAGTTTTTTGTACATTTTCTTGCCCCAGGACCATTCCCATTTCTGGGAAGCAGAGGCTAGATATTTTTCCTTGGCCTCATCGGAAAGAGTTTGGAACATAACATTTTCTATAGCAGCTAGGATCAGTTCCATTCCAATCAATAAAAGAAGAATAAAGACCAAAAATAAAGACGCCATGGGATAGGCGATAAAAGCCGGCTGTTCTCCAGAGTCTATAAAGTACTCCATTAACCCAAAAATGATAAAAAAGAGTAGTGGAATCCTAATCCACCAAGGAGACATATTTTTCATAACTCTATGTTTTGTTGGTTGTTGTTTTCTAATGGAATTTCACTTACTTCTTTTATGTACGCTTTTGATGCGGTAAATACCCAGCCAAAGAGGATTACAAAAAAGATGAAGAAAATTAATAGTGATAGCATGGGATAGGTGGCTACACCATCTATACTTTCCATATAACCTTTTACGAATTTCAGCATGACTTATTTATTTTCAGAGATTAGCTCGTTCGTTTCTTTTATTTTAATATCCGTTCCCAATCTTTGGAGATAGGCAATCAGCGCAACAATTTCGCGATTGCGCATTTCTGTGAATTCCTCTCCGTTTTCGGCTGCATAAGCTTTATCCGCTTCGTACGTTTTGGCAAAGTCTGGATCCGAGTATAGATTCTCTTCTATTTGTCTAGCTTGTTCGCTCATGCTATTTTGCGCATTTGCTATATCCTCCTCAGTGTAGGGAACTCCTAAAGCTACCATAGCTTCCATCTTGTCCTCGACCCCGCTTCTATCATGCTCGTCACGTATCAACCAAGAATAGGAGGGCATAATTGAGCCAGATGACGTAGTTTGAGGATCGTACATATGGTTTAGGTGCCAGCTGTCGGTATACTTTCCACCTACCCTGAGTAAATCCGGTCCAGTTCTTTTACTGCCCCAGAGAAATGGATGGTCGTAAACAAATTCCCCAGCTTTTGCGTATTCTCCATAACGCTCTACCTCACTTCGGAACGGGCGTACCATTTGTGAGTGGCATCCAACACACCCTTCACGGATATACAAATCCCTCCCTTCAAGTTCCAAAGGAGTGTAGGGGGTGACACTGGTAATGGTAGGGATATTAGATTTCACCAAAATAGTGGGTACTATTTGTATGATACCACCAATAAGAATGGCTACCGTAGCCAATATTGTTAATTGGATAGGCTTACGCTCAAGCCAGGTGTGAAATGTTTCACCGACAGTCCTTTTTTTCGAAACCTTTGTTAAAGGTGCGGCTTCCGCCAACTCATCTTCTACTGTCTTTCCAGATTTTATTGTAATAACAATATTATATACCATGATCAAAGCACCTACAATATACATGCTGCCACCAATGGCCCGCATCCAGTACATTGGCATGATTTCATTTACGGTCTCCAAAAAATTACCGTAGACCAACGTACCGTCCGGGTTAAAATCTTTCCACATTAAGGCCTGTGTAAACCCTGCAACGTACATAGGAAGAGCATACAAAATGATACCTAATGTACCTATCCAAAAGTGGAAATTTGCCAATCCGACAGACGCTAGTCGGGTTTTAAACATTTTAGGCACCAACCAATAAATCATACCAAAAGTCAAAAAACCATTCCAGGCCAGTGCACCAACATGTACGTGAGCAATAATCCAATCACTAAAGTGAGCGATGGCATTTACATTTTTGAGCGATAACATAGGGCCTTCAAAAGTTGCCATTCCGTAGCCGGTAATGGCCACCACCATAAATTTTAGGGTCGGATCGGTACGAACTTTGTCCCATGCCCCACGTAATGTCAAGAGCCCATTAATCATACCCCCCCAAGAAGGAGCAATTAGCATAACCGAGAATGCTACACCCAAATTTTGGGCCCAATCCGGCAGGGAAGAATACAGTAAATGATGTGGTCCTGCCCATATATAAATAAATATCAGGGACCAGAAGTGTACTATGGACAATCTATAGGAGTATACCGGCCTGTTCGCCGCCTTAGGGACAAAATAGTACATGAGCCCTAAGAAAGGGGTCGTTAAAAAGAACGCCACGGCATTATGTCCATACCACCACTGTACCAATGCATCTTGAACCCCTGCATAGACAGAATAGCTTTTTAGGGCACTGACCGGAAGTTCGAGACTGTTGAAAATATGTAAAACCGCAACCGTTACAAACGTGGCTAGATAGAACCAAATAGCAACATACAGGTGGCGCTGTCTTCTTTTAATCATAGTGCCAATGAGATTCACTCCAAAGGCTACCCAAACGAGTGCAATAGCAATATCAATAGGCCATTCCAACTCGGCATATTCCTTAGAAGTAGTATAGCCTAATGGCAGTGTGATGGCCGCAGCAACAATGATTAATTGCCAGCCCCAAAAGTTAAAATTGCTCAGAAAATCGTTAAACATTCTAGCTTTTAAAAGCCTTTGGGTAGAGTAGTAGACCCCGGCAAAAATTGCATTACCTACGAATGCAAAAATGACTGCGTTGGTATGTAGGGGTCTCAAACGACCAAAGCTCAGCCATGAAATTCCATCGGTCAGGTTTGGAAACATAAACATGAAGGCCAGCAACAAGCCAACGGACATACCTACTATTCCCCATAACATGGTGGCATAAATGAACTTTTTGACGATTTTATTATCGTAATAAAACTGCTGGACTTCCATAATTAATTTGATATTTTTTCGGTTGATTTACTTAAATTGGATTTGTGATCGGATGTTTTTGTTTTCACAAGTTCATCCTCAAAAAGCATTCGTACGGAGGGCGTATAAGAATCATCGTATTGTCCGTTTTTAACGGCTATTATAAAGGCCACAAAGAAGAGGACTGCTACAATTATACTTATGGCCAATAACACATAAATTACACTCATACCTAGCTGAAATATGGGGTAAAACTAAGGTGATGTGTTTTTAATAAATATGACATTTGTCAGGTTTTGAATTATTTTAGTTTTCTTCCTAAAAGGTTGGTCATCACTGTGGTGAAACCAACAACGCTTATTGAACTCAAGGGCATGAGAATGGCCGCTATTACGGGTTGTAATTGTCCCGTAACGGCAAAATAGAGGCCAATAACATTGTATAATAACGATAGAACAAAACTTAGCTTGATGATGCGCATCGCCTTTTTGGAAGCTAGGATAAACTGATATATTTGACGGAATTTAGTAGCATCCAAAATACCGTCGCAGGCAGGTGAAAACACGTTTACATTTTCTGAAATGGCGATACCCACGTTACTTTGGGCCAAAGCTCCCGCATCATTAAGACCATCACCGACCATTAGAACTTTTTTACCTTGTTCTTGAAGCGCTTTAATGAAGTTCAATTTGTGTTTCGGTTTTTGATTGAAATACATAGGAGTCAGTTTAGGAAGCAACTTTTCCAAACGCGCTTTTTCCCCTTCGTTGTCTCCGGATAAAATTGCTAGTTGGAGTGTTTCCGACATTGCTTTAAAAACTTCTGAGACTCCTTCCCTGTATTGATTGAGAAACACATACCGCCCCTTATAACTATCATTACTACTAATATGTACGGATGTGGAAAGTGCATCAAAGATTATATTGCTCCCAACAAATTCCGCGGAACCTGCTTTAATGTGTGTAGTGTCTTTTGTGCCTTCAATACCCTTTCCTAGATGCTCTTCATATTCGTCCAACGTCACAATATTCTGTTCGGCAAGCAAATCATATAGAGTTCGGCTTAAAGGATGATTTGAAGCTCGGATCGTATTTTTAAGGATGGATTCCTCCTCAGGTGTTAAAGGAATTCCTTCATAATTAGCTGCGCTTTTCTGAGAAGTTGTTATCGTTCCTGTTTTATCGAAAATGGCCGTATCAATTTGGGCAAGTTGTTCAATGGTTTGGGTGTCCTTTAAATAAAATTTTTTGCGACCGAAAATGCGAAGCATATTTCCCAAAGTAAATGGTGCAGCCAATGAAATTGCACAAGGGCAAGCGATAATCAATACCGCGGTAAAAACGTTCATTGCTTTACTAGGGTCATAAAACAACCAAAATATCATGGCAATGGCAGCTATGGATAAAACGGTTATGGTGAAACGTTTGCCAATACTGTCCGTAAGTGTTTGGAACTTACTATTCTTATCTTGTTGAAAAACAGAATTGCCCCAAAGTTGCGTCAGATAACTTTGGGATACTTTTTTTAAGGCCTCCATTTCAATGGCGCCGCGCATCTGCTTCCCTCCGGCAAAAACCTTCTCTCCGGATTCTTTTTTTACAGGTTCGGATTCTCCCGTTACAAAACTGTAATCGATTCTAGCATTACCTTTGATAACAATTCCATCCACGGGAATCAATTCTTCGTTGCGTATAAGTAATCTATCACCTTTTTTAATGTCATGTACCTGAGTTGTTTGTTCTTTTCCTGCAGATGTTATCCTAGTAACCGCAATAGGGAAATATGATTTATAATCCCGTTCAAAAGAAAGGAAGGAGTAGGTTTTCTGTTGGAAGAATTTTCCCAGTAATAGAAAGAATACCAATCCTGTGAGGGAATCGAAAAACCCAGGGCCTAAATCAAAAGCAATATCAAAAGTACTTCGTAGAAAAAGGACGGCTATGCCCAAGGCTATTGGAACATCTATGTTTAATAGTTTGGAGCGCAGTCCTTTGTAAGCGGAAATAAAATAATCCTTTCCTGCGTAAAAAACCACGGGAAGCGCAAAAACAAACATCAACCAACGAAAAATGTCTTGATATTGATTTAGCCAGAATTCCCCCCCCGACGCTGAACTTGAAGGCAAATCAAAATAATCCGGAAAGGAAAGGAACATCACATTACCGAATGCAAAACCGGATATTCCCAATTTATAAATCAAATGTCGGTCACTAACCTTCTTTTTATTGTCATAATCATCCAATGAGATATAAGGCTCGTAGCCGATTCGTGCCAAGAGTAGCGCTAAGTCTTTCAATGAAAGAGTGCTATTATAGGTTATGCGAACTGTTTTTTTTGGAAAATCTACTTGTGAGCTATTGACAAGAGGATTCAACTTGTTCAGGTTTTCCAAGATCCAAATACAAGAACTACAGTGAATATGAGGAATATAAAGATTGATGATTTGCAGGTCTCCGTCATTAAATTCCGTTAGTCTTTCAACAATAGAATCAGTATCGAGAAAGTTGTACTTTCCTTCAACCGTTTTAGGCGTGGCACCAGCAGCAGATTGTAAATCATAATAATAGGATAAATCGTTAGTAGAGAAAATCTCATAGACTGTTTTGCATCCATTACAACAGAAATTTTTTCCATCAAATTCGATGATGTTATTTTTACAGTCGTCACCGCAATGGTAACAGTTATTACTACTCATAATTGCATTTGCTTATACCTATGGCAAAGTTGAGGACCGATATATTCTTAAAATATGACAATTGTCAGGTTTTGACTAACCTGTCAAAACTACCTTTGTAGTATTAGGTGTAAATCTAAAAGTCATGGAAAGCAGATGTGAAAATTGTATCGTTAGACAATTCAATTCGTTGCGCGCTATGAGCAAAGAGGAATTAACAAAAGTCTCCGATTCAAAAGTGTATATGCGAATCAAAAAAGGGGATGTATTGTTTGAGGAAGGTGAGAAGTTAAAGGGTGTTTTCTGCGTACGGGATGGCGTCTCAAAATTGTCAAAACTTAGTGCCAATGGAAAAGACCAAATAGTAAAATTGGCTAGTAAAGGAGAAGTAATAGGTCAACGCACGGTTATCGCCAAGGAATCTACCAATTTAAGCGCTGTAGCCGTTAGCGATATGGAAGTTTGTTTTATACCAAAAGAAATCATCACGAACACGTTAGATACGAACCCCAACTTTGCAGTTGAGGTATTGCGTCATATGGCTCATGACCTTAAGGAAGCTGATGATGTTATCGTAAATATGTCACAAAAAACGGTCAAACAACGTATGGCTGAAGCCTTTTTATACTTGAAAAAGAACTACGGCGAGAATGGAGACGGGTTTTTGAGCTTAGCGCTTTCGCGTGAAGATTATGCGAACGTTGTGGGCACTGCAACCGAATCTTGTATACGGATAATCTCGGAATTCAAAAAGAAGGGACTCATCAAAACTTCAGGAAAAAAAATAGGGGTAGTCGATGAAAAAAAACTTCAAGATCTGGTCGAGGGATTTTAATCTTCTACTTTTCCCATAAGCTGATAAATATCATGTTTTTAAAAAGGCCATCATTTTACTTTTGTGTTATAGGATGCAATTAAAAATTGATGAAGAATATTCTTTTACCTACGGATTTTTCAGAAAATGCATGGAATGCGGTGAGCTATGCAATCGAACTTTTTAAAAATGAACCATGCACTTTTTACCTTTTAAACACCTATACCCCGCCTATAGCAAACAGCCGTTTTATGGCAGCATCCATTGATAGTGGAAATCTAGAATATAGCGCCAGTTTATCATCAAAACGAGGTTTGCAAAAATGTATTGGGCGCATCAATGAACAGTTTTATAATCCAAAACATACTTTTAAGACAATTTCGTCCTTTAGTTTTCTGATTGATGAAATTAAAGAAACGATTGAGGAATACAATATTAATCTAGTAGTTTTAGGTACCAAGGGGGCTTCGGGAATCGAAGAAGTTTTCATGGGCAGTAATACCGTTCGAATTATCAAAGCGGTAAAAAACTGTCCCCTATTGGCGATACCGCAACACTATAAATTTTCCAAGCCCAGAGAAATAGCCTTCGCAACCGATTTTAATAGATTCTATACTAAATCGGAACTGAACCCTCTACTGGAAATGGCGAGTGCCTTTGATGCCACCATCCGGATAGTGCATGTGCAATATGAAACTAAAGTTTTGAGCGAACTACAGCAATTCAACTTAAGCATGCTTAGAAAGTATCTTGGTAAAGTAGAACATTACGTGCACACGGTTTCTGAACTGAATTCGATTTCAAAAAGTCTAGAGGTTTTTACCCAAGAACTTGATATTCATCTGCTAGCTATGTTGAATTGCCAGCATAGTTTCATGGAGAAAATGACTCGAGAACCTATTGTTAAAAGAGTGGCTTTTCATATTCAGATTCCGCTTCTGGTTATTCCTGAACTGGGAATGAATTTAACAACCAGAATTAAAAACCAAAATTCGGAAACCATTTCTATTTGATGCGGTTCTTTATGGGGTTGTCTTCATAAAAATCTTCAAATTTTTTGCTGGTATCGTAATCGTCGGTCAATATTTGGTATACCATAACTGCCAAAAAAAATTGACCCAGTAAAGTAATATAGAAAACCCAATTGAAAGGAAAGTTCATAACGGCCATAATTGTTACAGAAAACAACACAAAAGTGGTTACGGCCACCCAGAGAATTGCTGTATTTTTCATTTTTTCTTTTAAAGTATAAAAAATAATTGGGAAGAAGCGTTAATCAAAACTGAAATTGATTTCCTGTCACCCCAATTCCCTGCGGGAGTTCAAAAACCTTCGACTCCAAGACTTCCCGGGCGAACCGCTCCGCCGGTCCGCATCCTGGACCTTTCCGTTCCAAATTTTCGAACCTCCTCGTCACCGCGCAAAAACCCAAACGGCGAGAAAGCCGCTTGCCTTTTCCTTTCCCTACCCACAAAATTCTTTGAAGATTTCCCAAAATCCGTAATTTTTTTGACACCATTTAAGACCATTTAAATTCGTCGATTGGTCTCAAATGGTCCCTATTGGTCCTATATGGTTTTATGAGTATAAAATATTGATTATTAGATTGTTATAATTCATTTTGATATGTTATATTTATCCACGTAGGTGGATAGCAAGTGATGTTTTGCGCCTCGCAAAACGCCTACTTCTGACGAAGTGAAAACCGATAAAAAATGGGCTCAAAAATGGGAATCAACAAAGGTGGCAGAAAACGTCTCGGGGACAGGAAAAGGGAACATGCCATAACGCTCAGGTTCAACGGTACGGAACTGGAAAAAGTGAAGTCCATCCTCCGATCTTACAATCTTGATTTCGGAAAAAGGGGAACGGTCGGCCCTTTTCTAAGAAAGCTTGTTTTGAACAAAAGATGGTAAAGGAAAAACGGATTCCCGATAGCATCTCCGCCTTAAGTTACCAGATAAATAGGATAGGCACCAACATCAACCAACTTGTCAAGGTGGCCCACTACAAAAATATGCGCAGCCCAAATGCGGACCTCGGACGGGAAGTGCAAAAGGTCAGCGAACTCATGCTCGAACTGATAGAAACCATGAACGCCAAAAACCAAAAATGATAGCAAGGATTCTTTATCGGGAAAGCGTACAGGGCGTATTGAACTATGTATCGTGCAAAGAAGAAAGCACCGTACTCGGTTTTCAGAATACCTATTCGGATACCAGTACCGATATGAAGTTTTTCGGGAGGGTATTGTACCATCTGGGAAATCGCCATGATTCAGAAAAGAGGTATGCGCATATATCCCTTAACCTTCCCCGTGGGGAGCACTTGAACGACATGGAATTTTTCGAACTCTCCAAAAACTATATGGAACACATGGGCTATGGCGAACAGCCCTATGTCGTAATCCGACATCACGATACCAAGCACGAGCATGTACATATCGTCTCTTCCACCATAAAGGAAGACTGCCTGCAGATAAACCTCTCCAATGATATCAGAAGGAGCATGGCGATCCAGAAATACCTCGAAAAAGAGTTCGAACTTTCTCCGTCCCCGGATACGAAACAGAACAAGGAACTACCGAAATACGAAATGCCCGAATTCAGGAACCGGGATAGCAACGGGGTCAGGTTCTATATACAGGACATCGTAAACAACACCCTTCAGAAAGTACAAGGTTCGAAGTTTTGAGGAACTGACCGAACACCTCAAAGACCATCACATCGAACTAAAGACCATCGAACGAAACAGTAGGATAGGAGTTTCCTATGGTGTTGCCATAAAAGATGGCTACAGGTCAAGATTCATCAACGGCTATACCGTCCATCCGCAATTGAGCGGCCCAAAACTGGAAAAGGTTTTCGAACAGAACCAAAGCTCGAAACTGTTGCCGATGGTCAAAAAGCGACTGGAGAAACAATTGGATACCACCTACGGACTATTCAAGACGATAGACCCAGAGGATCTTCCCGACATCCTGCAATCCTATCAAAATCTGGATTACAAGGTGGACTACGATAATGAAGAAAAGGCTATCGATTTCACCATTTATGACAAATCGGGCTATGTCCTCAGAGCCGAGGAAATAACTCCACATATCGGAATCCACAAAAAACCCCAACTGTTCAAGACCGGATACACCCAGATGTATGCGGAAAGCAAGCAGCTAAAACTGGAACTCCAAAAATGCATCAAGGAAGCCTATACCGATACCTATCAAAATTCGAGGAAGCAGCTACTTTTCTCAGAACACATCGATAGGATGCCTACAAAACCGATAGTTAATGAAATGGTCAAATCCAAGCGTTTTCTATTTCTCAGGAAATACTTGCATACCGATAACAAGAGCTTGGGCAAAATGGTAGAAGAACAATTCGGTATTGCAAAGGACAAGCTTTACATACAAGAATTGGTCAAGGAAGAACGGCAATTAATAGGGAAGGCCGAACTTATAAAACAGGCTAGCGACAAGCGGTTATTTGATACGCCAAACCAACGGAAAATCCTTTTCGAGCTTGTTAGAAGCCTTGGCACCGATTACGGTAGGGGCATGCTCCGATTTTCAAATTCCCATCGACGTCAGGTCAAACTGAACCTGGGCCAAATACAGTTACCGAAGCAAATCGATTTTTATGCTTCCCCTTTCTTCATAAAGGAGAACGAAAAAATACTGGACGGGCTTTTGAACGACAAAACCGAAAAAGAAATCCGCCCAAGCCCGACGGCGATATTCCTGCCCTTGATGTTCCCGAACCTTTATGCGGCCATGGCAAGAAAATATAGGGAACGATTAGAACGAATGAGCCTTAAATCCTATTGCCAATATACGGCCGGTAAACAGGTATCCTTCGAGAAATCCCCGAGGGACTGCATCCGATTTTTCAATGAAAAAGGTTTTTATTTCGAAAGGAAGGAGGGAAAGCTATGCCTCGGTTCCATGTATTCGAAGTATCCGGTAAGCGTTCCGATCGCTCCGAAAATGCAGGCCTATCTGGAATCATCAAAAGACCTGAATATGGTTATGAAAGGACAAGCGGAAATCTTGGGGGCATCAAAACATATGGGCGGGACAATTTGAAAAGTCTCTGGGCCACACATTTGATAGAGCGGGGGCAATACAGGAAGGCTGCCTATCTCTTCGTATTGGACGGGGTAAGGCCGAATCTCCCATTACAAATAGTGGGACACCATATGCAGAACGGGTTGAAGGAATCCCTGGTTACCATTTCCCAAAAGCAAGTGAACAGAAAACAGGCACATTTACTACGGAAGGGTGTCTATGCCCTTGGCAATATGTTGGGAAGCAACAGTTTTATAGAGGAAGAAATGTTCAACGGCTTCAAGGATGAACTGACCGATTACTCAAAATATAAGGGGAAAGAGCTTTGGATGTAAATCTGATTATCTTTCAATAATCCATCCTTTGGTAAAAAAGCCTTAATTAAAAAGGACGGTTTTCAATGCGGCAACCTATCCCGTAAAACACCATAAAGAAAAGTTCCTAAGATTGAAAATAGAATAACCACAAGGATAGGTACATACCCCGCACCTATCAAAGTGAACATCGGTCCGGGACAAGCACCACTGCGTGCCCACCCTAAACCAAAGATAATTCCTCCGAGCATATAGCGGCTAAAGCTTTTGGCCTTACAGTTGAATATTTTTTATTCAGGGAACGCCTAAATTGGAAGCAGTTAGATTATTTGAGCCATAACTATTCCTATTAAGCAAAGCCGAATCAATAATATACTTCTTGGAAAAGTTCTTATGAGCAAACACGGGATAGAAATACTTACCGGCTTTTCTCGACCAACTTCGACCATTGTATCTGTTCCAAGGTTTTTACAACCCTATCCCTACATTCGGTTTTTGTAGAGAAGATGTCATTTCTAAGTTTTGAGATTGCGTCTATTTTTTCAAGAATTATGTGTTCGGAAGCATTTTGAAACGAGGCCTCGTAGATTTCCTTTTCCAGCGATACGATTTCGTGCGCCATTTCCATCATTTGAGGATGATCTTCAGAACCCCATGCATCAAAAGTGGATTTTTGTTCCGCTGTCAATTCCAAGGCATCAGAATCTTTGTTGATGGTCTGCATGTAATTTGATACGGGCTATACATGTCCAATAACATCGATCATCTTAGTGCGTGCCAAAAATGGATGTACATATTGGTACTTCTCGACCAGGGCATCCCATTGTTGGGGTTGTAGGGTTTCCACAACATGGTCATGACAAGCCAACTTGGTTCTTGCGATTTCCTTTTGTAAGCTCGCCGTTGCGTTCAGTTTGACCATAATCTGTTCTGCATCCGCCTTGTTCTACAAGAGCACTTTTATCTTTTTCTCAAAAATCGCGATTTCCTTCATTTTCTTATGAATGTTGGAATGGTTTTCTTTTCCCCAATCCGCAAAGGTTTTTTCTGCTTTTCGGAAAGTTCTAATTCGTTTTCACAGTTTGCAAGAACTTTCATGAAAGTCGGTCCGGGGAAATAATCGGAGATATCAATTTTGGCCGCTTTAACTTCTTCCTATGGGGAAGCTATTGTATCAACGCTTGAACTTTGGGCAAATAGCATATTCCCATTATTTGTCATGAGGAAAACACTACGCACATTGTCGACAAAACTACCTTTGTACTATTCTTTTTCATTGCCTTGTTTATTTATAGTTTAGATGAAACTCCAAATTTTATACAACCCGTACAGCTACTTTTGTCACAAAAAAAGTGCCGTTTTTCTAGAACGCCCGCCGTAAAGCGAATGTTTCAATTGTATTGAATTAGAGTCGGTACAACCATGTCATACTCCACAACCACCACCGTTTTTCTTAATGTCCAATTTCATTAGAATAGTCTCCAACAAACACCATTTAGTAAAAGCAGATTGAATTAAATTAACGCCAATAAATACAGTAAACCATAACCAATTGATATTTACATAGATGGCTAAAACAACGCTAAGCAAAATAAATGTTCCAACGATAACTCTAAAATAGGTATTCAGCATTTTTTTAATTTTAAATGGATTTTTCAATAGGAACCACAACCGCTTTGATAGGGTTATTGGTTTTTAAATTTTCATTAAACGCTTTGATGAGTGTAAACAGGGTGTCAATATTCTCGTTTTCGGTAAAAGAGAAAAATAAGCTGGACTGCACACCACTTTTTTCGCTTGAAAACCAACTGGCGGTCCTCACCAAAGCCGTATGATTTTTAAAACCTTCGATATCTGAGCCGCTAAAACTTTCTATGTCGGCTTTTTTAAAGAGACGTATAATATCTTTTTCAAATTCTTCTACAACGGTGACAATGAGTAGTTTCATAGGTATATTTTTTATTCTTTAGTGTTACTGGTATTTTCGATGTTTTCTACTTCTGGGTAATTTTTACGTTCTATCATATAATACACTAAGGGCACCACTAAAAGAGTCAATACAGTGGAGACGATTGTTCCGCCCATTAGAGAAATAGCCAACCCTTGGAAAATAGGATCAAAAAGGATAACGAATGCACCAATTACAACGGTACCGGCGGTGAGCAAAATAGGAGTTGTTCGCACTGCACCTGCTTCGATTGCCGCTTGTTTAATGGGTACCCCTTCCTCTAAACGTAAGTTGATGAAATCAATAAGTAGGACCGAATTACGTACCATGATACCCGCCAAAGCGATCATACCGATAAAAGAAGTAGCAGTGAAAAAAGCACCCATAATCCAATGCCCTAAAATAATTCCTATTAACGACAAGGGTATGGCTACCATCATCACCACGGGAGCCTTAAAGTTTTGGAACCATCCAACAATCAAGATGTATATCAAAATAATAGCGCCCATAAAGGCGATACCCAAATCCCTAAAAACTTCTAAGGTAATTTGCCATTCACCATCCCATTTTACGGTATAGTTATCTTCAAATTCTGGCTGACCCAAATACATTTCATTGATTTCGTAACCTTGTGGTAATGGTATTTCCTTCAATTTATCTTCCATTCCTAAGATGGCATATGCAGGACTCTCTAAGGCTCCTGCCATATCTGCCATCACGTATACTACGCGTTTTTGGTTCTTACGGTAAATGCTTTTTGCGCTTGTTGTTTCTTTTATGTCAACTAGGTCTGCAATGGGTATCATAGTGCCTTTTTTAGAAGCAATTTTTAATTGGGAAATATCCGTAACGCTCGATTTCTCTTTTTCATCGAGGGCTAATATCAAACCAACTTGGTTATTCGCGTTTTCATCGTATAAATTGGCGATCGCCCTATTGGATAACGCCATGTTCATGGTATAGGCAATTTGTTGAGGGGCCACACCATAGAGCATCGCTTTTTCTTTATCGATTATGAATTCGTACTCCGTTTGGTCTGCTTCCACCATCCAATCGATATCAACCACATCCGTAGTGTTCTTTAATATAGTTTGCACGTGATTGGCTAGCTTAATTTGCTCCTCGTAATCAGGCCCATAAATCTCTGCTACGATGGTAGACAATACAGGAGGTCCCGGTGGTACCTCTACCAATTTTACGTTGGCATTATATCTGGCTGCAATTTTTTGAATATCCGGCCGTAGTAATTTGGCAATATCATGGCTTTGCGCGGAACGCTCGCCCTTATCCACAAGATTAACCTGTATATCCGCCATATTGCTACCACCACGTAGGTCGTAATGCCGCACCAAGCCATTGAAGGTAATAGGGGCAGAGGTACCAATATAATTTTGATAGTTCACTACTTCAGAGCGGGTAGCTAAGTATTGTGAAATTTCTTGGGCTACTACGCCGGTACGCTCAAGGGTAGTACCCTCCGGCATGTCGATTACTACTTGAAACTCGTTTTTGTTATCAAAAGGCAGCATCTTTACCGCTACCGATTTGGTGAAAAACAACACCATAGAACCCATGAGCAATAAAAAGGTCAATCCTAAAAACAACCAACGCTTGTTTTTGTTCTCAATTAATGGGCGTTCAAATTTGTTATAGATTCTGTATATGTAGGTTTCTTCAAGTGGTTTTTCTACTTTCTCCTCTTGTCCTTTTTTATCTTTTTCCCTTAAAAAAATATAACCTAAATACGGCGTAATGGTCAGAGCAACGAACAATGATAAGATCATGGCAATAGAAGCTCCTATGGGCATTGGAGCCATATACGGTCCCATTAATCCCGACACGAATGCCATCGGTAAAACAGAAGCAATCACCGTAAAAGTAGCCAAAATGGTAGGGTTGCCTACTTCATTAATGGCATAGAGTGCAGCCTGTTTAAAGGGAAGTCGCTTCATTCTAAAATGCCGGTGCATGTTTTCGGCAATAATAATGGAGTCATCTACCACAATACCTGTCACAAAAACCAAGGCAAAAAGCGTTATCCTGTTTAAGGTATAATCTAGCATATAATAGCTCAGTAATGTAAGGGCAAACGTAATGGGCACGGATAGAAAAACCACCAAACCACCTCGCCATCCCATGGCCAACATCACCACTAGGGTGACTGCAATGATAGAGCCAATGAGGTGCAACAACAGTTCAGAAACTTTGTGCGATGCCGTTTCCCCATAGTTTCTGGTAATTTCTACATGTACATCATCAGGAATCAAGGTGGTGCGTAAATGCTCAACCTTGTCGATAACGATATCGGCGATTTTCATTGCATCGGCACCTTTTCTTTTGGCGACAGAAATGGTTACGGCAGGATATTCGGATTTATGATCGGCAACCTTATCGCTGCCCTGTCCAAAACCTAAAGAGACATAACTCTGCGGAATTTCGGGACCATCGACAATACTGGCAATCTGTTTTAAATAAATCGGTTGGTTCTGTTGCACTCCTACCACAAGATTTTCCACATCGGTAACCGATGCTAAAAACTTGCCTGTGTTCACCAAGAATTCGGTATCGTTCTTATCAAAACTACCCGAGCTCAATTGCGCATTATTGGCTTTGATCATTTCTGAAACCGACAAGAAATCGAGACCACTGGCCGCTAATTTATCCTTATCCAATACCACCCGTAACTGACGGTCTTGATTCCCTATTTTATGGGTAATCGCCACATCGTTCACCTTCTTGATCTCACTTTCCAGCTCTTGGGCCATTTGGCTCAATTGGTAGCCGTCGTAATTTTCGCTCCAAAGCGTCAGGCCCAGCATGGGTACGTCATCAATGGCACGCGTTTTTACCAAAGGAAAGGTGACGCCATCGGGCATAATGTCCATATGCTTGTTTATTTCATTGTACAGTTTTACGAACGAGCGCTCAATGTCCTCGCCCACATAAAACTGCACGATCACCATGCCCTGTTCCTTCATAGAAGTAGAATACACATATTCTACCCCTTTAATGTTCGATATCAATTTCTCCAAGGGTTTGATTACGCGGGATTCAACCTCGGTAGGACTTGCCCCTGGATACCCTACAAAAATATCGGCCATAGGCACGTCTATCTGTGGTTCCTCTTCTCTTGGAATCAAAAACGAGCTATACACCCCAATGACCATGAAAACAATCATTAGGAGCACCGTTAACTTGCTGCCTATAAACATTTTGGCAATTTTGCCAGCTAAACCTTCCTTCATGCTTTCTAGTTATTTTATTTGATTGTTTCCATCTGCCTTGGGGCAGATGGCCGGGCTTTCCGCTCATACTCCTCGGCACAAAAACGTGCCTGTGGGGTAACCGCTGCAATCCCTAACGCGGACTTGTTTTTTACTTGGAGATTTTAGCTCCGTTATATAATTTACCTTCTGCCGATACAATGAATTGTTCATCGGCAGTAAGGCCAGATAGTACCTCTACCTTATCGCCAAAGGTTCGCCCCAGGCGGACCCAGCGCAATAGGGCAGTGTTACTTTGGCTTACGGTATAGATACCGGTCAATTGGCCATTTTTGATGATGGCATCGACAGGAATCATAATGGCGGAACTCGTGGTGCTTTTTGTTATTGGAAATTGTACGGTAGCGTACATTCCAGAGCGAATTTGCGTATCGGATCCGTCCAATATTACCTTTACCGGAAACTGTCCTCCGGTATTTTTGGAGGAGGTACTTACCTCCGTAACCTTGCCCGTTATCATTTTGTCCACAGACTTCACTTGCACGGTTACCGCTGTGCCGTTTTTTATTTCAATAATTTCAGATTCAGGAACCATGGCCATTATTTGATATTTACCGGGAGACTCAACTTCTAAAAGAGGCATGCCGGGGTTGGCCATATCACCCGCATTAATAAATTTATTGGTGACCACACCATCAAAAGGAGCTCTAATATTTGCGTATCCCATTTGAGCATTTACTTCGTTCTTCATTTGCTTGGCAGACTCCAAACGGGCTTTGGCCATGGTGTAGTTCGCCGTAATGTCATCCAATTCTTTTTGCGAAGCACTGTTCTCCTTAAACAATGTGGTATACCTATTAAAATCTTTTTCGGCATTTGTAAAGGCCGCGGTCGCTTCGGCAATACCAGCATTTACCTGTGCCAATTTTGCGGATACATCGGCATTGTTTACACTTATTAAAAGCTGACCTTCTTGTACCTTATCTCCAACCTTGACATAAATTTTATCTACGTATCCCATCATTCGGGTACTGATATTGGTGCTTTTGGCCGCTTCTACCTTTCCGCTTGCGGTCAAAAACGGACGGCTATCGCCCTCGGTAACGGTTTTTGTTTCCACCTTTATGGGAGTACTGTTATCCGCTAGGTTTTTTTTCTCTTCGCTACCACAACTTGCTGCCAAAAAGGCAATCGTTAAAAGTCCGATGATGTAATTTTTATGATTCATGAGTTTATTTTTTTATTGTTGGGGTTATTCGTTTATCCTTTGGTTAAAAACTGTACATACGCCAATGCGTAATTATGTTGAAAAATGGTGGCATAATACTCCAGTTGTTTTTGCGAGTACTGTGTTTCGGCCATGAGCAAATCGGTCGTTTTTTCCAAACCTTGCTCAAATCTATTCGTGCGAATGCGCAATGCCTCTTTAGACTGTTCCAAGGCCAACGCTGTAAGTATCAGCTTGTTTTTGGCGTCTTCCAATCCTCTTATGGCCTTGTTCAATTCTAACTGACTTTCAGAAGTGTATTGTTCTAACTGTAATTTGGACTTGTCATATTCCGCCTTACTTTTTTGGGATTTCCCAAAACGCTTACTGCCTTCAAATAGGTTCCATTTTAATTCGGCTCCAAATAGGTAACCATTGGCGTTGCCCTGAAACACCTTATCATCATGCATTTCATAAGTTCCAAAGGCATTAAGACTTGGCAAAAATTACATTTGATCGGCTTTGTGCATTTGTTTATACGCTTCGGCAGCCGAGTTTAATGCCTGAATATCCTTTCGGTTTTCGGACAACTCCGTATTCGTGATGTTTCACCAAGGACCTTTAAAGAATCTGTAGGTCTTAAAATCTGATTTTCATAGGCGTTTGTCATTACCGATATATAGTTGCTCGCATTTAGAATATTGCTCTTGGCATATTGTAATTGATTTTCAATTTCCGTGACCCGCACTTCAACGGCCAGCACATCTGATTTTTGCAGGTATCCTTGTTGAAAGCTATTGCTGGCAATACGTTGGTTCTCTTGGGCCGTTTTTTGGGCTTTTTGCAACACCTCCACCGTTTTATAGGCAAGCTGTAACTGCATATAGGCCTTTTCCACTTCAAGCACAAAATATTCCTGGGTACGTTCAGATTGTAGTTCGGTAGCGTTCCATTTAGCCTTGGCCGCTTTACGTTGAAAAAAACCATCAAAGTTTAACAGGGGTTGCTGTACCACAACACGCGTAGCATAATCTTCAATTTGTCTGGGGTCATTTAACAAATCTGGATTAAAATCTGCAGCGGTCAATATTTCTTGGTTCAGTTTAGAACCAAAGGCCATTAACGGATTGGTGGTGGCTATACCTGTATGCGATATGCTTATGTTCGGCAGTAAAATAGCATTGGTTTGAGTAAAATCACCTTTAGCCGCCAACACATCCTGTTGGGCCATTTTTATGGTATTATTGTTCTCTATTACCTGCGATAAAATGTCTTCTTTGGTAATGGGTTTGGCTTCTTGCGCCATTCCTGCATAAAAGGAGAATAGTAGTAATCCTATATATGTATACTTTATCATCTTATTTAATTTGTGACAAAGTTAGAGCGGTAAAAGAGCGTACACAGTAACTTTTGTTACCTACCCCAATTTGGATTTTTTAATGCGATTCTTTTTGGAAGAATAGTGCTACTTGGTGTTTGGGTTCTTATAATTTGAATAGGACTATGATAAAATTAAAAGGGCACTTCAATACATGAAGTGCCCTAAAACAATTAATCAAATAAGACTCAGGCTTATGTGTCTGTTTTATTTTTTGGGGGTGATGCAAAAAGATTAAAAAACAATCCGCCCATCAGACCGCCGTACAAAGTACTGTTCAGAGGTTTAGAGGTTATGGCACATGTGCCACTCACACAACCAATTTCATTGTAATAAATATACCCGGCAATGGCACCAATGCCAATACCTAAAATTGTTAGAATTAATTTTTTTTTAGTCATGGTGTGGTTGAGTGTCTGGTTCCACCATGTCCTCCAGCTACAATCACCAATATCTTTAAGCTCAACCAAATGAACTTAAAAAATTGGATTATGGGATTCATCATATAAAAACGCTTTGATTTTGAGATTCGTTGTGTCATAGTATCTGATTTTTAGTTTGCCTCTGTTTTTTCATTCTGGAATAAGCCACCAAAAAGGTTTCATTTTGGCCTTGTAAAGAAAGGCATAGTGCAAGGCCAATTTTAACCAATGCCCTGCCAAACCAATTTCACCAAACGTTTTATTTAATTGCCTTCCTTGGGTGTCAGGATACTTTTTATAATCCGGTACAATAGGAAAGGTAGTAATACTGATTCCGCTTCCTTTGGTCATTCCGTATCCTGCCGAAGCAATGCAGGCTGCCCCCATGTTTCCTAAGGAGCCTTTGTGGTGCAATTCCTTCTTGCCATTTATGGTGTCAATGATATTGTCCGCAACCAACTTTGCCGTAATTCCAGATGGCATTCCTGTTCTTGGTGGAGAAGGGGAGATAGCCGTACCATTTTTACTAACTCTTGGTTTTGAAATGGCATGAGGAGGTGCAAAAGCAATACCAGGAGCGAATATATTTTTATATGAAGGATTTTGATAGGTTTCCGGCCAGTCCTGTACGCTCCATTCCTCGTAAGGTTTTGGTGTATAATCTGCATCCACGATCATAAAACCATTGAAAAGTTTCTCAGTAATATCATTGTCATTTTTATCATAGGCTTTGAACCCATGCCCGGAAAAGGAAGGAATGAGCATGGCAAAATCATAGGTTTCGGATTTGAACTCCCCTTCAAGATTTTCATAATGTGCGACCCCGTCTTCAATCTTGTTCACACCTGCGCCCAGTATCCATTTTATGCCGCGGTCTTCGAAAACCATTTCCACCATTTCATTGGATTTCATGATATTACTTCCATAGCTCAAAAGCATTCCGTCCATTCCAAAATCGCCCAATTTGGGTTCATTGGATATCCAGACGATTTCGGCCATTTGCCGAACCTTATGTCGCTTGAGTTCTTGTTCTACATTTAAAATATATTCAAAAGCCGCACCTTGACAGGTAGATTTTGCATGTCCGGTTCCAATTAAGATTTTGGCTTTTTTACCTTTTTTCATTTGTTGAATAAGGTCATCCAATGCATGCCAAGCATGTTCTGCGTGCGAATACGTGCAAACGGAATATGCTTTGTTGGTGCCAGGGTTAAGGCCTTCCGTCATATCAAAAGCTAGCTTTGGACCGGTAGCGTTTATTAAATAGTCATACGTTACTTTTTCTTTTTGTCCCTTATGTTCTCCAACTACATATTCAATGCTTACAAAGGGTTTGTGGGTTTCCTTGTCGCCTTCCGGATAAAAGGTCGTTACCTTGGCCTGTTTATAGCCGATACCTTTTTTTTTATAAAGAGGCTCAAGCGGAAACAGAATTTCCCTTGATTCCATTCTTCCAATTCCTACCCAAATATTGGAGGGAATCCATTGGTAATTGCTGTTTGGCGAAATGACAATAACCTCATGTACTTTTGATAATTTACGGCGAAGATGGGCTGCGGCCACATGGCCTGCAATACCAGCTCCCAATACGACTATTTTGGACATGGTTTTAATTTTACCATAAAAATATATCCAACCTTGCTTGCCCACAGTTACTAATGTTACACAAAAAAAAGAGCACCGATTTTGGTACTCTCATTGAAACAGTTATTGCTGATACCTTAATAACTAGTATCGTCCAATTGCACTTTGCCATGAAAGGTTTTATACAAAAAGAGAAAATAGCCTGCCAAAAGTGGCGCCCCTATTACCACAATAGTCAACATAATACCCAGTGACTTCTGTGATGATGCAGCGTTGTAGATGGTTACACTATATGCTGGGTCAATAGTGGAAGGCAACAAAACCGGATAAAGTTGAAAAGCGACCAACATCAGTAAAAATGCCATGGTCAATGAAGAAAATACCAAGGCCTGCGCGTATTTCTTTTTGGAAACAAGTCTGGGTACATTGGCAACGGCTAAAAAGGCCAATACGGGTAAAATAAAAAATACGGGGTTTTCTTTAAATTTATCGGTTACACCTGTTAGGTATATAAGGGTGTAAAAGGAGGTAAACGCAAAGCTTAGGATAAAGAAAATCATCCCTTTTTTTAGGAGAAAAGTTAATCTGGCATGTAGACGCCCCTCCGTTTTTAACAACAAGAAAATAGCACCTTGGGTCATAAAAATGGACAGCGTAGTTAAGCCAACCATAATAGCGTACGGGCTCAAAAAAGAAAAGAAAATACCGCCCCGATAGCTATAGTTTTCTCCTATTTCAAAACCTTGTAATATATTGCCCAGCACAACACCTAATAAAAAGGCTATAAGTGTATTGGAAGTAAAATATATGATATCCCAGGTCTTTCGCCACCAGTTCATTTCTTCCGCACTTCTAAATTTTATGGCCGCTGACCGTAAAACCAAAAGCATTAAGAACAGCATAAAGGGAATATACATGGTGGATAACATAGTAGCATACATTACAGGAAATCCTGCAAAGAGTGCCCCACCACCAATGATGAGCCATACCTGATTAGCATCCCATAAAGGTCCTATAGCGTTGATGGAGATACGACGACTTAAGTCTTTTCTGAAAAATAGATGCCATGCCCCAGCACCATAATCGAAGCCTTCTAAAATAGCGTAGCCTGAAAATAATAATCCGACCACAAAGTACCAAAGCGTTGGGTAATCTACCCCTAAAAAAGTTTCCATAATTTGGCTTTTAAACGTATTTCAAAAATTCATCCGGATTTTTAGCTTCGTCATAAGGACCATGTTTTATCTTTTTGTTTACCGAATAGATAAATAACAAAAAGAGTACTGTATAGACCACTAAAAACAATATCAGAGAAAATAATATTTGATTGGATGATACCTCTTGCGAAAAGCCTTCGTTTGTTCGTAAATGGCCATATACGATCCAAGGTTGTCTACCCATTTCTGCCGCAAACCAACCTACCTGATTGGCTATTTGAGGTAAGAGTACGGAGAATGCAAAAATTCGCAGCAACCATTTTTTATCGAACAGTTTTCCTTTCCACCATAAATAACTGGCATATAAAGTAAGACCTATCAAAAACATGCCGATCGAGACCATTATATGGTAAAATTGAAATACGGCATTTACCTGACTTGGCCGATCTTCTTTCGGAAATGCGTTCAAGCCTATAACTGGCTCTTGAAAGTCTTGATGTACCAAAAAAGATAATCCCCCCGGTACTCCTATTCCCGTTACTTCTTGGTTCTCATTATCCACCCAACCGAAGAGGTACATATCCGCAGGGCTATTTGACTCGTAATGCCCTTCCATAGCGGCCAATTTTGCCGGTTGATTTTCGGCAACACCGTCTGCCGAGCTATGCCCTGATATCAATTGCGTTAAAGAGATGACGGTTGCAACCCCTAAGGCTATTTTAAATGCCTTTTTCGAGATTTCCACATATCTCCCTTTCAGAAGGTAATAGGCGTGTACACTTAATACTAAAAAGGCGCCCGCTAGGAAAGCCCCTTGCCAAACATGTATAATTCTATCGACACTTGACGGGTTAAATACCATTGCCCAAAAATCCGTGACCTCTGCTCTTGCGTTAAACCCTTCGCCAACGATATGATAGCCCGCTGGCGTTTGCTGCCAACTATTGGCGACCACGATCCAAACGGCGGAAAACATGGAACCCAAAAACACCCCTATTGCCGAAATAAAATGCACCTTCGGCGATACACGGTTCCAACCAAATATCAATACCCCTAAAAAAGCACTTTCCAATCCAAATGCAAATAGGCCTTCTGCTGCTAAAGCGCTGCCGAAAATATCACCGACGTACCTTGAGTATACAGCCCAGTTGGTTCCAAACTCGAATTCCATTATAATCCCGGTGGCAACACCAATACCAAAGGTTATCGCAAATATCTTTAACCAAAAACGCGTTAAAACCTCATAATGTTTATTTCCCGTTTTTAGGTACAACCCTTCCATGATGACCATGATTAGGCCAATGCCAATACTTAAGGGCGGATAGATATAATGAAAAGCAATGGTAAAAGCGAATTGTATTCTGGCTAGAATTTCTACATCCATAATAGTTCAGGATTTTATAAGAAGGTATTATGTAAAGCCTCTTTTTCTCGTAACAATGGTTACAGAACGATAAATTTTTCCATTTTTAGCTAGGAAAATCATAGTATTAAAATCCTTTGCTTTCCTTCTATCGTTTGTTTAGATATAAACTGATGCTAAACAAACTCAAATAAAATATATTTTCCATTTAGTCTTTATAGGCAGAGAGCATCCAGACCAGTTTTTCTTGTTCAACAATATATTCGCTCATCAATGCAACGGTGCCTTCATCATCTGCCTTGGCAGAAATTTTTAGTATTTGCCTCTCTTTGGCCAACAAAATTTTCAATGCTTTGAGGATATGATCAATTGCAACTTCTCCCTCTGTTATATTCTCGGCCGACTTGATTTCTGCATTGTCAAGGTATTTTTTGAACGTATGAAAAGGAGATTGACTCAAAGTAAGAATCCGCTCTGCGATCTCATCTACTTTTAGCAATGCATCGTTATAGAGCTCCTCGAATTTTAGATGTAGTTCAAAAAAATTCTTCCCTTTTATATTCCAATGAAAACCACGTAGGTTCATATAGAATAATTGATAATTTGATAAAAGGTCGTTTAATTGTTTAGCTGTTTCAACTGAACTCTTTTCAGGTAATCCAATATTTGTTAAATTTTCCATGATTATTTTTTAAAACTGTTAATGTTTTCCCCTAAGTCATAAATCGGGGTATTTTTGATGTCCTTCAAGACTATACTACTTCCCGCAGCACTCCGGTAACCTCCTGCACAATGCACCACTATTGGTTTGTCGGTTGGAATTTGCTCAATGGAATCTCGGAGTTCGTTCAAAGGGATGTTAATTGCATCCTTGAAAAACTTTTCCTCACTTACCTCACTTTTGTTTCTTATATCTATGATGGTGTACTTATCTAGATGTGCCTTAAAATCCTGAATATTCAGTTCTTCATTTATTTTCAAGCGCTCGTCATGTATGGTAAAAACCGATTTCAATTGTTTTTCATAGCCAATTTTCCCAACCCGGTCTAGTAGTGTCTCCAAATTTTCCGGACTCTCGATGACCAAATGAAATACTTCTTTGGGTTCTATTATCGAACCCAACCACGTCTCGAATTTGTCATCTTTGGAAGTTGCCTGAATATTAATGCTGCCTTTCAGGTGTCCCTTTTTAAAATCTTCCTCCGCACGCGTATCTACAACAAGTCCATCCTCAGCTGTGTTCATTTTAAAAGCAACATCTGCAAGCGTATTCCGAAGGGTCCCTGCTCCAGTTTTATTGATGTCCACATTAAAGCCAAAGTATGAAGGGATAAACGGTTGGCTATCTAGGAGCGTATCTACAAAATCTTCTTTAGATTGTTCCTTAAATGCCCAGTTGCCCATACGCTCGTTTCCTAAAGTACTGCTGTTATCGGTACTTAAATTCTTTCCACATAGGGACCCTGCACCATGTGCAGGATAGACTATTGCATCATCAGGGAGGTCTGTAAATTTATTTCGGACGCTGTTATACATCATCTCAGCCAACTCTTGGCGTTTTGCCGTCATGTTCCCCGCCTTCTCCCGTAAATCAGGACGCCCCACATCACCTATGAACAATGTGTCACCGGTAAAAAGGACTGTTTCTCCTCCTTCTCTTGCAACAATGGTAATACTATCGGGGGAATGACCAGGTGTATTGATGGCCTGTAATGTTGTCCTGCCTATTTTTAAACGGTCATCTTCATTGAAGGGCTTATGAGGGTAAACAGCACCTAATTTTTCACTGTTGTAAATTATTGCACCAGTTTCTTGACTAATCTGTAAATGGGAACTCACAAAATCGGCATGAGGATGTGTTTCAATCACTGCAACTATTTTCGCCCTTTGCTCTTTAGCAAAAACATAATATTGCAAAGGATTACGTTCCGGATCTACAATCACCATCTCCCCATCGCTCACCAATGCATAGGAATAGTGCGCCAAAGGTTTGTATTCAAATTGTTTGATGTTCATAACTGTTTTTTTTTATTCGAAATTAAAAAACTTAAGGCCAGAATTGCTTTTAGTAGCTAAACTAGCAAACGGCGATTTTCCTGATAATCCCAAATTTTACTTTAACAAGACCGATATGTTACATGTTGCCTTCATTTTGAATTACAATTTTTAAAAGTTAATTGCTAAATAAAAATAAGATGAAACACAATAATGCAGTTCATCTTAGGTATAATTCAAGGGTATTTTTTTAAACATCCTTGCCTTTTAACATCTTGTTCCAATAGAGGTAAGGTAATCCATACTTTTTTAGCATCCATAATCTCCAATGTTCCTTAGAACTGTCAAAGACTAACATTTGCCTTAATTTGGGGTCTGGTGTAAAATTGTTGTTATAATCAAATTCAGCTAGGACCATCTTACCATAATCAGTTACCAAAGGGCAGGAAGAATAACCGTTGTAGGCTTTTTTACCCATCTTGTGGTGTCCAATCAATGAATCAATATTGTCAACGACTATAGGCACCTGCTTGCGGATTGCGGCTCCCGTTTTTGCGGTAGGTAATGCTGCCACATCTCCTAGACTGAAAATGTTAGGGTATTTCTTGTGCTGCATAGTTTTATAATCTACATCGACCCATCCTGCAGCGTTCACCAATACGGAATCCTTTACGAATTTCGGTGCGACCGAGGGTGGAGCAGTGTGCAACATATCATAATGAATACCATAACGGTCACCATCCCTCTTCATTTCAACATCCTTATAGTTGTATTGAAACGTTTCATCTAATTTCAAATCATCAGCCTGGTCACTTGAAATGACCACACAACCACCTGCCGAGATATCCTTACCCATTTCATACCATGCAATTTGTTTTTCCCCATCTACGGCTACTAGTTTATGGTGAAAACGCAGATTAATATCTTTTCTATCGACTACTTCCATCAAAGTTTTGGCGATTTCCTTGACTCCAAATATTACGGTTCCACCCGTGGCAAAAACTACATCGGTTTTTTTGCGAACTCCGCTTTTTCTGAAATAGCTTTCAGCGAGATACATGATTTTTTGAGGGGCCCCACCACACTTTATCGGTGTCGTAGGCTGCGTAAAAAGTGCAGTTCCACCTTTGAAATTCTTTATTACGTTCCACGTATGTTGTGGGTCGGTGTAATTACTACAAACTACTCCTTTATCCATGGCATCGCCCAAACCAGGAACCAAGCTGAAATCATATGCCAATCCTGGAACCACGATCAAATAATCATATGAAATATCGCCGGTTGCGTAGGTATGTACAATATTATTTTCAGGATCGAACCCTGTTGCTTTGTCCTTAATCCATGTTGCTTCCTTGGGCATCACCGAAGACATGGGTCTTGCCGTTTTATCGTAGTCATAGGTCCCCGCACCCACCAAGGTCCATGCTGGTTGATAATAGTGCGTTTCCGAGGGTTCGATAATGGCAACATCATTTGTAAGCTTTTGCTTTATGAGTTGCGATGCAACCATAATGCCCGCTGTTCCACCCCCGATAATAACAACTTGATAGTGAGATTTCATATTGACCCGATTTTTAAGAATTCATTAGAAATAAGATACACTTTTGCAGTATCCGTAAACTTGTTTGCAAAAACATAAGTTACCTATATATCATTAATGCTATTTTCTAGTCCTACAGGTATTTAAACCTACAAGGGAATATAAGGGACAGAAACTCACAAAGCTGGTAAGCACAAAAATTGTAGCCAATACCAAAAGTACGTAGGCAAGCGTACCGTCTATTATTTTTTGCCAGTATAAAATGGAGATTATAAAAGCGATGAGAATTCGAATAATGCGGTCTGTTCCGCCCATGTTTTTTTTCATGATAATTTTATTTAGTGGTCCAAATATTCAATGATTGAAGTGCTGGTCGTAACGATGCGAACGCATAATGCAGCAGGTTAAAAGTAATTTCATCCGTTTTGTTAACTTCATGACCAAATATATCTTGATATTCAAGGTTATACAGTAACATTTGTTACATAAAATGAACTATGTAACCTAGGTTACCGTTAGGGACTCCAGCTAACATTACCTTTAAACCAAAAAGATGCTGGCGTATGAAGAAATATCTCGATGCTTTTATCGCATCATTAAACGGAACCATTGATTGGACCTGGAAGTCCATCATTTTTGAAGTGCCTTGGTATACCAACTATTTTTGGGGACTTATTGTGATTTCCCTTGTGGTGTGGCTGTTAGAAATCTTCTTTCCATGGCGTAAGGAACAATCCATTTTTAGAAAGGATTTTTGGATGGACGGTTTTTATATGTTCTTCAACTTCTTTCTATTTGCAATAGCCATTAGTGGTTTTTATAAACTTTTAGGAGTGCTCTTTGGGGATATTGGGATAAGTGCCCAAAGTTTAGCAATTGTGGACCCGACCGTATGGCCGATGTGGTTGCAGCTACTGGTCTTTTTTATAGTGCTCGATTTTGTACAATGGTTTACCCATATCTTATTGCATCGATATACCTTTCTTTGGAAGTTCCATAAAGTGCACCATAGTATAAAGGAAATGGGGTTTGCCGCCCATTTACGCTACCATTGGATGGAGAATGTGCTCTACAAACCGTTAAAGACATTCGGGGTGATGATTTTGGGAGGTTTTGAGCCAGAGCAGGCATATATCGTACATTTTCTGGCGATAACAATCGGACATTTTAATCATTCCAATATTAAGATTACGTGGGGGCCGTTAAAGTATTTGATTAATAATCCTGTGATGCATTTATATCACCACGCCTATGACCTTCCTAATGGCAGATATGGTGTAAATTTCGGAATCAGTCTAAGCATTTGGGACTATATATTCCGAACTAATCATATTCCTGAAGATAGCGGCACCATAGAACTTGGCTTTCCGGGAGATGATGAATTTCCGAAAGATTTTTTTAGCCAGAATGCTTATGGCTTTAGAAAAGGGGAGAAATAGTACGGTTATATAAAAAACTATTCTAAACCATCTTAGTGTCCATTATTAAGTTTAAACCCATGTTCAGAATTACTTGCAAATTATAGCTAAAAGAAAGCGGAAAGTGCTCCTAGTATGAGAATTTGTCCGGAGCATAGCTTATATGGTTTTTTATTTTGTTACCGAATCCATTTCATATAACCCCCTTTCAAATCATAAATCTTTGAAAAGCCCATATCCACCAATCTTCTGGCAGCTTTTTGACTTCTTGCACCCGAACGGCAATAGAGGTATACAGGTTTGTTCTTATCAAATTTTTCAAAGGCCCTCTGAAAATTAACCGCGTTCATAACATCAATATTAACAGCTTTTTTAATATGACCGGATTGATACTCCCCCGAAGTGCGGACATCTACCAATTGTACCCTGTTTCTTGTAATCGTATCGGCATAGGTGCTTTTGTCTAACACAGTAATCTTATCCGAGGTTTCGTTTTTTGTTCCAAAAAGTGTATTTAAAAATGACATATTATAATTTTAAAAAAATGATTTTTTAAAAAGGAAACGGCCCAGTTTTAAAAGACCGTTTCCTTAAAAACAACCAACCAAATTGAGTTCAATTATAGTTTAATTCTTTTTTGGCCAAATACCAATCTACTTTTTCTACCGAGTCATCGGCCAGCCTTGTATTAAGCTCGTCCAAAGTTTTGGGCGGAGGAACAATAACCTTATCTCCCTTTTTCCAATCCAAGGGCATAGCGACTTTAAATTTGTCCGAAGTCTGCAACGCTTCCAAAGCACGTAGTATTTCGTTCATATTTCTACCCACGTTTAAAGGATAATACATAATCAAACGGATTTTCTTGTTCGGGTCGATGAAGAATACTGCGCGTACGGCCGCTGTTTCACTTTCATTAGGTTGTAGCATACCATACAATTTGGATACCTTCATGTCGAGATCCGCGATAATAGGAAAATCGAAATACACCCCTGTGTTTTCACGAACATTCTGTACCCAGCCAAGATGAGCATGAACACTATCAATACTCAACCCCAAAAGTTCTGTATTCAATAAGTCGAACTCATTTTTACGGGTTGCGAAACCGCTCATTTCTGTGGTGCAGACCGGTGTAAAATCGGCAGGATGCGAGAACATTACGACCCATTTATCTTTTGCGAAATCTGAAAACTTAATTTTCCCTTTCGTAGTTATGGCCTCGAAATCTGGAGCTTTATCTCCGATTCTTGGCATTGCTGTTACTTCTGTATAGTCTGTAGTTTCCATATCTGATGTTTTATATTGTAAAGGTATCGTTCAGTATCTGTATGAACAGTAACCTTGGTTACACAACTTGTTAAACAAAACACAAAAAAACAACGGCCTAAAAAAAGACCGCTTTCCACTATAGCCGAAATAGGTTTTTTTTTGGATTAACTTAATTTTATTTTTCAATTTATTTGTTCTTTCTTCAATGCCAATCAGTTTTTCAAAATGATAATATGTATTTTCATGGCATCGTTATCGACCTGGTTTTGTGGCTATGAATTTCTTTGGCAACAGCCTCGATTGTTCATTTTCTTGTACTTCTTGATTTAAGTTACTATTACTTGCTCCATTCACCGTAGCCACCGGAATAATCGAATGTGGTCCTGAATCCCATATTCTTTAATTTTCGACTTGCCTTTTCACTTCTACCGCCCATTTGAAAATAGATATAAACGGGTTTTTCTTTGTCAAGAGTTTGAATCCTTTGGGCAAATGAAGCCTCGTTCAAAACGTCTATGTTTATAGCGTCGTCTATTTGCCCAGCATCATATTCTTGAGAGGTACGAACATGTAATAGTTGAACGTCCTTGCCACTTACTTCTGATTTTAAGGTAGCGAGGTAAATGACTTTTATTTGGCTGTCATTTTGCGATTTAGAGGACACTGCAGAAATCAGCACGAAGAATAGAAAAAACTTTTTATTTTTTTTACAATGTTGACGGACAAACATAATTGGAAACTGCAATTCCAGTCTCTTTAATTGCATCAAATCCTCCGGAAATATTAATTAGGTTGTGTATGCCCCTACTTTTTAAAATTGAAGAAGCTATCATACTTCTATACCCCCCCGCACAATGTAAATAAAATGGAGAGTTCGATGGAAATTCACTTAAATGTTCGTTCAAATAATTCAAAGGGGTATTGGATGCATTTAGCACATGTTCGGACAAGAACTCACTTTTTTTTCGAACATCAAAAACAGGAAGTCTTTCTTCCTCGGAAATTTCCTTAAGCTCTATAGCACTGATGTTGCTAACAGCATCATATTCGAGCGATGCTTTTTTCCATGCTTCAAATCCGCCTTCCAGGTATCCTAAAGTATGGTCAAAACCAACTCTGGAGAGCCTGGTAACGGCCTCCTCCTCGCTCCCTTTAGGAGCCACCAAAAGTATAGGTTGTTTTACATCCGCAATCAATGCGCCTACCCAAGGTGCGAAATCCCCATTGAGACCGATAAAAATTGAACGCGGTATATGGCCTTTGGAAAAGTCATCCTGATGGCGTACGTCTAGCACTATTGCACCAGTTTCGTTTGCCGCTGCTTCAAATGCTCTCGGGTTGAGCGCCCTAGTGCCACGTTCCAAGATTTCCTCAATATCTTCATAACCCTCTTTGTTCATTTTGACATTCAAGGGGAAGTACTTTGGTGGTGGTAAAAGCCCTTCGGTAACCTCATCAATAAACTCTTCTTTGGTCATATCCGCCCGCAAGGCATAGTTCATTTTTTTCTGATTCCCAAGAGTATCCACGGTTTCTTTCATCATGTTCTTACCACAGGCAGAACCGGCACCATGAGCGGGGTAAACAATCACATCATCTGATAAAGTCATGATTTTTTCTCGAAGGCTATCGAACAGAAAACCTGCAAGATCACGTTCGGTAAGCACACCCATTTTTTGTGCAAGATCAGGCCGGCCGACATCTCCCAAGAACAATGTATCGCCACTAAAAATGGCATGGTCTTTTCCGTTTTTATCCCTCAACAAGTAAGTGGTGCTTTCCATGGTGTGTCCTGGTGTATGCAAGACTTTTATAGTAATATCTCCTAATTTGAATATCTGGTTATCTTCCGCAATGATCGCATCAAAAAAAGGATTCGCATTGGGGCCATATATAATCTGAGCTCCTGTCTCTTTGGCCAAGGTAAGGTGGCCGCTGACAAAATCGGCGTGAAAATGGGTTTCAAAAATGTATTTGATTTTGGCATCGTCTAATTTGGCACGATTGATATAGGGCTTAACCTCGCGCAGGGGATCGATAATCGCAACTTCTCCTTTATTCTCTATATAATAGGCACCTTGTGCCAGACATCCAGTATAGATTTGTTCGATTTTCATAATCAACTTTTTGATTTTAATGAAATAAAATTATATCTCATTATTGAGCCGTACAGTAACTTTTGTTACCAATCCAATTTTATTTAAGAAAAAGCTCTTTAATAATTATATAAATACCCATGACCAAAACGAACCATCCAAATGCCGTTTTGAGCTTTGAGCCATCAATAAATTTATTTAGCCAAATACCAATAAAAATACCTATTATGGAAAGTGAAGTAAATACAGAAAGAAATCCCCAATCAATTTCCAGATTCTGGACATCTCCTATAAACCCTATCAAAGATTTGATTGCAATGATCAACAGAGAGGTAGCCACTGCCTTTTTCATAGGAAGTTTGGCAAGCATCACGAGGGCAGGAATGATGAGAAAACCACCACCGGCACCCACAATGCCTGTGAGGATGCCCACCATTATTCCTTCCAAAACAATCATGAAATAATTATATACAATCTCCGCGTTGTCGTCATCACAATTTTTACATTTCCCCCAAATCATTGAATATGAGGCTAGAAGCATAATAATGGCAAAAAAGACCATAATTCCGATATCCTTGGTAACCAAAAATCCGCCAATGGTAAAAAGTTCATCGGGTATCGCAGGAACTAAGTATTTTCGTGTTGTATATACGGCTACAAATGCTGGTAGTGAAAAGACAATTGCAGTTCTAATATCTACCAGTTTTTTACGAATATTCTGAATTGCACCTACCAACGAAGTGCTTCCAACAATAAAAAGGGAATATGCAGTTGCCATAACTGGGTTTAAGTACATGAGATAGACCAATATCGGAACAGTTAAAATAGATCCGCCGCCGCCAATAAGTCCAAGTACAACCCCAATTATCAATGCACCAAAATAACCTAGAATTTCTGCCAACACCATAATATACTTTAATTATGGTTCAAAATTAGATGGCCAGAATTAGCCATACAGTAACATTGGTTACAGAGAGTTTACAGGTGCATTATTTTAATGTAGTTTCTATGCAATTCTATCTTCCCCATTTGCTCTAATTTTTTTAAGAGTCTTGAAATCACAACTCTAGAGGTATGAAGTTCATAAGCAATTTCTTGGTGCGTATTATGGATGGTATCATCCTTATTAATCCTAGACTTTTCTTTCAAATAACCTATTAGGCGTTGATCCATATTATCAAAAGCGATACTATCCAAAGTAATTAGCAATTCGTTTAATCGGCTATGGTAACTTTCAAAAACAAAGTTTCTCCATGTTCGGTACCTAGTCATCCATTCCTCCATTTTTTGAATCGGCACCATAATCAGCTTTGCATCGGTTTCCGCAATGGCGCGTATCTCGCTTTTAGAATCGCTCAAACAACAGGTCATGGTCATTGAACAAGTATCTCCTTTTTCCAAATAATAAAGCAATAGTTCATCTCCATCCTTATCCTCACGAAGTATCTTGATAGCACCTGAAACCAGCAACGGCATTCCTTTTATATAATCGCCAATCTCTATAAGTTTGGCACCTTCCGGTACTTCTTTAAAGGTTCCTACCTGTGCAATTTCATTTATAAGTCGGTCTTCAAACTGTTTCCCATATCCCTCTTTCAATTCTTGTATCATAGTAAAATTATTTGATGTCCTCGGCTATATTTTTATCATATTTAAAAAAGATATTGGCCCAAATTGATTTGGAAACTGCCGCTATATAAGGCCCCGTTAATATAAGGGCAATAACAATTAAAATGAACAGTGTAGATATCCTAACGTCCAATCCAAAGATTGAAGTAAGTATATAAACTGCTACGGCTACCGCTATTCCTACTCCATAAGAAACATACATGGAACCTGTATAAAAACTAGGTTCAATACTATATTTTAGTTCACATTTGGGGCATCTATCCTTTACCTTATTAAAATTACTTAATCTGTATGGATTGGCCTCCAAAAATTCACCTTTATGGCATCGCGGACATTTTAGGAATAGAATGCTATACAACTTTGAACCTTTACCAATCATGTATTTTAAGTTGTTATACGAAAATAAACAAGACCTTATGGGATTTTGGTAACATTAGTTACATATAATTATATGTAACTAATGTTACTGGTAAATGTTTCTAGCTGAACTAACTTGTGTTTAAATTCATTTTTTTGTTTAGTAATGATCTTAAAAGTTAAAAAATACTGTACAGACTTGCTAATGGAAAGTACTTGCACCAGACTTCCATTTCACAATTTTGAGCATACGCAGGAAGTGGTATCAAACGTAAAGATTATCGCTAACTATCTAGACCTATCGCGAGAAGAAACCGAGCCGATTATTATTGCTGCTTGGTTCCATGATACGGGACATTCCAAAAAATACAATGGTCATGAAGAGATAAGTAAAGACCTTGCCCTAATTTTTTTGGATAAGGAAAATTATCCTGCAGATAAAACGGAACTAGTTTTATCCTGTATCGAAGCCACTAAAATGCCGCAAAATCCTAAAAACAACCACGCTAAAATCTTATGCGATGCAGATGTGTTTCATATTGGAACTCCGGACTTTTTCTTTAAGAAATTACTACTGCGAAGGGAATGGGATTTGAAGGGTATTATGAAAGTACAGGACATTGAATGGCACAAACTGAATCGGGATTTTTTACACGACCATCATTTCCGCACTGAATATGGAAGAGAGGTTTTGGAAGTTGGGAAAAAGGAAAATCAAAATAAAGTGGACTACATACTTAGATTCTGTAACTGAACATTAAAAGAATATGAGCTTAATTTTACCAAACTACAAAGAATATGAAAACCAAACGTTGGAAAAACTCTCTATTCTGAATGAGGTAATCAAACAATAGTTACGCAAGATTGGTTTTGCTAAATGCTCTAATCGATATGTCTATAAAACTGGCGTTTAATAGCTCACTTTTCTATAGCTGTGCTTCTTTTCCCAGAGATTTTCAAATCTGGTCTCTTCTAATAGATGATGTTATACGAGACTAAAATTTTACAAAAATCAACGTCAACTTTGCTTTTGAATTAGCACCCTACGGGCGCTTTTTGTGGATAGGGGGAGGAAAGGTATGATGTACCGAGCCAAGGTCGGTTTGTGCCCTACGAAATTTCTTCTTTACGCTTACCCGCCGGGACGCTAAAGAAATTCCGCAGGATCCATGCGCATGTTAGTTATAGAAAGATTTGGGGTAGGACGGAAAACTGATTTTCTATCATCTTGACAAGCACATTAAAACTTTAGAAAATGGAAATGTACTAATGGCTTTGTGATTGAGTTATCTTCGCATTGATTTCATCAAGTATTTTTTCTGTTACGCTCTTTCCATAATGCTTTTCCGTTACTTGTACGCTGGAATGACCAAGTCCTGATGAAATCTTTCTGATGTCGATGCCCATATCCAAGCCTATATTTGTCCAAGTGTCCCTAAGTGTATAAGTGGTAATTTTTTTCTCGATTTCGGCTAGAGCCGCAATGCGCTTGGCATATTTGTTGAAAATTTTAACCTTTCCCTTATTTACTTTATGCAAACATTCAAGAGAAGTATCGCTTGGTATAATAGGAAAGAGGTAATCGTTCTCGTCTTTTCCATTCAAGTAGTGATTGATGATTTACAAAGACTCATCATTTTGCAATATGCTGAAATAATCTCCTTCATAATGGGTCTTCTTTCGAAAATATTTGATACGGTTATCCTTAAATTGAAATGTTTTGATAATGGCCATATCAAAGAAGTTCATACCCATATTGTTGAACATAGAAAGCAAATAATTACGGTTGTCCCAAATGGGGGTATGCGGAATTAATTTTAGTGTTCTGATTTTATGGATGTCCTCCAAGTCAAGCGGTGCAGGTGCATTTTCGTGACTTTTCTTTTTGATATTTGATAGTGGTTTGTGGTCTTTAAGATCCTCGAATGTCTTTCCCGCGTCGTTCATAATAGCCTGCAAGCTTCGGTGAAAGATGGCGGGGTGTTTTTTGATGCATAGCGGTGGCTTAGATACGCTTTAAAATCCTGAGCAAAACCATATCAATTGCCTTGATTTCCATATCCAAAATTTTTAAATTCTTCCAATGGAATCATTTGGCCTTCCCTGATTTCATAAAGCGTTTTGATATTAGTGTCCGTTATACCCTTTAAATACCTTCTATATTTTATCAAAGACTTTAAGGCATCTTCATAAGAACTGGCTGTAGAAAATCTTCCTTCTAGACGCAATCTATATAGATATTTGGCTCCATGATTTAGTATGGTACGTGAAGGCGATTTCTTAAAAAATCGTTGTTCAATTTCAGACTTCAATTTCTTTATCTCCCAATTTTTTATTTCACCAGCGTACTCATCAATGTATAAATCAACATCAGAATAAATTTTTCGGGTGCGTTTGGTATGCCTGCCAGCAATCATTATTCCCGAAATTTTTCCAGTGGAAAAATCATATTGATTCTCTTTCAAATGTAAATTGAAAGGAATATCGCGTGTTTTTCTGGCGTGCCCGACGCGTAAAACTAAAGGAAATTTATTGTCTTTTGTTTTGTGATCTGCCCGTTTATCGAAGGTTATCTTTATTGTTGCCATATTTTAATGATTTAAAAGTGGCGTGCTTTTGGCGTACTTTTTTTGGTTTTAAATGGTTTATAATGATATTAAAGATAAGTAAAATCCCCATATAACAGGCATTTCAAGCCATTAGAAATCTCATGAAATCATAAGGGGACTGACTCATAATCAGGGGGTCCCTGGTTCGAGCCCAGGTGGGACCACATCAAGCAAAGAACCCACTCCATTAGGTGTGGTTTTTTTCTTTTCTTAAGTAAGCCCAGATTGCTAAGGCATAACAGAGGGAAATAAAAAATGGAATCGCGTAAGCAAAGCGGAGTGTAGGGATACTTCCCGGGCTATTAGCGTAGCAGGCAACCTAGGCAGGACCACATAATCGCCATTTAGTTAGAACAAATGAAACAAATTCATGGAACATTGTCCCATGATGCTTAATTTGCATAGGCATATCAAAGTCCAGCTTAACCAATGAAAACAACAACTCTTAAATTGTTAGCATTCTTTTTCTATATCAATCTTGCCGTACTTAACATACAACCTGTTCAAGCACAAATCAAGGATGGTAACTATTCCGACCTTGTAGCCCTTTTCAAGGAATGGAGAACCTTTGAAAATCGCACCATTCCGGGATGCAGCTCCGGATTATACCCAAGAAACCTTTGATAAAAGATGGCCTGTATTCAAAGCCCTTCATCAAAAACTAAAGGAAATCGACACCGCTGGTTGGACTATCCCCCACCAAGTGGATTGGCACATCGTACATGCCGAAATGAATGGCTATGATTTCAACCACCGCATTCTAAAGCCATGGCAACGAGATCCGGCTTTTTATACCACCATCTGGACAGACCGTAGCGATGTACCTGCCCATGAGGGTCCTACCCATCATGCCGTTTTGGACCTTTGGAAATATGAATTTCCCTTGAACAAGGAACAGCGCAAAAAATTAATTGAACAACTTACTGTAATCCCTAGCTTGAACGAGCAGGCAAAACTGAACCTTACCGGTAATGCAAAGGACCTTTGGATTGCCGGCATCAGAGATATTAAAACCCAAAGCCAAAACCTGGAAAACATGAAACAGCTTCCGGGAATAGCTAAGGACAAGAAAATTGATGATCGGCCATTCAGGAAGCGATTGCCGCCACAGATGATTTGGTAAACTGGTTGCAGACGGAAGCCCCTCAAAAACGGGTCCTTCAGGTATTGGAAAGGAAAATTATACCTGGTACCTGCAAAATGTGCATTTGGTTCCCTTAACCTGGGAAGATGAGGTAATGATGCTTAAAACGGGAACTTTCCCGAGCTTGGTCGGCCTTAAAACTTGAAGAACACCGCAACAGAAACCTACCGGAATTGACAGATGCCAGTTCCCCAGAGGAATATGACCGTCGGGCTAAGGAAGCTGTCAAAAGCCTTCTCGATTTTTTGGACAACAATGAAATGGTGACCGTTAAGGACTATTTTGAACCCGCCCTAAATGCGCATTTAGGCGCATTTGTACCCAAAGAAAAACGAAACTTTTTCTGGATTACAGCGCATTACGATCAACGCCCCCTTTACTCCCATTTTTACCATTGGTTTGAGTTGGCGCGTATGGATACGGAACCCCACACTAGTGAAATAAGACGAACCCCTTTACTTTACAATATATTCGATTCCCGAAATGAAGGTACGGCCACAGCCGTAGAGGAAATGTTCATGGATGCTGGACTCTATGATGATTCCCCACGTTCTAGGGAAATCGTTTACATTATGATCGCACAACGTGCTGCAAGGGGCTTAGGTTCCTTGTATGCCCATGCCAATATGATGACCATGGAGGAAGCCGGAGGAATCCATTCGGAATACACACCAAGAGGGTGGATGAAAACCGAAAAGGAACTACTCCTTTTTGAACAACACCTCTACCTAAGACAACCGGGCTATGGAACCAGTTACATTACCGGAAAATATTTATTGGAAAATACCTTGGCCGAATATGCAAGAGTGAAAGCCGCAAGAAACGAACCGTTTGAAATGCGTGCTTTCTTTGATGAATTGAATTCGGTAGGCAGTATACCCATTTCCTTGGGAAGATGGGAAATGACCGGTGTTCAAAACTACTTGGGTCTCGACTAGTTTGTAAAAAGGAATGCCGCAGTCTATGACCGATACCAAACCTAAAAAATTATACCGCCAAATGGGAATTTTGGCCCTTACGGCAACAGGTGTCTGCTCCATGTTGGGTGCCTCGATCAATGTGGTGCCTTTTATGATCCAACGTAATGTCCCGGGCATAGGCCCCTATGTATTATCGGCCTTTGCTTTTGCCGCAATACCGGCACTATTTGCAGCTTTGGCCTATGGTATATTGGGTTCTGCCATGCCAAGAGCAGGGGGTAGTTACATTTATGCGAGCAGGGGTCTCAATCCCTACTTGGGTTTTGTGGCCAGTTTTTCACAATGGTTCGGGCTATCCATTGTTATTGGTGTTATTGCCTATGTGACTGTTCCGTTTGTAAGGGATGTAACTTTGGCTTTAGGTTGGCAGGGCATATCCAATAGTTTGGAAATCGGATGGATCCGGGTATCCATTGCCTTGGCCCTTATTTGGTCCTTTGTGGCTATCAATATTAAGGGTGTAAAAAGCTATGAGCGTATTTTACTGCCCATGATGTTTTTGATGTTCGCTTTGGGTGGTATTGTTATTGTCGCGGGATTGATTTACGACTCCTCTGATTTTCTAACCGCACTACAAGAAAAAACAGGAAATACTTTTGAACCCATAAAAAACATCGCTTTTGACTGGCGGATATTTTTATCGGCTGCAGCCTTATTATTTTCCAGTTTTATCGGGTTCGATTCCATTGCGCAAGCGGGCGGGGAGGCTAAAAACCCGACAAAGGCTTTGCCTACGGCCATTCTATTGGCCATTTTTGGCGTAGGTCTTTTTTACTTTTTATTCGCCGCATCGGTGTACCATATAGTACCATGGAGTTTTATTGCCCAAGAGGCCTTGGAAAAGGATATATCCGCACCGGGCCTATTGAGCTATGTTTTGCCCTCCGGTTTGGGAATCGCTATTTTGGCCGGGGCCGCCATTGCCCTAATCAATGATCTGCCCGCCATGCTATTGTCGGTCTCCAGGTTAATGTTCGCATGGGCAAAGGATGGTATTTTTCCAAAGGCTGTTTCACGGATACACCCTAAAAACCATACCCCGCACATAGCCCTTTTGGTAGCTGGTGGTATGGCCAGCATCGGGGTTTTGGGATCTCATTTTGCGGGTGACTTCTTTTTGGGCATCGATATTATGGTCACCTCCATGATGGTCAATTTCTTGTTGATGTGCATCACATTAGTGTCCATCCACAGCATCAATCCCAACATAGCCAATGGAATCTCGGTCATAAAAAATAGAAACTGGCAATTGTGTATCGGTTGGCTGGGTATCATTAGCCTAACTGCGTTTTTAATTATTCATACCTATAAAGATTTAACCTCGAGCACAAGTGCCTGGTATTTTCACTCCACCCCTATTTGGTTGATCGTTATGGGTTTGGCAAGTGGTATCTTTGGATATAAATGGAGCCGATTAAAGAAAGACGAAACCGATATTGCAACACGATTTTTAAAACTTCCTGAAGAATAAGCAAATGCAAACAACGATACAATTAGCCGATGGTTTAGAAATTTCAAGAGTGGTTACCGGGCTTTGGCAAATAGCCGATATGGAGCGTGATGGCACTACCCTAGACCCTATGGCCACCTCAAAATACATGCAACCTTATTTGGATGCCGGACTCACTTCTTTTGATATGGCCGACCATTACGGATCTAGCGAAATTATTGCGGGTACGTTTAAAAATAGCTTGGATGACAAAAACCAAGTGCAGTTATTTACCAAATGGGTCCCAAAACCCGGTAAGATTACCCGGGAAGATGTTCGGGAAGCGGTAAATACCGCATTGGATAGAATGCAACAGTCTTCTATTGACCTGATGCAGTTTCATGCGTGGTACTATCCGGATGCCAGTTGGTTGGATGGACTTTTTTATCTGAAGGAATTGCAGGAAGAAGGACTTATTAAACATATTGGTGTTACCAACTTTGATGCCGCCCATTTACGAATAGCCTTGGCCAGTGGCATCCCAATTGTGAGCAATCAAATTTGCCACTCCTTGATTGATCAACGGGCCATGGGTAAAATGGCTGATGTATGCAAAGAATACGGTGTAAAATTATTGGCCTTTGGTACCTTGGCCGGTGGATTTTTAACCGATAAATGGTTAGGAAAACCAGAACCTTCACAAGAAGCATTGACCACCTGGTCACAAATGAAATATAAACGTTTTATTGATGCTGCAGGAGGATGGCAACCCTATCAAAACGTATTGCAGACCGTAAAGAACATTGCTGAAAAACACCATGCGTCTATCGCCAATATCGCTACAAAGATACATACTTGAGAATCCGGCCGTAGCTGCCGTAATCGTTGGAGCTAGACTGGGTGAGAGCGAGCATATCCAGGACAACAGGAACATGTTGGACATCAACTTGGATTCCGCCGATTTAGACGCGATCAAAACGGCTCTGAAAGCCTTACAAATGATACCGGGCGACTGCGGGGACGAATATAGAAAACCGCCGTTTTTGACCGCATCCGGAGACCTCAGCGATCACTTGGAAACCATTCCAAGAGCTTTTACACCCATAAGAACAGGCAATCATCGCGAACAAATTTTTAGCGGAACCGAATGGGAAGCATACGCAGGGTATTGTCGGGCCGTAAAAATAAACAACCGAATTCATGTGTCTGGCACAACGGCCACGCATGGAAGTAAAATGATAGGAGGTATACGACCCCGCCGCACAGACGCATTTCATTATCGATAAAATAGAAGGCGTCATTACCTCTTTTGGTGGTACGCTAGCCGATGTGGTTCGTACCCGAATTTTTGTAAACCAACTAACCGATTGGGAGTCCGTAGCACGTGCCCATGGTGAACGGTTCAACGGCATCAATCCCGCAAATACCTTGGTGGAGGCCAAATTGGTGGGCGAAGGGTATTTGGTGGAGATTGAAGCGGAGGCGGTTCTATCCTAATTATCTTTTTAAATCATATCAGAGTTTGTACATCTACCACTTCAGATTTGATTTTTTGATCTCGCTTTCAAAAGATGGCCACTCCTTTTGCATAAAACGGTCTACCTCAGTTGAAAAATCTGAAATCAACATGCCCGCCTGTTTCAAAATCTCTTGATGCTGTTGTGACGGCACATGTGTCTGTGCCGCAGCAATACTCAATACTTCCCTGATTTTGGAATAGGGCGAGGTTTCAAAGGATTGCCATGCTCCTACTTGTCTTTCTGGTCTTGGGGTCTGCCCTTTTGCCCGCAAGTTTTTTAAGGCCTGCTTCATTGCATTGATTTTTTTGTCCAAGGATTTATTGACTTTATTAGAGGTACCATCAAGCTGCTTTGATAATTTCTCCACCTGCTTTATCTTTTCATCAATAGTTTTCAATTTTTTGGACAACATAGCCACCTGCGTATCAGCGGCTTTCTGATAAGCATATAGTTCACGATCTACTTTGGGGTCTACTTCAAATCTTGGATCAGCAATAACCTTTACTTTCGTTGTATCCGTTAAAGAACCATATTGCAGTACGATGGAGTATTCACCGGGCAACACAGGAATATCCCGAGAAAAATCATCCGACCATGAACCTGGTAAGGAACTCGATTTCTCATCCAACTTCCAAATCAAATAGTTAAGCCCTTCTTCCAAATCCTTGGTTTGTACCGAATTGATTTTGTTGTTTTGAGCATCAAAAATATCGGCCTTTACGAGAGTGTCACTCTCCTGTATTTCGGATATAAAAAATGGAATCTTTGTTTTTTGAAACACCTTGTTCTCTCCCTCAAAAGTGGTATGGAAACCGGTCCAAATATTCCCTGGCGAGTTTATGAACAGGCCTTTTACCTGAACTGCATCGTTCATGGGCAAGGCCGTAATACCCGATTTTATTCGGTTCCCTGCAATTTTCCGTAAGGATAACAAATCATCCAACACCCAAATAGCCCGTCCAAAAGTTCCAACAATCAATGCCGACTCCGGTTCCTGAATCTTTAAATCCATGGTGGAAACGGAAGGAAATCCATTTTTAAACTGGGCCCAGGTTTGTCCTTCATCCACACTGACCCACAATCCATTTTCTGTTCCCAGAAATACTAAATTGGGTTCTACAGGATCCTGGATAATACTTAATGCATAGCCTTTCACCGTATGGGCATCGGCCATTCGCTGCCATGTTTTTCCAAAATCAACAGTTTTAAAAAGATAGGGCTCGTAATCACCTTTTCTGTAATTGTTCACGACCATCCAAGCAGTACCAACATCGTATCGGGAAGCTTCAATTTGGGCAGATCCATCCTTCCTCAGGTAATTGCCCAACATTAGCGTTATATTAACCCATGTCTCACCACCATCTTTGGTTAGTTGAACTTGACCGTCGTCGGTTCCTACCCAAATCACTTCCTTGTCCTTCGGACTTGGGGCTATCGTTAAAATAGAGGAATAACGCTCGGCACCCGATACATCCAAGGTGAGTCCACCATAGTCCTTTTCTTGATAGTCTGGATTGTTGGTAGTCAAATCCAGAGAAATGATTTGCCAAGTAGCTCCTTTGTCTTCAGTATAATGAACAAATTGCGATCCATAATAAGCAGCATCGGGATTGAAAGGGTCCCTAGCAAAACCCGCATTCCAGTTAAAACGAATTATGGTATTTAGGTCGGGTGCCGGGGGTTGAATACTCACATAATATCCCGTCAATTTATCGTACCGATACAAGTTTCCATTTTGTGAGGAACCATAGCCAAAACGCGAATTATCGAGGTCGGGTGAAATGTCAAAACCATCGCCTCCCACCAAATATTGCCAATATAGGGTACGTATACCTCCGCGTTTCCATGTATATGCCGGTCCGGACCAGTTACCATTGTCCTGCATACCTCCGTACACATTATATGGGCGGTCATTATCCACACCCACATGATAAAATTGCGCCACGGGAATGGTCTCTGGAAAATACCAACTTTTCCCATGGTCGTAAGTAATACCCAAACCGCCATCACCACCGATTATAAAATGCTTCGCATCCTTGGGATTCACCCAAAACGCGTGAAAATCCGCATGGATTCCCTTAGTTTCATCAGCCGGTATCATTGGGATGGTATCAAAAGTTGCCGCCCCATCATAACTGACGGATAAAGGTTGGTAAATGTTATAGACCCGGTCGGCATCCTCAGTATCTACCGCCAAATCCTGAAAGTAAAACGGTCGGTTATTGGCAAACTTGGGATTGTCATTGATCATTTTCCAACTGCTGCCACCATCATCGCTACGATAGATGGCATTCTTTTTCGCCTCTATCTTGGAATACATTCTATTGGGCTCCGAAGGGGCAATTGCCAACCCGATACGTCCTAAATCACCTGAGGGCAACCCATTCTTTTCATTCAATTTTTTCCAACTTTTTCCCGAATCGGTGGTTAGGTAAAGTCCCGAACCTTTTCCCCCAGAAGTGAAATAGTAGGGTGTACGTTCATGTTCGTACATGGCTACGAAGATGCGATTCGGATTTGTTGGGTCCATGACCATATCCGCAACCCCCGATTTTTCATTCGTAAATAGCATTTTCTCCCAATGCTGTCCGCCATCCACGGTTTTAAAAAGTCCCCTATGCGCATTGGCGGTAAAAGGATCTCCCATGGCTCCCACATAAAGGATATCCGGGTTATTGGGGTCGATAAGAATTCTATGGATGGTCTTCGTACTTTCGAGGCCCATGTGTTTCCAAGTAAGCCCGCCATCGGTACTTTTAAAAATACCCATACCAAGGTTCATGGAATTTCTTGGATTTCCCTCACCAGTGCCCACCCAGACCACATTAGGGTCACTTTGTTGAATGGCCAATGCTCCAATATTCTGGGTAGGTTGGTCATCAAAAACAGGTTTCCAAGCGGAACCTCCGTTTTCGGATTTCCATACACCACCGGAGGCGGCCCCAACATACATGATTTTGGGATTATCGGTCACGACGTCAATGGCCGTTATCCGTCCGCTCATATTCGCAGGACCTACGTTTCTTATGTTTAAGTTTTTAAGGGCAGAAAAATCGATCTTTTGCCCAATCAGGTTGTGGCTTAAACCGATGAGTAAAAAAACAAGTAAAATTTTAAATTTCATAGATGAATTGGTTTTCTCAAAAATAAGAATCTCTTTTACACCGTCACGTGCTACAAATCAGTTATCACCTGACAACGGATCATATCAATTTCATCAGTGTTGATTGCTAAATTAGTGTTCTAAATAACAATCTTAATCATTGCTTTTTTCTTCCTTGATTTTATCGTCTTCACTAACGGTAAGATAATGGTCCGTTTCTCCCAAACCGACAATACGTATGATGTTCACTACGGTATTATAAAGCATTAGAACCACGACAATAAGCGAAGCACTTAGGACACTTGATATTGCAAGACTTGCATAATAGATAATGTTGAACCAATTATCCGGCACGTTGTCCGATTCAGTGATAGGGAGATTAAAAAGAAGAAATGACATCAACGATGCGATAAAGACCACCGTATCAACTTTTGCAATGGAAAGCACATGCCTGTAATGATCATCTTTTAATTTGGATTTTGTTCCCGAACTTAATCCCAGCAGGGTCAACAATAAGGCCAGAATAGTTGCAGATGCCAAAACAATGGTGTTGCACAGCATGTTTAATCCTGACAACGAATTTTTGATAAGTACTTTAGCTTCATAGCCACTGAGTTCTCCTAGGAGTAGCGACCCTGTTAATAATATTGCGAGGGAAATGACCCCACCAATAATCGACCTTTTTGTATATGTGCTGATTTTAAAATCCATAATAAATACCCTATTTTCTGATGGTTCTATATTAGCATAAAAACCTTGATTTTAATGACTTAATACGTTTTAACAATACTCGCAAAGAAATCTGTTTAATAAACTTGAGCTTAGTTTCCGTTAAGGTCAACAAATTAATTTATAGTCTTATCTCTTATTGTTTTCTTAGTTTAATTTGGTAGGATAAAATTTGTAATTATTATGGAAAAGGATAAAAAAAATTCAAATAGAAAAAATAAGAAAGGTTCGGACGGTAAGGAAAAAACCAATATCATTCATTCACAAAATGAAAAGATTGAAGATGGGGAAGTGGAGACCAATGACAAAGAAAAAGATTAGCTAGGAAACTGTTATGATAACTTAAAAAAAAAGCGAACAATTCAAAATTGTTCGCTTTTTTCTTTATTGGTTAATTATCAGGATAATCAACAAGTAGCAAAGTGCTAATAAAATTTTTTATTGATTCACGATAAAGGCATGTATTACCCCTGGCAACCAAGCCAATAAGGTTAAAAGTATGCTTATCAATAAAGTCATGCCTATGCCGTGTTTTAAGAAAACAGCTAGAGGCGGTAATAAAATATTTAAAATAATTGTAAGTATTGACATAAATTGTGTTTTAGGATTGTTAAGGTATTATCGAAAAAAAATGGTTCCGACAGTTTATATCGTATCGGAACCATCTTAATAAATTATCTAGTAATTATGACCTTGAATAAATTTTCTTAGGATTGTCCAAAGAACTTTTTAATTCGTCGGTATTTTCTAAATAATCATATTGGGTATTGAACACTTTATCCGGACGTGTTCCAACAATGTAATATTTTACATTTAAATCTGGTGCATTCAATGTCACCTGGTCGGATATGCGCATTCTTTTATCTCCTATGCTTTGACTCATAGGCTCCAATTTGGCTATAACATATAAGTTATCATCCGCCGCCCAAATTTCCTGTATTTCAAGGTTATGCTCAGTATCGGTTACTTCAGCTTCTACCATTAGTGTTCTTTCCATTTTCTCTCCACCGTCCGGCATATCTACGTCCAAATAGGGTACTTCAACTTCTTCTTCTTCCATAACGACCACTACTTTTGGAACTTCTACGGTTTCGGTTCTTGTTCCAACATTTACATCCGCCCAATTAACGTCATATTCTGGTAACTCGCCAGCATCGGCAGTTACATCTACATCCAAGTCGGGCATTTCGCCTTTTTCTTCTTTCTTGACGTTACAACTTGTTAAAAAGGTTCCTGCTAGTGCAATTATTAGTATTTTTTTCATTCTATATATTTTAGGATTAGTAATTGTGTGTGATGTTTTGCTTTAAAACACTCACTGCTCTGTACTTTTAAAGATAAGGGATATGGGCTGCCGTGGCGTGCTCATAAGGTTTCATCCTTGCCGTTATACCTATTCAGCCGCTTACTATTGCCATTTTGATGTAATTCTTCAATAAGAATTGAGCTTATGCTTCCATTTTGTCCATATTTTATGAATAGAATTATAGCTCCGAGTAAGGTTTTTGAGAGGGATATTTAGGAAGTTTAAAGCGTTCAACCCTTAAACCGCCGGTATTTTGCCATAATGAACATGTATGCTCCATAGCAAATAAGTCCTAAAGCTACCAGTCCGACCAACCAAGGACCTTCAGAATTTTGACGAATAAAGGCAAAAGCTTCCTTTGTCCCTTTTAATTGTTCAGAACCTGCAGTATCTGCAGCCCTAAAAAAGAAATAGGAAACGATTCCAACCACTATTCCCCTTGCTACCAAACCAGCATAGCCCAACCACTTTATGGTTTTTCGGGTATTAATGTCACTGAATGTATCTAGGTGAAATTTGTCAAGAAAGTCGCCCTTGTATGCTTTGACGAATTGAAAAACTGACTTTATCGCCAATGCTATGGCCACCGCATAAAAAATATAGACCAGTGTATCAGGAGAAAAAACAGAACTACCATTGGTATTTCCACCGCCACTGCCAGTACTATTGAATATCTGATATAGGGAATATCCTCCCAGTCCTAAATAGATGACTCCACTGAAAAAGAAGCCTACGCGCTTTCCAATTCCTTTTGAATCATCACCAATATTTTCCGGATCACTAATGCTTTGAAAGAAGCGCCAAAAAGCGTAGCATAGTAGTCCCAGACCTAAGACCCCCAACAATACATTACCGAAAGGTTGTTCCTGTAAAAATTTTAGGACCCCTAGTTTTCCTTCCGAACTTCCACCAAGGCCAAAGGCTGCACCAAATGCCAATATTCCCGTAAGCGCATAAACGACACCTTTAGATGCATATCCTGTACGTGCCACTTTTTTTATTTTCTCATCCATCAGTTTTATATTTGACCTTAATATAATACTCTGTATGGAAAAGGTTTAATGCTAATGAAAATGTATTGAATCCATTTGAAAATGAAAAAGTTACGGTTTAATGTTTTTGTCTTTTGGATTGCCCTTTTCAATCTTTTCTTCTGCCCATGCTTCACTTTCATCATCAACCGCTAAACGTTCCTGCTCAGATTTGGCGTTGGGGTTGTAGTTGAGTTTAATGTACATTGGGAAATGGTCTGATCCAATATTCACTTCTCGAGCAATTTCCATTAAGGTGAAATCATCACTGTGAAAAACATGATCTAGCGGCCAACGCAACAGTTTGTAATCCGCATTATAGGTGTTAAAGAAACCTCGCCCTCGTCTTGGGTCCATTAGGCCGCTCATCTTCTGAAATAACTTTGTGGTTCTGGACCATGCTACATCATTAAGATCCCCAAAGACCAATACGAGTTCATCATCCTTATTCAGCTCCTTTCCCACTAGCAATAACTCGGCATCCCTATTTGTGGAAGTCTTGCTCTCCGTAGGGCTTGGAGGTCTGGGATGTAGGCAGTGGAAACTGGCCATTTTTCCGTTTGGTAATTTGAATTTTCCATGGATGGACGGAATGTCGTCCACGACCAAATATTTTACCGACACATTTTCCAAGGGCAGTTTTGAATATAAGTGCATTCCGTATAAATTCTCCAGAGGAATTTTTACAAAATGATTGAATTTATCCTCGATAACACTTAAAGCATCCTCCCATTCTTTATTTGATTCCAAGGTAAGCAGCACGTCCGGATCTCTTTTTTGAGTTAACGCAATCAACTTGTCATAATCGGTATTATGCATCAACACATTGCTTACCAAAATAGAGATATGGTCTTCATCGGCACCCCCTTCATAATCGATTACCTGTTTTTTAGCCAGTAAAGTATATGGATATATCATTTTAACCTGATAAATCAAGCTTAGGAACAGTACCCCTATTATAATGTACTGCCATGTGGAATCAAACGGATAGATGAACAGGCCAAGAATAATATTTAGTGTGATTAAGATTGAAATTTGGATCCTAGGAAAATCAAAACCCCGTACCCACCAATAATCGAATCTGGTTATAGAAGCGATACTCGGTATGCAGAATAGAATATTTAAAACTAAGGTGATTAGTACTAAATAATTCATCGGCCATAAAATTTAAAAGGTCCTATACAGGATGGCATCGGACATGTATAGCGGTTGAATGTTGTTAGAGATTCGTTCAAGTTGGTCGGTTTTTAGAAAGTTAAGAAAAAATACCGTTGCCCAAAACAGTTCTTTTTAAATGCCACAGTAGTCACCACCTTGATGTAAACTGCAGCGTCCTCCGTTGTTAATACGCTAAACTAGCAAAGATTTTAGGCCACACCAGATTCAACAGGTGTTGTCAACACTTTATCCGGGGTAATGGGCAAATCCCGAAAACGCTGACCGGTCGCGTTAAAAATAGCATTGGAAATGGATGCGGCTACACTTGTAATCCCCAACTCCCCAATTCCTTTAATACCCATTTCGTTAGCGATTTTGTCATCCTCGGGTAGAAAAACCACATCAATATTGGCCATGTCCAAATTCACGGGAACATGGTAATCCGCTAAAGTTCGAGTTATAAAGTTTCCATGCGTTTTGTCTATTTCCGCTTTTTCTGCAATGGCCATACCGGCGCCCATAGTAAGGCCACCAATGATTTGTCCAAATGCGGTTTTGGGGTTAAGTATCCTTCCCGCAGCTCCAACATTTACCATTCGTTTTATACGAAACATCCCCGTATCCTTGTCTACCCATACTTCGGCAAAGTTGGCACCAAAAGAGCATACGGAATGCTTTTTAAATTCCTCTGATGGTTCGGCAGTACCCTTGGCTTCGTAGGTGGTGAGATTGTTTTTGGACATCAATTCTTCTAGGGAAGCTTTAGTAGTGTCATCCCCTGATTTTTGTGCAAGTTCCTTCATCAAATTTTGGCAGGCTACCCTTACCCCGTTGGAGTAGGAGGCGGCACCCCATGAACCACCGGAACCCGGGGTTACGGGAAAATCCGTATCGCCTAACAAAACGGTGATATTCTCAATGGGAATATTCAAATATTCCGAAGCTGTCTGTGAGAGAATGGTATAGGAGCCCGTTCCAATATCGGTACCGTCCATTTTAACGGTGGCGGTAACCTTACCGTCCATGTTTTCGACCATTACTTTGGCGTTGGTCTTGCGATAGGGCGACATCCTTGAAGCCGCACTTACGCCATAACCGACCCACCAATTGCCGTTTTCATTGCTCCTTGGCTGCATCTTTCTTTTTTCCCAACCGAATTTCTTGGCACCTATGCGCAAACTTTCAATCAGCAATCGAGATGAAAAAGGCTTGTCTGCGCCTTGGTCGATCTGCGTGTCGTTCTTAATCCTAAAATCAATAGGATCCATGTTCAGTTTCCAGGCCATTTCATCCATGGCACTTTCCAATGCAAAACTACCAGTGGCTTCCCCTGGAGCTCGCATGGAATTTGGACTTTGCATATTAAGCGGTATGAGTCGGTGCGAGATGGCGTTGTTCGGGGTCTTGTACAACATTTTGGAAACGTTTCCACAAGCCTCATAATACGTTAGTTCTTTGGAACAATGGGACATGGTATGGTGGGCAAGCGCTGTGAGCTCGCCATTATTTTTGGCCCCAAGCCTCATCTTTTGTTCGTCAAACTGGCGCATCCCGACATTCGTGAACATTTGTTGACGGGTAATTACGATTTTCACCGGTCTATCCAACATCCGTGCGGCCATGGCCGCCATAATAACATGCTCATGGATACGCAGTTTGGCACCAAAACCACCTCCTATATAGGTGGAAATGATTTGCACATTTTCTTGGGGAATCATAAAAGTATCGGCAACAGCCTTTTGCGACTCCGCTAAAATCTGCTGACTGGCAAACATCCGTATCTTGTCGTTTTCCCAGCGTACAATAGCGGAATGGAGTTCCATAGGTTGATGCACCTCAATTGGGGTAGTGTAGGTTTCTTCCACGGTTACATCGGCAGCTTGCATTCCCGTTTCCATATTCCCTCTGGAGAAGTCGGCCTGCTCATCAGGTTTGAAGGCCTTTCCCCTAAAATTATCCAGTATAATTTCCGGATCTTCCTCTTCGTAGGTCACGTTTATCAACCTAGATGCATATTGTGCCTGCTCATAGGTTTCCGCTACTACACAGGCTACGTACTGTCCATAATAGTATATTTTTTTATCCTGAAATACCGGCATTAGCGTAGTCAGGGTAAAAGGTGGTCGTTCGCTATCCCTTAATTTTAGCTTTGTTGCGTTTTTGTACGTGATGATCTTTAGCACCCCTTCTTGTTTTTCTGCTTCGGAGGTGTCAATACTTGCAATACTACCTTTGGCAATGGTACTGTTTACGCCAAGGGCATAACACATATTTTCCGCGGGAAATTCGGCGGTGTATTTCGCCTTTCCCGTCACCTTTAGTTTTCCTTCAACCCTGTCTATGGCATTTCCTGTTGCAGTCGTTTTTATTGTTTCCATGTTAATTTTTGCTGTTGGATTATGCTTCTTTTTCTAAAGCTTGGGTTAAACTTCTTACAATGGCCTTTTTTCCCATCTCGATTTTATATTCGTTATGCTTCAATGGTTTGGCATCCTTTAAAGCGAGTTCCGCGGCTGCTGTAAAATTCTCGGCTGTCGGCCTTTTGCCCATCAGGAACTGTTCCGCCTCGGGGAGTTTCCATGGCTTATGCGCAACGGCGCCCATGACGAGGGCAACGTCTGTAATACTACCATTTTCAACTTCCAAGCCTGCTGCTACGGACATCATGGCAAAAGCATAACTGCTACGCTCCCTTATTTTCAAATAGTAATAGTGCTTAGAAAATTTGGGTTTGGGCAATTGTATTGCGGTTATCATTTCGCCCGGTTGCAACGTGTTGTCTTTTTCGGGTTCATCGCCGGGAAGTCTGTGAAAATCGACAAAATCTATAGAACGCTTAGTTCCATCTGGTTGCGTAACCATGTACTTTAGCACTTAGGGCGGCTAGGGCAATTGCCATATCCGATGGATTTGTGGCCACACAGCTTTCGCTCCAACCAAAAATGGCATGGTTTCCGTTCATCCCCTTTAACGCGCCACAACCGGAGCCGGGTTCGCGTTTGTTGCACGGCATGGAAACCTCATAAAAATAAGGGCACCGGGTGCGTTGCAGAATGTTTCCCCCATTGGTGGCCATATTGCGAATCTGTGCCGTTGCCGCAGAAAGCATCGCCATGGAAAGCAAGGGATAATTTTTACGGATATCCGGATGGTTCGCTGTTTCACTATTGCTTTTCATCGCGCCCAGCGTATAACCGTCATCGTCATTTTTGGTAATGTCGCTATACGTAAGGTTATTGATATTGATAAGTTGCGATGGTCGCTCTACGTCCTCTTTCATGAGGTCCACTAAATTGGTCCCTCCGCCCAGGTAACTGGATTTCTCACTGGAAGCGGCAGCAGTAAGCGCTTCCTCAATATTCGTCGGTTCTATATATGTAAATGGTCTCATAGCGTTCTTTTAGGATTTTGCTTCTTGCATTTGTGCGGCAGTGGCAAACTCCCACTTTGGCTTTTGTTCCGTACCCATATGTACTTCTTGGATGGCCTGTACAATGTTATTGTAGGCCCCGCAACGGCAGATATTACCGGACATTCGTTCCCGTATTTCTTCTTCGGATAGTTGTATGTTTTTATTGACCGATGCTAAATCTTCGGTAACATAACTGGCCTCACCACTTTTGGCCTCTTCCAATAAGGCTACGGAAGAACAGATTTGCCCTGGGGTACAATATCCACATTGAAATCCGTCGTGTTTTAGAAAGGCCGCTTGTATGGGGTGAAGTTCACTTCCATTGGCCAGCCCTTCAACGGTGGTAATTTCCTTGTTTTTACAGGTAGCCGCCAAGGTAAGGCAAGAAAGTTTTCGCTGTCCATCGATAATTACGGTACAGGCCCCGCATTGCCCATGGCCACATCCCAATTTGGTACCTGTTAACTGTAAACGTTCCCGCAATGCATCCAGCAAGGTCATTCGGGAGTCAATGGTCAGCGGTTTCACGGTATTGTTTACGTTGAGGTTTACCTGAACTTGGTTCAGCAACGCTTTTACTTCTTGAATCTTTACATCGGTAGGGGCATTCGCAAATACTTTTGAAGTAAAGTAGGGTAGTGCCAGTACGCTTAGACTAGCAGCGGATATGCCCGTTAAAAATTTTCTTCTGGACTCCCCGAACAGCCCTAGGTCATCCAAGACCTTTTCCTCATCTTTACTTAAGTCGAGTTCGTTTTTGTTTAAATCAGCCTTACCCATTTGCTTTTCTTTAGATAGTGGTTAACAAGAGTTTATAATGATAGGCTATTGATTTTCAATTAGGTAGTCCTATTAATTTTTAAATTAACCTGATTGATTCGGCAGGATACTAAAAAGGGTTTTTTGGGTAGTGCGATTTTTATTGAGGGAGCGTTGTCAAGCGTATTTTCTAGTTTCAAAGCCTTCCATACCCATGAAAAAGAGGAGTCCTAGGGTATAGGCTAGGATATCCAGAACATCTGCCGTGTACCGTTCAGTTGCATTGGGAAGGACCCCTTCAAAATAAATAATAAAGACGAGGGTGACCAAAACCTGCAGAAGCAAAGGGAGTTTTAGGCGCCTATCGGATTTAACATAGCGGACACTATAAAGACCTATTTTGAGTACAATGGGCATGCACAGAAAATCGTTGAGGTGATTGTTCACCAGCTCTGGGAGAGCAGTAGTGAGCCGTTGTAAAAAGTAGACGAAGGCCCCAAGGATGAGAAATACAGGGAAATAGTATTTCTTGACGGTTTTTCTAAACGTATTTTTATTAAGTCGCAAGGGAATCATTTTTTAAGCTTAGGCTGCGATGTAGCCGAACACTATGGCTAAAAAAGAACCCACGGCAAGCACTACTACCCAAATGGAGTAAAAAAAGCGGGAGGTGTAGCGAATAAATACGTTTTCATGTTCCTTCGCATTTTCAAAGAAAAGGGTAACGCGGTTTTTTTCTTTCACCTTTTCAGATTCGGATGCCATCTTTTCTTTGGCTTTTCGCTCGCGCTCTAGCTTTCCTTTTCAGGTTTATATTGATGATTTCCCCACAGTTTTTGCAATAATCGCGGTTCAGGTTTTCGGTCCCGCAATTTTGACAAGTTCTATAGGTTTCAGTGCTCATAGTAGCGTATTGGTCGTATCCTAAAGAAGGATACGTTGCTAAAGATAACGAAACACACGAGCAAAGGTTAGTCCCATTAAAAGTTAATATGTCTCGATAACAAAACAGCGTTTGTATCTCCTTAGACATTGAAGGGAAATAGAAAAGATGGTTTATGATGGAAAAGGAATTATACGCTAGCGCCAGTTCACTATCAAAGAATTTTTCAATGCGGATGTTTGTGATTGGCGTAGTGTTCCTTAAGTAGGTCCCTACCAAAATCGCCATCAAAATCGCGCCAAACGGTGTGGATATGGTTGGCGTTGTTCTGGCTGTTGTCAAATTCGATCATAAAGGTTTTTCCCTGTATGCGGTAGTAATGTGCTTTTCCCAGTTCGGTGGCACCTGCCCACCCAAATCGCAGGTCCTCCATTTCTTCATTACGGATGGTACCCATACGTTTCATCGCCTGTTCTGCCGGTATGGTTGAAGCATATTCGTAAATGATATCCATCAGCAATTTTTTTTGAGGGTTCGGTTAAATCCTGGACCAGTATGCCTTCCGGGGCTAATTTCTCGGCCGTGGGCTTGTTGTAGCTCACAATATCGTTATAGGCATTTTCATTAAAAATGGCCCTATTTTTCTGGTCACTGTTCAGCATGTTGATGAGTTGTAAGCCCAAGTCCTCTTCATTGACCAATGGACTGAATCCCTTCCGTTCCCCTTCCATAATCCTCCCAGGGTTGGAACCAAAGAATCGAGGTGCATATGAAACGGTATCTCCAACGGTAGTAAAATGGAGCGATACATGATGTCCTTCAAAAGTCCACATCCATACATCTTCCTGTGTTGGGTCACCGTAAATGGAAATATAGTAGCGCTCTGGGTCCCGATACACCGGGTCGCCGGAACTGGTCGCAAGCACCTTTTCCAAACCAATGATTTCTGTCGTCTGCTGGTAACCGGTATCACTTAAGGAGGATTGCAGCAGTTGATGGACCAATGCTTTTTGGTCCGGACTTAATTCCTTTAAGGACAACCCTTGGCGCTCAAAGGAACTCCATGGTAGAAAGTGCCAATCGTCCCGGGTCTCCGCATTAAAATCTTGTATAATTTTTGCTTTCTGTGATTCGTGTCAAGGAATTGATGAACTGGTTGGCAATAGATGCATCTTGCGAAAATCCCAAAAAAGGAAAAAAGACTACCAGTACTACGAGGATGGTTTTTTTCATGTCATAAGCCAATTAGTACGGCTATCCGTCCTAAAACTAATCATTTAAGCGTTGAAAATATGGGTATTTCGTCAAAACTTATGTTTTAAGAATAACAATTTCAAGGGACTTTGGGAATTTCATAAATTGATAATTGAAATGCCTTTAGATTATACAGAATGAAAAAATAGATCCAATTCCTGTTTTCCTGTCCCTGGGATTTATTTTTTACGGACCTATTGTTTAATTTACTGCCCAAATCAAACGAACTCAAAATGACTCTAAAATCGAATAGCTGCAAGGCAGTCTTGCTGACACTTGTACTGGCACTATCCTGTATTTCCTTTACCACCGCCCAAACCGTTCCTTCTCCGGAAGATGTGTATGGTTTTCAGGTGGGTGCTGATTATAAATTGGCGGATTACGTCCAAATAGAAGACTACCTCACCCAATTGGATAATGCATCGGACCGAGTTCAAAAAAAGGAAATCGGCACTACGGTGTTGGGTAGAAAGATGTACATCCTATTTATTTCGAGCGAAGAAAATCTGTCCCAACTGGACAAATGGAAGGACATCAGCACCAAATTGGCACGTGTTCAGGTTTCGGACGATGAAGCCCAGAAACTTTCCGAAGAAGGAAAAGCCGTAGTCTGGATAGATGGTGGCATGCACTCTACGGAATTGGCCCACGGTCAAATGACCTCGGAATTGGCCTATACCTTAGCGACATCGGAAACGACCGAAATGAAAAAAATCCGTGAAAATGTCATCACCATCCTTGATGCCGGTCATGAATCCGGACGGTTTGGATATTGTGGTAGATTGGTACCGCAAGAATATGGGCACCGCCTACGAAACCTCACGTCCGCCTATTTTATATCATTATTATATGGGCCATGACAACAATAGGGACTGGTTTATGAACACCATGCCGGAGACGTATAACGTTACCAAAATCCTGTACAATGAGTGGTATCCGCAGATTGTGTACAACCACCACCAATCGTCGCCATCATGGACCAAGATTTCGCTTCCGCCGTATGCCGATCCGGTAAACCCAAAAATCCACCCGGCCATTACCGCTGGGGTGAGTGAGGTAGGTTCGGCCATGTCCAAGCGGTTTTCCTTGGAAAACATGCCGGGCGCCATTGCCGATAATTTCTATACCATGTTCTGGAACGGGGGCGGGCGTACCGTTCCCTATTACCATAACATGATCGGGATTTTGACCGAAACCGGACATACCACCCCTACCCCACGATTTTACGACCCGGAGAAACTGCCTAAGACCGTAGCGGGCGGCACCCCTACCGATGGTACCGATATCATGTACCCGGACCCTTGGAAGGGCGGGGAATCCCATTTTAGGGATGCCGTGGATTATATGCTCACCGCCACTTGGGCCACGTTGGATTTGGCTGCGGACCGAAAAAGCAACTACCTGTACAACATTTACAAAATGGGCGCTTCGGCGATTGAAAAGTCCAAGAAAGACGGTCCATTTGCCTATGTCATCCCCAAGGAACAATGGGATGCCTTTGAAGCGGTCAACTTGGTGAATGTCTTGAAGCGTGGCGGTATCGAGATTACCCAGGCCACCAAGAATTTTGAGATCAACGATAAAAAATATGAAAAGGGTTCCTATGTCATTTATGGCGCGCAGGCGTTTCGGCCGTACCTGATGGATTTGATGGAAAAACAGGACTACCCTACCCGTTTCCAATATCCGGGAGGCCCACCGGACACCCCGTATGATTTGGCGGGATGGACCTTGCCCATGCAAATGGGTGTAACCGTGGATAAAATTACAGAGCCGTTTGAAGTGGACACCGAAATGCTAACCGATTTGACAGATTATTCCGAGGGCGACGTATCCGGCAACGCCTCTTTTGGCTACCTCTTGAGTGCCAACACCAACGCATCGGTAGTGGCAACGAACAAAGTGTTGAAGTCGGGCGGAACGGCATACCGAACCAAGGCCGATTTTAAGTCCGGGAAAACGACCTTTCCCGCAGGGTCGTATATCGTTTCTGGCGGTAGCGAATCCATCGATGATTTGGCCAGTACCTATGGTTTGGAGATTACCGGACTTTCTTCCAAGCCCGATGTGGAACTCGTCAAAATCCATTTGCCAAAAGTAGGTTTGTACAAGTCGTGGGTGTCCAATATGGATGAGGGATGGACCCGTTTTGTGATGGATGAATATGCCTTTGAGACCGATACCTTGCACGACCGCGACATCCAAACGGCGGACTTGTCACAGTACGATGTATTGATACTGCCCTCCCAACGTGCAAAATCCCTCTTGCACGGCCATTCCAATCTGGATATGCCCGAAAAATTTACGGGCGGTTTGGGGCTGGAAGGTTCCATGGCGTTAAGCAACTATGTAAAAAATGGCGGTACGTTGATGGCGTTTGACGCGGCCAGTACCTATGTGATCGAGCAATTTGGTTTGCCCTTGACCGATGCCACGGAAGGGGCGGACAGCAAGGATTTCTTTATTCCCGGTTCCTTGATCAAAACGGGGATTGACACTACCCATCCTTTGGCCTTTGGGATGCAGGACACCGTTGCGGTCTCCTTTAATAGGAGTCGCGCCTTTACCATAGACAAACAGGATAAAAAGGGCGAAGGCGGTACGGAAGAAATTATGGATGCCCCCGCTCCGGAAGTTGAGGTGATTGCTACCTATGCCAAGGACAACCTGTTAATGAGCGGTTGGGCCATGGGCGAGAAAAAATTCATTGCGGAAAAACCGGCCATGGTAAAGGCAAAATATGGCAAAGGTGCAGTGGTGTTATTTGCGTTTCGACCCCAGTTTAGGGCACAACCCAGAGGGACTTATAAATTGATTTTTAATACGATTTATGAGGGGGCGGCGGAGTAATATATGATTATGTAATCTTATCTTAATAAAAAACCCTTCAAGAAATTGAAGGGTTTTCATTTTAAAATTATTAATGGTTAATGACCAAATTTTTAATCATTCAAAGTCTCCATAATTTCTTTAAAACTATTTAACCCAGATTCTATATTTTCAATGATTTCTGTAGCTAAAATATCAGGGTCTGGAAGATTGTCCAAATCTGTCAGACTTTTGTCTTTTAGCCAAAAAATATCTAAACTGGTTTTGTCCCGTGAAATAATTTCATCGTAGCTATACTTTCTCCAACGACCATCTTCATTTTCCTCGCTCCAAGTTTCCTTTCGTTTACTAATGTTACTCCCGTTGTAGAGTTCTATAAACTCAGACAAATGCTCTTGCCGCATTGGACTTTTCTTTGGAGTATGATGAACATTAGTTCTATAATCATAAAACCAAATATCTTTTGTCCAAGCCTCTTTGCTTGCAGGTTTGTTTTTGAAAAACAACACATTTGCTTTAACCCCTTGTGCATAAAATATGCCTGTTGGTAATCTCAGAATCGTGTGTAGTTCGGCAGTTTTCATCAACTGTTTTCTTACTTCCTCTCCTGCTCCGCCTTCAAACAAAACATTATCTGGAAGTACAACAGCAGCTTCTCCATTAATCTTTAATTGACTCTTTATATGCTGTAAAAAGTTCAATTGTTTGTTGGAAGTTGTTTCCCAAAAATCTTGGCGATTATAGCTTAAATCTTCTTTTTCAATCTCGCCTTCCTCGTTGGTAAAAGTCATACTGCTTTTTTTACCAAAAGGGGGATTTGCTAGAACATAATCGTAGCGTTCACCGTCGTCTGCAATTAAAGCATCATTTGGATTGATAAATGATTCTCCATCTATTTCACCAATATTATGCAAGTACATATTCATTAAGCATAGCCTTCTTGTATTGGCTACAATCTCGTTTCCATGAAAGGTTTTATTCTTTAAAAACTCTTTTTCTTCCCGGTCCAACTTATTATTATCTACAATCCAATCGTAAGCTGCTAAAAAGAAACCTCCTGTACCACAAGCTGGGTCAACAATGGTTTTCATGGGTTCGGGTTGTACACACGCCACCATTGCCTTAATTAAAGCTCTTGGGGTAAAGTATTGCCCAGCCCCACTTTTGGTATCCTCTGCATTTTTCTCTAAAAGGCCTTCATAAATTTTACCTTTGATGTCTGCACCCATCATGGACCAATCTTCTTTGTCGATAAGGTTGATGACTTTTAGCAATTTGGCCGGATCTTGAATTTTATTTTGGCTCTTCGTAAAAATTTGCCCAAGTGTTCCTTTTTCTGTAGAAAGTGTACGCAACAACTGGCTGTAAAAGGCTTCCAATTCAGCACCTCGTTTACTGGACAAAGTTTCCCAATTGGCTACTTCTGCATCCTCAACTTCGTTGCCCTCGACATCCTTTAGTCTTGGAAATACCAAACCTTTGTTATAAGGCGGTTTGTTGAGTTCATCTGCCATTTTTAAAAATAACAAATAGGTAATTTGTTCTAAATAATCCCCATAACCCACACCATCATCACGTAGTACGTTGGCAAGGTTCCATATTTTTGAAATTATGGTTGAGTCTGTCATTATTATTGGTTTACAATTTTTAGTAGCCTTCTGAAGGCATATATGGTAGGTCTGCGACCAGAGCCTTTTTGTGCAAGGTCTATAATATTATTTTCGACCATTGTATTCAACAACCTGGCTACACTAGATCTTGGTATACCCGAATGTTTTTCGAAATTACGCGATGAAAAAATAGGTTGTACAAATAAGGAATCCAAACAATGAATAGAGAACTGGGAATGTGTACTATTAGCTATTTCTAACTTTACAGCTTCATATAGATTAATGATTTGACGGGTCTTTGCTATATTCTTTTCAGCCTGTACAATAATAGCATTTAAGAAAAAGCGAATCCAATTTGTCCAATCACCTGTATCGGTAATTTCCTTTAAGGCATCATAGTATTCTGAACGATGACTTTCTAGATAATCACTTAGGTAAAAAACGGGTTCTTGAATAATTTCTTTATGGTATAAAAACAGGGGGATCAAAATACGCCCCATTCTACCGTTACCATCTAAAAATGGGTGGATAATTTCAAATTGAGCATGGATTATTGCCAGTTGAACCAAGACATCCTTATCGTCAATATGAATATATTTTTCCCAATTACTTAGGGCTTCTAACATGGTCGGAACTGTTGGTGGAACAAACCTAGCGTTATCGATGGTAGATCCGGGTGAACCTATAAAATTCTGAATACGTCTAAAATTACCCGGGTCTTTACTATCTCCTCGTACCCCCCGCATGAGTATTGCATGCATTTCCTTGATGGTATTTAATGACAGTGGGCGTTCTTTCATGGTATCACGACCTTCTTTCAGAGCAATACGATAGTTTAGCACTTCCCAGATATCTCCTTTTAAATGGTCGTCTCCGACTTCATCTGCTTCAAATTCCAAAACCTCTTCCAAGGTTGCCTGTGTACCTTCTATTTTAGAAGAAAGTACCGCTTCTTGTGTTCGCAATGGGGCCAATAAAACATCTGGATTGATAACGGATTGTAAAAGACCATCATAACGAGCCACATAACGATTCGCTTTACCCATAAGATCTATGAGTTGCTCCCATACAATATTTTTAAGTGGCAGTTCTTTTGGTTGATATGGATTCATTTTTGTGTCTTACGTGTGCACTACAAATTATTTTGTGTCTCAAATATAGTTAAATATGAGACATAAAAGATTTAATGTTTCATTGATGAGACATAAAATAGATAAACAGGCTTACTACATTTTTAGGGGAGGCTACAAAAACCATTCATTATCTGCTGTCTTTTCTTCAATAGCTCTACTTAAAATAGTGATACCATTTTTTAATAGTTTCACTTCTTGTTCTTTTTGAGCTAAACGTTTTTCGTTAATGGTATATCCTTTTACCAAATGGTCTTTTAAGGTTTGAGTTGCCCAAATTCTAAATTGAGTTCCTCTTTTAGAATTAACCCTGTAACCTACAGAAATAATTGCATCTAAATTATAATGGTCTAAATTTCTTTTTACTTGCCTTGTCCCTTCTTGACGAACTATCCGGAATTTCCGGATAGTTGAATCTGACCTTAATTCTTCTGATGCATATATGTTTTTAAGATGTTCATTAATGGTTCTTACATCTTTACCAAACAACTCTGCCATTTGGGCTTGTGTAAGCCAAACCGTTTCTTGCTCAAATTGTACATTAATTTGAGTAGAGCCATCTTTGGCTTGGTAAATCTCTATTTGGTTTTGCTCTTTCATTTATTCAATTCTCAAGGATTACTTGATAATTCAATTATGCAGTTTTTGCACCAGTTGCTACTTCTTCTTTTTCTCCGCCTTTATTTTCTCCAACAAAACAGAAGCAGGTTCGTAAGCTGTATCTGCTTTACATTTTGCAATTTCTTCTTCGCTTAACAATGTACCCTCAAATGCTTTTTTAAGTATGCTTTGGCGTAAGGCTTGAGCTTTTTCTAAACTGTCAGCAATGTCTTTTTCTACTTTATCACAAACCGATAAACGACTTTCTATTTCTTGGACGATTTGGTGTTGTTCTTCTTTTGAGCAAATAGGTAATGTAATTAGTATCATTCTGGTTAAACCTAAATCTTGATTGCCCACTCCATGAGTGTACTTTTGAGATTGCTGATAACAGTGACTTGAATTCAGAACATGTTGTAAATAAAATGGTTCTATTAAATCAACTGCCTTTAAAACTGCAACATGAACCCACACATTAAAATCTATATCGTAAGTATTAACTCTTGCTATTCCTGTTGTACCGCCTTTGGTATAAAGTATATCGTTTAGGGCTGGCTTGCATCTTTTGCTCAACTCCATATGTAAGTCTTCAGATATATATTTAACATTATCAAAATCTACTCCTTCAGGTCTTACATTACCACCTGAAATAAATGGAATGCCAACTTCTGAATATTTTGGGCTATAGTGTGGGCCATCTTTAACTGACCAAACAATATCCCCTAATTGAGTCCACACAAAATTCGCTGGAAGAGCCGACAAATTCTCTAATGCTTCTTTTGAAAGTGCGGGTAGATCTTTGGCTTTACGAGGTTTAGTAGGCATTTTCCCTTCTTTTCCATTTTTCTCCCAACCCTTAACAGCTTTTTTCCAATCAGCCAATTGTTGTTCATAATGTTTTTGACGTTCTTCTTTTATCTGTTCTAATAATTCATCAGCAGAAGGTAAGTTGGTTTGTTTTTCTCGCCATTCTTTGGTTAGTTCTCCCACAAAAGCCTTTTTTAAAACCGCTTGTCTATAAATAATCAATTGGTCTTGTGCTTTTTTAAGGTCTGTAATACCACTATCTAAACTGCTAAAAAGCTCCTCTATTTTTTTGACGATTGCTTTTTGAGCTGGTAAAGGAAATAAAGGTATTTTAATAGGCGATAAAGATGTCCTAGTAATTTGAGGTTGAGCTGAACCACCAATTGCTTTGTGTGTTCTTCCTTTATTAGAAAAAACAAATTTTAAATATGCTATGCTTAATAAACTATCATTAAATGGTTTAACAACCATTGCATTGCCATTTATCCAAGAATATGGTTTGTTATATGAACATTCCCACAAGTTGCACCTCTACAAGTAATTAATAATTCCTCATCTTTATGATTGAATTTGTCATATTTTCCAATTATACCGTTTGCACCATAAACGGAATATTTCCCATTAGGAACTAATTTTTTTGAGGCAATAGTTTTAGGTTGGTACAAATCTGCAACATCTCCAATCTTAACTTCAATCCAATCTTCTTTCATTATGCTGCAAGTACTTCATTAAGTTCGTTAATAATGTCATTCATTTGGCTGCCAAATAATTGGTGCATTTTACCTTTTCCGCCTTTGGCATCAAAAGGGGTGTAATCTAAATCGTCCAATTCTATATGGTAACTGCTCACTACGTGGTCTTTTATCATGCGTAACCAATCTAATTGCTCTGGTGTAAAGCGGTTGTGCTGTCCGGTATGTTGTTTAAACAACCAATCGTTAAAATTCTTTTCAATGGTTTTGTCAAACGCTTTTAGTTCGCTGTCAATACCACAAGCTCTTCTAATTAATGAGACCAGTACCGTTAATTGGTCTTTGGGTTTTTGAGACCCTTCGTCTCTCGTCTGCGCTCGAGATGACGCGCCCAAGGTAACATAGGCGTCCCATACATAATCTGGTGCTAATAGCGGTTTTTCCAATTGCAGTTTAGCCATCACTTCTTTTATCATGTTGAAGGTGATGTCTCTACGGTTATACGGTTGGTTATAGAAAATGCTCAGTGCTTTAATCTCGTCTTTATTGGCTTCCAGATATTCGGTAAAATGGTTTACAATTTCTGTTGCTTTATCTACAGAAGTGGTTTCCCATTCGCTTTTGGTAACCGTGTCTATATTTACACTATCAATTATTTGTTCGTGTTGTTTACGAATATTATCCAAATAATCATTTAACGCTCCATTGAAGGTTTTGCTAGCTTCTAAAATCAATTGTTCTTGAGCTTCATTTCGACTACGCTCAATGAACGCTGGCGTTCTATCATTAATTGGGATTTTGTCAAGCGCTATTTGTGCTTTTTCCTCAATAGCATCTGGGTCAAAAGCAGTAATTAATGCTGCCGTCATTTGTTTCAAATTCTTACCCCCAGAAAATTCCAACAATCTGTCTTTTTCTTTTTCGGTGATTTGTTTTTCCAGACGAATCAAGCGATTGGCCAATGACAAAAACAAATCTTCGTCCGCAACGCCCATGGTTACAGCACCCAATAAATCTTTCATGGGTACCGAAGGTTTGCGTTCCAAAGGTCTGCTGTCCGTTTTTTTGGACTTGGTGGCACCCACCGCATCCACAATTACGAAATGGGTTTTGGTTTTTGCGGTTTTGGACACGAGTTGCAACGAATCGCTGTTGATCGTCCGGGTTCCACGACCTTTCATTTGCTCAAAGTAGTTGATGCTTTTTACATCTCGCATGAACAGTAAAACCTCTAAAGGTTTTACGTCGGTTCCCGTGGCAATCATATCTACCGTAACCGCAATACGTGGATAGTAGGAATTTCTAAAACGGTTCAATACAGATTTTGGGTCTTCCTCAATTTTATAGGTTACTTTTTTACAGAAGTCATTGCCTTCGTCAAACTCCTCACGAATGATTTTGATAATATCATCGGCGTGACTATCCGTTTTAGCAAAGACCAATGTTTTAGGCACTTCGTATTCCCCGTTTTCATCCACACGATTGGGATAAATGGTCGTTTTCAGTGCCTTTTTATATTCCCGAACGATGTTTCTAATCTGACTCGGATTGACCACTTTTTTATCTAGGTCATTGCGTTTGTATTCGATATCCTCATCTTCTTGTTGCCAACGTTTTTTACGAGTCAATTTATCCCGTCTGTCAACAAACCAACCTGCTTTTATGGTTTCTCCTTTTTGAGAAATTTCCGTTTCAATCGTGTACACATCATAAGGTACATTTACGCCATCAGTTACCGATTCTTCATACGTATACTGGCTCACTACATTTTCATTGAAAAAACCAAAGGTTCTTTTGTCAGGCGTTGCCGTTAAACCAATGAGGAAGGCATCAAAATAGTCCAAAACCTGCTTCCAAAGATTATAAATGGAGCGGTGCGCCTCGTCAATGACTATAAAATCAAATTGTTCAATGGGTACTTTTGGTGTGTACTCCACAGGAACCGCTTTGTTTTTAGCCATTTTGTGCTGTAACCACGAGTTTTCGTTGGGGTTATCGAGTTCGGTACTTTCGTCCAATTCCTCTCCTTTTAAAATAGAGTAGAGGCGTTGTATTGTTGAAATACAGACTTGACTGTCCGAAGCAATATAACTTGATGAAAGGCGCTGGACATTATACAGTTCTGTAAACTTTCGGTTATCGTCATTGGGCTGAAAGGTCATAAATTCCTGTTCGGCCTGTTCGCCCAGGTTTTTGGTATCTACTAAAAATAAAATACGTTTTGCGTCTGCGTGTTTCAGTAATCGATATACGAATGTTGCGGCCGTAAACGTTTTGCCCGCACCCGTTGCCATTTGAATCAATGCTTTTGGTCTATTTCTCTTGAAGGAATCTTCGAGGTTATTGATGGCTACAATTTGGGCCGGACGAAGTCCCGTTTCATCCAACTCGGGGAGCGATAATAATCGTTCCCTTAGACTTTTGCCTTGTTTGAGCCATTGGGCAATGGTCTCAGGTTTATGGAAACTGAAAACATTTCTGCCTCTTGGTTTTGGATCTCTGTAGTCGGTAAATCGAGTTATGGTTCCCGTGCTTTCATAAACAAAAGGCAAAGGGTCATTGTCTAAATATTTTAGTTTGGAGTTGGCATAGTTCACAGCTTGTTCCTCAACCACTGTAAGTCTGTGTCCTTCGTCTTCACGTTTTGCCTCAATTATTCCGACAGGTTTTCGGTCAACAAATAGCACATAGTCTGCTGGGCCAACATCTGTTTGGTATTCCCGAACTGCAACACCTTTTCCCGCAGATAAATCAACCTTGTTCTTTGACTGAACGAACCATCCAGCTTCTAGTAGAATCTCGTCTATCTTATCGCGAGCTATTTGTTCAGGGTTTTGATTCAAGCTTGTTAATGTTTTAATGCAGGGGAAAGTTAATTATCCACCAAAATAATGAAACCAAGCTTAAAATCCACAGGAAAAGAAAAATCTTACAACGTAATGGTTTTAAAAAGCGCTATTTAACACCAGACGAATCCGCTATCTTTATATCCCATGAAAAAACGCAAGTTTAAGATCAGCGATATCCTATTTGTCCTCTTTATCGCGTTGTTGATCATTCCCCAGACCAGAACCCCAATTCAAGTGGCGTTGAATAAACTAAAAGTGGCGGTATGGTCTCAAAGTGTAGACGCGGTAGATGACCAAAAAAAGCTGGAACCCTTTGGGTATCGTATAACGGATGTATCGGGCCAAGCCAAAACCATTGCCATTGGGGAGGGCAGAGTCACTTTTATAAGTTACTGGGCCACGTGGTGCCCACCCTGTTTGGCAGAAATGCCCAGTATTCAGGAATTATATAGCAATTACGGAGACAAATTGCAGTTTCTCTTACTCACCCAAGAAGACCCGCAAGTGGTGCAACGTTTTCTCAACAAAAAAGACTACGACCTTCCTGTATATTTTCCGCAAATGAATGCGCCGGAACTGCTTAGTTCCAAGAGCATCCCAACCAACTATATTATTGATGCCCAGGGCACTATCCTCATTAAGGAAACCGGGGCGGCGGATTGGAACAGTGAAAAAGTGAGAACACTTTTGGATGGGTTGCTGGCGCAGTAGGGTTTTATTTCTAAAGCAATTTAATTTATGCATTGTCAGTTCGAGTGGCGCCCCTGAAAGTGGCGTTGTGCTTCGACTGCGCTCAGCAGAACTATCGAGAACCCTTCGACTACGCTCAGGGCATCGCCTTTGGAACACGTCATAGAAATCGAAGTGACATCAGAATAAAAAATAATGTAGTTGGAAATGGGTAAAAAGCTTCCTTAAAACAATAACCAAATTAGTTGGCGTTAACGCCCTGCTTTCTCAACAGCGTTTGGAACAGTTCTACCGTTCGCTCTTGGTAGGCCTCCGGGATACGGCCCCCAATGATCCATTCGTTTTTAACCAGTTTCCTGCTTTTAAGCTGAAACTCGTCCTTAAGGCATAAAAGCGCTTCTTCCCTGGTACTTTCGTTCATTTGTTTGAACAGCCTTCTAATATTATCGGTCATGGTCGGTATTTGGTCAGCCTCAAATATATTTTAAATTTCGAATTTGGAAAAGTTTAATCGTTGTAAAGGAAGATTAAAATTGACCCTATTCCCTTTTTCTTGCACTTTTTCGGCAGTCAATCCGCCATGTCCAGCAGTACCAAAAAGAAGTTATATCGGTTTATCGGTCCATTTAAACGCACCCTTTTTAAGGATTGCGTCAATAATCGATTTTAAAAAGCGGTATATTTTCCGCCAATACAAAAATCTATAGAATCCTACTACAGGAAAATGGATAGCAATCGAATTGATGTCAAAGAAGGATAAAAAAGGAAAAAATCAAAAGAGCAGACTTCCCCTGGTCGTTTCCCTACTGCTGGTGGCGGGCATTCTTATTTCTTATTTTGTTTTTCCCGAGGTACAGTCCTTTTTTAATGAAGCTTGGAGCGTACTAACCAGTGACGATGAGAAAAAAATAGAAGCTTGGGTCAGCGGATTTGGATGGATGGGACCCGTGGTATTGGTACTGGCGATGATTGCCCAGATGTTCCTGTTGGTCATTCCCTCCGTGCTGTTGATGGTGGTTTCTATTTTGGCCTATGGGCCTGTTTGGGGCAGTCTCATCATTTTCATTTCTATTTTTGCGGCTTCTTCGGTTGGGTATGCCATTGGAAGTTATTTTGGAAGCTCACTAGTGGATAAGATTATTGGTCAGAAATCCGAACAAAAGGTAGCCGACTTTTTGGAAGACTATGGATTTTGGGCGGTTATTGTGACGCGGCTCAATCCGTTTTTGTCCAACGATGCCATTAGTTTTGTTGGGGGACTGCTTCAAATGGGGTACTGGAAGTTTATGGGAGCGACGATGGTGGGTATCACCCCATTGACCCTGTTCATCGCCTATTTTGGGGGTTCCACAGAGGGACTAAAAAAGGGGTTGCTCTGGGGTTCCCTTGTGAGTTTGGTCGCCTTTGGGCTCTATGTTTGGTGGGATAAAAAACGGAGAAACAAAACGGAATAGTATTGAATTTTATGCGCTTTGTTAACCCTAAAATACTTCCTAGACGGGGCTACTAGTGTTTATTGGTCAGTTCAAACTCACCCTTAATCATTTTTATAACATTAATCAAGGATCGCACGTTGTGGTAGTTTACCTTCCAAATTTGGGCCTTTGCCCTTGTTGCCGCTTCGGGACTGGTATCAAGTCCTGCATCGTACCATCCGCCATAGGTATGGTCAATTAAATAGGTGTTGATATACTGCCACTGTTTATGGAACAATTCGTGGTATCGGGATTCCTCAGGATATAGTTTGGATAGTAACAGAAGGGTGTTGAGGCATTCCGCCTGTGTCCACCAGACTTTCCGGTCGTCCTCAATGGTCCGTTCCGTATTGTCCCAATAATATCCGCCCTCGTAAAATCCACCTTTTTCGGCATCCCAGCCCCAGTCCAGCGCATGGTCCACCATTTTTTTCGTTTTTGTTGGAGTGACGGAATCATGTTTCCTCCCAAGAACGTAGGAGGCCTCCAAGAGTAGAAAAGCGGTCTCTACATCATGCCCGAACGAGACATGGTCCAAGAAAAAATGTTCCTTTCGGGAAGCTTCCGTAGAATCTTTATAGGAGACGGGCGTCCAATCCCTTTCTAGGTGCAAGGTCAGGTTTCCCTTTTTCGTGGTTATGGTATCGCGTATCAATAGAAAAAGTTCTTCCAAGCGTTTCTTTACCAGGGGGTCCGGCCACACCTCATAAAGGGCGGTAAAACTCTCCATCAGATGAATGGACGAGTTTTGGTCCTTCCAGTCCTTCCGAATAAAATTGTCATAGCTGTTGTCATTTTTGGATACGTCCAGCATCCAGGAACCGTCCATTTGCAACACATCAAAATAGCCGCCATAGTCAGGGTCATGGGCATGTTTTTCCAGCCATTGGAAGGTTTTCTTAGCCAGATTCAGCGCTGCGGTATCCTTGGAAACCTTGTAATAGGTGGCCAATCCGTAGATAGCAAAGGAATTTCCATAGGCGCTTTTTCCGGTGGAGCGTAGTTTTAGGGAATCACCATTGTTACCTAATAGCGTGTGGAAACCGCCGTACTGCTCGTCCCACATTTTATCCCTTAAAAATTTGTATCCGTGCCCTGCAATTCGCTCGTAGTTGGAATCTTTATAATACAGCGCCAAGGTGGAGGCCGTCCACACATGCCGCGCCTGACTTACCAGCATTTTGTGTTGCGCACCTACTTTGTTCCATTTATAATCAAAATCCGACCAAAATCCTCCGTTTATACTGTCTATCGTCTTTGGATACCAGACCGTTGATAAAGTATCGAGCGAAGCTTCCAATTGGGTGAGCAGTTCGTTATTGGAATCGGTTGTTTTCTCAGGCTGCTCGGTGCAGGAAAAGGATAGGAACAAAAAGGACAATATTAAAAAGCGATAGAAATGCTGGAGCAAGTATGTGCGGACTAAAATCATAGTTCAGCGTACGGATGATTCTAGCTAAAGCTACTGATTAATTCCCAAAGGAAGTCGATTGACGCTTATCCCACCATAATCAAGATGGCACCAAGTGCGGTAAGCACCAAAATCATTTTACGGAAGAATTCCTCGTTGATCAGTTTAATAATGCGCACCCCCACAAAGAAACCTATAAAAATACCCGGCAACAGCTTTAAGTTTAGGAATAGGGATTCGGCCGAGATGGTATGCCAAACAAAAATGTGGAAGGGCAGCTTAAACACATTCACGATCAGGAAAAGCCAGGCGGCAGTTCCAATGAAGTGGTTCTTGGGCAGGCGCATCGCGAGAAAATAAATATTGGAAAACGCCCCGGCCAGATTACCCACCATCGTGGTTATCCCCGCCAACGTTCCAATGGAGCTGGCAAACGCCCAATGCGTCGGGACGGTCTTTACCTTTTTCCTGTCCCACCAATACATCATAACTACCGTAATGATAATGATAATGGCCATTCCGATTCTAAAGAGGCTTTCCGGAAGGTCCTTACCAATAAAAACCCCAATCAGTATCCCAAATATTATCCACGGCAATACCTTAAAAACATAGCTCCATTGCGTATGCCGGTTGTAGTAGATTACGGCAAAAATATCCGCCAGAACAAGTAAGGGAACCACCATTCCCGTGGATTCCTTTGCGCCAAATGCCAAGGCCATGAACGTAACGTTAATGACGGCTATCCCCTTAATTCCGGCTTTGGACATTCCTATGACGAAAGCGGCCAAAGAAGCAAGAATCCAAGATGTTAGGGTGATTTCCATGGTCGTTTGGATATGCCTGCCCTATGTTGGCGAACAAAAAACAAAAGTATCTTAAATTATTTTATCTTTAGTCGTTAACTAACAACCAAACCACCTATGGAACTAAGTACCCTCGATTATGGCTTCATCATCGTCTTTTTCTCACTCGTCCTAGGAATAGGAATTTACGTGTCCAAAAAGTCCGGGAAGAATTCCTCGGAATTTTTTCTCTCCGGACGAACCATGCCATGGTGGCTTTTGGGACTTTCCATGGTGGCAACTACCTTTTCCACGGATACACCCAACTTGGTGACGGACATTGTACGTACCACTGGAGTATCGGGCAACTGGGTCTGGTGGTGTTTCCTGTTAACGGGAATGCTCACGGTGTTCGTATACGCGAAGTTGTGGCGTAAATCCAACGTAAATACCGATCTGGAGTTTTACGAAATGCGCTACGGAGGAAAACCGGCCAGTTTTTTGAGAAAGTTCAGGGCCATTTATTTGGGTGCGCTCTTCAATATCATTACCATGGCCTCCGTAACCTTGGCAGCCATTAAAATAGGCGGTATCATGTTGGGCCTTGAGCCTTGGGAAACCGTTGTAGGAGCGGGATTGATTACCGTAATCTTTAGCGCCTTGGGCGGATTCAAGGGGGTGGTGTATACCGATTTTCTCCTGTTTTTTGTCGCCATGTCCGGTGCCATTGGCGCGGCATATTACTTGGTGAACATCCCCGAAGTAGGTGGATTGGATGCCTTGATGGCCAACGAACTCGTCTCCAGTAAATTGAATATTTTGCCTGATCTGGATAACACACAGGTGCTTATTACCTTATTTATAATCCCCATTGCCGTGCAGTGGTGGAGTTCATGGTATCCCGGTGCGGAACCTGGTGGAGGTGGCTACATCGCACAGCGAATGTTGGCCGCGAAGGATGAAAACCATGCAATCGGGGCTACTTTCTTTTTCAATATTATGCATTATGCCTTGCGTCCTTGGCCATGGATTTTAGTGGCATTGGCATCCTTGGTAGTGTATCCGGATATTGCCAGTATTGCCGAAGCATTCCCCAATATGGCGGAAAGTAAGTTGGGGCACGATTTGGCGTATTCTGCCATGTTGACCAAACTGCCCAGCGGACTTTTGGGCGTGGTATTGGCGTCCTTGGTAGCCGCGTATATGAGTACCATTTCCACCCAACTGAACTGGGGTTCTTCGTATATCGTTTTTGATTTTTATAAAAGACAGGTAAACCCAAATGCTACCGAAAAACAAATGGTGGCCGTGGGTAGAATTTCCACCGTACTATTGATGGTGCTTAGTGCCTTGTTCGCTTTGACCTTACAGAACGCTTTTGAGGTATTTGATTTGTTGATTCAGTTTGGGGCCGGAACGGGATTGGTCTTTATCCTACGCTGGTTTTGGTGGCGTATCAATGCCTGGAGTGAGATTACGGCGATGTTCGCTTCCGGGATTATCGTTATCAGCTTGGCGAAAACAGGATTGGGCGATTTCTTTTTCGCACCGGAAACGGGGATATTCCCGGAATGGGCAACCTATCCGTTCATCGTAGTCGTAACTACGGCTATTTGGATGACGGCTACGCTATTGACCAAGCCGGAATCCGACGAGACACTACGCTCCTTTTACAGAAAAATACAACCAGGCGGACCAGGATGGTCCAAAGTGGTGAAAGAGGCCAAAACTGACAATGTGGAAATTGTCAATACTACCGAAAAGTGGAGCGTACCTTCCGGAATAATCGCTATGCTTTTAGGTGTTGTCCTAATTTATTCGTTGATGTTCGCTACCGGCTATTGGATCTATGGCAGAACCACTTCGGCATTGGTATTGAGCGCGGTCGCCTTAATTTCCGGTTTTATGTTGATAAAGGCATGGGGAAGGATGAAAAACCACATTCTATAACATAAAACAAAAACACATGAAAGATAGAATCCTGTCCGTTGATATTTTTAGGGGCGCTACCATTATACTGATGGTTCTGGTAAACACCCCAGGAACGTGGTCCAACGTGTATGCCCCGTTTTTACATGCCCCGTGGCATGGGTACACACCAACCGATTTGGTATTTCCATTCTTTCTGTTCATCGTGGGCACCTCCATAGTCTTTTCATACAAAAACAAAACGATAGATGCGGGAGTGTACAAAAAGATTGTCATCCGCACCTTAAAACTTATTGGGCTCGGTCTTTTTCTTGGGGCCTTCCTAATTGAGTTTCCTTTTATTAAGGACTGGGCAGACATTCGTTTTCCGGGCGTGCTGCAGCGTATTGGGGTGGTTTTCTTTTTTGCCGCCATTCTGTTCATCAATTTTAAATGGCGCACCTTGGTGGCCATTACCGTAGTTCTACTAATTGGATATTGGCTCCTTATGACCTTGGTACCCGTAAACGGAATTGAATCTACGTTGGACAGGGCACCCAACAATTTGGCCAATTGGTTGGATGTAAAAGTATTTGGCACACACAACTATAAAGCAGATTATGATCCAGAAGGACTCTTAAGTACCATTCCTTCCATCGCAAGTTCATTGTTGGGAATTTTTACCGGTTTGATATTGACGTCCAAACAAGAGAAAAAGGCCACCATCTTAATGGGAATTGGGGGTAGTTTTTTGATTATAGGTCACTTGTGGGACATCATTTTCCCCATCAACAAAGCATTATGGACCAGCAGCTTTGTATTGGTTACCGCCGGATGGGCCAATTTGGCTTTGGCACTGATCTATTATTTGACCGATGTAAAAAAGATAGCGTTTGGAAGCATATTCAGGTACGCTGGGGCAAATGCCATTGTGGTGTACTTCCTGTCCAGTTTTATTGCGAAGGTTATGGGGCAGATACAAGTGGGGGACACCTCCCTGCACGGCTGGCTTTTTCAAAAGATATACGTCCATGATTTTATGTCCATGGAAATGTCATCCCTTCTGTACGGCCTAACCGTGGTTGCCTTTTACTGTGCTTTGGCATATTTCTTGTACCAACGACAGCTATTCATAAAGGTATAAGTGTGATACGAAACAGAAAGAACCAAACTCTTTTTACCCTACTATTTTTCCTTTTCTCCCTGAGTAATATTGTGATGGCCCAAAAACATTTTGAGCCCGGTTATGTGGTGTTGAACAATGGCGATACCCTTGTGGGCATGGTGAAGGATAGAACCCCGGACCCTTTTGGGAAACTCTATAAAAAGATACGATTTAAAGGGAAGGGCAAGTCCAAATACGGACCGGATGAAATACAATCCTACAAACAGGGCCAGAATCTGTATGAAACTATCGGTCTGGACGAGACTTTTGGTTTTTTAAGTCAGGATTACAGCATATCTTCAAACGAACGGCATGCGGTATTCATAAAAGTGAAGCAAAGAGGTCCTGTTACGTATTACCAACTGGAATTTCAAGATCCGGATTCCAATTACTATGATTATTATGCATATTTTAAAAAAAGAGATGGTAATGAACTGGTCCGAACCACGCAAGGACTTTTCGGATTGCGGAAGAAAAAATTGGCATCCTTTTTTAGCGATTGTCCCGCTTTGGCGGAAAAAATTCATGGACGGGGAGTTCAAACACCCTGATGAAGTAGCTACTTTTTATAACGAATGGAAAAGAAAACAGTAAACGTATTAGGAACGGAGTTGTGTTCCTGTTGCTTTGAGCCCAAAACAGGGTTCTACAGGGACGGGTTCTGTAAAACAGGCGAAGAGGATTACGGCACCCATGTGGTCTGCGCCGTAATGACCAAGGAATTCCTGGAGTACACAAAATCCAAGGGTAACGATCTATCTACGCCAATGCCACAGTGGCAATTCCCAGGCTTAAAAGAAGGAGACAAATGGTGTCTTTGCATCAAGCGGTGGTTGGAAGCGGAGAAGGCCGGTAAGGCCCCAAACGTAGTTTTGGAAGCTACCCATCAGAAAGCATTGGAGTACACCAGTTTTGAACTACTTCTGGAATATAAGGCTTAGGAACAGGAGGCTATTTATTTTTACTTGGGTTTTCGGTTTTGGCGAACGCCCATCTTAAAAAACTGGGAAATACCTTGCCCCAGGTGGGCAAATCATGCTTACCACCCTCCACTTCCACGTAGGTAATGGCTCCGGGATAGGAATACCCTTTCTTCTGAAGCTCTTTGATTACGTCCATCGTATCATCAATGGCATCTATGACTCCATTATTATTTCTGTCGGCAGTTTCGTCCTTGGTACCACATTGAAACCAGAATTTTTGCCCGGGAACATAGGGCCTGTTCTTGATGACATCCAAAATCATGCGGCTTCTGTCCAACACATCCCCTTTTACGTAGGCCTTTTTGCGCCACCAGAAAGAACCGCTGAAAACCCCTACTTTACCAAATAGGTTGGGGTGATTGTACATGATGTCAAATGCGGACAGACCACCTAAGGACATCCCGCAATACACCCACTCCTGATGGTTATCGGATACATGGAATTCTTTTTTCAGAAAGGGAACAAATTCCTCCACGATAAACTTGGAATAGGAAGCGGCCCTTTTGCCCCGGTTCTTAAAATCAGGGATGCCGCTAACCCCGTATTCGTTCATTCGATCCTCATTACAGTCGATTCCAACGTAGCAAAAAGGTTTGACCTCGGCATCGGAAAAGGCCTGTACCAAGGTTTTTTCAATATCCATGGCCTGGTAGTCCTGTCCATCGTTCATTAAAAGCACGGGAAAGGATAAATTACTTTTTTTGTAATTTCCTTGTGCAACAAATCTGAAGCGCACTTTTCTATTCAAGTTTTTGGACAGAAAATGACCTTTTGCACTAATAAAATCAACCTGAAATTCCATACGTTGCGCTTAGCGATTGCAAGTATAAGGAATAGTAAAAAATAAAATTTGTAATGCAAAAAAATAAATTACTTTTGCGCCCCTTAAATAGTTGATTGTTAATTGGTTTCGATAACTTTATGATATGGCGAAAATTGAGCACATTCCGTACTACTCCCACGCGTTAGGACGTAATATTATGGTTGAGGTAACCGGGCATTGGGGACATCCAATTTTGATGTTTCCATCCTCTGGCGGTCAGTATACCCAGAATTCCGATTTTGGGTTAAATGCATCCGTCATGCACTTGGTGGAAGAGGGCCGTGTAAAACTTTACAATGTGGAGACCATAGACATGATGTCCTTTTATAATGACGACATGAATTCCGAGACCAAAATCCATAACTATGAATTGTACATGCGATTTTTACAGACCGAATTCATTCCGTATCTTCAAGGGGAATGCAACACGCATCGCATTGGAGTTGCTGGAGTAAGTTTTGGAGGGTTTCATGCTGCCAATACCGCCTTTCGTTTTCCTGATGTAGTCTCACACCTCATTTCCATGAGTGGTGCGTTCAACATTAGAAATATGACACCACTTTCGGATGACATGCGCATTTACTTTAACTGTCCGGATGAGTACATGCAGAATGAGGAAGGGTGGAAATACAACCATATGCAGATTGTGTTGGGAACTTCGGATTGGGATATTTGTTTGGATAAGAACAAACACATGTCCGGCATATTGAACAGTAAGGGCATAGCGCACTGGTACGACGAAAAGAAATGGCAAGACCATGACTGGCCTTTGTGGAAAATGATGTTTCCGGAGTATTTGGGCACCTATTTTTAGTGTTACCGCACCATCTTTCAAGGTCAAAAAATTATACTATAGTATACAAAAGCATAGAAAAAATTAATAAACAGATTTCCGTCTAAGGTATCCAGAGAGGAGAAGAAGGGCGGGAATGAAAAACATAAAATATAATGGCAAAAAAAGTAGGCATATTGTTCGGAATGGAAGATACCTTTCCATGGGCATTTATAGATAGGGTAAATCAATTGGGGAATGGCGAGATAATTGTCGAGCCCGTACAAATCGATAAATTACAACAGGGCATCGATTACGGCTATAGCGTAATTTTTGACCGGATTTCACAGGAAGTTCCTTTTTACAGGGCCTATCTAAAGAACGCATCTTTGATGGGAACTACGGTCATCAACAATCCTTTTTGGTGGAGTGCAGACGAAAAATTCTTTAATAACTGTTTGGCTATGGAGTTGGGCGTTCCCGTTCCCAATACCATTTTATTGCCGTCAAAAGAAAGGCCGGACAACACTACGGAGAAGTCGTTTCGTAACCTGAAAGCGCCTTTGGATTGGGACTATATCTTTAATTACATTGGTTTCCCTGCCTATATGAAACCCCATGATGGTGGCGGATGGAAGAACGTTTATAAAGTAAACAACGCGGACCATCTTTTTGAGTGCTTGGAGGAAACAGGCCAGTTGGTCATGATGTTGCAGGAAGAAATTGTTTTTGACGACTATTACCGCGTCTACTGCCTAGGTCAGAAATACGTGCATATTATGCCGTACGAACCCCGTAACGAGTTTCATGCACGCTATGCAACCGAACCAAAAACAACCGGTGATGAGCATAAAAAATTAATGAAGACCATTCACGACTATACCTTAAAATTGAACAAAGCATTAGGGTACGATTTTAATACGGTAGAGTTTGCTATTCGCAACGGCATTCCTTATGCTATCGATTTTTGCAATCCGGCCCCGGATGCGGATGTCCATTCCGTAGGACAGGCCAATTTCGATTGGATCGTAGAGCATTCCGCCAAACTCGCCATAGAGAAAGCAAAGGCGCACAAACCCAAAAACAACAATACTTCTTGGGGTACTTTTTTAAAGGAAGCTATCACCCCCATGAAAACGACTGTAAAAAAGATTTCTTTAAAGACAGCGGCTCAAGCCAAAAAATCTGTGGCTAAGAAAACTCCTGTGACTCCAGCAAAAAAAGCAACACCGACGGTTAAGAAAGCTGGTGCAGCCAAAGCTGCGACACCCAAGACGAAGGCCCCTGCCAAGGTAGCAGCTAAAAAGCCAGTAGCCGTTAAAAAAGCTCCGGCGAAGGGAACTACAGTCAAAAAAACCACGGCAAAACCGAAGGCCCCCTCGAAGAAATCCAAATAAGAATAACTAAAAGCACTTCCTATGCATAAGTTCACCCTGGGAATAGAAGAAGAATTTCAAATTCTGGAAAGCAGTAGCTTAAAGCTTCATTCCCAGATGTCCAAAATTATTGACGGTGGAAAGGTTTTTTTAAAGGAGCGCATTAAAGAAGAGATGCACCAATCCATGGTGGAGATGGGCACCAATATATGTGAGAACATTAATCAGGCGAGGGATGAGGTTTCCTATTTAAGACAGCAGATTTTGGACTTGGCGTCCAAGGAAGATTTAAAGGTCGCTGCCTCGGGAACACATCCGTTTTCCCATTGGAGCGAACAGTTGATTACGCCAAACCCGCGTTATGATCAGCTGATTGCGGAAATGAAAGATGTGGCCCGTTCCAACCTCATTTTTGGAATGCATGTACATGTGGCCATTCCCAATAGGGAAGAAGGACTACAGATTATGAACGTGGCACGCTACTTTTTGCCGCACCTGTACGCCCTGTCCACCAATTCCCCTTTTTGGGAAGGTCGTGAGACGGGGTTTAAATCCTTCAGGTCCAAAATATTCGATAAGTTTCCAAGAACAGGAATACCCCCATATTTTGCAAGTGTAGCGGAGTACGATGAATTCGTCAACCTTTTGGTAAAGACCAACTGTATTGACAATGGCAAGAAAATTTGGTGGGACATTCGTTTGCACCCATTTTATCCAACCGTAGAATTTAGGGTATGCGATATGATCATGACCGTGGACGAAGTAGTCTGTATCGCGGCTTTGATGCAATGTATCATAGCCAAACTGAGTAAGCTTCACCGAAAGAACCAGAGTTTTAGGTCTTATAGGCGTATATTGATCAATGAGAACAAATGGCGTGCCGCCCGTTGGGGAGTAGAAGCGAAACTCATAGATTTTGGAAAGCAGGAAGAAGTAGCTTTTCCCACACTGATCAATGAGCTTTTGGAGTTTATTGACGATGTTGTGGATGAATTGGGCTGCCGTAACGAAGTGAACTACGTATACCAAATGTTGGAGCAAGGATCAGGTGCGGACAGACAACTTAAGGTATATGAGGAGACCAAGGACTTAGAAAAAGTGATGGAGTATATTGTTTCCCAAACCAAGAAAGGGCTTTAACGGGAATAGCGTACAAATTGTAAACGGATTATCATTTTTTAACGTTAGGTTAGAAAGTAAGGTAACGGATGAAAAGAAAGTATAAAATTGCCATTTTGGATATGAACGCGGGCGAACCCAATGAGGGAATGCGTTGTATTGAGCTTTTGACAGGGAATTTTTTGCGACAAAAGGACATTAAAGGGAAATATGAGGTCTTTGAGGTTCGTGTAAAATCCGAAATTCCAAAGCTGAAAGATTATGATATTTTTATTTCCTCAGGGGGACCAGGGTCGCCATTGATGAAGGGAGAGGCATGGGAAAACGCCTATTTTAATTTTTTGGATGCTCTCTTATTACATAACCTTTCAAAACCTGATAAAAAACACCTTTTTTTGGTTTGTCACTCATTTCAATTGGCCTGTTTGCACTGGGACGTTGCGAAAGTGACCAAACGCCGCTCTACGTCTTTTGGAATCCTGCCCATACACAAAACAAAAAGTGGAGCGAATGAAGTGTTGTTCAAGGATTTGTCCGACCCCTTTTACGCAGTCGATTCCAGGGACTATCAAGTTGTAGGGCCAAAAGAATGGAAACTGGACACCTTGGACGGGAAGGTGCTGTGTATTGAGAAGAACAGACCTAAAGTGCCTTTGGAACGTGCGGTAATGGCCATTCGCTTTTCAAATGAAATATTTGGCACCCAATTTCACCCGGAAGCCGATGCGGAAGGTATGAAACGCTATTTTGCGCGAGAGGATAAAAAGAAAATCGTCATTAAAAAGTTTGGGAAAAAGAAGTATGAAACCATGCTGGAGCAGTTGGAGGATGAAGAAAAAATCATGAAGACCAATGCTACGATCATTCCACTGTTTCTAAAACTGGCCGCTGAATCCATTGACCAAGGCAAACTTCAAACGGTATGATTTCAAAAATTAGGGAACGGTTCAATGCAGGTTTTAAGGAAGAGTATTATGAAAACCTGAAACAGGAAATTGTAGACGCTTTTGGAGAAGGGACCGCTTTTCGTCTTTCCGAAACCCCAATTTTTGTAAGCAAGGAAGTAAAAAGGGAAATTTTTGATGCCTGCGATAGCATCATCGACCAACTTTGGAAATTGAACTTTCAGGAGATTCGCAAAAGATTTGTGCCTAAACAGATACAATCCCCCTCCAAATTGGGGAACCCACATTTCCTTGCCATTGATTTTGGACTTTGTGAGGATGGTAAGGGTGGAATTACACCACAATTGATAGAATTACAGGCATTTCCGACATTGTTTTTTTACCAACCCTTTTTAGGAAAAGCTTTTTTGAACAATTACTCGACCATACCACGTGAGGGACTCCATTATTATTTTAGCGGTTTGGACGAAGCTTCCTATATAAAGGAGGTAAGGCAAGTAGTTGTAGGGGACGAAAAACCGGAGCATGTAATTTTAATGGAGCTTTATCCGGAAAAGCAAAAGACCAGAATCGATTTTTGGGCGACAAAAAAAGCATTGGGAATTGAGGTCGTATGCATGACAAAAATCGTGAAAGAAGGCAGAAACTTATTTTATTTCAAGGATGGGGTGAAGATCCCTTATCAAAAGAATCTATAACCGGGTGATTTTTGATGAAATTGCGCGAACAAAGGATTTAAAGACCGATTTTAACCTGAATGATGAGGTAGATGTGGAATGGGTTACGCATCCGGATTGGTTCTTTATGATATCCAAATGTGTGATGCCCTTATTGAAGCATAGGAACATCCCCAATTCCTTCTACTTGAATGATTTTCCAGCGGACATCAACCTGCATAATTATGTCTTAAAACCACTCTTTTCTTTTGCAGGTATGGGAATCGATTTATATCCCACGAAAGAAAAAATAGCCGGTATTACGGACAAACAAAACTACATTCTTCAGGAGAAAGTGAAGTACGCTTCCAAAATCAAAACGAATACAGATAAAAATTCCAAGGCTGAAATTCGTATTCTTTATATTTGGGACAAGGAAAATGACCGATTGAAACCGGTTATCAACCTAGGACGAATGAGTAAGGGCGAGTTGATAAATGTATCCCACAACACCGATGAAACATGGATTGGTTCTTCCATTGGTTTTTTTGAAGAGTAGCGTTGGCGTTAAAAGTTTAGGCGTTAATTAGTTAGATAGGTTTAGCTTCCTAACTCCTTACGTTCATTAATTTCGCCACATATTTCCCGATGACATCAAACTCCAAGTTAACTACCGTGCCTTTTTTGTACGAATTAAAGCGGGTATGTTCATAGGTGTAGGGAATTATTGCTACGCTAAAAGTGTGCTCGCCAGAATCCACTACCGTTAGACTTGTTCCATCAATCGTAATCGATCCTTTTTCAATGGTAGGATTTCCTTTTGCCGCATCGTACTCAAACGAAAAAAGCCAGCTTCCATCCTTTTCCTCAATAGTGGTACACGTGCCTGTTTGATCTACATGCCCCTGAACGATATGACCGTCCAACCGGGATCCTAAAATCATTGCACGTTCTAAGTTTACCAAGTCGCCAACGGCAAGTGTATTTAAGTTTGTTTTGGCCAAGGTCTCTGCAATTGCGGTGACGGTATATGTATTTTCCGTTAAGGAAACAACGGTTAGACAAACGCCGTTATGGGCGATACTTTGGTCAATTTTCAACTCCGGAGTAAGGCTAGACTTAATGCTTATATGTAGATTGGAAGCGTCAGAATCCAAACCAACAACTTCTCCCAATGTTTCAATTATACCAGTAAACATGTATCGTTTTTATTAAGTAGTTTTGTGCTATACTATACAAACCCCAAAAGTTGAATTGGGGGACCATTTTACCTCGCCTTTATGGGAGGTCAAAACCAATTTAAAGGTTTTGGATGGGCTACAAAGGTAAAGATTATCATGGAGGAAAACGGCATTATACGATTGGGCATTTCAATTGGGGATTTAAACGGCATTGGTTGTGAGGTGGCATTAAAAACATTTGAGGACAGCAGAATGCTGGATTTCTGTACCCCCGTTTTCTTTGCTTCCAATAAGACCATTTCCAATCAGATGAAAGCGTTGGACCTTACCTATGTTTTTAACGGGGTGCAAGAAGCTTCCAAGGCCATTGATGGAAAAGTGAATATTGTAAATGTCTGGAAAGAAGTTCCCAATATAGAATTTGGTAAGGCAACCGAGGAAGCCGGAAGTTATGCCATTAAATCCTTAAAGGCAGCGGTTGCGGCTTTAAAAAATGGAGATATAGATGTGTTGGTTACAGCGCCTATTAACAAGAACAATATTCAATCCGAGGAATTTAAATTCCCTGGGCATACGGATTACTTGGCACAGGAACTGGAGGGGGAGAGTTTAATGTTTATGGTAACGGACACGCTAAAAGTTGGCTTATTAACGGACCATGTGGCTGTTAAGGATGTTTCTTCCGCAATTATTCCAAGATTAATTCGCGATAAAATCAATACAATTGAAAAATCCCTAATGATGGATTTTGGAATTCGGAAACCTAAAATAGCACTTTTGGGCATTAATCCGCATAGCGGAGATAATGGGGTTATAGGGAAGGAAGACGATGAAGTCTTAAAACCCGTGATTGAGGAAATGACAAATCTTGGACACATGGTGTATGGCCCTTATGCAGCGGATAGTTTTTTTGGTGCTGACAGTTATAAAAAATTTGATGCCATACTTGCGGCATATCACGATCAAGGTCTTATCCCTTTTAAAACCCTGTCTTTTGGCCAAGGTGTTAATTTTACGGCAGGCCTAAGTAAAGTAAGGACTTCCCCAGATCATGGTACGGCCTATGAAATTGCCGGGAAAGGCATTGCGGACCATGGTTCTTTTAAGGAAGCGGTGTTTATGGGGCTTAGTATTTTCAAAAAAAGAACGGAATTTTTGGCACTTACCGAGAACCCGTTGAAGCGGCAAAAGGTGAGACGCTAGCTTTTGATTTTAAATTGATATGATTGTCGCTATACAAATAGCGGAATACTGTTGTGATTTCTCAAAATAATAGTATCTTTGCACCCGCCTTTTGAGGTAATGATTTTAAAAAGTGTTGAGCGTGATGAAGCAAAAGGAGTTTGATATTCCTTTCTCAGGATTAAAGCAAGGGAAGCACGGGTTTAGTTACACTATTGATAATACGTTCTTTGATTCTTTTGGATATGACGAGTTTAACGGGGCAGATGTTCTTGTTAAAGTAATATTGAACAAAACGGCTACCTTAATGGAATTGGATTTTGAAGCATCCGGTACCATAAATGTGGATTGCGATATTACAAGCGAACCCTATGACCAGCCTATTACGGCAAATTCTAGGTTAATTGTTAAGTTCGGGGAAGATTATAATGATGAAGATGATGAAATTCTGATCATCCCGCACGGGGAACATCAAATAAACATAGCACAATTTGTATATGAAATGTTGGTGTTGGCGGTTCCACTTAAAAGGGTGCACCCCGGAATTGAGGACGGAACATTAAAATCAGAAGTGCTAGACAAACTTGAAGAGCTTACGCCAAAAGAAAAAAAAGACAATACAGAAGGAAACGATCCCCGTTGGGACGAATTAAAAAAACTATTAACGGATAAATAAGGTTTAAATGGCACATCCTAAAAGAAAGATTTCCAAAACCAGGAGAGACAAGAGAAGAACACATTATAAAGCAGTTGCGCCAACTTTGGCTACAGATTCCACAACTGGAGAAATGCATATGTACCACAGGGCACATTGGCATGAAGGAAAACTGTACTATAGAGGTCAAATTTTAATCGACAAGACGGAAGAAATCGAAGCTTAAAAAAGCTCGTTTTAAACATACTACTCCCACTTTTTAGAAGTAGGGAGTTTTTTTTGCCCAATATTGAAAATTAGGTATACTACATCCTCAATAGTATAGGAAAGCAGAATATTTATTTCTGCCTTTTTTTTAAAATCAGACCCTTTTTCAACAAAAAGTCTGCTAAAATCACTATTTTTCACGACTTTTGTTGTGTTTTTAAAGGTTTTTACTCAAAGAACTACTGATATATGACCAAGATTACGGCAGCGATTACAGCTGTAGGTGGCTACGTTCCCCAATTCGTCCTTACCAACAAAATGCTTGAAGCAATGGTAGACACCAATGACGAGTGGATAACGACAAGAACAGGGATAAAGGAACGTAGGGTTTTAAAAAAGGAAGAAGGGGAAGGCAGTTCCTATCTGGCCATAAAAGCCGCGGAACAACTCATCAAGAAAAGTAATTTAGACCCTAAGGAAATAGATTTGGTGGTGGTTGCAACCGCTACTCCAGACAGTATGGTGGCCTCCACAGCGGCTTTCGTAGCTTCGGAAATAGGTGCGGTAAATGCATTTGCATATGATTTACTGGCCGCTTGTTCCAGTTTTCTTTTTGGGATGAGTACTGTTGCGGGCTATATAGAGACCGGTAGGTACAAAAAGGTATTATTGATCGGTGCGGACAAGATGTCCTCTATTATTGATTATACGGATAGAACCACCTGTATTATCTTTGGGGATGGTGCGGGAGCTGTTTTATTCGAGCCGAACACTGAGGGCTTAGGGCTTCAAGACGAGTATTTAAGGGCAGATGGGTCAGGAAGACAGTTCTTGGGAATGGAAGGCGGCGGATCTTTGATGCCGGCAACGGAAGAGAGTGTTAGAAATAGAAAACATTTCATTTTTCAAGAAGGAAAAACTGTTTTTAAGTTCGCAGTTTCCAATATGGCACATGTAGCGGAATTGATGATGAAAAATAACAATTTGACCGATGATGATGTAGCTTGGTTGGTGCCGCACCAAGCCAACAAACGTATTATTGAAGCAACTGCAAATCGTATGGGGCTGGATTCTGAAAAGGTAATGATGAACATTCAGAAATATGGAAATACGACCTCCGCAACCCTACCCTTGTTGTTGAGCGATTACGAGAGCAAACTTAAAAAAGGAGATAATCTTATTTTTGCCGCCTTTGGAGGCGGATTTACATGGGGTTCCATTTACTTGAAATGGGCCTATAACGCAAATTAAACCACTACCTTAAAACATATTTGAAACTATGGATATTAAAGAAATTCAAAGCCTGATTAAATTCGTAGCGAAGTCCGGAGCTAGTGAAGTAAAGTTGGAAACGGATGATATTAAAATAACCATCCGTACAGGAAGTCATGGTAGCCATGAAACTACTTATGTGCAGTCCATTCCAATGGCCCAGGCACCTATAGCACAGCAGCCGATGGCACCTCCGGCTCAGTCGGAAGCTCCAGCTGTACCAAGTCAGCCAGCTAAGGAAGATGCTTCGGATGATTCCAAGTACATCACCATAAAATCGCCCATCATCGGAACTTTCTACAGAAAACCATCACCGGACAAACCTGTGTTTGTAGAGGTCGGGGATAGCATTTCATCTGGCGATGTACTTTGTGTAATCGAGGCGATGAAATTGTTCAATGATATAGAATCTGAAGTGTCCGGTACTATCGTCAAAGTTTTGGTAGATGATTCTTCTCCGGTAGAATTTGACCAACCACTATTCTTAGTGGACCCATCATAATTTTAAGTTTAAAGTTTGAGTTAAAAAGGGTTGAATCCGAAGTATTTAAACCCAAAACAACTAAACCGTAAACTCTTAAACTAAAAAAGTATGTTCAAAAAAATATTAATAGCAAATAGGGGAGAAATCGCGTTACGGGTAATCCGTACCTGCAAGGAAATGGGGATAAAGACCGTGGCTGTCTATTCAAAGGCAGACGAGGAAAGTCTCCATGTTCGGTTTGCGGACGAAGCGGTTTGTATAGGCCCGGCTGCCAGTAGCGAGTCCTACTTAAAAATTCCAAATATCATTGCGGCTGCGGAAATAACGAATGCAGATGCCATTCATCCAGGATATGGTTTTCTTTCGGAAAATGCGAGGTTTTCTAGGATTTGCGCGGAGCATGAAATAAAGTTTATCGGTGCATCTGGCGATCAGATTGATAAGATGGGAGACAAGGCAACCGCAAAAGCCACTATGAAAGCCGCAGGAGTACCTTGTGTTCCAGGGTCCGAAGGGTTATTGAAAGATGTAGCGGATGCCAAGAAAATAGCTGCCAAAATGGGCTATCCCGTAATGATCAAGGCTACCGCTGGTGGTGGTGGAAAAGGGATGCGTGCGGTTTGGAGTGAAGACAAAATGGAGGAGCTTTTTGATAGTGCCGTTAAAGAAGCCACCGCTGCTTTTGGTAACGGAGGCATGTACATGGAAAAGCTTATTGAAGAGCCAAGACACATTGAAATTCAAGTTGTTGGTGACCAATATGGAAAAGCATGTCATTTGTCGGAACGCGATTGTTCCGTACAGCGTAGACATCAAAAATTAACAGAGGAGACACCATCTCCTTTTATGACGGATAAGCTTCGCGATGCAATGGGAAAAGCGGCGGTCAAGGCAGCTGAATACATCAAATACGAAGGAGCAGGAACTGTGGAGTTTTTGGTAGATAAGCATCGAAAGTTCTATTTTATGGAAATGAACACCCGTATTCAGGTAGAACATCCCATTACGGAACAAGTAATTGATTATGATTTAATTCGAGAGCAAATACTAGTTGCGGCAGGTGTGCCAATTTCAGGTAAAAACTATACGCCAAAGCTACACTCTATAGAATGTAGGATCAATGCGGAAGACCCCTATAATAATTTTAGGCCTTCCCCTGGTAGAATAACCACTTTACATACGCCAGGTGGGCATGGTGTTCGTATGGATACGCATGTATATAGCGGTTACAGTATTCCACCAAATTATGATTCCATGATTGCTAAGCTGATTACTACGGCACAGACTCGGGAAGAAGCCATTAACAAAATGAAAAGGGCCTTGGACGAGTTCGTAATTGAAGGTATCAAGACTACGATTCCATTTCATAGACAGTTAATGGACCATCCGGATTATTTGGCGGGAAATTATACTACGGCCTTTATGGACGACTTTAAGATGGACCCACAACCAGAAGAATAAAAAAAACTCCGGCAAAGTGTCGGAGTTTTTTATTTTTAATAACCTCAAAGATATTTAAGGGGTATTTAACAAGTCTACTATTCTAATTCCCAATATGGAATATATTGTATTTTTCAGCCCTTTTGTGGTACTTCCTTTGTTCATTTATTTGGCAGACGGTATTTATGAGAACAATATAAGAAGGGGAATCGTTCAAATTATTGCTTTTTTAATTTTTGGAGGGCTGTCCTTGACGGCATTATTTACCTTCGGATTAAATTTTGTGTATACGGTTCCTCTATTTCTAATAGCATTGATATTTATTGTTAGGATAAGAAAGTATTTCAAACGAAAAAATTCATGAACCTCAGCTATTGGGAATATAAAACATGGCTATCCAATATTGACTTCACCATCATTGGTAGCGGCATTGTTGGATTAAACTGTGCTTTACAGTTAAGAAAACACCACCCAAAAGCCAAGATTCTGATTTTGGAAATGGGATTGTTGCCGCAAGGTGCGAGTACCAAAAATGCGGGATTTGCCTGTTTCGGTAGTATTTCCGAAATCTTGTCAGACTTAAATACGCATACGGAGGAAGAGTTGGTGGGCTTGGTTTCAGACAGGTTTAACGGAATTAAGGCGTTGCGGGAGTTATTGGGCGACACCGCCCTAGGCTACGAGCAACATGGAGGTCATGAACTGTTTTTGCATCAAGACAAGAGGCATCTTTGAAACTTGTGTGGAGAATTTGGAAAAAGTTAATAAGCTATTGAAACCGGTTTTTAAACAGGATGTCTTTAAAACCTCCCCAAATAACTTTGCATTCGAGGGAATAGAACAACACTACATTACCCACGCTTTGGAAGGGCAAATAGATACTGGGAAGATGATGTCCGCCTTACTTCGTTTAGCTGCTAATTCGGGAATTATAATTCTTAATTCGGTGGTTGTAGAAACTTATGGGGACACGACTGATAAGGTGTTTGTAAAGACCAACTTGTTCGAATTTCACACCAAAAAACTTTTAATCGCTACCAATGGTTTTGCCAATACCCTTTTGAACGAAGACCTCAAACCGGCAAGGGCTCAGGTGGTAATAACCAAACCCATTAAAAATCTGCACATTAAAGGTACTTTTCATTTGCAGGAAGGCTATTATTATTTCAGAAATATTGATGAAAGGATTCTTTTGGGAGGAGGTAGGAACCTGGATTTTAAGACCGAAGAAACAACGGAGTTTGGTGAAACCGTCACGATACAGAACAAATTGAAAGAATTATTGGAGGAGGTAATCCTTCCCAATATACCCTTTGAAATTGATTACAGTTGGAGCGGAATTATGGGGGTAGGAAAACAGAAAAAACCTATTGTGAAACAATTATCAGCAAATACGGCTTGCGGTATTCGTTTGGGAGGTATGGGCGTTGCTATAGGCACGACTACGGGAAGAAAGTTGGCTGAGGTATTCGTAAAAAGTGAATCCGTCTGAGAGGTATTTCTCAAAACCTGAGTTGCCCAATCTTAGTATAACGCGTTAAATTTCGGAATACTTATTCACAACAGTCTCTAGGTTTGTATTTTATTTTTATATTGCTCTTCCCTTTAAATCCAAGACCCTATTTCATGCGAGTCTTGACCTTCATTGAACAACTACTTTTTTCCACTTTATGAAAAGTGCGGATTGCTATGATTTTAACATAGCTGAACACTATATGAAAAAAGAATACCCGAGGTTAGGCAATAGCATTATTTATGGACTCCTGATTTTATTGGTTTCAAGCTGCGCCATGACCCAATCCAAATATCAAAGGGAATATAGCAAGGTGTGGAAAGAAATAATAAAATCGAAGGCATGGCAAGAATCCCTGCTGGCAAAAGAAGAACCCAATTATACCGAAGAGCTTTATGCAAGTATAGACGATAATGTGGTGGTATTGGAAGAACCAATACCGTCCGTTGCAAAAACAGGCTTTGAAGAAAAGTATGAATCCTTGGTCTCTAGAGCCTATTTTAAGATTATTACCGAAGCGGAAAAGGCAGATGCCCGTATTACGGCGGAATATAGATTACTCAACAATCAAGTGGTTTCCGAAAACGGAATAAAGGAAAAATCCCTAAAAAAACGGCAAGAGGAAATGACCAGAAAGTATAAAGCACACAAAGCCATGCTGGAAGGGTTGAAATCATGGAATATCTTTGATGAGAATAGAACAGGAGATCTGGATTATTTTAAAGCGGAAAATCGGGATGCTGTTCTAGAAATGGCAGAAAACGGCGAGAACAATGACCGAATGGTCAATTTTCTAATTTACAAACTAGCGGATCTTTACCACCTTGAAGAAAACTGAGGAATTCAAGCAAGCTAAAATAGCGGCTTATGAATATTGTGTTCAATTTATTGATGAACGACTAAAAAGGGCACAGCTTCAAATCAAAGAGTTGGAAGATGCCCTTACTTCTGAAACCAAAAGTAGTGCGGGCGATAAACATGAAACCGGTAGGGCCATGATTCAATTGGAACGGGAAAAATTAGGCCAACAGTTAGCTGAATTGGAAAAAACACAACAGCTACTTTCCAAAGTCCCAAGAGACCGAGATACACGAACGGTCGGTTTAGGAAATCTTGTTATTACGGATGTCATTTAGCTACTATATCGCCATATCCGCGGGTGAACTAAAACATGAGGGAAAAGCTATCTATTGTATATCGGCGGCAACACCCATAGGTCAACTTCTCATGGGTAAATCCGTAGGGGAATCGTTAACTTTCAACGGAAAGACCACTTCAATTGTAACAATTGTTTAAAAATTGTTCTACTATTTTTATCTATCTTGATGCCATAATTACATTCATTGTATAATTGATAAAATGGATAAAAAGACGAAGTTACGGAGTAGCGAGTGGTTTGGCGGAAATGACAAAATGGGTTTTGTTCATAGATCTTGGTTGCGAAATCAAGGATACCCCGATGATTATTTTGACGGGAAACCCGTTATAGGTATTTGTAATACGTGGTCAGAACTTACACCATGTAATGGACATCTACGTGATTTTGCCGAAGTGGTGAAAAGGGGGATTTTGGAAGCCGGAGGTTTTCCATTGGAGTTTCCCGTGATGTCCTTGGGGGAAACCATTATGAAACCGACCACCATGTTGTTTCGCAACCTGGCAAGTATGGACACCGAAGAATCCATTAGGGCTAATCCCCTGGATGGAATCGTTCTTTTGACCGGTTGTGATAAAACGACACCTTCTACTATTATGGGAGCTTGTAGTGTAGATTTACCAACAATTGTAGTTCCTGGTGGACCTATGCTCACTGGTCGTTTTAGGGGTGAAAAAATAGGCTCGGGCTCCATGAATTGGATGCTAAAGGAAAGACAGGAGGTAGAGGGCTATTCCGCTTCCGATATTCGTGAGGCAGAAGTTTGTGTGGCACGCAGTATCGGGCACTGTAATACCATGGGCACCGCCTCTACTATGGCAACCATGTGCGAAGCATTAGGATTGACCTTACCGGGATTTTCTTCAATTCCCGCTGTTGATTCCAGAAAAAAACTGTTTGCACAATTATCCGGTAGGCGTATTGTGGAAATGGTAAAGGAAGATTTAAAATTATCAAAGATATTAACGCGAAACGCGTTTGAAAATGCCATAGTCACCAATGCCGCAGTTGGGGGGTCTACCAATCTCATTATTCATTTGACGGCTATTGCCGGTAGAATTGGAGTGGATTTAAACTTACAGGATTTTGACACTGTTGGCAGCAAAGTACCTTTGTTGGTAAACTTGAAACCTTCAGGTAAATATTTGATGGAAGATTTCTTTTACGCGGGCGGATTGCCTGTGGTCATGAAGGAATTAAAACCACTACTGCATCAGGGAACAATTACCGTGAACGGAAAGCACATCACTGATAACTATGAAAATGAAGTGTGCTATGAAAGAGATGTCATTGCCGCATTGGAAACACCTTTTCAAAAAGAAGCAGGTATTGCCGTTTTAAAAGGAAATCTTTGTGAAAACGGTGCTGTCATAAAACCCTCTGCCGCATCACCTAAATTAATGAAACATAGGGGTAAGGCAGTTGTTTTTGAAAGTATGGAAGATTACCATGAACGAATTGACGACCCAAATCTTGAAATTGACGAAAATAGTGTCATCGTTTTAAAGGGAGTAGGTCCCAAAGGCTACCCGGGCATGCCGGAGGTGGGTAACGTAGACCTTCCAAAAAAACTACTGGCGAAAGGAATTACGGATGTGGTTCGTATTTCTGATGGTCGCATGAGTGGAACTGCCGCAGGCACGGTTATTTTACATGTTTCTCCAGAATCTACAATCGGTGGAAACTTAGCGCTGGTGCAGAATGGAGATATGATTGAATTGGATGTTAAAAATCGGACATTGCATCTTGATGTGGGGGAAAGCGAGCTTCAAAAACGAAAAGCGGAATGGATAGCGCCTAAACCATTAGCGGATCGTGGTTACGTTAAAATGTATATTGAACATGTGGAACAGGCCGATAAAGGGGCAGATTTGGACTTTTTGGTCGGTGGATCTGGGTCAAAAGTAGAACGCGATTTACATTAAATTATGGAGATTCTTTATTTACTTGTTGCTGTATTCGCTATCATCATATTAACCACAAAGCTAAAAGTGCATGCATTTTTGGCGCTGTTTATCATTTCTATTCTTTATGGAATTTTCGCTGGGATGCCTTTTGGCGACATCATAACATCCATTAATGACGGTTTTGGATCTACCTTGGGTAAAATAGGATTGATTATCGTTCTTGGGGTCATTATTGGTGCATTTTTGGAAAATACGGGAGGCGCATTTGCCATTGCGGAAAAAGTGTTGAAGATAATTGGAAGTAAACGGGTTCCAACCGCCATGGGAATTATTGGATATATTGTTTCCATTCCGGTTTTTGCGGACAGCGGTTTTATGCTATTGCATCCATTGAATAAAAGTCTTTCCAAAAAAGCGAAGATATCAATTGCCGGTCCGGCTATAGCATTGGGGTTAGGACTAATGGCTTCGCACACGATGGTGCCCCCAACTCCGGGACCGATTGCCGCTGCAGGAATTCTAAATGCGGATTTAGGACTGGTCATTGCGTTTGGATTTCCTACTAGTATTATAGCATTGATTGCTGGAATCATATTCGCCAAGAAATACGCGTCCAAAACCAAAATAGAACCCATGGTAGAAGATGCCTTGGAGGCCCAAAAGGAAATAAAAGACCCGCCCAGCGCATTTAAATCTTCCATTCCCATTCTAGTTCCAATTGTTCTTATCGTATTAAAGTCAGTTCTAAACCCCGCAAGAACTGGATTGGACAATGGCTTTGTGGATTTTATAGCCTTTGTAGGGGAACCAGTTATTTCCTTAGTAATCGGCATTATGCTGTGTCTACTGTTACCGAAGAAGTTGAATTATGATATGTTGTCTTCTTCTGGTTGGGTAGGAAAGGCGATTAAAGATGCGGCCTCAATTATTTTGATTACCGGGGCAGGTGGAATTTTTGGTAAAATTCTTCAAAATTCAGGAATTGCCGATATTTTGGGACAGACGTTAACCGAATACAATATGGGTATATTTTTACCCTTTGTTTTGGCTGCTGCTATAAAGACCGCACAAGGATCATCAACGGTGGCATTGGTAACCACGGCCTCTATCATCATGCCCATGATGGCACCCCTAGGCTTTGATAGTGAGATACAAAAAGCTTTGGTCGTCATCGTTATTGGAGCGGGATCCGCAGTGGTTTCCCATGCGAACGATAGCTTTTTCTGGGTAGTTACCCAAATGAGCGGCATGAATGTAAATACCGGGTATCGACTCTTTAGCTTGGGAAGTGGTATACTTGGCCTTACCGGAGCAATTTCGGTATATGTCTTTTATACCCTTTTCGCGTAATATTCTATTAATTAGCACATTTAATAATGAAAAGGTCCGATTCGTTTCATTCTAATGAGGTAGATAGGATGGTAAATTAATAGTCGGGCTTGCTTCGGTTTGCCTTCTTAAGTGCCGCTCTTTTCTTGGCTTTTAATCTCTTTTCTATGGAGGATCGCGTGGGTTTGCTCTTTTTTCTTTTTTTGGGAATAGTGAGGGCTTTCTTCAGTACATCAAAAAACCGTGTTATGACCAGTTCCTTGTTTTTGTGCTGACTTCTGGATTCATCGCACTGCAGCAATAGTACATTGTCCTTGCTGAGTTTCGACTTTAGTTTTAATTGTAAACGGCTTTTTTCAGCCTCGGAAAGTCCGTTTGAATCGGTAATATCAAAAGTCAGTTCCACTTTGGATGAAACTTTGTTGGCATGTTGGCCACCGGGGCCACTACTTCTAATTGCCTTGAACTGAAGTTCCGCTAAAATGATGTCATGGTCCAAAAGAAAGTCTTTGGACAAATGTACTTAAACGGTATTAAAATCTGGAGATGCCCTGTTGGGCTGCTGAAGAACTCTAATTATAGCTTACTTTAAAAATACCGGGACTAGTATCAGCGTAAAAATGATTAACGTCAAAATAAAATGTACTCTTTTCATCATATCTAAATTTGTAGATCAAATCCATTAACGATGGATTCTTGAAAATAGTTTGTTTTACTTGATTTATTTCGACAAAGTTGGATTTAAATATGTTGAAAGGTGAATTCCGCTATTTGACAGCTTTAAAAGCATATTATATTTTGGGCTTTTTTGTAACTACCCTAATCGTTTATTTTCAAACGGTTTAGAACTTCAAATTGTTTGTCGACTACCGATTGATTATGTCCATGTGCAGCATCAGGCAGTAAAAAATATCCTTTTGATGGTGCTTTTATTTTTTCAAAATAAGGTCTATTGATAGCAGCAGATGTTAATATATCCTGTTCGCCCTGAACCATATAAATAGGAATTTTAAACTCTAATCCGTTTTGTTCAAAATCAATATCAGCTACCATTGACCTTATTCCAAGTTTTTCATGTCCAACAAAATTAATAAAGGAGTAGTCATCTCCATCATATCTGTCTTTACTGTCCTTTTCATTGTCATATTCTTTATCTATTTTCCACCAAAAATTTGGAGCTGGATTTGAATTTTCTCGTTCATATTGTTTTACTATTCTTAATAATTCACCATAACTTTTAGCATTGCTATAAGGTGGCTCTCCTAATGCGATAAGTTTCTCTATAGAAACGTTATCATCCCGATTTTTTGCCATTTCATATACTTTTTGATAGGAATAACTAATGTTATCGGAGAAATTAACAAACTGAGCATGCCCAATGTAAGCATGGAAAAGCTCTGGATTAATTAAAGCCATTTTGGCACCAAGAATTGAACCCCAAGAAGTACCCACAAGAATTACTTTTTTCTTTTCTAAAAAGTTAGTGATGTATTTCGTAAGCTCTATTCCATCTTCCGCCATCTGTTCTACTGTCAGAGGATTTTCTATCCAATAGTTTTCAGTTATGTTTTCAGGCTTATTTCGTCCATAAGTCCTTCCAGCAACTCTTTGATCCCAATTGACTAAAACAAAATTTTCCTCCCATTCGCCATAAATGGTATTTTCGTATTGGCTCATGGTACTACCTGGTCCACCATGAATGAAGAGAATTACAGGTTTGGAGATATCGTTTCCTTTAATAGTAATCCATTGTTCTATTCCCCCAATGGAAATAAACTTGCTTTCATTGATGGATTTGTTTTGAGAAACTGAAAGAGTGGTTAAAAATAATGTTAGAATGATGGTGCTTATTAATTTCATAGAAACGAAATATTGTGATGTTAAATAAGACGTTAATTTAGGTAAATTGTTACTGGAAGTTCAAGTTGAAAACAACGACTTCACAACAAGTGAACCTGTTGCAATCGTTGGTTGATGGTTTCCAAGGATACGTTTAAGAATACTTTTTTGTCAATTGCCAATTCCGTGTTGGAATTAAAAAAGATTTCCTCTCCATCCTCTGTCTCTCCCTTCATTAAATAATGACTGCCCATGGGATAAGCGTTTGATACGGTAATTGGAATCCCAGATGTTTCCGATACCCTAAACTCGTGGGCGTAAACAATGATATTTCGTTTTGTATTGGCGTAAGATTTAAGAACGTCAATGGAGATTAGCGTTGCTTCCCCAAATAGCGATGCTATATAAAGATCTCGTGGATTTTTATAAAGTTCTAAAGGGCGTGCCTTGGCGATTATGGTTTTATCCCTAATTACCACGACACGATCTGTAAAGGGTAGAAAGTCGTTAGAGTCATGGGTGGCCACGATACAGGTGATCCCATTATCCTTCAGGTATTTAAAAATGTTTCTTCTTAGACTGTTTTTAAGGAAATTATCGATATGGCTGAAAGGCTCGTCCAACAACAGCACTTCGGGTTTTTGGGCCAGTACTCTCGCCAAAGCAACGCGTTGTTGTTGTCCACCGCTTAAAGTATTTACTTTTTTGTTGGCAAATTCCGTAAGCTCTATCATCTCCAATAATTCGGCTGTTCGTTCTTTTAGTTCTTTAGGATAAAAGACGGACAGGTATTGACTTATGTTTTCCGCAACCGTAGTAAAGGGCATCAAATCAAAATCCTGGGAAAGGTATTTCATGTAAGGCATTCCGGGAACCAGATTAAAGGCCGGACCTAGAACCGGTTCATCCTCCCAAAAAACTTCTCCTTGTTCCAAATCCAAAAGTCCATAGATGATTTTTAGCAACGTACTCTTTCCACAGCCGCTTTCCCCAATGATTGCCACATGTTCCCTGCGCTGTATCCTTAGATTGATATCTTCCAAAACGGGAAGCTTATCATAGGCATATGTAACATTTTCTACTCGGAGCATAGGACGATTATAATTGATGTAAAAGCGAAAAACCCATCCCTAATAGGAACGGATTTTTCGATATATTATTGATGAGGTATAGCTTAATCCTTGAATTCTTTTAAAACCGATTGATTCGGAAGCTCTTCATAACCCATATTATAAAAGGTGAATCCAAATATATCCGCATATTGTTCTATTGTCTTGCTTACCGGTGTACCGGCACCATGTCCAGCATTCGTTTCAATTCGTATCAAGGCAGGGTTATCACCGGCTTGTTTTTCCTGAAGCTCGGCCGCAAATTTAAAACTATGTGCAGGAACTACGCGATCGTCATGATCTCCGGTGGTGACCAAGGTGGCCGGATAGGAAGTTCCTTCCTTAATATTATGTACAGGAGAATATCCCTTCAGATAATTGAACATTTCTTCACTATCCTCGGCAGTTCCATAGTCATAGGCCCAACCAGCACCTGCCGTAAACGTATGGTAACGCAACATATCCATAACTCCCACAGCTGGTAGCGCAACCTGCATCAAGTCCGGTCTTTGGGTCATGGTAGCTCCAACCAATAATCCACCGTTGGAACCTCCCCTAATGGCGAGATACTCCTTGGAAGTATACTTATTATCTATTAGATATTCGGCTGCAGCTATAAAGTCATCAAAAACGTTCTGTTTTTTTGTCTTGATTCCCGCATCATGCCATTTTTTTCCATATTCGCCACCACCCCTAAGATTTGGTACGGCATAAACGCCTCCTTGTTCCATCCAAACGGCATTTACGATACTGAAAGAAGGTGTAAGGCTGACGTTGAAACCACCGTAGCCATAAAGAATGGTTGGGTTTTTCCCATTTAGCTCCAACCCTTTTTTATGGGTAATGATCATTGGAATTTTTGTACCATCTTTAGAGGTATAGAATACTTGATTGGATTCGTAATCCTCTGGATTAAAATCGATTTCCGGTTTCCAATACAGTTCGTATTCACCGGTTTCTACATTGTATTTATACGTTGAGCCGGGAGTATTGTAATTGGTAAAGGAAAAATAGAATTCTTTGTCTTCCTTTTTCCCTCCAAATCCACTTGCCGATCCAACTCCGGGAAGTTTTACCTCCCTCACCAGGTTTCCGTCGTAATCATATTGAAGCACTTTCGAAATGGCATCAACCATATATTCAGCGAAGAAATAACCGCCACCGGTGTTTGGACTTAGTACGTTTTCGGTTTCTGGGATAAAATCGACCCAATTTTCAGGTGTAGGATTGCTGGCATCTACGGTAACTATTTTTTGATTTGGTGCATCCCTATTAGTAACCAAATACAATTTGGTTCCCACATTTTCAATTACATAGGTATCGGAATCCGTATCTTCCAAAATAGGGACTAAAAGCCCGTTAGGGTCTTCTAGATCCTGAATGAATAATTTATTTCCAGAGGTGGATGTTGAAGCGGAAATAATCAGATATTTGTTGTCTTCCGTTACGTTAGCACCAATATAACGGTGTTTTTCCAAAGGTTTTCCTCCAAAAACAAGTTTATCGTCCTTCTGTGGCGTTCCCAGCTTGTGGTAATATACTTTGTGCTGGTCCGTCTTCGCGGATAGTTCGCTACCCTCTGGCTTGTCATAGCTGGAATAGTAAAACCCATCGTTACCACGCCAGGAAATTCCACTGAATTTAATGTCCACCAAGGTGTCCTCCACTATTTCCTTGGTCTTCGTATTTAGGACAATCGCTTTTCTCCAGTCGCTTCCCCCTTCAGATATGAGGTAAGTGGCCAATGACCCGTCCTTTGTAAAACGCAGGCCAGCCAACGACGTAGTGCCATCCTCGGAAAAAGTATTTGGGTTTAAAAAGACCTCTGCTTCTTCATCACCCTTTTTTCGATATACCACATATTGATTTTGCAACCCGTCATTTTTATAGAAGTACGTATAATTTCCTTCCTTGAAAGGGGAACTCAGTTTTTCATAGTTCCATAGCTTTTCCAGACGGTTTTTAATATCGTTGCGGAAAGGTATTTTTTCCAGGTAGCCAAAGGTAGTTTTGTTCTGCTCTTTAACCCATGCTTCGGTTTCTGGACTTCTATCATCTTCCAGCCAACGGTACGGGTCCTTGACCTCAGTTCCAAAATAGGTGTCAACGGTATCAACTTTTGAAGTGGTGGGATAATTCACGGCAATAGGTTCTCTTTTAGTTTCTGTTTTGCAGGAAGCGAGTAAAATTATAGCTAGCAGAAATGTGATTATTTTGTTCATTTTTTTAGTGTTAGTCCGTCCAAAAATACCATAAAAAAACCTTCAAAACGGTGAGGTTTTGAAGGTTTTAACATTCCTTAGCGCGCTATTGTTACACCAAGTTTTTTTCCACCAAATATTCGGCAATCTGAACTGCATTTGTAGCGGCTCCTTTTCTAAGGTTATCGGAAACGATCCACATGTTCAACGTGTTACGTTGCGTTTCGTCTCTTCTAATACGTCCTACAAAAACTTCATCTTTATCATGCGCGTAAATAGGCATAGGATAGGTATTGGTATCAGGATTGTCCTGAACGGTTACACCCGGAGTATCATTCAGTATTTGACGGACTTCGTTCAATTCAAAATCATTCAGGAATTCTACGTTTACGGATTCTGAATGCCCGCCCGCTGTTGGAATACGAACTGCGGTTGCGGAAACGGAAAAACTCCTATCGTCCAATATTTTCTGTGGTTCCCTTGCCAATTTCATTTCTTCCTTGGTATAGCCATTTTCTAAAAAAACATCGCAATGTGGTAACGCATTTCTGCTTATGGGATACGGATATGCCATTTCACCTTGTATACCGGCAATCTCGTTCTCCAATTGTTTTACTGCTTTTACACCTGTTCCGGATACGGATTGATAGGTGGAAACCACCACCCTTTTCATTTTATATTTTTTATGGAGCGGAGCCAAAGCCATTACGAGCTGAATGGTAGAACAGTTTGGGTTGGCTATTATTTTGTCCTTCGCACTTAGTTCATTAGCATTGATTTCCGGAACAATCAATTTTTTATCCGCATCCATGCGCCAAGCAGAGGAGTTGTCCACAACGGTGGTACCAGCTTCGGCGAATTTTGGAGCCCATTCCAGGGAGGTATCCCCGCCTGCGGAAAATATGGCAATATTTGGTTTTTCGGCTACAGCTTCAGCCAGCCCAATAACAACATGTTCTTTTCCATTATAGGAAAGCGTTTTGCCAACGGAACGTTCGGAAGCCACTAATAACAACTCCGTAATAGGGAAATTACGTTCTGCCAATACTTTAAGCATGACTTCACCAACCATTCCCGTTGCACCTACAACCGCTACTTTCATTTTTTACATTTTAATTTGAACGGACAAAAATAGGTATAACCGCTAGTTGTACAAGCAAAATGAAAAAGAATAAGTAAAATATAACAAAAAGTTATAAATAAAACAAATTGATTCTTGTTTCTTTATTGGTAATGGCGAGACCTTTCAACTTCGCTCAGGGTTGGTTAGATTACGTAGATCAGTTGATTACTATGTAACCAAAAAAGAACCGCCCAATTGTCTGCGAAACAAAAAGGCGGTTTTAAGTTAAACTGCAGTGCAGCGGTATGTCCCAAAAATTAATTACGGGGAAAATCTATCAATTATTTTTTCTTTAGCTCGTCACGAATTTCAGCTAAAAGCTCTTCCGCTGTTGGTCCGGCTGGAGCTTCCTCTTTTGGCTCCTCAGGAGTTTTAGTTTTATTGTAAGCTTTGACAATAATAAAAAGTACCAATCCTACGGTGACCAAGTTGATCAGGGCATTTACCCATTTACCATACATAATGGCGTTTTCTGGCTTTGTTATGGTACCGTCAGCCGCAACTACTGCCTCATCTAGCACTATTTTCATATCGGCAAAGTCCAATCCGCCAGCAAAATGCCCAACAATTGGCATCATGATATCGGTTACAAATCCGTTGACGACCAATCCTACCGCGCCGGCTAAAATTACTGCGACCGCAAGATCTATGACGTTACCCGTCATAATAAAATTCTTAAATTCTTTTAACATGATTTAGTGTTTTTTATTTGGTTAATATTACGAGGCGCAATGTAAGAAAAAAAAGACTTCTTAAAAAAACGTTAATTATAGAATTCTAATTTATGATTCTCCGCTTTACCCGTTGCGAAATACCAGTTAACAGCTCATAGGAAATAGTGTTAGCCGTTTGGGCAAATTGCTGCGCCGAGAGTTCAGGACCAAAAACAAGCACCTCGTCACCTTCCTTGCATTCGATTCCTGTAATATCGATCATCATCATATCCATACAAACATTACCTATAACTGGCGCTTTTTTTCCATTTACGGAAACCACTGTTTTGCCTTTCCCGTACTGCCGGCCAATCCCATCCGCATGACCAATTGGAATCGTGGCCGTAGTTTGGTAGCCAGCTGATGTAAAGGCCCTATTGTACCCTACGCTTTCACCTGGTTCCAGTTTATGAATTTGGGAAAGTATCGTTTTGAGTGAGGCAATAGGTTTTAGTTGCGCATCAATTTTGGCATCGTTGCCATAGCCATAGAGTCCAATGCCGCTCCTAACCATGTCATATTGAGCATGGGTATAGTTTATAATTCCAGAGGTATTGAGCAAATGCTTAAAAGGAATATAGCCCAATTGATTGCCCAAACTATCTATGATTTTCTCGAACGTAATTATTTGTTTTTGGGTGAAATTATCCTCTTCCAAATCCTCGGAAGCAGCTAAATGAGAAAACACAGAAGCGACCTTAATATGATTTTGGACATTTAACTTTGATACGATAAAATCAATATCGTTCTCCCAAAAACCCAATCGGTTCAATCCAGTATTAAATTTAATATGAACCGGATAATCTTTCTGCTGATGCTTTTGGGCCGTCTCTAGAAATTGTTTTAAGATGTTTGGGGAATAGATGCTGGGTTCCAAACAACGTTCTATTAAAATATCAAAATTTATAGGCTGTGGATGCAAAACCAATATGGGTTTAGTTATACCGGCATTTCTTAATGCCACACCCTCGCTAACGTAAGCCACCGCGAAATAATCAACACCTAAATCTTGAAGTTTCCCTGCAATTTTCTCGGCATCGGAACCATATGCGAACGCCTTTACTACGGCTAAAAACTTGGTCGTGGACTTTAGTTTGGAACGCAAATAATGGTAATTATGCGCTAAGGCCCCTAAATCTATTTCTAGAACAGTTTCCCTAGCTTTTGCCATCGGAACCCTTTTTACTTGACCCTACCTCCTCTGAATTTACATCCATTCCTTTAACTTTTTCCTTTAGCATCGCTTTGTAGAAAGCCCCGCGACTTAAAGGTTCATATTCATTTGTCTCGCCAAGCATTACTAATTTGTCGTTGTCCGATTTCCTAAAACTATAATTGGCTAAATTTCCGGTTCGTGTACAGATGGCATGTACCTTGGTTACATATTCCGCAGTGGCCATTAATGCCGGCATTGGCCCGAATGGATTTCCCTTAAAATCCATATCCAGACCGGCAACGATTACCCGCACCCCTTTATTTGCAAGGTCATTGCAGACCGTAACTATTTCATCATCAAAAAATTGGGCCTCATCAATACCTATTACATCACAAGTATCCGCTAGTATACGAATATTAGCTGCTGCAGGAACAGGGGTTGAGCGTATTTCATTGGCGTCATGGGAGACCACTAGGTCGTTATCGTATCTCGTATCTACCATAGGCTTAAAAATTTCCACCTTTAGTTTAGCGAATTGTGCACGCTTTAACCTACGAATCAATTCCTCTGTTTTCCCGGAAAACATAGACCCCGCAATGACTTCTATCCAGCCGAATTGTTCCTTGTGATTAACGGTATTTTCGAGAAACATTTTGTAATTTTAGACGAAAATAAGAGGTTTTTCCGTTGTAGTTTACAGAATGCTAAAGTTATTAAAAAAAGGTGCTGTAATAGGGTGGAATAGACTAATTTGTATGTCGCGCGTGTAGTAGGGTTTATGATTCCATCAATTTCCCTTATAAAATGGCTTTAGTTTATTAGAAGGGTCAAGCTATACTCAGGTAAAAAATATTGGAAGAGATGAAGAAAAAGTTGAAGGCTGAATTGGTGAAAATGTCAACGGACATTATTACTTCTAGAAATATAAACGATATCACTGCTCTGTATGATGCGGCAAAGGGACTGTACGAAAAGATTGCAGTGCTCAAATTTATTGAGGAGGAATTGAACGATATTCAAGTAGATGTTTCCAAAAATGTAATCGCGGAGAAGTTTGAAAAAATGGCCAATGCCGTGTTAAAGGGAAATTCATCCGTACCGGAGAGTAACCCTCATGATGAGGATATAATGACACCTGGTATGGACACCATTAAGGATATGGTTTCCGAAATGCCCAATACCGATAATTTAGAGGAGGTTTTGACCGAGTTTATGGGTAAACCGGATTTAATGAAGAACGACAAGGAAATTTTTATGCCCAAAAAAGCAGGTAATGGTGGTGGTGCGGAAATGCCAAAGTCTTTGAATGACCGCTTTGGAAATAAGAACTTAAAAGTAGATCTTAATAATCGTTTAGCTTTCGTTAAACACCTTTTTAATGATAGTACGGAGGATTATAATCGGGTACTCTCCCAACTTAATACTATTGATACGGAAGAACGGTCCATTGCCTTCATTAAGAATATGGTGAAACCGGACTATAACAATTGGGAAGGAAAAGAGCAGTATGAAGAGCGGTTTATGCAACTGATAGAAAGAAGGTTTTCAAAGTAAATCCATTAAATTAGAAGATAAACCCAACAGTACTGTTGGGTTTTTTAATGCGCTATTTTTCGGTAAAGCAAGTTAGAGCTTACCTTTGTCCTATGGGTAAATTATATATAGTTCCTACTCCTATTGGAAATCTTGAGGACATGACCCTCAGGGCGATTCGCGTTCTGAAAGAAGTCGATTTAATTTTGGCAGAAGATACACGAACGAGCGGTAAATTACTACAGCATTTTGAAATCGATACCCAAATGCATAGCCATCATATGCACAATGAGCACAAAACGGTTGATGGAATTGTACGAAAATTGAAGGAAGGCCAGACCATCGCCCTTATATCCGATGCAGGAACCCCGGCAATTTCCGACCCCGGGTTTTTATTGACTAGAGCCTGTTTGGAAAATAGTATAGAAGTGGAGTGCCTACCTGGGGCAACGGCGTTTGTTCCCGCTTTGGTGAATAGTGGATTGCCAAATGATAAATTTGTCTTTGAAGGATTTCTACCCGTTAAAAAGGGTCGGCAAACAAGGTTGACACTTTTAGCCGAAGAAGAACGTACCATCATTTTTTACGAATCACCACACAAGCTTTTAAAAACCTTGGGGCAGTTTGTTGACTATTTTGGTGCGAATAGATCAATCTCGGTATCACGGGAACTTACCAAACTATATGAAGAAACGGTTAGGGGAACGGCATCGGAAGTACTACATCATTTTACCGAGAAACCACCTAAAGGAGAAATTGTCATCATAGTGGCAGGCAAGAAATAGTTTCTTACATTGAAGCCATGTTAGCACCATGGATCATTTCGGCTTTTACGGTCATAGCTGTTTATTACTTGGACCGATGGGAAAACAAGCATATCAAATCCCTATTCGACTGGGTTCCTGCAATTTTACTGGCCTATATCATCCCGGCCATAATGTCCTTTGTTTTAAATGTGGATTATTCACAAGCCGATATCCATAACTTCAGCAGGGACTATTTTATTCCTTTGGCCATTATTGCGGTCATGAGTAGTTTGTCCTTGGGACAATTGAAGGCCATAGGTTTTAAACCCTTACTGGTTTTTGTTTCCGGTTCCCTGTTTATAGCAGTTTTTCCAGTACTACTCATACTGTTTTTTTCGGATACAGAGCTCATATCCAAAACAATGTTGACCGATAGGTACTGGATGGGCATCCCACCAATAGTGGGTAGTTGGATCGGGGGTAGCACCAGTCAGTTGGTATTGAAGGAATTGGTGGAATGTCCGGAGAATATCTTTCTGACCGTGCTAGTAATGGACAATATTTTGGTAAATATTTGGACCATTCTAATGTTCCAAAGCATTAAAAAAAGTGCCAAACTTAATCAGTGGTTTAAAATATCGGATATAGCAATTCCCGAAGATATACGCATGGAAAAGGGATTAAGGTGGAATCCTTGGCTCAGTTCTTCACCCTTCTAGGAATTGTCGTATCTAAGTAATTTTTTAATCGACAGTTTTGTGGTAAAAGTGGTGCTGTTATCATTTGTAGGATTGACTCTCAGTAATTTTATTCCCAACTGGAATTTTAAGTTTGCCCTTAAAGCTGGTAGCATTTTAATCATCATAGTTATGGCCGTCTTAGGACTGAAGCTGCAGATTGCAACGTTAGGGTTTAACATTCCCTTTCTTGGATTTCTTGTCGTTTGGCTGGTAGGCCATTTTGTTTTTATGTTGCTCATTGCGAAATTATTGAATGTAAATATGGCATGGGTGCCAATTGCAAGCATGGCTAATGTGGGAGGTATCGCTACGGCACCTGCCGTTACTGCCGCTTATAATATTAAATGGATGCCTCACGCCATTGTCCTGGCCATTTTGAGTATGGCAACTGGTACATTTTGGGGAATGTTGACGATTTGGTTGTTAAAGAATTTTATCGGCACGGTTTAAAAATGACTATGCAAAACCTTCTTTCCAACATTAGAGCCTGTGAATATTGTAAGGAACACTTGCCTTTAGGGCCAAGACCTATTATAAGTGGCACAAGTAAATCAAAGATTATCTTAGTAAGTCAAGCGCCTGGTAAAAAAGCGCATGAGCATAATAAGGCATGGGATGACCCTAGCGGCAAAAAACTAAGGGAATGGTTGGGAGTAACGGAAGAGCAGTTTTACAATCCGGATAATTTTGCGGTTTTACCAATGGGCTTTTGCTATCCCGGAAAGGGAAAAACAGGCGACTTACCACCTCGAAAAGAATGTGCACCGTTGTGGCACCAATTGGTTTGGGAGCAATTTGAAAATGTAGCATTGATTCTCTTGATCGGTAAATACGCTCAGGACAATTATTTAAAGGAAGCATCCAAAAAGAATTTAACGGAAAACGTCTTGAATTTTAAGGACTTCTTGCCAAAGTATTTTCCCTTGCCACATCCCTCACCGGTCAATCGTTTTTGGATGATAAAGAATCCTTGGTTTGAGGAGGATTGTTGAAGGGTTGAGAGAAAGAGTTGAAGAGATTATTAAGTAATGGAAAACTCTTTTAAAAACTACCTTAAAAGTATTGTCAATAATTTGGTAAACTAGAGTCAGTCATGGAAATCCGATAAATGAAAAACTTTTCGAATGGAATTCAAGTGACATTTTAGGAAATCGATAACTGTCAATTAATAAACAGACCTATTATGCTTTCCCTTCTCTCAACCATGTTTTCCTGAACATTAGTAGCCGCCTTCCACAGTACCTTCTTCAATTGAAGCCACAGCTAGTCGTTCCAATGGTGGAGGTATAGGAAAAAGGAGAAGAGTTTTGAAAAAAAATAGTTAATTCGACCTGTTAAATATTAAGACTTTGTTAAACATTTGTATATACAACTATTGTATAGAAAAATATTATATATTTGGATAAACCCTTAAAAATTAAATGATATGAATTATAAAGAGAAAGCACAGGATATTTATGAGCAATTGCAACAGGGCAAATTGTTAGATGCCTTTGATCAGTATTACGCTGAAGACATAGTTATGACAGAACCTAGGGGAACCAGGAAAGGTAAAAAAGAATGTCGGGAGTATGAAGAACAATTTTTAAACAGTGTTCAAGAATTTCACGGATTGGATATCAAAAATATTGGTTCGAACGAACAGGATAAAACGTCTTTTGTAGAATCCACTATGGATGTAACCTTTAAAGATGGTAATCGTGCGAAAATGGAACAGGTTGCCGTACAACAATGGCAAGGAGACCATATTGTACATGAAAGGTTTTATTATAATAACGCCTAAAATAAAGTAGGCAAAAACAATATAAAGGCTCTGCAGCAGCAGAGCCTTTTTCTTTCTAACTAATTCGTAAAACGCCTTATTTAATTCCTAATAGCTACTCCCATAATGCTTCCCTTTTTCCCAACCATGTTTACCTAAATATTGATTTCCGCTTTCCACTGCACCTTCTTCGATTGAAGTCCCCATGGAATCGTTCCAACGGTTGAGGTAACCAAAAAGTGAAATAACACCTAGCATTTCTACAATTTCGCCCTCGTCCCAATACGTGTATAGTCGCTCCTTAATTTCGGCATCAACGCCATTAGGAACTTGGGAAGCCAACAATGAAAAGTCCAGTGCCGCCCGCTCCGCTTCTGAAAAAGCGGGGTGGGTTCTATAGTCCCAAATATTATCCAGTTGTTCCTGTTCCGCTCCGTAACGTTCCGCGGCACGTATGGCGTGCGCCTGACAATAGCGGCAACCCGTGGCATTACTGCTTACCCACGCAATCATGCGTTTTAAGGCGGAAGTAACACGACCTTCATTGGCCATAACGGCCTTGTTGAGGTTTATAAAAGCTTTCGATATCGCGGGCCGGTGCTGCATGGTCAACACAGAGTTGGGGCAGAAGCCTAAGGTCTCGTTAAAGAATTTTGCAAGTTCCGCAGTTTCTGGACTATGGCCAGGGTCAAGTGGGTTTACTAAAGGCATTTTTTATCGTTTAAGATTTTCTTTTACATCCGGCAGGTTCAAATTAGCATACCAAAGTCCTCAATTCCGCTTTAAATGGCATGACTGATTATTGTACTTTTGTACAATCACAAGAAACAAAAAATTATGGGTACAACAAATCATATTAGCACCAAATGGACAGGGAATATGGGTTTTGAGAGCACCAACCCTTCCGGACATGCGTTAAAGATAGATATTGCCAAAGAAGATGGTGGGGACGGTAATGGTTTGCGTCCAAAAGCGTTGATGCTTTCCTCATTAGCGGGATGCTCTGGTCTGGACATTGCCGGGCTTTTTAAGAAAATGAAATTGGAAGTCGATGAATTCCATATAGAAACCATTGCCAATCTTACGGACGTACATCCCAAATACTACGATAAGGTAGTCATTGAATATCATTTCCATGGCAGTAATTTGAAAGAGGAAAAATTACAACGTGCTGTTGACCTATCTGTAGAAAAATATTGCGGGGTCATGGAAATGTTCAGACGTTTCGCGGAGTTGGAGATAAAGACGGTGTTTCATCATAAGTAAAGTTCAAGAGCAAGTATCAAGTTCAATATGAATGGCGGATAAAAAATTTGATTTAGAAGATAGACTAGTAGATTTTGCTGCGAATGTAGCGTTATTTTGTAAGGACTTACCATCTGATATGACAGGTCATTATTATGGAAATCAATTGTTACGTTCTGGTGGAAGCGCCGCTTTGAATTTTGGAGAAGCACAAGGAACAAATACGGATAAAGATTACATTAACAAAGCTGGAATTAGTTTGAAGGAACTAAAAGAATCAAGAGTAAATCTTAAAATATTGGCTAAGGTCAATTACGGAAATGAATCAAAAAAAACTCACTTGTTGGACGAAGTGGAACAATTGATAAAAATTATAGCAACCATAATTAAAAATAAAAAATGATTTAGGTTAGTTCAAGTAGTTCAAAGGAGATACTTCTTTGCACTTGAACTTGATACTTGCTCTTGAACTTTAAAATGCGCTGGACCATAAAACCAAAACCGGATTCTAAAGCAATTGACCAATTGGCGAAGGAGCTAAAGGTTGATGCATTGGTAGCGCAGTTACTATTGCAACGAGGAATTGGCAGCTACGAAGAGGCAAAACATTTTTTTAGGCCTCAATTGGAGGATTTGCACAACCCTTTCCTTATGAAGGATATGGATATTGCGGTCAACCGGATTGAAACTGCCATTGAAAATAATGAGAACATTTTGGTCTTTGGGGATTATGATGTTGATGGTACAACAGCGGTAGCTTTGGTTTCTTCCTATCTGCTAAGTTATTATCCAAATGTGGCTACTTACATTCCGGATCGCTATGATGAAGGCTATGGGGTTTCATACAAAGGAATCGATTTTGCAGAGGACAATGGGTTTTCATTGATCATTGCATTGGACTGTGGTGTTAAAGCCGTAGATAAGGTTGAATATGCCAAGGAAATAAGGAATTCATTTTATTATTTGTGACCATCACAGACCGGGAGAGAATTTACCGGATGCTATTGCGGTTTTGGATCCAAAAAGAGATGATTGTAATTATCCTTATGATGAATTATGTGGTTGTGGAGTAGGATTTAAACTGATTCAGGCGTTGGGGTCTCGTAAAGGAGAATCGATTTATGATTTAACGCAATATCTTGATTTAGTGGCTACTGCCATTGGTGCGGATATTGTGCCGATAACTGGAGAGAATCGAATATTAGCTTTTTACGGCCTGAAAGTTATCAATGAACATCCACGGATAGGGTTTAAAGCGATAATTGATCAAATCAATAAAACAGAACTCACCATTACGGATGTTGTCTTTATAATTGCACCAAGGATCAATGCGGCGGGCAGGATGAAGCACGGTCAGCATGCGGTAAACCTGTTAACGGAAACGGATGTCAACCAGGCATCAAAATTCGCGGCGGAAATAGAAAAGTTCAATACGGATAGAAGAGGTCTGGACCAGGAAATTACGCAGGAGGCCTTGATTCAGATTCAAAAAAATGAGGAAGAGGATGGATTCACGTCCGTGGTCTACAAAGATTCTTGGCATAAAGGGGTGATAGGTATTGTCGCATCACGCTTAACCGAAACCTATTACAGGCCTACTTTGGTATTTACCAAAAGCGGTGACAAGTTGGCTGCCTCCGCAAGATCGGTAAAGGGTTTTGACGTCTATAATGCCTTAGAGGGTTGTTCGGACTACATAGAACAGTTTGGAGGCCATAAATATGCTGCCGGGCTAACGTTGGAAGAAAACCAATACCAAAATTTTAAGCATCAATTTGAAAAAGTGGTCAAAGAAACCATTGATCCGCAATTATTAGTTCCAGAAATTACGGTGGATGCCCTGATAGAGCTACATCAAATAACGCCAAAACTACTGCGGATTTTGCATCAATTCGCTCCTTTTGGGCCAGGTAATATGACTCCGGTATTTATGGCGGAGAATTTAGTAGATACGGGGTATGCGAAAGGTGTGGGACATGAAGAGGCACACCTGAAACTTTCGGTTACACAAAATGATAGCTATAAAATGGACTGTATAGGGTTTAATCTGGGTCAAAAATTACCTTTGGTTACCAGTAGGAAACCGTTTAGTGCGGTATTTTCCATTGATGAGAATGAGTGGCAGGGGAATGTAAGTCTTCAATTAAAACTAAGGGATATCAAATGAAGATAGAGCATATGGCAATTTGGGTGGCCGACATAGAAGGAATGCGTGCTTTTTATGAACATTATTTTAATGCAATATCCGGACAAAAATATCACAACCCAGCAAAGAACTTTACCTCATACTTTTTGAGTTTTATCGAAGGACCGCGATTAGAATTGATGCAAAAACCTGAAATACCTTCTATTGGGAACAGCGCCGGAGAATATTTAGGAATTAGTCACTTTGCGGTTTCCGTAGGTACAAAAGAGGAAGTGGATAACCTAACAGCCACACTTGGAAAGGATGGTTATTCTGTAGTTGGTGAGCCTAGAACTACTGGGGACGGTCATTATGAAAGTGTTGTACTAGATCCAGAAGGAAACAGAATTGAAATTACCATTTAGAATATGGGCAAGGAATTAGATCCCTACGCGGCGCTACGCTTTAAGGAATTCAATATATTTTTAGGGGTTCGTTTTGCCATGGTTTTTGCTTGGTCCATGCAGTTTATTGTGATAGAATGGCAGGTCTATTCCATGACAAAGGACCCTCTTTCGCTAGGTATTATAGGACTAATGGAAGTTATTCCCGCAGTGGGTATGGCATTGTTCGCAGGCCATATTGTTGATCAAAAGGAGAAACGTAATCTTTTGGTGAAATGTATCCTTGGTTTTTCTGTGGTAAGTTTTGGGCTGTTCTTATTGAGTTGGCCAAGTATGGAAACGCAATTGGAAACCAAGACCATTTTATACGGTATTTACTTTTTGGTTTTTGTTGGTGGTCTGGTTAGGGCATTTTTGGGCCCTACAATTTTCTCCTTGATAGCACTTATTGTCCCAAAGCGAATATACCCAAATGCAGCTACTTGGAGTAGTTCAACCTGGCAAATGGCCTCGGTTTTGGGTCCGGCCTTGGCAGGTTTTTCCATAAGTTTTATAGGGGTACACTGGTCTATGTGCGTCATTTTCGGGTTTTCCGTAGTAGCATTGATATTATTGTTTAGAATTCCTAAGAAACCAATTCTTAATCCAAAGATTGGAGAGCCGGTTTTTGAAAGTTTAAGGGAGGGATTACAGTTTGTCTTAAAAACAAAATCAGTTTTTGGTGCGCTTACCTTGGATATGATAGCAGTACTTTTTGGTGGTGCGGTAGCCTTGTTACCGGTTTTTGCCCAAGACATTCTTCATGTAGGTTCAGAAGGTTTTGGGGTTTTACGGGCGGCTCCTGCTGTAGGAGCAGCACTCATGATGTTGGGTTCCACCCGATTCCCATTGCATAAAAATGCAGGAAAAAAATTGCTTTGGGCCGTTGCTGCATTCGGAGTTTGCATCATCGTATTCGGCTTGTCCACCTACTTTTGGGTATCCGTTATTGCCCTGTTTTTGAGCGGTGCGGTTGATGGGGTCTCCATGATTATCCGCCAAACGATTCTTCAATTAAAAACCCCGGACAACATGAGGGGTAGGGTAGCGTCCGTGAATTCTATGTTTGTTGGAAGTAGCAACGAACTGGGCGCATTTGAAAGTGGAGTTACGGCAAAACTTATGGGTACGGTCACTGCTGTTGTCTTTGGTGGAACCATGACGCTTTTGACCGTGGGGATAACGGCGTTTGTTTCCCCATCTTTTAGAAAGTTGGATTTACAGAAAGATATAGATGAACATGAGGCCAATGAATAAAAGCCACAAAAAAACCCTTCCGTGGGAAGGGCCATTTTATAAAGTAGGTATTTTAAAGATTCAGGTTATTAAGAACTTTTGTAGGTAACGTGAAGATTTGGGGTCAACACTAAAACTTAATAACACTGTAAATATATAATGGAAGGGTTAAATTTTTAAATTATTGTTGTGAACAGGCCGATTTTTGTTGTAGGAAAAAGATTACAATATGTTTGTTCGATGAACTACCTCTTTTTCATAATCATTATCCTTAAGAAAGTAGTCTCAATCTTTCTGATACTTTTTAAGTGCGAGTGAATTTCCATCAAACATGGCGTAGGTATAGTAATGTATCCAATCGCCTAAATTAGTGTATCTGGATTTCCCATTTAAATCGATTTCCAAAGGAAGGTGTCGGTGTCCAAATATAAAATGGTCATAGTGCTTTGTTTCCAGCTTTCGTTTTGCATATTGTACAAGCCATTCCTTATCCTCTCCAAGGAATTTGGCATCTTCATCTCCCGAAATCAATTTGTTCTTTACAGAAAAATACTGGGCTAGCTTAACGCCCCAATCTGGATGTAACCACCTGAAAAACCATTTTGCCACAGGATTGGTAAATAGCTTTTTCATCCGTTTATATCCTTTATCGTGTGGACCAAGACCATCGCCGTGACCAATAAAGAAAGTAGTTCCGTTGATGGTGTATTGCTGAGGCGTATGAAATACGGGGATGTTTAGTTCCTCTTCAAAATAACCGTCCATCCACAAATCATGATTCCCCACAAAGTAATAAATGGGAATTCCGGAGTCGGTAATTTCCGCCAACTTGCCTAAGGTTCTTGTAAATCCTTTGGGAACTACGGTCTTGTATTCGAACCAAAAATCAAATAGATCACCTAGCAGAAAAATGGCTCCGGCATCTGACTTTATCTCTTCCAACCAAGCAACGAACTTTTTTTCCCTTGGGAGACTTTGCTCCATATCGGGCGCTCCCAAATGATTGTCACTTGCAAAATATACTCTTTTCCCTTTTGGCAGCTCTATGGTGATCATCTGTAGCACAAATATAAAGGAATACGAAATTGCTTTCGCATTTGCGTCAATTTTCTTAGGGTACCAGCAAAGATGTGCTTCCGTAAATACCTATATTAAAGTAAGTCAAAACGGTAGACGATAATGTTACCGCTAAAAATAATTCAGATGAATAACGATATAAAAAAAATAGAGAACAAGATTAAAGAAATAATTGAGAAGAACGAGGATGCAGTAAAAGGTTTTGAAAAGGCAGCTGAAAACACGAAGGACGTTGGTGTAAAAAACTATTTTGAGAAACGTGCCAAACAAAGAAAGGTATTTATGAAAACCTTGAACAATGCCACTCCTGCCCTGGAAACCGGGTGATAATGAAATTGATGGTACTGCAAAAGGTTCAGCACATAGAACTTGGATGGACATTAAAGCATTCTTTTCCAACGACAATGATGAAGCCATGCTAGAAGAAGCAGTAAGAGGAGACAAAGCGGCACTTTCCGAATACAATGAAATATTGGGAGAAAGTATGGTGCCACATCGTGTAAAGGAAATTATCCGGGAACAACGGGATGAAATCAAGAACGACCTTGAAACCTCCAAGATATTGGAAAATTTTGCTTAGATAAGAAAATGCTAACCAAATATGGAAAGCCGAACAGTTTAACTGTTCGGCTTTCCTATTTTATAATAAATAAGGTTTTTATCATTATCCGCCGCAAACCACTCTGCAAAAGAAGTCTCCGTTTCTTGGAGTTTTAAGCTGAATAAAGCAATATTTTCAGGAAGTCGGGATTTAATTTTAGCGGCAAAATCAATGACCATATTTTCGCTGGTAGGTTGGTAGTTGGCAAGAATTACATTGTGCCCCCTATCCGTTAGTTCCTTTGCCAATTCTACATGTGGTGTGTTTTTATTGAAAACGGTGGCATGGTCAAATTTATCCACAATTTCTTCCTTCACGATTTTTTTCAGGTCACCAAAATCAATGACCATTCCCAATTTAACTTCAGAAGTATCGGTTATGGGTTTTCCAATTACCGTAACGGAGAGTTTGTAACTGTGTCCATGTACGTTTCTGCACTTACCATCATAGCCATACAGGGCATGGCCGGTTTCAAAATTAAACTGCTTGGTGATTCTTATCGTTGACATGGGGCAAAGATAGGCTTTTAGGGCAAAAATCAGATTATCGTCATCCCGTATGAAAACATTTTATGGCTAGCTTTACAGCAGATTAATCTCAATCCAAACTCAAAAAATTGCCAAGAACCCCACCTAAATCCTTAAAAGACCAGGATAGCGTTAAACTGAGAGATTCTTTTAGGGCTTGGAAGGCCATTCCTAGATTTTTCAAGGAAATCTATAATTCCTCTAAAAGTCTTTTCATGGTGAATATCCTTGCCCGTTTGGTAAAGGCTTTTGCCCCTGTCGTACTTCTTTGGATCGGAAAGCTCATCATAGATGAAATTGTTAATCAACTTTCAAGCGATGAAAAGAGCTTTACCCTTCTATGGCAATATGTGGCCATTGAGTTCGCCGTTGCCATTGTATCTGATGTATTGGGCCGGATCGTAAATTTGTCAGATGGTCTTATGGGAGATCTCTATTCCAATACTTCTTCTGAAAAAATCATAAGAAAGACCAACGAGCTTAGCCTTGAGCAGCTGGAAAATCCGGAATTTTATGACAAACTGGAAAGGGCGCGCACCCAGACCAGTAGCAGGGTAGGACTTATGAGTAATACCCTTTCCCAGGCGGAAAGTGTAATTTCCGTTATTTCCCTTATCAGTGCCCTCATTTATTTTGAACCCTATCTGATTATTCTCCTAGTACTGAGTGTAATTCCGGCGTTCCTCAATGAAATTAAGTTCAGTTCGGACCGTTATTCCTTAGCTCGAAGTTGGACAAGCGAGCGTCGGGAACTGGATTACTTACGATATATTGGGGCCAATAGCCAAACCGCCAAGGAAATAAAGTTATTTGGGCTGACCGATTTTATCGCCAAACGTTTCCGAACGCTCTCTGATAGCTACTATAAGCTAAATAGGAAACTTGCCATACGGCAAAGTCTTTTAGGCGGGCTTTTTAACCTTTTGGGAATTATTTCATATTATGGTGCTTATGTGCTGATTATATACCGGACGCTTAACGGTTTAATTTCCATAGGGGAACTAACCTTTCTTTCGGGCTCTTTTAACCGCCTGCAAAGCAATCTGCAAGCCTTTTTTTCCCGCTTCACCCGTATCTCCGAAAGTGCACTTTATCTACAGGATTATTTTGATTTTATCGATTTAAAAGCAGCCGAAACTAGTAAGGAGTATATAACAATGCCCGAGAAAATTGAAACCGGATTTGAATTTCAAAATGTGCATTTTTCCTATCCCGATAGCGAAGTTGAAATTTTAAAAGGAATATCGTTTTCATTAAAAGTGGGTGAGAAGATGGCATTTGTTGGCCAGAACGGAGCGGGAAAGACCACACTTATTAAGCTAATCCTTCAATTTTATCGTCCTACAAAAGGAACTATCTTATTGGACGGAATTGATATTGATTCTTTTGACAAAGTGGAATACCGAAGGCGTTTTGGGGTTATTTTTCAGGATTTTTTCCGCTATGAGTTTACGTTACGGGAGAATATTGCGGTAGGCAATATTGATGCTTTGGAAAATGCACCGAAAATTGAGGATGCCGCGTTTAAAAGTCTTGCCAATCAAGTGGTTCAGGAAATGAAGAACGGTCTTGACCAACAATTGGGCAGAAGGTTTAAGAAAGGGCAGGAACTAAGCGGTGGACAATGGCAAAAGGTAGCCTTGGCCCGAGCCTATATGAAAGATGCGGACATTTTGATTCTTGACGAACCTACTGCTGCCTTGGATGCTAGAGCGGAATATGAGGTATTTGAGCGCTTTATAGGACTTACCAAGGGTAAAACCAGTATTATTATTTCCCACAGATTCAGTACCGTACGTATGGCCGACCGCATTTTGGTATTGGACGAAGGACGGGTCTTGGAACTCGGCACCCATGAGGAACTGATGGATAATCAAAAACTTTATGCGGAACTCTTCAAATTACAGGCAGCGGGATATCAGTAGCCATATAAACCCAGCCAAATTATAAGTTTGATGTAATTGATAATCCGGAATTTACCAAAAACTCATCATTGATTTGACACGAGTTTTAAATTTGTAAAACCAATTGCTTTTAGAATTACATTTGTCGGCTTTTTAATAATAGCTATATGGCTGGATTGGTAGAACAATTGGAGTTTGAGAAGAATGCACTCTATGAAAAACTTATAGATGATATAGTGTTTAAGGGCTATAGCATTATTGATGATTTTATTCCTACTACTGACATTGATAATTTACGGTCCGATTTACTTGCATGCTATGACGAGGACCTTTTTAAAAAGGCGGCTATCGGGAACAGGACAAACGAATTGATAAAAACGGAAATTAGGGGCGATTTTATTCTTTGGATGGACGAAGGTAACCTCAACTCTATTCAAAAGGTTTTTTTTGACCGTATAAACGATTTGTCCGCTTACTTGAACAAAACTTGTTTTTTGGGAATTTTGCGAAAGGAATTTCATTATGCCGTTTATCCCAAGGGAAAATTTTACAAAAGGCATTTGGACACATTTCAAAATGATGACCGAAGAAGACTTTCTCTAGTCTGCTATTTAAATGAAGACGATTGGTTGCCAGAACATGGAGGGGAACTTGTACTCTATTTAAACAATGAAAATGGTGAGGAGTTTGAAGTGGTCATTTATCCACTACCGGGAAGAGCTGTCATTTTTGAAAGCCAAAAGATAGAACATGAGGTAAAACCAGCACATCGGGAAAGATTAAGCATTACGGGATGGCTAAAAACCAGATAAGCTCATATTAACGCTTAAACTTTCTGCGGCTACGTACTCGGTTCACAAAATAAATCACCACAACCAACAGCGCAAGAATTGGGAACACGAGGTCGCCGTTTAGAAAATTGAAAAATTCCATTACAACTAATTTAGAAGTAGAACGTTTCGCTCTTTTGGATATTGTTTATTTCTTGAATTTTGAAAGGGCGTTTCTGGTAAAGTCTGAAAGCACCAGTTTCCCGGTAATAGCTGCCCTATCCGTTAGCAAGGTGTTCCAATGCTGGGTATCTTTCCAAAGTACCTTTTTCCACTCTTCCAAAGCTTCCGGATTGTATTCGGATAATTTACGGACAAAGAAATCGAGCTCCTTATCCAAAGTAGCAATATCATCAAAAACTTGGGAGTATAAACCCTTTTCTTTGGCCCAATAGGCATTTTTCCATTCCGATGGGGCCAAAGATAACTCTGACAGTCCAGCAAGACCTATTTTACGTTCTACCGCCGGTTCAATAACCAATGGTGCAATACCAATAGTTAATTCGGACAACCGAACTGCAGCCTCTACTGATGCATATACATAATCACATGCCGATAACAAACCAACACCTCCACCAACGGCTTTTCCCTGAGCGCGACCCACGATTACTTTTTTACACGCTCGCATCGCGTTGATGACGTTGGCAAAACCACTAAAGAAAATTTTACCTTCCTCTAAATTGGAAACCGCCATAAGCTCATCAAAAGAAGCTCCGGCACAAAAGGCCCTATCCCCTTCGGATTTTAGTAGGATTACAGTAATGGCATCGTTATCGGAAAGTTTGTTTAATTCCTTTGTCAATCTATCCAAAAGTTCCGCTACAAACGAATTGCTTGCGGGATGGCCAAATTCTACAATTGCTACTTTACCATCAATTTTGGTATAAAGACTCCCATTTTCCCTATCTGTACCCATACATTCCTGTTTTAAACAAAATTAAACGTTTTGTAATAGTGGCCGAAACTTTCTTCTAAACTTCCATACCAAAGCACCGCCCCTAATAATCATCCAGACAGTAAAAGCAATCCAAATCCCTGTTAATCCCCAACCCAAATATTTTGCCAGAAATAGGGTAGGTACAAAACCTAGAAAAGTTGCGGAAAGCAAGGTGTTCCTAAGGTATTTCATTTCGCCTAGGCCTTTGAATAGTCCGTCCAAAACAAAAGCAATAGTGTTTAAGGGAAGACCAATAATAATGATATAAAAGATGCTGTAGAACGTTTGCAGTACTATGGTCTCTTTGGAAAACATCCTTCCCATGGGATAATAAAAGGCAAACCCTAAAAGCATGAGCACTAAACTTACCCAGAGGCCGTACCTCACTATTTTTTTTGCCAAGAGCCACAGCCCATCGTAATCTTTGGCCCCTAAGAGCTTTCCGCCCATTATATTTCCCGCCGCACCATAGCCATCAATAAAAAAGGCGGAGAACAACCAAATATTTATAGCAATAGTGTGCGCACCAATGTATTTATCTCCCAGTGCAGTAGCCTCACGAACGGCCAAAATCAATGCAGTATTCAAGGCTATGGCCCGCACGAACAAATTCAGGCTCATTACTACTAAACGTCCCAGTTCTGGATGTAATGGGAATCTAAGCCTAAGACTGATGTCGGTTTTGGTAATCAACAGTACAAATGCCATCACTGCCATAACCCCTTGGGCAATGACACTGGCATACGCAGCACCATCCAAGTATAATGGTTCTAACAGGCCTTCTATACCATAGACCAGGATAAAATCAAGTATAATATTTAGAACAGCACCAACAATAGCAATAACCATGGGCCAATAGGTATTTTGGAGCCCTCTGAAAATCCCCATAACGGCAAAGGCAAAAAGCGTTAGCGGAAATCCCCAGACCCGTATGGAGTAATAACTGATGCAGTACTTTAAAATCTTTCCCGAGGCGTTCATCAATTGAAAAATCTCTTCTACGATAAATACGGTGGATAGGAGAATAACGATACTCAGCCCTATGTTCAAAAAGATAGCCTGCGCGGGAAGGGTCTTTACTTCATCCAGCCGTCCTGCACCCAAATACTGCGATATGATTGCCGAGATTGCGCTACGGGTCTGTCCCAAAATCCATATCAACATGGAAAGAAAGGACCCTACGATACCTGCTGCGGCGAGGGATTCCAGTCCGTCCACGGGAATGTTACCAACAATTGCGGTATCTGTAATGGATAGTAAGGGTTCAGCAATTCCGGCAATGGTAGCCGGTATGGCAAGATTGTTTATTTTTTTGTAGTTGATTACGGTTTTCAAGGAGCTTCGTTTACAATACTAGTTCATAACAGTGAAAGGGATATTCGCTTTGTTTGGGAAAGTAAATGTTCTCTAATTTTTTATAGCCGCGTTTCTCATAGAACTTTTGGTTTCTTTGATTTTTGCTAAACGTATCCAACCTAATGGAGTTAAGTTTATTTTTTCTGGCATAATCTTCTGCAAATGTCATTAATTGTTGTGCATATCCCTTTCCTTGGTAGGAGGGATGCACCCCTAGGCGATGGATATAAATATTATTCTTATTTGGAGTGAGCCATTTTACAGATTTATATTCTTCATCCATAAGCGTGGAAACAACAATACAGCCTACTATTTTATCTTCTATTCTTAAGGTGTATAGCTCTCGTCTTTCTATATCTATCCTAAAATGATGTTGTGAGGGATAGCCGTCGGTCCATTGATAAATTCCTTGAGCGTCCATATAGCGTCTGCAGGCATCGGTCATGGCAAGAATATCGGGAATTTCGGATATCTTTGCATGTTGAATCATAAAAAGGATTTATTTTAATTGTAAATTTAGAGTAATAATCAACAATCTTATTATGACTAATATTCTAGTTCCTATTGGCACTTCTGCCGATGCCCATGAGACTTTACAGTATGCTGTAGACTTTGCAACGGACTTTGGAGCCCATATTTTTGTGATGGAAGTTTTTAATGCCCCTACGAAAACCGGAACGTTGGCCAATATTTCGGACAAAATAGCCGAAAGTGGTAAAGAACGTTTAAAAGGTGTAATCAATCAAATCGATTCAAAAAAAGTAGATATAAAAACGGTAACCTATAATGGGGAATTGGTAGACGGGCTTAATGAGATCGATAAGGAACTAGGTATAGATCTTATCATTCTGGCTCCCCGAAGCCATGATATTCAAGAGGAATTGTATTTAGGATACACCTCTGGAAGGATAGTGAAACAGACCGATATTCCAACTCTTGTGGTGCCCAAGGGTACAAAGTATCAAAGTTTTAAAACGGTATTGGTCGCTTTTAAGTCAGGAATCCTTAAACGTAAGCGGATACTGGACCCTTTGGTTACCATTGTGAACAAACATAGGGCAAAAGTGAATTTGTTGTTGGTAAAGACCCCGGGATATTCGGATGACGATTTAAAGGTGAACACGGCAATGATGGACATGAGTTCCCAACTTACCATCACCGAGAATGCTACCACGTATCTCGGCGTTATGGAACACTTTCAATCCCAACATCCAGATTTATTGTGCGTATTTAGGCGAAAGAGGGGTTTCTTTAAAAAACTTTGGGAAAAAAGCACCATTTTAAAGTCGGAATTCTCCGCCCCGATACCGGTGTTGATACTTAGTGCCAAGAAAGATTAGGATGTACTTTGATAGGTGCATAAAAAGTATTTCCTTTGATGCGCTCAAAACGGGGGATTAGCTCAGCTGGCTAGAGCGCTTGCCTGGCAGGCAAGAGGTCACCGGTTCGACTCCGGTATTCTCCACACAATGAATACAGGGCTTCCGCTAAAACGGAAGCCTTTTCTGTTTTCTCGAAGGCTCACTTTAGGCTCACTTTTTAAGATTTAACATTATTTAACACTTCTTCATCTAAAATAGTGTCATTTGATGTCAAATGATTGCAGTATTTATTAAGTCAAAGGCAGATATCTTTTTAAGAAGGATATATATTATTTTATATTTTCAGCTAATACAATAACATATTAATTACGTCTGGAGTTATTTTCCGTTCTTTTAATTTGTATTAAACAATGAATTTTTTCTAAAAGAAAATTCTTTTTTAGACAAGCACTGATTAATATCAATGAAAATTAACATTGATCAAATACTTGACCTTAGAGCACTATTACTTTTAGATTTTTTGCCATTTAAAAAGGTGTCATTGTGTCCATTGCTACTTTATACCAAACACATTCTTATATTTTTATGTAGTTAATATTTTGGGCGTTGTGGCAGTAGACGAAACGGCTACCTTGATATTCCTGAACTCGTTTTAGGGGTTTAATTATCTAGAAATGGATAATAGAATTTACGGAAATAGCTTAATCGACCTGGTTCATTATTTAAGAAACTAAAGATATGATACAAATTCTAACTACAGGAGGGACGATAGGAGGATTGGATTTTGAAAACGAACTTAAAGTCCCTAAAACAATTTCCGACACCATTGAGAGAATGTTGGAAAATGCACAAGTTACTTTTGGATATAAGTTAAAAAGCGTATTCGCCAAGGACAGTAGATGTATTACCGCAGGTGACCTCAATTTATTGAAGCTAGAAATTAATAATACCAATGTTAAAAGAATTGTAATTACTCATGGTACAATATCAATGGTTGAAACGGCACAATATCTAGGTAGATTTTTTCTCAATAAAACTATTGTTTTGTTGGGTTCTTATGAATTGGGTCAATCTCCACAATCAGATGCTCCTTTTAATTTAGGTTTCGCCCTAGGGGTGATTAAATTTTTAGAGCCTGGAGTCTATATCGCTATGCAAGGTCAAATTTTCCCTTGGGACAAGGTAGTTAAAAACGTAGATAAAAATAGGTTTGAATATACAACCCCTTAATACAATTGTATGTTTGGAACCCCTATCCACTGGACGACTTTTTTCCTATTATTGGTGGATATAATTCTTCTAGTTGTTGCATTTGTGCAATCGCACAATCATAGATATAACAACTTGAACAGCTATCTAACATTGGCTAGTTTGTTCGTGCTATACAATCTTACAGGAGGGTTTTTACCCATTGCTAATTTTCCAGGTCCTTTTATTCTACAATATATAATCACTTACGGTGTCGCATTGACAATGGGTATTTATCTGTTTTACTATATATACAAAGAGTATGATATACGTATCCTCAATTATCATTTAACTATTTTCAATATTAGCGTCTATGCCGTCCTATGCTTTTTTGGTCTTTTCCTTTTTCCCTATTATCTGACGGGTTCCATCAACATTGCCCGTATCGCTTTCATCATACCCGTTTCCTTAGTTTGTCTTTATTTCTTATGGGCATTCTATAATAGGATAAGTAGTCCAAAGAATTCAAACCCCCTAGTGTTGCGGCGTAACAAGCTGTCGTTCTTGAGTTTATTATGTATGATATTTTTGCCCATTCTAACCATAATCGGGGATTATCAATGGTTAACTTTTCCGATTGTGAATAGCTCTTTTTTTGCCATTACTGCCATAGAAATTGATCGATACCATTATTTTTTGCGACATCAACGGAAAATGAGCAAGGTCTTTAATTATTACAAAAGGCACGCGGACAAACTAACACCAAAATTTTATCGAAAAGGGCTCACTCGTAGAGAAATGGAAATCGCCATGTCCATACTTAACAACAAATCCTACAAACAAATTGGTGAGGACTTTTTCATTGCTGAGAGCACCGTCTCAAAACATGCCTCGAATATCTTCAAAAAAACTGAAGTTGAGAACAAAAGACTATTTTTAGATAGTTTCAAATCGAAGAAAATCTAACATATAATATATTTATTACACTTGTATTTCTAGATTTTCAATATTTCTTGATCTATAACAAACCTCTATTAAATTTGAAGGCGTATAACTAAAATACGGGTCAACCCGTAGATGAATACGGGAAAATTTATCACTCTTTTTAGGTTTTCAAATTATATTTATAAGTAGTGTCAAACACTATGACCTTTTCAAATCGGTCTAAAAAAAAAAATTTTTTTAAAATTGAATAGGCTATTACCTAGCATCAAAAATCAGTTAGTAAATACACTAACAAAGTATGATTTGAAGGACACCGCTAGCAAATAACTGACCAACAGATTTTCGATAATGACCAAACCGTTTCGAAGATATGTTATACGAAAAATTATTAGCAGAGTTCAGTATTGAGCTGAGCCGACTGAAATTGACTACCCCCGATTTTTATACAGAAATCGAGACATGCCATAAATTGTGTACACAAACACTAAATAACATGCGCAACACAATTGTGGTTCATGGTTTTAAGGACCAAGAAGAGGAAGTTTATTTCTTTAAGGAAATTTACGTGGAACCTATGGGTTATTTAATTTACTATACGGAGGTCAGTTCCTATCTTGTCAACAAACCTAAAAACAACAAACAAGAACGCCTAAAATACCTTAAAAAACAAGTTACAAGGGTTGACGAGTTCTTGTCCAAACAAATAGATTTTCTTATTTATGTACGTTCTAAAAATACCCATTTAGATCCCTTTTACTTTACCCGGGAACATCTTAAACACAATGCGGTGATGCACCGATATCCCTATCTGAAGGACGAGTATTTCGATACGGACAAAGGATTCATCCTTGCTAAGATAAGGGGATGGGGATTGTACGTTGCTTATCTAAAAAACGAAAGTATACGGATACATTCAGATACGGATTATCATACCAAAGTCGAGGAGAATATTACAACTAGGTATACTGATAGGCCTGTAGAGGCTGCCGAGCTGATTTATGCGCTTGTAGCTTCTAATAGTTTTGACCAAGGATTTGCAAAAATCAGCGAGGTCGTTAGGGCATTTTCGTCAATTATGGGATTAGAACCTAAGGAAATTTATAGAAAGTTGGATGATATAAAAAACCGAAAGGAAAAGGTGATATATCTGCAAAAACTTATCGACAACTTCAGGAAATGGTTGAGTGACCAAGATGCACTATGAATAACAATTATTAAAAACACATCCACACTAATTTTTACCAGAAACGATACCCGGATTACGTAGGTAGTACCGTATAACTCCTAACCCTCCGATTTCACCCTTAAACCAGCTTGAAATTAGGTTTAAAGACTTTGATGCAAAACTGAAATAGATTAAAGCAGTCCAAATCAAATCAATTTCAGAAATGTTAAAATTCATCGGTAATAACTATGTCATCCCTAAGAATTTCCAATAATCTGTTCCAATTTTGCTGCTCAAACCGCAAACGGTGTCAAATGGACTCGTTTGCTATGAAATGAACAAATATGCCTGCAAGTATTGTTACAACCGACGACCTTATAGAATTTAAATTGGAACTCCTCGAACAGATAAAAGAACTTCTTGATAACCAGCAAGCAGCAGTCATACGAAAGACTTGGCTCAAAAGCACCCAAGTTATGGAAATGCTTCAAATCAGCCCTGGTACCCTTCAAAATTTTAGGCTCAATGGCACGCTTCCTTTTACTAGGATCGGCACAATCATCTTCTATGATTTAGAGGATATAGAAAAAATATTAGTGGACAATAAAGAAAACCCTTTAACAGAGACTACATGAACTATATTCATCATTTAAACGGAATATTTGCAGATTTTTATGCGGACGATCGCCTTCATGGTAGCCATATAAGTCTTTATCTAGCAATATTTTATTATTGGAACTTACACCATTTTGCTGAAGGTTATTTCGCTAATCGTACAGAACTGATGCAAATGGCTAAAATAGGATCTCGCTCCACCTATCATAGATTGATACGTGAACTTTCCGATTGGGGTTATATCGAATACCTTCCCTCACGAAACCCTAAGAATCATTCTACAATCAGGGTGTCCCATATTTGTACTGATAGCAACGGGATTATGGTACGAACCCGTTTCATTTTTGACACCTACTGTCCCAAAACTGTACCACTTACCTTATATAAGAAACAAATCAAACAAAACAAAGGCTCTGTACTTCGCCAGCCAAAAGATAAAAAAGAGTGCTTCGAGTATTTCAAGAAAAAAAAATACCCCATAGCTGAGGGTAAAAAATTCTACAATCATTACCAAGGCATAGGATGGAAAATTGGCGGTAAAATACCCATCGTTGATTGGAAGTCCACCGCCGAAAACTGGATGTTAAAAGGCAACGAATTAAAAGAAGCACAGAAAGAGACTGTAGTGTCATATTATGGAACGCGGACTTATGGGAACAATCTTGAGAATGACCACTTAAAGACTAAATCTAGAAAAAACTATGCTGAACCCCTCTAAAATTACCGAAGGTGCGGTTGTATATTCCCTTGGGGAGTTTGATGGCAAGAAAGTAAGTTATGATTTTACAAAAATTTTACGCTATTTGGATGCTAAAGGAAAATTATTGTTCGGTAGGAATTTTCAAATTCATGAGGAGGACAGGGAAACCCTCTTCAAACTCGCCAATTACTTTATCAGGGACTTTGAGAGTTGCAGAAAACTGGGGATAGACCCTGATAAGGGAATATTGCTCTCAGGTCCAGTCGGCTGTGGTAAGACGAGCTTAATGAAATTGTTCCGTCATCTCGTGCCCCATCGTCGACCTTACGATGTCATCCCGGCACGAAATGTCACTTTTACGTTCAATCATATCGGATATAAAATCATTGAAGACTTTGGCAACGGTCATTTTTACTGTTTCGATGATTTAGGGGTAGAACCTATGGGACGGTATTTTGGCAAGGATTGTAATGTTCTGGGCGAGATTATTCTATCTAGGCATGAGCTTTTTTTAAGTAGTGAGATAACAACACATGCAACCACAAATCTCAATGCACAAGAACTCGAAGAAAGATATGGAAACAGGGTCCGTAGCCGAATGCGACAATTATTTAACCTCATTGCCTTCGACAAAGAAACTAAGGACAAACGCTGACGATGTCACTTTTATCTAAAAAACCACAACCCTAATAACATAAAAACAACAGCATATGAAAATAGCAAGTATCAACATCCAAAACCTCTTCCATAGGGACAAAAGCCTGATTCAAACAAGTATCAATAAATGTGTAACCGATTGGGTCTCCGAACTGGATGCGCTTATGCACAACAGTACAAAAACGGAAAGGGACACCGAACGCATCCGGGAACTTTCCTTTCTCTTGGGTTTTGAACGTACCGAACCCCATGCCTATGGCATCCTGCGCAAACGTAACGGAGGCCTCTACCTCAAGGAATGTAACTACTCCCAAGAGGAAAGGGCCTCTGAGGGAACTAACTGGAGGGGATGGATACCGTTACGGACATTGCCCATTTCCTCCGAGGCCATTCAAAACAAGGCCCGATTGGTTGCAGAAGCTGACCCCGATATTTTGCTGATACAGGAAGTTGAGGACAGAGCGACCTTGGATCTCTTCAACCAGTTGTACCTTCCCGAACTCGGAATCCAACCCTTCGAACAAGTATTGGTATTGGAGGGGAACGATGATCGTGGGTTGGCAATGGGGGTGATGACCAAGAATGGGTATCGTTTGGATACGGTAAAAAGTCATTCCACGGAAAAGGATTGGGACGGTGGACCACTGTTCGAGTCCGATTGTCAAGAATACGGAATCGTGACCCCTGATGTAAAATTAGTGTACGTCATTTCCGTACAATTTTCCAAGGACGACGAACCAAGGCGGAAACGACAGGCGGAATACGTAGCTACTCTCTATGAAGCTAAAATTGCCGATGGCGAAGAACATATCCTCATCTGTGGTACGCTTAACGATGCATCCTATAGCGATAGCTTATCACCCCTAATTCAGGATAGCGACCTCAAAGATATTTCCAAATACACTCATTTCAATGTGGACACGGACGAAGGGAAAGATGCCTCCTATTTTCGGATGGGCGCCTACCGTCAGGGAGTCAATATCCGACAAAAAGATTATCTGTTATTATCCACAAAACTTTTCACGGTAGGCTTCGAATCCGGATTGAACCGTAGAGCGATGTGGCCGGAACGTCGTGCAAAATGGCCGTTGTACCCTTCAGTCAAAAAAAGGGAGCAGGCCGCAAGCCAACATCCCCTGTTATGGGCAACTCTTCAATTGTAATGTTATGGCAATACAACTTCCACGCAGCCTCACTAAAAATGGTTTTGATGGGTCGACCAAACCGGAGGACCAAATCATACTCGCGGAACTAACGGACATCGAGGACTACATACAAACCTATTTTCCGCCGCCCAGGGTTCGCTTCAATCAACGGCAGAGCAGCTATGGTTTAAAACATAAGGCGGAAAGAAAGCTCGGACGCTATGTGTCGAACGGGGAACTCATAGCGGTAATGATCCTATGTGGCTATTCTTATAAAATTGTGGACGGATTGAACTGCATATTCAATATGGACACTTGGAAGTAGAAAAACCATTTCTTTGATACTCATCATAAAGGTAATCCTTTATTTGATATTGAGTGTCCTGAATATACTATCGTAACACCCTCCGGCGAGGAAATTAGTATTGTAGACACCAAATTATCCGAAACAAACGAAGATAAAAGAAAAGAGCAAGCGGCTCACGTTGCCAATTTTTACTATAGGTTACTTTCCGAGGGTAAACAAAATGTTGTTGTTTGTGGAAACCTGAACGACGTCTCGTTTAGCAACACACTCGCGCCGCTACTCAAGGAAACGGACTTGATTGATGTATCTAAATATAGAATTTTTAAGGTAGATATAGACGAAGTCGGGAATGCAACTTACTTTCGTTTAGTAGCTTTTCGTATGGGAGTGAACCTGCAACAGAAAGAATATATGCTTTTATCGCCTCGATTGTACGAAAACCTCTTAGAGGCTGGGCTAAA
>CAWKFV010000001.1:0-167102 GCA_963848865.1 uncultured Flavobacteriaceae bacterium | reverse complement strand
CGGGGCGGATGAATAAAAGAAATGTGCCTATTTGGGCGGATTTTACCTGATCGTACAACATAACGTCTTGTGCATAAAGCGAAAAAACATCGGTAATTTTATAGCCTACATAAGCACAAAGAATAATTATCATCAATAGTCCCACAGCTGGAAGACGCAGCACCTCTTTTATCTGGGAAGTGGTTATCTTCTCAAGAATGATTGCTTGTTCCACTTTACGATCCAACCGCATAAAGAACCAAACTAAAACGCCGACCAGCATAACAATCGCTGACGAAACCAAAATCACATAACGAAACGCCTTCTTACGCTCCATCAAAGTGGCTTCAGCAATTTCTGAAGTGATAAAAATTGAAAAAACCAATACGCCCATGGCCCCGAACAAGGCACCGACCAAACCACGACCACCATCTAAAAATCCAAAAGCCTTGCCTTGGGAACTTGTTCCGCCCCAGACCCTTGTAGCTTTTATCATCGCCGCCCAAAACAAGAATATGGTCGTAAAGCCCCAATAGCCATATAATACCTTCAATACGAAATAACTTGGAAAAGTCGCATAAACCAATCCGCCCAAAGCAGTCATCCAAAGGGCTACGGCGATTAGTTTACGTGGAGGGAATCTGTCGGCCAGAGGACCTCCAAAAAGATAAGAAACCAAGGCGACAATTCCATAGACCGAAAAGCAAAATCCCAATTGTACATTATCCAGCCCAAAGACGTCCAACACAGTAGGCCTAAAAACCCGTGCAAGCACAAATGGCAGTATAAAAACGCTCTCGCCGGCCATAATGAGCAAGAAAAGGTAATACCAAGGTGCTTTTAGCTGTTGATTCATGCTTTCTTTATCGGAATCCAAATTTTCCCTTCGGAAGTAGGGTCATTGTTTTTATATTTCTTTCCCAAGACCTCAAAATGCGGGCGATCATCCAATTCATATTCAGAATTGGGCAACCATTCATTATAAATATATTGAAAAACGGTAGGGTCGGCACTTGAACCCTTATAATCGAAAACGGCATACGCTCCTTCATTTAGCGTAAATGCCTCCATACCTTCGGGAAGATTATCAAAACTGCTTACCTCAACAGTAGCCCATTTTTGGAATTCACGTTGAGGAATAAAAGTTTCAAAGTAGTCCTTTGAATAGATTTGCATGGATATAAAATCCACACCTATCCTATTCTGGACTTTGGCTGTTTTAAATCTAAAATTAGTCCAAAGTACCCCTGTCAAATTGTTGATCAAACTCATGGTTAGTTGTTGACCTACAAGCTTTTTAGCTTTTAACCGGACTATCCTGGGTTTTAATTTCAAAATGAACTTACGCTTAAAGTTTTATTCATAGTCGTGGATTAAAATACTTGCCGTCACCAACAGCTGCCCTATGTGGCGTTGACTGTGTTCCGCGGCATGAAATAACAGACCCAAGACCGTTGAGGGCAATTTTTTTCTTCCTACTGTCCGCTTCTCCTTTAATTTCTCATCGGAAATAGTTTGGAAGTACCCTAAAGCTTTGCATACTTGGTCGGAAAACTGTTCCCGTAAGTAGTCAACTTTCAGATTATCATCACGCAAACCTTCCGTTTCTAAGTAGTTAAACTGTTCTTCTGATAGGGCCTTACTTTCCGAATAGGTCATCATCCTGTCCAACACCCCGGTAATGTGTTGCATATGAAAACCGACGGATGCCCTACCTCCAACTTTTTCCCACAGCAATTCTTGAGGAAAACCCTTTGTATATTCACCTAAATCCTTTTCAGATTGTAGCAACGCATGGGCGGCTGGTTGTAAAAGTGCTGGAACGCCTTCAACAGGCCCTCGAAGCCAAAATTCTATAGTGTCCGGATTTTTCTCGTTTGACATTTAAAAGAAATAGGTTATGTATTCCACTAGTGCTTTCTACCCTCAAACAAATCTTTGTATAAATGAACTCAACACATAGAAACCAATAATAAAGGGTATTGCCAAAAATTGCATCGTTACCAAAAGCACCAAGGAAACAATCAAGAAAATATAGCGTAACGCATTATCCTTAAAACTCCAATTTTTAAATTTGAGCGCAAATAAAGGCAGGTTACAATTGAGCAAAAAGGCGCTTAATAAGGTAAGTCCTATTAAAAACCACTGGTTTAAAATAACTTCGTTAAGAATGCTATTGCTATGATAAAATAAAATAAGCGGCAAGGAGAGAATTAATAATGCGTTAGCAGGGGTTGGCAGACCAATAAAGGATGACACTTGATTTTCATCCAGATTAAACTTCGCCAGCCGATAGGCAGAAGCCATAGTGATGATAAATCCCGCAAATGGCCAGAAACTAGCGAATTCTATAACAAATACTCTATAACCATTAGCTACTTCCGCACCTCCACCTAGACCCCATCCTCCGGTTTGGGACATAGAGAGCAACTGGTACATTACAATTCCGGGCACTAAACCACTGGTAATCATATCTGCAAGGGAATCCAATTGCAGACCCAATTCGCTTTTCACATTGAGCACACGTGCTGCCAATCCGTCAAAAAAATCAAAGAAAATACCTAGGGCTACAAACAAAGCTGCCATTTCTAACTGATTCAATACCGCAAAAACCGTTGCAACACAGCCACAAAAAACATTTAAAAGCGTGATAAAATTTGGAATGTGTTTTCGCATGCGTGTCTCTTTTTAAGTATCCTAAAAATAATACAATTCATTTGGTTATCGGTTAAATCTCTTATTATTCGCATCTTTGTACTCGGTAAGCATGCATGATTACATGATAAAGAAAATTGTTGTTCTATTCCTTTTGTTCTTACAGGGTTTTTTTGGTTTTTCCCAAGAAGCCGAGCTCTCCCCCCTTTCCAAAATCAGCTTACTAACCGTTGGTACCGGAGAGGATTTGGCGGCTAAGTTTGGACATAGTGCCATACGCTTGCAGGACCCTACTTTGGGAATTGATGAAGTCTACGGTTACGGAACCTATAACTTTGAAGACCCTAATTTTTATCTGAATTTTGTCCGTGGAAAGTTAGACTACACCATTACCCGTTACCCATACGTCTATTTTGAAAGAGGTTATGTACAAGAACAACGTTGGATTAGAGAACAGGAATTGAACTTGAATCTCGAGCAGAAAAAAGGGATAATAGCGTTTCTGGAAACCAACTTACTGCCTCAAAATCGATTCTACAAATACGATTTTCTTTTTGAAAACTGTGCTACAAAAATTCCTGAAGTGTTTGAAAAAACATTAGGTCCGGGGTTACAGTTCGATTATTCATATCTCAAAAACCACTATACCTTCCGGCAATTGATTCATCAGAATTTGGAAGTAAACTCATGGTCCAATTTTGGTATCGATTTGGCGTTAGGAGCTGTCATTGATAGAAAGGCGACTCCGTATGAGCATTTATTCCTGCCGCTTTATGTGTACGAACAGATGAAACACACCAACCTGAACGGGAAACCAATAGTAAGGGACGAAGCCGTCTTATTGGATATACCACCTAAAGAAGACAACATCCTTTTTCTACTTACGCCCTTATTTTGGTTATCCGTGGTAATGATTACAATTCTATTAATTACCTATAAGGATTTCAACTCGAAAAGCAGAACACGATGGGTTGATGTTTTTCTCTTTCTATCCACCGGATTAGCTGGGGTTCTCATTTTGTTTTTGTGGTTTTTTACGGACCACAATGCCACCAAAATGAATTTTAATTTTCTCTGGGCATTTGCGCCTAATTTGGTTGTCGGTTTTTATCTTTTTAAAAAACAAGCACCCAAATGGATTGGCAAATATGGTATGGCACTAATCGTTCTTCTATTCATTATGTGTTTGCTGTGGATATTGCGAATCCAGGTTTTTTCAATTTTACTGGTATTCATCCTAATAGGGCAGACTGCTAGATATAGCTATCTATTCTGGTATTTTAAACATTCTAAAAATCCGAGCATCGTATAATCGAGCTTTCCATCTATGAACTTATTGACCGTTGAAAACATTTCTAAATCCTATGGCGAGCTGGTCCTTTTTGAAAACTTGTCATTTGGCATAAACAAAGACCAGAAAATAGCGCTTATCGCCAAAAACGGTAGTGGGAAAACATCCATTCTAAATATCCTTTCTGGAGCGGATACACCAGATACTGGACAGGTAAACTATCGTAAAAGCACCCGGGTTTCATTTTTGGCACAAGAACCATTACTTAACCCTGATTTAACGGTGGAAGAGACCATTTTTGCATCGGATAATGAAATACTGCAGGTCATCTCCAACTATGAAAAAGCGTTGGAAAATCCAGAGGATGCAGATGCTTATCAAAAAGCCTTTGAGGCCATGGACCGTTTTGAAGCCTGGGATTTTGAGACCCAGTACAAGCAGATTTTATTTAAACTGAAACTCGAGGACCTTAATGCTAAAGTTGGTAAACTTTCAGGAGGACAAAAGAAGCGTTTGGCATTGGCCAACGCACTTATTAACAGACCTGATTTGTTGGTGTTGGACGAACCTACCAACCATCTGGACCTAGAAATGATAGAATGGCTAGAGGAATATTTTGCCAAGGAAAACCTGACCCTTTTTATGGTAACCCACGATCGCTACTTCCTGGAGCGCGTCTGTAATGAAATCTTGGAATTGGATAATGGTGTTCTCTATCCATATAAAGGAAATTACTCTTATTATCTAGAAAAAAAGGAAGCGCGTATTGAGCAGGAATCCGTAGAGCAGCATAAAACCGAATTGCTTTTTAAAAAGGAACTGACTTGGATGCGCCGTCAACCCAAGGCACGTACAACAAAGTCAAAATCCAGAATTGATGATTTTCACACCATAAAAGAAAAAGCGAGCCAACGCAGAAAAGAGCATCAGATACAATTGGAGCTAAACATGGAGCGCATGGGTAGTAAAATCATTGAGCTTGTAAAGGTTTCCAAGTCTTATCCAAACAAACCGATACTGGACAAATTTGAATATAATTTCACCAAAGGAGAGCGCATCGGTATAATTGGAAAGAACGGAACGGGCAAATCCACATTTCTAAATGTACTTTCGGGCAGGGAACAACCTGATAGCGGAAAAGTCATCGTTGGTGAAACCATCAAGTTTGGATACTATACACAAAAAGGCATCAAAATAAAGGAAGGACAAAAGGTAATAGATGTCATACGGGAATTCGGGGATTATATTCCATTGATGAAAGGCAAGCAAATTTCGGCGCAGCAATTACTGGAACGTTTTCTGTTTGACCGTAAAAAGCAATATGACTTTGTAGACAAGCTTAGCGGCGGGGAACGCAAACGGCTCTATTTGTGCACTGTTCTTATACAGAACCCAAATTTTCTGATTCTGGATGAACCTACGAACGATTTGGATATTGTTACCCTGAACGTACTGGAAAGTTTTTTGTTGGATTTTCAAGGTTGTCTTCTAGTAGTTTCGCACGATCGTTACTTTATGGATAAAATCGTAGACCATCTATTTGTGTTTAGGGGCGATGGGGTAATTGAGGATTTCCCGGGTAATTATTCGGATTATAGGGCATACGAGGATAGTAAGGTCCTAGAGCAACGTGAGGAAAAATCACAAAACGAAACTTCCAAAACCGATTGGAAGAAAACCGATGATGCTCCCAAATTATCCTATATGGAGCAAAAGGAATACAAACAGCTGGAAAAGGAAATCCAAAAACTGGAAAGCAAGAAGGTTGAACTCCAAGGTAAATTTGCAGATCCCAACCTCTCCGGGGACGAAATTGCGGCATTATCTATAGAATTGGGAGAGCTTTCCAATACTATTGATGAAAAAACCGAACGATGGTTTGAACTTTCCGCCCAAATGGAAGGATAAAAACAAAATTTCCGTGTTGTCAAACACTTCATTTACCGTTTATCTACCTCTTTTTTCGGTAAGTTGATTTGGTGGCTTGTGCTGTTAATCGAGCGAATTTTACACTTCGTCCAAGCTTGTACCGGATAACGAGAAATAGGTGTTTTTGGACGAATCCAAACCCTTTAAAATACACTTGTGCGAGTTATAATAGTGTAACAAACGCAAGTCATGAAAACAATAGCAACCATCTTCTTTATCTTCTTCATCGGAACTGCAGCCCATGCCCAGGACAATACTAACGATGTTAAGGTAGAGACTGTGGAGATGAGCATCGTTACCGAAACTGCTTACGAATTGAAGTTGGAAACGAAAACTGAAGTTGCACGGTTGTACAAATTCAAAAATTCCAGAATAAAAAAAGAACTTTCTTTCTACACGAAGAGAAACGCCGCTAAAATGGCATAATCAAAAATATTATCCCCTCGGGTGGACCCTACCTGCCATTTGGCAGGTTTGGGTATCCACTATCAAATTCCATCAAAATTCAATAGGTTTCAAATACAAAGGTATTAGTACATTTGGCTAAAATTGCACTTTTACATTGTATCGATTTATAAGCTATATCCAATTTCTTTTCTCTTCCACGAATCAACATGGGGTGCATTCGCCATTTGTATTTAACTTCATAACCAAATGCCTGTATAAAAAAACAGAAAGAAAATTACCCGTTACCGAAGAAGTGCTGCTAAAAAGTATTTCCTATTTCGGTTTTAAGAAAATTGGCCTGGTAAACGATTCGGAAACGATTAAGGCTCAGATTCGCATCCTCAACAAAGATATTACCTTTACCCATGTGCCATTTGACTTGATTTATGCCGAAGAAGGTGATATCCATTATAAAAAAATAGCAGAAAATCAATTTCATAATGATAGTATGTTACTGATTAAAGGAATACATCATTCCAAAAAAAATGCTTCCAATTGGAAACAGATAAAATTGATGGCGCAATCAAAGGTTACCTTGGATTTATTCTATTGTGGAATTGTGTTTTTTAGAAGCGAGCAGGCAAAACAACATTTTAAAATACGGCTATAATCCTTAATTTTAAAAGAAAAGTAGTATGTTATGAATAATACAATTTATATAGTATTCGGAATTTTAGCGGTTTTATACTTATGGATAGTCTTTAAAAACAGAGGCAGGTCAAAGGATAGAAGGTCACGAAAATTCATGTCCGATTACAAACGTGAAAAGAAAGATGAGTAATAGAATAGTACTGATCCATCACCTTTGCAACTTTAATTTTTAACCTCATAGATGAAAATATATACCAAAACAGGGGATAATGGGACTACTGCCCTTTTTGGCGGCACTCGTGTCCCCAAACATCACATTCGTATAGAAAGCTATGGTACTATAGACGAATTAAATTCCTGGCTAGGACTTATTAGAGATCAGCAAATTTCCGAAAACAGCAAAAAAGAGCTCATGGAAATTCAGGACAAGCTCTTCACTGTGGGTGCTATTTTAGCTATGGATCCGGAAAAAGCGTTGCTGAAAAATGGAAAGGAACGCCTAAATATTCCAAAGATAAATGCTCTTGATATTGAGTTTTTAGAAAAAGCCATTGACATCATGGATGCCGCATTACCACAAATGACGCATTTTATACTACCAGGGGGCCACACTACTGTGTCATACTGTCATATAGCCCGTACGGTCTGCAGACGGGCAGAACGCATAGCCGTGCTGCTACATCAAAACGCACCTTTTGATGAAGTGGTGCTATCCTATATGAACCGACTCTCCGATTATTTGTTCGTATTGGCACGGAAATTGTCTAAAGATATACAAGCAGAGGAAATTAAATGGATACCCGAAAAAAAAGACTAATAAATCCATAAAATCTTCGTTATCAATTTATCAATGCAGAAATAAGTTGATAAAAACGACGAAATAATCACGAATTATCTTGGCTGTTTGCATTTAAAAATTATTTTTGCAAAAATTTAAAATCACATTATTACCATGTATTGGACATTAGAATTAGCATCTTATTTAAGTGATGCACCTTGGCCGGCAAGTAAAGATGAGTTAATTGACTACTCTATCAGAACCGGCGCGCCTTTAGAGGTTGTAGAAAATCTACAATCCATGGAGGAAGAAGGGGGCGAAATTTATGAGTCTATTGAAGAGATTTGGCCCGATTATCCTACCGAAGAAGATTACCTCTGGAACGAGGACGAATATTAATATTCGATATCATAATTACTACTTAAAAGTCTCCTTGGAGGCTTTTTTTTTATGTAATTTTGGCAGTCCAACAATGATTTCCACGCCAATTTAAAGACTGGAATACCTTTTGTTGAACATGCACTGTCGATTTTTACTTATCGACTGTAACCAATAAAATTGAGGATGTATAAAGAAGAATAGAGTTTTTCACTTCTCAATACTAATAGAAACATACCTATGAGTTTTATAAATTCCGTACTTAAGGCCTTTGTCGGGGATAAATCAAAAAAAGATGTAAAGGAACTTCGGCCTTTAGTAGACCAAATAAAATCTTTTGAAGCCGAATTGGAAAAATTGAATCACGATGAACTTCGACAAAAAACCATCGAATTCAAAAAAACGATTCAAGATTCGTCTAAAGAAATTACCGAGCAAATAAGTGCCTTGGAAAAGGAAGTGGAAGAATCTACAGACATTGACAAGAACGAGGATATTTATGGCGAAATAGATAAGTTAAAGGAAGAGTCCTATAAAATATCCGAGGATACCCTTAATAAAATCTTGCCGGAAGCTTTTGCCGTAGTAAAGGAAACGGCCAAACGTTTTGTGAACAATGAGACCCTTACGGTTTTAGCATCCGAATATGACCGAAAACTATCCGGCGATAAGGATTATGTAACCTTGGACGGTGATAAGGCTGTATGGAAAAACTCATGGGATGCTGCCGGGAAAGAGGTTACTTGGGACATGGTGCATTATGATGTGCAGTTGATCGGTGGTATTGCACTACACCAAGGAAAGATTGCGGAAATGCAGACGGGAGAAGGAAAAACCTTGGTCGCTACCCTACCCCTATATTTAAATGCTCTTACTGGTAATGGAGCTCATCTGGTAACGGTTAACGACTATCTTGCAAAAAGGGATAGTGCGTGGATGGCACCAATTTTTGAATTCCACGGTCTCTCCGTGGACTGTATTGATTATCATAGACCAAATTCCGACGGAAGGCGAGCGGCCTATAATGCGGATATCACCTATGGAACCAATAATGAATTCGGTTTTGATTACCTAAGGGATAATATGGCGCACACACCAAAAGATTTGGTGCAACGTCCCCACAACTATGCCATTGTGGATGAAGTGGATTCCGTTTTAGTGGATGATGCCCGTACCCCTTTGATTATCTCCGGACCTGTTCCCGAAGGTGACAGGCATGAGTTCAATGAGTTAAAACCAAAAGTGAACGAAATTGTACAAAAGCAGCGCCAACACTTAACAGGTGTTTTGGCCGAAGCCAAAAAGTTGATCGCTGAAGGCGATACAAAAGAAGGAGGCTTTCTATTACTTCGGGTTTTTAGGGGGTTACCAAAAAATAAGGCATTGATAAAATTCTTGAGTGAGGAGGGAGTAAAACAATTGCTCCAGAAAACCGAGAATTTTTATATGCAGGATAACAACAGGGAAATGCCAAAAGTGGATGAAGACCTGTTGTTTGTTATCGATGAAAAAAACAACCAAATAGAATTAACCGATAAAGGTGTAGATTATATCTCGGGCGAACAGAACCGGGATTTCTTCGTGATGCCCGATATTGGAGCCGAAATTGCCAAAATTGAGCAACAGAACCTTGAGATTGAAAAGGAAGCGGAACTTAAGGATGAATTGTTCAAGGACTTTACGGTAAAGAGCGAACGTATCCATACCATGAGCCAATTGTTAAAGGCTTACACCCTTTTTGAGAAAGATGTAGAGTATGTTGTTATGGACAACAAGGTAATGATCGTGGACGAGCAAACCGGTCGTATCATGGACGGTCGTCGTTATTCGGATGGTTTGCACCAAGCAATTGAAGCAAAGGAAAATGTAAAGATTGAGGCTTTAACGCAAACTTTTGCTACGGTTACGTTACAGAACTACTTTAGGATGTACAGCAAGCTTGCGGGTATGACAGGTACTGCGATTACGGAAGCTGGTGAATTCTGGGAAATCTACAAGTTGGATGTTATGGAGATTCCAACGAACAGACCTATCGCTCGAGATGATAGAAACGATTTGATCTACAAGACCAAACGGGAAAAATATAACGCTATCATTGACGAGGTTACCAAATTAAGCCAAGCCGGAAGACCGGTGTTGATCGGTACCACATCGGTAGAAATATCGGAATTATTGTCAAGAATGTTGACCATTCGAAAGGTACCTCATAACGTATTGAATGCAAAGCTCCACAAAAAAGAGGCGGACGTGGTTGCAGAAGCAGGTAAACCTGGGGTAGTTACTATAGCCACAAACATGGCTGGCCGTGGTACGGATATTAAATTGACGGATGCAGTAAAAAAGGCAGGCGGTTTGGCCATTGTAGGTACGGAACGTCATGATTCCCGCCGTGTGGACAGGCAGTTGAGAGGTCGTTCTGGACGTCAGGGAGACCCTGGAAGCTCACAGTTTTATGTTTCTTTGGAGGATAACCTGATGCGCTTGTTCGGTTCTGACAGGGTTGCGAAGATGATGGATAAAATGGGCTTGGAAGAGGGAGAGGTCATTCAGCATAGTATGATGACCAAATCCATTGAACGTGCACAGAAAAAAGTGGAGGAAAACAACTTCGGAGTACGTAAACGTCTTTTGGAGTACGATGACGTTATGAACGCCCAGCGTGAAGTAGTCTACAAAAGAAGACGTCATGCATTGCAAGGTGAGCGCTTAAAAGTGGATATTGCCAATATGGTCTATGATACCTGTGAAGTTATCGTTGAAGGTAACAAAGGTGCAAACGATTATAAGAATTTTGAGTTTGAACTGATCAAATATTTTTCCATGACCTCCCCGGTTACCGAGGATGAGTTCGGAAAAATGAGCGCACAGGAAATCACCGGTAAAGTTTACAAAGCCGGTTACGAGCATTATAAGGAAAAAATGCAGCGCAATGCCGCTACCGCTTTCCCTGTAATCAAACAAGTCTATGAGGATAAAGCAAACAAGTTTGAGCGTATTGTAGTACCATTTACGGATGGGATCAAAAGTCTGAATGTCGTAACCAATTTACAGGAAGCTTATGATAGTGATGGTAAACAATTGGTGACCGATTTTGAAAAGAACATTTCCCTTGCCATTATTGACGATTCTTGGAAAACCCATCTAAGAAAGATGGACGAACTAAAACAATCCGTTCAACTGGCTGTACATGAACAGAAGGATCCATTGTTGATTTATAAGTTTGAGGCTTTTGAACTTTTTAAGGACATGATCGAAAAAGTGAACAAGGAAATTGTTTCCTTTTTGTTCAAAGGGGAATTACCATCCGGAAATCCTAATGAAATTCAAGAGGAACGAACTGTACAGCGTAAAAAGGACAATTTACAGACTTCCAAAGAGGAAATCCCAAATAGTGACGAGCTTGCCGCACGCAATAGAGCGGTGGGACAAAATCAAGGACAACGTCCTTCGGTTACCGAAACCATTGTAAGGGAGCAGCCAAAAATTGGAAGGAACGAGCGTGTAACGATAAAGAATGTCATGTCGGGTGAAAGCAAGACCTTAAAGTACAAACAAGCAGAACCTTTAATTCAAAAGGGCGAGTGGGTACTGACACAGGACTAGATTTAGCTTAACAAATATTTAAAGCGGTATTCCAACAGATTGGAATACCGCTTTTCCTATTTTAGGAAGTGATTGGTATCTCATCAAAATTGAAACTGAAAACTGCCCAGACATCTTAATGAAATTTGGCTATCTTTAGAAAGCAACTAAATTTTAAGGGCATGACCAACTCCAGAAGAAAATTCCTCTACTCTCTCAGTATGCTTTCCGCCAGTGCAGCATTACCAATACATGCCTTTAGCTTTGAAAAAACAGCAAAGTTAAAAGTGGCTTTGGTGGGGACCGGTATACGTGGTATTACATTTTGGGGTAAACGTTTGGTAGATGAGTATTCTGAAATTTTGGAATTTGTAGGGCTGTCGGATATCAATCCCAGTCGCCTGGAATATGGCAAAAAATATATTGGGGCGGATTGTCCAACTTTTACTGATTTTGAGAAAATGGTCAGTACCACCAAACCGGATTTAGTCATAGTAACTACAAAAGATTCTACCCACCATCAATATATCATTAAAGGTTTGGAAATGGGATGCGATGTACTCACCGAGAAACCGCTGACTACAGATGAAACAAAATGCCAAGCCATTTTGGACGCAGAGCGAAAATCAAACAAAAATCTGATCGTAGGCTTCAATTATCGTTGGAGTCCGTATGCGACTAAAATCAAAGAGCTATTGTCAAAAAACGCCATCGGAAAATTGGTCTCAGTCGATTTCCATTGGTATTTGAACACCTATCACGGTGCCTCTTACTTTAGGCGTTGGCATGGTGAAATGGAAAGCAGCGGCTCGCTTTGGGTACATAAAGCAACACATCATTTTGATTTATTGAACTGGTGGATAGACTCTGAACCCAATGAAGTATTTGCTTATGGAGATTTGGAATTCTATGGCGAGAAGGGGCCTCAAAAAGGATCCAATTGTAGAACATGTAATCACAAAACAAATTGCGATTTCTACTGGGACATCAATAAGGACGAATTTTCCAAAAAATTATATGTAGATCATGAGCATGAAGATGGCTACATTCGTGACAATTGTCTTTTTAGGGATGATATCGATATCTACGATAAAATGTCCGCACAGGTAAAATATACCAATAATACGGTACTTAATTATTCTCTCACCACCTATTCCCCCTTTGAAGGATGGCGCGTTGCCTTTAACGGTACCGAAGGCAGAATTGAAGCTTGGCAGGATATTCCATACAATAAGGTGGAAACCATAGATGAAGCAGAAAAACACGCCAAAGAAATGGAACAAACAAGTTCTGAAGAATCCTATATAGAATCCATTATACTTCATAAACTTTGGAAAGACCATGAAACCATTCAAGTAGTGATGGAAAAAAGTGGACATGGCGGCGGTGATAAAAGACTTCATGATAAAATATTTGTCAATCCGGAAATTCCTGATGAATATGGAAGAACCGCTGGCTTACGGGACGGGGCCATGTCAATTTTAATCGGAATTGGAGCAAGACGCAGCATAGAGACAGGAAAGGCTATTAAAATAGAAGACCTTACGGACCTTATACCGAAAAAAAATAGAGCTTGATTGGTGCTATCTATCTGCTTTACTGGTGGATATCTGAAAAAAATCTTGGATTTATATTTAAAACATAATTAGCTTTACAAAACAATGTGTTCTTTGAACCTGGTAATTAATTTGATTTTATGAACGATTTCAGTATCGACCAAGAACGCCTAAATGATAGGGTTAAGTTAGTTTTGAAAGTGAATTATGTGGCAAGTGTTCTTGCTATACTATTTGGACTGGCTTGCTACTTCTTTTTGGGCATAACTCAAATAATTCCCTTTGCCTTTGTTGCATTTGGTGTACTGAACCTATTGAACACGATCATTTTCAAAAAGCATAATAGTCTTACTTCTACATATAATATTTCCTCCATAATGGCCTTAATCTGTGCTTTAATTATTACGTTATATAGCGGAGGAATTAGTAGTCCTTTTATTTTTACCTTGGCCCTTATTGTTTTTGCCGGTTATGTGACCACAAAAAAATATGGTCAAATCTACCTAAACTTAATATTCTTTTTGGTCATTTTAATATTCTCTCAAAGTCTTCCTGAGTTTTCGTTCACCAATAATGTAATTCCAGAATCATCACAAAATCTGTTCAATCTATTCTCGGTTCTTTTTTCCATATATCTCTTAGGAAATATATTCGGAAAGACACTGTTAAAAACCCACAATGCACTCTACAAATCTAAAAATGCATTGCTATTGCAGATGGACGAAAAAGAAACCCTATTAAAAGAAGTGCATCATCGCGTTAAAAACAATTTACAAACGGTTTCCAGCTTGTTAAGCCTACAATCAAGAAATGTGGAGGAGGCCAGAATGAAAAATCTATTAAAAAGTACACAAAATAGGGTTATTTCTATGGCAATGGTACATGAGATGTTGTATATGCGAAAGGATATAGCGCACATTGAATACAAATCATATGTACAAGAACTTAGTGAATACCTTATTAGATCAATTAAAGGTTTGGATAGCAAGGTTCATTTGAAAATTGATATCCCAGATATTAAACTGGGAATAGATACAGCAATTCCATTGGGTCTGCTTATTAACGAGGCTGTAACAAATGCCTTAAAATACGGTTTTGAAGATGAGGAGGAAGGTGAAATTTACATTGCCCTAAAAAAGGAAATTGACAAACACTACACCCTTAATATTGGTGACAACGGCGTAGGCTTTCCAGACACCGTTACGTACAAAAACAGCAAGTCACTAGGACTAAAACTCATCTACAACCTCACCAGGCAATTAAAAGGAACTATTAAACGGGACACTAGTAAAAAAGGAACAAACTATATTATCAAATTCAAGGAAGTAAAACAGCAATTATCACCAGTTGCATAATTATTCCCTTGCATTTTTGCCTACTTCGTATTTGAGCATATAAAGTAAATCGTATAGGTATTTCTTCTTGGGATAATACTTATATTTAAACGGCTAACTCAAAAAAACCGTTTCATGCTCAAGAAATTATTCCTTATTATTTTTCTTTCCATTAATACGACATACGGACAAGACTATTTTCTCAAAAAATTCAAACCCTATAACACTGCTGTCCCCTCACCTGAAGCATTTCTAGGATATGGGATTGGGGAACATCATACCCGTCACGATTTAATTGTGGCCTATTTGGAAAAATTAGCGGAAGTTTCTGACAGGGCTTCAATTCACTACTACGGAAAAACCCACGAAGGAAGAAAATTGGTAATACTCACCATTACTAGTCCTCAAAACCTTACCAATCTTGAAGAGCTAAAAAAATCACATTTGGCATTTACCGACCCTTCCCTATCGGTTTCCAATTATGAGGATGTTCCGATTTTTATCAATTTGGCCTATAACGTGCATGGAAATGAGCCATCCAGCTCGGAAGCGGCGTTACTATCGGCTTATACCTTTACAGCATCGGATAATCCTGAAATACTAAATTATCTCAATAATGCCGTAATCTTTATTGATCCAGCTATTAATCCGGATGGGCGAGATCGTCATACGCAATGGGCAAATACCTATCAGGGCACTCCGGAAGTAGCCGATCCACAAGATGCAGAGCATAACGAGTATTGGCCGGGAGGTAGAACCAACCATTATTGGTTCGATTTGAACCGGGATTGGTTATTGGCCATCAATCCGGAGAGTCGCGGAAAGCTGAATTGGTACCACCAATGGTATCCTAATGTAGTAACGGATTTTCATGAAATGGGTTCACAGAGCACCTATTTCTTTGAGCCAATGAAAACAAATGGTTCCCTTAACCCCATCATGCCAAAGGAGAACTATGAAGATTTGAACACGCTGTTCGGTAACGAATTTGCAAAAGCGTTGGACAGTATTGGATCACTTTACTTTACCAAAGAGGTTTTTGATGGCACCTACCCGGGGTATGGTTCTTCATATCCCGACCTTCAGGGAGGGTTGGGCCTATTATTTGAACAAGCCAGTTCAAGAGGCCATAGACAAACTACCGCGTTCGGGGAAATTACTTTTCCCTTTACCATAAGAAACCAATATACTTCTAGTATAACCACAGTTAAAACTGCTGTTGCGAATAAGGCATACATGCGCAAATACCAACAGGATTTCTTTAAAAGTGCCCTTACAAATGCAGGGAAGAGTAAAGTTAAGGGCTATAGTTTTGGGGATACGAATGATCAAAACCGAACGAAAGCCTTTATAGATAAGTTGTTGTTGCATGAAATTGATGTGTATAAATCAGGCGAAAAGTTTGTAGTACCAACACAGCAACCACAATACAGGATGGTCCAGACCATGTTCGAAACCTATGAGAAGTATCGCGATAGCGTATACTACGATGCATCGGCCTGGTCGGTGGCTAACTTCTACAATATGAAATATAAGCCCGTTACCGGTTTGGACTTGGGAGAAAAAGTTACTAGCACCGACAATCTTGTTAAGGTCGCTCCTGTCCAAAAATCCAGCTACGCCTATATTTTAGACTGGGATGATTACAACGCCCCAGCCGCTGTTTATCATTTACAGGAGAAAGGTGTGGTGGCCTCATCGGCCGCGAAACCCTTCACGGTTAAAACGGCTAATGGTACTATGAGCTTTAATTACGGTGCAGTTATGATTCCCGTAAGTCTACAAAAGAAAGATGAAGACGAATTGTACAAATTAGCAAAAGAAGTACAGACCAAATTTGAAGTACCTATCTACGCCGTGAAGACGGGATTGAATTTAGGAGGAGTAGATATGGGAAGTAGGTTTATCACTCCTATGGAAAAAACTAAGGCCGTTATGCTTATCGGCGATGGAGTACGGTCGTATGAAGCAGGTGAAGTTTGGCATTTATTGGATGCACGAGTGGGCATGCCCATTACCAAAATACCCATGCGCAATTTTGACCGTACAGACTTTGACAAGTATAATACCATGGTTATGGTTTCCGGTAGATATAGTTTGAGCGAAAAACAATTAGCAAAAATCAAAGACTGGACAAGCAAGGGAAACACGTTGATAACAATCGGAAGTGCCAGTAAATGGGTGATTGACAAAAAATTAGTCAAGGAAAAATTGATAAAAACCGAAAATGACTCTACAAAAACCGTAGAACGGAAGCCTTATGTAGATTCTGGGGAAAACATCGGTAAGGAGAGTGTAGGGGGAGTTATTTTGAAAGCGGATATTGATGTAACCCATCCCCTAGCCTTTGGTTATCATGACAATAGCATTCCCGTTTACAAAAATAATACGGTGTGGTTGGCGCCAAGCAAGAACGAGTATGCCACGGTAGCCAAATACTCTAAAGACCCACATATTGACGGTTTTATTACAAAAAAGAACATGGAAGAATATGTAAAGCCTTCTGCATCACTGCTGGTTAGTAAATTGGGAAGCGGAAGAGTTGTTCTCTTTGCTGACAATCCAAATTTTAGGGGCTCTTGGTATGGTACCAATCGCTTGTTCTTGAACGCGCTTTTTTTAGGGGATAAAATTGAGGTGCCGGAATAGTTGGATAGTCGGAAAATAATAACATTTTAATGCACCGATTCAAGGATTTAGAAATTTGGAAGTTAAGTAGATTATTTTGTAGTGATATTTATCAAATAACTTCAAGTTTTCCTGATACCGAAAAATTTGGAATAACTAATCAACTACGAAGATCTGCTGTATCTGTTCCATCTAACATCGCAGAAGGAGCTTCAAGAAAATCCAATAAAGATTTCGGGAGATTCCTTGAAATTGCTATCGGTTCCATATATGAAATTGAAACGCAATTATTAATTTCTCTCGATTTAGGATTCGCTACACAAGATGAAATCGATGTGTTGATGAAGAAACTTGATATAATTTTAAAAATGACCTCTAAATTTAAATCCACTTTGAACTGAATACATCCATAATTCATCTAAAAATCCAACGCTCCAAAAGTCTAAAAATCATAATACAAACTTAGAATGAAACTCAAACTAGCACTACTGACCCTATTCATAATTTCATTTTCCATAACGCAATCACAATCCCTCCAAGGAGACGGGCCACATGCACAGCTAATAATTAGAGGGGTAACCCTTATTAACGGGAACGGAGCGCCTCCGCAGGGACCCATAGACATCGTGGTGGAAGATAATATCATTAAGCAAATACAGGTTGTTGGCTATCCCGGCGTAAAAATTGACGAGTCCAAAAGACCGCAATTGATAAACGGAGGCAAGGAACTGGATTGCACGGGCATGTACTTATTACCCGGTTTTATAGACATGCATGGCCATATTGGTGGTACAGCACAAGGTGCGGAACCGGATTATGTTTTTAAACTGTGGATGGCACATGGTGTTACCACGGTGCGTGAACCTAGCGGCAGAGGCGTTGATTTTACGATGGATTTAAAACGAAAAAGTGAAAACCACGAGATTATTGCACCTCGAATAATGGCATATACTGGATTCGGGCAAACAAGTAAGACCTTTAACCCATTAAATGATATCCCTATTTCCACGCCGGAACAGGCACGGGAATGGGTGCGTGCGAATGCAAAAAAAGGGGCTGATGGTATTAAATTTTTCGGTGCCGAACCGGTAATCATGGCCGCAGCTTTGGACGAAAATAAAAAACTTGGACTTGGTTCGGCCTGTCACCACGCGCAACTAAGTGTGGCCAGATGGAACGTACTGCATTCCGCCAGAGCGGGATTAACATCCATGGAACACTGGTATGGCCTACCGGAAGCATTATTTGACAATACTACGGTTCAGGATTATCCTTTGGATTACAATTACCAGAACGAGCAAGACCGTTTTGAGAATGCAGGTAAACTATGGGCCCAGGCCGCCAAACCATATTCAGACCATTGGAATGCGGTGATGAACGAGCTTTTGGAATTGGACTTTACCATAGACCCAACCTTTAATATTTATGAGGCCAGTAGGGATTTACAGCGAGCAAGAAGGGCTGAATGGCATGAAGATTATACCTTGCCCTCCCTATGGGAATTTTATCAACCCAGTATGATATCACACGGTTCCTACTGGCATGACTGGGGAACGGAGCAAGAGGTAGCTTGGAAAAACAATTATAAACTTTGGATGACCTTTATCAATGAATATAAAAATCGTGGTGGCCGGGTTACTACTGGTTCCGATTCCGGTTTTATTTTTCAATTATATGGATTTGCCTATATACGAGAACTGGAATTACTACGCGAAGCAGGTTTTCATCCCTTAGAGATTATTCGGTCAGCTACTTTAAATGGTGCTGAGGCTTTGGGTATGGCAGATAAGATCGGTTCCGTTGCGCTAGGAAAAATGGCAGATTTTGTGATAGTGGAGGAAAATCCGCTCCAAAACTTAAAGGTGCTTTATGGAACGGGAGCCATTAAACTAACAGAGGACAATGAAATTGTTCGGGTAGGTGGGGTTAAATACACCATAAAAGACGGAATTATTTACGATTCCAAAGCATTATTGGCAGATGTCAAAAGACAAGTTGACGAGGCCAAAGCCAAGGAAAACTATACTATTAAACAACCGGGAATCAAAAATTAGTTTCCGGGCCTGCTAAAAAAAAATGGACTTTCCTTATCCTTTTTTATGATGATTTGCTGGAACTTTCAAAGGGCGTAAGATCCCTTTCGTTTTAGGAAAGATTACCAAATAAGTAATCACTAAAGTAACAGGAATTAATAACGAAATTAACAACATAGCATTTGTTTTACAAAAGTGATTCGATTCACTTTCTATAATAAGTATAGGACAAGTATTATGCCAATTTTGGTCGGCTCTTTTTTGTACTAAAAGTCAATTCCTTTTTTACCCTTGAGTTTTTGTAGCGGTACAAACGAGCTACGCTTTTTTCACTACGGACTGGAACTTTTTCAAAAGCCCCATTAGCGTCATCGCCAATAACCAGAACAATATCCATTTTAAGAATGTCCACTTTATCATTGTTGATTATGTTTTGGGCTGTGACTACAGTACCGAAAAAAAGAACTAAAACTAAGGTTAAAAAAGATTTCATAAGTAACATTTGGGTTACATAAATATAACCCCGCATAGCACCTTAAGACCCTGCTACCTCGCTGAAATACAAGCTTTTTCGGTCACTGAAAAAAATAAGGATGAAGTGTAAAAAAAGCTCGACAAATGAATTGAGAACCACATTCAACATATCGAAATAATCGGTAATTTATCGGGAGATTTGTAAACGGATAGTCTTAAATTTTAAAGCGAAGGCATTAAATTAAGCGATGATATATCCTCATTTTCTGCGCTTTTTGCCCTGTTTTTTATCTCCACGGGTTTTTGGCTTCTTGTATTTTTTTTCGATAATACGTTTGTAAGAACCTCCTTGATTTTCCTTTTTGTTCTTCTCTAGCTTATCATGGAAACTTTCGCCACGTTCCTCCTCATTTATATTTAAAGGATTTTCACGCTCCACATGTTTCGGTTGTTCGTCATAGGTAAGTTTTGTCGCGATTTTGACTTCAGATGGAAGTGATAAAACTTCAATTTCATGTGCCATTAAATCCTCGATAGCTTTTTTGGCCTCATTTTCCTTTTCGGTGAACAGTAAAATTGAATTCCCAAGTTCCTCTGCCCTACCCGTTCTACCGATACGATGCATATAATTTTCTGGATAGGCAGGCACATCAAAATTGATTACATGTGATATTTTGTCCAAATCCAATCCCCTTGCCATAACATCGGTAGTTACTAAGATTCTATTCTTTCCAGCATCAAACTGTTGGATCGACCTTAACCTGTAATTTTGCGTCTTGTTGGAATGAATAATACAGATTTCCTCGCTAAAAAATTCGGATAGTTCCCTGAACAATAAATCCGCACTCCGTTTATTGGAAACAAAGACAAGCACCTTATGATAAGTCTCTGTATCTTGAAGTAAGTGTACCAGTAGATTTACTTTTGTATAAAAGTTAGGTGTGGAATATCCCGACTGTTTTATGTTTTCCAGTGGAGTTCCACTCACCGCAATAGATATTTTTTGTACTTCTTTGAAAAAATCATGTATGAGGACATCAACATCATCCGTCATGGTCGCGGAGAACATGATATTCTGTCTTCTAGCAGGAAGCAGTTCAAAAATATTGGTCAACTGAAACCGGAAACCTAAATCCAGCATTACGTCTACCTCATCTATCACCAATTTTTTGACCGATTTTAAATGCAACCCCCGTGATAATACCAAATCGTAAAGACGGGTAGGAGTGGCAACTACAATATCAGCACCTTCTGCCAAAGCCTCTTTTTGTCGGTTCATATTTACACCGCCATATACGCCCAATACCCGTACCGAGGAATACTTTCCCAACTTCTCCGTTTCTTCTACCACCTGTATAACCAATTCCCGAGTTGGGACCATAATCAATACTCTAGGATGTTTTTCTTTTGAAAAAGGCAGGGAATTGATGATAGGAAGTAAATAAGCAAAAGTCTTTCCCGTTCCGGTTTGTGCAATACCCACCACATCCCTACCGCTCATGATTACCGGAAAAGCCTGCTCCTGAATTGGTGTTGCCTGTTCCAGTCCCAAATCATCCAAAGCATTGCGCAAGGGGGTGTTAATCTTAAAATAGGTAAATGAAGACATGCTATTGACTTTTAGAACCGCAAAGCTAGGGGTTTAATTAGTAAATGATGTAGACTACAAAATTTATAATTAAGCTTTTAAGTTTTGGCCTAGAATGTTAAGCTCCTTTTTTTATTTAAGCATTTCGTTCAATCCTTCTTTGTCAAATAAAATTCTTCCAACTCTTATATCTGACCAGCCTTTTTTCAACTTATAAGTAAAAGTTGGAATATTATCTATCAGTTCACAATCAATGTAATAGTTTGAAACTTTCTCGTTTGAAACATTTTTAAGTTCTTGGATATGGGTTGATATCAAGAAGTAAGAATCCTCATATTTACTTAGTCCTTTTATAGTTGTACTGCAAATTTCAAAAGCATCTTCCACATTCGTTCCGCTAAAGAGTTCGTCAAATACCGCGAAACATTGCTTCCCATTAGACGCATTTTCGACGACATTCTTAAGATTCATAACCTCGGTCATAAAATGGCTATACCCATTTAAGAGATCATCCCTTCTATTAATTTCGATAGAAAAATGATTGAAAAATGGGATTTCTCCTTCAGATGCCGGGATTCCTATTCCTAAATGAGCAAAATAGAGACAGAGTCCAACTGCTTTAAGAAAAGTTGATTTACCGGACATATTGGGCCCGTTCAATACTATTACGTTACTAGCGGTCTCAAAATTATTCTTGACAGGATTTTTAATTAGCGGATGATAAAATTCCACAAGCTTAATGTGACTATCAGTAAAAGTTGGAAAGACAAAATTATTTTTAATAATTCCCAAATTTATGGACAGATACGCCTCAAATAGAAATAAATTCTCCCAAAAAGGAGTTATCAATCCCTTACTTTGGAGTTCATTTATTTTTTCCGTTAGCGCTATGACATGTTTGTCCTTTAACCTATCTTCCCTAACAATACCTTCGTATTTGCTTAGCTCAAGGTATGAGAAGAATTGCAATAACCGTTTTATGCACAAACTGTATCCCTCTGGAAACAGTTTTAAATCCAACCTTGTAAAATACTTTGATTCCAAACGATGGAAAAACAATATCATTTGATTGAATCTGCCTATGTAACGTATCTTTTCTTGTTTAGAAGCAAATAATCTGTAGCGCAATTTCTTTCGGGATAAATCCTCAATCCTTTCATCAATCAGAAAAAAATGGACTTCGTTCAAGTATAATACGGTATATGAATAGTCCTTTAGGATTTGATTGTTTTCGGTAAAACCTTTCAGGATTCTTTGTCGATGAATAATCTCTTCTTCCGATTTTAGAGGTTTCTGTAAAATCTCAAGAATTTTTCGCTTGGCGAACATATTCAGGGAATAGTCGAACAATGGTAAAAGCTCTTTTTCAATATTTAAGTCTTTTAAATTATTCATTCTTTATCTGGTAGATATGTTGGGCAAAACTTAAAAAAATACAAAATCACTTCGCTTCTTTCCGCAGCACTTGTAACGGCGGACTATTTAGCACACTCCTACTATTGGAAAGCCCAATACCCAATACCAAAAGGGTTATCCCCGGAAGCACAATTAAAAATGGAATCAATGAGGGTACAAAAGGAGTTTCAAAGACAAAATACGCCAATAATTGACTGCTTACGAGGGACAATAAAATTCCGATACCGCTGCCTAAAACCCCTAAATACAAATATTCCAAGGCAGTAATCTTTAAAATTTGATTGCTTTTGGCCCCAAGAGTCCGCAACAAAACGCTCTCTTTAATTCGCTGGTATTTGCTATTACGAACGGAGCCTATAAGCACTATAATTCCCGTAAGGATGCTAAAAAATGCCATAAAACTGATGACCCAGGAGATTTTATCCAGAATACTTTCAACCAACGTCAAAACCTGTCTCAGGTCCAAGATGGACACATTAGGGAATTTACGTACCAACTCCTGTTGCAAACTGGCAGAAGTAGCTTTGTCCGGAGCATTTGTGGTCATCACATGAAATTGTGGTGCATTTTCCAATACGCCAGTTGGGAACACAACGGAAAAATTCAATTGCATACGCCCCCAATCCACTTCCCTAATACTACCGACTACGGTTTCCATTAATTGACCTTGTACATTGAACAGCAGCGTGTCTCCTACTACCACACGTGCATCTCCTGCCACATTATCGGATAGGGAAATGGGAATAGGTCTATTGGGAACTACTTCTGGGTCAAACGTACCGGAAACCAACTTTTCCGAACCGATTAAAGAATCCCTGTACGTTACTCGAAACTCGTGGTTCAAAATCCATTTGTTTACCCGCGAAGTGGTATCCAACCGAATGTCGTTTACACTGCTATCCTTAATTTTTTGGAGTCGCATCGTAATGATGGGAATATTATTGAGAATGGGTAAATTTCTTGGCGTGATGGTATTTGCCACGGCCTCCTTCTGGTCGGTTTGAATATCGAACATAATAATATTCGGACTTTTTTCGCTGGATTCGATTGTCGCCTTTGCAAGCAAAAAGTCTTTGGTGAAATACAGTGTACTTATCAAGAACGTACCAATACCAATAGCCAAAATAAGTACTGCAGTCTGGTTATTCGGCCTAAAGAGATTCAACAAACTCTGCCGTGCCGCAAAACTCCATGACTTTGGGAAAAAACGTTTAATCAATCGCATAAAAAGAAGTGCTACTCCCGCCAGAACGGAAAAAGTAACCAGAATGCCCAACACAAAACTGGCGGCATACTTAAAATTCCCCAATAACCAATACGCAAAAAGAAAAACGAATACTACAATGGATACGACCACTCCAATCTGTGCTTTTCTGGACTTGGCCCCTATATTTTCCTGAACCCGAAGTACTTGCAAGGGCGAGACATACCATGTATTGATTAATGGGGACAGCGCAAAAAGAACCGACATAAAAACACCCAACACCAATCCCATAAAAATAGCCTGATATGAAGTACTTATCTCTACTTGAAAGGGCAAAAATTCTTGAAGAACCAAGGGAAATCCTTGTTGTAATACCAAACCTATGATGGTTCCAATGATTCCGCCAACCAATCCCATACCGGCAATCTGTATCAGGAAAATTAGGAAAGTCTGTTTGCGCGTGGCGCCCAGGCATTTTAAAACGGCCACCGCCCTTAACTTCTCCTTAATGTAAATATGTACGGAACTTGCAATTCCAACACAGCCAAGTAAAAGTGCAATAAACGCAACAAGGTTTAAAAAACGACCTACATTTTCATAACGTCTTCCCAACCGTTGGCTGGTATCCGTATGGGTATCCATATCGGCATTTTGTTCGTCCAGCAAAGGGTCAACCTCATCATTTAACTTTTCCAAGTCGGCATCCGGCGCTTCAAAGTAATAGTTGTATTCTAACCTGCTCCCTTTTTGAAGTAGTCCACTTTCCTCCATAAAACCGTAGGGAACAACAATGGGTGGGGCTACGGATGTGCCTATTCCCGTACTTCCCGGTGCCGTTATTAAGGAACCGATGATGGGAAATGTGGTATTACCCAATTTTACGCTATCGCCGGGTTTTAAATCAAACTGGAGCATTGCAGTGGCATCTACTAAAGCCCCTCCTTTTTCCTGATAGGTGTTGGCGGCTTCCACAGGTTCGGTTTCCAATTCCCCATAAAAGGGAAAATCGCCCTCTACTCCCCTAACCTGTACCAATTTAGTGGCATTGTTCTTGGAAAATGCCGCCATGGAGGCAAATTTTACCTCTTTAGCATTGGCTCCGCCAAGAGAATCCATAATTTCCTGGACCTTTTCGTTGGCGGGCTCGTTACTATCAATTAAATAATCCGCACCCATAAGGGCCTTCGATTGCAATCCGATATTATCCTTAAGATTTTGACTAAACGATTGGATGGATACAACGGCGGCGATACCCAATATGATGGAAGCCATAAACAATAGCAATCGCTTACCGCTTGCCTTTCCATCCCGCCATGCCATTTTAAACAACCAACTAATGGGCGTCTTCACAACGTTGTTAAAATCGCTCAAGATGTTTGGGCTGTTTCGTTCGCAATAATTTTCCCTCCCTTTAATCTCAATACATGTTGATTCAATCTTGCCAAATCCAAATCATGGGTAACAATGACCAGGGTAGTTCCCATTTCCTTGTTCAAATCAAACAGTAGTTTGATTACTTTCTCCCCTGTTTCCTCATCCAAATTTCCGGTAGGCTCGTCCGCAAATAAAATGGATGGCTTATTGGAGAACGCTCTGGCCAAGGCCACGCGTTGCTGCTCGCCTCCTGAGAGTTGAGAGGGGTAATGGTCGTGCCTATTACCCAACCCAACCTTTTCTAGCAATTCCATTGCATCTTTTTGTGCATTGGAAGCGCCCTGTAATTCCAAGGGCACGCTTACATTTTCTAATGCCGTTAAGGTGGGCAGTAACTGGAAATCCTGAAAAATAAATCCTACGTTCTGGTTTCGCAACAAGGCCCGCTGGTCCTCGTTCAACGAACCCAATTCTTTTCCGCACAACTCCACCGAGCCCTCATCGGATCGGTCCAATCCTGCGCAAAGCCCCAGCAAAGTGGTCTTGCCACTCCCCGAAGGTCCAACAATGGCGAAGGTATCGCCTGCATTTATGTCGAATGAAATGTTATCAAGTACCGTTAATTTTTTGGAACCGCTCGTATAGGTCTTCTTCAGGTTGCGGACGTTTAATATCTTTGTCATAAATCATTTTGTACAAGCAAGCAAAATAAAGAAATGATTTTGATTTTTAGCAACTTACACTATGCGCAAAGTATTAAAGTTTAGTTATTTTTTGGTCATCGTTTTTCTGTGGAGCTGTGGTGAAAACCCGAAAACAAAGGAAGCAGGAGCGGCTAAGGAAGCGGTCACTGCCAAACCTACAGAATTAGTTGAGAACGATGACAAGGTTATTCTTTTCTTTGGCAATAGCCTTACCGCAGCCTACGGATTGGATACTGAAGATGGGTTTCCGAACCTAATCCAGCAGCGATTGGATTCTTTGGGTATGGAATATACGGTTATAAACTCCGGGCTTAGCGGAGAAACAACCTCTGGCGGACTAAATCGTTTGGATTGGGTCTTGAACCAAGACGTGGATATCTTTGTGCTGGAGCTTGGTGCAAACGATGGTCTTCGGGGAATCCCCCTAAAAGAAACGAGGAACAACCTACAGGCAATGATAGATTTGGTAAAAGCTAAAAACGAGGATACCAAAATAGTTCTTGCGGGTATGCAGATACCGCCCAATATGGGACAGGCCTATACTTCCGAATTCAGGAATATCTTTCCTACACTAGCGGAAAAAAACGACGTTTTTCTTATTCCGTTCTTATTGGAAGGAGTTGCAGGTATTCCCGACCTGAATCTGGAAGATGGGATTCATCCCACGGCAGAAGGTCAAAAAATAGTTGCCAAAAACGTTTGGGAAGTCCTAAAGGATGTGGTCCAACCTGTTGAAGAAACAGAAATGGCCCTTGATTAAACCAATTTCGCATTTCTCTTTCTTGTTTTAAAGGTTAACGCCCTTCTCACTCGGGAATTCTTGAAAACGAATATACCGGCGACATCTGCTGATTTTTCCTCAACAAAATCTGCTTGAGTATAAAGTTCTACAATAGGCATTGTAATGGTCTGTACTTTTGGTTGCGGAGCTTCTTGCGCCTGGGCAAAAACTCCCGTACAGATAACTAGGGATAAAAAAATAATAGCACGCATAAGTAGGTTAATTTGGGATAATGATAACCTATCAATCGTACTTTTAATTTGATTTGAATCGATAAAATGATTGGTTTTACCGACCAATCACAAGTTTTTCGATGAGTAACTCGATTTTGTAAGAATTATTCCTACAAACCAATTTGACGTTCATCCGATTTTCAATACACTTAATCGAACTTATAAGCTTTTTCCTACAAATATAATGGAACAGAAAAGACTTAAAATAGTCCTTTTCGTGCTTAATGTCCTTTTCGGATGGTATTATTTCTTACGTAAATTGGAGCATACGTTACTTTTGGTTGAGGAGCAAGAGTTAAAACCATTGTTTCAATTCTTTTTGCAATACTATTGAATATTGAATTTTTCATGGGTCTTGTTTTTTGGTTTGTATTAGGCCATTTTAGTGGCGTTTCTCTTCGTGTAGAAAGAAAGTTCTTTTTTTATTCTGGAATTTTTGAACTTGTACAACCGTGCAACTTCAGTTTTCTTTTCCAACTTCAATTCGTAAGCAGTTTCGGTAACGATGCTCATCTCAACAGTCTCCACTTTAACATCGTTGGTATTGTCCTGGGCCTGCGCTGCAGTTCCGATGAAGAAGATAAAGAAGATGGTTGCTATTGTTTTCATGACTTGCGTTTGTTACAGTATTATAACTCGCGCAAGCGTATTTTAAAGGGTTTGGATTCGTCCAAAAACACCCATTTCTCGTTATCCGGTACAACCTTGGACGAAGTGTAAAATTCGCTCGATTAACAACACTCGACCATAAAACAACTTACCGAAAAAACGTGTAGCTGAACGGTAAAGTCCTACCCAATTTTAAGCAAAAGATTGGGGTCAGGACAATTCTGCTTGTAAAAATCCATGTTTTCTACAGCACACACGCCAGGATAGTCTCCTGAATATTCTTGAATGTCCATAATGAGTTGAAAATGAAGATGGGGCGCATAGTTGACGTTGATATCCGGTGTCCCTAATCTTGCAAGTGTTTCACCTTTAGCAAAATGCTTGCCGACATAAAGTCCTTTCAACGAATCAATCGATAAATGGCCGTAGAGGGAATAAAATATAAAGCCGTCCACGATATGTTGTAAAATAATGGTCGGGCCATAATCACCGGTTACCGCATTATTCCTAAAACTATGAACAGTACCGTCCAAGGGCGTAATTACCGCTGTACCGGCGCTGCACCAATAATCTATCCCCAAATGAATGTTTCTTTGGATTTTATGGGAATTTGAAAAACTTCCCTTGTCATTATATAAGTTACGGACCTCCAAATAGCCTCCATAAGCCACTTTACCGGCATTCCTTTTAAGTACCTTACTAATATATGCTTGACAAACATCAGGTTTGGCAATATCCAGACCATATAAATCGGGATTATCTTTTGAGAGGTTTATGGGTACATATTTTTCAAAAGAAATAGATTCCTCCAATATGGCTACTGGACTTGTAGATAGCTGCATTATCTTTTCACCGAGGCTATTCATAATGTAAAAATAGCCCAGAATCTTTTTCATTAACACTTTTTAACCCTTTATGCCGTAAGTACTTTGTAAATTACCTACCAATTGCTAAAAGAAAAGTAAGATGAAATATATGAGATTTACCATCCTCTCAATGATGGCGTTGTTTGCCGTTAGTTGCCAATCCAATACCAAAAAGAATACTACCGCGGATACATCAAAGGTGCCACTAAATGAATTACAAGAAATTGAAAAGCTTAGTCCTCAGGAATTAAGTAAATATGAGACCGCTTACTTTGCCAGTGGATGCTTTTGGTGCGTAGAAGCTATTTTTGAAAGTGTAAAAGGGGTCAAGGAAGTTGTTTCCGGTTACTCCGGTGGAAAGGAAGCGAATCCTACCTATGAAATGGTTGGCTATGGAAGGACCTCTCACGCCGAGGCTGTGGAGGTTTATTACGATCCTGAGGTAATTTCATTTACTGCATTGGTGCAGGTGTTTTTCGGTTCTCACGACCCTACGACACTAAATCGCCAAGGTCCTGATCGCGGAACACAATACAGGTCCATAGCTTTTTATAAGAACGATAAGGAAAAGAAAATCATAGAGAGCTACATTCAGGCATTAAAAGACCAAAATGTTTACGACGGTGCACCGATTACGACGGAGGTCACAAAATTTGAAAAATTCTGGGACGCTGAGGATTACCATCAAGATTATGAAAAAAAGAATCCTAATAACTCCTACATCAGAAATGTATCCATTCCTAGGTTAAATCGATTTAAAGAAAACTTTGGGGATTATCTTAAGGATAATGTGCATTAAGGTTTTTCACGATAAATTAGTATATTCAGGCGTCCTATTTGGACGCTTTTTTTTTATTATAAATTAACCTAAGCATACATGAAGCAATTAGTAAAAAGAACAATTAAGTTAGGAATGCTATCGGTGGCATCCATTTTGGCCTTTACAAGCTGTGAACAGGAACCAAAAGACGACACCCCATGGATTACCTTATTTGATGGAGAGTCCCTAAATGGCTGGACGCAGTTAGGCGGAATAGCAAACTACGCCGTGAGGGACAATAGCATTGTTGGAAGTACCGTGCATGACACTCCAAATTCCTTCTTAACAACGGATAAAATGTATGGGGATTTTATAATGGAAGTGGATTACAAAGTAGATTCTACCATGAACTCCGGAATACAGATTAGAAGCAATAGTTATCCCTATTATCAAGATGGTCGTGTTCATGGATATCAAATTGAAATAGACCCGTCTGACCGAGCATGGAGTGCCGGTATTTACGATGAAGGGAGGCGAGGTTGGCTGAATCCACTTACAAGCAACCCGGAAGCTCAAAAAGCATTTAAACAAAATGATTGGAACCATTACCGCATCGAGGCTATTGGGGATACTATTAAAACTTGGATCAATGGAACTCCTGCTGCCCACCTCATCGACGATAAGACTCCAAGCGGATTTATCGCCCTTCAAGTGCATAGTATTGGTGATGACCAAAAAGACGGCACGGAAATCATCTGGAAAAATATAAAAATCCTTACGGATAGTCTTTCAAAATATTCCAAGGAAACAACCATAGCACCTGTCGTTACTAAAAACCATTTAGGAGCTGATGAGGCCAGAAATGGCTGGGAAATGCTTTGGGACGGGGAAACAACAAATGGATGGAGAGGCGCACGCTTGGATGAGTTTCCAGAAAAGGGATGGGAAATGAAGGATGGTATTCTTACCGTATTGGCATCCGGTGGCGGTGAATCGGAAGCTGGTGGTGATATCGTCACAAAGGAGACTTATGACGATTTTGAACTAAAACTGGATTTTATGATTACCGAAGGTGCAAATAGCGGTATTAAATATTACGTGGATACGGATTTGAACAAAGGTCCGGGATCATCCATTGGTTTGGAATATCAAATTTTGGACGATGCGAGACACCCCGATGCCAAGTTAGGAAATCATGAAGGCAGTAGAACGGTAGCTTCGCTCTACGATTTGATAAAAGCGGACGAGAACAAACCAATGAACCCACCCGGAGAATGGAATACCGCTCATATCATTTCTAAGGACAATCATGTAGAACATTGGTTAAATGGAATGAAGGTGCTGGAATACGAACGAAAGAGCGATGACTATAAAAAATTGGTTTCCGAAAGCAAATATGAAAAGTGGCCTAATTTTGGTGAGTCGGATGCCGGACATATTCTATTGCAAGATCACGGAGACCGTGTATCTTTCAAAAACATTAAAATAAAACCAATTTCAAAATAACTATCAATGAACACACGAAGACAATTTATTAAGAAAACGGCAGCTGGAACAGCGGTAGTTACTTTAGGAGGATTGGTTCTTCCTCAAAACTCCTTTGCAGGAATTCTCGGGTCAAACGAACAAATCAATTGTGCGGTAATTGGGGTGCGGAGTCGTGCAAAAGCTCATGTAAAAGCAATTCATCAGGATGCTAACGCCAAAATACTTTACAATTGCGATGTGGATGATACCATTATTGAGGAACACAATATATGGTGTAAAGAAAATATAGGATACGTTCCCAAGGTTGAGAAAGACTTTAGGAAAATTCTGGAGGACAAGGATGTTGATGCGATTTTTATTGCTACCCCCGAACATTGGCATGCCCCAATGACAATTATGGGACTGCAGGCGGGAAAACATGTATATGTGGAAAAACCATGTAGTCATAATCCGTACGAAAACGATTTGTTGGTAGCAGCCCAAAAAAAATATGGGCAAAAAGTACAAATGGGGAACCAGCAACGTTCCGCAGCTACCTCGATCATGGCGATCAAGGAAATAAGGGAAGGTATTATTGGAGACGTATATAAAGGGGAAGCTTATTACTCCAACAACCGTGGCTCCATAGGTACTGGCAAAGCTATTGATGTGCCCAGCACCTTGGATTGGGAACTTTGGCAAGGTCCAGCACCAAGAAAGCAGTATAAGGATAACATTCATCCTTACAACTGGCATTGGTTCCGTAATTGGGGCACTGGTGAGGTACACAACAATGGTACCCATGAAATTGATATCTGTAGGTGGGCACTTGGTGTAGATTTACCTGAAAGCGTAACATCGTTTGGTGGCAAATATACCTATGACGATGATTGGGAATTTGTTGATAATCAACAGGTCACTTATAAATTTGCTGATGATAAATTTATTACTTGGACAGGTCATAGTAGGGGTATAATGAAACCGGAAAGACCCGGCCGTGGCATCACCATCTATGGTAGTAAGGGTTCTATTCAATTAGATCGTAATTTTTACAAACTGTATGATTTACAAGGAAATTTATTAAAAGAAGAATTGGAAGGTGCCGAAAGCGCTACTACCAATACAAGAGGCGAAGGGGTTTTGGACATTAACCATGTTGGCAACTTCTTCGGAGCTATTAGGGAGGATAAAAGCTTACATGCAGATATTAAGGACGGAAGTATTTCTACCATGCTTTGCCATCTAGGAAATATGGCTCAAGATGCGGGAGAAACCTTAAAAATAGATACAAAAACCGGAAAGGTACTTAACAATGAAAAGGCAATGCAATCTTGGAAACGGGAATACGAAGCTGGTTGGGAACCTAAATTATAGTTTAGCGATTTTTTGAGAATAAATGAACAGAAGAACTTTTACAAAAAAAACGGGATTGGCTGCCATTGCCACGGTTTCAACATCCACATTGTTGGGAACCTCCTTTAGTTCTAAAAGTCCATTGGAGACTTTAAATATTGGTATAATCGGCACGGGTGATAGAGGAAGCGGATTGATTCCCTTTATCAATGAGATTGAAAACCTTCAGGTAATCGCCTGTTGTGACAGCCTGCCATTTCGGTTAGAAAATGGCCTTAGTAAAGTTAAAGGAAATGCAGAAGGATTTCGGGATTATCGAAAACTTTTGGACAATGCCGATATTGATGCGGTTCTAATAGCTACACCTTTTAATACCCATTCCAAAATCGCTATGGACGCTTTGGATGCGGGGAAACACGTCTATTGTGAAAAAACAATGGCAAAAGGATTTTTTGGTATTCAAAATCTAATTGACAGTGCCAAAACCAAACAAAAAACATTTCAAACAGGACATCAATACCACAGTTCAAGATTATATACCTACGTGGTAGACTTGATTAAAAATGGTAAAATTGGAAAAATAGCCGCTATTGAATGTCAATGGAACAGGAACGGCGATTGGCGCAGACCGGTACCAAGTCCAGAATTGGAAAAAGCCATTAATTGGAGAATGTATCGGGAATTTTCTGGCGGCCTTGTTGCTGAACTATGCTCACATCAGTTGGATTTCACAAACTGGGTGCTTGGTGAAGTTCCAGAAAAAGTAATGGGCGTGGGCGGAATAGATTACTGGAAAGATGGTAGGGAAACCTATGACAACATTCACCTCCTTTACAGCTATCCCAATGGGGTAAAGGCGAAGTTCACTTGCCTCACCAGTAATGCCCTGGATGATTATAAAATAAAGGTCATGGGTGATAAAGGCACCATTATTTTGGATTATGTAAAAGCCTGGTTTTATCCGGAAGGAAGTTATAAAAAGGAACTGGGAGAGGTAGATGGAGTTTCAGGTGCCACTGTAAATTGGGAACAAGGAAAAGGTATTCCAATTGAAGTAAATCATTCCGACCCCAGCAAACAGGCACTTTTGGACTTTAAAGAAAGTGTTGTGAATGATAGTGAACCCATATCCAATCTGGTTTCGGGTGCCAAGACTGCCGCATGCGTACAAATGGGCTTAGATGCCATGCATGAAGAAAAAATAGTGTATTGGAATTCGGATTTGATACTCTAAAAATCCATTGAATCGGATTTTTTATTATTTCCAACTCAAATACAAATCATTTACTTGTTAATATCGTAGACGATTGTAAGAAATTACTATATTTAATAGCGCAAACCCCAAATTTGTGACCTATGAAAACAGTTTTTTCTATAGTACTGTTCCTACTTTTTTTGTCCTGTAATACCAACCTAAAGATGAAAGAGGACACTTCTATTTTGGAAGTGACCTATACACAAAACGCTCCAACCATCGACGGTTTAGCAAAAGAAAGTTTTTGGAATTTAATCGATTGGCAACCTCTAGACCAGAATTGGGCCGGGGCAGCTTATGAATATGATGATTTTCACGGGAGGTATAAACTAGCTTGGAATGAGCAAAGACTTTATCTTTTGGTAGAAATCACGGATGACACCCTTTTAGACCAAACCAAGGACCCTCTAAAACTTTGGTGGAATGATGACTGCCTTGAAGTTTTTGTAGATGAAGATAATTCCGGAGGACTTCACCAATACAATCATAATGCGTTCGCCTATCACGTAGCTCTGGATGGAAATGTGGTTGACTTGGCTCCGGATAAAAAACCCCGATTGTACAATGACCATATAAGGTCCGCGCACACTACAACGGACCATTTGACTACTTGGGAACTTGCAATAAAAATTTTTGATGATAGCTTTGCGGATGGAGCCAAAAGTTCCGCTGTTTCACTCAAAGCCAATAAAAAAATAGGATTTGCACTTGCCTATTGCGATAATGATAAAAGTACGGAAAGGGAAAACTTTATAGGTTCGGTTTTTGTACCGGGAGAAGATAAAAATCAGGGCTGGATAAATGCAGATATTTTTGGGACATTGGTATTAAAGAAATAGTTAGTGAACTACCACATCACTATAATCCGATGTAATGATTATAGAACGGCCACTTTTATCTTTCAAATGAAAACCTTTGCTCACCGTAGTACTTCCATTTTTTGTTTGGTTTAATTGTAAACTAACAGGTTTGCTTAATTTGGAAGAATTACCCTTTACATAGATGGCCGTTGCCACAGATGGAAGATTTAAGTTGAGTTCACCATTCTTCAAGGAGATATCCATTTCCTCAAAGTCGTTCCCTATTGAAGTAATATGAATTGGCCCAAAGTCGTTTTTGATAAAGGCCTTTTTCAATAATTTGTCAATGGTAACATCAGAAGACGTAGCCCTTAAGTGAAGGTCTAAAACTTCTGCCAAGGAAACATCTTTGGAAAAATTGGTCTGCAACTGACCATAGTTCCATTTTTGCACTGTTACGGGTGAATAGGAAGCAGAAACATTGGTTTCGTTTCCATCTATTATGGTTGCCCAAAGGCTTGAATGCGACAAGGTCGCATTCAAGTTTCTGGTATTTTCCGCCAATTTGACCTCACCATGTCTAACGTTCATTTTTAAACGTGTGGACTTCGGCATTTTTATCTTTATGGTCTTTTTTATTTTATAGTTTTTGTTCTCCCCATCCGAAGAAAAGTAAAAAATGTTGGGAGCGGCATGTAAACTATCCCTTTGGTAGAACAGTACCCTAGCGGAATCCCTGCTCATCCTTGCCTTTTCCCTTACCTTGGCAAGCTGTGCCCTTTGTTCGGCCATTTCTTCGCTACGCTTTTCCCTCATTTCCTCTCGTTTTTCCGTCATTTCCTCCCTCCTTTTTTCTCGCTCTTCCATACGTTTCTCCATTTCTTCTGCCCGCTCTTCCATACGTTTTGCCCATTCTTCCAATCTTTTCTGATGTTCCTTGTCAAAACTTTTCTCGAAATCTTTTTGCCATTTCTTCATATATGCCTCACCGTCCTTCCTATACGCTTCATAATCGAACTGAAAGCCCTTTGCTATGGGCAAAGGCGGCATTTCCATTACCTCGGGAAATGGCGCTATTTCGGGCATTTCCATAACGAAAGCGGAAACCTCTGGAATTTCAATGTCAAAATTTCCAAAATCGAAATCGAAATCACCATGATTAAAGAGTCCTCTGCTTCTAGACCTAGAGGTAATTTCAATCTTTTTGCTGTTACCCAAAATTTCAATGGGATCGTTCTTAAAAAATGCTTCGGACTCTTCGTCAGAAGCACCCTCCAAAGAGACGGTTGCCGTAATCTCCACTACGTTTTTGTTCCATGTCTCAAATTCGATATCCGCGTAGCTGGTATTAATATCCAGCACGGCATCCTCGACAACCGTAAAACTTTCCTTAAAGGTTTTGGTCTGTTTTTGACCTAATGCTGCAAACGTTGCAGTAAAAAATCCTAGCGCAATGATGAGTTGTCTAGATGCTATTCTCTGTAATCTGTTCATTTTTTGATGATTTTAATTGATTTAACTTCCTTTTTAACTTCTGTAATAATTGTAAGCGCAATTGTAAATTTTCAATCAAGGCTGTAATTGTTTGGTCATTCGGACCCAATTCGTTTAACTCCTTGTTCAAATCCTTATATTCTAAATTTAACTCCGACAGACGTTCCATAAAACTATCCACCAATTCCTTGTTCTCCCCGGAAACCTCCAATTTGGACAATTCCATATTGATGTTGGCCACATAAAAATTTTCCACTTTTTTTAGGTCTGGCGAAAGGTCACCAAACGAAAAATCGGTTTCTTCCTTTTGCGTTTTATCCACATCTACAATAGTGGTAGGTATGGTTTCTTGCTCAGAAAATTTTAGATAACCCATAAAACCTAGGCCAATAACTACAATAATACTAGCCGCTATTTTTAATAGCGCAAAAGAAGGTTTTTTCTTCTCTGGCAACTCTTTATCCAACCGTTCCAAAAAGCGTGCTTCGTGATTCTTCCTTAATTCAAATTTTTGTCCTTCACGCTCCTTCTTGAACAATGCCCTAAGATCCCGTCCCATACTGTTTCGTTTTTAATAATTCTTTTAACTGTCCCTTTCCGCGTAACAACCTGGTCCTACAGGTGGTTTCTTCAATATTGAGTACTTGTGCGATTTCTTTGTGATCAAAACCTTCCACCAAAAACATCATCACCACATACTTATACTTATCCGATAGTTTTTCAATAGCTTCTTTTACTTCATTTATGCTAATTCCCTCGTCAACCGTCCAATCTTCATTGTCTAAAGGTTGTATATAACTTTCATCCAATGTGAGCATATCCTGCTTTTTCGATTTTAAAAAATCGATACTCTTATTAACTACGATTTTTTTTAACCAGGCCCCAAAAGTCACTTCCCCTTTAAATTGATGTATTTTTTGGAACGCCTTTATAAACGATTCCTGCAAAACATCTTCCGCATCATCCGCATTCTTAACAAAACGCATGGCTACGGCATACATACCATCACAGTATTGCCTGTACAACTTTAGCTGTGCATTACGATCGTTGATTTTGCATTTTTCTACAACATCAATTTGAAACATCGGGTCGGTCTGGTATTTGTTTTAGTCGTTGTTATTTTAAGGACGAAAGAAAAAAATAGATGTTGCAAAAAACTTCTATTTTTACAAATCTTTTAAAACTTCCCAATTGAAACAAGTTACAATATCCAATGAGTTTATGACCTTGATGGTTTTAGATTATGGGGCTATTATTCAGAAATTATTGGTTAAGGGAGCGGATGGTAATTATACAAACGTTGTTGTGGGCTATAATCACCCTAGCAGATATCGCCTGGATGAAAATTATCTTGGCGCTTGCGTAGGGCGCTATGCGGGTTATATTTCCAATGGAGGTTTTGAGTTGGATAGGGAAAAGTTTTTGCTATACCAAAAAGATGGGGTGCATTTGCATGGTGGGAAGGAAGGTTTTAATCAGAAATATTGGACTATTGAAGAAGTCTCCTATAAAGACGCGCCTTTTATTAAACTTTCTTACAAGAGCAAACATTTGGAAGAAGGGTATCCAGGGAACCTTACGGTAAACGTAACCTATAAATTGGTTGCAAATGCCCTACAGATAATACACGAGGCCATAACGGATAGAAGCACGGTAGTTAACCTTACCAATCATTCCTATTTTAAATTGGATGATGCCCCTTTTGTGGATGATTATGAGCTTCAACTTAATTGCCCGTATATTCTGGAGACTACTGAAAATTTATTGCCAACCGGAAATATCATACCTGTACGTGGAAATGATTATAATTTTTTACTGCCTAAGGAAATAGGTATAAAACGCCTTAATACTGCATTTATAAAGAATATTGGTAGCGAAAAAGTGGCCGAAGTGGTTTCCAACAAATCCGGTATTTCCATGAAAGTGTATACAAATCAGCCTGCATTGATTGTATATACTCCAGAAGATTTCCCCGGAATTTGTTTTGAGGCGCAGAACTACCCGGATGCTCCCAATCAAAGAGATTTTCCCACCAGCGTTCTTAGGCCTGGGGAAACCTATAACAACATTACAATTTTCAAATTTGATTTAGTACCTTAGAAGGAATACTAGCTACGCTTAAAGTATAGAGAATGATGAAATTTCTTAAACGCCTTGGTATTGTCCTATTGGTTATCGCTGCTCTCTTTTATTTTGTTGGGATGCCCTACATGAAAAGGCAAACCAAAAAATATAGCCCTGAAAAAATGGCAACCTACACCTTCCAGAGTGTTGATTTAGAAGTAAGTTATTCCAGCCCATCAAAAAAAGATAGGGTTATTTTTGGGGAACTGGTTCCCTATGGACAAGTGTGGAGAACGGGTGCCAACGAACCGACCACTTTCTCCAATACCGAAGAAATAAAAATAATTGATAAGTCGCTACCAGCGGGGAAATACTCGCTATGGACCATTCCTAACAAGAATAGTTGGAAGGTGATTTTCAATAAGAAAATACCCGAATGGGGCGTAACATTTCTAAGCAACGGGAAGGAAACCACAAGAAATCCAAATAACGATGTGCTAACCGTAGAAGTCCCTATAAGGGAACTAATGACACCAGTTGAGAATTTCACCATTAATTTTGAGAACGAGCAGCAACTATACCTAAGCTTATCTTGGGACACTGTAAAGGTAAGTGTGCCGATTAACCCGTAATTTTAAGAAAATCAGGAAATAAATGGGAAAAAAATTCTCTTTAGATGAGTTGAAGAAGGGGATTATCACCAATGACATAGCCATCCTAAGCAAGGCTATTACCCTAGTTGAAAGTACAAATCCAGAGCATCAAAAAACGGCCAATTTACTTATCGAACATTGCCTAAAAAAAGAATCCGATACCGTTCGTATAGGTATCTCCGGCGTTCCCGGAGTTGGCAAGAGTACCTTTATAGAACGTTTTGGAAGTCTTATAACGGCTGAAGGAAAAAAAGTTGCGGTACTTACCGTGGATCCAACAAGCAGCAGGTCCAAAGGAAGCATTTTGGGCGATAAGACCCGTATGTATGAATTGGTTCAAAATCCCCAAGTTTTTATCAGGCCCTCGCCATCGGGTGAATCCTTAGGCGGTGTTGCTCGTAAGACAAGGGAAAGCATCATTCTTCTGGAGGCCGCGGGGTATGATATTATATTGATTGAAACCGTTGGTGTAGGGCAAAGTGAAATTGAGGTACATAGCATGGTGGATTTCTTTCTTCTGTTGAAACTTGCCGGAGCCGGTGATGAATTACAAGGGATTAAAAGAGGAATCATGGAAATAGCTGATGCCATTGCCATAAACAAAGCTGACGGAGAAAACATCCAGCAGGCAAAAAATGCCGAAGTGGAATTTCTAAGGGCGCTACATCTATTCCCGCCAAAGGAAAATGGTTGGACCACTGAAGTAATAAGCTGTTCCGCGCTTGAAAACAAGGGAATTGACCAAATTTGGAAACTCGTAAAAAGGTATGTTGACAAAACAAAAAACTCGAGTTACTTTAAAAGCAATAGACAACAACAAAATGAAAGTTGGCTGCTACAACATATTGAGGGTTTATTGACGGATGATTTTAACCAAAATCCAAAAGTTGCACAGTTACTCCCTAAGTTAAGGAATGAAGTCATACAAGGTAACCTCTCCCCTTTTGCAGCTGCGGAGAAATTGATGGACACCTACAAAGACGCGTAATTGCAATTTCAGGAAGTACTGATACTATCATCTTAGGGATAAAAAACATAACTTTGCCCCTAATCCAAACCAAGCTTCATGGATATTGTTACTCAAGACCCATTATCAATAGTTGTTCCATTGTATAACGAAGAGGATAATGTAACACTCCTAACCCAAAAAATTCACGAAAGCTTAGAGGGTTATAACTATCAAATCGTGTATATAGATGACTTTTCAACCGATAGAACAAGGCAGGTTGTAAAGGAACTGAAGGACGAAAAAGTGCATCTTATCGCACTTAAAAAAAATTACGGACAAAGTCTGGCCTTGGCCGCAGGTCTGGATTATGCAAACGGTGAGTTTATCATAACCATGGATGGTGATCTGCAAAATGATCCCAGCGATATTCCACAAATGCTTTCCTACGCCGTGAGTGGGGAATACGATGTAGTTACTGGAATCAGGCAAAAAAGAAAGGATTCCTTGGTCAAAAAAATACCATCAAAAATCGCCAACTTTCTGGTAAGAAGAGTAACAAAATTGGATATAAAGGATAACGGTTGTGCGCTTAAGGTTTTTACCAAGAGTATTGCCAAGGACCTTAACCTTTATGGCGAGATGCATCGGTTTATTACACTTTTAGCACACTTGGAAGGTGCGCAGATCAAACAGGTGCCCGTTAAACACCATGCACGTCATGCCGGGGTTTCAAAATATGGGCTGGAACGTGTATTCAAGGTTGTGGCGGACATGATGCTTTTATTGTTCATTCGCAAATACTTTCAACGGCCGATTCACCTTTTTGGAATTTTCGGTTTCTTAATGATTATTCTGGGCGTACTTATAAACATGTATCTGTTGGTCGTAAAACTCGGATTTGGGGAAGATATAGGAACGAGACCTTTGCTAATGTTCGGCATGATGTTCATCTTGGCAGGTATCCAATTGTTCACCATAGGAATTGTCATGGAACTGCTGATCAGAACGTATTATGAGTCGCAAAAAAAGAGACCTTACCGAATTAAAAATGTAAGTGTTGGCGGAGAACAAAAATAAAATTTTAACCACCGCTTTAAAACTAGTCATAAGCGCCGTACTCGTTTACTTCATTTTTACCAAAGTAAATTTTAATGCTATAGTGGATGCCCTTAAAAAGAGTAATCCCTACTATTTGGTGCTTGCACTAAGTTTCTTTGCCCTATCCAAAGTCATTGCTGCGTTTAGATTGAACCTCTACTTCCATGGGATAAGGGTATTCCTAACGCAAGTAAGCAACCTAAAACTTTATTTTTTGGGGATGTTCTATAATTTATTTCTACCTGGAGGCATCGGTGGTGATGCCTATAAGGGATACCTCATTCGAAAGCAGTTTGATGTGCCTACCAAAAAGGTGATAAGTGTACTGGTTTTGGACCGTTTAAGCGGTCTTGCCCTATTATTCTTGTATGCCTGCGCCCTGCTCTTGGTAATGGAAAACGATAAGATTGCTTCGATAAAATTCCTATTTGCAATCGCAATTCCTGTTTCAATTGCTCTTTTCTGGATGCTGAACAGGTATTTCTTTTCTTTTGTTTTGCCGATTTTTTGGAAATCTTTCAGTTATTCCGCACTGTTGCAGCTGGCGCAGTTGGCATCGGTCTGGTTTATCATGAAGGCACTTGGAATAGAAATGAATCAGATGGCATATCTGGTGATTTTTCTTGTTTCTTCCATTGTTTCGGTCTTACCGCTTACCATTGGTGGAATAGGAAGTAGGGAGGTGACCTTTTTTTATGGAGCTACCTTTTTGAATTTGAATGAAAATATCTCGGTCAGTATCAGTGTTGTCTTCTTTCTGATTACCGCACTAATATCCTTTATCGGAATATGGTATCACTTTAAAAAACCTAAGTTGGAGGTAGCTTCGACAGAAGTTGCAGACCAAATGAGAAGTTCCTAATAAACGTGCACCAAATACATTTTGTTGAGTACCCTATGCCTTGTATTTGGATTTAAAAATCTGGCCTGTAAACGGGTAATTCTAAATTGGTCTACGGCATATTGTTTGTCCCAATCGATACCAGCTGTTCGTAGTTCCTCCAGTTCATCCTTTGTAACATAAACCCAGATATCCTTTACATTTCGTATGGTTGCTAAACTAGACAGCTTAACAGGATGTTCATTGTAAAAGTCCAAGGCCCAAGTGTGGTCTGTCCCGATCTTATAAATGTTATCTACGGGTACTTGGTTCTCAGCAACTATTTTGGACATGGAAGATCCACCTTGATAATTTAGGAGATGTGGATAAAAATGCAAGTTGAGAACAGTATTCAGTAACACGGAAGCGCAGACCGAAATAGTAATCAGCTTTGTATATCCCTCTTCCCTTTTCAACGCGTAGTATATAATAATAAATCCGGCAATTATCAACGCCACATAGGCCAGTGGCGACTTCAATTGGAACACGAAAAAACAAATTAAGGAACATGCGATAAAAACAATACCTAGTATAAAGTATTGGGCCACCAATAAGGCCTTAATCGCCTTTTGCTTATCAAGTCTGTAAATATGGTAGAGGTAGGATGCGGTTAGTACTGAAAATAGCGGAATGGTAACGTTTAGATAATGCGGCAATTTAAATTGGGCAAAACTGATTAAAATAAAGACTAAAGTAATTCCACCAAGCGCTAAAAACTCAAAATTTTGGTTTCTAGCGAATTTTAGTTTGATGAATGTTTTTGCCCTAGACCAATATGCTGTTATCGCAATAACTGTCCAAGGAATGAAAACCCACAAAAAGGTATGGAAAAAGAAGAAATAGTCGCTACTGTTCTTACCAACACCTTCCCCGCTTAAGCGTTCAAAACTTTGCTCCCAAAAAATAAAGAAAATACCACTTCTTTCTGATTTACCTCTGATTACCTTCTCTGGATGCAGGTCAAACTGATGGTAATACGAATATAGCATAGGAGTTATTGTCAGCGCGAAAACCAACAACGCAATCAGTATTTTCCAGCTCATAAATGCCTTCCATTTACGGGTATAGCCAATATGACATAGTAACGGTAATCCAATGACCAACAAGGCAATCTGACCTTTTGTTGAAAATGCCATTCCGGCACCAAAAGCACCTAATACGACAGACAGTAAATTTCGGTATTCTACATATTTGGCCAATTGCCAAATGGAAAAAATGGTGAATCCCGTTAAAACCGCATCCGTTCGGACGTCAATAGCACCCAAAACTATGGTTTGTGCCGTCATAAATATGAGGGCGGCCAGTTTTCCCGTATGAACATTGTATAAAAGCTTTCCCAACCCATAACAGCTATAGCCGCCCAGCAAGGTGGCCAATATTCCGGGAATACGATACGCCCAGTCATGAAGCCCAAAGATTTTAAAGGAAAGTGCCGCTAGCCAGTAATGCATATGTGGTTTGTCCAGGTATTCTTCAGGCCCCTTAAATAGGCTCAAAAAATCGTTTTCCTGTACCATGCGCATGGCCATTACGGCAAACTGTGCAGAATCATTTTCAAAGAGGGTAACGAACATCCCAGCAATATAAACTAGGACAACAAGTAGAATTAAAAACCAATACCTGATATTGGATATCATAAGGAAAATTTCCGGAGCACAAATATAAATAACTTTGTAAACAACACGCCAAGAAAGAAACCAATTATAGCTCCCGTAAGAATATCCAAAGGAAAATGCACCCCAATATATACACGGCTATACGCTACCAAAGCGGCCCAAAGAGACAAGAATAACAGCATGCCTTTTATCTCCGACTTTAAAATAATACCAAAAAAAGCAGCCAAGGCAAACGAGTTTGCCGCGTGGGCAGAAAAATAGCCATATTGTCCACCACAGTAGCTTTTGACCAACCGCATGATCGGGGAAATTACCGGATCGTGACACGGCCTAAGTCTTACCGTTCCATACTTAAAAAAATTACTTAATTGGTCGGATACCGTAATGAGAATAGCTACGGATAGTATAACTACCACTGTTTTTTTAAGACCGAATTTCCGATAAGAAAGTATTAGCAGAAAAAGGTAAAGGGGAATGGCGCTGAATTTATTTGAAATAAATTGCCAAAAATTATCCCAAGTGGGACTTCCCAATCCATTTAAATAGAGAAAAAGTTCTTGGTCCAGATGTAGCAAATCCTGCAACATTTTTCCTAATCTTCATAACGGGAAACTTCCCGATCATAAAATGCGGTTGCCGCCTCAATTAGATTTTCCGCTTCGGACTCCAGCTCTTTCTCATCTTCCTTGGAAAACTCCTCTAACCACTCTACCTCATCGTTTTCTAGATTGATGATAAATCTAGGATAATCGGTATGTATTACAAATATTGCATCGGGATAATCCGTATTATCACCCAACAAAAATTTTGGAAATTCCATAATATGTTTTTCAATAATTCATTTTAGAAAAAATCATTCGACTTCCCTCAGGGCACCACCACTTCTCCATGTGATATGAGCCGTCTGGTCAAATAATTAAATCGAATATACAACATAATGGCAGATGCCGTAAGTCCTATAAGCAATCCCAACCAAATACCAATGCTTTCTAAACTGGTATGCAGACCTAAATAATAGGAAATGGGGAACCCAATTGCCCAATAGGCTATAAAGGTAATCAGGGTAGGTATCTTTACGTCCTGCAAACCACGCAAAGCACCTAGAACTACCACCTGCACACCGTCCGAAATTTGGAAAAAAGCTGCAACCAACAATAATTGAGCGGCCAAATAAATAACCTCTGTATTATCGGCAATGTTCATTGTATCGGCCAAATCCAAATAAAGAGTTGGGAACCAATGTCTCCCCAAAAGGAAAAGGACGGCAAAAATGATTTCCAATAAAAATGTGAGATAAAAAATGGATTGTGCTATCCTTCTCAATTCCACAAAATTCTTTAGTCCTTTTTGGTTGCCTACCCTAATCATGGCGGCGACACCCAAACCCATCCCGAACATAAAGGTCATACTACTCAAGTTCAGTGCAATTTGATTTGCTGCTTGCGGATTCTTTCCCAGTACCCCGCTCAACCAAATCGCAGCCGTAAAAATAGCCACCTCAAAGAACATTTGAAGAGCAGAGGGAAATCCGAGGGCTATAATCTTTTGCATCACTTTTTTTTCAATCTTTTTAAAATTGAAACCGCTTACGTAAGCACGGAACTTATTTTTATTTTTTAAGAGCATCCATATAAACAGTACCATAATTATTCTAGAAACCAAAGTGCCTATGGCCGCCCCAACAATTCCCAATTTGGGAAACCCAAAAGAGCCGAATATGAGCAAGTAGTTCAGAAGTATATTCACAACATTGGCAATGACCGTTGCATACATGGGATACCTTGTTTCCGACAATCCTTCCGAGAATTGTTTGAAAGCCTGAAAAATAATGAGGGGAACCAGGGACAGGGCCACAAGATCCAAATACGGTATAGCCAGTAAAACAACTTCTTTGGGTTGTTTCATAAGATACATTAGCGGTTTGGCCAATAAGATAATGCCAAACAAGAATAATGACATAATGGTACATAAGAGCAGACCATGCTTTAAGGCACTTTTTGCATCCTGCTTTTTCCCTGCACCGTCAGCTTCCGCCACCAGAGGGGTAATTGCCGTTGAAAAACCAATACCTAAGGACATGGCGATGAAGACGAAACTATTTCCCAAGGAAACGGCGGCAAGTTCTGCCGTTCCTAACTGCCCCACCATTACGTTATCCGCAAATTGGACAAACGTATGCCCCAATAATCCCAGGATAACAGGTATGGACAATTGGATGTTGTAACGGAATTCTTTGGTGTATCGGTGCAAAAAAAATAATTTGTGGGCAAAGATACCTCTAAAAACAGGATAATATAAATAGGAATTTCATGAAAAACGTTGCTATCCGTAGCGAGCAATATTTTAAATTGTAGGAATTTTATTATATAATTAGAATAAATGGCTTACATAATGCGTTATGAATGATGAGATATAATCATTCTTCGATTTTACTAAGACTAAGGTTATATCATTTCCTTTAAGAAACAACCGGATTAAAATTGATTATATAGAACCACTTGATTATGGACGAATCATTTTTGATATGTATTATAGATGACGATGATATATCACGTTATTCATTATCCAGGAATTTAAATAAACTAAGCTCCTCTACAGAAATGCTTGTTTTTTCGGATGGGGAAGAGGCTATCGATTATATGGAGAACAATATTGGGAACCATAATAAACTCCCGGATATTATCTTTCTGGACATTAATATGCCGATAATGGATGGGTTTCAATTTATGGAGGAATATGAGAAGCTTAAACCACTTTTCATTAAAAAAGTGAACATCTATATGATGTCTTCTTCGGTTAATGTGGAAGATATCCAAAGGGTCAAAACGGTCTCCGAAATCTCGGAATATTTAATAAAACCGGTTGAAACGGACAAACTGCATTTTTTGTTACAGTCCTTAGAGGAAGAGAAAAAATGTGGCTAATCAATCTTTTTTGCCGCTTCCCAATAAACATCCATTTCCGAAAGTGTCATATCCTGCAATGATTTACCTTTTTTAAGTGCCTCCGCTTCCAAGTATTGAAACCGTTTGGAAAATTTTTTGTTGGTACGTTCCAAAGCATTTTCGGGATTAACACCTAAAAATCTGGAATAGTTTATCATGGAAAAAAGGACATCGCCAAACTCTGCTTCAATCTTATCCTTATTTCCAATTTGGACTTCCTGCTGTAGTTCCTCCAATTCCTCCTTTACCTTTTCAAACACTTGTTTAGGCTCTTCCCAGTCAAATCCCACGCCGGCAACTTTGTCCTGTATCCTATTGGCTTTTACAAGAGCGGGAAGGCTTTTTGGAACCCCTTCCAAAACACTCTTTTTTCCCTCTTTCAACTTTATCTTCTCCCAGTTCTGCTTTACCTCTTCATCGTTCGCCACTTTAACATCGCCATAAATGTGTGGATGGCGATTTATCAATTTTTCACAGATTCCGGCAATAACATCACCAATATCAAAACTGTTGGTCTCCGAGCCTATCTTGGCGTAAAATACAATATGCAATAGAAGGTCACCCAATTCATTTTTAACCTCGTTAAGATCGTTATCCAATATAGCATCCCCCAATTCGTAGGTCTCCTCTATAGTCAGATGCCTTAACGTCTGCATCGTTTGTTTTTTATCCCAAGGACATTTTAGGCGAAGCTCTTCCATAATGGTTAAAAGACGGTCAAAAGATTCTAATTGGGATGCTCTGGAATTCATGCTAGTAGTTTGTCCAAAAATACGAATAGGATACGCTTTTAAGAATGTGGTTTATTGGTTTTTTGTACATTTCAAAAGATTTTCATTTTAAAAATATCCATTATGAATTCCAGAAGAGACTTTTTGTTGAAGTCGGGTTTAATTGCTACAGGGGCTTTGTTAATTCCAAATATGGTTTTGGGAAAAGAGGAAACACAGATTTATGGTGTGCAACTCTACTCCTTTAGGGATGCCATGGCCAAAGATGCGAAAGGAACCTTGGCTAAAATAGCCGCTTTGGGAATCAAGGAGATTGAATCGGCAAAGTCTCAAAAAGGCCATTACTACGGACTTTCCCCTATAGAAATGAAAAACACGTGCGAGACATTGGGGATGAAGTTAACAAGCGGGCATGTACATTTGGATGCCAATTTTGATAAAACAATCGAGGAGGCCGTCGCTGCCGGACAGCAGTACCTTATTTGTTCTTCCATGCCTTCCAATGGACAAACTATTGATAATTACAGACGTGTAGCGGAGGAATTCAACAAGGCAGGGGAAGCCTGTAAGAAAGTTGGATTAAAATTTGGTTATCATAACCACGAGTATGAATTTGAATCTGAAAATGGCGAGGTACTTTATGATGTACTTATGGACAATACAGCCCCGGATTTGGTTCATATGGAATTGGACTTGGGTTGGGTCATTGTCGCCGGAAAAGACCCGCTGGACTATTTTGAAAAATATCCTGGAAGATTCCCATTATGGCACTTGAAGGATATGAACATGACCAAGAAAGAAAGCACGGAACTTGGCAAAGGTGGTCTGGATGTGGCAAGTATGATGAAACACAAGTCACAATCTGGCGTGGCGCATATTTTTATAGAGCAGGAAGAATATGCAAGCACCCCTTTTGAGAGCATGAAACACAACATGGATTATTTAGAAAACCTATAGCCCAATACTATGAAATTAAGTTCCTTACCTTTCCTTTTACTATCGCTGTCACTCCTTAACTTTTCATGTTCTGCTCAGAAAAAAAGCATCATAGCAGAGGGTGCCACGTTAACGTTGGTTTCGGACGAATATGAATTTACCGAAGGACCAGCAGTAGATAGCGAGGGCAATATATTTTTTACCGACCAGCCCAACGACAAAATTTTAAAATGGGACGCCAGTACCAATTCCGTGTCCACCTATTTGGAGCCATCCGGGAGGGCCAATGGACTTTATATGGACGATGATGGAAATATTTTGGCCGCAGCCGATGAAAAAAATGAGATTCGGAAAATTGATTCGGAAAAGAACATCACTATTCTCGTTCCAAATTATGAGGGCAAAAGACTCAACGGCCCAAATGACCTTTGGGTTAATGCAGAAGGGGGCATTTATTTTACGGACCCCTATTATCAGCGACCCTACTGGGAACGTAAATCGCCGGATATTGAAGCGCAACGTGTATATTATTTAGCTCCCAATTCTGAGGAAGTTCAGATTGTCATAGATGATTTAGTACAGCCAAACGGTATCATTGGAACGGCAGATGGAAAGACACTTTACGTAGCTGATATTGGAGATAAGAAAACCTATTCCTACCGCATAAATGAAGATGGTAGTTTATCGGATAAAACCCTTTTTACCAATATGGGTTCCGATGGTGTTACCTTGGACAATGAAGGCAATCTTTATTTGACAGGAAATGGGGTTAGCGTTTTTGATCCAGAAGGCAATCAAATAGAGCATATCACTACCGGAAAGGGTTGGACCTCCAATGTTACTTTCGGTGGAAAAGAAAGGGACATACTGTTTATTACCGCTTTAAATTCCATTTTCACCTTAAAAATGAATGTGCGCGGGACCAAGTGAGATTGCTGAAATTGTATTCTTGAACAATCAATGCCGATAGGTTGAATTAGTATTTTGATTAAAAGGAACTAGTCAAAGTCGATAGTTACAAATGCTGAAGTCAATTAATCTTTTTCCTATCTTGTAGGTAAAGTCAAAACCTTACGCATCATGAGCTGGAAAAATTTATTCGACAAAAAGGAATGTCAAGAAACCATTGAACGTATCAACAAACTAACCCCAGAAACCCAAGGCCTTTGGGGAAAGATGGACGTTGCACAAATGATGGCCCACTGCAATGTGGCCTATGAAATTCCCTATACGGACAAGCACCCCAAACCCAACGCGTTTGCCAAGGTTATGGTACAGTTGTTCGCCAAAAACATGGTCATTGGAGACAAACCCTACAGGAAGAATACGCCAACCTCCCCTATTTTCAGAATGACCGAGAAAAAAGATTTTGAAGTGGAAAAGAAACGGTTAGTGGACCATTTGAACAAAACACAGCAACTGGGCGCATCCCATTTTAATGGGTTGGAAAATCCTGCTTTTGGAAATTTAACGGATAAGCAATGGAACACCTTGTTTTCCAAGCACCTAGACCATCATTTGCGACAATTTGGGGTTTAATTACTATTTAGAATAAACATAACTCAAAACACCTGGAAGGTCCTCTCCTATATTCTCTGTGAGAACGATGCCATTTAAAGTCAATGTATCGAAATTTGAATCGTTAAGAATGAGTTGATTATTTTCAAAGGTATAACTACCGGAGTAAGAAAAAGAATTTTCACATTGTACAGCATAAAAATTCCCAGTCACAGGAGTAATATTGAGACCTGTTAGCGTTAAACTCCATCTGCTATCCATACCAACAATTAGTACTCCCGTCAGACAAGGTAGCTCCTCCACCATATTTGTGGAAGAAGTCCCATCTTCATTTGGATCTTGGGGAATACTAACGTTCACTTCCGTAAGGTTGTAAGTACCAACTACCGCCGATAGATCTGGGGTCATAGTTGTTGTTCCATCATCTGAAGAACATGAAAATAATAGTGTAAAAAGAAATAAAGAGGAAAAAATTCTTAAAAATTTCATAGCCTAGTTTTTAGTAATATCCTAAAATTTGTCAAGATAAAAAAATCTTCAAAGTTAATTTAACAAGTTGTTGTACGGTACTACTTCACCAAGTCGAACATACGTGTATACTTTATGATAAAGCTGTTGTTAAGCGGGTCGCCATCCTGTAGATTGTAGTTGTATACAACGAATAGCCCGGTATTTGCCCTTTCCAGCCAGCCAAACCTGACATTGGCTGCCCAAAGTTTATCCGAGGTGTTGTGCTGAATCAACCCTTGTAAATATACGTTTGGCTTAAAGGAATAGGACAATTGGGTACGAAGGATATTGGCCGTAAAATCCCCCGCGGGCAATTGAAAATTATTGTACTGAAAGGTAACTTCGGAATTAAAACGATCCCCGATTCTGTATGCCGCCGAGATGCTCTCCACATATCGAGTACCACCAAAGGAACCTCCGATAACCGACCTTAAGTTTACCGAAAACGGTCTGCTCCTATTTGTAAAGAATACGATTTGTGATTCCGCATGGTCATAACTTCCAGGTTGTACAATAACATTGTCACCGCGGGAAATATCAAATGGAAAAACTACGCCTTCTCTGGTGATATTGAACCCGGTATGCAGTTCCGTCCCGCTCTTCCATTCAAAATGATTATCCAAGTGTAGAAAACTGGTTTCCAAAAATCCATCAAAATTCCAATAGCCCCTATAGGAAACATGGGGACGGTATTCCAAAATTTTTGAGTCCGGATTCTTTGGTCGTAAATGGTAGAGCACCAGACCTTCGGGTTTTCTAAAAGCAGATCGTAATAAAAATCCAACTTCTGGATTAAAGCCTTGGCCTACTTCCGTATAGGCAGCCCTCAATTCCCAATTGTTCCAATTATAATCTGTCTGAAACTTAAAGGAATTGGCATTGATTGTATCATTAGGATCTGAGGTATGCGCAAAGAATCCGGACATACGAGCCTTCCTTCCAAGTCCCAACTTACCGTCCAAAGCAAGGGTCCTATTAAAATCATCGGATTGCAATCCTTCCTTGTTAATGATGGCGGCACCCAAAGCGGTCCTTCCTTTAAATTCATGATTCACCCTCGCTACGGTAAAATTGTTGGCTTCCACTCCTGCTTCGGAGACTTCTTCCGTCCACATGCTCAAAAGCCCCACATTAGTGCGGTTCAGCTTACCGGATAATCTTGCTCCTCCAATTATCGGTACAATATTTCCATTATCGCCAATCCCGATTCTTCTACTGAAAAATAAATCTACCTCCCCAGGACTACCAACACTGAACAATCCTGCATTTTCCAAAAAGAACGGACGCTTCTCTGGAAAAAATAGATTAAAACGGTCTAAATTAACCTGCTGGTCATCCACTTCTACCTGTGCAAAATCCGTATTATAGGTCAAATCCAAGGTTAAACTTGGTGTGATGCTATACTTGACATCTCCTCCTGCATCCACTCTAAAGTCAGATTTAGGATCCGCCACGGTATGGTCTTTGGATAAACTCCCCAGCACGTAGGGAATCACCTTAAGGTTACCCGGGCTACGTAAGTTCAGTCCCGTTAAGGTACCCGCTAATGAAAGTCTTTTTAAATCCAGTCCCAGTGGGATGGGCGACCAATAAGCAATCTCATTGGATTTTCTAATGTTCCTCCGGAAATTGACACCCCAATCCTTGCCCGACTGAAACCGTAATGTTCTTAAAGGAATTGCAAATTCCGCACTCCATCCATAATCACCAACACTTGCTTTAACCTCCCAAGAGCCGTCCCAGTTCAAATTGAATCCGCCAATAGTACCGCCTTGCTGTCTGTTCGCATTAAAATTACCCTGCCCTTCATTATCCACCTGGGCATCATATTCTATACCCAGGGAGTTCGTTCCAAAAACAAAACCGTTCTGGCCATCCTTATAGGTGTCCACAATAAATACAAAAGCATCCGTATTATCCAGATCCGCGTCTCTTCTGGCGTCAGAAACCACTAAACTTGACGGGTTTAAATCATAACAAATAACTGAAACGAAAAAGGTTTCCTCCGTATAGGCTATTCGTATTTCCGTTTTTTCCGAAGCGGGTATGCCAAAATTAGGCTGGGTCTGGGTCAATTCCCCAAACGGAGTTATCGCTTGCCAAACCTCATCCTCCATTACCAAACCATCCATCAATGGTTCCTCTAAAATTGGTATGGCCATGGCAATTGGCCTGGAATCATCGGTACTTTGGCAAAACACAAGATTTACGTTTGAAACTAAAAAAAAGAACAAGAGAATTTTAGCTAAATTGGTCATTTTTAGAACTTGGTCGGTTATGGTTCAACATACCAATATACTATTTTTAATTACTGGACAATAACTAAATAAGGATATGATTATGGCTTGGAACATCCTATACTCGAAAATGTGGTCATGACAAAAGTAAAAGAATCCGTTCCCTTTAAATCCACCTATTTTTTTTATCTTAAACAGCTAAAACTAAATAACCAATGACAACCTATATTTTTGAATTCATAGGCACGGCTATGCTTATCCTTATTGGTAACGGGATTGTTGCCAATCTTGTATTGAAGGGAACAAAAGGTTCGGATTCCGGCTGGGTTGGAATTTCCTTGGCATGGGGAATTGCGGTATTTATTGGTGTCTTCATCTCGGCCGACGTCAGCGGTGCCCACCTGAACCCAGCAGTAACCATTGGCCTTGCGACCGCAAGTAAATTTTCATGGGCGCTGGTACCAGGATATATTTTGGCTCAAGTTCTGGGTGGAATGATGGGGAATTTATTGGTCTGGCTAACCTATAAAAAACAGTATGAAGCAACCGAGAATGCTTCAGCCATTTTAGCAACATTTTCGACCGCCCCGGCAATACGAAGTCCCTTTTGGAATGTGGTCACGGAAATCATAGGTACATTTGCCCTGGTCTTTGGCGTTTTTTTTATTGCGGGAGGAGCACTGGGAGAAGAAGCGATATCGTTAGGTTCGTTAGATGCCCTGCCTGTAGCCCTTTTGGTGATGGGAATAGGTTTTGGCCTGGGAGGCCCCACTGGATACGCCATTAACCCCGCAAGGGATTTTGGTCCTAGATTACTCCATGCTATTTTACCTATAAAAAATAAAGGTACGAGCGACTGGAGTTATGCTTGGGTTCCTATTGTTGGACCTGTCCTTGGAGCATTTTTAGCTGCCATGGTTTTTTTAGCAATCAGCTAAAATTGTAAACATATCATCCTCGGATAATCAAAATAATTAATTTATGAAGTATCAATTTGGTTTAACATTAGCGCTTTTGACATCAATATTAAGTTTTGCACAAAATACGATTGAACTCCCTTATGAGAAAAACAATTCCGTTACATGGCAAGGTGGAGAGAAGGATTATTTCTCTGAGATATGGCAGAATCAGGTCGTTACCAACGTGTCCTTGCCCACAATGGAAATCTTCAAACCGGAAAGCCCCAACGGAACTAGTGTCATTATTGCGCCTGGAGGAGGTTTATATGCACTAAGTATTAAAAGTGAGGGAACAGACGTTGCCAAATGGTTGGCAAAGAAAGGAATTACTGCATTTGTGCTAAAATATAGACTGGTACCGACTGGAGATGATGGAGTTGCGGAAATAACGGAAGAAGGTACAAGTAATCCCCAAAAAATTGGTGAACGCGTAACTCCCGTATTACCGCTTTCTGTCGCGGATGGTCTGTCCGCTGTAACTTATGTACGGGAGAACGCTCAAAAATTGGGACTCCAACCTAATAAAATAGGTTTCATGGGATTTTCAGCGGGAGGAGCCGTAACCATGGGCGTCACTTTTAATAGCACTGATAAAAACCGACCCGATTTTATAGTACCTGTTTACCCATGGATGACCGTGATTCCGGAATACACCATTCCCGAAAACGCACCTCCTATGCTTGTTATATGTGCCTCGGACGACCCTTTAGGGTTAGCAAAGGCCAGTGCAGATCTATACCAAGCTTGGTTGGCCAAGGGCATTTCCGTTGGAATGCATATGTATGCCAAAGGAGGACATGGTTTTGGAATGAAACAGCAGCAACTAGCCTCGGATAATTGGATTAACCAGTTTTATCTTTGGGCAATAACCGAAGGTATTACAATTCCGGCGGGAGGAATGTAACTTAAATTTTAAATCCTTTAAAATCCAATAATGTTCAGTTATTTCCGAATCCAAGCTTGTTCACTATTTTTTCTTCTTTTACTAATTCCTGTGTCACTCAAGGCGCAGGAAGATTCCAAATTTGAAAAAGAGGTAGAGGCCATCAACAAAAAATACGATACGCTTTGGGACAGCCAACGGGAAACAATTTTGTTCACCGGTAGTTCCAGTGTTCGATTTTGGAGCACTTTAGAAGACTCGTTCCCGGAATACCAAATTTTAAATACCGGGTTCGGAGGTTCCCAAGCATCGGACCTTTTATATCATTTGGACGATTTGGTATTAAAATATGGACCGAAAAAAGTATTTATCTATGAAGGCGACAACGATATTTTTGCTAGGAAAAGACCTAATGAAATCCTTAGAACCACGTCGGTTATTATCCAAAAAATAAAAGATAATAATCCCGAAACTAAGATTATATTGATATCGGCCAAACCCAGTATAAGTAGATGGAAACTAAGGAGGCGCTATAAAAGATTGAATAGAAAATATCTAAGACTAACCGAAAAGGACCCTCTACTGGAATTTGTTGATGTCTGGAACCCTATGTTGAACGGTCGTAAACTTAAAACAGATATATTTATTAAAGACGGTCTGCATATGAATCCAAAGGGATATATTCTGTGGTATGAAGCTATGAAAGATTTGGTAACTACGGACTAATACAATAAGTCCATTTTTCTCCTGTAAACCATGAAATTTTAAAATGATAAACTTCCAAATAAAATGATAAAAACAATTGCAATCAGATGCCTCTTTTTTCTTTCACTAACACTTGTAGTTTTAGCATGTAAGGAAGAAAAGAAAATACGCATTCCCATGCCTACGACAGATCTTTCAAAAGTTAGCCTAATACCCAAGCCGGTAAAGACTGTCCCCACACATTCCGCTTTCGCTCTAGATCAATTCACTGCTATTTATACTTCCAAAAACGCAACGGGATTTGAGGAAGTTGGAAAATTCCTTGCTGAAAAATTAAAGTCAAAGATTGACTTGGATATCCCCGTAAATATCGAAAGTACGAATAGTGTAGAACGCATGATCTACATTAACCAGTCCGATAGTATCGAATTAAACGCTCCGGAAGCATATCAGTTATATATAAATCAGGATTCCATCATTCTCAATGCCAATACAGCGGTAGGTGCCTTTAGGGGTATACAAACCTTACGGCAATTGGTTCCAGAGGTCAGCAACGATACGCTGGCGGAGCAAAAGATATGGCCCGTCCCATCGGGAAAGATTGTAGATAACCCAACTTTTGCTTACCGTGGTTCCATGTTGGACGTGGCACGGCATTTCTTTAGTGTAGCCGATGTAAAAAAATATATCGATTTGCTTTCCTACTATAAAATAAACATGCTGCATCTGCATCTGTCCGACGATCAAGGATGGCGTATCGAAATTAAATCGTGGCCGAAACTAACCGAAGTTGGAGGAAGCACCGAGGTAGGTGGTGAAGCGGGTGGATTTTACACCCAAGAAGATTATAAGGAAATCGTTCGCTATGCGGCGGAAAGATTTATGACCGTTATCCCGGAAATTGATATGCCCGGCCATACCAATGCGGCTTCGGTTTCCTATCCTTTTCTAAACGGAAACGGGAAAACGCCTAAACTATATGAAGGTACACACGTAGGATTTAGCACATTTGATACGAGGAAAGATACCGTTTATGCATTCATTGACGACGTGGTAAGGGAGATTTCCGAAATTACTCCAGGCCCCTATTTTCATATTGGAGGGGACGAAAGCCACGTCACCAAAAAAAATGATTACATCTACTTTGTAAACAAGGTCGAAAAAATTGTTCAGAAACATGGGAAACGAATGATAGGTTGGGACGAAGTTGCCATTGCCGATGTAGATTCTACCTCCATTTCGCAATGGTGGTCCAGCGAAGAAAACGCAAAAAAAGCTATTGAGAAAGGGATGAAAGTTATTGTTTCGCCTGCAAAGAAAGCCTATTTGGATATGCAATACGATACACTCTCCAAACATGGACTTCATTGGGCGGCTTTTATTCCAGTTGATACCGCTTATATTTGGTCACCCGAGGGTTATGGAGGAATACCATTGGAAAACATCCTTGGCATAGAAGCTCCTTTATGGTCAGAGACTATCAGTACTATTGATGAATTGGAATATCTTGCTTTTCCAAGAATCATAGGTTACTCGGAACTTAGCTGGAGCATTCCCGAAAATAGGGATTGGGAAGATTATAAAGTCCGTCTGGCGGATCAAGCTCCGTTTTTAGACCGTATGAACGTAAAATACTATCCTTCTCCATTAATCGATTGGAAGAAAAGCCAGTACAGCTATGAAACCATTGAAAAAGATTGATTTAAATAGCTAAATGGAAGGAGAAAAGGATTTGTCAAAAAAAACACTAGAGCATACTAATAAGTAGCTCCCGGCAGTACTATTAGCGCCAGCGACCTTTCTTTTACCACACTCTTGGAGCCCCTCTTTCCAGAGGGGAGATAATTGTCCATCTCAAAATTAGAGAACAGGAAAGGCCTATTTAAAAGCCTAGTTGCCAATTCCTGGAACTCCCTCTGGTTTTTTGGTTTGCCACGCAAAGGGCTCTTTCTTCTTTTCTTCCGGCCAAATCTCATCCAAGGTATTTGCGTCATAGACACGTCCGTTCTTAATTACGTGATTCAGCGTATTCGTATTTCTTAAATCGTCCAAGGGATTTTTATCAAGTATCAGAATATCGGCCAACTTTCCCGGTTCCAAACTGCCCAAATCACCATCTAGTCCAATTGCTTCGGCTCCGGTAATCGTAGCAACTTTTAACGCATCCATATTTTTCATACCGCCACTGGCAACGGACCAAAGCTCCCAATGAAACCCTAGACCCTGCAACTGACCGTGGCTTCCAATTCCCGCAAGTCCCCCGGCATTTACCAAATCCGCCATAAACTCAGCATGTTTTTTGAATACGTGCTCTTCGTCCATAAACCATCCCGGTCTCCTCCTACTCTTACTTGCCAGTTCCTTGTAAGGTGTAAACATTTGTATTTTTTTATCTCCCCAAACATCCTCCCTGGAGTAGTAGTAGTTTTCCGCCCAAGGCCCCCCATAAGAAACAAGTAACGTTGGTGTGACCGCCATTTTAGATTCTGCAATCGTTTTAACCACATCTTCATAAATAGGGTAAATGGGAAGTGAATGTTCATGTCCTGGATATCCGTCCAATAACTGGGTCATGTTCAACTTAAAATCCAATCCTCCTTCTGTAGTGGGCATCAATTTTAATTCTTTACAAGCTTCAATCACCCATTGTCGTTGCTGTCTGTTGCCTACCAAGTACATTTTAATTGTTTTGGTGTCATAATAGTTGCTGTATTGTTTTAAAACTTCCTTCGTATGCTCCAAACTTTCCAATTGATATCCCCAGTACCCCAGACCTGGACCTGTACTGTAAATTCTGGGGCCATCTATAATCCCCGCATCCACCATATCGGCATAAGTGAGCACATCCGTAGTAGAGGTTTGAGGATCTCTCGTGGTGGTTACCCCATAGGCCAAGTTGGCAGCGTACATCCAAACTTGTTGCTTATGAATGCCCCAAGTGGGCCACATATGGGCATGGGTATCTACAAAGCCCGGCATAATGGTTTTACCGGTTACGTCTATCTCCTTTGTACCCGAAGGAAGAGTTAAACTTCCTGAAACCCCTATGGCCTTGATTCTATTATTTTCGATTAGGATATCCCCTACCTCAATTACCGTTTCATCTTTCATGGTAAGCATACGACCACCTTTCAATAGTAAAGTTCCTTTTGGGATGTCCTTTTCATAAGCAACCTTTATTTGAAACTCTTCTGCCTTAAAGACCGGTGTTTCCTTGTCTTCATCCTTTTCATCAACCCTAGTAGAATCTTTCTGTTTTTCTACTTCCTTCAATTCTTTTTCGTTCTTCTTGGCAGTGGCCAAACTATCCGCAAATTTTTCACCTTCTTCAATAACATATCTAAAATGACTTGCCCCCAATGACCAGTGGACTTTCTCGCTATCATTTGACCACGTTGGAAACTCTCCTCCCATAACCGTTAATTTCATAGCTGGAAAGGCCGCCTCCTCTGCTTTGGCGACAGAAACGGTTGGCGTTTTACCATATCTGGGGATGGTAGCGACGTAAAGGTCATTATTAATTTTAGCCAATACCGATTTGCCATCGGGAGAAATCCTAATTTCATCTGGCTTGGAAGACTTGTCTTTGTCATCCGCTTGTATTGAATTGGGTAAAACCGAATGGTCATCCAAAACGTCTTGAGAGCCATAGGTTTCGATTCCCTTTAGCTTTAGGTGCTCCTTTTCGTCCGTTCCGTCCCAACGAATAGAGACCAGCCCCTTTTCGGAATCGGTTAGATAAATGCGATCATTCCCTTTGGTAAAATGGGGTATAGATCTGTTTTTAGATTTATCTATTAATTGAATTGGACCACCCTCGGTAGAAATCCATACCAAGTCTTCAATACTTCTATTGGAAAAAGCTTCGAACAAATCTTGAAACGATTGTGCGGTTCCCCTTTGAAAAGCGATTCTTTCAGAATTAAAGGACCATGCTGGGTTCATATAAATACCGGCTACTGAAGTGAGTCTTTTAATCCTTGGGCTACCGCTTGTATTAGCCGTATAAAGATGTCCCCCGTCATTTTCCCATGTGGTATACACCAATTTGGAACCGTCCGGCGACCAGGATGGCTGGGCCTCTATAAAATCGTTTTTGGTGACTCTTTTGGGCGTACCGTTCGGAAAATCCATTATGTGCAACCTGTTCAATGCCGTAAACGCCAGTTTAGAACCGTCCGGTGAGGGTTTTGCATCCCTGATTTGTGTCACAAAAGCCTCTTCCACATCCTCTATGGGGTATTTGAAAGCCAGTCTAGGCCCCATATCCAAATCTAAATCCACACTGAAAGGGATTTCTGTTGCGATGTCACTTTCCAATGAAATCTTATAAATTTTACCCCCGTATGAAGCTATTAAATTTTTACTATCTGGAGTAAAGGACATACCTGGCAAAACACCCAATGGAGCAATGGATTCCTGCTCGTCCCTTTGAACCGGATAGGCCAACCAGCGCTCATCTCCGGACAAAAGGTTTCTTAAAACTAATCCCGTTTCCGCCTCAAAACGTGTCCCGTAGACGAGCCAATTGCCATCTGGTGATAATGTTGGCGTAAACGCCGAGCCATATCTAGAGGTAATTACTGCCATTTCCGCATCTTCCAAATCATAAGTCCCAATTTGATACTGGGGCAGTTGCGCATTGTAGTTCCATGCGTTTTGACGTTGTGAAAAGTAGACTAATTTTCCATCAGGGCTTACAGCGGGATCAATCAGCTTCATATTCTCCGGCTTGTCCACCAGTTGACTTCCTGAACCCCCATCTTTATGATAAATATGTGGCTTGATATTTCTTCTTCCTTTTACACCAATGATGTACTCCCCGTCCGAAGTCCATTCTGCCGAGAAGAAATTGTGCTTTTTATCCTTCGTAACCTGCTTGTCCTCTTTTGATGCCAAGTCTAGCGTCCATATATTGTCGGAACCACTCTTATCTGAAATAAAGGCCAAATTCTCACCATTGGGACTGTATCTAGGGTGCACATCATAGGCCATTCCCTTAGTTAATCTAGTAGCGTTTCCACCAGTAATTGGAATAGAATAAATATCGCCCATCAAATCAAAAACAATAGTTTTTCCATCTGGGCTAACATCCAACGAAATCCATGTGCCCTTATCGGCGGTAAAGGAGATTTTCCTTTCGGGCTCCAAAGGAAGTTCCTTTGTTGCTTTCTTGCTGCCTTGTTTAGTTTGGGAGTAAAGGCCGGTAAAAATGAAAAAAGAGATAAAAGAGAATAAAAGGTAGTTGAGAGCAGAACGGACCATGAATCTGAAGTTTTAAGTTAGTCGTTCTAAATATAGCTATTCCTTTTATCCATAGCGCATAAAAAAGCCTCGATTCTTCATCGAGGCTAAATCTTTCAGTTTCAATATAATCTATTCTTCTTCCTGAGCCTCCTCAGAGGAGTTTTTAGATTCCTTTTCGGTAAAATCTGTAATCCCTTTATCGACCAAAATATTATACCATTGGATAATTTTCTTAATGTCACTGGCATATACACGGTCTTCATCATAATTGGGAAGCACCTCAAAAAAGTACTCCTCCAACTTTATTTTTTCATCCTTATGGCTCACTTTGGTCTTGCCGCCCTCTTCTTTTTCTTGAATTTTTAGAAAAACCTCACGAAGAGGTAGCTCCTCTTCCAAAGTATAAATAGCAATTTCCGAAAGCACGCTCACATTACTACGTAAACCTACGCTAATCTTTTTTCCGTCCAATAAGGACTCCGCAACAAAACCGGTCCTTGTTTGTGTAATTAATTTATATAATCCAGGTTTTCCTGCAACAGAAAGTATTTTCTCCAACCCCATTAGGTAATTTTAAAATTTCAAGTGGCAAATATTATATTTTTCTATTGATTAAAGGAAGTATTTAACGTCCTTTTTTTTGGACCGGAAAGCGCATCCTATAATCCACGTTAATTTTACCTTTTGATATATTGGTTAGTTTACCCTTAATAAGACGCTTTTTTAAGGATGATAGCTTATCCGTAAAAAGAATGCCTTCAATATGATCATATTCGTGTTGAATGACACGTGCCAATAGGCCATCAAAAGTCTTCGTTTGCTTTTTAAAATTCTCGTCCTGGTAGGTGATTTTAATAGTGTCTTTCCTATTTACATCTTCGCGGACATCTGGAATACTTAAACAACCTTCATTAAAACCCCATTCTTCTCCAGTTTCTTCTTCCATATGGGCATTTATAAAAACTTGTTTAAAACCTTCCAATTGCGTTTTTTCTTCCAAGCTTAACTCTTCATCGTCTGCAAAAGGCGTTGTATCTACCAAAAAAAGGCGGATAGGTAGACCTATCTGTGGGGCTGCCAAACCTACCCCGCTAGCATTGTACATGGTCTCCCACATATTAGCTATTAATTTATCAAGATCGGGATAAGATTCATCTATTTCAGCACCCACTTTACGTAAGACCGGGTCGCCGTAGGCTACAATTGGTAAAATCATTTAATCGTTTTTAAGAAATCCTGTAATATTATTGTTGCACTAATTTCGTCTACAAGTGCTTTATTTCTTCGTTGTTTTTTGGTCAATCCTGAATCCAACATGGTTTGAAATGCCATTTTAGAAGTGAACCTTTCATCATGCCTATGAACCCGGATTTCTGGAAAAAGTGTTGAAATTTTTTCAATGAATGGTTTGATATAAATTTCCGATTCCGAAGGCGTATTATTCATTTGCTTAGGTTCTCCTACCACAATTTCGGACACGTCCTCATTTTTTAAATAATTTGTCAAAAATTCGATTATACTATGGGTCGAAACGGTCGTTAAACCCGATGCAATCAATTGTAATTCATCTGTTACTGCAATTCCAGAACGCTTAACCCCATAATCTATCGCAAGAATCCTTCCCAAACTTAATTTTTGGCAAAAATAACGGATAATTTGTTATAAGTTATTTAGTGGGCAGTGATTTCCCCTACTTCAACTTATATTTGAAAAAAATTTGATGAAAATGACCGAACTGAGAGCACAAATAGAAAAAGCCTGGGACAACAGGGACCTATTGAAGGAATCTGCTACCCAAGACTATATAAGAGAAGTAATCAACCTTTTGGATCTAGGAAAGTTGCGATGCGCCGAACCTACCACAGACGGTTGGCAGATCAATGAATGGGTCAAAAAAGCCGTGGTGATGTACTTTCCCATTCAAAAAATGGAGACTCTGGAAGCCGGTATTTTTGAATACCATGATAAAATGCCATTGAAGAGAGGCTACGCTGAAAAGGGAATACGTGTGGTTCCCAATGCCGTTGCCAGACATGGCGCGTATATTTCCCCGGGCACCATCCTTATGCCCAGCTATGTAAACATCGGTGCCTATGTCGATGAAGGTACTATGGTTGATACTTGGGCAACCGTGGGTAGTTGCGCCCAAATCGGGAAAAATGTACATCTGAGTGGTGGTGTTGGAATTGGTGGCGTATTGGAGCCCCTACAGGCCGCTCCCGTTATTATTGAGGACAACGCGTTTATAGGTTCTAGATGCATCGTTGTAGAAGGTGTACGAGTTGAAAAAGAAGCTGTTTTAGGTGCCAATGTGGTACTCACGGGATCTACTAAAATTATTGATGTTACCGGAGATGCTCCGGTGGAGCGAAAAGGATTGGTCCCTGCACGTTCCGTGGTTATTCCCGGCAGCTATACCAAAAAGTTTGCCGCAGGTGAATATCAAGTTCCGTGCGCATTGATTATTGGAACTAGAAAAGAAAGTACCAACAAGAAAACCTCTTTGAACGATGCCTTAAGGGAATATGATGTAGCTGTATAAGTTTTTTGGGATGGGTAAATTCTTGGTCATTCAGCAAAAAATGATAGGTGACGTTTTGGCGAGCACCATAATCTGCGAGCATTTAAAAACTCATTTTCCGAAGTCAGAAGTCCATTATGTAATCAATGAATCTACTGTCGCTGTAGTAGAAGGTAATCCATACGTAGATGAAATTATTCTTTTCGAGAAAAGGTTTAAAACAAGTAAACCTGCTTTTTTCCAATTTCTAAAAGAGATTAAAAAAGAAGAATATGATGCTGTACTAGATGTCTATTGTAAACTGGAAAGTAATCTAATCAGTTATTTTGCCAATGCCCCCATTAAAATATCCTACAAAAAATGGTACTCCAAGTTTATCTATACCCACTTGTTTTCGTATTCCCAAAACCCCAACACCAAAGTAGGTCTCGCAATTGAGAACAAACTTTTACTGCTAAAACCTATAGTCGGAAAATTAGAAAAGCCCGAATTAGCCCCAAAAATTTTTCTTTCCAGAACCGAGCTGCAGCATGCTAAAAATCTTCTAGAAAAACATGAAATAGATACTTCAAAAAAAATACTCATGCTAGGGGTTTTGGGAAGTAGTGCAAATAAAAGTTACCCAATTAATTATCTGGCAAGCCTAATTAATATGGTAGTTCAAAAATTCGATGTAGAGATTCTACTAAATTATATACCGAATCAGAAAAAAGAAGTTGAAGAATTTCTAAATCTATGCTCACCACAATCACGTGATCGTATCCATGAAGAATTGTTTTGTACTTCCTTACGTGAAGTTCTTGCTTTGTTATCGCAATGCGACGGATATATTGGTAATGAAGGAGGGATGAGCAATATGTCAAAAGCCTTGGATATACCAAATTTCTCAATTTTTTCCCCATGGATTTCTAAAAAAGGATGGCTAACCTTCAATGATAATTCTGCGAATAGGGCCGTGCACCTTGAAGATTATTTTGAAGGAGATTTGAACAGCATACCCAAAAAGAAACGCAAAAAGAAATCCGGGGAACTCTATCAAAAATTTAAACCGTCATATATAGAAAAGGGACTATTTGCATTTTTAGATGAGGAAGTCTTCTCTGACCAGTAGTACCTGATAGGACTTTATCAAAATCTTCCAACTGTTTTTCAGCATATAGTCAATTACCAATTTTCCCTTTCCCCCATTTGGTAAATCACAATCATCAATTAGTACTATAGTGTTTTGGTGCAGTTGCCCCTCAATAGCCAAAAACTCATTCAAATGATGTTCTTGGCTTTTCTTTTGGACCTCAACATCACTACTATAATCGTAACTGTCCAGATATAAAAAATCTACCTTCTCCATAAACTCCTTCAAGAAAACCAAAGAGTCCGAATGGTGAATTTTCACGAAATCGGTAAGACCTTGTTTATCAACTTCAGATTGTGCATTCTTAACAGAATTAATATTGATATCCACGGAATGTAAAAAAGCGTTATTCTCCTTAGCCCATTTTCCAAAAACTATAGTTGCCGCTCCGTTGCTCTTGGCTCCTTTTAAGCCTTCCCTAGAAGTACCAGTTTCTATGATCAGCTTAGCTTTCGTTTTGTTTAAAAGCTCCATTGTCTTCAAGAAAGTATCCCTTCTTTTTCTAAAGTCATGTTTAAAAGGCATGAAAGGATAGAGGGACTTATGTTTTATAAATTTCCCTGTGAAGAATCCTAAAATTCCCAAAACAACTAGCCAGACAACTAACTCCATAATTTTTTTTTCAAATATAAGCCAACCATTTAAGGTTTTTTTCATCTATCAAACAAAGAATGTTACAAAACAGATTTGTAAGAAAAATACTTCTAAATATAATTTTTAAGTTTTTTTTTAGTTATAACTTTGTTCATTCGGTTTAAATAAACCTATTTAGATAGATTAAAATGGAGAGTAGAAAGGATAAAATTAGTGCCTTAATCATAACTTACAACGAAATAGGTTACATTGAAAAGTGCATAGAATCAGTCTCCTTTGCCGATGAGATATTGGTTGTAGATTCTTTTAGTACGGATGGTACTTATGAATACCTAAGAAATCATCCAAAAGTAAATGTAATTCAAAATCCTTTTGAAAATTTTACGGCCCAAAAATCATTTGCGTTAAAAAATGCAAAGAATGATTGGATTCTATTTTTGGACGCGGATGAAATTGTCTCTTCCTCTTTGAAAAGCGAAATCGTAAGTACTATTTCTGAAGGTACGGACGTTGCCGCTTTTTGGTTTTATCGTCAGTTTATGTTTCAAAATGAAAGATTGAGATTTAGTGGATGGCAAACCGACAAGAACTACCGTCTATTTAGAAAAAGTAAAGCGAAGTTTTCTGATAGCAAAATTGTTCATGAGACTTTGGAGGTTAATGGTTCGTCTGGAATTTTCAAAGAAAAATTGATTCATTATTGTTACAAAAACTATGAGGACTACAAGGAAAAAATGTTGAAATATGGTAGGTTAAAAGCTATTGAATCATTCTATACAGAAAAACAATTTAATTATCTTTTAATGATGTTAAAACCTGCGTGGAAATTTTTCAATCATTATATCCTCAGACTTGGAGTACTCGATGGAAAAAAAGGCTTTATTATTTGCCACCTTAATGCTTTGGGCGTTTTAGAAAGGTATAAGGAACTTAAAAGTTTAGAAAAGAAAAATAAGCTAGCCTACTACTTGGTTATGCCATAATAGGTCCATACTCGCTTTTCACGTTTTGTTTTTTTACGGATGCCTACATTTTTAGCTATTGATTCTGGTGTCTTATAGCCCCTTTTGTGATCTAGGTGTACACAAACTGCGCTATATCTAAGTTGCTTGGATTTAATTCCAAAATTAAAAAGTCGCTCGCCAAGTTCCCTATCCTGACCTCCATATTGCATACGCTCATCAAAGCCGTTTACATTAAGAATATCTTTTTTCCAACCCGATGAATTATGACCGTTCCAACTGGCGTTCGTAGGAGTAACCCAATTAAGCAATTTAGAAATTAAACCATTGGCTGTAAGCTTGTTATTCTTGAATGTTTGTGGTATCCCTTTTTCCTTCAACCAATTAATATTAAAACAGTTTTGCTTTTTAATATCCTCTATTGTAATGGTTTTTGATATATTCATGGGCAACATATAGTAACCCCCGGAAATAAAATAACCTTTCTCCTTATTAATATAATGCACGTGAACAAAATCTTCTCTTGGAATACAGTCGCCATCCGTCATAATTATATAAGATGCTCTACATGCCTTAACTGCTTTATTTAAAATTTTTGACTTTTGAAAACCATCATCCTCTTGCCAAACATGCGAGATGTGATAATCAAGTTCTTTTGAAAGCTTTTCAATCAATAATTTTGTGGAATCCCTTGAACCATCGTCCGCAATTACAACCTCAAAACTTTTGAAAGTTTGATAGTTAAATCCCCAAAGAACCTTGTTTAACCATTCCTCGGCATTATAGGTACTTACAATTACACTTATTTTTGGAACGTCTATGGTGTTGCTCATAATTTCACAAAAATATAAAAGTCTTCCAGTATCTTTGGTCCAACGAAAAATATAATGACTAACATAAAGAAAATAGCCCTAATCGAGTTAACCACCTACCATGAAGAATGTCTTTATAGCCAGCTTAAATTCCTTACGGATGCAAATTTTTCTGTAACACTAATATTAAATCCAAAAAACGCGCAAAATACTGATAATTACGATGTTAATCTGAAAAATATAAAATTATTCGACCCGAGGGAAGCGTCATATTTTACTAAAAGGTTAACCAATTGGTTTTCATTGTACCAATATATAATTAGAAATTCTTTTGATATAGTAATTTTCAATACCGCAAGCTCAAACAAGGAGACTATAGCCCTATCTTATTTTTTGCCCAAACGTATCGCACAATATGGAATTATTCATAATCTCCGAAAGCTTAACCAAAGTACTTCACAAAAAATAGTCAGTAAAAAATTAAAAAAATATTATGTCCTCAGCGACTTTCTAGTTAATTCTGTTGAAATTGATGATAAAAGTTTACAACTACGTTCCTTTTATCCCATTTTCTTTCCTAAGTACAGACAACAGAAAACAATCGAGAAAAACGGGGATTTTTGGATTTGTATACCAGGGGAGTTAAATTACAACAGGCGTGATTATGATACTGTATTAAGCGCTTTGGCCAAAATAGATAAAATAAAAAAAATCAAAATTATCATTTTGGGAAAATTGGACAAGGCAAGGCCAGCGTCGATTTCATTTCTTCAAAAAGTTGAAGAGCTTGGTTTAGAAAAAAATATTATTTGCTTTTCCGGTTTCATTGAAAATGAAGTTTTTCATGCTTATATTAAAGAATCGGATTTTATTATGGCTCCCGTATCGGTGACGGAAAAGAACTATTTAAAGTATAAAATTACCGGAGCTTACAATCTTGCCTTCGCTTATAAAAAACCACTGATTTGTCCACAGGAATTGAGTATAATTCCCGATTTAAAAGTAAATTCCTATTTCTACGAAAATTGTGATAGCCTTGCAGATCTATTTAATTCTATCAAAAATAGCAGTCTAGATAAAATACAACTGTATCAAGATGAGAAATGGCAATTTGAAGTCCAGCAGGAAAGATATCTTCACACTTTAAATATTTTACACTGATGAATGACATTGATTTTACCTCTGAAATAAATAAAGCTATTACAACTCTTCAGAAGGGTGGTCTTCTACTCTACCCTACCGATACCGTTTGGGGAATTGGTTGTGATGCCACCAATGAGGAAGCGGTGAGAAAAGTTTTCGCATTAAAGGAACGTGAGGACAATAAAGCACTAATTTGTTTGGTGGGAAACGATGCCATGCTGGAAAAGCATGTGGCGCAAGTACCGGATTTAGCATACGACATCATGGACTTGTCCACTAAACCCACAACCATAATATATGACAATCCAAGAATGGTTGCCAATAATCTGGTAGCAGCGGATAACACCCTTGCTATTAGGGTTGCCACTGATAAATTCTGCAGATATCTTATCAATAAATTCACGAAACCTATTGTTTCCACTTCCGCAAACAAATCCGGGAAAGCCACCCCAAAAAGTTTTAAAGAAATAGATAAGGCTATTTTAACAGGTGTGGACTATGTGGTAAATTTGCATCGGGAAGAAATAGCTTCCAAACCCTCCTCCATCATCCGTTTAGGTAACGACGGAACCGTAAAAGTGATAAGGGAATAATGCAGTTGCTACTAAAATGGTTCACAAAAAAGCACTTGAGCACAACATTTTTAAAATAATTGGCCAAAGTGCCGATGAATTAGCAGTAGATGCATATGTGATAGGTGGTTTTGTCCGTGATTATTTCTTGGAACGCGGAGAAGCCAAAGACATTGATGTGGTTGCAGTAGGCAGCGGTATTGAACTTGCCAATAAAGTGGCTTCTAAACTAGAAGGTAAACCTCAAGTTTCCATATTTAAAAATTTTGGTACGGCCATGATAAAACATGGTGATTTGGAACTTGAATTTGTTGGTGCCAGAAAGGAAAGCTACGATAGGGACAGTAGAAAACCGGTGGTGGAAAATGGAACTTTGGAAGACGATCAAAAACGGAGGGATTTTACTATAAATGCACTTGCGCTTTCCTTGAACGAAAAAAGTTTTGGTACTTTATTAGACCCCTTTAACGGGATTTATGACCTGAACGAAAAAATAATCCGAACACCTCTGGAACCGGATATTACCTATTCGGACGACCCTTTGAGAATGATGCGCGCCTTACGCTTTGCCACACAACTCAATTTTTCTATTGAGTTGAAGTCTTTGCAGGCGATTACCAAAAATAAGGAACGAATCAACATTATTTCAAAGGAGCGTATCGTTGATGAGCTCCATAAAATACTGCTTTCAAAAAAACCTTCTGTCGGACTGGCATTGTTGCATAAAACCGAGCTTTTGGAATATATTTTACCAGAGCTAATTGCGTTACAGGGAATAGAGGAGATTGAAGGGCAAACTCACAAGGATAATTTTTGGCACACGCTAGAAGTAGTGGATAATATTTCCGAAACAACGGATGATTTGTGGTTACGATGGGCGGCATTGTTGCACGATATTGGTAAGGCACCTACCAAACGCTTTCACAAAAAAATAGGCTGGACATTTCATGGTCATGAGTTTGTTGGCTCAAAAATGGTCTACAAACTCTTTAAGAGACTTAGAATGCCGCTAAACGACAAGATGAAATTTGTACAGAAGATGGTGCTCATGAGTTCCAGACCTGTTATTTTATCGGAAGAGCATGTTACGGATTCTGCTGTGCGCCGCTTGGTTTTTGAGGCCGGAGACCATGTTGATGACCTCATGACTCTGTGTGAAGCGGATATTACTACCAAAAATCCTAAAAAACAGCGCCGTTATAAAAACAATTTTATGTTGGTAAGGCAAAAAATTGAGGAGGTAGAGGAACGAGACAGGGTCCGAAATTTTCAGCCTCCCGTTACTGGTGAAGAAATTATGAAAACCTTTGATTTACGACCATCGAAAGAAATCGGAATTATAAAAGATGCCATCAAAGAGGCAATTCTTGAGGGGGAAATCCCCAATGAATATGAGGCTGCTAAGGCCTTTATGCTTAAAAAGGGTAAGGCTATAGGTTTAAACGTTGTAGATTAATGCTAAAATGAATTTCAGAAAAATTGCTAAAATCGCCTTGATATTAATCTATTTGGTTATCGCCGCAGGTGCTGTAGTCCGTATGACGGGCAGTGGTATGGGATGCCCGGATTGGCCCAAATGCTTTGGTTATTACATTCCCCCTACAGAAGCGTCGGAACTGGCATGGCAACCAAATAGGGAATACAAAAAAGGACAAGTTATTGTCCTTAAAGAAGCCCTGAGGGTAGCAAAAAATGACTTTGCCACTACCACAAGATATAATGATGACAATTGGGATTCGTACACAAAGCATGACTATGCTATTTTTAATCCTTGGCATACCTGGATTGAATATATAAACCGGCTGTTTGGAGCCCTGGCGGGTTTGGCAACATTGGTTTTGGCTATTGCTTCCATAAAATTTTGGAAAAAACAAAAAAGAGTAACTCTTTTTTCTTGGCTTGTTGTCTTTGGAATGGGGTTTCAGGCTTGGTTGGGAGCAACGGTGGTTTATTCAGTTTTGGAACCCGTAAAGATAACCGTCCATATGTTAATGGCATTGGTTATTGTGGCCTTGTTGCTTTATATCATCTACTTCGTCAATACAGAGGATAAAAGCATACGTTATGATAAGACAACGCTACAGATCGCTATTTTTGCCTTAGGGCTTACGCTGGTTCAAATAATTTTAGGTACGCAAGTGCGTCAATTCGTAGACCATCAAATTGATTTGGTTGGGGAAAATGCAAAATACCTTTGGCTGGACAACCCCTCCATACAGTTCTATATCCATCGTTCTTTTTCTGTAGTGGTATCCATAACAAACCTTTTTCTGGCCTATCGAATTACTAAACTTAACCTAGGTCATATAAAAATCTATTGGGTAGTCTTTATTCTATTGGTAGAAGTTTTCAGTGGAATTGCCATGTATTATCTTGATTTCCCATTTGGGAGTCAACCCCTCCATTTGATTTTGGCATCCATTTTGTTCGGAGTACAGTTCTATTTGGTTTTAGATGCGCTTAAGCCTAAGAAAAGTATTAAAACTTCGTAACTTTGCCTTCCCGCAAAAATTAGAATATGGTATACAAAATAAGGGTAATATTGGACGCCGATGAAGATATCTTTAGGGATTTGGAGATAGAGGCCCATAATTCTTTGGAAGATTTTCATAATGCGATAACACAGGCTTTTGGTTTCTTGGGAAATGAAATGGCTTCTTTTTACACATGTGATGAGGAATGGAAACAGGATGAGGAAATAGCCTTGTTCGATATGAGCGAAACGGGTTCCGATGTACGGTTAATGAACGAAACTTTTCTAGAGGATATTCTAACGGAACAAACGCCCAAACTTATATATGTTTACGATTTTCTGAGCATGTGGACGTTTTTTGTAGAGTTGGCGGATATTACCGAAAAGGAAGACGGCCGCAGCTATCCCAATCTGTTGTTTAGTTTTGGCGAATTACCTGAAACACCTCCCGAGAAAACCTTTGAATCTGAAAATAGTGCATTCGATTTTGATGACACGTTTGAAAATTACGACGACTTGGATTTTGATGAAAACTGGAACTGAGAAGTAGACAGTAGACAGTAGACAGTAGACAGTAGACAGTAGACAGTAGACAGTAGACAGTAGACAGTAGACAGTAGACAGTAGACAAAAATAAAAGTTCCAAAACTCTTAACTCTTAACTCTTAAAAAAATAATGATCAACCTATACGCTACCCAAATTGAAAACATCTCCATTCATCGAGTGGGAAACAAGAATAAGAACGAAGGTGCCTTTTTATCGGAAGAGCCTTTTTCTTTAAATGACGAGACCAATGGCCTGCTAAAAGAATACTTTTTTAAGCCTTTTAGGGAGAAGGAGGAAAACTATTTCAAATTCACGAATGAAGTAGACCTTGAGTTCAATGAGCTGTATAAAATCGTTACGGAAATTTTTACGGACGCTTCCAATACACACCTTAGCTCAAAAAAAATAGCGACACATTTGTTTGAGCAGAGTAAGCATCCACATATCAAAAGCGGAGAAGTTTATGTGACATACTTGACAGGAATTCTATTGGATAATCAAAAGGTTGATGCTGTAGGTATTTTCAAGAGTGAGTTAAAACACGACTTTCTTCAGTTTCAGGAGAAAAGTTCCAATTTGGACATCATTGTTCAACAAGGCGTGAACATCAATAAGTTGGATAAGGGTTGCCTTATTTTTAATGTAGACAAAGAGGAAGGCTATAAAGTACTTTCTGTAGATAGCAATAAATATGACACCAAATATTGGTTGGATGATTTTTTAGGTGTTGATGCGTTGTCCGATAACAATTTCAAGACCAAAAACTACCTGAAATTCTGTCAAAACTTTGCAAAAGATGTGGTCTTGCCTGCGGAAGACAAACAACAGGAAGTATTGTTCATGAACCGAGCGGTGAATCACTTTGCCAAGAACGATGCTTTTGAAGAAAGCAACTTCTTAAACGAGGTTATGGAAAATCCGGAACTTATTCCCGAGTTTAAGCACTATAAAGTTGAAAAAGGGCCTAAATACAGTATTGAGGACGTTTCCAATTTTGACATCGCCAACAAAGCCGTTTCCGATGCAAGAAGAAAAATTAAGAACGTCATCAACCTGGATACGAACATTCAGATTAAACTGGATTTCATTAATCCGGAATCGGCTGAAAAATTCGTAGAAAAAGGCTGGGACGAGGAACGACAGATGTATTATTACCTAGTTTATTTCAATAAGGAACAGAAGAGTTAATTTGGCCTTTAGCCTTTAGCCTTTAGCCTTTAGCCTTTAGCCTTTAGCCTTTAGCGAAGTAAAATTAAATACGAATATTCTGCTCAATAATCTGTTTCATACTAACATCCTCATAATTTCTGCGTACAAAATTCAGTGCCAAATCAAGGACTTCTCCCATGGTTTGGCATTTTTTAAAATTTAGATCCTGCGTCAGTTCCTGTATCTGGTCACGAAGAAGTTCAGTATTTTCAGGCGTGGAAATGGTATCCTTTTTACAAATAGCACGCAACTTTTTAATCCGGTTACCCGAACTTAAAATCCGTTTTGCAACAATGGAACGTTCCTCCAACTTATATTGATCAACAGAATCCCGTAATAATTTATGTCGTACCAACTCTACCATTTGATAATTTTCCTTAAAGAATTGTGGGCGGTAAACTTTTAACTTGCCCTCAAAACACTGTTGGTCAAAATCTATGGCCCTTATCTTATAGACCACATGATCAAAATCATGTGTGGGAACGATCACATAATTATACGATCGCATATCCCCTAAAAGACGGATCATACAGCGCTCATTAAACTTCACAAATTCCTTTGCCAACTGTGCCTTCTCCGGTTCCGTACATTTGGGAAGCATTCGTTTTATGAATTCATCACCGGGAATTCCGGCAATATGTTCCTCTATCAACGTATCTTTATAAACAAGAAAATTCAAGTTATAAGGCGATAGCATATGCTCCAGTTCCAATCCGTAAATTCTGGATGCATCCGTTTTCTTTATGTAGAAATACGTGAAATTATCGTTGAGAATATTTCTGATTTTAATCCTAAAAGGCTTGGAATTACCGAACGTACAAAAATCCACCGCATCCACATTTAGGTACTGATGAATGTTATTGCTTCCATCAGAATGCAGAATGGAATATACTTTTTTTAAACTATCGTCTATTTCTTTCCTGTCGAATTCCGAATAATAAACCCTTATCCAAAGCGTATCTTCATCCTTGGCATCGTAGACAACTACAGAACCGGCAAAACGTAACAGGTCATCATAGAAAATTGGTATTTCTATTTTTCTATTGTAATGGTCTAAATATTCATCCAAATCACTGCTTACGGGATAAGCTGGTTTTTTTTTGGACATTAAACGTTCATCCGACATCTAGTTCTATTTAAAATAAACTGATTCTCTGTAACAAAGTTAGGCTTTCTTCGTCAACTAAGTATATCAATCAAAACAACCATCGTCTTGGAGAAAATACTCACCGTTGACCATCTCACCAAAAAATTCGGATATCTCACGGCCGTAAAGGACCTATCCTTTTCTATTGAAAAGGGCAATGTTTATGGAATTTTAGGGCCCAATGGTAGTGGAAAATCTACCACCTTAGGTATTGTTCTTAACGTGGTGAACAAAACCACCGGTAATTTCTCATGGTTCGACGGAAATACTTCCACACATGAAGCGCTAAAAAAGGTAGGGGCCATCATAGAGCGTCCCAATTTCTACCCATACATGACCGCAGTCCAGAACTTGAAACTTGTCTGTAAGATTAAAGAGGTATCCGAAGATAAAATAGAGGAAAAGCTGGAACTCGTAGGTCTTTTGGACCGCAAGAACAGTAAGTTTCAAACGTATTCCCTTGGAATGAAACAACGTTTGGCCATTGCCTCCGCCCTATTAAACGACCCCGAAATACTTATTCTTGATGAACCCACCAACGGTCTTGACCCACAGGGAATTCATCAAATACGGGAAATCATAAAAAAAATTGCCGCCCAAGGAACTACTATTCTTTTAGCATCCCATCTTTTAGATGAAGTGGAAAAAGTGTGTAGTCATGTGGTTATCCTGAGAAAAGGAGAAAAATTGTATTCGGGAAGAGTGGATGGAATGCTGGCGAGCTATGGCTTTTTTGAGTTAAAGACAGATGACCCGGCAAAACTTTTAACGTTCTTGAACGGTAATTCCAGTTTTGGCAGCATTAAGGATGAAAATGGATTGATAACCGCATTTCTTGAAGAAGAACTGGACGCAAAGACCTTAAACAAGTCCCTTTTTGACCATGGCATTGTATTATCACACTTGGTAAAACGAAAAGAAAGCCTGGAAGAACAATTCTTGGCGCTCACAAAAAATCAATCCAACTAACAAGGAAGACCACTAAATGATACGTTTACTACAGATAGAGTTCATAAAGCTATGGAACAACCGTGCCAGCAAGGTTTTAATAATATCTTATTTTTTTATTTTAACTTCCATCGCACTTGTTGCGGCGATAAAGTTTGATATTGGTCCTGTCAAGTTTCATTTGGCAGATATGGGTATTTTCAACTTCCCGTACATATGGCATTTCAACACTTTTGTTACAGCCTTTTTCAAATTATTTCTGGCCATTGTCATTGTATCCATGATGTCCAACGAATACAGCAATAAGACCATTAAACAGAATTTGATTGACGGACTTTCAAAGAAAGAGTTCATTCTTTCCAAATTCTTAACGGTTGTTTCATTTTCTATAATCTCTACCATATTTGTTTTTGTAGTTTCCTTAATACTCGGACTCGTATATTCTGATTATGACGAACTTTCCATTATATTTTCGGATTTGGAATTTTTGGTCGCCTTCTTTTTTAAATTGATGGGCTTCTTCTCTTTCTGTCTTTTCCTGGGTATTTTGGTAAAACGTTCCGCATTTGCCCTTGGGTTTCTTATTCTTTGGCAGATTTTTGAGGGCATTGTAACTGGACTGCTACATTGGAAATTACCAGATGGCGATTCTGTTGGGATTATTATGGGATTTTTTCCACTACATTCAATGCATAATTTAATTAAAGAACCCTTCACAAGACTAGAGGCAGTGCAGACCGTTGCAGACCAAGTAGGGGAAAAATTCAATTTAAACTATGCTGTACATTGGTATGAAATTCTTATTGTTTTGGGTTGGACTGCAATCTTTATTTATGGATCTTATGCACTTTTGAAGCGTCGAGATTTATAAATAGCTCAGTCGATTAGAAGCCATATTTTCTATAAAAGATTATTGATTACATCGATATTATCCACCTATTTAACAATAATCACTAAGTTCCAAAAGGCTATTTGTAGTATATTGTGTTGTTTTCGAGTACGCTATGAAAAAAACAAAAGCTTTGGTCCTGCCCAAAAGTCAAGTTATTTATACCTCGTTTTGGGAGGCCAGCTGATATTTTCCGTAGATATTTTAGAATTCATAAAGTTGCACAAGATGGCTCTTAAATTTCTGCAAATAGTTTTGTAAACTAGTGGGAATGGGCTTCTAAATTTTGTTAGCACAAATCTAAGTTTGTTGGAAATGTTGATACTCGTTTTTCATGATGCTTATAGATTTTAAGTCAAAGTCAATGAAAAGGTAACATTGCAACTCATTTTAATCTAAACGGTATGCAGAAAGTTATTTACGATGGATAAATTGAAACCATGAAAAGGTTATTTTTTATAGGAATATTGTTGTTTTGGCTAAACGTCGGCGCACAAGAATGTCCTAACCTGACCATGCCAGTTAACGGTGCTGTAAATGTTCCCGTAAATACAACCATTGGCTGGGAGAGTGTTACCGGGGTGACAGGGTACATAGTATCTATCGGAACCACACCGGGGGGAACTGATATAATTAACAGAAGGACCGTAGGAAGTTCCACTTCATATACCCCACCCGGCGGACTACCTGAGAATACGCAACTATATGTTACGATTACACTATTTTTCTTAGGGAATTTACCTGAGATTACATGCGCAAGCGAAAGCTTTCGAACGGAAGATGTTGTTACCCCACCACCTTGTACCATTTTAAGAAACCCTTTAGATGGGGCTTCAGACATAAACGTAGCCAACAATATTTTCTGGGAATATGCCCCGACCGCAACGGGTTATCGTTTGTCCATAGGCACTAGCCCAAACGGAACTGAGATTGTTAATGATATTGATGTTGGCAACAATCTTTCTTATAATCCACCTTCCGACTTACCGCCAAGTACCCCTATTTATGTCCGAATTACTCCTTATAATGAAAATGGACCAGCTCCAAATTGCCCCGAATATTCGTTCACAACGGGTGCCTTGGCCGTTTTACCTTCTTGTACTTCCTTGATCACTCCGGCTAATGGAGCCATAAATGTACCGTTGACACCATTTTTAGAATGGACTGCTGTGCCGAACGCTTCCGGATATAGAGTTTCCATAGGTACTTCACCATTCCTATCCGATATTTTAAACAACGGTGTATTTAGTGATAGCGCTACTTTTGTATTGGATTTTGAGCCAAACAGAACATTTTTTATTACCATCATCCCCTTCAATTCGGCTGGAGATGCTATTGGATGTACCCAAGAGAATTTTTCAACTATTTTAGGTTGTGGACCCTATTTTGATGCAGTGACTGGAGAACTAATTACACTAAACCCTGAAATTGATTTTCCGGATGAAATTGGAATTTGCTTAGATGGAACGCCCTCTACGTACACCACTACCGATGTTGCTGATGGATTTAGATGGTATAAAAAGGGGGTAGGAACCAATGAAACGTTAATTTCAACTACTGCATCAGTTGATTTATCCGAAGTTGGAGAATATAGGTATGAGGCTTATAATACGGTTTCTCAAACTGGAGGTACTACAGAGTGTCCTTCAACCAAAGATTTTACCGTTGTCGTTTCGGAAGCTCCTACTATTGACAATATTAAGGTTATCCAACAAGCAAATGGTTTGCGAATTGAAACTACGGTAAGTGGGATAGGATTGTACGAATATGCTTTGGATGATATTTCCGGACCTTATCAAAATGGTAATATATTCAACAATGTTACACCAGGAACCCATACAGTCTATGTAAGGGACAAAAATGGTTGTGGCGTGGCCGAAGAAACAATAGTTCAGGATTTAACCTTGGAGGGATTTCCAAAATTTTTTACGCCAAACGGTGATGGGATAAACGACTTTTGGCAGTTTATTCCACCACCGGAAACTGGCGATATTAATATCCAAACGATACAAATTTTTGACCGCTATGGTAACTTACTTGCTCAAGTTGAACCTACCTCCCAAGGTTGGAACGGCCAGCTTAACGGAAGGTTACTGCCGGCAACGGACTATTGGTTTAGGGCGATCTCTAATGACAATAAAGAAATTAAGGGGAATTTTACCCTAAAAAGATAGCGGTTTACGCAAAAAATAATGCGTTCCGAGACCATTGTATACTTCCTTTTGATGAACTTCTTTAATGCATCATTTTAATACTCATATGTTCCCACCAACAGCAGGTCTTTTCGTATTTTTATGGTATGAAATTCAAAGTTGTTTCTGAGTTCCGCCCAACGGGTGATCAGCCCAATGCAATTAAGCAATTAGTCGGTGGACTAAACTCAGAGGAAAAATACCAAACCCTTTTGGGGGTAACCGGTTCCGGTAAAACATTTACAGTTGCCAATGTGATTGAAAAAGTCCAGAAACCTACTCTGGTTCTCGCCCATAACAAAACGTTGGCTGCCCAACTTTATTCAGAATTCAAACAATTTTTCCCTCAAAATGCTATTGAATATTTTGTTTCGTATTACGATTACTATCAGCCGGAAGCTTATATTCCTACAAGTGGTGTTTACATAGAAAAAGATTTATCCATAAACGAGGATATAGAAAAGCTAAGGCTTAGCGCTACTTCTTCCCTTTTGTCGGGCAGAAGGGATGTTTTGGTAGTTGCATCAGTATCTTGTCTTTATGGAATAGGAAATCCAATTGAGTTCCAAAAAAATGTTATTTCGATTAAAAAAGACCAGGTAATTGCACGTACCAAATTTCTTCACCAGTTGGTCCAAAGCCTATATTCAAGGACCGCGGCAGACTTTAGAAACGGAAATTTCAGGGTTAAGGGAGATGTTGTAGATGTATTTCCAAGCTACGCGGATCACGCCTTTAGAATTCACTTTTTTGGCGATGAAATTGAAGAAATAGAAGCTTTTGATCCTTTTAACAACAATATATTGGAGGTATATGAGAACTTGAACATCTACCCTGCCAATATGTTTGTAACCTCACAGGATGTGCTACAAAATGCCATCCACAATATTCAAGATGATCTGGTAAAACAGGTGGACTATTTTAGGGAGATAGGAAAACCTCTCGAAGCAAAGCGCCTGGAAGAACGTACCAATTTTGATTTGGAAATGATTAGGGAACTAGGTTACTGTTCCGGCATAGAGAATTACTCTAGATACTTGGACGGTCGTGAACCAGGTACGCGCCCTTTCTGCCTTTTGGACTATTTTCCTGATGATTATTTGATGGTAATCGATGAGAGCCATGTAACCATTCCCCAGGTACACGCCATGTATGGTGGCGACCGCTCCAGAAAAGTCAATTTGGTGGAATACGGATTTAGGCTTCCCGCCGCGATGGATAACAGACCTTTGAAATTTGAAGAATTTGAAGCGTTACAAAATCAGGTGCTTTATGTTAGTGCTACTCCGGCTGACTATGAATTACAATTAAGTCAAGGGGTTTATGTAGAACAGGTAATTCGTCCAACAGGTTTATTAGACCCTGTTATTGAGGTTAGGCCTAGTCTAAATCAAATTGACGACCTCGTGGAGGAAATTCAGCAACGTGTGGAGAAGGATGAACGTACACTCGTTACTACTCTCACCAAAAGGATGGCGGAAGAGATGGCCAAATACTTGGATAGGATAAGTATAAGATGTAGATACATTCATAGCGATGTTGATACTTTGGAAAGAGTAGAAATTATGCAGGATTTAAGAAAGGGTATTTTTGATGTACTCATAGGAGTGAATCTTTTAAGGGAAGGATTAGATCTTCCAGAGGTATCTTTGGTCGCGATTTTGGATGCGGATAAGGAAGGGTTTTTACGGAGCAATAGATCTTTGACCCAGACCGTAGGAAGAGCGGCAAGACATCTAAATGGGATGGCCATTATGTATGCCGATAAGATAACCGAGAGCATGCAAAAAACGATTGACGAGACAAATTATCGTCGTGAAAAACAGATTGAGTATAACACAAAAAATAATATCACGCCCACCTCTTTAAACAAAAATTTGGACAATGTTCTGGCGAAAAATTCAGTCTCAACTTACCACTTCAAAAAAGAAGAATTAAGGGCAGCCGAACCTGATTTAGACTACTTGACAAAAGAGCAAATTGAGAAGATGATCAGGGATAAAAGAAAGGCAATGGAAAAGGCTGCAAAGGAACTTGATTTTATGCAAGCAGCAAAACTTAGGGACGAAATTAAAGCGCTTCAAGAACAGGATTAAAGTTGAAAATAATCATGTTTTTGCTGAAAAATGAAATTTTTATTCAATATCAATTATAACTTTATATGTTTTAATTTAAAAAACTGGTTTTTAATATATTGAATAAATTTTTAGACAAGACTAAATTAGGTAATTTATCCTTTTAAACGTGAAAAAACTCAATTTTACCCTATTAGTAATCTTTCTGATTTTTTCTCACTTTGGGCATTCGCAAGGGCTATCCGAAGCTGAAATAAAACGTGCTGCAGATGACAAATTCTTGGATGCCATTTCGAATTTACAACAATTTTTAAGACTGAAAAATGATGGAAATTTCAGTGACCAAATCGATAAAAATAGACAATGGTGCGATAGCGTTTTTAAGGATTTAAATTTCAAAACGAAAACCATTTTAACGGACGGTCCTCCCCTCCTCTATGCCGAAAAAGTATTCCACAAGAATGCCAAGAATGTTCTTTTTTATTTACAGATTGATGGTCAACCTGTGGACTCATCCGCATGGTCCCAACCGGATCCGTTTGAACCTCAATTGAAAGAAAAAGTAAATGGTGATTGGAGCATAATCGATTTCGATAGGCTTCAAAAAAATAGAGATTTGGACTGGCGGATTTTTGCACGTTCCGCTTCCGACTCAAAAGGTCCTGCCCTTTCGTTTATATCGGCATTACAAATTCTTCAATCAAAGAAAGTCAAACCAGAATACAATATAAAAGTGATAATGGATTTTCAAGAGGAACTTGGTTCGCCACACTTGCCAAAGGCAGTTCTTGAAAACAAATCTTTATTGGAGGCCGAAATGCTCTTCATCATGGACGGTACCAGACATTTGTCAAATTTACCCACGCTTACCTATGGTGCAAGGGGAATTGCTACTGCAACGATTACGGTCTTTGGCCCCGGTTATGGCCTACACAGCGGACAATATGGAAATTATGCTCCAAACCCGGTTTTTGAGACGGCTAAAATGATTGGAGCATTAAAAGATGAGCGAGGTAAAGTGACTATTCCGGGTTTCTATGATAGGGTTAGTCTATCGCAAAAAGACAAATTGCTTTTGGCAGAGATTCCTGAAAACATGGACAGCCTTAATACTATTTTAGGGATTTCAAATCCTGAAAAAGTGGCCGAAACCTACCAAGAGGCCTTGCAATACCCTTCCTTGAATGTTAGAGGGCTAAAAGCCGCTTGGACTGGAAAAGAAGTACGCACCATCATTCCATCCGAAGTTATTGTTGAAATTGACATGCGACTGGTCCCTGAAACCCCGGCCCAACGCCAAATGAATCTTCTAAAGAAATACCTGCAGGATTACGGATACCACTTGGTTGACTCCATACCCACTGCGGAAGATAGAAGTAACTATTCCAAACTAGCTTCTTTCAAATATCGTATAGGCTCTCAACCTTTTCGGACAGAAATGAACAGCCCAATCGGAGAGTTCTTGAACCGGTCTTTCCGAAAAGTGTTCGGCGATAAAATCGTAAATATGAGAACCACAGGGGGTTCACAACCTATGGCACCGTTCATAAAAAGCCTGAATATTCCGGCCGTATCAATTAGAATTCCTAATCCAGATAACAATATTCATGGACCAAATGAAAATTTGCGATTAGGCAATTTTCGCGAAGGTATCATCTCCTGTCTAGCAATCCTTACCGAACCGCTACAATGAAAAAAGTGCCTTGATTTCTCAAAGCACTTTTCCCAACTAACCAACTTAAACCAACCACTCCTATGACCGGTAATTACGATAATTCCGAAGATAGGAATTCGTAATATTTCTAGAACTTATGAAAGTTCAATCATTCTTTTAGGCTTAGGTAAAGCTTCCTCTTTTTTAGGCAAAGAGAACTTTAAAATACCATTTTCATAATTGGCATTGATTTTTTCCCCATCAACACTTTCAGGAAGCGTAAAAGATCTTTTAAATGAAGAAAAAGCAAATTCTCTCCTAGTATAATTGTCTTTTTCCACTTCATTTTCAGTTTTAACCTCAGCGGAAATAGACAGTACGTTATCATCTATTTCAATATTGAAATCCTCTTTGGATCTACCCGGTACTGAAAGCTCCAATTGAAAATCCTTTTCGTTCTCTCTAATGTTAACTGCGGGAACATTAGTTCTTAAGTTCTCCATTCCACCAAACCAATCTGGTTTAAAAATTTCGTTTAATAATGATGGAAATAATACATCGTTTCTTTTTATAACACTCATAATCGTATATTTTAATTAGTAATAATTTTAATCACAATTAAATAAACAAATGATATACCAACTAACTTTTAATGTCATTATGGCATTTTTAAAACATTAAACACTGTCTTATTGTCGCTTTTTATTATTTGAGAAGCAATTTCTCTTATTCAGCTCTAAAATGTTACCACCATTTCATAGGTTTATTCCACAATCATCACTATGAATAGAATTAAGAACATATTCAATACCATTAAAGGCAAGATTGCTTTCTACCCATCTGTGATATCGCTATTTGGATTAGTGCTGGCGTTTTTCATGATATATCTTGAGAAAATTAACGTGTCCGCCTATTTGATAGAGGTTGCCCCCGGATTGGTAATAGATAGTACTGACACCGCCAAAACCTTGCTAAGTACTTTGATTGGAGGGCTTATCTCCTTAACTGTTTTCAGCTTTTCAATGGTGATGATTTTACTGAATCAAGCGTCCAGCAATTTCTCCCCCAGGGTATTGCCTGGAATTATTTCAGATCAAAAACATCAATTGGTACTTGGGCAATATATTGCGACCATACTTTACAATATTTTTATCCTTGTTTCCATAGAACCGACGGACAATTCATATCAAACCCCGGGTTTCTCCGTCTTAATAGGCATTGTTTTAACCGTACTGTGCTTGGCCTCTTTTATTTATTTCATCCATCATATCTCACAGGCCATACAAGTAGGTACTATTTTGACTAATATCCATAGTAAGACGAAGAAGGAAATTGAATCGATTTTAGAGAAACAAAAGGAAAAGTCCGTTGACTTTCCAAACACTGAAAACTGGGAGGAATACTCAATTAATAAGACCGGATATTTCTATGGGGCATTAAAGGATGACCTTTTAGAAGTTTGTAAGGAAGGTGAAACCAAAATAGTTATAAAGCTCTTTAAAGGCCAATTTATTCTAGATGGAACAGTGGTACTGCTTTCCGAAAAACCACTTCAGGAAAAGCTAAAGGATAAAATAATAGATACGTTGTTATTCAGTCATGAAGAATTAATGGGTGAAAATTACATATATGGTTTTAGACAAATATCCGAAATTGGGATAAAAGCAATGTCTCCCGGAATAAATGACCCAGGAACAGCCCTAAATACGATTGATTACCTGACCTCCTTGTTCATAATTTTGATGGGGAAATCCGAAAGTGAATATCTGAATGACGCTGAAGAAAATTGGGTTAAGATAAAGAATGTAAAATTCTCGGAAGTGCTATACAATACAATGGCCACTTATAGACTGTATTGCAAACATGACGTTACGGTAATGCGAAAATTGATGCATATGCTCCGTACATTGTCGTTGCACGTAGTAAACTCCGATCAAATGGCAGATCTAAATATGGAGATGGAACAATTACACGTAGATGCAAAAGCCAATATCGAAAATAAAAGGGACTTAGAAAAAATTGATTCCGATATTATTTCTTGGTCCTAATTATAATGGACTTTAAATATATTGATAAGTACTTCCGGCGGAACAATTTTATTTGGATACTTATGCATAATGGAAAGCACCTGCTGTATTGCAGATGGCGGCAACCCCATGGAAAGCCCCATATCGTGCAATCTTTTTATTTCTATTAAATCTTGTTTGTTGTCAACGTTCATTAATAAAACAAGCCGATGAAACTGAACTATTCGTTCCGCTTGGGTTTTTGGAACTACATGTTCCGCTTCATTTTTGAACAATGAATCAAAGACGTTCTTACTTACACCCAACTGCTGCGATACATTAAACAAGAAATCGTACTCTGATTGTTTGATAGTATTATCTACCCTTGCGAAAGCAATCATTTCGGACAAAATACTCAATTTTTCCTTTTCGCTATTCATAGGGGTCTATAAAGGGTACTATTTAGATAACTAAAAAAATGCAGTTATAGTATAAGCAAGTAAAACGTAAAGCCATTCATAATTTTATAATAACTTGCGATAAACATTTTAGGAATGACCAATAACGACATATTAAAAAAATTAAGGGTTGCACTAAAGCTACGGGACGACCAAATTGAGGAGATATTAAAACTGGTAGACTTTAATATGTCCAAAAGTGAATTAGGTGCCTTTTTCAGAAAAGAAGACCATCCTAATTATGTAGAATGTGGAGACCAAGTGTTGCGTAATTTTCTTAACGGTCTGGTCATTCATTTGAGAGGCACCAGGGAAAATCCAAAAAATCCCGGGGAGGTGCTGTTAGGCAAAGCCACATTTAAGGATCACCAAAGAAAAAAAGGAAATTTTACGCAAAGACCTTCAAAAGGCAAAAACTTGGACATTACCCCGGTAAAATACAAGAACAAAGGCAATCAAAGTAAGTCCTCAAATAAAAAAACCTGATATCCATAAATGGGTATCAGGTTTTCTAGCTAATTCAAATAATCATTATGCTGTAATACGAACGGGAACGGTATACAATTTACCTTCTTCCACCGTATCTACTTTTACTTTTTTGTAGTTAAGCCTGCCCTTCACAAAACCTTCCAATCGAGCGCTATCCGTATCTACTGAAAGAACTACGATTTCACCTTCACTGTTCAGGGTAAACCTTACTTGCGCTGTCAAATCTGAAGCTTCATCCGTGAAAGAATTGTCCGATAAAATTTTTGAAATTTGTGCGGAAAGACTTGTGGTTGGTTTTACTCCATCGGTATCATTTGCTAAAACATTACCGGTAACAAGTAGCATTGCAGCTACAACTACTAAACTTAATTTTCTCATGACTTGTTGTTTTTATCTCTATTGATTTTAGAGATTGATTAATAATTGATTGATGATGAATTACTAAAAAGACGCCTCAAAACTGAGAATGTTACAACAGATTGCGTTTTTAACATTTTTTTAGTCAATTCTTCGCCTCTCAACGACAAGTCAAAGTTGGATTTGAATCACTCTGAAAATTAACCGGAAGTTTAGGTTTAGCGGTAATTTGATTTGGCTAACGATTTCCTAAAATCAGAAGAAAAAAGATATGGAAATGAATAGCTGGAAATTATTTCTGAGATAGTTTCAGAAGGATTTCATCATCTAACACATAATGTAGTTTGCCAACATTGCTTAATAAACGTAACTTTCATTACGGGACAAAAAAAAGGCAATGTTAAACTAACATTGCCCTTTCAATTAATTCTTTTTAAATTATGTTAATACTTCTTTTACTTTATCGGCAGCTTCTTGAAACTGAACCGCTGAATGTACGGCAAGACCAGAATTATCTATAATCTCCTTGGCCATTTCCGCATTAGTACCTTGTAAACGAACAATAATGGGAACCTTAATGGTGTCGCCCATATTTTTATAAGCTTCTACAATACCATTTGCAACACGGTCACAACGAACGATTCCTCCAAAAATATTCACTAAAATCGCTTTGACCCCATCATCCTTTAAAATGATTCTAAAGGCTTCCTCCACCCGCTTCGCATCAGCGGTACCACCAACGTCCAAAAAATTGGCAGGTTCACCACCGGCCATCTTTATTAAATCCATTGTGGCCATCGCCAATCCAGCTCCGTTGACCATACAACCTACATTACCATCCAAATCAACATAGTTAAGACCTACCGCCCTAGCTTCAACTTCTATCGGGTTTTCCTCTCTTAAATCGCGCATTTCCGCATATTGTTTTCTACGATAAAGAGCGTTATCATCGATAGAAACTTTTGCGTCTACCGCCATTATTTTGTCATCCGAAGTTTTCAATACTGGGTTAATCTCAAACATGCTGGAATCACTTTGTTCATAGGCCTTGTACAAAGAAGCAACAAACTTTGTCATCTCCTTAAACGCGTTTCCGGACAACCCAAGGTTAAAGGCAATCTTACGCGCTTGAAACGGCAAAAGTCCCGTGGCGGGATCAATTTCCTCTGTAAAAATCAAATGCGGCGTTTTTTCCGCAACCTCTTCAATATCCATACCGCCCTCAGTAGAATACATAATCATATTTCTACCGGTACCACGATTCAATAAAACGGACATGTAAAATTCGCTCGTATCGCTATCGCCTGGATAATACACATCTTCCGCAACCAGAACTTGATGCACTTTTTTACCTTCCGCCGAAGTTTGGGGTGTCACCAAATTCATCCCAATTATACTTCCTGCCAATTCCTCAACCTCCTTAAGGTTTTTTGCAAGTTTAACTCCGCCACCTTTACCACGACCACCTGCATGGACTTGTGCCTTTATAACATGCCAACCGGTTCCGGTCTCGGCGGTAAGCTGTTTTGCTGCTTCAACAGCCTCTTTGGCGTTATGGGCTACAATTCCTCTTTGGATACGTACACCAAAACTTGCCAATATTTCTTTTCCCTGATATTCGTGAAGGTTCATATATTTAGGTAGTTAATTTGTTGTGCAAAAATAGGGAACACAACCTAATAATTGAAAATTAAGGATAATTAATTGAAATCTGTCTGAAGAAATGGATTTGGTTTTTTCAAATTTAAGGAGCATTTTCTACTACTGCACTTCAATACCCTTAAAATCCAAAGGGTCAAAGTTTTTAAAATGTCCGTTTAATTCAATTGTCTTTTTTGTTCGTTCCACTTCGGATAATACAGATATTGTAGATGTCAAATGTTTATTGATAAAAGAGAGTCGCTCCATTTCCTTTGGCATTTTCAAAAGTTCATATTCTTGTTCAAAAGAAAGCCCGATTTTATGAGCCAGTGTAAAACTATTATAGTTCTTTGAATTGATTTCGGTAAACGGAACATCCATCATACCGTATAATTCCTGTATTTTGAGAATAACTCGACTCTTATAAGATTCTTCCGCGTCGTAGTCGTACTCTAAAAGATCAACCAGGCCTCCGGCGTAAAGTTTATCTTCCATTTGGTCTTCAAAAGTTATGATTTTAAATACTTGGCGGGCTACACCAACAATATCCATTTCTCCACTTTCATAGGTATTCATGACCTCTACAAGTTGAACTTCCGTCCCATATTCCATGGTATTATTGATAAAAACAGGAATGCCGAAAGTCATTGCATTCTGCCTGCAATCGGAAATCAACTGTTTATACCTTGGCTCAAAAATATGTAGGGGAACAGTCTCTCCAGGAAAGAATATAGATTGTAAAGGAAAAAAAGGTAGCTTCATATATCTAAATTACGATGCAATCCAGAACATGACAAAAAAAGCCTTGTCAATTTTGTTTTAAATATAACAATATGTTGTATTTTTCATTTTTGATTGATTTTTTTTGTCCATCCGGTCGTAGTATCCTAGCTTTGCCAAAAATAGACGAATATGAAAGATGTGGATTTATTGAACATAGCTAAAACCTACGGTGATCCGGTATATGTATATGACTCTGAGAAAATTATCTCTCAATACAATAGACTTACCAATGCTTTTAGCACGGTCAAACATCTAAAATTGAACTATGCCGCAAAGGCATTGTCCAATCTTACCATTCTGAGGTTGATGAACAGTTTGGGAAGTGGTCTGGATACGGTATCTATCCAAGAAGTTCAATTGGGTCTGCTTGCAGGTTTTAAACCAGAATCTATCATCTTTACTCCGAACGGGGTTTCTTTGGAAGAAATAGAAGAGGCTTCCGCTTTAGGGGTACGCATCAATATTGATAATTTATCCATTCTAGAGCAATTTGGAAGCAAGCATCCTGATATTCCAGTTTGTATCCGTATAAACCCACATGTAATGGCCGGGGGTAATTCCAATATTTCCGTTGGCCATATCGATTCCAAGTTTGGAATCAGTATTCACCAAATACCGCATTTATTACGGATAGTAGATTTGACCAAAATGAATATCAATGGAATACACATGCACACAGGAAGTGATATTCTGGACATCGATGTTTTCCTTTATGCTTCCGAAATCCTATTTGAAACTGCAAAGAATTTCAAAAATCTAGATTTTATCGATTTTGGTAGTGGCTTTAAGGTTCCCTACAAAGCTGGCGATATTGAGACTAACATTGAGGAATTGGGTAATAAATTAAGTACCCGGTTTAATGAATTCTGTAAGGAATACGGAAGGGAGTTAACCCTAGCTTTTGAACCTGGAAAATTTCTGGTAAGTGAAGCCGGGTTTTTCTTGGCCAAAGTGAACGTAGTAAAACAAACTACTTCTACGGTATTTGCCAGTGTTGATTCAGGATTCAATCATTTGATTCGCCCAATGCTTTACGGGGCAACACATAGTATTAAGAATATTTCCAACCCAGAAGGTCGGGAACGTTACTATTCGGTGGTAGGTTATATCTGCGAGACCGATACTTTTGCAAGTAACAAACGTATCAACGAGATTTCTGAAGGTGACATCCTTTGTTTCAAAAATGCCGGGGCCTACTGTTTTACCATGGCGAGTAACTACAACTCCAGGTTTAGGCCACCTGAAGTACTTTGGCATAATGGGGAAGCCATTCTCATTAGAGAGCGCGAAAATTTTGACGACCTGATAAGAAATCAAGTGGATGTCAAGGACTTATTTAAGAAAAAGGAAAAAGTCAAAGTAAAATAAAGCGTCGAAAAAATCGTTAGTTTTGGTATAGTTATTGGACTAATACCTCAAAAAATTACGATGAATACATCAAATCTAAATTTTAAAAGCTGCGTCTTGTTTTTGGCCTTTGCCCTAATATGTGCTATAGGAACTTCCCAAGAAGTTAAGTGGTTGACTTGGGACGAAGCTGCGGAACTTGCAGCTACGGATAAGAATCCCAAGAAAGTCTTTATAGATGTTTATACGGATTGGTGCGGATGGTGTAAAAAAATGGATAAGGATACTTTTCAAAATCCAGAAGTTGCCGCTTACATGTCCGAGAACTATTACATGGTAAAAATGGACGGTGAAGGTAAGGAACCTATTGAATTCAAAGGAAAGACTTATAAATTTGTTCCATCAGGTAGAAAGGGTTACCATGAGTTTGCCGCGGCGCTTATGCAAGGTAGGATGAGCTATCCTACCACTATTTTCTTGGATGAGAAATTAAATATGTTATCCCCAGTACCTGGATATCAAAAACCGGAACCGTTTTTGAACATAGCACGCTATTTTGGTGATAATATCTATAAAGAAAAGGATTGGAAAACATATTCCGAAAAAGGAAGTACAGGAAAGTAATTAATTCCTAATATATCTCTGAGCGCATCCCTCTATACATGGATAGGATAAAATCAGAAAGTCATCCTCAAAAAGAATAAACACCTTCTCTTCGTTACAATCATCCGGAGTCAGAAAGTTTTCCGTAGAATATTCCGTAAGTTCTGGCTTTGTAATGGTATAAGTTCCCTTCGTTTTGGGACTGTCCCTTAAATCCAAAATACATAAAGAACCGTTGGCGTCGTACGAACCATTTGAGAAAAATTGAATGGTCTTATTGCTCTGTACTTTTTGGAATTCCCCGCTACCATCTCCAGGATCGGCATATTGTTCCGTCAATATCCAAGAGCCTTCCAAGATGAAAGAATCTACTGAAGCAAAAGATTCCTCCTTATCGTTTGAACAGGACAAAATGAGACTTGCCAAACAAATAAAAACTACACTTTTCATAAACTTTTTTTTAATTAGATGCGAAAACGAGCAAAGGTTGCTTAGCAAGTTGATTGTAAAACGGACGGTCTATCTACTATAATTTGGACTTTCCTTCGTGATAGTTACATCATGAGGGTGGCTTTCATTGATACCACTTGCGGTAATCTTCACAAAACGGCCTTCTTTTTGAAGCGTGGCGATATCCTTGGCGCCGCAGTATCCCATTCCGGCTCGTAATCCACCTATAAATTGATGAATACTTTCAAACAAATCGCCTTTATACGGTACGCGCCCAACAATACCTTCAGGTACCAATTTTTTAATATCATCCTCAACATCTTGAAAGTAACGGTCTTTAGAACCCTGCTTCATCGCCTCAACAGAACCCATGCCACGGTAGGATTTAAACTTTCTGCCTTCATAAATTATAGTTTCTCCTGGAGATTCTTTTGTACCTGCCAACAGAGAACCCAACATAACCGTATCCGCACCGGCCGCTATCGCTTTCGGAATATCCCCCGTATAGCGTATTCCTCCATCAGCAATGACCGGAACGCCAGAACCTTTTATGGCTGCAGCCACCTCCAAAACGGCCGAGAATTGTGGAAAACCAACTCCCGCAACTACCCTCGTTGTACATATGGAACCAGGACCAATGCCTACCTTAACCGCATCCGCACCTGCTTCTACCAAAAATTTTGCCGCTTCACCAGTGGCAATATTCCCTACAATAACATCAAGGTTGGGAAACTTATTTTTCACTTCCTTAAGCACGGAAACCACACCCTGTGTATGTCCGTGCGCAGTATCAATAACTATAGCATCAACCCCCGCATTTACCAAGGCTTCTGCCCTATCCAAGGCATCTGGTGTTACGCCCAACGCAGCTGCTACACGCAATCTGCCATATTGGTCCTTGTTAGCCATCGGCTTTTGGGTAAGTTTGGTAATATCCCTAAAAGTAATAAGTCCAATTAATCGGTTATCCTTATCTACCACAGGCAATTTTTCAATCTTATGCTCCTGTAGAATATCCTCTGCTTCGGAAAGCGAAGTACCTTCACCCGCGGTTACCAAATTTTCTGAAGTCATCACCTCGGAAATAGGGCGTTCATTATTTTTTTCGAATCGAAGATCCCTATTGGTTACAATTCCTAATAGTTTACCGGAATCATCCACAATAGGGATTCCACCAATACTATGCTCTTTCATATTCGCCTTGGCATCCTTCACCTTGGAACTCAAGGGCATGGTAACAGGATCCAGTATCATTCCGCTTTCGGCACGTTTTACCTTTCGGACCTTTATGGCTTGCTGCTCAATCGTCATGTTTTTGTGCAACACACCAATTCCCCCTTCTTGGGCTATGGCTATGGCCATTCTGGACTCTGTGACCGTATCCATTGCTGCGGATACAATGGGAACATTTATGGTAATGTTCCTCGTAAATTTTGATTGAATGTTTACTTCTCTGGGAAGCACTTCTGAATAGGCAGGGACTAAGAGTACGTCATCATATGTTAGACCTTCTCCGAGAATTTTGTTTAGGTGGGCTTCCATGGCAATTAAGGATTTAATTGCGTGCAAATGTAGTGATTTTTATTGGTAATTGACTAGTAGCAAATTAAAGTTAGAAAGGATAAATTGCCCTAAACTAAAATCATTACTTCCAAATTTCTAACTACAATTTAAACTGCAACGTTGTATAAAAAGTTCTTGGTTCCGAAGGAATTATTCCAGGCCCCGGATACCCGGTAGCCCTTCTGGTAAAATAGCTATTATCCAATAAGTTATTGATTCCCGCCTCCAACTTCCATTTTTTGAAGGTGTAGGATAAGGAGAAATCCAGAATATCATAGGCCGGAATTGTGCCTTCTATACCTCTTTGGTTGTCATTTACATCTTGCGGGGCGTTGGTAGCATCTGTAAATTGTTCGGATAAATAGGTATACTGCAAACTACCCAGTAAATTGGAGTAGCCAAAATTGAAACCTGTCTTAAGATTTACTTTTGGAATGAATTCTACCTGATTTCCTTCTACATTGGTTTCTTCGGATGACAGGTATTCCGAATTCGTTAAGGCCAGATTTAGAAAATAATTTAACTTCAGTTTATCAACTGCTGGAAAGAAACTTTCCTTCAGACTCCAATTGGTAAAACTTTCCAACCCGTACATAAAAGCAGTACCAATATTTCCTCTAAAACGAACAATTCTGCCCGTCTCCACTTCCTCTCCCACGGCATTTGTTCGCGTTTCACTTTTGAGGACTTCTCCCAATCGATTATCGTATCGTAAAGCAAACGCACTTAAATCGTACGTAAAAACATCCTTAAACCTACCCCTTAAGCCAATATCGCCAGTAAAACCATCCTCATCCGTAATATTTTCATCTACTTGAAACGATGGGTTCACCACTCGAATATCACTAAAAGTAACAGAACGGTAATTTTGCGAAAAATTACCATATAGCTCTATGGCCGGGGCTACCTTATACGTACCTCCCACCCCCAATAATAAAAAAGTACGCTCAAAAACCCGGTTATCGGCTACTTCTTCGTTCAAAAGAGGATTTCCCGCTAAATCCAAAACAATATTTTTATAGCTACCCAAACTCTCAGTTTTTATATGCTCCAACCTAAATCCAGGGGTAAGGGTAACTTTAGATGCAATATTAAAAATGTTTTCCCCAAAGAAAGCCAGGTTTAAATTCGGAAAATTAAACTGGGACTGTCTTTCATAATTCGGGAATTCGCCATCGGCAAAATTGAAATCGGGATTTGCGGCAGTTGTCCCAGGCCCTTGGCGTTGGTCATTATTCGTCTTGTAAAATTTACTTCCTAATAACAAAGCGGACTCCTTTTCCCAAAGGTTGTATCGGGTCAAGACTCTTGCCTCCGCTCCCCAATTATTAAAATTATCGATTAAGAGCTCCCTTGGCTCTTCCGGGTCGTCCGCTTGGGAAACCCTGTTTGTACGAAAACCAAGTGCTTTCCGGGAAGCATCCAAACCGAACAATTGGAAACTAAAATCAGTGTTTGATGAAAATTGATGGTCGAACCGAAGCGAATATAATTTCCAATCCACATTGAACCAATTCCGCTCCCGATTGCTGAACGTGGGATCCTCCAAAAATTGAGCATCTGTTAACCCACCCGGCTGTTTCGCCAAATAGTTCAGGAATGTGGCCTCCAAGGTCAACTTTGTTCTGTCCGAAATTTGATATCCTATACGACCAAAATAGTTTCTGCTATTGTAATTGGAATTTGGTCTAAAACCGTTCCCCTCCTTGTAGTTAAAATAAGTGTAGTAACTTAATTTATCAACCGTGCCGTTTAGACTATTGAAACTCGTAAATAGGTCATAAGAACCCAAAGTTTGGCGTGTTACCAGTTCTATTTTCTTGTCAGGATTTGGTTTGTTGAAAACAAAATTCACCAGCCCCCCGAACTGGGTGCCATATTGTAAGGAAGCAGCGCCACGTACTACCTGAATTTCCTGTAAAGCCTCAGCTGGAGGCGTGTAATAACTCTCAGGATACCCAAGGACATCCGCACTTATATCGTAACCGTTCTGGCGAGTGTTAAAATTAGCGGTGCGATTGGGGTCCAATCCCCTACCCCCAATATTGAGTTGTAATCCTGCATCACCATTATCATAAATATTGAGCCCAACGACTTGACTATAAATTTGTCTTGGATTGTTCGCCGCAATATTACCGGTAATCCCATCCAACAGAACAACTTCACTTTTTTTTCCAGCATAAATGGCCGTTCCCTCCACCTTTTTTAATTGCTTAAGGGCGAAAATCTTCTCGCGCTCCTGTAGCAGCACTACCTCTGAGAGCTTCTCCGTCCGTAAAGGCTCCAACCGAATAGTAATGCTAAACGCATCCTCAAAAGTGAGGTTCTCCTCATAAACCGCAAATTCAAAAGCAAAAGCGACCACAGTATATTTTCCACCAGGTATATTTGAAAACTGAAAAGTACCGTCAGGTCCAGTAGTTTCCAAAAGTTCCAGTTCCCTTATATAAATTTCCGCATTTTCAATGGGGTTGCCGGTATCGTCTAAAACCATTCCGGTTATGACCGTTTGTCCCAAAACGGGAAGGGAAACCAATAAAATGGCTAGTATGCTAAAAACCTTTGATCTCATCTTTAAAGGGTAAAACCCATGTTTTATGTTGAAATGATTCTTTTTCCTGTGTTAAATCTATTTTTGGGTCGATGAACGTTGTACTTAACCTACCGTTCAAAGCCACCTGACTATCCACATAAACCGCTACTTTTTTATGTCCATCCTTTTCAAAATGATCCTTCAAAAAATGGGCATATTCCAGAATAAAATCGGGTTGAAAAGCCATTTGTTTTTCTTGGAACGGGGTCAAAAAATCAGAATTGTTGATATAAAACCATCTTCCGCTTTTCCGTCCACTATTTTAAACTGTGCGTAACCCGACTTTTCCATCAGCATTACCCGCCACGAAAATCGATATCCCTCCTCTGTCCAGAAAAGTTCTTCAGGGTACAGGGCATACCTAAAAGGAAGAAATACCTGTATCGCAAAGAATAGAGAAAGAACTACCAAAGTAAATTTGTTTAAGAATGCAGATTTTGGCATCCATGCTTTCCCATTGTCAAACCGATGTTTTCCCAATTTGATAAATCTATCCAAATAGTGTAGTACCTTTTGGTGAAATGCTGCATCAAAAAATATCAAAGTTGAAATAATCATAACAAAGGGAAACATCCCAATAGGAAACAGCACCCGCGTCAATACATGAAAAATGACGACCATACAAAATGCAAAAGGTCTTGTTTTCCGATAAAGCAATAGGAAAGGTATCGCAAGGTCATAGCCTGCACCAAGCCAACTGAAAGCATATTGCACCCATTCCAAGCTTAAGAAATCTCCCAAAAGAGGCGTGTCAAATTTAGAAGGCAGCCATATTTTGAGGGGCATAGCCTTTAACAACCAGTCTGAATTCAATTTTGCCAATCCCGCATAGAAATAAACAATTCCCAATAACAATTTGATGCCGTTTATGGTCCACGCTGGGATTTTTTCAAATGCTTTTTGGGGATTTCTGTAGGCATCAATTGAAAAATACGTGTTCGCAGGAAGAAATATCATAAAAAAACTAAGAACACTTATAAAATAGTAATGGTTAAGGTAGGTGGTCTTGTCCATCAACTCAATATATGTAAAACTGAGGAAGAAGGTGATTATCGCAATTTTATATTTGTATCCTAGAGCGACAAAAAATGCCGCCGTGCCGCAAACGATAAAAATTAGGTAGGTATAATTTCCCAAAGGTTTAACCCATTCAAAACCATAGTAAGAGAAAAAAAATTTGGGCTGCACGTATAGTTTATCAATCCATCCATAGCTCCAGAAACGGACAATACTTATGAGCATCATTAAACCGAATAAAATGCGAAAGACCGCCAAAGGGGCGGCCTGTATTGGGGCTTTAATATGTTTGCTAACAATAGACATCATTCCTTAATCGCCGTCCGCATCAACAAAATCGATACTTATACTCATGGCGGACACCATGTCTACTTTTAAAAGCGGAACTGCCCTTTGGACCTCATCATAGGCCAAAAACATCTGGGTAGGTGGATTGTTGACTTCTATTTCCTCCCGAAAAGGTGCCAAATCCGCTACCATGGATCGGGCGGTATTGAACTGATCGTTAATAATCGTATTTAAGTCCTCTCCGCCCTTTAAGGTGTTCAGGTCATCCAAATAGGTGGATAGACTTTCTCCGGTTGTAGTCTTCCCATAATGTTTGCCATTGAAAAAATCCTGTACGGACTGCAATCCCTCTAAAAAAAGTTCATTGGAAACATCAGCCTTATAAAAGGCCTCAACATTTTCAGGAAGCGTGCTCCCGGAAAATACCCCTAAAGGAATACCCATTTTTCCGGCCCTTAAAAATTTCTCATAATAAAAGATATAATCATTTACCAAACGGTCTACCGAAGCCGTGGCCGATGCACCATCATTGGCAACAAAAGTATCCCTATACCCTTGTTTCCAAAACGACAACACCTCTTCCGAAAGAGCGGTCATATCGGCCAAAACCGCTTCGGTATATGCTATTAAAGCCTCTTTATCGCCAGTATTATATTTTTCTACGATAGCTGCATCATTTTCCGCAAGTCCATTGATCAAATAATCCAATGCCGGGAATCCTTTGGCATCACGGTTGGAGGAAAGGGAGAGGTCATAACTGCCCGAATTCACAAAACCATCTATCTTTTCAGCATCCGTTGGATAAATATTCATATTTAATCGAAGGCCAACTGTCTCCGCTGGACCAATTTCGAACATGGAGATTCGCTGCCAAACAGAATAAGCGGAAAGCCAAGAAGTCCTGAAGGCAATGAGGTTTCCTTCACTTGAATCTTCCTTGAACGAACTAAAAGTCGTATTCATAGTTGTTACTTCCGCCGAAAAAGCTTCGTATGAGGGAATGATAATATTATCCGCCCAATTCGCCAACATGGCGCCCCTATCAAAACTTACCGGAACAGGTTCGTCATCAATAGGATCAACGGAATTATCTGAAGAACAGGCCCAAAAAAGGCTTAAAAAAAGTGATACTCCCAAAATCCGTCTCATTCCTTATTTTTATTTATTCTAATTAAATGCGAAAATATAAAAAGTAGCCACTCCAACTCAAAAAAATGGCTACTTTTTTATCAACATATCAACATTGAAATTGTAGCGCTACTCCGCTGCCTGTTCTACCGTAAAATTGAACTCAGCAGCTATGGCGGCCGCTATAGTATCCAAGGTAATTTCTTCTACATCCCAAAGTCCATTGTCGCCATCATCCATGAGATCGATTAGAAAAGCGTCGACTTCATCTTTGGTAAAATAAGGCGCTCCAGTACCCGGTTTTCTGGTAAACTGCAAACTGTAGATGAAACCATATGCCTCGGAGAGCGCATGAAATGTTCCACCATAATTGGGTGTTTCCACTGCCAAACCGGCTTTTCCCCTTTGAAGGTAGAAAATGGCCCTCACAGCGATAACGGTGGAAATTTTTTCCCGGATAATTTCAGCCTGCTGGTTCCTAACTTCATAGTCTCCAGCTACTATAGCGGCCCGACCTAGTTTAAAAGCCTGAAATATTTCATCTGCGACTCCGGCAAAATCAGAATCAGAATCCAGGCGCTCAATGTACTCGTTCAAAAAACTGTCAGCACCAAGGTCAGCATTAGGATTTGCCGGATTTGCGTTCAACCCATATGCATAACCATATGCTTCATCCCATTTATGTTCCATGGTAGTGTATGATTTTCCTTCCTCTACAGTCCCTGCTTCATTATTGGCAACGTTATCCCCTTCATCCAAAACAGCAGTGCTTAAATAATTGTTCAGCATTTGATCCGTCATCAAACTACCAATCAATGACTTCGCAAATAATTGATTGTACTCCAAACCTTTTGCGCTCACGTAGCGTGTTCTTTCGCCATCGGCTAATTGGCCAGCAGTTCCCGGAGATGCACTTATTTCCCAATTTGGATATACTTCATCCACTTGTGCGTTCAAATAACCTTCCAAATCTGCCCGAATCAATGCTTGGTCAGTGGCATTTACCCCAAAATAATCAGCTGAGGCAGCTACTTTGCTGCGAAGACTTTTATCGGAAAGATTGAGGTCCGAATCCTCAAAATCGTTTTCCCCTTCCATATGATTGAACATGCCATTTAGCTTTTCGGCCGTGTTCGTTGGGTCATTAAATACACCAAGTAATTCTTGTCCCATTTCAATCCTGGTAGTCTGTCCATTAAAATCTACCGTAGAACTTCCATTTCTTTCAAAAGTATAATTAGCGGGATTTTGTATAGTACCAATTGTTTCATCATCGGTAATATCATCCGATTCGCACGACGCGAATAGTAAGCCTCCAAATAGGGTTAAGGCAATAATAAGTTTCTTCATATCGTTTGTAAAGTTTATTTAGACTTGTTTTAAATAACGATGCAAATCTAAATTCCATGACTGACATAGACAAGTTTATTTATATTAAATCTAAATAAATTTAAAGATTTAACATTAAGGAAAAATTGAAGTGTTGAAAATCAGAAAATTGGCTTAACGGTATTTAGAGAACAATTCGGTAGCCTTATTGTGAGCAGCTTCAAAAACCATCCAATTTACTCCAGAATCCGCTTTCTGGGTAGTAAAGTAGGAAAGCATTTTTTCTGTAGGCATGTTTCCGGTAAGTTCATCCTTTGCCATTGGGCAGCCCCCAAAACCTTGAATTGCCCCATCAAACCTTCTACATCCTGCGTTATAGGCTGCATTAATTTTTTCGTGCCATTTGATTGGTGTGGTATGTAGATGAGCACCGAATTCTATTTCGGGATATTTGGGAATCAAGTTTGAAAAGAGGTAATCTATGGTTTCAGGATCGGAAGTTCCTACAGTATCGGACAACGATAGAATTTTGGCTCCCTTTCCCGCTAATTTTTCAGTCCATTCCCCAACAATTTCAACATCCCATGGGTCACCATAGGGATTTCCGAACCCCATGGATATATAGGTGACGACCTCCTTGTTGGAAGCATCGGCAATATTAAAAATCTCCTGAAGCGTAGCAACAGATTCCGAAATAGTCTTATGTGTATTCCGCATTTGAAAATTCTCGGAAATAGAAAAAGGGAAGCCTAAATAATTTATCTCTGCATGTTTGGCCGCATCCTCCGCCCCCCTCGTATTTGCGACAATGGCCAATAACTTACTTTCTGTTTTTGACAAATCGAGTTTGGACAATACTTCCGCCGTATCCACCATTTGGGGAATAGCTTTTGGTGAAACGAAACTTCCAAAATCGATGGTATCAAAACCGCACCCTAACAACGACTGAATATATTTAACTTTTTGAGTCGTGGGAATAAAGTCTTTGATGCCTTGCATCGCATCCCTTGGACATTCAATTACTTTGACGTTGTTAGACATAAGGTAAAAGTACAAACTCAATCTCAAGTATCCATTTCAAAAAATACTATCCTATCAACAAATAAATCGCTATGGAACTAAATACAATGATTTGTAACCATTTTAGCACAAAACCGGTTCTCCCATTCTGTCTTATGTAGCTTGCGATAGTCCCAGCCAAAAAGGCCAACCCTCCAAAAACCAAAGAGGAAACTAAAATAAAAAGCAAGCCCAGCACATAAAATTGAACTACCACACTTAACGAATTGGAGAATAAAAAACCAGGGAAGAATGCTAAAAAAAATATCGTCACTTTTGGATTAAGCACGTTCATCATAAACCCTTGACGAAACAATTGTGCGTAACTCTTCTGTGATGCCTGTTGTTCTTCTAATTCGATATTAGAATCGCTCTTAAAAACCTTATAAGCCAGATACAATAGGTACAACGCTCCAAAGATTTTTATCCCTAAAAATACCTTTGGATTATCTCTGATAACCGTTGAAACACCAAAAGCCAAAAACGTAGTATGGACCAAACAACCTGTCATCAGACCCGCAACAGTGGCCAATCCGTATTTTTTTCCGTTTGTCATGCTCTGTACAAGCACAAAAATATTATCTGGCCCAGGGGATAGCGCGAGTGCAAAAGTTGCCAAGGAAAAGGCAGATAAAATTGAATAATCCAATTTCTCAGGTTTGAAACTATAAATGGAAAAGTACGAAATCTACAATTACTGTATTTATTTTTGATATCTTGTTTGAAAATAGAATCGATGAAAATAAAAATATTAGTCTTTGGAATGCTTACGGTTATGCTATCCTTTGGATTTAAAAGCATTTCGTTAAACGAACAAAGCAATTCAGAAATTTTACAAATGGAACAAACTCAGGATAGCCTTTTAAGACATGTTGTTCTTTTTAAGTTCAAAGATGGGACTTCAATGAAAGATATTAAAAAAGTAGAGGAAGCCTTTAGCGCTTTACCATCCAAAATACCCCAAATAGCGGGTTACGAATGGGGTACCAATAATAGTCCGGAAGGATTGGACAAAGGATTCACCCATAGCTTTTTCCTGACTTTTAAAAGTGAGGAAGACAGGGCAATCTATTTACCACATCCTGACCACAAGGCTTTTGGAGCAGTTTTAGGCCCACATTTGGATGACGTTCTGGTAATTGACTATTGGACTAAATAAGTTAGTAGTATTCTGCAGCTGTTGGCAGTATTACAAGATTAAGAGAATCATAGGGTTATTTAAAACTTTGGAAAAGCAACCATGTACCTTTAACCTTTTACCTTATATTTTTTCAATATCGCTTTATTGATTCTTTTTACAAGTCCTGGACCTTCGTAAACAAAGCCGGTCCATAACTGAATCAAATCTGCGCCAGCGGAGAGTTTTTCCAAAGCATCCTGTGGAGAGTGGATTCCACCTACACCAATTATGGGGAATGCTTTATTGCTCTTTTCAGCCAAAAATCTAATAACCTCGGTACTTCTGTCCTTTAAAGGTTTTCCACTTAGTCCTCCCGTTTCTTCAACTAAAATACAAGTAGATTTCAAATCCTGTCTAGCAGTTGTTGTATTCGTAGCAATAATTCCGTCAATTTTAGTGATTTCAACAATTTCAATAATGTCAAAAAGTTGACTATCGGACAAATCCGGAGCTATTTTCAACAAAATTGGTCTCCGTTTTACCTGCTTCTTGAGGCTGTACTTATCATTCTCATTCTGTAATTCCTTCAATAACGCCGTAAGCGGTTCTTTGTCTTGCAATTCTCTAAGTCCAGGCGTATTTGGTGAGCTAACGTTTACAACAAAATAATCCACATGGTCAAAAAGCGCGTCAAAACATATCAAATAGTCCTTTATCGCTTCATCGTTTGGTGTGTTCTTATTTTTACCAATATTGCCGCCAATAAGTACCTTATGATTCTTCTTTAGTTCTTCGACCGCATCAAAAACCCCTTTGTTATTGAAACCCATTCGGTTAATTATAGCCTGGTCGGCCTTTAGTCTAAATAGCCGCTTTTGGGGGTTTCCTTCCTGAGCTTTCGGTGTTAGGGTACCAATCTCTATAAATCCAAAACCAAAGTCGGAAAGTTCGTTGTACAAAACCGCATTTTTGTCAAAACCTGCGGCCAAGCCTACGGGGTTTTTAAATTTGAGTCCAAAAACCTTCCTCTCCAATCTTGGGTCATCCAAAACAAAAATACTTCTGAACAATCCAGATAACCCAATTTTTGAAAAAAGAGCAATCATCCTAAAACTAACATGATGAACCTTTTCAGGGTCAAACAAGAAAAGAATTGGACGAATAAAAAATTTGTACATATAGTTGGGTTGTTTAGGGCAAAAATACAAACAGTTGTGGATAAAAACTTTGCTTAACCGCTTCTTGAAACCATAATGGACTATTGGCCATTTTTTACCGCTGTGCTATCATTGTATACTGCAGGAGCTACTATATACGGAGACCTCAAGGCCTCTTTACAAAGTGATAAATAACGTTCATACTGTTTCTCATTAAAAAGTGAGAGTACCTTTTTATCAATCATTGTCTGGATGGCGGCCATGCTATCCATTACACTCTTATACTTATCCGCTAACTGTTGTAATTCGGCTGGATTGGATTGGGGATGCCTTTTCATAACATTCTCCAATTCATTGTTCAAGAGTTCGTTTCTATACTTTAGTTCCGCTCCAAAGTTGGCCAATTGCTCTTGTTGCATCTTGTTCATCTGAAAGATATCGATCAAGGTATTATCATCGGTTAAACCTACTCCAAGCACACAGTCGGCCTGGGCCATTGAAACCGAACTTACCAAGCAGAACAACAGCCCAAAATAGAGGTTTTTACTAATTTCAATCATAAACAGTAGTAATTAAAGGCATAGCGAAAATACAATTTATAACCCTATTTTTGATTTAAAACCTCATCTATGCAAGATATCATTGACAGATTTATCAGTTATGTGAAAATTGATACACAGAGTGAACCTAACTCGAACACCACCCCGAGTACCTCAAAACAATGGGATTTAGCCAATAAGCTAGTTGATGACCTAAAGCAAATTGGGATGCAAGAAGTGACTTTAGATGACAATGCCTACATCATGGCCACATTACCCAGTAACGTTGCTCATGAAGTGCCAACAATAGGGTTTATATCTCATTTTGATACCTCCCCGGATTTTAACGGCACCAACGTAAACCCTCAAATAATAAAAAATTATGACGGTAAGGATATCGTACTTAATGAAACTCTAGATATTATTTTATCTCCCGATTATTTTGATGATTTGCTACAATACAAAGGTCAAACCCTTGTTACCACGGATGGCACAACGCTTCTTGGCGCCGATGACAAGGCTGGAATTACAGAAATTGTCTCTGCAATGGAATATTTGATTCAACATCCAGAAATTAAACATGGTAGCATTCGAGTAGGTTTTACTCCGGACGAGGAAATAGGAAGGGGCGCCCATAAATTTGATGTGGATAAATTTGGAGCGGATTGGGCATACACCATGGATGGCAGCCAAATTGGCGAACTGGAATATGAAAATTTCAATGCAGCGCGAGCGAAATTAAATATTACCGGAAAAAGTGTACACCCGGGTTATGCTAAGGGGAAAATGGTGAACGCTATTATCATCGCAAATGAATTTCTAAGTTCCCTACCGGCCAAAGAAACCCCTGAACATACCACGGGTCGTGAGGGATTTTTTCATGTCAATCATTTTACTGGAGAAATAGAATCCGCTGAAATAGATTTGATAGTCCGAGACCATGACAGTGAGAATTTCCTGAAAAGGAAACAATTCCTAAAAGAAGTCGTGAACGGACTTAACAAAAAACATAACAATTGCATTTCCTTGGACATCAAAGACCAATACTTCAATATGCGCGAAAAAATAGAACCGGTAATGCACATTGTTGATATTGCCAAAGCAGCTATGGAGGAAGCGGGTGTCACACCCATTATAAAACCGATTCGCGGTGGTACTGATGGTTCACAACTCAGTTTTATGGGACTTCCTTGCCCAAATATTTTTGCAGGAGGGCATAATTTTCATGGAAAGTATGAATACGTACCGGTAGAGAGTATGCAAAAAGCGGTTGAAGTTATCATAAAAATTTGCGAACTTACTGCAAGTAAAAGTTAGCATCATGGATAAATCCGAAAAAGTAGGGGCCTATTACGAGCAGGACCATGTTTTTAAGGAAGCCATATCAATTTTAAGGGATATAGTCCTTAAGACCAGTCTGGAGGAAACATTTAAATGGATGTACCCCACGTACACCTTAAAAGGCAAAAATGTATTGGCCATTTGCAAGTTCAAAGAACATTTTGGGATTTGGTTTTTCAACGGTGTTTTTTTGAGCGACCCACTAAACGTTTTACAGAATGCACAAGAAGGCAAGACCCAAGCAATGAGACATTGGAAATTCAATTCAATCGAAGAAATCGACAAAACGAAGGTAATAGCCTATGTGAATGAAGCTATAGAGAATCAGAAAAAAGGGATTCGATTGGCTCCTAAGAAAAAGTCACCAGTGAAGTTTGATATGCCCTCAGAACTAAAATTGGCTTTGCAAAAGGATGTTGATGCAAGCGAGGTTTTTGAAAAATTAGCTCCCTCTAAGCAAAAAGAGTATGCCGAATATATTACTTCCGCAAAACAGGAAAAGACTAAAATATCCCGTTTGTCCAAAATACTTCCCATGATAAAAAAAGGAAAGGGACTTAACGACAAATATCGATAAGCCCCACTCTAGTTGAATATTAAGCCATTTTTAAAGCATTGGTAGCTTCCATCCATTATGATAATTGGCCTTTATCAATTTATTCGCCTCTTCATCCTTGAATTTTCCCGATTCTTCGTCCCAATAAATTCTGTTTCCGGTTTTAAAGGCAACGTTACCCATATGGGAAACCAGAGCGGCATCATATCCCACTTTAATAGGTGCATTTAACTTAGAAGCATCCCTACTTTTGACTGCTTCTATAAAATTAACCGTATGCAAATCAAGGCCACTGAGGTCTCCACGGTCAAATGAGGAAGCCTCCATTTTAGGAATGCCTTTCTTGCCCCAACCTTGAAATTCTTCTTCCGGTATTACTTCCCATCCCTGTCTGTCCAGTACCAATGTACCGTTATTGCCAATAAACGCAATTCCATGATTTCGTCCATAGTTTCCACCATCGATTCCTGTGGCATGCTCCCAAAGAATAGAAAATCCATCATACTCATAAACGGTTTGTAAAGTATCCGGAGTTTCGGAAGCATCATCCGGATAAGCAAATTTTCCACCCAGCGCCATTACGGATTTTGGTGTTCCGGCTTTCATTCCATAAAGCGCATAATCAATTAGATGTACGCCCCAATCTGTCATTAATCCGCCTGCATAATCCCAGAACCACCTAAAATTAAAATGAAATCTGTTGGCGTTAAAAGCTCTTTCCTCGGCTGGTCCCAACCACATTTTATAATCCACGCCTTCCGGCACTGCAGAATCCGGAACTACGGGAACAGGTTTCATCCAACCCTGATAGGCCCAAGCCTTCGCCAAGCGGATCTCTCCCAATTTCCCGGAATGCACAAAGTCAATGGCATCCACAAAATGGGGCTGGCTTCTTTGCCATTGTCCAATTTGGACCATCCGGTCACTTGAACCTACATAATCCAACATGATATTGGCCTCTTGGATAGAATTAGCAATGGGCTTTTCGCAGTAAACGTCCTTTCCAGCCTGTAAAGCGTCCGTTAGTTGCAAACAATGCCAGTGATCGGGAGTTCCTATAACTACTACATCTACATCCTTGTTCTCCAAAAGTTTCCGGTAATCCTTGTACCATTTTGGTTTTTTAATTCCCGCCTTTTCTAAATCCGCAGTTCTTGCCGTTAGAACATTTTCATCCACATCACATAAGGCTATTACATTAATATCGCTCATTTTAAGCATTGATGTCAGGTCGGAAAAACCCATTCCATTGCAGCCAATAAGGCCGACATTTATGGTATCGTTAGGCCCAACTTTTCTTCGCATAGCACTCAGCAATTCCATTGGAAACAGAAACGACGCTCCTGTAAGTGCAAGTCCCGCCGTGCTCCTTTTGATAAATTCTCTTCTATTATGTATCATTTTTAGTTTTTTAGCAATGGTAAGGTAAAAAAAATAGCATAAAAAAAACACCAATGTTTCCATTGGTGTTTTAAAATCGTAAACCAATATTCTATTTTTTCTCCGGGGCAGCTAACTTTCTGCTCATTTCCAGAGATATAGCGGACCTGTCAAACTTTAATTTTCCTGCCATCGTTTCCAAAACGCAGGAGCCGTCCTTATCGTTTAGATCAACGACTTTACCATGGAGGCCACTTTTTGTAATGACACGATCACCACGTTTTAATTCTGCTGCAAATTTTTTCTCATCCTTCTGCCTCTTCATCTGTGGTCTGATCATAAAAAAATATGCGACCACAAATATCAATATCATTGGAAGAAACTGCCCTATATCACCCATTATTTGGTTTTATTGATTTAAAATCTTATTTAACAGGTCCTAGTGGAGCTGCTCCTTTTGGGTTTACAAAGGCTTTGATTCTAAGTATTTCAGAACCTTTTTCCGTATTAGCGGTAACCGTAATCGTTTTAGTAACCTGGTTTTGTCCAGATCCGTTAAAATTAACCTTTAACTCACCGCTTTCACCTGGAGCAATAGGATCTTTTGGAGGATTGGGAACCGTACATCCACAGCTACTTTTTGCATCTGTAATAATTAACGGTGCATTACCAGTGTTTGTAAATTTAAAAACAGTTTCCTGTGGAGTGCCTTGTTCAATAGTTCCAAAGTCATGCTCTGCCTTTTCAAAAGACATTATAGGAATAGCCTTCGCAGCTTCATCCCTAACAGCTGCCTCAGCAACCTTATCCGTATTTATTTTACTTGAAGCGTTTTCCTTACATGAAGTAAACGCAATCATTGAAACCATACTCATGGCTAAAATTACCTTTTTCATTTTTTTAAATAATTTATGTTTATTATTAAAACGTAAAATTAGAAAATTATTTTATAACAACCCCCTACCTATTTTATTAAGCTTCCCTTCCGCTTTGTATTCTTTTGTAAGCTTGTCCAGAATTCCATTAATGAAAATGCTGCTTTTTGGGGTTGAATATTCCTTTGCAATCTCCAAATACTCATTTATGGTAACCTTCTCTGGAATGGATGAAAAGTTGAGCAGTTCACAAATAGCCATCTTAAGCAAGATAGAATCCACATCCGCAATACGGTCTTTGTCCCAATTGGGGGTCTTGCCCTCTATTTCCTTTTCCAATTTATCATTGTTCAACAAGGTTTTGGTGAGGAGATTGTTGGCAAAAACCATGTCCTCCTTATCCTTTAGCAATTTTGGCAGAAAATAGGAAGCATTAAGATTTTCCTTCGCTTTTTTTAATTGTTTTAGCAGAAACGTGTTCACGATAGGGATGTCGTCCACCCATGTTAAGGTATCGTCCTCAAAATACTCATATATTTTTTCGTTAGGAGCTATAATTTCCTTAAAAAGCGCTACTATCAAATCCCTATCGGCATTATAACTACTGGCAGGTTCAGACATGTATTTCTTATAAATATCACTTTCTACAATCGCCTTATAAAGTAATTTTACATACTCCTCGTTCAAATACCAATTGTCCAGTTTTTTATTGGAAAGTGCCTCTTTTAATAGAGTGTTTTCCTTTAGTTGAAGCAATAACCTGTTGTTCTTGAACTTTTCTTTGTTTGGATAATCTTTGCTATCGTCGTTTAAATATTTCTTTGAGGAAAGGGATAATTGCTCGGAAGCTTTTTGTTGGATTTCCATCAACAAGCTCAAACATAATAAATATAGAGTGTAGGTATTCTGGATGCTTACTTTTAAAAATTTCTCCTGCTTTTCTAGGGAGTCATCTTTGGATTGAATCAGGGCGTAGATGCATTGCATTACTTTTACCCTGATATGCCTTCTTGTTAGCATTTTTAAAGAACTTTTATCTTTTGATTGATTTCAGCGAACAAAAGTAAGCATCTAATCAAAGCGTCACAATTACATTTGCATTTATCTTAGGTATTTTATAACATTTGGTTCTTTGCCAAAAACCTATATTTGGCTTTTTGAATAACTAAACCTCCCTTTTAACTTCCGAATGAAGGAACTTAAGCATCTTAATAAATATTTTAAAAAATATTGGGGTAAGCTTTTGCTTGGGATTATCATCACCATAATCGCAAGACTTTTTCAGCTGGTAATGCCGTCCTACGTGAACAAAACAATTTCCGTAGTAGAACAATTTCTGAATGCTGAGATAGCAAAGGCCGATGCCAAGTCTTTATTGCTGGATTATATTTTGATCATTGTTGGTGCGGCACTACTTTCTGGATTTTTTACGTTTTTGATGCGCCAGACGATTATCAATATATCGCGTTACATAGAATACGACCTCAAGAACGAAGTCTTTGACCATTACCAACTTTTGAGCCTCAATTTTTATAAAAAAAATAGGACGGGTGATTTAATGAACCGAATTAGCGAGGATGTCAACCAAGTAAGGATGTACGCGGGTCCCGCTATTATGTACGGCATTCAAACATTGACTCTATTTGCCTGTTTGGTACCCCTAATGTTCATTAAGGCCCCTACATTGGCAGCTTACACGCTTGTTCCCTTGCCTATTCTATCGGTTTTAATTTATAAAATAAGTAAGGTCATCCATAGAAGAAGCACCATAGTACAGGAGTTTCTATCCAACCTATCGACTTTTACACAAGAAACCTTTTCAGGTGTTTCCGTTATCAAAGCGTATGCGTTGGAGCCTCAAACAAATCAGGAGTTGCAAAACCTTGCCAACGACGGGAAGAACAAAAGTATGAACCTTGCCAAAATCAATGCATGGTTCTTTCCCCTTATGATTCTTCTTATCGGTATTAGCAACATACTCGTCATTTACGTCGGCGGAATGCAATATATTAACGGTAAAATTGGTGTTGGCCTTATTGCTGAGTTTATTCTTTATGTAAATATGCTAACTTGGCCGGTGGCCATCGTAGGTTGGCTAACCTCTATTGTACAGACGGCGGAAGCAAGTCAAAAAAGAATCAACCAATTTCTTAATGAACAGCCAGAACTGGATACTAGTGCGGCCATTACGGATAAAGTAGAAGGTAAAATAGAGTTCAAAAATGTAAGTTTCACCTATGAGGACACTGAAATTACCGCGTTAAAAAATATATCCTTTACCATTAACAAGGGGCAAACTGCCGCTATCATCGGGAAAACGGGTTCTGGAAAATCCACGATATTGGATTTGGTGGCACGCTTGTATGACGTTACTTCCGGGGAGATTTTAATTGACGGCAATCCCATTAAGCAGATTGATGTAGAAAGTCTTCGAAAATCCATTGGGGCAGTTCCGCAGGACGCATTTCTATTTTCCGATTCCATAAAGAACAATATAAAATTTGGCAAGTATGATGCAACCGATGAGGAAATCATCAACATTGCCAAGGAAGCTGTTGTTCACGAGAACATTATGGGCTTCTCCAAAACGTATGAAACCGTTTTAGGAGAACGAGGAATTACCCTTAGCGGGGGGCAAAAGCAGCGCGTGTCCATTGCTCGTGCACTTATTAAAGATCCAAAAATTTATCTTTTTGATGACTGCTTGTCCGCCGTTGATACCGAAACCGAAGAAGAAATACTTTCAAACTTAAAAAAGGCTTCACAAGAACGTACAACGCTTATCGTAAGCCATAGGGTATCATCCGCTAAAAATGCGGATAAAATTCTGGTCCTGGAAGACGGAGAGCTACTTCAAGAAGGCACTCATGAGGAACTTAATGCCATTGACGGATATTATAAGGAGCTGTATCAGAACCAGCTTTCCGAGAAAGAAAACTAGAAAATTGTTGTCGGATACCGATTTTTTTTTCATTTTTGAAAGACTAACCATACATATTAACATAGGAAAATGAGCGAACGAGATTTAATGGACCAGGAAGAAATTCACTCGAAGGTCTTAAGAGCAGGAAGAAGAACTTACTTTTTTGACGTACGAAGTACGAAGGCCGGAGATTACTATCTGACCATTACGGAGAGTAAAAAGTTCACGCATGACGACGGTTCTTTCCACTACAAAAAACACAAAATATATCTTTACAAAGAAGATTTTGAAGCCTTTAGGGAGAATGTTGAGGAAATGATGGATTTTATCATAAACGAAAAAGGTACTGAAGTAATTTCCGAAAGGCACCAAAAAGATTTTAAGAAAGAGGATGACACGGAAAAAGAAGTTAAGGAACCTACCACGGAAAGTTTTACCGATGTTGATTTTGACGATATTTAGTTCATAACAACTCATAAATAAATGAAAACGACCCTAGTAATTATGGGTCGTTTTTTATTTTTATAAAAGCTAAATCAGACTACTATGAAAAAAGCACTATTTGCTCTTTTATCCTTTATAACAACAACCCTTGTTGCCCAAGATCAATTGGACCTCAACTACTACCTGCCGCAAGATATTTCCTATGACCAATCCATTCCAACTCCCAAAGAGGTAATTGGCCATGAAGTCGGCGAGTGGCACGTGACGCATGATAAGCTTATGTTCTACATGCAAACTTTGGCAGAAGCCAGCGATAGAATCACCATTGAAAATAGAGGAGTAACTTTTGAAGGCAGACCACTTCTGCTTTTAACGATAACCACACCACAAAATCATCAAAACATAGAGCAGATTAGACAAGACCATATTGCCCTAACAGAGAACAGTGCAAATATGGATACTTCAGCTATGCCGATTATTGTATATCAGGGCTTTTCCATACATGGTAACGAACCTAGTGGTGCTAATGCCGGTTTGGCTTATGCTTATTATCTAGCAGCGGCACAAGGACCGGAAATTGAAGCAATGTTGGACAATATGGTAATTCTCATGGACCCATCCTATAATCCGGACGGTCTGCAGCGTTTTGCCTATTGGGCCAATACCAACAAAAGCATCAATCTGGTATCGGACAACAATGAGCGCGAATATCACGAAGTTTGGCCCGGTGGGAGAACCAATCACTACTGGTTTGATATGAACCGGGATTGGCTCCCGGTACAGTTACCGGAAAGTAGGGCGCGGATCGAAACGTTTCACAAGTGGTTACCGAATGTATTAACGGATCATCACGAGATGGGCACCAACTCCACCTTCTTTTTTCAACCTGGTGAACCTACGAGATTCCATCCGCTAACCCCAGAAATAAATCAAGAGCTTACAGCGGAAATAGGAACCTATCATGCCAAAGCATTGGACAAAATAGGCTCGCTGTATTATTCCGAAGAAAATTACGATGATTATTATTACGGAAAAGGTTCCACCTTCCCTGATGTAAACGGAAGCATCGGAATTCTTTTTGAGCAGGCAAGCTCTAGAGGACATGTTCAAGAAAGTGAAAATGGATTATTGACTTTTCCATTTACGGTTCGCAATCAGTTTACCACTGCCCTATCCACTATAGAAGCGGCAAAAAACATGCGTGAAAAACTCCTAAACTATCAAAAAGACTACTATCAGGATATAAAAGCAGAAGCAGACGAAGTAAGACCAAGGGCATCGTGTTCGGCGATAACAAAGATGGTGCAAAGGCCTGGCACCTGGCCGAAATTTTGCAACGTCATAAAATCAGGTTTCATGAACTGGAGAGCGATGTTACGATTAGTGGTAAATCCTTTGCTAAAGGAAAAAGCTATGTGGTGCCGATGGAACAAAAAAATCCTAGATTGATTAAAGCTATGTTCGAAAAAAGAACAACGTTCGCGGATAGCCTTTTCTATGATATTTCGGCGTGGACGTTTCCACTTGCTTTTAATGTAGATTATGCGGAAGTAACATCATTGGGCAATGCCGGTCCTGAAATAACCGATTTAGAACCGTTGTCTGGAAGCATAAGTGGGCAAAGTAATTACGCATATCTATTTGAGTGGAACGAGTATTACACCCCAAAAGCACTTAATGCCATAGTTGAAAAAGGTATTCGTGCAAAAGTTGCCAAATCGAAATTCACCTTAGAAGGTAAAACCTATGGTTACGGCACCATTATGATTCCTGTCCAGAATCAGGATATGAATTCCTCTGAATTATATCAATTTTTGACCAAAATAGCGGAAGAGAGCAAACTGAATATTACCGCAGTTGGAACTGGGCTAACTAGAGGTATCGATTTAGGCAGTAACGATTTTGACCCTATTGAAAAACAAAAAATTGCCATTATTGTGGGAGATGGAGTGCGATCTTACGATGCCGGTGAAATTTGGCATTTGTTCGATACCCGATACAACATCAATTTAACCAAACTGGATTTAAGCTATTTGAATTCCGTGGACCTAAATAAGTACACTGATATTATTTTACCCAGTTTCTACGGTAATGCACTGGACAAAAAAATTACTGATAATCTGAAGGAATGGGTAAAAAATGGAGGTACCCTGATTGGATATAGAAACGTTGCAGAGTGGTTCAATAAGAACGAGTTCATGAAATTGAAATTCAGGAAAGACACATTGGTCGCCAAGAACATCTCCTTTGAGCAAAAAAGAGATTTTAGTGGCGCACAGGTTACTGGAGGAGCAATATTTGAGGCTAAATTGGACTTGTCCCACCCCATAAATTTTGGTTACAAGAACGATAATCTGGCCCTGTTCAGAAATACAAACGTATACATAGAACCGGACAAGGACAGCTATGACAATCCTATTACCTATACCAACGACCCCTTGTTAAGTGGCTATATCTCGGAGGAAAATCTGGAGCTTATTAAAAATTCGGTACCTTTTCAAGTGCAACGTTTAGGAAAGGGAAGGGTTATCACTTTCACGGACAATACAAATTTTAGGGCCTTTTGGTACGGCACCAACAAGTTGTTGATGAATGCTATTTTCTTTGGTGAAATGATGTAACCATGCGACCAGAGCAGTAGTACTTTTTTATACTGCCCTTTTTACATACCACCAATTAAAAGCAAACAACAAAAGAATGCTAGCCACCGCCATTTTGAAATTGATGAATAGCATCATAGTGATCAGCAAAATAATATAGTATACAAGAAACCCTACAAACGCCGTTGCAAAACGCATCGTTGCCATAAATTCAGGTTCCCAAACTTTTGGTTTTACCCATAATCGCCAAACCAGTAGCACCGGAAAATTAAATACAAAAAATAGTACGCGTAAAAATGGAATCGATTTTTTTCGCCTAATAGCATCTACTGATTCATCTAAAGGCTTTTCCAAGATGTGTTGAATTGCAGCATTAGTTTCTGATGGGTTTAAGAAGTTAATATTTTTCTCATGTAATTTAGCCTCAACTTGCCCATAATCCGCTTCCGGTGGAATATGGGTAGTCAATTTTTCCAGGCTTTCGGCAACCTGTTTTTTAACTTCAATTATGCTAGTACTTTTATCATTCCCTTTGTAAAGTGACTTAAAGGAAATCGGTTTTCCATAATGAATGGAAACGGTATCCGGAAAACGTTCGGCATCCCTATAGTTTAGACCAACCGGAACCAACTGTATGTCCAAATCCGGATATTTTTTTATAGCCCTAAAAAGAATTCGTGTAAAACCTTTGCTCAACGGCCTTACGGCTCGTTTCAGGTTATGGTTTGCTTCTGGAAATATGGATAAAGCTTCTCCCTTTCCAAGAATGTCCGCACACTTTTCAAATATTGCATCGTTTTTGGATAAGGCTTCCCTACCGTCCCGTATGCGATAAATAGGTATCATTCTAAAAAAATCGAAAATAGAATTCAAAAAGGGTTTTCCAAAAATATCGGAGCGAGTCAGAAAATATGGTTTTCTATTACAATCGGTCACCAAAAGTAGTACATCCATCAATGCGCTTTGGTGATTTGGTAAAAAAAGCACGGGCTTATCCGTGGGGACATTGTTTAGCCCCACGATTTCTATTTTCTTGTAATAGCAGTGTAATCCCGCTTTCACTATAATTTTGATGCTTTTGTAGATGAAATTTCTCAAACCAAAGATTTTTTTTCGGTGGACCTATAGCTCCAAAAACTTGCCAGTAACAACCCGGAAACAATATGCCATATACCCCAAAACGCTGCCAAAAGAGCCATTCCGCCCAATCCGTCAAAAAAAGTGAAAATCAATAACAACCCCAGACCAGAGTTCTGTATTCCCGTTTCAATGGTAATGGACTTTATGTTTTCTTGACTTAGACCAAAAAAACGAGCGATGGAATATCCTGTTGTAAATGCCAGCAAGTTATGTAGCAAAACAATCCAGAATACATAAAATATGTAGTCCACAAATACAACCCGATTATTCCAAAGTGCCAAAAAAACCAAAAGAATAAAAAACAGTAATGAAACTATTTTAAGAATTTTTGCCAACCTTAGGGATAGCGTTGGTCTCCAATAATTCAGCTAGCATGCCTAAAATCAACGGCACGCCCAATAAGAGGGAAACTAACTTAACCATCTCAAAAGGTGATATGGCCACGGTTTCCAACAATGTGGAACTTGGCCCGTAAAAGGAACCCCAGAACGGTAAATTTAGGGGTGTCATCACTACTGCCAATAAGGTTGAAATTGCGGTTAAACAAACCGATAGCGCGGCATTACCTCCTCCTAAATGAGTAATAAAATTGGAAATATTGCCACCGGGACAAGCGGCAACCATAAACATACCCAGTGCTATACTTGGATATGGTTGGATGAACAATACCAAAATTAACGTCATTAGGGGCAACAGTATAAATTGACTGAATAGCCCCACCAATATGGGTTTCGGGGAAGACCAAAGTTGCTTAAAATCCTTAATTGAAATTTCCAACGCAATCCCGAACATGACGAAAGCAAGGACAAGGTTCATCATCCACAATGCACCACTGTCAAAATTTATTCGAACGTTATCTAAAATTGTATCCGTCAAATTTAAACTTGTATTTCCGCTAAAAATATGCTTTTTGATTACAATCCAAAATGTAAATACGCTTAACTTTAAGGTCAAAAGATAGAAAAATGGCACGAACGGAAAGTAAAATGTTGGCCCTAGGTACACTGGCACCGGAGTTTAGTTTAATGGATACGGTCACCGAAAAGACAATGAACCTACATGCAATACAAGGAGAAAAAGGAACGGTAATTATGTTTATTTGTAACCATTGTCCCTTTGTAATTCATGTGAATCCGGAAATCACGAAACTGGCAAAGGAATATCAATCCAAAGGAATAGGTTTCATTGCTATTTCCAGCAACGATGTAAAAAATTATCCCCAAGACGGTCCAGAGTATATGAAGTTAAAAGCCAAGGCAGAAGGGTATACATTTCCCTATCTCTATGACGAGACACAAGAAGTGGCAAAAACATACGATGCAGCCTGTACACCGGATTTTTATCTTTTTGATGAAGAATTGAAATTGGTTTATCGGGGTCAATTGGACGATTCCCGCCCCGGAAACGGATTGCAATTAACCGGTGAAGATTTAAGAAAAGCCATGGATGCGTTGCTGAACGGAGAAAAAATAGATGAAGTTCAAAAACCAAGTATTGGGTGCAACATAAAATGGGCTGACCAATAACAGTTAATTTATTTGAAATGAAAATTGATAGCACAGAAGCCCTGAGAGACCTTGCAAAAAACAAATCCCCGTTTTTAGAACTATTTGAACATGGCACATTATCTGTTGAAATTTACAAGCCCGAAAAAATCGATTTGCAGCAACCCCATTCTCGGGACGAGGTTTATGTCATCGTCTCCGGAACTGGTGAATTCTTGAACGACGGCGTAAGGACAGACTTTAAACCTGGTGACTTTCTTTTTGTACCAGCTGGGATTGAACATCGATTTGAAAATTTCAACGATGATTTCTCAACCTGGGTGCTATTCTATGGTCCAGAAGGTGGCGAAAGTGTTTAAATGAATATGCGCAACATCATTCATTTTGAACCTTTGACGCCGGAGAAATACCATAGTTACAATACTATTGGGATTAAAGCCTACAATCAGCATTATTTACATCTTTGGCCCAATGGAGATTCTACTACCTACATTGAAAGTAGTTTTACGAACAAGGTGTTGGAAAAAGAAGCGTTGGATGCAAATACGAGTCTTTTCATAATACATCGGCATAATTTACCTGCTGGCATCCTGAAAATAACCTTCAACAAAAGTTTGGGAAAGTACTCGGAAAAAGATGCGCTTTATGTGGACAAAATTTATATTCTCAAAGAATGTACAGGAAGTGGGATAGGTAAAAAAGTATTGCAATTTGTTTCGCTTCGGGCCAAAGAACTGGGAAAGAAAGCTATTTGGTTGGATGCCATGCAAAAAGGACCCGCATTAAATTTTTATCTTAAAAACGGGTTTGAAATCCATGGCGAAACCAGTGTTCCTTTTGAAAACGCTATCGAAAAAGAAAAACCGATGTATGTTTTGGTCAAGAAAATTGAGTAACAGTATTACCCTCAATACCGTATTATTACCATTCGTTACGTTTGGCCAAGTTGGCGATATGTGCATAATGATGGTTACCATGCCAGGCATATTTACCAATATTTTCCGCAACGCTCACTTCTTAATTCCCATCGGGATGAATATAAAAAGACTTCATATCCTCCGGGGTAAGCCCCTTTAACAGATAGACCAATTTGGCGTGTAGGGCTTTGATATAAACCAGAGAAATTACTATGGGAGCAGTTCGGGCATCAAAAAGTTGGCTCCAATCCTTTTCCTCATAGGCTTTAATGACCGGTTCATTTTCGGCAAGGCCCATTTAAATCTCGTGTAACTATGATGATGACTATCGGCTATATGATGAATAACCTGTCTAACCGTCCAACCTTCTGGTCGGTAAGGGGTTTCCAACTGCTTATGCGAAAAATCCTTTACCAGTAGTTCCAGACGTTCAGGCAGGGTTTCCAGCGCGTTTATCCATTCCGCTATATCTGCTTTTGATATCTCCTTTGGACAATTGAAATGGCCTATTGGATACCTTAAATTTTCTAAATTTTCCATAATCTAAAAATAGTAAACTTTAATACACTTTTAACCTTAAAAAAGACTTGGAAAAATTTAATCTACTAACTTTGTAGGATAAACAATTTATCAATCCACACTACCTTTAGGTAGGTTTAAAAAAATATAAGAATGGCAACAATACGATTGGGCGATAAAGCCCCAGATTTTACAGCAGATAGCTCCATGGGAACTATTAATCTGTACGATTATTTAGGAGATGGATGGGGAATCCTATTTTCTCACCCGGCAGATTTTACTCCCGTTTGTACGACCGAATTGGGTACGGCGGCAAAGTTCAAGGGCGAGTTTGACAAACGTAACGTAAAAATGTTGGCACTTAGCGTAGACGGTGCAGCATCCCATGCCGAGTGGATAAAGGATATTAATGAAGTACAGCAGACCACTGTAAACTTTCCCATTATTGCGGATGAGGATAAAAAGGTTTCTAATTTGTACGACATGATTCACCCGAATGCGGATAACAATCTAACCGTACGCTCCGTATTCATTATAGCTCCGGACAAAACGGTGAAATTGATTCTCACCTATCCTGCTTCCACTGGACGTAATTTCTACGAATTATTAAGGGTAATCGATTCGCTTCAGCTTACCGCATATCACAAAGTAGCTACGCCTGCAAATTGGGAAAACGGTCAGGATGTAGTGGTCAGTCCCGCAATATCCACTGCGGACGCTAAGGAAATGTTCAAAAAAGGAGTTACGGAAGTTAAACCTTATTTAAGAATGACCCCAGATCCGGTAGCTTAGTTTTAGAAAGAATTACGAAAAAAAATGGTTAACGTTAAGATAACTTACTAAAAATCTAACAATTAAAGATTTTAATACTATCTTCGCGCTTTAATTAATATATAATTTTTTCTATTATGAGTAAAGGAACAGTAAAATTCTTCAATGATTCCAAAGGATATGGTTTCATCACTGAAGATGGTTCAAACGAAGATCATTTTGTACACATTTCTGGCTTAATCGATGAAGTTCGAGAAGGCGATGTTGTGGAATTTGAACTACAACAAGGTAAAAAAGGATTAAACGCCGTTAATGTGAAAGTAATTGACTAGGTAACGATTTAACTTTTTTATAGTATAAACCCGAACTAATGTTCGGGTTTTTTTATGCCCTAAGGTCCTGAAATTGAGATCTATTTCATTTATTTAAAATTTTTGTTTAAAATTTTACGCAACCATTTGCCTTTTTGGCATCCTAACATTAAACAAGTCTAAGTTTCCCCATAACTAAAACAACCTAGCTTAATGGTAACTTTTTTAACGGTACTCTTTTTATTGATTTTTGTGAATGTTGTCATGCTTTTGGGCAGCATGAAGCGCTCAAAAAAATAATTTCTTTCATTTCGGTATTTCGGGGTAGGGTTTCTCTACTTCTGGTTGTTATATAGGTGTAACCCCATGCACCCATATCCATGAAACTGTTTTTTTTAATCGTATTTGTATTGATTCTCGTAAACGTTTTATTGTTCTTACTGAGTTTTAACAGAACCAAATAGCACAAAAAAAACCTTGACATCTAATTGAAAATCAAGGTTTTTTATTAAATATGGTGATGGAGAATTATCCCACGCCCATTAGCTCAACATCAAAAATAAGCGTAGCATCCGGAGGAATGACGCCACCAGCACCAGCACTACCATAGGCCAGATCCGAAGGAATCACAAAACGCGCCTTATCGCCTACCTTTAAAAGGCCGATACCTTCATCCCAACCTGGGATTACCTGTCCGACGCCCAACTGAAAATCAATTGGGGAATTTCTTTTGTAAGAGGAATCAAAAACTTGTCCATTCAGTAAAGAACCTTCATAATGCACGGATACTTTTTTACCTTTTTCAGCTTTGGCACCACTTCCTTTTTGAATCATTTTATATCGAAGCCCGGAATCCGTCTCATCAAATCCAGCAGCAACTTTATCCAGTTCCGCAGCTTGTGCAGCCTTAGCCGCAGTCAAACGCTGCTCTCCAGATGCATTGAAATCTTTAAACGCCTTTTGAGCATCCCAATTTTCCGCTTCCTCCCCTACCCTCACAATTTCCAAAGTCTCTATTTTATCCCCTTGTGCAATGGCATCCACAACTTCCTGCCCGGATGCTACATGACCAAAAACGGTATGTTTGTTATCCAACCAAGGTGTTGGGACATGGGTGATAAAAAACTGGCTTCCATTAGTTCCAGGTCCTGCATTGGCCATAGATAAGTACGCCAGGAACATCATGTTTTAAGTCCGGGTGAAACTCATCATCAAATTTATAGCCAGCATCTCCTGTTCCTGTTCCCTTGGGACATCCGCCCTGAATCATAAAATCCGGTATCACCCTATGAAATTTTAATCCGTCATAATAAGGTTCCCCTTTGGCCTTTGCCGAATTTTCTTTTTTACCTTCCGCCAAGGCAACAAAATTACCGACAGTTCCCGGTGTTTTGTCATGGGTGAGTTTTACCACTATTTCGCCTTTTGTAGTATTGAATTTTGCGTAAATTCCGTCTTCCATTGTACTGTTTTTAAATGATTGGCAAAGGTAAGGAAAAGTTGAGATTTGTTGAATGGTACCAGCTAGCTTCTAAGTAAAATCAAAAGCTGTAATTGTAAACAGATTCATTTACTTAGATTTTATGGTAAAATTAATAATTGCTTATTTCTGCAGCGTGCCCACTGTTCCATAGTTATCGAAAAGATAGACCAGACTGGCCATAGCGGCCGCACCTAGTTCCAGTTCCCTTTTATTAACAGCTTCAAACCTATCGTTCGCAGCGTGGTGGTAGTCAAAATAGCGTTGGGAATCCGGACGAAGACCTGCCAATACCATCTTTTCGTCCTTTAACGGTCCTATATCCGCGCCGCTTCCTCCAGTTACGAACCTATCGGCGAGATACGGCTCAAATAGCGCTTTCCATTTTTTGATTCGTTCAAAATCCGCATCCGAACAATCAAAGGAAAAACCCCGTGGCGTAAATCCACCGGAATCACTTTCCAAAGCGAAAATGTGGTTCTCATTTTTGGCCAAGGCTTCCTCAGCATATTTTGTTCCTCCCCGTAGCCCGTTTTCCTCGTTCATAAAAAGGACCACCCGAATGGTACGCTTTGGTTTATACCCTGTTTCCTTTAGGAGTCGTAAAACCTCCATACTTTGTACACAGCCTGCCCCATCGTCATGGGAACCGTCACCCAAATCCCAAGAATCCAAATGACCGCCAACCACAATGATTTCATCCGGATAGGTGCTTCCTTTTATTTCGCCAATGACATTATAGGATTCCACATCCTCAAACTGCTTGCAGTTCTGTTTGAAGTAAAATTTAATTTCCGGATTTAGCTTTAACGTAGTGCTTAACAATTCCGCCGCGTTTGTGCTGATGGCCGCTGCAGGAATCCATTCCTCTTTTGGCAAATCGCCATAGCGCAAACCACCGGTATGTGGAAAATCATCCAAGCGTAGGTTCATAGACCGTACGATTACCCCAAGTGCACCATATTTTGAGGCCTCCGCGGCTCCAGCACCTCGTTGGTCCACTGCCCCGGAATAAGCTCGAAAACGTATTGATCAAAGTGGGATCCATAGGCCTGTTAAAAAACACGATCTTACCTTTAATGCCTGCCTCTCCCAATGCTGCCAATTCCTCTATTCCCTGTACCTCTACCAACCCGGCCTTTATACCTTTTTGTGGTGTAGCTACAGAACCGCCCAACGCTGTAATGGGTACATTGGTAGTTACCCCTGGTGTCGTTTCAAAATAAGCAAACTCAGGTGTTCCCCGTACCCATTTTGGCACCATTACGGATTGCAACCACACGCGGTCCAGACCAAGGGAGTCCAGTTCCATTTTGGTATAATTTACCGCTTGCTGCGCCTGTATGGACCCGGACAAACGACCACCGATTTGGTTGGACAAGTAATTTAGCCAATCATACGACTTGCCTTCTGACAAAGCTGAATCGTAAATTTTCTTTAACTGTTGTTCGTCAACATTTTGGGCACTTGACAAAAAAGCCAACAATAGGAAACAAATGCAAAGACTAATCTTTTTTTTCAATTTGTAATGCGTTTTCATAAGCTTCTAAATTAGCCATTATTTTAGCGTCAAGACTCGGCTCCTTTATATCTTTGTATTTTTTTAACGATTGAAATAGGATAGTGGCCACGATCAACCTAGCCGCCTTTTTATTGTCCGAGGGTATCGCGAACCAAGGGGCGTGGTCCTTAGTCGTTTTTTTAATGGCTTCCTCATAACAGGATTGATACTTGTCCCAAAGCTGTCTTTCCTTAAGATCCCCTGGGGAAAACTTCCAGTGCTTTTCCTTAATGGCCAGCCTTCGTAGTAATCGCTGTCGTTGCTCTTCCTTGGACAGGTTGAGGAAAAATTTAAAAATAATGGTTCCGTTCTCAAACAGGTGACGTTCAAAATTATTGATTTGTTCAAATCTTTTATCCCAGAATTTTTTATCGATATCTTCAACGGAATGAATTCCGGGGATACGTTCACCAAGGATATATTCCGGGTGCACCCTGGTTACCAGAACATTTTCATAATGCGTTCTATTGAAGACACCAAACTTACCTTTACCCGGTAAAACCAGATAATGTCGCCATAAGTAATTATGGTCCAACTCAAGTTCCGTTGGCACTTTAAAACTGTGCACTTCTACCCCACTGACATTAAAGTCCTTAAAAACCTCACGGATAAGGCTGTCCTTGCCTGCAGTATCCATTCCTTGAAGGCATATAAGCACGCTATATTTATTATGTGCGTACACAATATCCTGAAATTCCCCCAGTTCTCTTCTCGTTTTCTCTAACTCCTTTTTAAGCTTCTTATCCGACTTTCCAAAATCCTCAAATGTTGAAGCCTTTTTTATATCAAAGGAATCTGAAGTCTTGTAGTCATTTATGTTAATGTCATCCATGCTGAAATATTAAAAAATAGTCCTTGAAAAACCTTAAAATATTAAAAAAGGTCTTTCAACAGAAATATGATACAATTTAACCTATTAACGGAAAAGCTAGGTCTTCTAACGAATAATTAAGAGCTCAGATAGGTAAAACCTTACATTTATACTTGTAAAGTCCCAAATTTTACAAAACCTGCTTATCTAATGAACAAGATATATTTTTTAATAGCTGCAACAGCTATAGTGCTATTTTCTTCTTTCACCTCTAACCTGGAGTGTGAATATGCCGGTTCAAATATCGGGTATGCAAAGACCCTTACCGAAAAAGCAATCCAAATAAACGATATTAACCAAGCTCGTTATTTTGCGTACAAGGCCTTGAGCGCGATTGAAAAATCAAAAAAACAGTTAACCGTTTGCGGCTGTAAATATGCCGTAGCAGGAATGGAAGAAAGCCTGTCTATATTAAAGCTGGCGACCAAAGCGACAACGCTAAACAGCACCCATATACTTCTTACGCGGTCCTTGGAACATACTAAAGGAGGACTGGAGGCTCTGGAAGAGCATCATCTGCACGAAAGCAGGTACGCCAGTGACGTGTTGGCCTTAAATACAAAGGATGCGGCCGAGAAAAATTCAGCCTTAAAGGATACTAGCATTGAAACCTTAACGGAAAAAATTGACAGCTCCCTTGAAAACTACAGAAAATCCCTTAATAAAGTGGTAGAAACGGTGGATTGCGATGAAGCCAAAGCATTTGCACAGCGGGTTTTTGATAACTGCGAACAAGAACTTTTAAAGGAAAACCTATCCGAAGGGAAAAAATATTACAACCTAAAAACCAAGGAAATAACCGCTGAGGCCTTAGTTAGAATTGGAAATTGCAGCACATCTAAATAAAAATCTATTTACTGGCAAACAGCTTCACGTCCTCCTCGGAAACCTCAGCGCCGCCTAGGATAATTAACCTTTCCACAACATTGCGTAATTCACGAATATTACCTGTCCAATCATAGGCCTTAAGTAATTTTATAGCTTTTTCAGAAAACTGTTTCGGGGCCATTCCCTGTTCCTCCGTTATTTTTTTGGAAAAATGATTTATCAATAATGGAATGTCATCACGTCTATCGTTCAACGTGGGAACTTGAATCAATATTACAGCCAATCTATGGTACAAGTCCTCACGGAACTTGCCTTCGTCTATTTCCTTTTTTAAATCTTTATTTGTTGCGGCAACAACCCTAACGTCAACTTTAATGTCCTTATCCGTTCCTACCCTTGAAATCTTACTTTCCTGCAATGCCCGCAGCACTTTTGCTTGGGCAGATAGGCTCATATCCCCTATTTCATCCAAAAAAATAGTTCCTTTGTTGGCCGCTTCAAATTTTCCTGCGCGATCTTTAACCGCAGAGGTAAATGCCCCTTTTACATGTCCAAAAAGTTCACTTTCAATTAATTCTGAAGGGATAGCTGCACAATTTACCTCAATGAAGGGTCCACTGCTTCTTTGACTTTTCTCATGTACCCAATGCGCCACCAGCTCTTTCCCCGTTCCGTTGGAACCTGTAATTAGCACCCTCGCGTCCGTTGGGGCAACTTTTTCAATCATGTCCTGGATAGCGGTTATTTCTTTGCTCTCCCCTATCATTTCATAATTCTTGCTGACCTTCTTTTTCAGAATTTTGTTCTCTACCACCAGTTCCTTGCGATCTAAGGCATTGCGAACCGTGGTCAATAAGCGATTTAAATCCGGTGGTTTGGAAATATAATCGAAAGCTCCCAAGCGCATCGTATTTACGGCAGTGTCCAAATCCCCGTGACCGGAAATCATGATAAAAGGTATTTCCGGTTTTATCTTTCTAGCAGCTTCAAGAACCTCAACACCATCCATTTTAGGCATTTTTATATCGCACAAGACCAAATCATAATCATTATTCTTAATCGTTTCCAGTCCTTTTAGTCCATCTTCCGCCTCTTCCACCGAATAAGCATCATTCTCCTCGGAAAGTATCTTCACTAGCACCCTTCTAATTGCTGCTTCATCTTCAATTACCAAAATCTTTGACATATTCTTGTATTAAATTCCTATTCTAAATCCCGTTCTAAAATAAAATCCAGGACCGTTATTGAGTGTAAAAATATTACTTCTGTCGCTATCCCGTAAAACCCCGTTTTGGGTCAATGTATGACCTCCCAAGAGATAAACGGAAATGTCCTTTGTAAACTTATATTGATATCCAATGGTCAATAACAATGCCGTTTGTGAAATATCCGTAGCTATATTGTTGTTCGATAATAATATATCATTCTGAATATGAACATAATACCCATCCAAAAAAAGTTCCGTTTGAAAAAAATGCTGTTTTTTAGTAAAAAACTTCATGCCCGTTTTTGGAACTCCCAAGGTATAGGCCCATTTTGGATGGAATCTTTTTTCATAATACACGAATGGTAATGGAATCTTAACCGGGGACGTAGCATTATAGGAGAGTCCTACAACCAAGCGATAGGGCTTTTCAACATTCTTGATTTCCTTATAGCCACCGGCAGTATAGTTAAGGTTGAAATCCCTTTTCTCCAAGCCATCCGTAAACGTGGACGCCCATCTAGGCGTAACTACTCCTACCAGGCGCCAATCCTCGGTCCATTGATATACATAGGCCATATTGATATCCACCACATGAAAATTACTCAAATCCGCAGAATTAGCAAATGCCGACTGCGAAATATCATAGTCATATCTATTATACTCCGCTCCTATAACGATATAATCCTTTTTTTCCCGAACAGGGATTGGAATATTGGCCAATAGCTTCATCCGCGACGTTTGCACTTCTGAACTATTCTCGGGCATTAGCATATATTCTGCACGGAATACATCCGGGGTTTGTGCGACCGTATGAAGAATTAAAGAGAAAAAAAAGCATACCCATATGAAAACTAATCTTCCCCTATTCCCCATTTATTTTCTGAATTTTGAACATTGGTATGCTGAAAGGGAGCCTGTTGAAAAACGTGAACATCTCTTTGCGGAAATGGAATGGTGACCTTATTTTTTCTAAATGCCTCATCAATGCTATATCTAATATCACTTTTTAACCTTGGAACGGTAAAACCATCGCTTACAAAAAAGTTAAGTGAGAATAAAAGTGCTGAATCACCAAAATCATCGAACATTACAAATGGTTTCGGACTTTTAAGAACACCCCGCCGGTTGCTCACCACCTCTTCAAGTAGTTTGGTGACCAACTTCACATCACTCCCGTAAGAGACGCCTACGTATACGGACTCACGAGTTGTTTTATGGTTCTGGGTATAGTTGTAGACAATATCACTTATAAATTTATGATTGGGTATGATAATAATCTTATCGTCCCTGGTTATTGCCCTGGTAGTCCTGAGTTTAATTTCAAAAACCTTACCCACTCTATCATCCACTTCTACAACATCACCAACCCTAAGGGATTTGTCCAAAATGATGAATATACCACCAATAATATCTTGAAAAAGCTCCTGTAGGGCCAAACCCAAACCAACAAAAAGTGCGGCAGAAGCGGTAATAAGAATCGTAATATTAATTCCTGCCGCGCTCATGGTAAACAGAATAACCACGATATAAACTACATATTTGATGAATTTGAAGATGCTTATGAACTTCAACTTATCATCATTTTCCATTTTTCGGGTGAAAAATTTGCGTATCCACTTCAAAAAGAAACTGGTTATGACAAATGCAGTCGTCAGTAGTAATAATAGACCAATTGTTATGTGGATTGACTTATCACCTTCACCATAATGGAAGCCCAAATCCAGAAATTCTTTGATATTGCCCCAGATATCGTTTTCTATAATTTCCTTTATTTTTTCCTTTTCCTCTTGGATCATAATCAATACTTAATCCACTTTAACAACTCTTTATAGCTAGGTTTTTTTCCATACATCAAGATACCCACCCTGTATATTTTTGCGGCCAACCACACGATACCAATAAAGGTAGCTATTAAAAATAAAATTGAGGCTATCAATTGCCAGACCGGGACCCCGCCCTCACCGATTCCACCCGGTAAACGCATCATCATCACGATTGGGGACGTTAGTGGGAATAATGAAAAACCAACTGCAATAGGTCCGTGGGGATTACTGAAAACAGAAAAGAATCCCACATAAATAGCAAGCATCAGGGGAAGGATAATCGGGAAAATAAATTGTTGTGTATCGGTCTCATTATCAACCGCTGCACCGATTGCCGCATAAATTGAACTGTAGATGAAGTAGCCCAAAATAAAGTAGATTACAAAGAAGAAAAGCAACATTAAAATTGGAATTTCAAACAGTTCCTGTGCATACAATTGTGTTGTAATATCTACGGAAGGTATTGCCCCGGGCACACCCGAACCTAGAGAATTGGGACCACCTTTTGATAGCATAGCCGGATCGATATCGAAAATGGCGAGCGCAACAAACAAGAGAATTGTTCCACAAACAATCCAAATCAGAAATTGAGTTATCCCTGCCAGCGCAGTACCCACTATTTTTCCCAACATTAACTGAAACGGTTTAACGGAAGAGATAATAACCTCAATAATCCTGCTAGTCTTTTCCTCAATAACGCTTCGCATTACAAAACCACCGTAAATAATGATAAACATCATAATTAGATACCCAAAACCTCCTCCAATGATAGCCTTTATTTCATTTATTCCTTTTAAGTTTTGGACACCATCAAAGGTTGAAATGTTCATTTGATATTCACTATCCATTTCCGCATAGTCCGCTGCTGAAATGCCTAATTCCCGTAAACGTTCTTCACGTAGTCTTTCTTTGAAAATACGTTCCAGTTTTTCCAGAATAGTAGTATTGGGTGCATCGTTACTGTAAAAGAAAGCCCGATGGGCTACCTTCTCCAAATTTTCCTCACTTGGTATATACACGAGACCATAATACCCCATTTGGAGGGTTGAATCCTTGGCCTGCTCCAGAGTAAGATCATTATATCGAACGAAAGAAGTAGTTTCCGAGGCAACAAATTGATTGCTGAAAAAATCGCTCTCGTTCAAAACCGCAATTATCCGCTTTTCATTATCGTTTAGATTGGTCAAATATGCGATAAGCACAATCATCCCAACCATCAATAGCGGACTCAAAAAAGTCATGATAACAAAGGACTTGTTACGCACTTTGGCCAAGTATTCCCTTTTAATAATCAGTGGCAGCTTATTCATGTAAAACTCCTTTACTTTGAACGGTTCTTATAAAAATTTCGTTGGCCGAAGGTATGGTTTCCACAAAACGATTTACACTTCCCTTTGCACTTAGGTAACCAAGTAATGAACTGGAATCATTGGACTCCAATTGAACTGAAAAATCCAGTTGTTTTTCGGCTTCGTCATAATTTGAGGAAAGAATCTGAAATTTAGCATTCAATTCGCTTAGTAGTGCAGAAGCATCTGTAGGCTCTAAGCTTATATCAAATATATTTCTCTTGTAGGCCTTTTTTATATCCGATAATTTACCGTCCAAAATTTTTTCGGATTGATGTATCAATGCGATATACTCACAAAGCTCCTCTACGGATTCCATGCGGTGCGTAGAAAAAATGATAGAGGTTCCGCCTTCTTTCAGCTTTAGAATCTCATCCTTAATGATATTTGCATTTATTGGATCAAATCCACTAAAGGGTTCGTCAAAAATGAGCAGTTTTGGCTCATGTAGCACCGTTACGATAAACTGAATTTTTTGTGCCATCCCCTTGGACAATTCCTGAATCTTTTTGTTCCACCAATCCCCAATATCCAATCTGTCAAACCAATATTTTAATTTGGCCTTGGCATCGGTCTTGGAAAGTCCTTTCAGCTGGGCGAGGTATAATGCTTGTTCACCAACTTTCATACTTTTGTACAAGCCTCGTTCTTCCGGAAGATAGCCTATTTGGGAAATATGTTCCGGCATCAATGGCTTCCCATCAAAATACACTGTTCCCAGATCAGGGTATGTAATCTGATTAATAATGCGAATTAATGTAGTTTTTCCAGCACCATTTGGTCCTAATAGACCATAAATACTGTTCTTGGGAATTTCTAAGGAAACATTCTTTAACGCAGTATGGTTGCCAAATTGTTTGGTGACCTCTTTAGTTACCAAAATATTATTCATGCACGCAATTTGCTCAAAGGTATTGAATTGTTTTAAAAGGTATTTTTAATCTATTTTAAAAAAAAGATGCTCCATAGAAATATTTAATTTTCCATTCAATCAACGTTTAAAATCGTAATTGAAATGGGATAAAAAATAAAACCCACCCTTAAAAGAATTAAGGATGGGAAAAAAATTGCTATGAAAAAGAAAATTAATATTGGTCTCCCAATATTAAATCAAATATACGTTTTTTATTTAAAAACCAAAGGTTTTCGGTTTAAGAGAACATATCTTTAACTTTTTCAAAGAACGACTTATCAGATTTCTCCGGTTTGGGTTCAAAATTATCATTGCCCTGCATACGTTCAAAAAAGTCTTTTTGCTCTTTGTTCAGCTCCTTCGGGGTCCAAACATTTACATGAACCAAAAGATCCCCGGAACCATATCCGTTTAAACTGGAAATACCTTTACCTCTTAACCGTAAAATCTTACCCGATTGGATACCGGGTTCCAACTTTATCCTAACCTTGCCCCCTACGGCATCAATTTCCTTGGAGGTACCTAGAACTGCATCGGAAATACTCACATAGAGATCATAATGTAGATTATCTCCCTCTCTTTTTAAGGTCTCGTGTTCCTGGGTTTCAATGGCTACTAATAAATCTCCAGGCACACCATTCCCAGGAGCGTCATTTCCTTTTCCCGGAACCTTTAATTGCATTCCTTCCTCTACTCCAGCCGGTATGTTAATGGATACCGTCTCCTCAGAAACCCGCAAGCCCTGTGCATCCGCATCATTAGGTTTACCATCCAATATTTGTCCGCTACCCCCACATGAGCTACAAGTTGCTGCCGTTTGCATTCTTCCCAAAATGGTATTCTGAACTTTGGTAACCTGTCCACGACCGTTACATGTTGTACAGGTTTTATAGGTAACCCCTTCCGCCTGTAGTTTTCGCCTGACCTTGACCTTCTTTTCAACACCATTGGCAACCTCCTCCAAGGTAAGCTTAACCCTTATTCTTAGATTACTTCCTTTGACCCGTCTTTGACCACCACCGCCAAAACCACTGAAACCTCCAAAACCGCCTCCACCAAAGGCACTTCCAAATATATCACCAAACTGGCTAAAGATGTCCTCCATGTTCATTCCGCCACCGCCGAAACCTCCACCGCCTTCAAAAGCAGCGTGACCAAATTGGTCATAACGTGCCTTTTTATCGGCGTTGCTAAGAACCTCATACGCTTCTGCCGCTTTTTTAAACTGCGCCTCTGCGTGGGCATCACCGGGGTTTTTATCAGGATGATGCTGCAATGCTTTCTTACGGTATGCCTTTTTTATTTCAGCTGCCGTCGCATTCTTTCCTACACCCAATATATCGTAATAATCTTCCTTCATACCTAATTTTTAGTTACCTACAATAACTTTTGGGTGGCGTATAATTCTATCTCCTAACTTGTAACCTCCCTCTATAACATCTATGATCTTTCCTTTCATTTTTTTGTTAGGAGCGGGAATCTGGGTAATCGCATCATGGATTTCCGCATCAAAGGTATCTCCTGAAGCAACTTCTAAATTCTGTAATCCCTTGGATTTTAATGTTTCCTTTAATTTGCCGTTAATTAACTGGACCCCCTTGAACATTTCCTTGTCGTCTGATTTTGAAAGCTCTTTAAGCGCGCGTTCAAAATCGTCCAAAACTGGCAATAAGGATACAATAACCTCCTGCCCGGCGGTTTTAAATAAATCCATACGTTCTTTGGACGTACGTCTTTTATAATTCTCGAACTCAGCAAAAAGTCGTAAAAATTTATCCTTTTCCTTTGCTAAATCCTCTCTCAAGGAATCTTCCGTACTTAATTCCTGATCTTCTGATTCTTCAGACAGGTTTTCCGCTCCCATCTCTTCCTCCTCTAGCATTTCCTCATTGGAAATTACCTCTTCATCCATTTCTTCTTCGTGATTTTTATCGCTCATATACTATTCTTTTTAATGGCTGATTTTGAGGTGGCAAAAGTACTGCCAATTCTTTAAAAATGTCAAAATGTCACGAAAGTTTATAAAAAAATCCGCCTAGGGCGGATTTTCCATTATTCAATATATCGTTAGAAGGTTTTTACGAGCTATATTCCTTGCTTAATTCGGACGCGATTTTTTCACTTTTATTTTCCTTTTCATAAATATCCACCAACGCTCCACACACATTCTGAAACTTGAAAACAAAACCTTCCTCTTCTATTTTTTTACTACTTACACGCTGGCTGGCAAAAAGAATATACGACATCTCACCAAGTATAAGCTTCATCATAAATTGAGGTATATTTGGAAGTAATATAGGACGATCTAAAACCTTGGCGATTTCCTTTACCAGTTTCGAGTTTGTCACCGGATTTGGCCCCACCCCATTATAAACACCATTTAATTCATTCGAAGCGATGAAAAGAAATATTCTTGCTAAGTCGGAAATATGAATCCAAGACTGCCATTGCTCGCCACTACCAAAAGCGGCACCAACATAATACCGTATAGGCTTTGACATCTCCGGCAAGGCTCCCCCTTTACTGGACATAACCAATCCAATTCTAACTTTTGAAACATTAGGAATCAACCCTTTAAATGCATCCACTTCCGTTTCCCAAGTCTCAACTACATGCCCTAAGAAACTATCATCCACAGCGTTATCATCCTCGGCATAAAAGTTTGTAGTAGAATCTGGATAAATACCGATTGCAGATGCGGATACAATAGAATTTATGCTATGATTTGGCAATTCCTTTATAGCTTGATGTAAAGTTCTAAGTGAGTTTACTCTGCTAGCAACAATTTCCTTTTTGTAACTGCTTGTCCAACGCTTGGAAATGCTTGCACCGGCTAGATTGATGATAACAGAAACATCTTTAAAACAAGCTTTATCTATCTCATTTGATTTTGGATTCCAGTAAAAGCCATTATAATCGCTCTTTGAAACTATTTTGTCCTTACTGGTGGTAAGGTAGTTTACACTATGACCGTTCCGATGGCACAATGCTACTAATTCATTACCAATTAGCCCTGTAGCTCCCGTTATCAATACTTTCATGAAACAAAGATATCGGTTTGGACCTTGGGTAGGATGGCTTTTAATTTCGATTTAACAATGTTATCTTAAGTTTAACAGACCAAAGTTCAACATTCATCCCTAAAAACTAATCTTGAGAAAATTACAATAACTTCTGACCTCTTAACATTTCCCTTTTGCCAGGAGGTCCGGGAAGCCGCTCTACTTTAAATCCAACTTCCTGCATGGCCCTTCTCACACTGCCTTTAGCGGCATAAGTGACCAAATAACTCTCCGGCCGAAGTGCTCTGAACATTTTTTCGAAGATTGGCACCGTCCATAGTTCTGGCTGAACCCGGGCACCGAAGGCATCGAAATATATGAGGTGGAAGGTATTTTCAAAATCGATATTCTTAAAATCCTCCTTCAACTTAAAAAGTTTAAAATTATCGGCAATCTTGATATTTTCTTCCCAAGGAGAACTATGCATTAAATTGAACTGATTTTTCAGGGAACTTACATCAAGGGAAGCACAATAATCCAACAATTGATGTTCCTCTTTGGAAATTGGATAGGCTTCAACACCGGTATAATCAATATGAAGGTTAAGGGATGATGACTCTTTCAAAGTGATGAGCGCATTTAGTCCTGTTCCAAAACCAATCTCAAGAATTTTTATTTGGTTATTTTGGAATAAACTGAGTCCGTTCTTTATAAAAACATGATAAGCCTCTTGAATTGCGCCATGTTTGGAATGGTACTGCTCCTCCCAATCCGTAATCTGAATTGTCTTCGAACCATCCGCAGTGGTAATGATTTCCCGTTTCAAACTACTGTTTTAACAAAACGCCATTGGCCTCAAAACCGTAAGTCATTTTAGTTTTGGTAATCGCGTCGATTTGTTCTTGGGGCATCCCCCCGTCTTTGGCAAAATGCTTCTGATCGGCAACACTCATTTCTTCTACGTAAGCCAAACCTTCTAGCACAACTTCTTTCTCTTCAATATCCGTAGGCATAAAAAACCCATAGTCTTTAAAACGAACCATAGATTCCTCCCCGTTGGGCAGCACTAACGTCATCCAGCAACCTTTAGCTTTGCAAACTTCCTTCACCGTTGCGGTAAACTTGGTCTGTAACGTATCGGAAACCTTCATACTTTCATACCGTTGAAGCATTTCGTTGGTTGAGACTGCGCCCTCAATACTTATTCTATCACCAAACGATACCAATACCTCACTATCAGATTTAGCCCTGTTTTCCGATTGGGAAATCTGTGCTCTACAAGTAAAAGCGGTAAATAAAATCACAAGAAAAATGTTAAATCCTTTCATATCCCTAAAAAATTACGTCTAGTATACAAAATTGGTCATTTTTGAACTAAAAAAGAAGTGGCAATTGGGATATTTGATTAATTTTATTTGTTCATAAATAAATTTACGATGAGCGTAGGAACCAAGAATATGACCGTTGAAAAAGCGAAAACTTCTAAAATTGGACAAATAGATTTTGACAATCTGGCTTTCGGGTCTGTCTTTACGGATCATATGCTCGTCTGCGATTATAAAAATGGTTCATGGGAAACGCCAAAAATTGTTCCCTATCAACCCATTACATTAGAACCATCTTCAAAGATTTTCCACTACGGGCAATCGATTTTTGAGGGAATGAAGGCCTATAAGGATGATAATAACGATATTTTCCTATTCCGGCCCTTAGACAATCATAAACGTTTAAATATTTCCGCAAAACGTATGTGCATTCCGGAGATTCCAGAAGAATATTTCATGGACGGTTTAACTACTTTATTGCAATTGGATGAAGCTTTTATTCCACAGAAGTCAGGTAGTTCATTGTATATCCGCCCATTTATGTTCGCTTCTGGCAAAGGATTCCACGCTTCCCCAGCCGATGAATATAAATTTATTATCGCCTGTGCCCCTTCCGGAGCTTATTTTTCTGGAAAAGTAAAAGTACTAATTGAAGAGACGTATTCTAGATCTGCAAATGGCGGTGTAGGTTATGCCAAAGCTGGCGGTAACTACGCGGGACAGTTTTACCCAACACAATTGGCAATAGCAAAAGGTTATAATCAAGTAATATGGACGGATGATACCGACCATGAATATATTGAAGAGGCCGGGGCAATGAACATTTTTATCCGCATAAATGATACCTTATTGACCGGACCTACCAGTGACCGTATTCTTGATGGTATCACCCGCAAGAGCATCTTAGAAATTGCTAAGGACCAAGGCATCCCAACGGAGGTTAGAAAAATTTCGGTGACCGAGGTTGTGAATGCCGCCAAAAATGGAGAATTAAAAGAAATGTTCGGGGCAGGTACCGCAGCGGTTGTTTCACCTATTTCTACATTCGGTTTTAGGGGTGTTGACTATGACTTGCCCGAGTTGGAGCATAGCTACGGTGCGAAAATGAAAAAAATGATTACAGATATTCAGTATAACAAATCCGAAGATAAATTTGGTTGGCGGTATCAGGTAACCGATTAAAAAAAGGGCAAAAGCCCTTTTTTTATTTATTCAAAATTGATAGAATATCCGGTTTAAAATAATTAGGCCCTTTTAGCACCTTTCCGTCTTCCCGATAAATAGGTTTTCCATCCTCGCCCAATTTACTCATATTACTCCGTTGAATTTCATTGAACACTTCCTCTATTTTGTATTGCATACCGTGCTCCAAAATAGTCCCACAAAGAATATAAAGCATATCTCCCAATGCGTCTGCTACTTCCATCAAATCATTGTTTTGTGCAGCTTCCAAATATTCTTTATTCTCCTCGTCCATAAGATTAAAGCGTAGAAGATTCTTTGCCTCACCCAAATTTGCTCTCATTTCCTCCGAAACTCCCAATCCAAAAGATTCATGAAACTCCCTAACGGCGTTGATTTTGTCTTTCATATATATTATGATGTTTTTCGATTAGATTTGCGTAAAAATATACAACTATGTTCAGCACTGGACAAATCATTTTTGCCATCATTTTTGCTATAGCATTTCTAACAATAGTAGTTATCAGCTATAAAAAGGACTTCAGATTGCACCAAAAAAATTTTAAAGGAGTTAAATGGGTAGGAATTTTCTTTATTATATTCTTATTAATTCTGTTCTTTATTAAGTATTTCCTTAAGGATTAGCCAATATTTTACGTACACCACAAAAATTAGTCTTCTGGCAACAAAAAGCTAATTTTTCCCGTATTATATACCAAATGACGTAATTTTGCGTTATTCATCTATAAGGGGCAATAAATTATGATGACATTTCTTACAATTTTCTTTGTCTTAATCGGCATAAACGCAGTAATGATGTTTGTTAGCATGAAAAGTGTTGGCAAGAAAGCAAAAAAATCTAAACCAGAAGTTTCAGGTTCCCGATCTGTGATATATTCTTTAGATATGCTTACATCAAGCTACAAAAAAGCGGTTTAAGATTCTTACCTTTATAAGGTATGAAACAATTCTTACTTGTATTTCTTGGAGGAGGATTAGGAAGTATTCTACGATTCTGGATTTCAAGAAATCTCAATTCTTACTTTTCAAATTTCTTTTTAGGGACTTTTTTAGTAAATATACTAGGATGCGTTCTAATAGGTATGCTCTTTGGGTTATCCCTTAAGAACAGTTTTCTGACGCAAAACCAAACCCTGCTTTTAGGTGTGGGGTTCTGCGGAGGATTCACCACGTTCTCCACATTCGCGTTTGAGGGATATTCGTTATTTAAAGAGTCTACTTTGATTTATTTCTCCCTCTATACAATTCTTAGTATCGTTTTGGGAGTAATTGCTGTTTCTTTTGGTATTTGGGTTAGCAAGTTGTTATAAAGCTAACATTTCTACACACCTTTCTTATATTTATGATATTATCACTCCTTTTCAATATTTTTTAAACATTTCGCAACTTTTTTGGCGCTTCTTCTTCCTATTTATCAAGTAATCTGGTTTTTATTGCTATTTCAATCTACGATTTCTCAAATTTTTAATCGCAATAATCCCATACCTATAATTTAATGGGGTCTATTTTATGATAACCGTAAAAATGACGACACTACCCCCTAAATTTTTAGGGTGTTAATTTTATTAACATATATTTGGCACTTTAAAACCAATATTCAAATGAAAAAAATCGAGGCAATTATCAGAAAATCCAAATTTGACGATGTCAAGGAGGCATTGCATCAAATTGAGGTAAACTTCTTTAGTTACTGGGACGTAACCGGAGTTGGAAACGAAAAACAAGGTCATGTCTATCGTGGCATTTCCTACAGTACAACGGATATCCAAAGAAGATATCTATCAATTGTAATCTCCGACGATTATTTAGAAAAAACAGTCAATACCATACTGGAGACCGCATATTCCGGAAACGTGGGAGACGGTAAAATCTTTGTATCGGATGTTTTAGAGGCATACCGAATTAGAACAAAGGAAAGCGGTCTGGCCGGAATCAACTAATAAAATCAACTAACTAAAAATTATAGAAAATGGACGCAGGATTATTTACAGCGAATAACGTATGGATGATGTTGGCTACCGCATTGGTATTCTTCATGCATACAGGTTTTGCCTTTTTGGAAATTGGCTTGACCAGACAAAAAAACACTATAAACATTTTATTCAAGAATATTTTTATCATCACCGGGGGACTTTTATTGTACTACGCCTTCGGATTTAACCTAATGTATCCAGGGTTTGAGGACGGGGATGCCGGAATCTTAAAATTTGCTGGGTTCGGTATATCTGCCCCTGAAAATGGAATGACAGTTGACTATGCAAGCGGTGGCTACACTTGGTGGACAGATTTCCTTTTCCAAGGGATGTTCGCCGCAACTGCTGCAACCATTGTTTCTGGAGCGGTTGCAGAGCGTATTAAAATTGGTTCCTTTATGATATTTACCATAATCTACGTAGGGTTGGTATACCCAATCGTTGGCGCATGGAAATGGGGAGGTGGTTTCTTGGATTCATGGGGATTCTATGATTTTGCAGGTTCTACCTTGGTACACTCCGTAGGTGGCTGGGCCGCATTGGTAGCCATAACCTTGTTGGGTGCTAGAGTTGGTAAATTCAAGGATGGAAAAGCACAGGCCATACCTGGTCACAGTATTCCAATGGCGACTGCCGGGGTGCTGATACTCTGGTTAGGTTGGTTTGGATTTAACGGAGGTTCCGTACTTTCTGCTGATCCGGAATTAACCTCATTGGTATTGGTAACTACAAGTTTGGCAGCAGCTGCCGGTGGATTCGGCGCAATGATTACGTCTACCATTCTTTACAAGAATCTGGATTTGACTATGTTTCTTAATGGTATCCTTGGAGGTCTAGTAGGTATTACTGCTGGTGCCGACCTTATGTCACCTAACGAAGCCGTAGTTATTGGATTCCTTGCTGGTATTATCATAGTAGGCGGTGTTGCTTTAGTGGAAAAACTAAAACTGGATGACCCAGTAGGTGCTGTTGCAGTGCACTTGATCTGTGGTATTTGGGGTACGCTTGCCGTTGGTATTTTTGGCTCCATGGCAGGTGCTGGGCAATTCATGACGCAGCTATACGGCGTACTTATTATAGGTGCATTCTGTGTAGTTTGCTCTGGTATTATACTAGGTATCCTAAAAGCCACACTTGGATTGCGAGTTTCCAAAGAAGAAGAAGTAGAAGGTCTAGACATTCATGAACATGGAATGGATGCCTATGCGGACTTTAGAATGAATCAACATTAATCAAAAATAAGAAAAGAAAAACGGAGCGTTTTGCAGAACGCTCCGTTATAAAATAATCTTTTCAAAAAATTCAAATCATCTCAAACAATCCCTTAAGGGATTTAAAATTTAAACTTATGAAAGCGATTATAAATACAAAATTCGTAAAAAAAAGTATTCTTTTAGCATGTGTTCTTTTTTCATCAGGTGCCTTGATTGCACAGGAGGACGAGGAGACAACTCCAAAATTCTCTATAAGTGGTTCTATCGATGCATATTACAGGGCTAACTTAAATGCAGGTAACGGAGAGGATGCGCAAGCACCAGGTAGTTCTTTTGCTAACCTTCCAGGTTTTTCTTTGGGTATGGCAAACGTAATAGCAGGTTATGAAGGTGAGAAGGTTGGTTTTGTTGCCGATTTGGTTTTTGGACCTCGTGGGACGGATGCCATATTCGCTTCACCAATGTATTCAGCTACTGGAGATATCGTTAACCAATTATATGCTTACTGGAACGTTAGTGAAAATGTAAAGTTGACATTTGGTAACTTTAATACATTTTTAGGCTATGAAGTTATTTCACCAGTAGCTAATTTCAACTATAGTACTTCTTATCTTTTTTCTTATGGGCCATTTTCCCATACTGGTTTAAAAGCCGACTTCACTTTATCCGATGATTTAAGCTTGATGTTAGCCGTTATGAACCCTACAGATTTAACAGAATTTAATCCAACTGGACAGTATGCCTATGGTGTGCAGCTTGGGTACAGCGGGCAATATGCCAACCTTTTAATTGACAATGGCTCTTTTGAAATTGACTATACTGGTGGGTTTGACCTTTCTGATTCATTTTTCTTAGGTCTTAATGCCGCTTATTTTAGTGGTGATGAAGAAGATGGTATTGGAAGCTTTGCCGGCGTAGCAGTTTATCCACAGCTTGCCACATCAGAAAATTTTACAATAGGATTAAGGGGAGAATACTTTACAACAACAGATGGTTTTGAAGCGATTGGTTCACTTGATGCCGAAGGAGATGCTAGCGTTTTTGCTGTGACCCTTACTGGTAGCGCTACTATTGGTAACCTGATGATCAAACCAGAATTACGTTTGGATAGTGCTTCTGAAGATGATAATTTTGTTAATGGTGACGGAGAGCCTATCAGTAGTCTTTCTAGCTTTTTACTAGCAGCAATTTATTCCTTTTAGATAAATTAAGATTAATTGGTTGATTTTTATAGTTTTTAAGCATGAAAAACCCGACAATAAGTCGGGTTTTTTATTGCATATTATTTCTTGTCAAATTCCTTTACACCGGCCTTAATTTGCATAGGTAGGTGATTTACCTTTGGCACTAAAGGACAGGAATATTTTTTATTGTAGGCACAATACGGATTATACGCCCTGTTAAAATCCAGCACTATCGTATTTCCGGATGGTATTCTCAAATCCAGATATCTCCCTCCCCCATAGGTATCGTCTCCATTGGTCAAATCCGTAAAGGGTAGAAAAAGATAATCCTCAAATCCCTCTTTAAGGATAAGTTCTGGGTTTTGATAAATTTCGAGTCTAAATTGTTGCCCATTTAACATGAACTGGGCTATACCAAAAACCACTTCTTTGGACTGCCTATCCGTAGTTGTGGGCATTAAAAATGGAATGGCATCCGGAGTCCTAGTAAATTCCGCTTGGATTACATAGTTGGTGTCAGGCTCAAAAAAATCCAAACTTTCAAAATCCTTTCGAAATCTATCTGGCAGTGGTGATACTTCAGGGTCTTTAAATTCCTCATTCAATTCTTCTTGAAACTGCAAAATTGAGGCCAGTTTATCGGAAGAATCAGAAATGGCCAACTTTTCCTTTGTATTGTGATATTTCTTTTCTTGTCCGCAAGCCATTATTACTAAAAACAGACTTAAGAATATGTACTTTGAACGACGCATTTCCTTCTTGTTTACTTCAAAAATACAACATAACACTTTTCCTTAAATTACATTCATTGTACTTTGCTGTCATCAAACTGAATTTTCATGAAAAAATTTATTCCTCTTTACTTAGTGTTGCTGGTGTTTATAGATAGTTGCAAACAGGAGAAAACTGAAAAAGAGAGGTTTTTGCCTAGAATAGAATCGAACAATTACAATGTTGCCTTTCTAATTATGAATGGCGTTTACAACACGGAGTTTACAGCACCATTTGACATTTTTCAACATACCCAATATAGAAAAGGCATAAAAGCAATGAATACGTTTACCGTTGCCAATACCCTTGAGCCGATTACTAGTTTTGAAGGAGTACGGATTTTACCGGACTATGATTATACGACTGACGAAATTCCTAAAATAGATATTCTTGTTGTGCCAAGTGCTTTGCATCATTTGGACTCTGATTTATTGGACACCACTATGCTGAATTTTGTAAAAAGAGTGGATGAGATCGCGCTGTTCATCACCAGTCATTGTGATGGGTCTTTTGTGCTTGCAAAAGCGGGACTGCTAGACAATGTTGCCTCTACAACTTTTCCCAGCGATATTGAAAGCTATAAAAAAATGTTTCCTCAATTAACCGTTAAGGATAGTGTATTGTTCGTACATGATGGTAAATATATTACTTCAGCCGGAGGGGCAAAAAGTTTTGAAGCAGCACTTTACCTATGTGAAATTTTGTATGGAAAAGAAATTGCGGACTCCTTGGCAAAAGGATTGGTCATCGATTGGGATTTAGAACAAGTACCGCATCTTAGTCCTCAATAAGGTCGTAACGCGCTTCCTTTAGGTATTTAGCCACTACTTCATTAAATTCCGGGGTTATTCTAAAAAGTGCGGTTCCTTCCAGATTGTAAAGTTTTTCCCTATCCGTAAATCCGTTTTTTAATAATTCTTCCAAATAAAACAAGGCGGTCCCGTAATCCTCTATATTGGCGCTGTAGGAGATTATTTTTAAGTAAGCCTCATAGTTTTTGGGGTTTGTAATGGTCTGTAGCATGTAGGCAAAATTCAATGCTTCCATATCTACGAGTTTATCGTTACGAATCAGATCTATATTATCCGCTAACAAGGCGTTCAAATACCCTTTAAGGCGTTTTCCCATTCTTTTTTCAAACGGATTTGTACTTTTTTCGATCTTGTTCAACTCCTCCATCTGGTAATTCCACCAGCCAAGATTATTATAATTGTAGGTTAGAATATCTTCTTCCAAATAATAGTTGTAATCTTCCTTGGTAAAGGTTTCCTTTAAAAAATAGTTGTTTTGATTTCTATTGTTGGTTCTAAAAGAATTACTCCTTCTAAGTGATTTTCGTGTTCTTTTTAATGAATCCAGATCGAGCAGGGGGTTAAAAATCCGGTTTATTGTTGACAACCTATAGTCCGATAAAATAGGCTTATCAAGAGTTAACTTTGCATTTGCATCCACTAGAAAGTCATTATAGGAATTGATGATCAGGCTATCGTTCTTGGGTTCAACCCCCTTTGCAACGGCATCTATCGTCAAAATGCGCATGGCGGTCGCCAGTTCTTCGGTACTTGGCCAATCATGGCCACCATCAAAAAATAAAAGTTGATTTGGAAACTTTAGCTTATCCAGAATTTTTTGATCATCCAGCATCGCCCTATAATTGTAATCCTCCCTCCCTACAATTCCAATAAAATAAAATGGACTCTTACCGTTTAGAATTTCAATATTGCCAATAGAGGCACCACATGAAATAACCCCGGAAACTTCCTTAATAAATGTAGGCAGTACAGAGGCAAAACGTGCACCATCGGAAAAACCTGCAGTATAGGTGCGCCCTCTTTTTACGGCTATCATATCCACTACCGCATTGAACATCCTATTGGATATCAAAACATTTTGGGACAAGGTTAACGTATCGCTGAGATTGTTGGAACCTGCCAGTACATATCCCTCTTTGTCAGCGGCTTCCTTTAACATAGAAATGGCCTGTTTTGACTTGCCTTCCATATCAAAAACAAAAACCACCGGCCAAGCCTTTGTAATCTCAAAATTGGTAGGAAGATATACAGCGAGAGTTTCCGAAAGTGAATCATTAACTACTATATTGTCGGTAATTGTCCCCTTTGCGAGTCTTACTTGCTGGGCAAATGTCACTATTGGAATTAATAAAAGAAGTAAAAAACTATTTTTTCTCATATTCTTAACCTCATCAAAAATCTAGCCAAATTAAAAATTAAATCGGTATAATGTAATCCGGTTACAGCTGATTTTTTAATTTATGGATGGGTGCATTGGAAATAACTTGGGATAGCACAATGCTCGTTCTCGTCTCTCCGTACTGAATCAGCTTGTCTATAAACCTTTCCAGATGAAACTGATCCTGAAGAACCACCTCCATAACAATATTCTCGTTACCCGTTATACGATAGCAATTGACAACCTCGTCCAATGTACCAACCATTGCTAAAAACGGTTTCAATTTACCCATAAATGCCTTCAACGTGATTATGGCCTTTAACTGATGACCGGTTAATGAATGGGAAACTTGGGCCGTATATCCCTCAATGATACCAAAATCCTCCATTTTCTTTACACGCTCAGCAACTGCTGGTGCTGTTAGGCCAATTCCCCTTCCAATATTAGCAAAGGAATCCCGTGCGTTTTCTTGCAGCCATTTCAATATTTTCCAGTTTAAGTCATCAATCTTAATATGCAAAGCTTTTTATTTAAAATAATTTTGTTTCGAAAGTAAATTTACAAAATATCCCCATTAACGAAAGTTAGGAGTTGATTTTCTAATGTAACTTTATATTAAATTGCTAATAAAGAAATCGTGTCCCAAAGAAGTTTAAAACATATTCCTATTTACAGGAAAGCTTTAGATCTGTGTATTATGAGCAGGGAAATAGCGTCTTATGTATCTTTCAACAAAGATTTGCTAAGACTTTATGAATCGCATAGTCTTAGGGATATCATGGCGAATTCTCTGCTGACGGATTCTATCCTTATCCCCCAAAAAATTGCCCAGACCGAATTTTCCAATTCTAATTTAGAACGACAAAAAAATGTTTCTTTCATAAACATAATGATTAGAAACATCAACTCCTACTGTTTGGGTCTGGAGAAAGATGGGGTAAAGGAAACCGAGTATTTAAATTTACTTCGTGAAGAATTAAAAAGTTTCAGGAAATCTTACAAAAAATGGAAGTCATCATTTAGATAGCGCTCCTTACCTGTAGTACTTGTTCAATTTTTCTATATAACGCTCTTCAAGAAAGTAGTATTTTTGTTGGTTTAAAACCACGCTTTGAAAACCATCATTCTAATAAACTGTCTTGACCAACCAGGTATTATAAGTTCAACCACCGGGTTTATACATGCACAAGGAGGTAATATCATTTATTTGGACCAGCATGTAGATCTTTCTTCAAATGTATTTTTTATGCGTTTGGAAAGTGAATTTGATGAACAAAATTTTGGCCTTTCAGAATTCAAGAAGCTATTTCAAGAAGAATTGGCCTCCTCATATCATATGAATTGGAGTATTCATGTAGATGATGTGAAACCTAAAATGGCAATCTTCGTATCCAAATACAACCATTGTCTATATGACTTGTTAAGCAGGTTCAATTCCGGGGAATTGTTAGTTGAAATTCCTTTTATCCTTAGTAATCACGCGGATTTGAAATATGTCGCGGATCAATTTGAAATTCCTTTTTACCATATTCCCGTATTCCAAGAAAACAAGGAAAGTGCGGAACAGGAACAGATAAAATTACTGGAACGTTACAAAGTGGACTTTATAGTTCTAGCGAGGTACATGCAGATAATTGATGAAAATCTCATAAATAGGTTTCCCAACAAGATAATAAACATTCACCATTCCTTTTTACCCGCTTTTGCAGGCGCAAAACCCTATCACGCAGCATTCAAAAGAGGTGTAAAAATAATTGGGGCTACAAGTCACTATGTCACCGAGGAATTGGATGCCGGTCCAATCATTGAACAGGATGTTAGCGCCGTGTCCCACATCCATTCCATTGCGGATTTTATAAATAAAGGTCGAGATTTGGAAAAAATAGTATTATCCCGCGCGGTAAAACTTCATGTAAACAGAAAAACCATGGTCTATAACAATAAAACCGTGATTTTCTCGTAACCTTAAACAACGGAGGTAACTTTCCACATTAAAATTTTTCAAATGATCAAAAAATTAGGTTTCGTTGTAGTTATATTTCTATTTGTTTCGTGTAATGAACTGCAACAAGTAGTAAATCAGCTTCCCTCGGGAACGGTTCTTGGTAATGAAGAAATCGCAAACGGACTCAGGGAGGCATTGGACAAAGGCGTAGATAAGCAGGTGAGCAAACTTACCAAAGCAGACGGTTTCTACAGAAACGAGCTTGTAAAAATTCTCTTGCCGGAAGAACTGCAAAAAGTTGACAAAACGTTGCGGGATATTGGCTTGGACAATTTAGCCGATGAGGGATTAAAGGTTTTGAACAGGGCAGCTGAAGACGCCGTCGCAGAGGCGACCCCAATTTTTATTGATGCTATTAAAGGTATTTCCTTTGCTGATGCTAAGTCCATCCTTTTAGGAAATGATAGGGCTGCGACTACTTACCTCATGAATAGTACGGAGCAGAAATTATATAACAAGTTTAATCCAGTTATTAAAAATTCCTTTGAAAAAGTGGGAGCCGACAAAATATGGAGTTCACTCATTACTAGGTACAATTCAATTCCCTTAACTGCGGATGTAAATCCCGATCTTACAGATTATGTGACACAAGAAGCCTTGGACGGGGTATTTACCATGATTGCTATTGAAGAAAAGGAAATAAGGACAAAAGTTTCCTCACGTACCACTGATGTAATGCGCAGAGTATTTGCCTTGCAAGATTAGATTTTTTTTTAATCGTTTCAACAATATATTGGTTTATAAGCCGTTAGAAATTTATACGCTATAGAATAAAAATTTTGAGTTAGTAATTTTTGAGTTAGTTAGTTTAAAAAACCGGTGGGAGCACCGGTTTTTTTATTTGTTTAATTGCCAAAATACATTATAAACCGCTTTATTTCTAACAACATACCGGGGGTTTAGAGGGTAAAATATTATCGGGAATTACCTATTTAAGATTTCCTTAAGATTTTGTTTTGATTTTATGAGTAATTTAAGAGTACGCTAATTCATCAATCAAAACCAATGAGAACACTAAGAATCCTAATCACATTCTTACTTCTAAGCAACTACTCTTATCCCATAAATACGAAGGGAATTGAGGGTGTTAACATAGAATTTCTTGAAAATTCTAATGAAGTGCGTTTGGAAAAAGCTGAAATTTTATTTTCAGAACGTAGATACCCCGAAGCCATAGAAAACTACAAGGGCGTCCTTTTAAAAAAAGACGATGACAAGGCTGTAATATTAAAAAGGGTGGCCCAGAGCTACTCCGCTTTGAACGACGCAAAGAATAGTACTGAATTTATAGAAACTTATCTACGGTCCAACTTCAACACAGATGTTTTCGCGGATTCTTGGTTCGATAATATTAGGGACACCCCGGAATTTATTCAGGTATCCGAAAAATACACCCCAAAATTCAGTATTTGGTCCTTCATGTACCTCTACGTAGCCCTAATCGGGTTTTATGTTTCCGTAATTATCCATTTTAATAGAAAAGTGGATAAGATTGCAAAAATATTGATCAGCAGTTTTATATTCATCCATTCCTTCTTTATTCTCCATATCTGTCTAAATATCACGAACTATCACTATCGGTTTCCCCATTCGTATTTGATGTCGACCTGCTTTTCATTTTTATATGGTCCCCTATTATATTTCTATTTTAAACGAATAACCAAACAGTATCAATTTAAGAGAAAAGACCTTTTACATTTGATACCAACCGCACTTTTTTTAATCTATATCCTGCCCACCTATATGCTATCCGCCGAGGAAAAGCTGGAACTCATGGTGGGTAGAACAGAAAATGGGCTAAATCCGGGAGACGCATCCCATCTCGCCATAATTGTTACGCTTAAACTGGTTTCACTTATGGTCTATGGCTTTTTTATTAGAAAATTATACCTAAGCTCCAAGGAACAAAAAGAAGAATCAAACCATGAAAGTCGCATATGGCAGCGAAATATCTATTTTATCCATGTAGCGTACATCTTTTGCTATGCAGGATATGGTATACTTATTAGCAACAATATACTTTCTGGATTCCTTTACCATTCCCAAGTCATCTGTATGGCACTAATGGTCATGTATATAGGATATTGCGCCAGTGTTCAACCCGGCGTTTTTAGTGGGTCCCTATCTTTTGATAAGCTGTTGTTTAAATATGAAAAATCCGGACTTACGGAGAGTCTATCAAGGGAATTGATGCAAAATTTAGTCCGTTTATTCGATGAGGAAAAAATATATAAAGAGAATGACATCAATCTTGAAAAATTGGCCGATCGGCTAAATACAACAAGACATAATGCATCACAAGTGATAAACGAACATTTTGAAATGAATTTTCATGAGCTGGTAAACAAGTATCGCATAATGGAGGCGAAGCAAATTCTTGATATGGATAATCAAAGAAATTTGAATATTATAGACGTGGCCTATGAAGTGGGCTACAACAATAAAGTCACTTTCAATAAGGCCTTCAAAAAAGATACCCAGATTACCCCCAGTGAGTACCAACGAATGTCCTTGGGGGTTTGACTGCTGTAAATGATAAGTAATCGTTTATCGGCTACGTAAACGTTTATAAGTCTTTCCTAAGATTACAAACAGAGTATGTTATATTAGGCCTTACATTCTAGTGTAAAGCAGCTCTGAAAGTATACTTCAATTGGGAAAATCTTTCCTATTTATACGAGTTTCGTTTGAATTAGTCATCAAACCTCTTCAGGGCTGCAATTTACCTCACACTAAAATTCATTTAAAAATTCATCCATTCCCACAGTTGTAATCACAATTACTTTTGCATATTTCAAAATCTTCTTTCCCTGAGATTACACTTTTACCAATTTTCATATACCAAAATCACAAGTTTAGAAATTTAACTCATATCGATGTATTTGTTACAAAAGGTAAACTAGGCGTAAGGATTTATCGGAAAAGTAAACGTTTATAAGTATTTCCCCCTTTCCCTAAAAGACCCTGTTACTTTGACCTGAATGACTAATGTAAAACAGCTCTGAAACGGTTATCACCTAAAACAGTTTCAAAATACTTTTTTAAAAAGTATATCATCTTAATCGTGATTTAGCTAGTGCTCGGGACTCCTTTTGCATACTACATTCATAACTAACTCATTTAAACTTTAACGTATGAAAAAAAAATGTATTTGGTTGTTTATGCTCTTACTAACTGGAGTTACATGGGCATACGCACAGCAAAAAACCGTAACTGGTAACGTAACGGATGAAGGCGGTGTTCCTTTGCCCGGTGTTAACATTTTAATTAAGGGAACTACTACCGGAGTCCAAACAGATTTTGATGGGAACTATGCTATTCAGGCATCGCCTGGACAAGTACTAGTATTTTCCTATATAGGCCAGCGAACCGAAGAACGATCGGTAGGAACAGAAAATGTAATCAATGTAACGATGGTGGAAGATGCCGCCCAGTTGGAAGAGGTAATTGTTACCGCTCAAGGTATTAAGCGAGAAAAAAAGGCTTTAGGTTATGCCATTACCACATTGGGTGAGGATGCTGTTCAGAGCAGGCCGGAAGCCGATATAGCAAGGGTACTTAACGGTAAAGTAGCCGGGGTTAACATTGTAGGTACCGGTGGTTTGGCTGGGAGTGGAACAAACATCACCATAAGGGGAAGTGTTTCCATTACCGGTAATAATCAGCCGTTATTTGTGGTCAATGGCATTCCGTTCAACACCAATACAAATGCCGAAAGTAACGTTACCACGGGTAATGGTTCTGTTTCTGCTTCTAGCAGATTTTTGGATATTGACCCAAACAATATTGCGAACATTAGCATACTTAAGGGTCTTAGCGCAACAGTGCTTTATGGTGATGCGGGAAGGAACGGTGTGGTCTTGATTACTACAAAGACGGGGCAGACCGATGAGATAGAAAAAGGTTTTGAAATAACCGCTAGTCAATCTGTATTCGTAAACCAGATAGCCAATCTACCCGAATATCAGAATACATATGGTCAAGGAGGTGATAATTCGGTAAACGTTGGTTTCGTAGGAAACTGGGGCGGTAGGTTTGATGGAAATTTTACCGTAAGACATCCTTATAACGATGCCAGGCTTGCCAATTCATTTCCGGAATTTCAGGGTGTGAATATAGCTTACGAACCCTATGAGGATAATATCAAGGACTTTTTTAGGCAAGGAATAGGAACTACAACATCAATAAATGCCTCTAAATCCAAGGAGGATGTTTCCTATAATTTTAACTTCGGACATACGGACGAGGATGGTTTTGTTCCCGGAAATAATATAAAAAGGGTAAGTTTTGGTCTTGGAGGGTCTATGAAACTAAGTAACAAGATTACCATTTCTGGAGCCTTCAATTTTTCCACAAGTGATTTTACTACGCCACCGGTTTCTGCGGATAACGGTACTGGAAACTTCTCCATTTTTACAAGAACCCTATTTATACCCAGAAACTTTGACCTACCCAACCTACCCTATCAGGATCCCATTAACGGCTCCAGTGTCTATTACAGAACAGACCAAGAAAATCCATTATGGCTAGTGGACAATGCCCAAGAGTCTATTGACGTAAACCGATTTTTCAACTCAATAAGTACGACGTATGATATCAATGACAATCTTGCTCTTACTTATAGGTTAGGTTATGATACCTACACTGAAAAACAACAGTTTTATGTAAACAAAGGAGGCGTAAGCAGTATACTGGCACAAAATGGCTTTTTAAAGACCACTTCCGCTATAAACACTATTTGGGACAATAGTTTAATACTATCGCTAAAGGATATAAGATTCAGCGAAAAACTAGGATTAAACGGAACCTTAGGTTTCAATTCCAATTCTGAGCGTTATGATAAATTTGGAGTCGCAAGTACGGGACAGGTGGTCTTTGGTTTTATAGACCATAATAATTTTGCCACCCAGAGTAATGCTGATCCATTAGGAAGTTCCCTTGATTTTAAGCAGACCGAAAATACGTTGGGTCTCTATGGTCAATTACAATTTGACTATGACAGCTTTCTTTATCTTACACTGGCAGGAAGAAACGATTGGACTTCCACAATAGAACAGGACAACCGATCCTTGTTCTATCCCAGTGCATCAATGTCCATAGTGCCCACTTCTGCCTTTCCAGAAATGCAGTCTGATTTCCTTAATTTCTTAAAACTGAGATTCGGGTACGGAACCTCGGCAGGATTTCCGAGCCCTTATAATACAAGAAATATTCTTGCCCTTGGAACCTCACTTTTTACCGATAGAGGCGGACGAACTATTAATGTGAACTCAAGTAGCGCCTTGCAGACCGGTCTGGACGTGTTCCCAAATCCGGAACTCAAGGCAGAACTCCATAGGGAATTCGAATTAGGTTTAGAAACTAACTTGTGGAAAAATAGGATTAATCTAGAAACCAGTGTTTTCAAGAGAGATTCCAAAGACCAGATTCTAAGTAAAATTCTTGACTCTTCTACAGGGTTCGATAGGACAACTATAAATGCCGGCAAAATCAATACCAAGGGTATAGAAGTAAATCTCGGCATAACTCCTTTTAACAATTTGGAGGGTTTCCGTTGGACTTCCAATTGGATATTCTTTGCTGCTGAAAGCGAAGTTGTTGACTTGCCCGGTGGGGACGATGTGTTCATTTCCGGCTTTGGAAACAATGGGAACTATGCCGTTGAGGGACAGCCATTAGGTGTCATTAAAGGAAGCTATGCGCTCAAGGATGATGAAGGAAACTATCTAATTAACCCTACTACAGGAAATATTTTTGATAGTTCCGCCGTGGGATTGGACGATGAGATTATTGGAGATCCAAATCCAGATTGGAAGGCTACATCCATTAACACTTTTGGATACAAAGGTTTAAGCCTTTCCGCTCAACTCGAGTATACACATGGAGGTGATTTTTCTTCCAACACCATTGCCAACCTTTTAAGAAGAGGGGTCACCCGTGATACGGAAAGTAGGGAAGGTAGTTTTGTAACTCCTGGGTTTTATGCCGATCCATCTACAGGGGAACTTCTACTGGATGCTAACGGCAACAAAATACCAAATGCCATTCAACAAGGTGCCAATGAGGTGTATTTTTTGAACTATCTAGATCCTAGTGGTCAACAAATTTTTGATGGATCTGTTTGGAGGCTGCGTGAAGTATCATTGACTTACGATTTACCGAGAAAATTTTTAAAAGATTCTTTTATTGGCTCGCTGTCCTTTAGCGTATTGGGGCAAAATCTTTGGTATTGGGCACCTAATGTTCCAAAGTACACCAACTTTGATCCTGAAGTAATTAGTACGGGTGTCGGTAACGGACTTGGTCTTGACTTCCAAACAACTCCAACTTCAAAAAAATATGGGTTTAGTATAAAGGCTACCTTTTAAAAGGCTCAAATTCTAAAAATGAAAAAATGAAAACGATAAAAAATAAATCAAAATATCTATTGCTACTCCTCGTTTTTGGACTGTTCAATTGTGAGGTGGGAGATTTAAATCAACTGGAAGATCCCAGTAACCTAACACCTAGTAGTGCTGATCCAGAATTATTGCTGAATAATGTGCAACTACAATTTATGCGCGCAATTGCTTATAACGAGGATAATGAGGATGGTATTAACGTTAGGGCCGCAGAATTTGTAAGGATGCAGCATCTTTTTGGAGCATATGCCGGTCCTTTCTCACTTTCATCAGGGGCTATAGACGACATATGGACCGATTTTTACCGGGAAACTTTACAGGATATCAGCGTACTGATTCCTTTAGCAGAAGAAAGGGAATTACAAGGTTACGTTGGAGTTGCCAAAATTCTTAGAGCGTATTCCTATGTCATCCTTGTGGACACTTTTGGAGAAGTTCCCTTTACCGAAGCCTTATTCGGAAATGACCTTCCCAACCCCAAACTAGACGATGGCCAAAGCATTTATAATGCCATGTTCGATGTAATCGATGAAGGTATAGCCGCAATCAATGCACCAAATTCGGTTATGCCCAACGATCTTTTTTACAATGGAAACAAAACGCAATGGGTAAAATTGGCCAACACCTTAAAGTTTAAAATGTATGCCCAAATGAGGTTGGTCGGGGACTTTTCCTCGGAAATAAATAGCTTAATAGCAAGCGGTATTATTGAAGATTCTGCGGATGATTTTGAGTTTAAATATTCTACGGTTGCCAGTGCTACTGGTGAGAGTCGCCATCCCTACTTTGTTTTGTGCTACGATGCCGATGGGGCGGACGACTATATGAATAGTTATTATGTAAACCTATTAAAAGCGGATAAGGGTTTTGAAGATCCCCGTCTTCGGTATTACTTTTACAGGCAGATTGCCGAAACACCAACCGGTGACGATTTGCCTTGTGATGGTGAACCGGGCTATAACTTTTGTTATCTGGGCGATTTTTACTGGACAAGAGATCATGGTGACGATGAAGGAGTACCACCAGATCAGCTTAAAAGAACTACGTACGGTCTTTATCCAGTAGGCGGCGCTTTTGATGCAGATAACTTTACCACCGTGGTGAACAACCAAGGCGCTTCCGGAGCCGGTATTTTTCCTCTGATGTTATCCACTTACGTAAAGTTTTTAAAGGCAGAATCCGCATTGACCAACAATACTACTGGCGATCCACGTGCCTTGCTGGAAGAAGGAATACGGGCCGCAATGGACAAGGTTCTAAACTTTAATCCGGGACAAGTAGATGCAGCTTTTGCCGCGAGTACACAGGATGTAGAAGACTACATAACATTTGTCTTGGCACGATACGATGCTGCTGGTGATGACAACGAAAGGTTGGATATCATAATGAAGGAATACTACATTGCTCTTTGGGGGAACGGTTTCGAAGCTTGGAACAATTATAGAAGAACAAGCATGCCCAGCGATCTTTCACCACATGTTACCACACCAGGGGAATTTCCGAGGAGTTTTCTGTATCCTGCTTCGGTAGTGAATACAAACTCCAGCATTAACCAAAAGCCGGTAACCACAAAAGTATTTTGGGATACCAATCCTGATAATCTACAATAATCATAAATAGATAATTATGCGACAGTATATAAAAAATAAGATTTGTTTAAGAATGTGGCCCACGTTGTTGCTGGCATTCGCACTTATAGCCTTAAGTTCTTGTGAAGATGAAGAAAAGGATAATTTGGATATTTTTCAAAAAGGAGGCTTTGTTAGATTAGCCACACCATTTCCAACGGTTGTTAACATCAATACTTTAGATGAATTAGCAAGTTTAAGTATTCCGACAACTTTTGAAGCTCCTGATGAAAATGTGGTCAGTTATTCGCTACGGGTCTTTGGCACTCTGTCTGGCACACCAACAGACACCGTTGCCTTTGGAAGCGAAATCAATTCATTTCCTACAACACTCGATATAACCACAGCAGATATTGCAACCGGGCTGGGAATTCAAATCTCTGATATCGGATTTGGGGACACCTTTACTTTTTTGGGAACGGCTATCAACGACGAAGGAACTGTATATGGCCCAGAACGGTTAAGTTTCAATAGTACTACCAAGGAAATATCAGGAGGCAACAACACTAATGATTTATTTGACGAGCAAGGATATCGCAATGCGTTTAATTTTGGTTTTGCAATTCCCTGTCCACAAGAAACTGGAGATATTGCAGGAGATTGGGTTTTGGACATGCAAGACCTCTTTGGAGATGGTTGGGATGGTGCTTTCGTAACATTTACAATTGATGGTACTGCATCAACCTATACCATACCAAGTGGCAGCGCAACAGTTCATGTAGTCAACGTTCCTGCCGGCACCAATTCTTTGGTAGTATCCTATACACCGGGAAGCTTTGAAGAAGAACATGTATATACCGTAGAAAAACCTGATGGAACAATTTTAGGTCCTTTTGGACCCAACCCTCCTTTATGCATCAATTAGAAAACGGCTAACAGTAGCTGTAAACTATAGTTAAACCGCCATCTCATTAAGACAAATGATTGGCGGTTCTTTGTTGCCATAATTCCCTGCCAAGGATAGGCAATCTACGTAAACAAAAAGTTTAGACTCGTCCTAGGATTTATTCATCCATAATCTGAATCCAATATATTTTTAAAGAAGTTCAAAATTTCTAATGAACCTATACCAAACTAATGTGAGCATTATTTTTTTTAATCCGTAAAGTATGGCTTGTTCCAGCACGGGATTTTAATTCAAATTAAGTGTAAGCAACGGTATTTAAGTACAAGGTTGGTAAATAATAAGTAAACAATCATCGGAAATGGAAATGTTTATAGGTATTACCCAATATTATAGCACATCCAGCTTTCTTTGTATCAATAATCTAATCAATATGTAATTATGATGCAGCGCTGGGAGATCCTTCAAAAAAGAACTTCTGTCTTATTTTTTAGAGTGGTTATTTGAATTAGCTATCAATACCATCCCAGGGCTGCTTTTACTAATTAACTTTAATCCAATTTTCGGTATATCCCATCAAACAGAGTGGAGACCACGGTTTCATCGTCCGAAAGCAGTTCCCATAATTGTCTTACGGTTCCATTTTTATTGTCAGTCCAGGTTATTCTGTTGATATATCGATTTCCGTTAGTATGTAAAAAAGGTTCCGAAGAAAGTATCATTTTATCCCCTTCCCTGTTTCCTTTTAATTTAAGATGGCTTCCCGTATTATCCACCCACAGCTGCTCCCACTCCTGTGTAGATGTATTGTAAAAATTGATGCTTGTTCCGGTAGATTTCCCATCATTACTTACCCAATGTTCTTTGAGCAAGCATCCTTCCTCCAATTTTTCAATGGTATTGTTTCCCAACTTCTTTCCGGAACTATTTTCAACAACCCAAGAACCGACCCAAAAATCAAAGTCCGTATGGTTACTAGTGCAACAAGAACAATCACTGGACTGGCCATTTAAGTCAATAAGAATTAAAAACGCAATGATAGCAATATACCGAAGTTTCACACCAATTGTTTTTGTTCTGAGTATCTCCTTTCCATTCCGACCAAATATCCAATAACCATCTTGTTAAAAAGTTGTGGCTGCTCTACGTTTACGACATGGCCACAATCTTCAATTATAAATAAATGGGAATTATGCTGTAATGCTGCAACTTTTCGAATAGTTGGCAGAAAAAGATAATCTTCCTCTCCCATTATATAAAGGTTGGGATTTTGATATCACCAGATCTAAAAAAACGAAGTAACGGGTTGATTTCCGAAGTAAGTTTAAACCACCTTATAAATTCCTTTTGATACAGTTTTTTTGCCTCCCTAACGAAAAGCAGGCGGGATTCCCTGTGATTTCTATTCGGCATTATCACAAATGCAAAAAATTTATATATCCACAAGTAGGGAACTATGGATTTGAAAACAATACCAAGCCGCATCAAAATTTGAGACCTGAGGTTCAACTTCATAATCGCGCCTCCCATAATCATACTTTCCACTCGATCGGGATTCTTTTCGGCCAGGTTTCTAATTAAAATAGTTCCAAGGGAAATCCCAATAAAGTGGGATTTTTCAATATTTTCCGCGTCAATAACCTCCAAGATATCGTTGGTAATGGAATCAAAAGTATACTGTTCGTTAAAAGCATCCTTCAAATTTGGTTTGGAGTCTCCATGACCTCTCAAGTCCAAAAGGAGTATGTTAAAATGATTTCTAAATTCCCGCACTTGTTTGTGCCATATGGAGGAGCTACCCCCGGCACCGTGTATGAACGTTACCCAAGTTTCGGAACTGGCGTGCGCGTATTTGGTATAGTTTAGCAAAGTGTTCTATTTACTCCAAAATAGAGCAAGGTACAATGTATCGATTCTTTTCTAAATTGTGGTCTTTTCAGAAAAAAATAACATTTTCGATGTCTTCATTTTTAAAGAATAATCAGTGTTTTTCTTAAAAAAAAGACAAATAACCTGATTTTTAGTTTTATGGCCATCAACACCCACATCCAAAACCTGTTTTCGCACGTATATTTGTAAGAACAAATCTATACTTATGGAAAAGCAATATTGTAAAGTAGGAACTAGCACCCCAATCGCAGCAAATCCGGATGCATTGACAATGTTAGCATATCAATATCAGAATTTTTTGGACAAGGCTAGCAATATGCAATATTCAGATGCTAAATTGGTCGAATTTTTTGAGCAGAAAGCTCAGAAATTTAAAAAGCTATTAGAGAACTTGGTTTAAATTAAATCCATTTTTCTTAGCTCTTCGGACATTTCAACTTGAAGTTCAAGGGCTTTATTTTGAGATGATTTTTGGTAATCGGTTCCGTCCGAAGCATAGATAATCCCTCTCGAGGAATTTACCAATAATCCAATATCCTTATTAAGACCATATTTGCAGACTTCTTGCAAACTACCTCCTTGTGCCCCCACTCCGGGAACCAATAAAAAATTATTTGGAATTATATTCCTAATATCTTTAATATATTCCGCCTTAGTGGCCCCAACTACGTACATCAAATTTTCAGAATCTTCATAATTCAAGGAAGTTCGCAAAACTTCCTTGTAAAGTTCCACCTCGCCAACTTTTTTAGTCTGAAAATCGAACGCACCTACATTTGATGTTAGTGCCAATAATATGGTATGCTTATTCTTAAAGGCGAGAAATGGTTCCACTGAATCCTTACCCATATATGGAGCTACTGTAATGGAATCAAAATTTAAGTCCTCAAAAAAAGCTTTTGCATATCTTGTTGAAGTATTACCGATATCACCTCTTTTCGCATCGGCAATAGTAAAAATCTCCGGATAAGCCTCATTTAGGTAGTTAATAGTCTTTTCCAGCGCTAACCAACCCGTTACCCCATACGCTTCATAAAAAGCGGTATTGGGCTTATAGGCCACACATAAATGATGTGTAGCATCAATAATGGCCTTGTTGAACTCAAAAATAGGATCTTCCTCTTGTAATAAATGAGCGGGGATTTTTTCTAAATCCGTATCAAGCCCAATACATAAAAACGATTCCTTAATACGTATCTGGTCAATTAATTCTTGAGTAGTCATTGAATTTTATAATGCTTGGTCAGTAACTAAAATATTTCAGAAGCTTCTTTTAGTTTCTCCGTATTTTCTACCAGACTTAACTCGTCTATTATTTTTTGGATATCCCCATCAATAATATTTGACAAATCATAAAGCGTTAGTCCAATCCGATGATCGGTTACCCTTCCCTGCGGATAATTATACGTTCTAATTTTTGCCGATCGGTCCCCACTGCTTACTTGGGAATTTCTTTTGGCAGCATCCTCTTCTTGCTTTTTCGCCAATTCCATATCATAAAGTCTAGAACGTAAAACACGGAATGCTTTGTCCTTGTTTTTATGTTGCGATTTCTGGTCTTGACACTGAGCCACCAGACCCGTGGGGATGTGTGTTAATCTAACAGCTGAGTAGGTAGTATTTACCGACTGTCCTCCTGGACCGGATGAACAGAAAAAATCGATACGGACATCCTTTGGGTCTATTTGCACATCAAAATCCTCAGCTTCCGGTAACACCATCACCGTGGCCGCACTTGTATGCACCCTACCCTGCGTTTCCGTTTGTGGCACCCGCTGAACCCTGTGTACGCCCGCTTCAAATTTTAAAGTACCGTAAACATCGGTTCCGGTAACCTCAAACTGAACCTCCTTAAAACCACCGCTGGTTCCTTCGCTTAAATCGATTACATTCGTTTTCCAACCTTTGCTCTCGCAGTATTTGGTATACATTCTAAAAAGATCTCCAGCAAAAATACTAGCTTCATCACCACCGGTACCTGCACGTATTTCCATTACCACGTCTTTTGCATCTTCCGGGTCCTTGGGAATCAGCATAAATTTAATCTCCTCCTCCAATTTGGGAAGGGCCGTTTTTGCCTCTTCTAATTGCATTTTGGCCATTTCCATCATTTCAGTATCGCTTCCGTCCGAAATAATTTCCTCAGCTTCCTTGATATTGTTATCCAGCTCCAAATATTGAGCCCGTTTATCTACCAACGCCTTTAGATCACTATATTCCTTTGTCAATTGCACATAGCGCTTTTGGTCCGATATAATATCCGGTTGAATGATAAGGTCCGAAACCTCATCAAAACGCTGTTTTACAATGTTTAATTTATCTATCATTATCTTTCGTCACTTGTAGCGCGAATTTACATAAAATTTGCAGATTGCGTGAGTACTAATCAGCTATGAAAGTGGTCCCTAACGTAAAAATAAAAGCGTTTAATCCATCACTTCTATCATACTTGTTAAAACGGAGGTCAACAGTTTTAAGACCGAACATGAACACCTTGGCCGTGGTGAATATATCCTTATACCTTGCCCCTAAACCAAATTGGTTGGCATCATAACTTGATAAATCATAATCTGAGGTGTAAAAATCAAAAGTAGACAGTGCATCCTCCTTTGGATAAAAGTAATCTGCTTTACTTTGTGTATAATACCTATAGCTTGGATAAATGGTAAAAGCATCACTGATTTTGATCGGTATTTCCAAATTGGCGGTGTGCGAGTTTATCCCCCAATCATCCGTGTAAAACCTGTAATAGGTTCGTATTACGAATCTATCGCCCAAAAAATAATTTAAACGTGCACCCAAAGGTATTTTTAAACGCCTGTTTGGAAGCCGTTCCACATCATCGGCCAACTGAAAATCTTCAATAAAAAAGTCGGAAACGTCCCCAAAATAAACTCTTTGAAAAGGAGTGCTCAACAATCCTTGTTGTTTTACGATATCCATAAATATAGAGCCCTGAAGCCTCTTGGATAAAATTTGTGAGACTGAAAAAGAAAGCGCATAAGAATTTCGGGTTTCGGTATCAAAACTGGTAAAACCGGGATTATAATTACCGCTACCCGTAATTCTAGAGTCGGAAAAACCATTCCGAAGCTCTATTGGATACTGTGGGTTCCATTTATCCAAGAAAATATTCGCACTAGCTCCAATTTCCGTATTTTTTTCATTGAACAAACGTGTGTACCCACCTCCAAAACCAACTGAAAAATAGTCGTATTCAGATGATACATAGGCATTTGCATCTACTATAGAATTCCTGTCTTCCGAACTGTGCTGATACGATGGATTAAAATAAGCCAACACATCCTGTCGAGATGCTCCAGATGATGCGCTAAATGGACTCGTATTATTATTCGGGTCACCATCAAAAGGATTTACATTACTGGAAGAGGCGGATGTGTATGCAGATATTCCCGCATCTACGGTAAGGACATCATCAGGATTTATTGGAATCTTAACTACGATACTGGAAGTGGCGTCGGTTAGCTCTTCCGTACCTTCTCCTCCTGTAACTGCGGCATTCTTACCGTCTTGTCCGTAATAACTAAAAAGCAGGTTAATTTCCGTGGCCTCCAACACCCGTTTTTGATACGTCGTATCATCTTGGGAAAATCCTAAAAACGCATTAAAAGAAAAACAGAAGATGAGGTAGAATTTCAATGGATAGGTATTTATTTGGAGATAAGAAAGCTCATTATAATATTCATTTTAAATTTAAGGTAAATTCCAATTAAAAAGATCCTTTAACGAGCCTGTCTTGAGCGCAATTGAAAGACTAAGGATAAGTTCTAATAACAGGGACCCTTCGACTTCGCTCAGGGTAAGTTCAACCATCAAAGATCGAACGCAATCTTTGGGTTTCACTTAATTACAACCGCAACCGCCACCGGACTTGCCTCCATTTGCTCCTGCCGATGCTTCCCTGTAAATTTGAAAATTAGTCTCAAAACGCTCCGAACCTTTTGCAGATAGTTGCATCTCATCATCGTTTAAATATACCTTCTCATATTCCTTCACCGCAACGCAGGAAGTGCACAATGATACAAAAATCATCAAATAAAACAATTTCTTCATAACTTGAAGTTAAGGATTATTGTCGAAAAGTATTCCGTTACTTTTATGAATTTTATTCGAACTATCAACAATTATAACATCGGTTAAAGGTAGTTGGTTAATTAAAGACAATCCCGCGTTTTTCCCCATAATAAAAATGGCCGTTGCCAAAGCGTCGCATAGCTCCGCACTTTTGGCAAACACGGAAACACTATTTATTCCCGTGGAAGGATATCCCGTCCGTGGATCAATTATATGCGTATATTTTTTTCCATTGATGATAACAAATTTCTCATAATTTCCAGAAGTGGCTACTGAAGATTCCAAAATAGGCAGCCATGAAAAAATTTTGTCCTTACTCAAGGGGTTTGCTATACCTATCAACCATTTCTCCCCACTCGCTTTTGTACCCCAAGTGGTTAAATCACCAGCCGCATTAATTATCCCCGCAACGACCTGTTTGGAAACCAATAATTCCTTTGCTTTATCCGCGGCATATCCTTTGCCAATAGCACCAAAGGATATTTTCATCCCAGTATCCTTCAAAAAAACCGTCTGTTCCTTACTATCAAGAATTATTTTTCTATAACCGACTTTTGAAACCGACTTTGCTATCTGGTCTCGAGAAGGCATGGAGGTCATGGAGCCATCAAATTTCCATATTTCGTCCATAGAGGAATAGGAAATATCAAAAGCGCCATCGGTAATTTCGGAAATCTGTTTTGCCCTTTCAATAAGCTTAAAAAGTTCCAAACTGACTTTTACCGGTTTAATACCGGCATTTCTATTAATCAATGATGTTTCCGAGGACTCATCCCAAGATGATATCATTTTTTCAATTCGAGTAATCTCACCAATAGCTTCTTGGATATTTATATAGCCCAAATCTTCACTAGAAGACACTACGGTAATATCAAAACGGCTGCCCATAAGTTTGAGCGTTTTCTTTACCGTAACAAAGTTTTTGTCTTGGCAAAAGACCATAGTGGTCCAGAGCACTAGAAAAGATAAGACCAAGACTTTCACTTTAAAACGGAATTTAAATGCGAAATATAGTCCTTAACAGGTTTGTTTTCGTAAGCAAAACTATCGAGTATGGTTTCGTTTTTGTCCAGTACCAGTACCAATGGAAAATAACCTTTCGGATTAAATTTTTGGGCAAGGACATTGTTGGCTTTGGTAAGTTCCGGACTTAGACTGTTTGCTTTTTTTCTTGGAAAATCCGCTTTATATATTATAAGATTTTCCTTCGCGTATTTTTGAAATTCTGGACTTTGAAATACAAGTCGGTCCAATTTTATACAAGGTGCACACCAATCAGACCCTGCAAATACCAAAAGTATCACCCCATTTGATGCCTCAGCTTTGGATTTGGCAACATCGTAACTTGCTTCCCAATTTTGTGCGGACACAAAAGCGGAAGTCAAAAGAAATAGTATGAGGAACTTTTTTTTCAAGATTTCAGATTTAGGACAAAAATTTTACATCATTCAAAAACACGGAGTGTATCCCCGTTCAGTTCGGTATTATATATTTTCAACGGTTTTGGCGTACTGTTAGGTATTGTGTTTAAAGGATTTCCTTCCTGATCAAAACGTGAACCGTGTACATCACAATAGAAAATTCCACCGTTCTGGGAAACAAAACGAACCTGGTCATAGCTTTCGTGGCTGCAAACTTGTGTAGCTGCCACAAAATTACCTTCCAAGTTCTTGACAACAACCACTAGATTCTTTAGGATAAAACCACCATTGTTTTCTAGATTAGCAGCCTCTGCAGAATTTAAATCCACTGTAAAATCTACACCTATAGGTTGTTCTACCAGATTGCCATCTATCTCATCCTCCTTGCCACAACCCCCTAAACAGGGAAACGTGATTGCGAATGCCGCACCTGCCCCTAAACTTCGTAAGAATTGTTTTCTCTCCATAACAGACTATTTATAATAGAGAACGAAGTATTGAACCTATTCGTATAACCTAATAGACAAACGTTCCATAGTCACTTGTAATAGTGAGTTTTTTGCTATCCGCCGTTTCCACCCGGCCAATTATTTGGGCGTCAACATTAAAACTCTTTGAAATGGAAATCAAATCCTGTGCCACAACCGGATTTACATATAATTCCAACCGGTGTCCACAGTTAAAAACCTGGTACATTTCCTTCCAATCCGTACCAGATTGTTCTTGAATTAATTTGAAAAGTGGGGGAACCTTAAATAGATTATCCTTAATGATATGAAGACTATCTACGAAGTGAAGAATTTTGGTTTGTGCACCTCCGCTGCAGTGGATCATTCCATGAATATCCTTACTGTTGTATTTAGAAAGTAGTTTTTTGACTATGGGCGCGTAAGTCCTGGTTGGAGACAATACCAATTTACCGGCATCCAAAGGTGCATTTTCAACGGAATCCGTAAGTTTAGTATTCCCGGAATACACCAAGTTCGAAGGTACTTCGGCATCATAACTTTCAGGGAATTTTTCCGCCAAGTATTTGGAGAATACATCATGCCTGGCCGATGTTAACCCATTACTGCCCATACCACCGTTATATTGGGTTTCGTAAGTTGCCTTTCCGAAGGAGGCCAAACCAACAATCACATCCCCATCCTGTATGTTTGCATTATCAATTACTTGGGAGCGTTTTAGTCTTGCAGTAACGGTAGAATCTACGATGATAGTACGTACCAAATCCCCAACATCTGCTGTTTCGCCCCCGGTAGAATGAATGGTAATCCCATATTTATTTAAGTCAGTAATCAACTCCTCCGTTCCATTGATGATAGCCGAAAGCACTTCGCCCGGGATTTTGTTCTTATTTCTTCCGATGGTGGATGAGAGCATGATATTGTCCGTAGCACCTATACAAATCAGATCATCAATGTTCATAATCAAGGCATCTTGAGCGATACCTTTCCAGACGGAAATGTCACCTGTTTCTTTCCAATACATGTACGCTAAGGAAGATTTGGTTCCAGCGCCATCCGCATGCATTACTAAACAGTATTCATCATCTCCAGTAAGGTAATCGGGCACGATTTTACAAAAAGCTTTGGGAAATAAACCTTTATCAATCTTTTTTATAGCATTATGCACATCTTCCTTTGATGCTGAAACGCCTCTTTGGCTATAACGTTCACTGGTACTTGAGGACATAGGAATTGTTTACTGCAAAAATAGAAGAATACTTAAAATAGCTCCTCCCCTATAATCTTATGTTGCTATTATTTTATGAACAATAACTCCCTGTATTTGGTCAAAGGCCATAGTTGATCATCGACTAGTTTCTCCAATTTATCACAATGGGTCCGAATTTCATTAAAATAGGGTCTCACGTCATTACAATAAGATTGTGCTTTCTTGTGGATATCCTTCATTGTATTTGCTTTCCTCCTGGCATTGGTCATGGCATCGGCCATTTTTTTAAGCCCTACTAAGTTCTCCGCAATTTCCTCTATTATGGTAAGTTGTCCTTCAGAGAAATTTTTATGTGCCGCCCCATAAATTTCCTTAAGCCCGGAGACATTCGCTATCAATTTGTTTTGATAAGTTACCACTGCCGGGATTATATGGTTGTAAACCAATTCGTTGTAAACTCTACCTTCTATTTGCAAATGTAAAATATAGGCCTCAAGCTCCACCTCATGTCGCGCCGTGATTTCAACCTCGCTCATCACCTTCATTTCCTTTAAAAGCGCAATGCTCTCTTTTGAGGTCAATATTCCTAATGCATCGGGGGTATTTCTATTGTGGCTTAATTTTCTTTTCTTGGCTTCATTTTCCCATTCTTTACTATATCCGTCACCATCAAACCGTATTCTTTTGGACGTTTTGATATACTCTCTAAGAACGTTAAAAATAGCCTCATCTTTTTTAAGATTTTTCTTGTCGACGAGCACATCCACTTCTTTCTTAAAATCCTTTAGTTGTTTGGCAACTATTGTGTTTAAGACCGTCATTGGTTTGGCACAATTGGTCTTTGCCCCTACCCCGCGCATTTCAAACTTATTTCCAGTAAAGGCAAAGGGTGAAGTTCTATTTCTATCCGTATTATCCAATAGTATTTCCGGTATCTTACCTACAACGTTCAGTTTAAGTTCTGTTTTTTCCTCTGGGGATAATTTACCTTTTGAAACCCCTTCCAATTCGTCCAGAACGCTGCTTAGTTGACTCCCTACAAAAATTGAAAAAATGGCAGGTGGCGCCTCATTGGCTCCCAATCTATGGTCATTGCTTGCAGAAGCTATAGAAGACCGCAAGAGTTCTTCATAAGTATCTACCGCCTTAATGGTATTGATAAAAAAAGTGAGAAATTGAAGATTCTTCATGGGCGTAGAACCCGGACTTAAAAGGTTGACACCGGTATCCGTTGACAATGACCAATTGTTATGTTTTCCCGATCCGTTGACCCCTGCAAAAGGTTTTTCATGAAACAAGACCTTAAAACCATGTTTGTCCGCAATCTTGTCCATCACGTCCATTAAAAGAAGATTATGGTCCACAGCCAAATTGGCTTCTTCAAAAACGGGGGCCAATTCAAACTGATTTGGTGCCACCTCATTATGCCTGGTTTTCACGGGAATGCCCAATTTGGTACATTCCTTTTCCAATTCGCTCATAAAACTGAGCACACGCGTGGGAATTACCCCAAAATAATGGTCATCCAATTGCTGCCCCTTCGCGGCAGCATTACCTACCAAAGTCCTACCTGTCATAATAATGTCCGGTCGGGAATTTGCAAGTGCCTTATCAATCAAAAAGTATTCCTGTTCCCAGCCTAAAGTAGCATTGACCTTCGAAACATTTTTGTCAAAATATTTGGCAACGGCGGTAGCTGATTCGTCTATGGCGCCCAATGCCCTCAAAAGAGGCGCCTTATTGTCCAAGGCCTCACCGGTATATGAGACGAATATGGTTGGAATACATAATGTAGTACCATAAATGAATGCTGGCGAAGTTGGATCCCAAGCTGTATAGCCTCTAGCTTCGAAAGTATTGCGAATACCACCGCTAGGAAAACTGGACGCATCCGGTTCCTGCTGTACGAGTTGTCCTCCGCCAAATTTTTCAAGGGCTGTGCCATCCGACATCAAATCGAAAAATGCATCGTGCTTCTCAGCGGTTGCCCCTGTTAAGGGCTGAAACCAGTGCGTATAGTGGGTCGCACCCATGGAAATGGCCCATCCCTTTATGGCTTCTGCAACTTGATCCGCTATCTTACGGTCAATTTTTGATCCGGAAAATATCGCTCCTTTCACACTTTCTAAGGCATCTTTTGTTAGATACTGGAGCATCTTTTTTTCGTTGAACACATTAAGGCCAAAAAGCTCTGACCTTCTTCCCTTTTCCTCAATGGCAATCGGAGTTCTTTTGTGGCTTTCCGCGATAGCTGAAAATCTTAATCTGGACATGAATGTTATTATTAATTCAGCAAAATTACGTTCTTAAATTATAAATTTGATAAAATCCCCAACAAAAAGAGGGGTCATTTCGTAATTTATTTAATTCTTAGAGATTTACCCCCTAAAAAATTCATATAATTCAACAAAAAACATATTTTTGTTCGTCATTTATTTCAGTAACATAACTACCAAAAATTATGAGCAAGACAAAATTAGAATACATCTGGTTGGATGGTTATTTCCCAACTCAAAACATGCGAAGCAAGACTAAAGTGGTGAACGATTTTGGCGGAAAGCTAGAGGATTGTCCTATGTGGTCTTTTGACGGAAGTTCAACAAGACAGGCAGAAGGTGGTTCTTCCGACTGTTTGCTTAAGCCAGTCGCTATTTTTCCAGATCCTGCAAGAAAAGATGCTTTTTTGGTAATGACCGAAGTTTTAAATGCGGATGGTACTCCACACGAATCCAATGGAAGAGCAACTATAGAGGATGAGGATAATGATTTCTGGTTCGGGTTTGAGCAAGAATATTTTATAATGGACACTGCTACAGATCTTCCATTAGGTTTTCCAAGAGGTGGCTACCCTGCCCCACAAGGAATGTACTATTGCTCTGTAGGTGGAAAAAACACACACGGTCGTCATATTGTTGAGGAACACGCAGATCTTTGTATAAAAGCGGGCATTAACTTTGAAGGAATAAACCAAGAAGTTGCCTGTGGACAGTGGGAATTCCAATTATTCGCCAAGGGAGCCAAATTAGCTGGTGACGAATTGTGGGTTGCCCGTTACTTATTGGATAGACTTACAGAGTCTTACGGATACTACATTGAATACCATCCGAAGCCATTAGGGAAAGATATGGATTGGAACGGTTCCGGTATGCATGCCAACTTCTCTAACTCTACATTAAGAACAGCAGGTTCCAAGGAGGTTTACGAAAAGATTTGTGAAGCTTTTAGACCAGTTGTAAAAGAACATATTGCTGTTTATGGTGAGTTTAATGACCAACGTTTGACAGGATTACACGAAACTGCTTCTATCAATGATTTCTCTTTTGGAATTTCAGATCGAGGAGCATCAATACGTATTCCAATCGCAACCGTTGAGAGTGGATGGAAAGGATGGCTGGAAGATAGAAGACCAGCTTCTAACGGTGATCCTTACAAAATTGCGGGAAGAATCGTTAAAACGGTTAAAAGTGCAAAAGTTTAAGAAACTGAATTAATTGTTGATTATATTAAAAAAGTAATTTTTAGATATGTTTTCAATTGCCTTACGCACTATTTCGTGAGCAGATAACTTTCGACGTTTCTTACCCTTAACAACTGCCTCAGTTAGCGATAGCACCCCATGTTTTAAACGTATTATATTAATATCCTTTGGGGATAGTTCCAAAATTTGTACTTTTTTTCTCGTAACCCATTGAAGATATTTCTATGGATTCGCCCGTATTCGTTAGAAAAGCGGCAGCCTAAAACTACCGTCCATATTGGTAATTACCCCCTTCGCTTGATCCTTAATTCTTACAGTAGCAAATACAACGGGTTCTCCTGTTTCTTTATCCAATACTTTACCTCTAAGAAAATCAAAATCTTGCGCATACAATGTGGAACAACCTCCTAAAAAGAGAAGAAAAACAACGATTTTAACATAAAAGCAATATAAATTCAATAATTCCTTTAGCCGATGGTGAAGTAGATAAAAGATATGTAAATTCCGACAAGAAACAATGCCATCTCTCCAGCCTAGTCGTAGCCCTTTTGGAATAAAAACCAACGGAAGTATAAGAAATGAAATTCCCAGCATCCAAAAAATGTCGTTGGTCAATAGCCCTTGATCAATTACCGAGATAGGGGTAATAATAGCAGTAATTCCTAGCACCGCTAATAGATTGAAGATGTTGGAACCTATAAGGTTTCCAAGGGAAATTGCCTTCTCCTTCTTTAGCACCGCAATAATAGAAGCCGCCAACTCCGGAATACTTGTACCGACTGAAACAACCGTAACAGCAATTACGCGTTCACTAACGCCGAGTGCGGTTGCCATCCCAACAGCACCTTTAATCAAAAGATCGGATCCTCCCCATAATGCCAAACCACCCAATCCTAGAAACAGTACAGTTTTATATATAGGAAGGCTGGCGTTTTCAGCAACATCTTCATTATCTACGGCCGGTTTTTGAAATCGTAGCAGATAAACGAGAAAAACAAAAAGACATGCCACCATGATAATACCTTCATATGGTTGAAGGACACCATCAAAGTAAATGAAAAAGAAAAATAATAAAGACGCCAACATCATAACGGGCCAGTCCGTTGTATAAAAACTTCTTTTAACATTAATAGGACTTAAAAGAATAGTTATCGCCAGGACCAAACCAAGATTGGCAATATTGGAACCTACCACGTTCCCCAGGGCCAAATCCGGAAAGCCATCCAAGGCTGCATTAACACTAACAATAAGTTCTGGCGCTGAGGTAGCAAAGGAAACCACCGTCATGCCAATTACTATTTTTGGAATATCAAGCTTAAGGGAAAGATCTACTGCAGATTTTAGAAGCCAGTTTCCTCCCGCAATCAGCAAACCCAGTCCGGCAAGGATAAAAAGCGCATCTAACATTTGTTCGTTTTAACAAATATAACAGAAGAAATTTTTTAAATAGCCCTTTCTTGGTATATGAAATCGAGATTTAAAAACTAAAATAATAGTTAAATAACTGTAAACATAGTTGTATAACTACAAAAATAGTTATACGTTTGATAAAAACAATGAAATGCAAAAATTGACCAATAAAGAAGAGGAAATAATGAAAATCCTCTGGCATCTTAAAAAGGCTTTTGTAAAAGAGATTATGGAGCAGATTGAAGGGGACAAACCGCATTATAATACGCTTTCCACCATTGTTAGAAACTTAGAAGAAAAGGAATATGTTGGTCATGAAGCTTTTGGAAAAACACACCGATACTTTCCATTAGTGTCCAAGGAGAACTATAGAAAGAAGTTTGTGAACTCCAGTATGGTAGATTTTTTTGATAACTCCTATAAAAACCTCGTTTCCTTTTTTGCAAAAGAGGAGAAAATTTCTGTTGAAGAACTAAAAGAGATCATCAACCTTATTGAAAAACGCAAATAAAATGGAATCCTATATAGTCTATTTACTCAAATCCGGAGGCGTACTGTTTCTTTTTTATTTGTGCTACCAATTGTTGTTAAAGAAGGAAACGCTTTTTAAGGAAAATAGGATATTTCTTTTGACCGGATTGGTAGTGTCCGTTTTTCTTCCTTTGGTAGTTTTTACAAAAACTGTTTTCCTAGAACTTTCGGCCCAAGAAAAAATCGGCAACGGTGCTTTTGCTATTACCGCTTCAAACAATTCTTTTCTTGAGTGGTCTGTTTTACTATCGTTTGCCTATTTCCTAGGCGTAATCCTATTTTTATACCGACTAGCCCTGGAAGTTTACCAACTTTACGGTATCATAAAAAAGGGAAAAACAGAGGAAGGTAAAAACTTCAATTTTATCGAGAGCAATGAAAAAATCTCACCTTTCTCATTTTTTAAATGGATTGTTTATAATCCATCCTTACACTCGACAAATGAGCTGAATGCCATCCTCGAACACGAAAAAACACATTCAAGTCAAAAACATTCTGTTGATATTGTTTTAATGGAACTATTGCTATGCTTCCAATGGTTCAATCCCTTTGCTTGGCTATACAGAAAGTCCATGAAGGAAAATCTGGAATTTTTGGCCGATGCCAATGCGCAAAAAGAAAATATCAATAGAAAAGAATATCAATATATCCTCCTGAAACAAGCAGTAGGCCAACAGAATCTCTCAATCGTAAATCCATTTTTTAATTCATTAATCAAAAAACGAATCGTCATGATCAATCAAAATCCATCCCCCAAATCAAAAGCATTAAAGAGTCTTATAATCCTTCCATTTTTGGCGCTATTTCTTCTAAGTTTCAATGTCAAGACCCATTATCAATTTAATACTTCAGAACACTCTACGAAAGCAGGAGAACTAATAGAATTGATAATAGACAAGGAGACCACCGACGAGCAATTGATGAAAATGAAGACCGACTTAAAGAAGAACGCGATAGACTTTTCCTATACTACAGTTCGCAATGACAAAGGCGAGATTACCTCCTTATCCATTGAGGTTGTTGGAGGCTCAAAGAATTCTGGAGAATTCAGTAGCAGACATAGTTCCGAATCCGATAATGACACTATAAATCCCACATACATTTTAATAGATACGGAAAACAACCGTGTTTCAATTGGAAACGGAAGCAAAGTAATACTTCACGACCAAAATCCTTCCAAGGTTTGGATACACAGGTCCAATAATGACTCAGAAAACAAAGAAATCATCATCCAAAAAATTAATGGGAAGGAAAAAGTAACTATAAATGGTAAAGAGGTAAGTGCGGAAGAGTTAGAAGAAATGAACATAGATGTAGAGGAGGACTCTTTTATTTTAATACAAAATGATGATGACTAAGGCTAAAAACAAAAACGTCATAATTAAAAAGGTAAAGCCCGGTTCCAAAAAGCACGTTTATATCCATTCTGATTCCGACGCTGACCATGATATTGAAATCATAGAAAAAGAAGGTAGCGGTTTCTTTTTCCTGAATACCAGTAGTGATGAAAAACCATTATTTTTTATAGATGGTAAAGAAAGTACTGAAAAAGATGTGGAAGAACTGGACAAAAGTAAAATCAAATCTGTAGATGTGAGCAAAGGTTCGGATGCCATTAAAAAATACGGGGAAAAAGCGAAAAATGGTGTGGTGGAAATAACTACCAAAACAAACTGATTCACCGAGAAATCGATACATTATTTTTTAGAAAAGCCAATACAAAAATTGTATTGGCTTTTTCTTTTCCAAAAACGTTTTTGACAAAAAAGGATGTTTTCTAAATGAAAATGCCCTAAGTAATTCCCAATTGTACTAATTACCACCTACAAATGTTGAAATTCCTAACAAGAAGCTGTATTTAATATTACATATAGCAATATAATTGTAGATATACCTAAATATTTTATAATTCAATCCATTATTTTGGTTTCAATAGTGTATTCAATTATATCAATTTAACAAAAAACCTTTGGAGCGCTATTTATTTACCCCGTATCTTCTTAAAACAATTAGAAAACAAACATCAATTCAACAATCTAAAACAATCAAAATGATAACATTGATAAAAATTTTAGTCCTTCTATTACTATCCATTATACTAAGTACCATTTAAAGTTGCTTGGAAAAGGTTTAACAAAAAACGCGGCAAATGCCGCGTTTTTATTTTTGTATTTTTACCTAAATTAAATGGTACAAAATAATGTTCAAGATTTTGGCAAAACTAAATAAAGTACTGCTCCCCTCTTATTCTAAAAGACAGTTAGATTTATCCAAAGCCTCTAAGCTACAACTTGCCATTATTGGCTGGCGATATTACGTTACAACTAGAGCCTTGGATTAGTATTTTAAAAGCGTTTTGATTTCATAACCCTTTAATTTCTTTCTACCATTTAGAAACCCCAACTCAATTAAGAAGTTTAGTTGAACTACTTCACCACCTAATCGCTCTACCAATTTACATACGGCCGCCGCTGTACCACCAGTGGCAATAACATCGTCGTGTATTAACACCTTATCTCCTTTTTGAATCGCATCAATGTGAATTTCCAAAGCATCGGAACCATATTCCAAATCAAACTCCTCACTTATTTTTTCTGATGGAAGTTTTCCTGGCTTTCTAACAGGTACAAAACCGGCATTTAGCTCATGAGCCAAAACGGGACCGAATATAAAACCCCTACTCTCCATCCCTACCACCTTGTCTATCCTTAACTCTCCAACCAACTCCAACAGTGCTAAAACACCGGCTTTGAGCGAATCTGGGTTTTTTAACAAAGGGGTGATGTCCTTGAAAAGTATTCCTTGTTTTGGAAAATCTGGTACGTCCCTGATATAGCTTTTAATATCCATCTAATATGGTGGTCTTAATTTTGCGGTAAATGTAAAAAGAAATATATTTGCACCCCGCTAACGCGGAAAATAACGGCCTCGTGGCGCAACTGAATACCCGCCCGTACCGAACTGACGTTAGGAACGTTCGGGCAGGGCGCTAAAAGTATTAAAGATGTTCTTTGTTTACGTACTGTTTAGTTCTAAATTTGGACGTTTTTATGTTGGCATGACCAACGACATGGAAAGGAGGCTAGCCGAGCACAATAATAAAAAGATGTCCTCAACTAAAGCTTATGTTCCCTGGAAAATTATCCATGTGGAGAAACTTTTAAGCAGAAGGGAAGCAAGGGATAGGGAAAAGTACTTGAAATCGGCCGCTGGTAGAAGGTGGAGAAATAAAAATATTAGGCCTCGTGGCGCAACTGAA